>NZ_QHHO01000049.1:1707954-1730860 GCF_003184165.1 Achromobacter sp. RW408
CGGCCGGGCGGCGGGCCGGCCCCCACGCCGCGCACGCTTCGCGCGCTAGCTGCCCCCCGAGGGGGCTGGCCCGCCTTCGGGTGGCCGGGCGGCGGGCCGGCCATCCTGGCGGGAGATTTTTGAAGGCTTCCGCGCTGCCCCGCAATGGCTGCCACCGTTGGGGGCTACCCCGGCTTGAAGCAACTGTGTCGCACAGTGGCGATTGCCGCATGAGATAGAACTCGCTCCCTTTCATTCATCTACGGGGCGCAATAGGCGGACAGTTCTCTCCGCGACACCGCACTACCTATCGCCTCCTCTTCCCGCGCGCGCGGCGAACCCGGCCCCGACGCCCCACGCCGCGTATGCCAGGGCCGGCTGCCCGCGCAGTCGACCCTGGCGGGCCCCGCAAACCTCTCGCATGCCGCCGCGGTCCAGCAGCGCCCCATGCCTCGAAACCGGTAGCCCGGCGCGGGTGGCGCACGGGTGGGCGCGCCGTCAGATGCGCCCGACGGAAACCGTAGGGAGCCGAAGGCGGACGAGGTTGAGGTTGGGGTAGTCCGGAGCGAAGGCTCCGGACCGCAATCGCAGGCGCGCCCACCCGTGCGCCACCCGCGCCGGGCGGCCTACGAAAGCAACAACATCCCTAAAAAAAACCGCCACGCAAACGCGCAGCGGCTTCTCATGACGCCAAGGGCACAATCCCTCTCAAAGGTACCGCTTGAACCACTCCAGCATCCTCCCCCACCCATCCTTGGCCGCTTCCGCCTGATAACTCATCCGGTAATCCGCCAGGAAAGCATGATCCGCCTGCGGGTACACCACGAACTCGGAGCGCCTGGCATTTTCATTGCCGCCGGCCAGCTTGGTTTTCATTATCTCGATATCCGACACAGGAATGCTGGCATCCTTGGCGCCATACAGGCCCAGCACCGGCGCATGCAGTTCATTGACCACATCGAACGCGAAGCGCTTGATCAACGGTCCGTGCCCCGAACTCAGTCGGCCATACCAGGCCACGCCCACCTTCACGTCCGGATTGTGCGCCGCGTACATCCAGGTCAGGCGCCCGCCCCAGCAGAACCCTGTCACCGCCACCCGCTTCGGATCACCGCCATGCTGCGCGGCCCACGCCACGCTGGCGTCCAGGTCGGCGAACACCTGCTCGTCGGGCACCTTGCTGACGATTTCGGCGATCAGCTTGGGAATATCGGTATAGGTCGACGCATCGCCCTGGCGCTCGTACAGATTCGCGGCCACGGCCAGGTAACCGGCCTTGGCCACCCGGCGGCAGATATCCTTGATGTGCTCGTGCACCCCGAAGATTTCCTGGATCACCAGCACCACCGGCAGGTCGCGCCTGCCTTCGGGGGCGGCGTAATAGGCGCTGATGGATCCATCGGCCACGGGCAACTGGAAATCCCCGTGGGCCAGCCCCTGGGCGTCCGTGTGGATCACGGTGGGGGCGACATTGCCGGCGGCGGCGGAAAAACTCATGGCGAACTCCTGGTAGGAATCAAGGCGGAGCCGATGCCCCGCGGTCCGCCTTGCGGCATCCGCGACACGACCGGCCAGGTTCGAAAGCAAAGCCGGGTATCGCGCACGCTGCGGTTCAATGCGTATGCATGTGCTCCGTACGCGCCGCGCCGTGGCCTGCGCCCGCCTCGTGATCATGCCCATGGTGCATCAGGGTCGTGACGCTGTAGATCAGCACCACGCCCACGCCCACCAGCAGCAATTGCGGCACCGCATCGGCCAGGGATACCCGTTCGTGCATCTGCGGCATCAGGTCGGCCACCGAGATGTAGAGGAAGCTGCTCGCGGCAACCACCAATACGTACGGCACCCAGTCCTGCGCCTGTTGCAGCACGAAGTAGCCTATTATGCCGCCCACGGCTGAACACAAGCTGGTGAACAGGATCAGCGCGAAAGCGCGACGGCGCGCCAGGCCGGCGTTGAGCAGCACCACGAAATCGCCCAGCTTGTGCGGCACCTCGTGCACGATGATCGAGGCGGCCGTCAGCACGCCCAGCAGCGGATCGGTCAGGAAGGCCGCCGCAACCAGCACGCCGTCGCACAGGTTGTGCAGCGAACTGCCGATCAGGATAAGCACGCCCCCGCGCCCCGCCTCGTGGCGGTCGTGGCCATGATGATGATGGTGGCCGTCGCCCTCGTGATGGTGGCTGTGGCGCAGCAGCGCGATCTTCTCCAGCACGAAAAAGCCGATCAGCGACGCCAGCATCAGGCCGAACAGTACGTGGGCATCGGCCACCCCGCTTTCAAAGGCCTCCGGCAGCAGGTGCAGCAGCGCGACCGACAGCAGCACTCCCACGGACAGGCTGACCATGTGGTGCAGATAGTGGGCAAAAACCTTGTAGGCCAGCCAGCTGGCGACAAGGACGGCGATGAGGCCGCCGGTGATGGTGGCAAGAAGGACCCAGAGCAGCAGCATTTGGGGGACGTATTATTGTCAGGGAGGAAGCGCAACATTATATTGTTGCAGGGAGAAAAGCGGAAATAGGCCGCCCAAGGAAGCCGTGCCCTTCCCTTGCGCGGCCCGCGCTCCTCGCCCACGCGGCGCCAGTGACGCCGCGCCCGGGCTTCAGTGCGCCTGTTCCCAGTTCTTGCCCACGCCCACCTCGGCCACCAGCGGCACACGCAGCTCGGCCACGTTGCACATCAGGCGCGGCAGGGTTTGCTTGACCAGCTCCAGTTCGGCGTCCGGCGCTTCCAGCACCAGTTCGTCGTGCACCTGCATGATCATGCGGGTCTGCAGCTTTTCGGCTTCGAGCCAGTCCTGCACCGCCACCATCGCCATCTTGATGAGGTCGGCCGCGGTGCCCTGCATCGGCGCGTTGATCGCCGCGCGCTCGGCGCCCTGGCGACGCGGGCCCGAGGCGCCGCGGATTTCCGGCAGTTGCAGCCGGCGCCCGAACACGGTCTCGACGTAGCCTTGCTCGCGGGCCACTCGGCGCGTGTTCTCCATGTACATGGCCACGCCGGGATAGCGGGCGAAGTAGCGGTCGATATACGCTTGCGCCGCGTCGCGCGTGATACCCAGGTTGGACGCCAGGCCGAACACGCCCATGCCGTAGATCAGGCCGAAGTTGATCGCCTTGGCCGCGCGCCGCTGCTCGGACGACACGTCCGCCAGCGCCACGCCGAACACTTCCGACGCCGTGGCGCGGTGGATGTCCTCGCCGGCCGCGAAGGCGCGCTGCAGGTTGGCGTCGTCCGACACGTGCGCCATGATGCGCAGCTCGATCTGCGAATAGTCGGCCGACAGCAGCAGCCCCTGCTCGGCGATGAAGGCCTCGCGCACCCGGCGCCCGGCCTCGGTGCGCACCGGGATGTTCTGCAGGTTGGGATCGGACGACGCCAGGCGGCCGGTGATCACCGCGGCCTGCGAATAGTGCGTGTGCACGCGGCCGGTATCGGGATTGATCATGCGCGGCAGCTTGTCCGTGTAAGTGGACTTGAGCTTGGACAGCCCGCGGTACTCCAGCAGCACCTGCGGCAGCGGGTAGTCCTGCGCCAGCTTGCTCAGCACTTCCTCGTCGGTCGATGGCGCGCCGCCGGCGGTCTTGCGCACCACCGGCAACTGCATGCGGCCGAACAGGATCTCGCCCAGCTGCTTGGGCGAATTCAGATTGAAGGGCTGCCCCGCCAGTTCATAGGCCTTCTGCTCGAGCTGCAGCATTTCCTGGCCCAGCTTGTGGCTCTGGCGGCCGAGTTCCGCCGCATCGACCTTGACGCCGTTGCGCTCGATCGTGGTCAGCACCGCCGACACCTGCATCTCCAGCAGGTAGATGCGTTCCAGCCCGGCATCGGCCGCCACCTGCGGGCGCAGCACCTGGTGCAGTTGCAGCGTGAAGTCGGCATCCTCGGCGGCGTAGTGGCCGGCCTTGTCCACCGCCACTTCGTCGAAGCCGATCTGCTTGGCGCCCTTGCCGCACAGGTCTTCGTACGAAACCCCGCTGCGGCCCAGGTAGCGCTGCGCCAGGTCGTTCAGGCCGACGCCGCGATGCGACTCCAGCACGTAGGCCTGCAGCATGGTGTCTTCGACGATGCCCGCCAGGCGGATGCCTTCGTTGGCGAACACGTGAGTGTCGTACTTGGCGTGATGCAGCAGCTTGGCTCGCGAGGCGTCTTCCAGCCACGGACGCAGCCGTGCCAGCACCTCATCCTTGGGCAGTTGGGTGGCGCCGTCCGGGCCGCGGTGCGCGACCGGGATATAGCAGGCCACGCCCGGCGCCACCGCCATCGACAGGCCGACCAATTTGGCCTGCATCTCGTCCAGCGAGGTGGTCTCCGTATCCACCGCCACCAGCGCCGCCTTGTCCACCTGTTCCATCCAGGCGTCGAACGCCGGCCAGTCGGCAATGATGCGGTAATCCAGCTCCGTGGGCGCGGCCGGCACTTCGGCCGCCACGCGGGCGTCGCCCGTCGGCACGCGCTCGGCGTCGCCGGTCAGGTCTCGCAGCCAGGTGCGGAAACCGTAGCGTTCGTACAGTTCGGTCAGGGTGGCGTCGTCACGATCGCGCGGCGTCAGGTCGTCGACGCTGTCGACGTGGCCGGTCAGGTCGCAGTCGCACTTCACCGTCAGCAGCTGGCGCGTCAGCGGGAAATTGGGGATGGCTTCGCGCAGGTTGTTGCCCGCCACGCCCTTGATGCCTTCGGCGCCTTCGACCAGCTTGTCGATCGAGCCGAACTCGGAGATCCATTTGGCGGCCGTCTTGGGGCCGACCTTGGTCACGCCCGGGACGTTGTCGACGGTATCGCCCACCAGCATCAGGTAGTCGACGATGCGGTCCGGCGCCACGCCGAACTTGTTGAGCACGCCGGCCTCGTCCAGCACCTCGCCGCTCATGGTGTTGACCAGGGTGACGTGGCTGTTGACCAGTTGCGCCAGGTCCTTGTCGCCGGTGGACACCACCGTATGCACGCCGCGTTCGGCGGCGCGGCAGGCCAGCGTGCCGATCACGTCATCGGCCTCGACCCCCTCGATGGCCAGCACCGGCCAGCCCAGGGCGCGCACGGCGCGGTGGATGGGCTCGATCTGGGCCGCCAGGTCTTCCGGCATGGGCGGACGGTGCGACTTGTATTCCGGATACAGATCGTCGCGGAACGTCTTGCCACGCGCATCGAAAATACATGCGGCATACTCTGCCTTATAGTCGGATACAAGCTTGCGCAACATATTGACTACGCCGTACAGCGCACCCGTAGGTTCGCCTTGCGCATTGCGCAAATCAGGCATAGCGTGGAAAGCGCGGTACAAGTAGCTTGAACCGTCGACCAGCAATAAGGTTTTTTTCATGGTTACAAAGGCAGATATGGCAACAACTGCGGCAACAACTGCGGCAACAACTGCGACGGCAATTGCGGCGACGCCCGCCGAAAAACAAATTCCGCTGATTATGTCAGAGATACGGACGGCGGCGGAAAAGCTCGCGCACATCGGGCCCGCGGTCAGTGTCTTCGGCAGCGCGCGCGTCAGCCGCAACTCCCCCCACTATGAAACCACCGTGGCAATCTCGGCCGCCCTGGCCGAAGCGGGGTTCGCGGTCATCGCGGGCGGCGGCCCGGGCATCATGGAGGCGGCCAACAAGGGGGCCTTCGAAACCGGCGGCACCAGCATCGGGCTGAACATCAGCCTGCCGCACGAAGCCCATAACAACGAGTATCAGACCATCAGTCTGTCGTTTGAGTACTTTTTCTCCCGCAAGGCCACGTTCTTCATGCACAGCTTCGCCTACGTGGCGATGCCGGGCGGCTTCGGCACCCTGGACGAGCTCTTCGAAGCGTTGACGCTGATCCAGACCGGCAAGGTCCCGCCCGCGCCCATCGTGCTGGTGGGCAGCGAATACTGGTCCGGCCTGGTCGAATGGCTGGGCGGCCAGGTACTGGGCAATGGCATGATCGGGGCGCACGACCTGGATCTGTTCATCATCGAGGATGATCCGCGCAAGGTCGTGCGCAAAGTGGTCGAGTTCCACCAGAAGGTCAGCACGGAAGCGCAATACGCGCCGTCTCTGCCGGCCTGACGCCCGCTGGCCGGGAAAGACGCCCGGCAATACCGGGCGGCCGCGGATCGCGGCCGCCCGCCTGCGCCTACTTGCGCATGAACGACGGCGGCACGTCCGCCGGAATCGGGCAGACGTACGGCTGGCCGCGGCGCATTTCCAACAACTCTTCCTTGGCGCGCGCCAGCGTCTCGGGCTGCCGATAGAGATCCGCCGCCGTGGCGGCAATGATCTTGGCCGCGTGCACCATGCCCTTGTGCGCCAGCGACAGCTTGCCCTGCGCCACCATCTGCCACGAATGGAACGGCGTGCCGTAGGCATAGCAGGCGCCCCAGCATTGCGCGGTGGGCGTCACCCAGCTGACGTCGCCCACGTCGGTCGAGCCGTAGCTGATCTCGTGCCTGCCGGGCTCGTATGGCGCCACGCCGCTGAACAACGGCGTCGGATTGCGCAGCACCGCGCCCAGGTTCTTGCCGGCGTTGTCGATGTCATCGGCCGAAATCGCGTCCCACATGCGGCGCGCGGCCTGCTGTTCGCCCTCGGTGTACGCGGGTCCCTGCAGCGCCTGCATGTTGGCGTACATGACCTGGTTCAGCACGCCGTTGGGAATGTAGTTGGAGCAGGCCTTGTCGAACACGATCTCCAGCTCGCAGCCGGTCATCAGCGCAGCGCCGCGGGCCACGTTCTTGACCCGTTCGTACAGCTCGGCGGCCTGCGAATTGATCGGCGCGCGCACCAGGTACAGCACTTCGGCGCGGGCCTGCACCACGTTGGGCGAGATGCCGCCGCTGTTGGTCACCGCGTAGTGCACCCGCGCGTCCGGCACCATGTGCTCGCGCAGGTAGTTCACGCCTACGTTCATCAGTTCCACCGCGTCCAGCGCGCTGCGTCCCAGGTGCGGCGAATTGGCCGCGTGCGCCGCCACGCCACGAAAGCGGAAATAGGCCTGGATGTTGGCCAGCGACGACTGGTGGAAGATGCCGGTGTGCGAAGCCGGATGCCAGGTCAGCGCCGCGTCCAGGTCGTCGAACAGGCCGGCGCGCGCCATGAAGGTCTTGCCCGAGCCGCCCTCCTCGGCCGGACAGCCATAGAAACGGATACGGCCCGGCAGGCCATTGCGTTCGAGGAATTCCTTGACCGCCACCGCCGCGAAATGCGCGGCCGTGCCCAGCAGGTGGTGGCCGCAGCCATGGCCGTTGCCGTTGGGCGTTTCCGGCGACGGCTGGCAGGCGTAGGCGCCGCTTTCCTGGCTCAGGCCGGACAAGGCATCGTATTCACCCAGGATGCCGATCACCGGGCCGTCCGTGCCGGCCTCGGCGACGAAGGCCGTGGGGATGCCGGCGGCGTCGCGGGTGACGCGAAAGCCGGCCTCTTGCAGCATGGCGATGTGCAATTCGGCCGACTTGTGCTCGTCATAGCGCAATTCGGCCAGGCTCCAGATGCGGTCGCTCAGCTCGGCGTAGCGGTCGCTGCGCGCGTCGATGAACGGGGCAAGAATGTCGATGGCTCCCATCGTGTCTCCAGTGGCGGTCTACAGGATCTGCGGGCGCCGGCCACGGTACGTCGCCGGCGGTGGCAAAACGTCATTCGTCGAGCTTGATGGCGGCAGTTTCAATGATTTTGCGATTGGCGGCCAGGGTCTGCGCGATGCGCTGGCTGAAAGCCTGCGGCGTGCCGGTGTCGGGCTCGGCGCCCAGGGTGGCCAGCCGCTGCACCAGCGCCGGCTCGGCCAGCGCCCGCCGCACCGCGTCGTTCAGGCGCAGCACCACGGCCTCGGGCGTGCCCGCCGGCGCCACCAGGCCGAACCAGGTCTGGCCCAGCGCATTCAACTGCGGGTAGCCCAGTTCGGCCAGCGTCGGCAGCTGCGGCAGGCCGGCCAGTCGCGCGGGGGCGGCCACCGCGATCGGGCGCAGCTTGCCCGCCTTGATCAAGGACTGGGCCGAGGCGTACTGATCCTGCTGCACCTGCACCTCGCCGCCCACGGCGGCCGTCAACGCGGGGCCCATGCCCCGGTAGGGCACGTGCAACACCTCGACCTGGAGGTCGGCATTCATCGCCGCCAGGTTCAGATGCCCGAGCGACCCCACGCCTGGCGAACCGAAGGAATACTTGCCCGGATGCGCCCGCAATTCGGCCAGGAACTGCGCGAAGTCCGTCGCCGGAAAGGCCGGGTTCACCATCCACACCACCGGCACATTCGCCACCGAACCCACCGCCGTCAGTTGCTTTGCCGGATCGACGCGCGCCGTACCGTACAACAGCGGATTGACCGCCATGGTGCTGACGGTGGCCATGCCCAGCGTATAGCCGTCGGGCTCGGCCCGCGCCACCGCCTCGGTGCCGATCAGGCCGCCGGCGCCGGCGCGGTTCTCCACCACCACGCTCTGGCCCAGTTCCTTGCGCAGGCCGTCGGCCACCGCCCGCGCCAGGACATCGGTGGAACCGCCCGGCGCGAACGGCACGATCAGGCGCACCGGCTGCGAGGGATAGATGCCCTGCGCGTGCGCCAGGGACGAAACGCCGACCAGCGCGGCGCAGACGAAAGCATGCAACAGACGGGACTTCATGGAACGGCGAATCCTTGAGTGGAAACCGGCAGCCGGCGTCACGCCATTCTGGGCAGGGCATATCCTTATTTCAAATACATTAACCAACCAATATATTCATACTTTGAATATCTCGCTCCGGAATGTTCGATCCATGGACGTCGCTCCCGCCACCCTGCTCGCCCGGCTGCTGGCCAAGGGGCGCCTGCGCCACCTGCAACTGCTGGCCGGGGTCGCCGAGCTCGGCAGCCTGCAACAGGCCGCCGCGCAGATCGGCATGAGCCAGCCGGCCGCCACCCATGCCCTGGCGGACATCGAATCCCTGCTGGGCGTGGAGCTGTTCGAACGCCACGCCCGCGGCATGCGCGCCACCCGCTGCGGTCAATTGATGGCCGATTGCGCGCGCGGCATGCTCACCTCGCTGCGCGCCTCGACCGACTCCGTCGCGGCCCTGCGCGGCGGCGCCGCCGGCAGCCTGCGCTTGGGCGCCATCCCGGCAGCCAGCAGCGGCCTGCTGGCGCAACATCTGCCGGCCTACATGCGGGCCCATCCGGACCTGCAGGTGGACTTGCAGGAAGGCAGCCGCGAACAATTGCTGCCGCTGGCGGCCGCGGGCAATCTGGACATGCTGCTGTGCCGGCGCCCCGAAGCGATGCCCGCCGGCCTGGACTTCGTCCCGCTGCAACAGGATGACGCCGTCATCGTCGCCACGCCCGGCCATCCGTTGCTCGCCCGCGACGCCGCGCCGACATTGGCGCAGGTGGCAACCGAGCTCTGGATCCAGCCACGTCCGGAACTGGCGATCCACGCCGTCTTCACCGCTTTCTTCGAACGCGCCGGCGTGGTCCCGCGGCTATGCCGCCTGGCCAGCGCCGCGCCGCCCATGCCATTGCTGATCGCCGTCATGCAGGCGCAGCAGGCGCTGGCCATGGTGCCGCTGACGCTGGCCGGCTGGTATCTGCAACATGGCCATTTTCAGCGCGTGCGGATCGAATCGCCGGGCGCCTTCCAGCCCATCGGCGCCATCGTCGAACAGGCGGGTCCCGGCCGCGAATTCCTGCACTGGTTGATGCGCGCGCCGCAACAACCGGCCCCCTGACCGCCGCGCCGAAACCGGCTCAACGCAGCGCCCGCTCGATCGCTTCGCGCGCCTGGCCGATAAAGGCATCTTCGCCCGGCCGCGCCGGCAGCAGGCGGAATTCAACGTCGGGCAACGGCGGCAGGCCGGGCATCTGCAGACGGCCGATGCCTGGCGCCAGTGCCGACTCGTTCAAGCAGGCCACGCCCAGCCCCGCACCGATCGCCAGTTGCAACCCCGCGACGCCCGAGGCCACGTGCGCCACGGCGTACGGCACGGCGCGCCGTGCCAGCAATCGTTCGGCATACTGGCGCAACGCGCAGGTCTCGGGCAGCGCCAGCAATGGCAACGGTTCCGGCGGCGCCGGCGCGCCCTCGGCCGCCATCCACAGCAACGACTCACGCCGCAGCAATGGTCCCAACGCCCGCCCTTTCGACGCGCCGCGCTCCAGGATCACCATCGAAATGCCGACATCGACTTCGCCGCGTTCGTAGGCGGCCTCGATCGCGCCGCTTTTCATGATGGTGACGTGCATGCGCACCTGGGGATACTGCTCGTTCAGGCGCCGCAGCAGGCGCGCCACGTCGCCGGGCCGGAAGTAGTCGGTGATGCACAGCCGCAACTCTCCACGCAGCGCCACGCCGCGCAGGTCGCGGTAGGCTTCGTCGCTGAGCGCCAGGATGGCGTGCGCATGCGCCAGCAGGCGTTCGCCGGCGGGGGTCGCGACCACGCCCGACTTGCCGCGGACCAGCAGCGGCTGGCCGGCCCGCTCCTCCAGCTTGCGCATCTGTTCGCTGACGGAGGATTGCGACAGGAACACCTTGGGCGCGGCCGCCGTCAGGCTGCCCGCATCCAGCACCGCCACCAGCGTGCGCAACTGGTCGAGATCGAATCCGGACATGGCTTATCCAACGGTTTATACGATGGAAGCAATCGTAAATTCCCGCTTTTCCGATGTCAATGCCGTCCCTACACTGGCTCCATTCCCCTCACCCAAGGAGCCTGTCATGCCCCACATCGTCGTCCACGTATCCGGCCAGCCCGACGCCGCCCGCAACCGCCGCATCGTCGATTCGGTCGCCAGCCTGACCCAGTCGGTGCTCGGCAAGAAGCTGCCGGTCATCGCCATCACGCTGCAGCACATTCCGCTGGACCAATGGTTCATCGGCGGGCGCCCCTTGTCGGAACTGGGCAGGAACGCCTTCCACCTGGACATCAGCGTCACCGACGAGACCAATACCAAGGCCGAGAAGGCGCGCTTCATCCAGGAGATCTACGCAGCCTTCGGCGAGATCCTCGGCGAGCTGCACGAATGTTCCTACGTGCATGTAATCGACGCGCGCGCGGCCGCCTATGGCTATGGCGGCAAGACGCAGGAATACCGGCACCAGCACGCCTGAGCCCGCGTGCCGGCGCACGGGCGGCGGCCGCTGCGCCGCGTGGTCGGCAGCGTGTGGGCCGTCGACCGCTTGAACAGCGCCGCAGGCAAGCCCGCGGCCACGAATGAAAAAAAGCCGCGCACCCCGGAGGGTGTGCGGCTTTCCGATTGCCAGGCGCGCGGGGCCTGAACCCCGCCCCGCCTTACACGGCGGATTCGCGCGCGGCGCGCTTGCGCTCGTTTTCCTGCAGGTAGCGCTTGCGCAGACGGATCGACTTGGGCGTGATTTCCACCAGTTCGTCGTCGTCGATGAATTCCACGGCGTACTCCAGCGACATCTGGATCGGCGGCACCAGGCGCACGGCTTCGTCGGTGCCCGAGGCGCGCACGTTGGTCAGCTGCTTGCCCTTGATCGGGTTCACGACCAGGTCGTTGTCACGGCTGTGGATGCCGATGATCATGCCTTCGTACAGCGCATCGCCCGGGTTCACGAACATGCGGCCGCGATCCTGCAGCTTCCACAGCGCGTAGGCCACGGCGTCGCCGTTGTCCTGGCTGATCAGCACGCCGTTGCGGCGCTCGCCGATCGAGCCTTCCTTGATGGGCGCGTATTCGTGGAAGATGTGGCTCATCAGGCCGGTGCCGCGCGTCAGCGTCAGGAACTCGTTCTGGAAACCGATCAGGCCGCGGGCGGGGATCAGGTATTCCAGGCGGGTGCGGCCACGGCCGTCCGGCTGCATGTCCTGCAGGTCGCCCTTGCGGCGGCCCAGTTCTTCCATCACGCCGCCCTGGTGGGCGTCTTCGACGTCGATGGTCAGCGACTCGAACGGCTCGCACTTCACGCCGTCGACTTCCTTGAACACCACGCGCGGACGCGACACCGCCAGCTCGTAGCCTTCGCGGCGCATCGTTTCCAGCAGGATGGTCAGGTGCAGTTCGCCGCGGCCCGACACTTCGAACACGGTGTCGTCGCCGGTGTCGCGCACGCGCAGCGCCACGTTCGACTTCAGCTCGCGGTCCAGGCGGTCGCGCAGTTGGCGGCTGGTGACGAACTTGCCTTCACGGCCCGCCAGCGGCGAGGTGTTGACCATGAAGTTCATGGTCAGCGTCGGCTCGTCGATGCGCAGCATCGGCAGCACGTCCTGCGTCACGGGGTCGGTCACGGTGCAGCCGATGCCCAGGTCTTCGATACCGTTGATCAGCACGATGTCGCCGGCTTCGGCTTCATCCACCACGATGCGCTCCAGGCCGTGGAACTTCAGCACCTGGTTGATGCGGCCGCGGCCGCCCTGGCCCTCGGGACCGAACTTGTAGGCCACTTCCATGCCGGGACGCATGCGGCCGCGGTTAATGCGGCCCACGCCGATCTTGCCGACGTAGCTGTTGTAGTCCAGCGAGATGATCTGCATCTGCAGCGGGCCGTTGGGATCGTCGTCGCGCTGCGGCACGTGCTGCAGGATGGCTTCGAACAGCGGGCGCATGTCGCCTTCGCGCACGTCCGGGGTCAGGCCGGCGTAGCCGGACAGGCCCGAGGCGTACACCACCGGGAAGTCCAGTTGCTCGTCGGTCGCGCCCAGCTTGTCGAACAGGTCGAAGGTGGCGTTGATGACGAAGTCGGTGCGGGCGCCCGGACGGTCGACCTTGTTGACCACCACGATGGGCTTGAGGCCCAGGGCCAGCGCCTTGCGGGTCACGAAGATGGTCTGCGGCATCGGGCCTTCGACGGCATCGACCAGCAGCAGCACGCCGTCGACCATCGACAGCACGCGCTCGACTTCGCCACCGAAGTCCGCGTGCCCCGGGGTGTCGACGATGTTGATGTGCGTGCCTTCGTATTCAACGGCACAGTTCTTGGCCAGAATCGTGATGCCGCGTTCTTTTTCCAGGTCGTTCGAGTCCATGACCCGTTCGGTCAGCGCCTGGTTTTCGCGGAAAGTGCCGGATTGGCGCAGCAGCTGGTCGACCAGGGTGGTTTTACCGTGGTCCACGTGGGCGATGATGGCGACGTTGCGCAAGGCGCGAGTCATAGCGAGTCCTTTAAGGTGGTGGCGGGCAGCAAGCCCGCCGGCAATTCGTTCAGTGCAAGCAATGCCTGCTTGGGGTCTGGCATCGCCTGCAAGGCATCCAGCGCAACGGCGCGTTCCAGAGAAAATGGCCCGACGTGCGTGCGCCGCAGCGCCGCCAGGTGGGCGTAACAGCCCAGCGCACGCCCGATGTCCTGGGCCAGCGTCCGGATGTATGTGCCTTTACTGCAAGCCACATCGATCTCTGCCTGCGTCCCGTTCAGGGACAGCAGCTCGATGCGGTAAATCGTAATCTGCCGCGGCGGGCGTTCCAACTCGATGCCCTGCCGCGCGTATTCGTACAGCGGCTTGCCGTCGCGCTTGAGCGCCGAATACATGGGCGGAATCTGCTCGATCGTGCCCGAGAAACGTGACAGCGCGTCGCGCAGCGCCTGTTCCTCGACCACGAAACCGGGCGCGGCGGTGGCCACCACGTTACCGGTCAGGTCGCCGGAATCGGTTTCCTCGCCAAATTGCAGCGTAGCGCGATAGGCCTTGTCGGCGTCAAGCATCGCGCCGGAAATCTTGGTTGCCCGGCCCATGCAGCACACCAGCAGGCCGGTGGCGAAGGGGTCGAGGGTGCCGGTATGGCCGGCCTTCGCCGCGTCCATGGCACGCTTGGCGCGTTGCAAGGCGTGGTTGCTCGACAAACCTACGGGTTTGTCGAGCAACAGCACACCGTCGAGCGCAAGCCCGCGTCGTTTAGCCATCGTCGGAATCCGGAAATTAAAGCAGTGACGACAGCCCGATCAGGACTGGTCTTCAGGTTCGTCGGGCACGCCCGAGTGCGGGCCGGGCCGGTTTGCGCGGTCGATGAGGATCGACATTTCGATACCACGGGCAATCTGCTCGTCGTGGAAGAAGCGCAAAGTGGGGACAGTATGAATGTGCAGCAGCTTGTACAGCTGGGAATGCAGCCAGCCGGCCTTCTCGTTCAGCAAGGCGGTCGCGGCCTCGGGCTCGGCGCCCAGAACCGTGAAATACACCTTGGCATGCGCGTAGTCGGTCGACAGTTCCACACCGGAGAGCGTGATCAAGCCAGCGCGGGTCGTGTCGATCTCGCGCTGGATGATCCCGGCCAGATCCTTCTGGATCTGGTCGGCCAGCCGCAGATTGCGGCCGGGGATGGCTTTGGACTTGTGACGGCTCATTGGAAGCAATGCCTCGCGACGCTTTACAGCGTACGCGCGATTTCCTTGATTTCAAAGACTTCCAGCTGGTCGCCCACCTGGATGTCGTTGTTGCCGCGCAGCGTAAGACCGCAATCGAAGCCCGACTTGACTTCCTTGACGTCGTCCTTGAAGCGGCGCAGCGAATCGAGCTGGCCGGTCCACTGGACCACGTTGTTGCGCAGCAGGCGGACCTGCGAATCGCGACGCACCAGGCCGTCGAGCACCATGCAACCGGCGATGTTGCCGATGCGGGAGATGCTGTAGACCTCGCGGATCTCGACCAGGCCGATGATCTCTTCCTTCTTCTCGGGCGCCAACATGCCCGACATGGCTGCCTTCACCTCGTCCACGGCGTCGTAGATGATGTTGTAGTAGCGCACGTCGATGCCGTTGGTCTCGGCCAGCTTCTTGGCGCTGGCTTCGGCGCGGACGTTGAAGCCGATCACCACGGCGTTCGAGGCGATCGCCAGGTTGATGTCGCTTTCCGAGATGCCGCCCACGGCCGCGTGCACCACTTGCACGCGCACTTCGTCGGTCGACAGCTTGGTCAGCGACTGCACCAGCGCTTCCTGCGAACCCTGGACGTCGGTCTTGACGATCAGCGCCAGGGTCTGGGTGCCTTCGCCCAGGTTGTCGAACATCGATTCCAGCTTGGCGGCCTGCTGGCGCGCCAGCTTGACGTCGCGGAACTTGCCCTGGCGGAACAGCGCGATCTCGCGCGCCTTGCGCTCGTCGGACAGCACCATCAGCTCGTCGCCGGCGGCCGGCACTTCGGTCAGGCCCTGGATTTCCACGGGGATGGACGGACCGGCTGCCTGGATCGGCTTGCCGTTCTCGTCGAGCATGGCACGCACGCGGCCGAAGCTGGCGCCGGCAAGCACCACGTCGCCACGGTGCAGCGTGCCGCTCTGGACCAGGATGGTCGCGACGGGGCCGCGGCCCTTGTCCAGGCGGGCTTCGATCACCAGGCCCTTGGCGGGCGCGTCCACCGGCGCTTTCAGTTCCAGCAGTTCGGCCTGCAGCAGCACGTTCTCGAGCAGAGCGTCGATGCCCTCGCCGGTCTTGGCCGACACCGGCACGAACGGCACGTCGCCGCCGTATTCTTCCGGCACCACTTCCTCGGCGACCAGCTCCTGCTTGACGCGCTCGGGGTTGGCGCTGGGCTTGTCGATCTTGGTCATGGCCACCACCATCGGCACGCCGGCGGCCTTGGCATGGTGGATGGCTTCGCGCGTCTGCGGCATCACGCCGTCGTCGGCCGCGCAGACCAGGATGACGATGTCGGTGGCCTTGGCGCCACGGGCACGCATGGCGGTGAACGCCTCGTGGCCCGGGGTATCCAGGAAGGTCACCATGCCACGCTCGGTTTCCACGTGGTAGGCGCCGATGTGCTGCGTAATGCCGCCGGCTTCGCCCGCGGCAACCTTGGCGCGGCGGATGTAGTCCAGCAGCGAGGTCTTGCCGTGGTCGACGTGGCCCATCACGGTCACGACCGGAGCGCGCGGCTGCTGTTCGGCTTCCGACACGCTGGCGGTTTCGTCCAGGAAGGCTTCCGGGTCATCGAGCTTGGCGGCGATCGCCACGTGGCCCAGTTCCTCGACCACGATCATGGCGGTTTCCTGGTCCAGCACCTGGTTGATGGTGACCATCTGGCCCAGCTTCATCAATTGCTTGATGACTTCGGCGGCCTTGACGGACATCTTGTGGGCCAGGTCGGCCACGCTGATGGTTTCCGGCACGTGCACTTCGCGCGCGATGAATTCCTGCGGCGCCGGCTCGTTGCGGCGATCATTCTGCTGGTTGCGGCCACCACGGCCGCCACCCTTGCCACCGCCCTTGCCGCCGGCACGCCAGCCGTCGCGGCTGGCCGGCGCCGCCGGCTTGTCGGCCGGCTTCTTGCGCGAGGCGTCATCCGACCAGGTCGAGGCGACTTCGGCCGTCTTGATGGTCTTCTTGGTGCCAGGCGCGGCGGGCTTGGCGTCCTTCTTGGCGCCAGGACCCGCGGCCCCCTTGCCGGCCGGCTTGTGCAGCGTGCCCGAAATCGGCGCGGCTGCCGCGGCGGGCGCTTCCGGTTCGGGTGCGCGCAGCACCTTGCGCGGGCGGCTCAACATTTCGCGCAACGCGGCGGCTTCGGCCTCGGCGGCGCGGCGGGCCTCATCGCGGCCGGCGCCAGTGGCGGAGGCGGCGAGCGGCGGGCCGGCGCGGCGGTTGTCGGCACGGTTGCCAACCTTGGCGGCGGGCGCGGCGGCCTCGACCGGCTTGGCGGCGGACTTGGCGGGTTCGGACTTCGCCGCAGGCGGGACCTGGGCGACAACAGGCGCGGCGGCCTGGGAGGACGATGGTTCGGACTTATTGGCTAGCACAACGGGTTCCGGCTTGGCTTCTTCAGCCTTGGGCTCGGTGGATTCAGTCTTGACTTCGGGCTTGGCCTCTTCGGCCACGGGCTCGGCAGGAGCGGGCGCCGGCGTCGGTTCCGGTTCAGGCTGGGCCTGGACTTCGGCGGCGGGGGCCGCAACGGGGGCGGGCACTTCGGCCGCGACGGGTTCAACAGGCGCGGGCGCTTCCACCGGCGCGGGCGCTTCTACAGCAACGGGTTCCTGCGCCGGAGCCGGAGCGGGAGCCTGGACCGGCGCGGCTTCGCGCGGCTCGACCGGCGCCGTCACTTCGGGCGCGGCCGGCGCGGACACCTGCGCGGCTTCTTCCGCGCCCGCTTCCTCTTCGGCGCGAGCGGCGGCGGCCTGCTCCAGGGCCAGTTCGGAGGGATCACGCTTGACGAACACGCGCTTCTTGCGGACCTCGACCTGGATGGTGCGCGAGCGGCCGGTGGCATCGGCCTGGCGGATCTCGGAGGTCTGGCGGCGCGTCAGGGTGATCTTCTTGCCTTCGGTCGCGCCGTGGGCGCGGCGCAGCGATTCGAGCAATTTCGCCTTGTCGCTGTCGGTGACGGAATCGTCCACCGATTTGAGGTCAACGCCAGCCGAGCGCAGCTGTTCCAGCAGCACATTGGCAGGCATTTTCAGCTCGGTAGCGAACTGGGCGACGGTGTTACTCGACATTAGGCTCTCTCTTCCCTATATGCAGCTATTACAAACAACGTGAACTTGCGGCGGACTTGACGGCCATCCGCCGCAGACCCGTGTCCTTTTGGTTATTCTTCGTCAAACCAATGGGCGCGGGCACGCATGATGAGGTCGCTGGCTTCCTGCTCGGTCAGGCCGGCGATTTCCGCCAGCTCGTCCGTCGCCAATTCGGCCAGATCATCACGCGTATGCACTTGACGCTCGGCCAGCTTGGCGGCCAGTTCCGGCGTCACGCCTTCGAGTTCGAGCAGATCCTGGGCCGTTTCAAGACGCTCTTCCTGGGCGATGGCCTCGGTCAGCAGCGCATTGCGGGCACGGGCGCGCAACTCGTTGATGGTGTCTTCGTCGAACGCCTCGATCTCCAGCAGTTCCTGCATGGGCACGTAGGCGATTTCCTCGATACCGGTGAAACCTTCGTCGATCAGGATGTCGGCGACTTCCTCATCGACGTCCAGCTTGTTCATGAACGTGGCGCGCAGGCCCGAACGCTCGACTTCCTGGCGGTTCAGGCTTTCTTCCGGCGTCATGATGTTGATCTGCCAGCCGGTCAGCTCGGACGCCAGGCGCACGTTCTGACCCTTGGCGCCGATCGCCTTGGGCAGGTTTTCCTCGTCCACCACGACGTCCATCGCGTGCTTGTCTTCGTCCACCACGATGGACTCGACGTTGGCCGGGGCCAGGGCGCCGATGACGAACTGTGCCGGATCTTCCGACCACAGCACGATGTCGACCTGCTCGCCGCCCAATTCATTGCGCACGGCGGTCACGCGCGAACCGCGCATGCCCACGCAGGTGCCGATGGGGTCGATGCGCTTATCGTATGCCACCACGGCGATCTTGGCACGCACGCCGGCGTCGCGAGCGGCTGCCTTGATCTCGAGCAGGCCCTGCTCGATCTCGGGCACTTCATTCTCGAACAGCTGGCGGATGAACTCGGGCGAGGTGCGCGACAGGATCACCTGCTGGCCACGAGCGGCGTGGTCGACGCGCAACACGAAGGCGCGCACGCGATCGGCGACCCGCAGGTTTTCCTTCGGGATCATTTCCGAACGCGGCAGGCGCGCTTCGATCTTGCCGGTCTCGATGATGGCGTCGCCCTTGTCCATGCGCTTGATGGTGCCGGACACGATGGTTTCGCCGCGATCCAGGAAGTCGTTCAGGACCTGTTCGCGCTCGGCGTCGCGGATCTTCTGCAGGATCGCCTGCTTGGCGGCCTGGGCGCCGATACGGCCGAACTCGATGGGCTCGAGCGGTTCCTCGATGTACTCGCCAACCTGGATGTTGGGCACGATCTCGACCGCGTCCGACAGCATTTCCTGCTTGTCGGGCTCTTGCAGGCCCGCTTCGTCGGGCACCACCAGCCAGCGGCGGAACCCTTCGTGGTCACCGGTTTCACGATCGATGGCAACACGAATGTCCGCATCATCCTTGAAGCGCTTTTTCATGGCCGAGGCCAGCGCGCTTTCCAGCGCCCCGAACACGACATCACGCGTGACGTTCTTTTCACGCGCCAAGGCATCGACCAACAGAAGAATTTCGCGACTCATCGCTTTTTGCCCTTGAAATCCAGAACGGGATCCAGTTTTGCACGCTCGATATCGTCGACCGTGAAATTCAACACCTGGATTTCGTTCTTTTTTGCCTCAAATTCGAGACCGAACACGGTCTTGTGCATGCCTGCCACGGCGTCCGAAGCCGCGGGCGCGTCTTCGGGCACGGTCAACGTGCCGGAGAAGACCTTGCGTCCGTCCAATGCCTCGCGCAGCTTGATCTCGATGCGTTCGCCCGCGAAGCGACGGAATTCGGCCTCGTTGCGCAACGGGCGGTCAATGCCCGGCGAACCGACTTCCAGCCGCTTGTAGTCGATGTTCTCGACCTCGTACACCCGCGACAATTGGCGGGACACCTGCTCGCAGTCTTCGATGCGCACACCGCCGACCCGATCGATCGTGACGCGCAAAAGGCCCAGCGCGGCACGTTCGACGTCGACGAGTTCGACGTCCATGCCGGCCAGTGCCTCTTCGGTCAATGCGAATAAATCAGCCATATACTCAAAAAAAATGGGCTGCACGCCCAGCCCACCGTATTGCACAGTGCCCAGCCGCCACCCTACTGCACGTAAGGAGCAATGCTGGGCAGCGCCCTATATTGCGACCTAAATTTCGGCTCGCGCCGCCCTTGCGACGCATTCGCCAGCTTCGCATTCCGCATTTGCTTGCACACCCGCCGAGCCAACCGCCACAGCCAGGATGCACGCCATCAAACAGGCATTCCGGCGCGCCAGACAGCAAAAGCGGGGCGCGAACCAGGGAACGCGCAACGAACGCGAAGCCATGAAAACCATTGATTTTACCAGATAAACTGGAAAAACGCCTGATTCGTCACGGGCTTACGGTTAAGTGGGACGCATCCGGCCGGCGGCGCCATCCTGGCGCCGCCCCGAGGGTGGCTTAACGCCCCCTGCCGCCTCGGCCGCCCATCACGCCAAGGCGCGATTCATGGGCCGAGGCGCCACGCGGCTGCCAGTCGTCGCCACGAGGCGCCGAACCGCCGCGGGCCGCGCGCGGCTTGCCCCCGGCGCCCGGCCCCTTGTTGCCGCCGGCGCGCGCGCCCTCGGCCTTGTTGCCCGCGCGACCGGCTCCCGCCGGCTTGTTCCCGCGGCCGGCATTGCCGCCGCGCGCGCCTGCCGGCTTGCCGCCAGGCTTGGCGCCCGCCGGTTTCCGGCCAGCGCCCACTGTCGCTTCCGGCGCGCCGGCCGAACCAGCGGCCGCGGCACGCACGCCGCGCGCCTTGCCGCCACCCGCCTTGCCGCCTCGTCCGCCGGACTTGCCACCCGTGCCCGCCTGGCCGCGACCGCCAGCTGGCTTGCCGCCCTTGCGATTGCCGTTGGCTTCGCCCGCCAGAGGGTGCCCATTGGCATAGCCGCCCGCGATCATCAACCCGGTTCCGAAGGGATCGGAGGGACACGCCGCCGCCTGGCCAGCGCTGCCGGCACGGCCACCCTGGATCTTGCCGCGACGACCGATGCGGGCACCGTTCATGCCGTTGCGGTCCATGGTGCCAAAGCCGGGAGGCAAGGCGCTGTCATGCGACTGCGGTTGCTTGGAGCGACGGCGGTTGCCGCCCGACTCGTCGTCTTCACGCAACAGCCCGAGCTGCACCATCAGCGCGGTGACCAGCGAGGCGTCCAATTCTTCCCAGCGGCCACGACGCAGCGAGCGGGGCAACACCACGTCGCCAAAGCGGGTGCGGATCAGCCGGCTGACCGTTACGCCAACCGCCTCGAACATGCGGCGCACTTCGCGATTGCGGCCTTCCTGCAGCGTCACCCGGTACCAACGGTTACTGCCGTCGCCACCCAGGTAATCGAGCGCGCCGAAAGCGGCCACGCCGTCTTCCAGCTCGATGCCATCGACCAGCGATTGACGCTGCGCCTCGTCCATCTCGCCCAGCACACGCACGGCGTATTCACGCTCGGTGCCGTAACGCGGGTGCATGATGCGGTTTGCCATGTCGCCCGACGTGGTGAAGATCAGCAGACCCTCGGTATTCAGATCGAGCCGGCCGACCGACAGCCACTTGCCGGTGCGCAGCTTGGGCAGGCGCGCAAACACGCTGGCGCGGCCACCCGGATCGTCATGGCTGACGATTTCACCCGCCGGCTTGTGATACAGGATCACGCGCGGCGGCTTCTTGGTATTGGCCCGCATGATCGGCTTGCCATTGACCCGCACCTGGTCATTCGGCGCCACGCGCTGGCCGATGTGCGCCGGCTCGCCGTTGACCGATACACGGCCGGCGACGATCAGCTCTTCCATCTCTCGACGCGAGCCAATGCCCGCATCCGCCAGCACCTTGTGCAGCTTGGGCATGACGGCTTCGCTGTTCAGGTACTTGCCCAACCGCTGCTCCATGCGGTCGGCGGTCTCGAGGTACGACAGCGCCTGCTCGGCTTCCTGCTCGCCGCCGCGGGCATCCGCCGCATCCGCCTGGCCAGCCGTCGCGGCCTGCCCTTCGGTAGCGGGAGCCTGCTCGGCGGCCGCGTCACCGCGACGGCGGCGGAACGGCGTGCGCAACTTGCGGCCACGGCCACGGGCTTCGCCCTCGGCGGCCGGTTCGCGGCCGGCGGAAGCTTCCGCCGGCCCATTGGAAACGGCGTCGTCCGGACGGGGGTTGTCGTCCTGCATTGCTGTATTCGTTGTCACTGGGACAGCTCCGAATGTCAAACTTGGGGAGGCCTGCCAGGAGCAGGCGCATCATCATCTGGGGACTCCGGCTCGCGATCAGCCTCGGGCTGATCCGAATCCGGCTCGGTCGACTCCGCCGCGGCGGAGCCGGTATCGGTCTGGAACGACCCGACGCCATGCGCCAGGGGTTCAGCCTCGTCTATCGGTTCGGTCGGTTTCGCGCTTTCCGCGTACTGGGCAACTTCGATTGCAACGCCGGACTCGGCGGCTGCATCGGAAGCGTCAGCGTCTGCGGGATTTTCGGACAACCCGCCATGCGCCTCTTGGGCGGCATCCACCAGCGGCGTTTCGGCCTGCGTTTCGGCTTGATTGAAACGCCCGGCATCCTCGATGTCCGCAGAGGGCGCATCGGACAAGCTTTCGGCTTGCGCCCGGACGGTGGCATCGTCTGCGGGAATCGCGTCTTCTTCTGCGCGCGAAAGCCGGGATTCTACGCTATCGCCCGCCACGATGGTGGCTTCGTCGTCCGAAACAGACAATTCCACAGCCGGAATACTGGTCTGGGCCGCCTCGCCATCGGCGCCCTCGGGCAACTCGGCAGCCTCCGGCGCTGGCGCCGCCCCCTCCAATTCATCGACCGCACCGGCATCATTGGCCGCGCCAGCCGTGTCGGCATCGGCCTCTTCGGCGGCCTGCGCCAATTGTTGCACCTCGCCCAGGTCCAGGCCAGCCAGGGCCGCGGCGGCATGCGCCGATTCGAGCGCCGGCAGTTCGTCCAGCGCGCGCAAGCCCAGGTCATCGAGGAACTGGCGCGTGGTGCCGAACAGGGCCGGGCGTCCCGGCGCATCGCGATGGCCGATCACCTCGATCCAACCGCGATCCTCCAACGCCTTCACGATGTTCGACGATACCGTTACCCCGCGAATGTCCTCGATGTCGCCGCGGGTCACCGGCTGGCGCCAGGCCACGATGGCCAGCGTCTCCATCACCGCGCGGGAATATTTGGGCGGCTTCTCGGGATTCAGCCGTTCCAGGTAGCGCTGCATGTGGGGACGGCTTTGAAACCGCCATCCGGTTGCCAGCTGCACCAGTTCCAGCCCGCCATCGGCCCAGTTGTTCTGCAGGGTCTCGAGCAACGCGCGCAATGCGCTGTTGTCGAATTGTTCATCGTCCCCGAACAGCTTGCGCATTTCGGACAGTTGCATCGGCTGCACCGCGCAAAGCAGCGCGGTTTCCAGCACGAGTATCGCCTCGCTATCGTTCATCGACATTCAAATTCAAAAAAGGGCTAACTTGCGTTAGGTTGAAAATAAGGCTATTATTCTTTTCTCAGACGCGGGGTGGAGCAGTCTGGCAGCTCGTCGGGCTCATAACCCGAAGGTCGTAGGTTCAAATCC
>NZ_QHHO01000049.1:1730870-1859992 GCF_003184165.1 Achromobacter sp. RW408
GCGCATCGAGGCCGCCAAGGCCGAGTTCTATCCGGATATCGACCTGAAGGCCTTTGCCGGCCTGCAAAGCCTGGGGCTGTCGCACCTGCTGCAAGGCAACAGCCTGGCGGCCGGCATCGGCCCCGCCCTGACCCTGCCCATCTTCGACGGCGGCCGCCTGCGCGCCGGACTGCGCGACCGCATCGCCGGCTACGACCTGGCGGTGGCCGACTACGACGCCACCGTCGTGCGCGCCCTGCAGGAAGTCGCCGACGGCCTGGCCGGCATGGCCCAGGCGCGCGCCCGGCGCGACGCCGCCCGCGTCTCGCTGCGCGAGGCCGGCACGCTGGCCAGGCTGCAAGCGGTGCGCGCCAGCCGCGGCCTGTCGGCCCGGCAGGACGAAATCGACACCGACCTGGCACGCCTGCGCGCCGACAGCGAGCTGGCCGCGGCCGACCTGGACCTGGGCCTGGCCCGGACGGCGCTGGCCGGCGCGCTCGGCGGCCGCTGGTCGCCCTCCCAATCCTCTGACAACGAAGCCCTGAAATGACTGCCACGCAAACTCCCGACTCGCGGACCTCGACCCGCAAATCCCGCCTGATGCTCGCCGGCGGCGCCACCCTGCTGGCCGGCGCCGGCTGGGCCGCCTGGACCTTCCTGGCGGGCGCCGCGACCCAGACCACCGACAACGCCTACGTGAATGGCCACGTCGTGGCCATCACGCCGCAGGTCGGCGGCGCCGTCTCGGCCATCTGGGCCGACAATGCCGACCGCATCAGCGCCGGCCAGACGCTGGTGGAGGTGGATCCCGCCGACACCCAGATCGCCCTGGCCGGCGCCCGCGCCGACCTGGCCCGCGCCCGCCGCCGCGCGCAGGCGTTGTTCGCCAGCCGCGACCAGGCCGGCGCCGAAGTCGCGCGCCGCCAGGCCGAACTGGACCGCGCCCAGGCCGACGTCTCGGCCCGGCGCGGCATCGCCGCGCAAGGCGCCATCACGTCCGAAGAAGCCCGCCATGCGGCCGACGCGCTGAACGCCGCCCGCGCCGCGCTGGCGGTGGCGCAAGCCGCCGAGCGCGCCGCCCAGGCCCAGGTGGACGGCGTGACCCCGGATACCCATCCCGACGTGACGCTGGCCCAGGCGCGCCTGCGCGCCGCCGCGCTGGACGCGCAGCGCACCACCATCCGCGCGCCGGTCGGCGGCATGGTTGCCCAGCGCAGCGTGCAGCTGGGCAAGCACGTGGCGATCGGCGACAAGCTGATGGCCGTGGTGCCGCTGGACCAGATGTGGATCGACGCCAACTTCAAGGAAATCCAGCTGGCCGGCATCTGCCCCGGCCAGCCGGCCGTCGTCACTGTCGATGCCCACGGCGCCAAGGTGCGCTATCGCGGCCGCGTCGGCGACGTGATGGCGGGCAGCGGCTCGGCCTTCGCGCTGCTGCCGTCGCAGAACGCGACCGGCAACTGGATCAAGGTGGTGCAGCGGGTGCCGGTGCGCATCAACCTCGACCCCAAGGAACTGGCGGACCACCCGCTGCGCATCGGCCTGTCGGCCGAGGTGACGGTGGACACGGCGCGCTGCGATCCGGCGCAGGCCGGCGCGGCCCGGGGCGAAACCACCGACATCTACCGGCAGCAGCGCCAGGCCGCCGACACGCTGGCGCAGGCCGGCCAGGGATTGCAGTGATGTCCGCCGCGCCCCGTCCCATCGAGCCGATGACCGGGCTGCCGCGCGTGGTCGCGGCGGTGGCCATCAGCCTGGCGTCCTTCATGGCGGTGGTGGACATCACCATCGCCAACGTCTCGGTGCCCACCATCTCCGGCAACCTGGGCGTCAGCCCGGAAATCGGCGAATGGGCCATCACCTTTTTCGCCATCGCCAACTCCATCTGCATTCCCCTGACCGGCTGGCTGTCGCGCCGGCTCGGGCAGGTGCGCCTGTTCGTGCTGTCGGTGGCGGCCTTCACGCTGGCCTCGGTGCTGTGCGGCGTGGCGCAGAACTTCGAATCGCTGCTGGCCTTCCGCGTGCTGCAAGGCATGGTGTCCGGCCCCATCGTGCCGCTCAGCCAGGCGCTGCTGGTCGCCATCTTCCCGCCCGACAAGCGCACGCTGGCGCTGTCGATGTGGGCCATGACCAACATGGCCGGCCCCGTGGCCGGGCCGGTGCTGGGCGGCTGGCTGACCGACGATTTCAGCTGGCCCTGGATCTTCCTGGTCAACGCGCCCGTCGGCATCGCCGTGGTCGCCGTGACCGCCACCATGTTCCGCGGCCGCGACACGCCCAGCACCCGCCTGCCGGTGGACCTGCGCGGCCTGATCCTGCTGGCCGTTGCCATCGGCTGCCTGCAATTGACGCTGGACCGCGGCCGCACGCTGGACTGGTTCGCCTCGCCGTTCATCGTCACCACCGCGCTGCTGTCGGCGCTGGGCTTCGTGTTCCTGGTCATCTGGGAACTGGGCGAAGCGCATCCGATCGTCGACCTGAGCCTGTTCCGCCACCGCAACTTCGCCATGGGCACGCTGGCCGTGGCGGTGGGCTTCGGCCTGTACTTCGCGGCGCTGGTGCTGATCCCGCTGTGGCTGCAGACCGACATGCGCTACACGGCCACGTGGGCCGGCCTGGCCACGGCGCCGATGGGCGTGTTCGGCATCCTGCTGGCGCCGCTGCTGGGCCGCTGGGTGCAGCGCGGCGACGCCCGCGTGTTCGCCAGCCTGGCCTTCGTGGCGTGGTCGCTGGTGGCCTGGTGGCGCGCGTCGATGACCACGGACGTCGGCGTCGGCCTGATCTCGCTGGCCTGCCTGCTGCAGGGCATCGGCATCGGCCTGTTCCTGACGCCGCTGGTGTCCTTGTCGCTGGCCGGCCTGCCGCCCGAGCGCATCGCCGCCGCGTCCGGGCTGCAGACCGCCATCCGCATGATGGCCGGCAGCCTGGTCGCCTCGCTCGCGTCGACGTACTGGGACGAGCGCTCGCGCTACTACCAGAACGTGCTGGTCGACAGCGCCACGCCCGCCCGGCCCGCCGTGCAGGACACCCTGAACGCGCTGGCGGGCGCGGGCCTGGACGAGCCGCAGTCGTGGGGCGTGATCTGGAACGGCCTGAAGACCCAGGCCGACATGCTGGCGCTGAACGACTTCTTCCTGTGGTCGAGCCTCGCGTTCGCGCTGTCCATCGCGCTCGTCTGGCTGGCCCGCCACCCCCGCGCCGCCAAGGCCTGACGGCCGCCGCGCTTACCGCCCCAAGGAGATCCGACATGCAACCCTTTTCCCTGCCGCGCCGTGACGTGCCCTGCATCGTGCTGCGGGCGCGCGATGTGGCGCGCGACATGCGCCGGCTGACGCTGGGCGGCCCCGAACTGAGCGCCTGGCTGGCGCGCCCGGGCGTCGACCAGCCCGGCGCCTGGGTCAAGGTGTTCCCGCCCGGCGTGCCGGGCCGGGCCTATACCCTGCGCGGCATCGACTTCGAGGCGTCCAGCGTCGAGATCGACTTCGTGGTCCACGGCGACGCCCCCGGCACCGTCTCCGAATGGGCGCGCCGCGCCCGTCCCGGCGATGCCGTCTCGATCGCCGGGCCGCGCGACGGCGGCTTCTCGCTGCTGGCGGACACGCGCTGGGTCTGGCTCGGCGCCGACGCCTCGGCCTGGCCGGCGGCCTCGCGCATCATCGAATCGCTGCCCGGCGGCATCCAGGTCCTGGGCGTGCGCCACCCGGCCGGCGACGACGACTGGCCCGCCATCGCCAGCGCGCGCGCGCCGCAATGGGCGGCGCACAGCCTGCCGCCCGGCGGCGATGAACCTTCCGCCCCCGCCCCCGACGGGCCCGGCCAGGTCTGGCTGGCCGGCCAGGCCGCCTGGGTCAAGGCCTGGCGCGCGCACTGGCTGCAGCGCCTGCGTTTCGACCCGGCGCGGCTCTCGGCCAAGGGCTACTGGAAGGCGGGCGAGCAGGACTACAAGGAATAGGCGCCGGCCTGGGCCTGTGAACAGGAGGAACGACCATGAAGAAGGAACTGGATCGCATGCGGGACATGGCGTTGTTCGTCCAGGTGGCGGCCCTGGGCTCGCTCACGCGCGCCGCCGAAAGCACCGGCGTGCCGGCCTCGACGCTGTCGCGCCGGATCTCCGAATTCGAAAGCCAGATCGGCGTCAAGCTGCTCCATCGCAGCACCCGCCGCCTGGCGCTCACCGACATCGGCCAGCGCTATCTGGAACGCATCACCGAGGTCGTCGACCGCGCCCGCGCCATCAGCGGCGAACTCGAAGAAGAAATGGGCCGCCCCACCGGCCACCTGCGCGTCTGCGCGCCGGTCGACTTCAACGCCTATTTTCCGGAAGCCGCGCTGGCCGACTACTGCGCCAGCCATCCCGGCGTGCGCTTCGAGCTGCATTGCTCCGCGCAGCTGCCGGACCTGGCCACCGAGCCTTATGACATCTGCATCGCCACCACCGAACCGCCGCAGGCCAGCCGCATGGTGCGGCGGCGCATCGGCATGGCGGAGTACCAGCTGTATGCCGCGCCCGCCTATCTGCGCGCCTACGGTGTGCCGGCGCATCCGGCGGAGCTGACGCGGCACCGTTGCGTCGTCATGCCCGACTCCGAATCGGGCCTGGCGTTGACCGACGGCAACGCCAGCGCGCAAGTGGCGCTGGCGCCGCTGCTGGTGCTGAACAATCAGCTGGCGGTGGAAAACCTGCTGCGCGACGGCCTGGGCATCGGGCCGCTGACGCGGGGACGCGCCGACGCGCTGGTGCGCGAGGGCGCCCTGGCGCCGGTGCTGCCCGGCTGGACACTGCCGCCGCGGCCCATCCTGGCGCTGACGGCATCGCGGGCGCTGCCGGCGCGGGTCCGCGGCTTCATCGACCTGCTCGTGGCCCGGGTGGTGACGTAGGCCGGCGTCGGGATGGCGCGCAACGGTCGGGAAGAGCCGCTCAGTCGAAGGCGTAGGCGTCCATGGCCAATGCGCCATACGAAATCTCGTCCGTGAGCCGCGTGGCCCGCGCTCCGCCGGCCCCCAGCGCCACGTAGAGCGGCATCAGGTGGTCGTCGTGCGGATGGGCCTGCGCCGCGCCCGGCGCCCGCGCCTGCCAGTCGAGCAGCGCCGGCACGTCGTGGGCCGCAAGGCGATCGGCATACCACGCCTGGAAGGCCGGCACGTACGGCGCGGGCGGCGCATCCTGCGGCATGCGCACGTCGCGCAGGTTGTGCGTCAGCGAGCCCGAGCCGATGATCAGGACGTCCTCGTCGCGCAACGGCGCCAGGGCGCGGCCCAGTTCCAGCTGGCCGGCGGCATCGCGGCCCATGTCCAGCGACAGTTGCACCACCGGCACGTCGACTTCGGGATACAGGTAGCGCAGCGGCACCCAGGCGCCATGGTCCAGCGGCCGGCGCGGATCGCGGTCGGCGGCGATGCCGCCCTCGGCCAGCAGGGCCTGGACGCGCGCCGCCAGCTCGGGCGAGCCGGGCGCGGCGTATTGCAGCGTGTAGAGCTCGGGCGGAAAGCCGCCGAAGTCGTGCCAGGCCACCTGCCGGTCTCGGGTGGACAGGGCCAGGCCGTGGCCCATCCAGTGCGGCGACACCACCAGAATCGCGCCGGGCTTGCGGCCCAGGGAGCGACTCCAGGCGGCCAGCGCCGGGCCCGTCGCGCCGGGCTCGACGGCCAGCATGGGAGAACCGTGGGAAACGAAAAGCGTGGGCCAGCGCATGGCGGCGCCTCCAGGAAATATCGATGCCTTGATTGTCGGGCGATTCTAATCGGCAATAAACCCTTTCAAAAGGGATGGTCTGTTGCCAGATAAGCACCAATGCAGGCACGCCGCGCGACAGCGGCCCGATGGCGACGGACCGCGCCAGCGGCCGGACCCGCGCACGCCGGCAGGCGACGGCGACCGCAAGCGTGGCGGGCGTTAAACTACGTCGTTGCACACTTACTGGACGTCCTCCGAAGTTATGGCCCGATCCCGCAGCCAATCCGCTCCCCGCTTGACCCGCGACGCCACCCGCCTCATCACGCTTGCCCAATCGCTGAACCGCTCGGGCAGCCGCGTCGAAGACGTGTACTGGGAGAATCAGCTTGGCGAAGCGATCCCGAAGCTGCTCAAGGCAGGCCAGGATGCCCCGCTGGAAGCCGCGCTGGACCATCTGGCCCAGGGCGACGTGGGCGCCTATGAAGTCCTGATCGAGCAGGCCGAGACGCTGTCCGAGTCGATGAAGATCGACAAGAACGGCGTGCGCTACGACATCCTCCTGATCGTCGCGCCCGTCGTCGCCTGGACGCGCTACGCCATCCCCACCGGCCCGGTCCCGGCCAGCGCCCAGCAGGCGCTGCTGGCGCAGCTGCATGGCCATGTGCTGTCGAGCCAGGCGCGCAGCGCGCTGATGCCGCACCTGGTCAGCGTCGACCAGATGCCGCGCACGTTCTCCGAAACCTGGCAATGGCTGCAACGGCTGGGCTCGCAGGCGCTGGGCGCCGAGACCACCAAGCCGGCGCTGAACACCGAAGTCGAAACCGCCAACATGCTGGCCGACACGCGCTACATCGTGGCGGCCGTGGCGGTGCCCGAGTTCGCGCCCGTGTTCCGCTGGCAGGAACAGATCGGCGAGGCCGACGCCAGCCGCGACGCCTGCCTGGCGCAATGGGCCGCGCAGGCCCAGCCGACGCTGGCCGGCCTGCTGCCGGGCTGCGGTTTCGAGGCCCTGCTGCCGGACGCCTACTACGTCAGCAACCGCGAGGCCGACCGCCGCGTGCGGCCGCTGTCGCTGCGCGCCGCCATCAGCTGGCTCGAAGGCGCGGTCAACCTCGATGCCTCGCAGCTGCGCGCCGTGATCGCCGGCTGTGGCGAAAGCCGCGTCGACGAATACCGCGTCAGCTTCACCGCGCGCAACAGCAACGACGTCTATTACGGCTGCGTCTGGCCGTTGTACGGCCGCGAGGAAGACCTGCCGGCCGACGAGGGCCAGCCCGACGTGGTCGATGAAATCGCCGCGCTGCTCAAGGAATACGGCGTGAGCGACGTGCGCCGCATTCCCGGCGTGCTGCCGCCCGAATACTGCGAGGATTGCGGCGCGCCCTACTTCCCCAATCCGCTGGGCGAACTGGTGCACGCCGAGCTGCCCGAGGACGCCGAGGCCGCGCCCGCCAAGTTCCACTGAGCCGCGCCGATGCAAGCGGACATCTTCTGCCGCGTGGTCGACAACTACGGCGACATCGGCGTCTGCTGGCGCCTGGCGCGGCGGCTGGCGCACGGCCATGGCTGGGAGGTGCGCCTGTGGGTCGACGACCTGGCCAGCTTCGCGCGCATCCAGCCCGGCATCGACGCCGGCCTGGCGCGCCAGGCCTTCAACGGCGTGGAGATCGTGCGCTGGTCGGACGCGCCCGACCCGTCGCTGGGCGCGCGCGACGTGGTGATCGAAGCCTTCGCCTGCGACCCGCCCGAACCCTTCCTGGACAGCATGCGCCAGCGCCATCCGGCCTGGATCAACCTGGAATACCTGAGCGCCGAAGCCTGGGTGGAAAGCTGCCACGGCCTGCCGTCGCAGCGGCCCGACGGGCTGGTCAAGCACTTCTACTTCCCGGGCTTCACGCCGGCCACTGGCGGCCTGCTGCGCGAACCGGGCCTGTCGGCCGAACGCGACGCGTTCCAGGCCGACACGGCGGCCCAGGACACGTTCCTGCGCGGCCTGGGCGTGGCCGAGGCGCATCTGTCGCTGCGGCACAACGGCGCCCGTACCATGTCCCTGTTTTGTTATCCGGATGCCCCCGTCGACGGCCTGGCGCGAGCCCTGGCCGCGGACCCGCGGCCGGCATTGCTGCTGGCGCCGGAAGGGGTCGCCCCGGGCCTGGAAGCGGCCTGCGCCATGCCCGGCGGCCCGGCCGTGGCGCGCCTGCCGTTCGTGGCCCAGCCGGATTTCGACCGCGTGCTGTGGTGCGCCGACCTGAACTTCGTGCGCGGCGAGGATTCCTTCGTGCGCGCCGCCTGGGCCGCCAGGCCGCTGGTCTGGCAGATCTACCCCCAGGACGAGAACATCCATCTGGAAAAGCTGGACGCCTGGCTGGCTCGCTATCCGGCCCCTGAAACCGCCACCGCGCTCATGCGCGCCTGGAACCTGCCCGGCGCGGGCGCGGCAACCGCCGCGGCGCTGGCCGCCGCGCTGGCGCCGCCGGCCTGGCAGGCCTGGGCCCGCGCCGCGCGCGACTGGGACGCGGCGCAGGCCGCCCGTCCCGACCTGGCGGAAAATCTGGCCGGCTTTTGCGCAGAGTTGGCCAAGAAACGCTAGAATAGAGAGTTTTCTGAGACGCCTGGAATTTTCGGCGCCTCAACTATGACGCCTCCCGGGGTGTGCATGAAGCCGAGTGTGCGGGCCCCTTTGCGGGCCTTCGGGCTCAGGACGGACGGGCCTTGCGGCACCGGCGCCTGGCGCCTTCATTTGCGGCGGCTTCCTGCAAGCACGGCGAGTGCACCCTTTCCCCCCGGAGTTTTATCGATGAAAACCGCTCAGGAATTGCGAGTCGGCAACGTGGTCATGGTCGGCAAGGATCCCCTCGTGGTCCAGAAGGCCGAATACAACAAGTCCGGCCGTAACGCCGCCGTCGTCAAGCTGAAGTTCAAGAACCTCTTGACCGCCTCGGCCAGCGAATCGGTCTACAAGGCCGACGAAAAGTTCGAAGTCGTCCAGCTGGATCGCAAGGAGTGCACGTACTCCTACTTCGGCGACCCGATGTACGTCTTCATGGACGAAGAGTACAACCAGTACGAAATCGAAGCCGAAAGCATGGGCGACGCGCTGAACTACCTGGAAGAAGCGATGCCCGTGGAAGTGGTCTTCTACGACGGCCGCGCCATCTCGGTGGAACTGCCCACGACCATCGTGCGCGAAATCACCTACACCGAACCGGCCGTCCGTGGCGACACGTCGGGCAAGGTGACCAAGCCCGCCAAGATCAACACCGGCTACGAACTGAACGTGCCGCTGTTCTGCGCCATCGGCGACAAGATCGAAATCGACACGCGCACCAACGAATACCGCAGCCGCGTCAACAACTGATCCGGCGACAGGCACGAAAAAGCGCCAGCCCTTCGGGGTCTGGCGCTTTTTTTTGGCCGTCGCGCGCGAGCGCCCCGGGCGGCTGGCTTACTGCAGGCGCTCGTCGTCCAGGAAGTCGGGCACGGCCATCACGTCGATGCCATCCTCGGCCAGGGCCTCGCGCTCTTCGCGCGTGGCGGTGCCGCGGATGGGGCGGTCGTCGGCATCGCCGTCATGGATACGGCGCGCTTCCTCGGCGAAACGCGCGCCGACGTTTTCGGTATTGCGCAACAGCGCCCGCACCTGGCGCATGACCACCGCCTGCAGCGCGGCCATCTTCTCGGCCTCGGAGGCGCCGGCCGCCGGCGCCGGCTGCGTGGCCGGCGCATGCAGGTGCGCCACGTTCAGGCGCGGGGCGGACAGGCGCTTGGTGATGCTGGCCGAGCCGCAGACCGGGCACGACACCAGGCCACGCGCCTGCTGCGCGTCATAGTCTTCGTGCGAACCGAACCAGCCCTCGAAGATGTGGCCGTGGTCGCACTGGAGGTCGAAAACTTTGAGAGCCATGATGGAAATATGGGGGCTAGCGACCAGAATACAAGAAAGCCAAAGAAAAAGCGGGCCCTGGGGCCCGCTTCCTGGCGCGCGAGGCGCTTACTTGCCGCGCTTGGGCGTGGCCGGCGCCTGGCCGATCTGCGCCTGTTGCGCCTGCAAGGCGTCGATCTGGCGTTGCAGGTCGCGCAGTTGCTGGCGCACGTCCTTCTGCTGGTCGGCCAGCGCGGTGGCTTCCTGGCGCGACTGCTCCTGGCGCGCGGCGACCTGTTCTTCCTGCTGCATGCGCAGGCTGCGGTCGGCCTGCAGCGTGCTCAGTTCGGCGCTGCGGGCGGCCAGCAGCTTCTCGGCATGGGTGTACTCGGCCTGCAGCTTGATGCGCTTGATGTCCACCTCGGCCAGGTCGGCCGACTGGGCGACGAAAGCGCGGTAGGTGGCTTCGGCCTGCTTGTCCGACTTGGTCTTGAGCACCCGCCAGAAATCCTTCTGCTGGAACAGGGCCACGTAATAGGTCAGGTCGTCCGGCTTGAACAGCAGGCTGGCGCCGTACGTGCCGTTGTAGCTGGTGCGCAGCTCGGAGACCTGGCGGTTCTGGATCAGCCCCTGCAGCTCGGACACGGTGGAGGCCGGGCGCGCGGCGGGCGCCGGCGCGGGCGGGGTCACCGGCGTGGACGCGGCCTGCTTGTCCTCGACCTGCTGCACCGTGGGACGCGGGGGCTCGGATTGCGCGCTGGCGCAGGCCGCCAGGCCGGACAGGGCCGTACCCAACAGCGCCATGCGCGCAGCGGCACGGATAAAGTGGACGTTCATGCCTTCCCCAAAAAAATCGTTGCGGAACTATAGCAATTTATTTCGTTCGCGGCTGACGCGCTTACATGTGCCACGCCCCCGCTGTCGCGCCCTAAGGGCCATTCCCTATTGCGCCTCATGAGGCCTCCACGATGCCGTCCGCGGTTTCGCCCTGGCCGCCGCCCAGATGCAGTTTGCGCATCTTTTCCCACAGCACCTTGCGGCTGATGCCCAAGGTATTGGCGGTGTCCTGGCGGCGCCAGCCGTTGACGTCCAGCGCCGCCAGGATGCGGGCCCGTTCGGCGCGTTCGGCATCGGTGAAGACGGGCGGTTCGCACTGCGTGCTGGCGCTGGCGGCGGCCAGCGCGCCCGGCCCGCGCAGCGGCTCGGCGAGCTGGTCGAAGATGCGCTCGATGCGCGGCCGGTCCCAGGCCTGGAACTGGCGCCGCACGATGGCCACGCGCTCGGCCACGTTGGACAGCTCGCGCACGTTGCCGGCGTAGCGGGTGCGCGCCACGCGCTCGATCAGCCAGTCCGGCGGTTCGCCCTCGGCGCCCAGCCGTTCCAGCAAGGCGCGGAAGATCGCCGCCTTCTCCTCGGGGCCGCGCTGCTCCAGGTTGGGAATGCGCAGCTCGATCACCGCCAGCCGGTAATAGAGGTCGGCGCGGAACTCATCCTGCCCCACCAGGACGCGCAGGTCCTTGTTGGTGGCCGCCACCAGGCGGAAATCGACCGGCACTTCCACCGTCGAGCCCAGCCGCGTCACCGCGCTCTGCTCCAGCACGCGCAGCAGCTTGACCTGCTGGTACAGCGGCAGGTCGCCGATTTCGTCCAGGAACAGGGTGCCGCCGTTGGCCTGCTCGAAGTAGCCCTTGTGCGCGCCCACCGCGCCGGTGAATGCGCCCTTGGCATGGCCGAAGAAATGCGCCTCGAACAGGCCTTCGGGGATGGCGCCGCAATTGACCGCCACGAACGGCCCGTCCGACCAGGCGGCGCGATCGTGCAGCAGGCGCGCGACGCGTTCCTTGCCCACGCCGGTCTCGCCGTGGATCAGCACGTTGCTGCGGCAGTCGGCGAACATGTCGGCCTCGGCCAGCAGCGCCCGCATCGGTTCGGACACCGCGATCAGCGGCTGCTCGCGGCGCGGCGCGCTGCGGCTGAACTGGTCCAGCGTGCCCAGCAGCTCGAACAGCAGCTTGCGCAGGTCCGAGGTGGTGAAGGCCAGCGGCAGCGTGTAGGAGTATTCGGGCGGGTAATAACGCGGATCGCGGCCGCGGGCCTCGGCCGCCACCCAGATCACCGGCATCGCCTGGCCCGACAGCCAGTCGTAGCCGCTGAAGCGGTTGTCGCCCATGACCGAGACCGATACCAGCGCCACCGCCGGCCGCGACGGATCGCGCGGCGGCGGGAAGGCGGTGCCGGCGTCGGCCCGCACCAGCGAGACATCCATGCCGGCCAGGCAACGTTCAGCGCGGCTGGCGATGTCGGAGGTGCCTTCCCAGACGTAGACGTCGAACTCTTCGCGCGCGAATTTCTGGGTCATGGCGACCCTCGCGCCGGCCGGGGTTGGGCGGAAATCATGGGCTTCATCATCAGTACACCAGACGGGGCTTGCCGCAGTCCACCGACAGCAGCGATACATCGGTTTGGCCGACGCTCAGGCCAAGCAGGTCCAACAGCTGCTGCAACAGGCTCGACAGCATGCCCAGCAGCGGCTGCAGCAACGTCACCACGATCGACAGCACGCCGCCCACCTGGTTGCCGCCGCTCAGCGCCAGCGTGGAGACGCCGTTGATGCGGCATTGGCGCAGGGCGTCCGGCGTGAAGGTCAGCGCGCAGCTCAGGTCGCCCAGCGGTGCAAACAGCAAGGAATTGAGCAGGTTGCCGACCACCTGCAACGTCCCGCCCAGCAAGCCGGTCAGGCCGCCGGTGGACATGCGCTGGCCCAGCTGGTTGAGCGCGGTCGAGGACCACTGCATATCGTTGACCACCTGCGAGATGGATTTGCCGGCATTGTTGCCACCGCCGCCCACCAGAGTGGTGGCCAGCCCCGTGCGCTGCGCCGGCGTGAGCGGCGTGCCAGTACCGATCAGGTCGCCCAGGATGCCGCCGACCACGGCGTCGGCCAGGTTCGAGGCCAGCGCCCCCAGGTTGACTGAAGTGGCCGTGACCGTGGCCGTGGAATTGGGCGACGGAGGCTCCGTCAGCGTGACCGAGACCGGCGCGGTCGAATTGAAGATCGGCAGCGTGACCTTGCTCGTGAGCGGCAGCAGATTCAGCACGTTCAGCACCCGGTAGGGCTGGATCGCCGCGAACGAGCTAGGCTGGCAACTGTTGGTGAGAGACAGGAAATTGTTTTTCAGGTCGTCGGTGTCCGAGGCCATGCCCGGGAAGCGCCCCAGGCAGATATTGGCCACCGAGGACGTTACGTCGATGGTGGCCTGCGACTCGGTCAGCGGCGCCTGACACAGCTTGGAGACGGTGCCGGTGGACTGCGCCACGTCGATGATGATGGGCAGGTCGATCTTGGTGCCGAGCGTGTTGGCCAGCAAGGGGCCGACCAGCGGAATGTTGCTGGTGTTGGCGCGCAGATAGACCCGGATGCCGGCGCTGGTGGCCTGCGCGCCGACGCCGCCCACGCCGATGGACGGCGGCTCGACGATACGCACCTGCGACTGCACCCCCAGCAACGGCACGTTCAGGCCGAGGTTCACCAGGTTCTGTCCATTGGCGATGACCAGCGCCGTCTCCAGCACGTTGAGCGCGTTGATGTTGGCCTGCAGCGCGGAGTTGATGTCGCCGCTGACCACATTCAGGTCCAGCACGCCGCCATCGCCGAACAGCTTGACCGGCAGGTTCACCGGCATCACGTTCAGCACCACGTTGATGGCGTTGGTCAGCAGCCCGAGGCTGGCGCCGGCGGTGTCGCCGGCCTTGTTCATCACCGTCACCGTGGCCTGCAGCAGCTGGCCCAGCGTCAGGTTGTTGAGCGCGGCCAGTTGCGCCGGCGTGCCGACGCCGGTGGCCACCGACACCGGCAGGCCCAGCGCTTCCAGCAGGCCGGACGGCGTGATGTTGACGCTCGCCAGGCCGGCGGCGTCAAGAATGTCCAGCTGCGCCGGCGTGGCGCCGACGGTGGCCAGCAGCTGCGACAGCAGGCCGCCCTTCTGCAGGCGCACCAGACGCGAGCCGACCGTGAACACAGCCACCGGCCGGGTGCTGACCGCCACCGAGACCACCCGGACCGGCGCGCCGTCGACGACGATGTCCGGCAGCAGGCTGCTCAGAGTCTTGTTGACCGTGATGCGCAGCGCGTTCGGCGTCTGCCCGGCGGCCGGGTCGAACACGTACATGCCGCTGGCGTCGGCGCGCGTGCTGTCCCACACCTTGCATTCGACGGTGACGTCGTCCGCGGAAAACGTATCTAGGATTGCGGGCACGTTGGCCAGCACCGCCGTCCTGCCGGCCTGCTGGGCCCGCGCGCAATCGGCCGGCGCGCCCAGGCCCAGCACCTGCACCGCCGACAGCGCGGCCAGGTCCGAGGCCTTTTGTATCTCGCGCTTCATGTAATAGGCATAGCCCAGCTGGGCCACGCCCAGCAGCACCAGGCCGACGATGACGGCGAAAACGATGGCCACGGTCATGCTGCCACGCTGTCGCACGGGAAACGCAGGACGTGAATGGGCTGGCATGATCGCGGCTCCGGGATTCGGTGGGACCGGCCTCAGTTGGTGTTTTCCGTTTCCACCCGCTTGGTGAACCATTCGGGAATCGGCCGGGTGAAGCTGTTCACGTAGCGGTTCCAGGCGGCGGTGGAGACCGCGCCCAGCACCGGCAGCGCCGCGCCCGCGCGGCGGCCATCGGCCTGGGCGGCCAGCAGGCCGCGCGTGATGTCGCCAAAGGCCTCGGGCGCCGGTTCGGCGGGGGCAGCCTGGGGAGCCGCCTGCGGCATCGGCGTCTGCACCTGCTGCACCACCGGCCGCGCCGGCATCTGCGCGGCCGCGGCCGGCGCGGCCGTGGGCGCCGTGGCGGGCACCGGGGTGGCCTGGGCCACGCCGCCGCCGCTCATGGCGCCGGTCAGGGGAGCGTTCGATTGCGCGCGGCCGGTCGCGGGCATGGCCGCCGCCAGGGCCAGCGCGAGGGAGAACGGAGCGAGGAAAAGGGTTCGGGACATGGTTGTGGTTCCTGAGAGCGCGCTAGCGCATGATCGGGCCGTTGCCCAGCCTGTCCATCAAGGGGCTCATGACGGGCATCACGAAACTGTCGCCGCGCGATACGCGGGTGGACGCGGCATCGGCCGCCGGCGCGGCCGCCACCGGCACCGCCGCCTGGCTGCGGATCTCGGATGCCAGGCGCAGCACCTGGCTGCGCGCCTCGTCGCCGAGCTTGGCCCGGTCCATGACTTGCTGCGCCCGCGCCGGTTCGCCTTCCACCAGCAACAGCAAGGCCAGGTTGGCCAGCACCTTGCCGCTGTCCGGCGCCAGTTCGGCGGCCTGGCCGAGCGGCACGCGGGCGCCGGCCGGATCGCCGGCCCGCAGGCGCGCATAGCCCAGGTCGCCCAGGATGCGCGGGTCCATCGGCGACAGCTTGGCGGCGCGCGCGAAATAATCGGCCGCCTGGTCGAACTGGCCGCGCGAACCGGCGATCAGCCCGAGCCCGTGCCAGCCCTCGGCCGCCTGCGCGGTGCCGATCAAGGCGCGGTACGCCTGTTCGCTCGACGCGGTCTGCCCGGTCTGGCGCAGCGCTTCGGCGCGCAGCACCGCGATGCGCGGATCGTTGCCGAACTTCTGCTGGAACGCGTCGATGTATGCCAGCGAAGCGAAATAACGCTCCTGGCGCTGCGATTCGGCGATCATGGACAGCATCATTTCCGGCTCGGCCGGCTTGCGCCGGTTCTCCGCCTCGTCCTCGCGCTGGCGCATCAGCGCCTGCTCCTGCTGCTGTTGCTGGATCAGCTGCCAGGCGGTCTCGGCGTTGTTGGTCTGGCAACCCGCCAACGTCCCCGTCCCCGCGGCCAGCGCCGCCACCAGCATCCAACGCCCCGCGCGCCGCGCGCTGCCACGCGCCCTTCCCATGCCGCCCGCCATCACATGCCCCCCATGCGCGATAAGCCGCGCAATACCGCCACGAAGCCCGCGCCGCCGGTCACGATCAACAATGCCGGCAGCAGGGTCACGATCATCACCGCCGTCATCTTGACGGTGGTCTTGCCCACCTTTTCCTTCAATTCGAGGCGGCGCTTCTCGCGCAGCCGTTCGCCGAAACGGTTCAACGGTTCCTGCACCGCGCCGCCGTGCTGGTCGACCTGGGCGATCAGGCGGCAGATGGCCGACAGGTCGTCGTTGTCGAACCCCGCCGCCAGCCGCGCCAGCGACTGCTCGCGGGTGCGGCCGCGCACATACAGTTCGGACGCCAGCCGCAGCTCGTAGGCCAGCACCGGCAACACCTGGGCGAATTCCTTGATCAACACCTGCAGGCTCTGGTCGATCGACAGGCCCACCCCCTGCAGCAGCCGCAGCAGGTCGATCAGCAGCGGCAGTTCGTTGGCCGCCTGCCGCCGGCGCCGCGACACGCGCCTGCGCACGAACCACTTGGGCAGCATGTAGCCGATGGCGAAACCGAAGAACGCCGCCACGAACAGGCCCAGCGACGAGCCGCCGATGCCGCGCCCCAGGTCCAGCGCCACCGCCGCCGCCGGCAGCAGCAGCGCCAGCGTGAAGCGCGCCACGATGAAGCGCAGCCGCGCCGTGCCCGGGTTCTCGTAGCCCGCCAGGTCCACCAGCTTGCGGTCCTCGCCAGCCAGCAGGGCCTCGGCGAAACGGCCTTCGCTCAGGCGCTTACCGAACGAGTCGGCGGCGCGCGTGGCCGCCGCCAGGCGCCCGCCCTGCGCGCCGTCGGCCGGCGCGGCGGCCAAGGCCGGGACGCGGCCCTCGCGCGTGGCCAGGGCCTGGTCCACCACCTGGCGGCTGCGGTCCTGCCCGCGCAGGCGCCGCGCCAGGCTCAGGCCCAGGATCAGCATGGCGGCGGCGACCAGCATCAGCGCCACCGCCAGCACGGTCGAGACATTCCAGGATTGGATCGCTTGCATGGGAGCGCCCTCAGATGGCCTTGGCCATGCGATACAGGATGTACGAGCCGGCCACCTGCAGGCAGACCGCCGTCAGCAGCATCTTGAAGCCCAGCGGGTCGACCCACAGGCCCATGAAGAGGTCATTGTTGGCCACCATGATGAAGCCGGCGATGCCCAGCGGCAGCAGCGCCAGGATCCAGGCCGACAGCCGGATCTCGGCCGAGCTGGCCGACAGTTCGGCGCGCGCCTGCCCGATATCGCGCATGAACGCCGCCATGCGTTCGAGCACCTGGTCGCTGCGGCCGCCAAAGCGCAGCGCCACCGAGACCACCGCCGCCACCATGTAGAGCTCCTTCATGTCGTACTGGCGCGAAACCTGCACCAGCGCGGCGTCCAGTTCCTTGGCCGAGCGGCTCAGCGCGGCCGCGGTCTCGACCACTTCGCGCAGCGGCTCGTCGGTGCTGGCCGCCGCGGTCTGGAAGGCCGCCGCCATGCTGTTGCCGATGGTGACCAGGCGCACGATGTTGTCCAGGAAAGCCGGCAGTTGCGACACCCGCCGGCGTTGGCGCCGGTCGGCGCGCAGCCATAGCAGGAAATAGGCGAACACCGCCAGCAGCACCAGCGTCACCAGCCCGGACAGCCAGCCCAGCAACGTCCAGGCCAGCAGCGCGCCGGCCAGGATCGGCAGCGCCAGCCTGGCGTAGAAGGCCGGGCTCTGGCGCACGCCGCCCTGCAGCAGCAGCATGTCCCAGCGCGAAAAGCCGCTGCGCAGGGCGCGCGAACCCTGCGCGAAAGGCATCTTGTCGCTCACCGGCGCGCCGCGGCTGCGCCGCAACTGGTCTTCCAGGAACGCGGAACTGGCGGCCCGCCGCTGGCCGCTGTTGGCGTGGCGCCACAGCAGCACCGCCGCCAAGGCCAGCACCAGCGCCAGACCCGCGACCACCCCGGCTTGCAGCATCAGCGTCTCCTGCTCCAGAAGCCGCCGCCGTCGGGTTCGGGCGGCGCGTTGTCGACAGGCCGCTGTTCATTGCGCAGCCTGGCCAGCTTGGGGGTGTGCGGATGGATGCCGAGCCAGTTCCAGCGGTCCTTCTCCTCGCCCTCGGGCGTGGCGAAGGCTTCGTGGCGGTACAGTTCCTGGGTCGAGATCACGTTGTCGCCCATGCCGGTTACCTCGGTCACCGACAGCACCCGGCGCTTGCCGTTGGACAGGCGGCCGATCTGCACGATGAAGTCGAGCGCGCTGGCGATCTGGCGCCGCAGGCTGTCCTCGCTGCCCTGGAAGCCGGCGAAGCCCGCCAGCATCTCGATCCGGTACAGGCATTCGCGCGGCGAGTTGGCGTGGATCGTGGCCATGGAGCCTTCGTGGCCGGTGTTCATGGCCTGCAGCATGTCCATGACCTCGGCGCCGCGCACCTCGCCCACCACCACGCGGTCGGGACGCATCCGCAGGCTGTTGCGGATCAGCTCGCGGATGCTGACCGCGCCGCTGCCGTCGAAGCCGCCCTGGCGCGACTCCAGCCGCACCACATGCGGGTGGTTCAGCGACAGTTCGGCGGTGTCCTCCACCGTCACCACGCGCTCGGTCTCGGGGATGAAGAAGGCCAGCGCGTTCAAGAGCGAAGTCTTGCCCGAGCTGGTGCCGCCGGACACCAGGATGTTGCAGCGGTTCTTCACCGCTTCGTTCAGCAGGCGGTAGATTTCCTCGTCGAAGGTGCCCAGCGTCAGCAGGTCGGCCGGCTTGAGCGGGTCCTGGCGGAATTTCCGGATCGACACCATCGGGCCGTCCACGGCCAGCGGTTCGATCACCACGTTCAGGCGGCCGCCGTCGGGCAGGCGCGCGTCCACCATGGGACTGGACTCGTCCAGCCGGCGGCCGATCGGCGCCAGGATGCGGCGCACGATGCGCAGCACGTGCTGGTTGTCGGTGAAGCGCAGCGTCTCGCGCGCCAGCACGCCGCGGCGCGAAACGAACACGTTGTCGTAGCCGTTGATCAGGATGTCCTCGACCGCGGGGTCGGCCAGCAGGTCCTCCAGCGGCCCCAGGCCGGCCAATTCCTTGGTCAGGGCCTCGGCGATCTGCCGCATCTCGCCTTCGTTGATCGGCACGCGGCGCAGGCGCACGAAGCTGGCCACCTCGATGTCGACGAATTCCTGGATCGCCGAACGCGCCCAGCGGCCGAACTCCGCGCCCAGCTCCTCGATGCGCGAGAGCAGGTGCTCGTAGGCCGCCGTCTTCACTTCCTGGAAGCGGTTGGACGACGTGAAGCCCTTGTCGCCATCGCCGCCGAATTCTATGGTCGCTGTCATGATCATGTCGGTTCCGCCGCCGTCCGTTACTCGACCACCATGCGGCGATGCACGCCGGGCAGCCAGGTGGCCAGCCAGCTCGCGCGGCCGCCGGGGGTGTTTTCTTCCGCGCTCAGCTTCTCGGCCAGCGCCTGCACCGCACGCACGTAGATGTCGCGCTCGGCCTCCTCGTGCAGCAGGTGCCCCTGGTTGGTACACACCATCAGCGCCAGCGTGCGATCCGGCAGCGTGCCGACCAGCTCCAGCTGGAAGCGCTCGGCGATCTGCTGCGCCGTCATGCCGTAGCGCTCGTCGTAGCGGTTGACGATCAGGCCCAGGCTGCGCCGCTCCACGTGCAGTTGCTCCAGCTCTTGCAGCAGCCCGGCCAGCGACACCAGCGCGCCCACGCTCTGGTCGGTGACGATCCAGTTCTGCTGCGAGGCGCGCGCCAGCCCGGCCACGAATTCGGGATTGGTGAAGCCGCCCGAATCGGCCACCACCACGCCGAAATGCTGGCGCATGCGCTCGAACACCAGCAGCGAATCCGATTGCGACACGTCGCGCATCTGGCCCAGGTCGCGCGGCAGCGCCAGCACGCTCAGGCCGTTGGGGGTATGCGACATGGCCGAACCCAGCAAGGTCGAGTCGAGCCGCCGCAGGTTGCGCGCGGCCTCGGCGAAGTCGAAGTCGCCGCCGATGTTCAGGTACAGCTGGCAGTCGCCCACCGGCCAGCCCAGGTCCATCAGGGCCACCCGGCTGCTCAGCGGCAGATGGCTGCCGGCGTCGGCCGCGGGCTTGGCGGCCTTGGCGCCCGCCGCCGCGGCGCGCGCCAGGTGCTGCTGCTTGAGCCGGTCCTGCACCATGCCGGCCAGGTGCACCGCCAGGGTACTGGTGCCCACGCCCGGGCGCGCGCCCAGCAGCAGCACGCTGCGGCGCGAGCCATCCATGCGGCCGCCGCTGGCCGGCACGTCCAGCAGCCGCTGCACCACGTCCTTGACCTCCTGCGGCGCCACGGTCGGGTCGACGAAATCGCTGACGCCGGCACGCAGGGCCGCGATGGCGCCTTCCGGCTGGCTCAGCAGGCCGACCGCGACCCGCGGAATCGCCGGCGCGATGCGGGCCAGCAGGCGCGCCAGTTCGGCCGACTTGAACAGCTTGCCCGGCTCGTCCTCGCTCAAGGTGAAATCCAGGAACACCACCTGGGGTTCGATCTCGGCCAGGCGCCTGCCCAGTTCTTCGACGCCGGGCACTTCCTGGGTCAGCAGGCCCATGTCGCCCAGCGCCTGCCCGAGCTGCGCGGCGACGCCGTCGCCCTTGGAACAAAATAGAAACCGGTTGCCGTTCTGCAAGCCAACCCACTCCCTGGCATGTGTCTTCATATCGCTCACCGTGAGAAACCCGGCATTTGCTGCCCGCCGACAGGGCCCATCAGGTAATAGCCCCAAGCGTTGAACGCGGTATCGGCCGCTTCCTGTTTGGCCCCCGGCAACGGCAACGTCACGCCGCGCGCAATGGGCCGCACCAGGCGCGGCGTCACCACGATGACCAGCTCGGTATCCTCCTGGGTGTAATCGACGCTGCGGAAAAACGAGCCGATGATGGGCAGGTCGCCCAGCATCGGCACTTTGTTGACCAGCGCCCTGGTCTGGCGCGACACCAGGCCGCTGACCACGAAGCTTTCGCCATCGCCCAACTCGACCGTGGTGTCGGCGCGACGCGTGCGCAGGGCCGGGATCAGCGTGGTCGAATTGGTGCCGTTGGACACCGCGATGGCGTTGCTGTAGTCCAGCTCGCTGGCTTCCGGCGCCACCTTCAACGCGATCCGCTCGCGCGACAGCACCGTGGGCGTCACCGTCAGGCCGATGCCGAACGGCTTGAACGTCACCGTGGTGGTGCCCAGGCCGCCGGCCTCTGGAATCGGCAGCTCGCCGCCCGCCAGGAAGCTGGCGCTCTGGCCCGTCAAGGCGACCAGCGTCGGCTCGGCCAGCACGCGCGCCATGCCATTGTTCTGCAGCAGGCGCAGGCGGGCGCTGAAGTCATTGGAGTCGTAGAACAGCGAAAAGCCCGAGGCCAGGGCCGCTCCCTTGTTGAATCCGAGGGGCGCCGGGAAGCCGTCCGGGGTGATCGAATTGGTACTGCCCCACGGGCCGCTGCGGCCGGCGAAACTGATGCCGGCCTGCTTCATCACCGAACGCGACACCTCGACCACCTTGACTTCCACCTGCACCACGCCGCCGCTGCCGGCGGTCGATACGTCGACCACGTTCTTGTCGCCCACCGCCGCGCCGGCCGCCGCCACCGAGGCCTGGTGCGTCAACGGCGATTCGGCCTGGCCCGACACCACCGCGCGCTCGCCCGCCACGTCGACGTTGGCGCCGCCGGCGACACCCCGTCCGGCCATGACCTGCTGCACGTTGCCCGCCACCCGCACGGTCCAGACCTGCGGCGCGGCGTTGGCGCCGGTCCAGATCTGCAATTGGGTGGTGCCGGCCTTCTTGCCATACAGCAGCACCGACGCCTGCCGCTTGCCCGAGGCCGCCAGCACCTTGACGTCGGCGACGTCCGGATCGCCGATGGCGATGCGGACCGGCGCGCCGTCCAGCATGAGCGCCTGTTGGCCCTTGACGGCAACCGCGATGTCGCGGGCCGGCGCGCTGGCGCCCGCCGCCGGGGCGGTCTGCGCCAGGCTGGCCGCGCCGCAGGTCATTGCCGCTGCGGCCGACAGGACGCAGATCAGGGTGGTGCGCTGAAATCTCATCATTGTGCTGGATCTGGTTTGACAGGTTAGGTCCAGCCGCGGGCGGCTCCTGGCCACGCGCAGCCACGTTTCAATAGCGCACGCGCTCGGATTTGTCTCCTCGCAATATTTCGACGCTGCGCCCGCCGCCACCGCCGGTGGCGCGGACCGCCGCGGGCCTGGCCGCCGGCGTCGTGCCCTCGAGCTGCGCCAGGCTTTCGCCGGCGTAGGCGCGGTTCGGGCCGCTCTGCAGCAAGGCGCGCTGCTCGGGCGTCAGGTCCGGCCGCGGCGGCAGCACGGCGCCGCGCTGCGCGAACAACTGCGTATCGGGCCCGCCGTCATCGCCGACCGGGCGCAAGGCCAGTTGCAGGCGGCCGGAGCGGCCCGCCAACAGCAACTCGCTGACCTGCTCGACCGGCACCGCCAGCACCGCGGTCCTGGCCGGCTGGCCCGGCGGGCCCGGCAGCGTGCCTTTGTCCTCGGGGCCGTCCACCGACGCCGTGCCATAGGCCAGCACGCGCACCCGCGACTGCAGCAGTCGGGCCTGTCCGGCCTGGATCTCGACGCCCTTCTCCAGCAGGAAGAACACGTCCACCAGGTCCCCCGGCGCGATGCGGTTGCCGCCGCCCACCACTTCGTCCACCGCGATCGCCACCGCGCGTTCGCCCGGCTTGAGCTGGCGGCCCAGGCCCTGCGCCAGCATGCTGGGCAACAGCGGATCGCCCGCGGCGATATCGACGCGGGCATAGGCGCCCTGCAGCGGCGCGGGCGAGCTGTAGCTGCCCGACAGCGCCACCTGCCATTGGTCCACCTTGAGCATCCTGGCGCCATCGATGCGGGTGCCGGCCGGGATCGCGGCGGCAGCCACCACCACCGGATAGCGCTTGGCCGGCGGCTCGGCCGGCGCGCTCGCCTGGGTGGCGACCGGGCTGGCCGGGGCCGGTGGCGGGGGGGAAGGCTGCGAGGCCAGGCGCCACGCCACGAACGCCAGCACCAGGCCCGCCGCCAGCAATACACCCGCGATGATCTTGCTCAGACTGCTCATGGTGTCCCTTGCGAAATTTGCACGATGGCCTTCGATGACAGGCGGGTCGGAATCCAGTTCTTGTCCGTCCCGGGCAACATGGCAATCAGGGCCTGGAAGGTCGACAGCACCGGCCAGTCGTCCACCTTGAAAGCCATGGTGACCGTGGCGCACGTCGCCGTCTTGCCCTCCGCCCCCTCCCAGGAACATTGCGCATTGGTGGTCGAGCATGCCACCGCCGATCCGGCGCCGAACACGCTCATCGCCGCCGCACAGGCCACGGTCGGCACGTCCGCCTGGCCGGCAAAGCGCGCATGGACCGCCGCGCGCGCGCCTTCGGACGCGGCCGATGCCAATTGCTGCTGCATCCAGAACAGCACGCCATAGCCGACCACGGCGCAGACGAACATCAGCAGCATGGTCACCGTCAGCGAAAACTCGAGCGTGGCGATGCCGCGTTGGACACGCCGGCGGCCGCGGGGCTCATCGGGATCGCGGTGCCTGTCCATGTCAATTGCTCCCGTCCAGCGCATTGCCCAGGTGGACCGTGGCGCGGGCCGTCAACACACTCGAAGGCGGCATCAGGGCCTGGGCCAGCAACGGCAGATTGGGGATCAGCGGGTTGGCGCCATAGGGGTAGCTGACCGTGACTTCGATCTGGTCGGCGCTCAACGGCAAGCCGCTGCAGGTGCCCCCGCCGGTGCTGCTGAGCGTGCCGCCGGGGCCGCACACCGCCACCGCCACCGCGGCCGAGGACATGGCGGTGATCCAGCCCGAGCGATCCAGCGCCGTATCGCGGCCGGCATTGGCCCGCACCGTAAGGGACGCGGCGCCCGGCTGCCACTGCAGGACCTTGCGGGCGCCGTCCTGCGCCGCCAGGGTGACTGAATGCTGGGCGGTGAAGACCAGTGCGTACGTCAGGATCGCGTAGAACACCAGGAAAAACACCACGAATACCAGGCCGAATTCAAGGGAATAAGCGCCACGCTGAGCGCGGCAACGCCCAGATAGGCGCCGTACGGCGTCTGGCGGGCCCGAAGCGGCAGCGCCCGGCTTCGGGAAAGAAACAGGTACGACAAGGCATGCAGGCCGGCCAGCAGGCTGGCGGCCACCAACGTCATCACCAGCGGCGCGAAGCCCGCCAGCAATCCGAGGATGGCGATCGCCTTGACGTCGCCCGCGCCCATCAGGCGCCGGCTCCAGAGCGGAAAGAACGGCAAGGCCAGCGCGAATCCGGCCAATGCCATGGGCCAGCCGGCCCAGCGCGGCGGATACCCCCATGCCGGCGCCAGCCATGCCGCCAGCAGCCACAGCGCCTGTCCCGCGAAGCCCGCGACGATAAGCGTGTTGGGTACGCGGCGATAGCGCAGATCGGTGTATATCAACACCAGATTCCAGCATGCGAACAACAGCCACCACAGCACTTCCCCTGGATACAAGGCAGGACCTTCCGACGGTTTCGGTTTCAATGCGGCAATACATGGTCGCGCGGCCCCCCGGGAGCCGATGCGCGCAACGCCGTCAATCCACAACCGCCCGAAATCGTCGCGCGGGAAGTGTTGCCAACATCAGCTCCGCGCCAGGCGGGGCGGGGACCCGGCCTTCCGCGCATGCCTGGCTGGGACCAGGCCCGTCGGATCGGCCGGGGCCTTCGGCCTCACGTGGACGCGGCGGCCAGCTTTGCTTGCAGCGACGTGAACAGGTCGCCGAGCGCGCCCGTGAATGTCGCCAAAGCCGCTACCAGCGCCACCGCGATGGTGCCCGCGATCAGGCCGTATTCCAGGGCGGTGATGCCTTCTTCTTCGTTCCAGAACTGCGCAAGTTTCGCTTTCATGTCGAGCTCCTGAGGTCTCGCTTGATAATCGAGCCATGCCGCGGGGCGGCGCTGGCCCCCTAAACCCGGTGCAACCGGCGCGCTGGCATGTTCCACGCCCGCGCGCTTCCGGGGTACTCAGGCCGCAAAGGCCCTTGACTCACCCTCAACCCGGCCCCAGCGTGGAGCCGGGCGCCCTGCCCCCCTCCACCGCCGGCGCCGATTCAATGATCGAATCGATACGTTGCGCAAGGCGCGCGCGGAAACGGCGCGAGGCCCGCTGCAAATGCCAACGCATCACCAGCAGCATGACCGCCGACAGCGCGAACGCGATATACGGCAGCATCACCCCGCCGATCTGCATGCTGGAGAATTCGCGCGGCGTGGTGCAGACCACCGTGCCGGCCGCCACGCCCGTGTAATGCATGCCGCACACCGCCACCGCCATCAAAATGGCCGCGGCGGCGCGCTGAAACTCATTCTGCGTGTTGAAGGCCAGCCACAGTGCGGCTGACGCGGCAATAACCGCTATGAGCACCGATAAAACCACCATCGGCAGATTCCACATGAATACCGCCGGCATGCGCATGGCGCTGATGCCCACATAATGCATGGCCGCCACGCCGAGACCGGCGGCCAGGCCGCCCACCAGGCAGCGCATAAATGTGAAACGGTCGCGGCCGACATACCAGAAGGCCCAGCCGGAAAAACCGGCGGCCACCAGGAAACTGAGCGCCGTCAATCCCGTCTGGTAACCCACCTCGAACGGCAGCTGCTGCGCCTGCATGCCGATGAAATGCATGCTCCAGATACCCACCCCGCCCATCGCCAGCGCGCCGATGATGATGTAACCGATGCGGATCTCGCCGTCCCGCGTTTCCGCCCGGATGCCCACCGCGGCCAGCAAGGCGACGTAGGAGCCGAGGACCGCGATCAGGAACGACAGCGCCGCCAGCCCGGCATGGAACGACAGCGGAACGATATCGCCCGGGTTCATGCGCGGCCCCTGTGAGCCGGCCGCCGGCAGACGCATCTCGCGGGCCGGCATACGACGATTCTGTGGCGGTCATCCTGGTCCATCTTGCGGACTCCCGAAAGCCTGTAAACCCGATGTGTTTTGAAACGTTTATATAGTCTTATCTATTAACAATTAATACACATCAGGGTTTATACCAGTATTCGCAATGCTGCGACAGCTTACTTGTAACGAATACCCGGAAATTAGCCAGCTTCATTTTCAAATACCCCGGAAAACCCTCGATCAGGCGCCGTCCGGATTGCCTTCCATTGCGCGCTGTTGTTATATCCACGTTTCCGGCCAGTCACAATGAAATAATTTGTCATTGGCTTGCCGCGCTGGCAACATACCGCCTGAACGACGCGCACGGTTTAACTCCTTATAAAGCGGCCCCATTCAGTCACGCCCTTATTCAGGTATTTATCTTCGGCCTGTTTAAACGGCGTCAGCGGCAAACGAGAGACCACCAGGCATGAGACGTACGCTTCCCGCAAGTCCGCTTTCCCTTGCCCTTTTCTGCATGCTGGCCGCCGTCGGCGCGGCGCGGGCCGACGGCCCCTTGCGCGGCAATCCGGTCGATGCCATGCCGCAGATCGAACGGCCGCCCGGCGCCACCCAGCCTCCCCCGGTGGTACAGGCCGCCACGCCGGAACAACTGGCGCTGCAGGCGCGGCTGGCGCAACGCATCGTGCCCCGGCATTTCGATGTCACGGGCGTGCACGAAATGCCGTTCGAAGAGGTATCCGCCCTGCTCGCGCCGCTCTCGGGCAAGGAAATCAGCCTGGGCGAACTGGTGCAGCAGGTCGACAAGATCACGCAGTTGTACCGCGACCGCGGCTATCCGCTGTCGTTCGCGCTGGTCCAGAACCAGAGCTTCGCCAACGGGCTGGTGGTCGTCACCGTGGTCGAAGGCTATATCGGCACGGTGCGCATCGAAGGCGATATCGGCAACGCCCAGGACCGGCTGGAATCGTTGGCCGAGCCGCTCAAGCAGGAGAAACCGCTGAAGCAGGCCACGCTGGAGCGCGTGCTGAACCTGATGCGGACCGTGCCGGGCGTGAAGTTCACGCCTTCGCTGGACCTGCCGCGGCGCGCCGACGGCGCCACCGAACTGGTGCTGGCCGCCTCGCGTCAGCCGGTCAGCCTGACCGGCGGCGTGGCCGACCTGGGCACCGGCATGCAACCCCTGGTGAACGCCGCCACCAACAGCCTCACGCCACTGGGCGAGCAGGTCAAGCTGACGGCGTCGATCCCGTTCAATACCGACGACGTCAAATACGTGTCCGGCGAGATCCGCGTGCCGCTGGGCAACGACGGCCTGGCCGTCAAGGTGGACGGCTATCACTATGACGCGCGGCCCGAGGACGAGGCGATCGAGTACCTGGGCTTCAATCGTCGGGTCAAGAACGACCGCATCGGCATCGGCGTCAGCTATCCGTTCCTGTTGAACAACACCCGTTCGCTGACCGGCACGCTGGGCGTCTACGCCGCCAACTCCAAGGATCGCTACGAAGCCAAGAATTCCGATCGCTGGCTGCAGCAGGATTCGCAGGTGCGCGCCGCCAACCTCGAAATGCGCTATATCCAGGTGTCGGAATCCATGACGACCGACGTGACGCTGGGCGTGGCCAAGGGCTTCGATGCAGCCGGCGCGAAGAAGGAGATCAGCACCAACTATGGCTATTCCGCCGTTCCCGTCCTCGACCTGGATTTCACGCGCTACAACCTGAACGCCAAGCAGACCTTCGCCCTGCCAGCCCAGTTCGGCCTGACCCTGTCCGGCGCGGCCCAGTATTCCAGCAACATCCTGCCGTCGTCGGAGCAAGTGTCGTACGGCAGCTGGCGCTACGCGATGGGCTATCCGCAAGGCGAGCAAAGTGGCGACAAGGGCGTGGGGGTTTCCGCCGAAGTCAATCGCCGCTTCGGCATCGGCTGGGAATATCTGACGAATGTGCAGCCTTATGCGCTGATCGACTATGCGCGCACCTGGTACAACAATTCAGGCTTGCAGCAATTGAATCAGCGTCACCTCTCCTCGGTGGCGCTGGGGCTGCGCTTTACCGACGACAAGTACTACCTGTTCGATTTCAATGTGGCCAAGCCTATCGGTTCGGCGACGGTGAACAACGACCGCGACCTGCGCTTCAACGCCAATTACTCGCTGTATTACGACGCATTCTGATTGGGCATCCATACCTGGGGGTCCATATACCCGCCCGCCACCACGCCTGTTTCGACAGGCGTTTTTTTTGGCCTGTTCCATACACCGCGTTACGTAACGTGGCCCGTAACGTAACGGCTGTTACCCCCTTCGGCGTAACATTCGCAGGTCAGGCGTGATCGTAAAAATGGGGGATTCAAAACATTGGTACAAACCCTCTAATATACAAATAACACATTGATTTAAAAGGATTTTTTAAGGAAAGAAAAATACCCCGCCACGTTGCCGGACGGCATTCGGAAAATATTGGCACGGTTTATGCATGTAGGGATGTATCGGGCAGTTTCGACGCCTGACACTTCCCCCACAGGAGCTCGCCATGAATGCCAAGATTGAAACGCAGCGCGTACAACGTATTCTGACCTCCACCGTCATGGCGGCCGCTCTGATGAGCGCGCTGGCCGCATGCGGCGGCGGTGGTGGTGGCCACAAGAGTTCGGCTTCCCTGCCCGGCACGAATATTCCCACCAATCCCGGCGGTCCGAATAACCCGAACAACCCGAATAATCCGAACAACCCGACCGATCCGGTCACGACCGGCTTGCTGCAGACCACGCTCGGCAATACCGGCGGCGCCGTCGACAATACGCTGCCGTTAAATCTGGGCACCACGCTGGGCGGCGTCGGCAAGGCGCTGGATCCCACCGTCAAGCCGGTGGTCGATACGGTGGTTGGCCTGACGCAGGAGATCGGCGCCACCACCGGCCTGGGCCAACCGGTCGACGGCACCGTCAAGCAGGTCGGCGGACTGGTGCAGGACCTGGGCACCACGGTCAAGGGCACCGGGCTGCCCGGCGGCCTGAGCAGCGGCGTCGGCGGCCTGGTCGAAGGCCTGGGCAAGACGGTCGCCAGCACCGGCGGCCTGCTCAATGCCGATCCCAAGAATCCGCAACCGCTGACCACGGTGCTGGGCAATGCCACCAACGCGGTGGGCGCCCTGACCGCCGGCCTGTCCGGCCAGGGCGGCCTGCTGAACCCCGTGACCCAATTGGTCGGCGGCGTGACCGGCGGCGTGCTGGGGGGACCGTCCAAGCCTTTGCTCGAACCGGCCCTCGGCAACGTCGGCAAGACCGTCGACAACGTGTTGCCGCTGGGCCTGCAACCGACCCTCGGGGGCATCGGCGCGGCGCTCGACCCGACGGCCAGCCCCCTGGCCGGCACGGTGGTCGGCCTGACCCAGCAAGTGGGCGCCACCACCAAGCTGGGCGCGCCGGTCGCCGGCCTGCTCAACACCCTGGGCGGCACCGTCAGCAACCTGGGCACGCAATTGCCCGGCGGCAACGTGGCCGGTTTGAATGGCGTGCTGCAAGGCCTGGGCGGCGCGGTCAGCAGTGCCGGCGGCCTGTTGAATGCCACGCCCGGCAACACCAACCCGCTCGGCAACACGCTGGCCAATGCCACCGGCGCGGTCGCCTCCCTGACCAGTGGCCTGGGCCTGGGCGGCGCGGTGGGCGGCAACAACGGCGGCCTGCTCAGCCCGATCACCGGCATCCTGGGTGGCGTGACCGGCGGCGCGGCGGGCGGTAACGGCGGCCTGCTGGCTCCGGTGACCGGCCTGCTCGGCGGCGTGACCGGCAACCTGGGCGGGGCCACGGGCGGCGCGGCCAACGGCGGCTTGCTGGGGGGCCTGCTGGGCGGCGTGACCGGCGCCACCGGTGGCACGGCCGGCGGCGCCGCGGGCGCCAACGGCGGCCTGCTGGGCGGCTTGCTGGGCGGCCTGACGGGCGGCGCGACGGCCAGCGCGGGCGCGGGCGCCAGCGCCGGTGGCGGCGCCACGGGCACGGCCAGCAACGGCGGCCTGCTCGGCGGCCTGCTGGGCGGCGTGACGGCCGGCGTCAGCGGCGGCGCCAGCACCGGAGGCACCACCAACGGCGGCTTGCTGGGCGGCCTGCTCGGCGGCCTGACCGCCAAGAAGTAATCGACGGGATCCGTGAGGGAGCGACGCCATGCTGCAACAAGAAACCATCGTCCACCACGAGCATGTGACCGTGATGCCTGAATCCCGCAATAGTGACCTGCGTCCCGGAATGCTTGACGATATCGCCCTGATGCTGGGCCGGCAGTTCGCCGTGTACAACGCGGCGTGCCAGTCGGCCCTGGCGGAGAAACTGGGTATCCCCCTGGCGGATCTGAAAGCGCTGGAACTGGTGATGGAGTTCGATGCCCTGCCCACCGGGCAACTGGCCCAGCTGATGGGCATCAGCTCCGGCGGCGCCACCGCCTTGATCAACCGCCTGGAGGCGGCCGGCTATGTGCAACGCGGCCGCCATCCGCTGGATCGCCGCATGATCGTGATCCGGCCGGTCGAGGAGCAATGCCAGCAACTGGCCCAGGAACGCCAGTGGGTGGCCGAGGCGGTGGTGTTGATGGCCCGGCGCTACGACGCCGGCGAGCTGGAAGTGGTGCATGCCTTCCTGGCGCAATGTGTCCGCGCCCTGCGGCACGACACGCTGGTCTGGCTCGAAACCCGCAACGCCCACGACTGAGCCGCCCAGGCGCGCGCATGCCGCGCCCCGATCCGCCAGGATCGGGGCGCGGTTTTCATTCGGGCGCGCCGAATTGCAGCCGCGGCACCGCGTCGAGCAGCCGGCGCGTCATGTCCTGGCGCGGCGCGTGCAGCACCGCGTCGGCCTCGCCCAGTTCGACAATGCGGCCGCCGTCCATGACCGCGATGCGGTCGGCCAGGTACTCGACCACGCCGAAATTGTGGGTGATGAACAGGTAGGCGATGCCCAGCTCGTCCTGCAGCTCGCGCAGCAGGTCGAGGATCTGCGCCTGCACCGAGACGTCCAGCGCCGAGGTCGGCTCGTCGCAGATCAGCACCTTGGGTTCGACCGCCAGGGCCCGGGCGATGGCGATGCGCTGGCGCTGGCCGCCGGAGAACTCGTGCGGATAGCGCGACAGCGTGTTGGCCGGCAGGCCGACGCGCTCGACCAGGCGGACGGCGCGGTCGCGTCGCTCGCGCGCGCCCATGCCGCGGCGCAGCGACTCCAGGCCTTCGTCGAGGATGTCGCCGACCCGCATGCGCGGATCGAGCGATGCGTACGGGTCCTGGAACACGATCTGGATGTCCTGGCGCAGCCGCTGCAAGCGGGCGCGGTCGGCGGTCAGCAGGTCCTGCCCCTGCAGCATGGCGCGGCCCGAGATACGGGCGCCGTCGATCAGGCGCAGCAGCGCCTTGCCGGTGGTGGTCTTGCCGCAACCGGACTCGCCCAGCAACGCCAGGGTTTCGCCGGCACGCAGCGTGAACGTCACGCCGTCGACCGCCTTGACCCACGAGGCCACGCGCCGCAGCGGGCCCTTGCGCACCGGGTAATGGACCTTCAGGTCCTGCACGTCCAGCACCACGCCCGGCTCGCGCGGCCGCTTGCGGGCCGCGTCCTGCGCCTGGGCCGCGCGGCCGGCCTGGCTGAGAGGCACGCCGCGCTTTTCAAAGGTGGGAATGGCGTCGAACAACTGGCGCGCGTAGGGATGCTTGGGCGCGCGGAAGAATTCCTCGGCGCTGGCGCTTTCGACGATTTCGCCGCCGCGCATCAGGGCCACGTGATGGGCCACGTTACGCACCACCGCCAGGTCATGGGTGATGAGCAGCACCGCCATGCCGATCTCGCGCTGGATGCCCGCCAACAGGTCCAGCACCTGCGCCTGCACGGTGACGTCCAGCGCGGTGGTGGGCTCGTCGGCGATCAGCAGCAGGGGTTCCGCCGCCAGCGCGATGGCGATCATGACGCGCTGCTTCTGGCCGCCGGAGAACTGGAATGGGTAATCGTCCACGCGCCGCTCGGGCTCCGGGATGCCGACCCGCCGCAGCCAGTCGATGGCGCGGGCGCGCGCCGCGGCGCCGCGCAGCGGCGTGTGCGCCGCCAGCGTCTCGATGATCTGGTCGCCGACCCGCATGACGGGGTTCAGGCTGGTGGACGGTTCCTGGAAGATGATGCCGATGCGGCCGCCGCGCACGCCGCGCATGGCGCTCTCGGGCAGGCGGTTGAGGTCTTCGCCATCCAGGTCGATCTGGCCGCCGACGATGCGCCCGGCGTCCGGCAGCAGGCGCAACAGCGCCAGCGCCGTCATGCTCTTGCCGCAGCCGGACTCGCCCACCAGGGCGAAGGTCTCGCGCTGCGAGATGGCCAGCTGCAGACGCTTGACCGCGTGCGTCATGCCGCTGTCGCCGGCGATGTCGACGTCCAGCCCGCGCACGGCCAGCAGGGGCGTGTCCTGGCGGTTATCCTGCTGGCTCATGGCGCGTCTCCGGATTTGGTGGCGCGGGCATCGGCCGCCAGCGCGGCGCCCGGACGGCGGCCGAACCAGCCCATGCCCGGCAGGCGGCCCGGCTTGTAGCGGCGGGTGCGCGGATCGAAGGCGTCGCGCACCGCGTCGGCGAACAGGTTGGCGGCCAGCACCAGGGCCAGCATGAAAAGAAACGCGGTCATCAGGTTCCACCAGATCATCGGGTCGCGCGACATTTCCAGGCGGGCGCCGTCGATCATCGAGCCGAACGAATTCATGCTGGGATCGACGCCGATGCCCAGATAGGACAGCACCGCCTCGTACAGCACCAGGCCGGAGAATTCCAGCACCACGGTGATCAGCACCAGGTGCGCGACATTGGGCAGCAGGTGGCGCGTCATGATGCGCCAGTGCGATACGCCGAAGGCGCGCGCGGCCTGCACGTATTCCAGCTCGCGCAGCTTGAGCGTTTCGGCGCGCAGCAGACGGCACAGCCCGGCCCATCCGGTGAAGCCGAGGATCATGCACAACAGGAACAGGCGCAGGTCGGCGCGCGCCGCGGAGGTGTCGAACAGCTCGGCGTGGTTGTCGATGTACACCTGCATCATCAGCGCGCAGGCCGCCACCAGCAGCACGCCCGGGATCGAGGTGATGGTGGTGTAGAGATACTGGATGGCGTCGTCGATCCTGCCCTTGAAGTAGCCCGCCGCGATGCCGAAGACGATGGCCGGCGGCAGCATCGCGAGCGTGGTCAGGCTGCCGATGACGAGCGCGGTGCGGATGCTCTTGAGCGCCTGCCACAGCACGTCGTTGCCGATGCGGTCGGTGCCCAGGGCGTGGTAGCCGCTGGACAACCCGGCCAGCGCCCCCGCCACCAGGCACAGCAGGGTGAAGGTGATGGCCATGGCGCGCCACGGCACCTCGGCGCGCCCGCCCAATAGGGCCTCGGCCGCCGCCGACGCGCCGCCGCGCCGCGCCAGGCAGGCGAACAGCAGGCCGGCGCCGATCAGCGCCACCGCCAGCCCCGCCGCCAGGCCCAGGCCCAGCCGGTAGTAGACGTCGCCCAGGTGGTCGCGGTCGGGGTCGGCCAGGTGCGTGCCGGCCGCCCGCAGGCGCGGAAAATCGCGCACCGGCTTGTCGTCGACCAGCAGGGTTTCCTTGGTGAACTGGCGCACCGCCAACGGACTGGAATAGGTCTTCTCGGGCTGGGTCAGCACGCTGCCGCGCAACAGGCCGTCCAGCGCCGACTTGACCGCCGGCGCGTAGACCGGCGCGGCGTCGGCGGCCGCGCCCGGCGCGGGCGGCAGCTGCGGCCGGTAATGGACGGAATCGAGCAGGCCGACCAGCGCGAACGCCGCCAGCACCACCGCCGAGCACATGGCCGGCGTGTCGCGCGCCACCCGCGCCCAGGTCGAACGCAGGTTCGGGCTGCGCCGCACCCGCCAGGCGTAGGCCAGCGCGCCCAGCACCATGAGCCACAGCGCAATGTCGGTCCAGAGGAATACGAACTTGGGCATGGCGGCTACTCGAATCGGACGCGGGGGTCAGCCAGCGTGTAGGAAATGTCGGCCAGGATCAGCCCGACGATGTACAGCGACGCCCCCAGGAACACCATGGCGCGCACGATGGAGAAGTCCTGCGCGTTGATGGCGTCGATGGTGTAGCTGCCCAGGCCCGGGATGCCGAAGAAGGACTCGGCGATCAGGCTGCCCATGAACAGCAGCGGCAAGGCGGCCACGGTGCTGGTCAGGATCGGCAGCATGGCGTTGCGCAGCACGTGTCGGAACAGCACCACGCGCTCGGCCAGCCCCTTGGCGCGGGCGGTGCGCACGTAGTCCTTGCCGATTTCCTCAAGGAACAGGGTGCGGTAGAAGCGCGCCTCGGGGCCCAGGCGCGAGACGATCGCCACCAGCACCGGCAGCGCCAGGAACTTGATCATGTCCAGGCCGCCCTCGAAGCCCGAGAACGGCACCAGCCGCAGCAGCTTGGCGAACATCCACTGCCCGGCGATGATGTAGAACAGGCTGGAGATCGACAGCAGGATGACGCACACCACCACGCCCCAGAAGTCCAGCCGGGTGGCGCGGAAGTACACCAGCGTCAGTGAAAACACGATGCTGGCGAACAGCCCCAGGAAGAAGGTCGGCACCGCCAGCGCCAGGCTCGGCCCCATGCGCGTCTGGATCTCGCGGCCAATGTCGCGGCCGCCGTCGGAGGCGCCGAAGTCCATCGCCAGCAGCGGCACCGAGCGCTGGTAGAACACGGTGTCGGTCAGTTGCGCCGAACCCTTGGCCTGGGCGTTGTAGAACAGCGGCTTGTCGTAGCCGTGCTCGACCTTCCATTTCTCGACCGCGTCCTGGCTGACGCGCTGGCCGCCGATGGCCAGGCGCGCCATGTCGTCGGGCGTGTTGACCGCGAAGAACAGGATGAAGGTGAAGAGGTTCACGCCGATCAGAATCAGCACGCCGTACAGCAGCCGGCGGATGACGTAGCCGATCATGATTGATGCTCCTTGCGGGAAGCCTGGGCGAAGGCGGTCTGCCGTTCGCGCCGCTTGAGCGCCACGTAGGACGGCCAGATCGCCAGCGCGATCAGCAGCACGAACAGGCCCACCGGCCACCAGATGGGGGAATTCCATTCATCGATCTTGCGCTCGCGCAGGGCGGGATCGATCTTCATGTACTGCAGCGTGTTGCGCACCATCTGGGTGGGCTTGGCGTTGCCGACCCATTGCTGGTAGGCGCCGCCCGACATCGGGAAGTAGCCGAACATCCAGGGCGCGTCGCGCTGCACGATGGCGACCATGCGCTGGATCAGCGCTTCCTTTTCGGGGCCATCGTCCAGGAACTTCATCTGCTCGAACAACCTGTCGTATTCGGGGCTGTCGTAGTTGGCGGCGTTCTCGCCGCCGCCCTTGGCCTTGGCGTTGGGGCCGTAGAGCAGGAACAGGAAGTTCTCGGCGTCGGGGTAGTCGGCGTTCCAGCCCCACAGGAAGATCTGCGCCGACCCGCGCCGCATCTTGTCCTGGAAGCGGTTGTAGTCGGTCGAGCGCACGTCCATCTGCACGCCGATCTTGGCCATCTGCCGCCGCATCCAGTCGAACTGCGGGTTGGAGCCGCCGCCCGTCATGGAGTCGTAGTACAGCACCAGCGGCGCGCCGGTGACGGCGTTGCGGCCGTCGGGGTAGCCGGCCTCGGCCAGCAGCTTGCGCGCCGTCTCGATGGATTTGCGCACCGGCTTGCCGTCGACCAGGTCGTAGACCACCGGGTTCACGCCCTCGGGCGGTTCGCGGTAGCCCAGCACGCCGGGCGGCACCGGGCCGTAGGCCACCGAGGCCTGGCTGTTCTCGAACACCGCCACGTATTCTTCCCAGTCGAAGGCGATGCTGATGGCCTGGCGCAGCTTGCGGTTCTTCTCGGCCTGCTCGGGCGTGTCGCCCTTGCCCACCACCGGGTCGAGCCAGTTGAAGCCCATGTACCAGTTGGCGGTCTCGACCGTGGTGGGCAGGCGGATGCCGTGCTCGGCGTACTTGCGCGCCTTGTCCTGGCTGTCGCCAGCGGCCACCAGCATGGCCACGCCGTACTCGCCGCGCTCGATCTGCGGCACGTCGTAGTAGCCCTGCATGAACTTGCCGGTCAGCGGAATGGCTTCCTTCTCGACGCTGAACACGGCGCGGTCGATGAAGGGCGTGGGCTTGCCGCAATCGGCCAGCAGGCCGGCGGCGCGATCGCCCGGCTCGCCTTCGCAGGGATAGGGTTCGCCGTGGAAGTTGGGGTTGCGCGCCAGCACGTGGCGGCGGTTCTGCAGCGACTCGGCCAGCATGTAGGGGCCGGTGCCGACCGGCCAGGTGTTGAGCGACAGGTCGTGCTCGGCCATGCCGGGCTGGTTGTAGAAGCGGTCGGCCTCCCAGGGCACGGGCGCCGTGAAGGTCATGGCCAGCCAGTACTTGAACTGCGGGTACTTGCCGTTGACGCGGATGCGCAGCGTGTGCGGGTCGAGCGCCTGCACGCCGGTGAAGCCGTCCGGTTCGCGCAGGTCCAGCCACGACGCGCCACCGCCGCCGGGAAGGTCGCGGCGCAGCGCCTTGTCACGCTCGCGCAGGCGGTCGCCATATTCCTTCAGGCCGCTCACGTATTCGGCCATCAGCGAATAGATCGGCGACACCACGCGCGGGCTGGCCAGGCGGCGGAAGGCGTAGACGTAGTCGTCGGCGGTGAGTTCGCGGGTGCCGGTGCGCGGAAAGTCGGGAATGGCGAACTTGTCGGCCAGGTCCTCGGGCGCAATCGGGAAGTAGTCGTAGCTGCCGTCGGTCTTGCGGGCGAAGGCCGGGTGCGGCGCGAAACGCATGCCGGGCTTGATCCTGATGTCGTAGATGCTCTGGGCGATCTGCTCGCCCGGCGCATCGGCCGGCAGCACCTTGCCCTGCGCGTCCAGGTAGACCGGCGGGTCGATCGAGGCCGCGGCGCGCGGGATCAGTTCGTAGGGCCGCTTGAGGTAGTGGTAGCCGTACAGCGTCTCATAGATGCTGTAGGTATAAGGGGTTTCATCGCCGGAATAAGAGCTGGCCGGGTCCAGGTACTTGGGCGAGCGCTTGACGAAGGCGGAATACAGGGTGTTCCGGCCTTCGGCGCCGGACGGATAGGGGCTGTTGATGGGACTGCCGTCCCGGGAGCAGCCCGCCAACGCCAGCAACAGCATCATGGCCGCCGCCCAGAGCCGCATCAAAGCACGCATGGAAACCTTTCCTTCTATTCAGTGCGACAGAGGATAGCAAAGGTATATCCGCCCCAGTACCCTGGCATCCCCCTAGGGAACTTGCGCAGGCGGCTCTCCACACACACCAGGACGGATTACCCCCCGCCGGCCAGCGCCAATCAGCCGCACTGGCGCTGGCGCCAGCAGTCGTAGCGCCACTTCCAGGGCTGCATCGGATCCTTGCCGGCCCACAGGCCGCGGCCGGCCGCCTTGGCCTGGCGCTGCAACTCGGGCATGGCCTTGTCGTTGAGGTAGTCGCCCTGACGCGCGGTGTAGGCCCAGGCGTAGCCGGCCTCGACCTGCAGCCGGTTGGCCGAGCGGCCGTCGTCCAGGATCAGCGCGCAGACGTCGCGGCCGTACTGGTCCTTCTGGTAGCACTGGGCGGTCAGGGTCTTGCCGGCCACCAGGCCGGCCAGGTGCTGGCGCGCGGCCTCGGCGTAGGGCTGGCCGGGCTGGTCGTTGCCATGGCCCTCTTCCGGCGCGTCGATGCTGTCCATGCGGATGCGGCGCTGGCCGTCGGGCGCGCGCAGCGTCACGGTGTCGCCGTCGGCGACGTTGACGATCATGCCGGTCAGGGTATAGCTGCCGGCGGGAACGTCGCCGGCCAGGGCCGCGCCGGGCTTGCCGCGCGGCGCGGGCGCGCTGGCGGCGGGTCGTTCGGCCGGCCGCTCGCCCCCCTGCCGGGCAGGCTGCAGCCAGTTGACGAGGGCGCCGGCCGCGGCCAGGATCAGGGCGACGACGAGGGCGGTCAGCTTGCTGCCGCCGAAGGGGGATTTGCCGCGCACGAGCCGGGCTCCGGAATCAGAAACGCAGGCAGTTTGCCACAGCCGGGCCGGCGCCGCGCGCGCCAGTGTGTCGCCGCCGGCACGGCGCCGCCGTCCGCCGCGCTACAGCCAGCCCGACTTGCGAAAGCGCCAGTACAGCAGCGAACAGACCGACACGATCACGCCCAGCGTGACCGGATAGCCGAACGGCGAATCCAGTTCGGGCATGAACTTGAAGTTCATGCCGTAGATGCCGGCGATGGCGGTGGGCACGGCCAGGATGGCGGCCCATGACGCCAGCTTGCGGGTGGTGTCGTTCTGCGCGGCCTGGCCGATCATCAGGCTGGCTTCGAAGGCGAAGGCCAGCGACTCGCGCAGCGAATTGAACAGTTCATCGACCCGCAGCACGCGGTCGGCCACCTCGCCGAAATACGGCCGCGCGTGTTCATCGACCGCCGACATCTCGACCCGCGCCAGGCGGCGGCAGATCTCGGCCAGCGGCGACACCACGGTGTGGATGCGCAGGAGGTCGCGGCGCTGGCGGTACAGCCTGCGGATGTCGGAGTCCTTGGCGCCGCGGATCAGCAGCTTCTGCTCGGCGCCCTCGACCACCGACTCGATCTTGCCGGCCGCCGCCACGTAGCGGTCCACCAGCCAGTCCAACAGTTCGGAGGCGACGTAGTCGCTGCCGCGCTTGAGCAGGTCGGGCGAGGCCTCCAGCCGTTCGCGCAAGGGGCTGTGGCCGGCGGTGGCGCCGCGCCGCACGGTGACCAGGAAGCCTTCGCCGATCAGGAACTGGGTTTCACCGAAGATGGGGCGCTCGGCCTCGACCTCGACGGTGATGGCGACGATCAGCACCATGTTGCCGTAGTCGATGATCTTGGGCCGGCGGTGCGACTCCAGCATTTCTTCCATGTTCTTGTCGCAGGCGCCCAGTTGGTTGACGACGTCGGCAAGCCGTTCGGGGCTGGGATTGCGCAGGCCGATCCACACCATGCCGTGCTTGGGATCGACGTGCCTGCCCACCTCCTCGATGGGCACCTCGTGGTCGCGCCGGCCATTCACATAGGCGATGGAGGCCACGACTTCGCCCTGGGGCGGCGCGGCGACGGCGGCGGTTGCTTCGGTAGACATAGACATCCTTTGGCGATGCGAGCCCTGCGGGTGCAGCGTATCCAACGTATCGGCCGATGATAGCCCACCGGCGCCGCCGCGCGGCGGCGTCCGCGTCCGGGTCCGCGCCCCGGCGAACGCGCCCTACGCGAACAGGTTGCGCACGCGCCTGGCCACGTCCACGCTCGGCGCCTGCGGCGCCTTGGCCTCGCGCGCGGGCAGGTCGGGCGGCTTGGGCAGGTGGTCGAACAGCGGCAGCATGGCGTTGGTGATGTAGCGGGTGCGCGAGCCGTAGACGTGGCGGTCGCCCATGCCGGTCTGCTGGTGCACGTAGAAGCGCTGCGGCACGATCAGCTGCAGGCGTTCCTTGGCGCGCGTCATGGCCACGTACAGCAGACGCCTTTCTTCCTCGATCTCTTCGGCGCTGCCGGTGCTCATGTCGGACGGGATACAGCCGTCGACCACGTTCAGCACGTAGACCGCCTTCCATTCCTGGCCCTTGGCCGAGTGGATGGTGGACAGGATCATGTAGTCCTCGTCGCGCGATGGCGCGCCGGATTCGTCGCTGGTGGCGTCGGGCGGGTCCAGCGTCAGCTCGGTCAGGAAGCGCTCGCGCGACGGGTAGCCGGCGGCGATGCGCGCCAGCTGGTCCAGGTCGGTCTTGCGCACCCGCGCATCGTCGTACAGCCGTTCAAGCTGGCCGGCGTACCAGCGCAGCGCCAGGTCGACGTCGGCCGGCCAGCGCAGGCTTGGGTCGGCCAGCGCCGCGTAGGTGTCGGCGAACGCGCCCCACTCGGCCTGCGCCGCCGCCCCCGGCTTGAATTCGCGCAGCGCGCGCAGCGGTTCGGCCGATTGCGTCATGGCGTCCATCAGCTTGGCGGCGGTGGCCGGACCGATGCCGGGCAGCAGTTGCGCCACGCGGAACCCCGCCATGCGCCCGCGCGGGTTTTCGGCCCAGCGCAGCAGCGACAGCAGGTCCTTGACGTGCGCCGCTTCCAGAAAGCGCAGGCCGCCGAACTTGACGAAGGGGATGTTGCGGCGGGTCAGCTCCAGTTCGAGCGCGGCGCTGTGGCTGGAGGTGCGGAACAGCGCCGCCTGCGACTTGAGCGTGGCGCCGCCCTCGCGCTGCGCCAGCACCTGGTCGGCCACCCAGCGGGCCTGGCCGGCCTCGTCGCTGACGGTGACCAGCTCGGGCAACTGCGACGACTGCCGGTCGCTCCAGAGATCCTTGGCGTAGCGTTCGGCGGCCAAGCCGATGACGGCGTTGGAGGCGTTCAGGATGGGCTGGGTCGAGCGGTAGTTGCGGTCCAGCGTGATGACGCGGGCCGGCTGCGGGAACTGGGCCGGGAAATCGAGGATGTTGCGCACCGTGGCGGCGCGGAACGAATAGATCGACTGGGCGTCGTCGCCCACCACGGTCAGGCCGCGGCCGTCGGGTTTCATGGCCAGCAGGATGGCGGCCTGCAGGCGGTTGGTGTCCTGGTATTCGTCCACCAGCACGTGGTCGAAGCGGGCGCCGACGTCGGCGGCGATGGCCGCGTCGCCCATCATCTCGGCCCAGTACAGCAGCAGGTCGTCGTAGTCGAGCACCTGCTGGTCCTGCTTGGCGGCGACGTAGGCGCGGAACAGGTTCTTGAGCTCGTCCTCCCATTGCGCGCACCACGGGAAGGTGCCGTGCAGCACGTCGGCCACCGGCGTCTGGCTGTTGACCACGCGCGAGTAGATCGCCAGGCAGGTGCCCTTGAGCGGAAAGCGCGATTTGGTGGCGGACAGGCCGAGCTCGTGCCGCACCATGCCCATCAGGTCCTCGGCGTCGCCGCGGTCGTGGATGGTGAAGGCCTCGGACAGGCCGATGCGCTGGGCGCAGTCGCGCAGCAGGCGCGCGCCGATGGCGTGGAAGGTGCCGGCCCACGGCAGCGACGGCGCCTGCTGGGTGCCGCGCAGGTTCATGACCCGCTGCAGCACGCTGCCGACGCGGCGCTCCATTTCCTGGGCGGCGCGGCGCGAGAAGGTCAACAGCAGCATGCGCTGCGGATCGGCGCCGTTCAGGATCAGGTGGGCGACGCGGTGCGCCAGGGTGTTGGTCTTGCCCGAGCCGGCGCCGGCGATCACCAGCAGCGGGCCGTCGTCGCCCGCGCCGCCGACGCCGAATTCGGCGGCCTCGCGCTGGGCGGGGTTGAGGTCGGCCAGGGGATCGGGACGGCTGGACGGGTGGGCGGAATTCTGGTCGGACATGGGGCGTGGAATGGTGGGCGGCGGGCGCGGTCGGCGCGGCCCGATACCTGGGGATATATCCAGGTATCATAACCGCATCGCCCCCCGCTCCCGCTACCGCCGTTTTCCCCATGCGCCTGCTTGCCGGCACCGCTTCCTGGACCGACCCCACACTGCTGGCGTGCGGCCGCTTCTACCCGCGCGAGGCGCACGACGCCCAATCGCGGCTGCGCTTCTACGCCACCCGCTTCGGGCTGGCCGAGGTCGATTCCAGCTACTACGCCCTGCCCAGCGCCGAGACCGCCTACCTGTGGGCGCAGCGCACGCCCGACGATTTCGTCTTCAACATCAAGGCCTACCGCCTTTTCACCGGCCACCAGACGCCGCTGGCGGCCCTGCCCGCCGACATCCGCCGCGAGCTGGCCGACTGGCCCGAGCCGGTCATCTACCACCACGCCATGCCGGACGACCTGCGCGATGAACTCTGGCGCCGCTACACGCTGGCGCTGGAACCCTTGCGCATGGCCGGCAAGCTGGGCGCAGTGCACTTCCAGTTCCCGCCCTGGCTGCGGCGCGGGGCGCGCGGCGAGGCGCTGGTGGCCGAATGCGCGCGGCGCCTGCCGGAGCACCTGCTGTCGGTCGAATTCCGCCACCGCAGCTGGTTCGACTCCTCCGAGGCCACGGCTGCAACGCTGGCGCTAGAGCGCGAGCTGGGCCTGGTGCACACCGTGGTGGACGCGCCGCAGGGCTTCGACAACAGCGTGCCGGCCGTCTGGGAATGCACCCACCCCGAGCTGACGCTGCTGCGGCTGCATGGCCGCAACGTCGCCACCTGGAACGCCGGCGGCGCCGCCTCGTCAGGGCGCTTCCAATATGAGTATTCGGAGGCCGAGCTGGCCGAACTGGCGCGCCGCTTCCAGGAACTGGCGCAACGGAGCGCGCAGGCGCATGCGGTGTTCAACACCAACTTCGAGGACCAGGGCATGCGCAACGCCGCGGCCTTCGCGGCGGCGCTGGGCGGCGGACAGGACCGCCTGGGCTGAGGCCCTCGCGCCGTGTGGTCGCGGCGCGCAGGCTGCAAGCGCCGGCAGCCCGCCACCGGCTTTCAAGGCCCGTACGGCGGCGCCGGCCTTCAACGCCGGCAGTCAGGCCGGCTGCGCCACCAGCGCGGGCGCCGCGGGCGTCATGCGCGCCACTTCGGCCAGGCTTTCCAGCAGCACCTCGAACTTGCGCGCGATGTCGTGCTCCGGCACGCAGGCATAGCCCAGCAGCAGGCCGGGCCGGCGGCCTTCGGCGCCGACGTAGTAGCGCGACAGCGCGCGCGTCAGCACGCCCTTGCGCCGCGCCACCTCGACCACCCGCAGGTCGTCCAGGTGCGGCGGCAGCGTCAGCACCAGGTGCAGGCCGGCCAGGCTGGCGTCGCGGTGCAGCCAGTCGGGCCCCAGGCGCCGTTCGATCAGGTTGACCAGCATGGCGCGGCGCCGCCCGTACAACATGCGCATGCGGCGGATGTGGGCGGCGTAGTGGCCCTCGGCGATGAAGGTGGCCAGCGCCGCGTGCGTCATCAGGTGGCCTTCGCGGTAGAGCTCGGCGTGGGCCGCCTGGAACGCCGCGGTCAAGGTCTTGGGCAGCACCAGGTAGCCGACCCGCAGCCCCGGGTACAGCGTCTTGCTGAAGGTGCCCATGTAGATCACGGGCGCGTCCGGCTCCAGCCCCAGCAGCGAGGCGATCGGCCGGCCCGAGAAGCGGAATTCGCTGTCGTAGTCGTCCTCGATGATCCAGCTGCCATGGCGCCGCGCCACCGCCAGCAACTGCCGGCGCCGCGCCAGCGACATCACCGGCCCCAGCGGATACTGGTGCGACGGGGTCACGAAGATGAAGCGCGGCGGCGCCATGCCAGGCGCCAGGTCGGCGTCCGGCAGCCGCATGCCTTCCTCGTCCACCGGCAGGTGCACCGTGTGCAGGCCGTTGGCCTGCAGCACCGTGCGCGCGCCCCAGTAGCCCGGGTCCTCGACCCAGGCGGTCTCGCCCGCCTCGCCCAGGATGCGGGTGGCCAGGTCGATGGCCTGGTGCGAGCCTTCGGTGATGAGGATCTGGTCGGGATCGCAGTCGATCGAGCGCGTCAGCGCCAGGTGCTGCGCCAGCGCCTCGCGCAGGGCCGGCAGGCCGCCGCCATAGGCATAGGTGAGCAGGTCGGGGGTGGGGTTGCGCCACAGCGCGGAAAAGATGCGGCCGAACTTCTTGTGCGGAAATTCGGTCAGGTCGGGCACGCCCGGCATGAAGGCGCCCCACTGGTAGGGCGAGGCCGACACGCCGTCGACGATGGCGGCGCCGCGCGCCGACAGCGCCGGACGCGGTTGCGGCACCGGCGCGCGGCGCGACTGGCGGCCGCTGGCCAGATAGGAGTCGGGCTGCGAGGCATTGACGAAGGTGCCGTTGCCCTGCAGGCTGCGGGTGTAGCCTTCGGCCAGCAACTGGCCATAGACGTGCACCACGGTATTGCGGGCGATGCCGAGTTCGGCGGCCAGGTCGCGCGAGGCGGGCAGGCGCGAGTCGGCGGCGATGGATCCATCCAGGATGGCTTCGCGGATGCCGTGGTACAGGCGCTTGTTCATCGGCCCGCCGGCGGCATCGGCCAGGCGCAGTTGCAGCAAGTCTCCAACGATGGACCGCAATTGGTTCTACCTGATTTATAAAAGTGGTTCCCACCAATGGGGCCATAGTAGCATTAAAGTAAGGCTTTACCGCCCACTTGCCATCCGAGGCTGAGATGAAGAATCAGGACCTGAATACCCGCCGTTCCCTGGCCACGCCGCGCGGCGTCGGCGTCATGTGTGATTTCTACGCCGTGCGCGCCGAGAACGCCACGCTGTGGGATGCCGACGGCAAGGAATACATCGATTTCGCGGGCGGCATCGCGGTGCTGAACACCGGCCACCTGCACCCCAAGATCAAGGCCGCCGTCAGCGCCCAGCTCGACAACTTCACCCACACGGCCTACCAGATCGTGCCGTACGAAGGCTATGTGTCGCTGGCCGAGCGCATCAACCGCCTGGCCCCGATCGACGGCCTGAAGAAGTCGGCCTTCTTCACCACCGGCGTCGAAGCCGTCGAAAACGCCGTCAAGATCGCGCGCTCGGCCACCGGCCGTTCGGGCGTCATCGCCTTCTCGGGCTCGTTCCACGGCCGCACCATGCTCGGCATGGCGCTGACCGGCAAGGTCGCCCCCTACAAGCTGTCGTTCGGCCCGATGCCGGGCGACATCTACCACGTGCCGTTCCCCAACGGCACCCAGTCCATCACCGTGGCCGACTCGCTCAAGGCGCTGGACCTGCTGTTCAAGGTCGACATCGATCCCAAGCGCGTCGCCGCGATCATCATCGAGCCGGTGCAGGGCGAAGGCGGCTTCAACATCACCCCGCCCGAACTGATGACGGCGCTGCGCAAGATCTGCGACGAGCACGGCATCCTGCTGATCGCCGACGAAGTGCAGACCGGCTTCGGCCGCACCGGCAAGCTGTTCGCCATGGAGCACCATTCGGTGCAGGCCGACCTGATCACCATGGCCAAGAGCCTGGGCGGCGGCTTCCCGATCTCGGGCGTGGTCGGCCGCGCCGACGTCATGGACGGCCCGGCCGCCGGCGGCCTGGGCGGCACCTACGCCGGCAACCCGCTGGCGGTGGCCGCGGCCCACGCCGTGCTGGACGTGATCGCCGAGGAAAAGCTGTGCGAGCGCGCGGTACAACTGGGCGACAAGCTGCGCGCCCGCCTCGAGGGCCTGCGCGCCAAGGTGCCGGGCATCGCCGACGTGCGCGGCCTGGGTTCGATGGTGGCGCTGGAACTGAACGACGCCAACGGCAAGCCCGACGCCGACGCGGTCAAGAAGGTGCAGGCCCGCGCCATCGCGCAAGGCCTGATCTTGCTAAGCTGCGGCGTGTACGGCAACGTCCTGCGCTTCCTGTACCCCTTGACCATTCCCGACGCCCAGTTCGACCGCGCGCTGGACATCCTGGCCGAGTCGCTGGCCGCCTAAGCGCCAATCCGATCATCCGGTTTTGCGGCCGTCGGGCACGGCGATTGCGGGCGTAGCGGATTTCCGCTGCGCCCGCGTCAGTTCCTCCCCGGCGGCCGCGTTCCTATAGAGGAGACTATTGCAATGACGTCATTGACCCATCCCCTGTCGCGCCCGGAACTGCTGCGCGACGCCTGCTACATCGACGGCAAGTGGGTATCCGCCGGCAACGGCCCGTCCATTCCCGTGGACAATCCTTCCACCGGCAAGACCATCGTGTCGGTGCCCAAGCTGGGCCGCAAGGAGACCGAGCAGGCCATCGCCAGCGCCGAGGCCGCCCTGCCCGCCTGGAGCGCCAAGACCGGCAAGGAACGCGCCGCGATCCTGCTGAAGTGGGCCCAGCTGATGATGCAGAACCAGCAGGACCTGGCCGCCATCATGACCTCGGAACAGGGCAAGCCCGTGACCGAGGCCGCCGGCGAAATCGCCTACGCCGCCTCGTTCCTGGAATGGTTCGCCGAGGAAGCCAAGCGCATCGACGGCGACGTGCTGCAAAGCCCCAAGGCCGGCCAGCGCCTGCTGGCCCTGAAGCAGCCGATCGGCGTCACCGCCGCCATCACGCCGTGGAACTTCCCCGCCGCCATGATCACCCGCAAGGTCGGCCCGGCCCTGGCCGCCGGCTGCACCATGGTGGTCAAGCCCGCCCAGCAGACGCCGCTGACCGCGCTGGCGCTGGCGGTGCTGGCCGAAGAGGCCGGCGTGCCGGCCGGCGTGTTCCACGTCATCACCGGCAGCTCGCGCGAGATCGGCGCGGCGCTGTGCGAAAGCGACGTGGTGCGCAAGCTGAGCTTCACCGGTTCGACCGAAGTCGGCCGCACGCTGATGGAGCAATGCGCCCCCACCATCAAGAAGCTGTCGCTGGAACTGGGGGGCAACGCGCCCTTCATCGTGTTCGACGACGCCGACCTGGACCGCGCGGTCGACGGCATCCTGGCCTCCAAGTATCGCAACGCCGGCCAGACCTGCGTCTGCGCCAACCGCATCTACGTGCAGGCCGGCGTGTACGAGGAAATCGCCAAGCGCCTGGTGGCCAAGGTCAACGCCATGAAGGTCGGCGACGGCTTCGAGGACGGCGTGACGCAAGGTCCGCTGATCGATGCCAACGCCATCGAGAAGGTGCAGGAACACATCGCCGACGCCACCGCGCACGGCGCCAAGGTCATCGCCGGCGGCAAGCCGCATGCGCTGGGCGGCACGTTCTTCGAGCCGACCGTGGTGCGCGACGTGACCCAGTCGATGCGCTTCGCGACCGAGGAAACCTTCGGCCCGGTGGCGCCGCTGTTCCGCTTCGAGTCCGAGGAAGAAGTCATCGGCATGGCCAACGACACCATCTTCGGCCTGGCCGCCTACTTCTTCACCCGCGACTACGCCCGCATCTGGCGCGTGTCCGAGGCGCTGGAATACGGCATCGTCGGCATCAACACCGGCCTGATCTCCAACGAAGTCGGCCCCTTCGGCGGCGTCAAGCAGTCCGGCCTGGGCCGCGAAGGCTCCAAGTACGGCATCGAGGAATACCTCGAGATCAAGTACCTCTGCGTTGACCTGGGCGCCTGAGCGCGTCCTGCCTCCCCCGGGCGCCCGCCCGGGGGGAAGATAAACGGGGCTCCGGTCCCGTTTATCCCCAGGAATTGTGGACAACCTGGCAGATAACTCCTGCACAGGTACAAAATCCCCTTTGAGTTCATGCGGTTATAAATCGCGATCAAATGCCGCCCAGGCGTGATAGATTTGCGCGTTCCCTGGACGAGCGACCATGAGCAGAACTTTTACCCGTGAGGACACCCGCAAGCTGGCCGGCATTTTGGCCGAGGCCGCGCAGGCGGAGGTCATGCCGCGTTTTCGCAACCTGCCCGAGGGCAGCGTGCGCGACAAGAGCTCGCCGCGCGACCTGGTCACCGATGCCGACGAGGCCGCCGAGCGCCTGATCGCCGCGCGCCTGGCCAGGCTGCACCCGGGCGCGGTGCTGATCGGCGAGGAAGCCTCGACCCGCAATCCGGCCCTGCTGAACATGCTGGTCGACGCCGACCTGGCGTTCCTGATCGATCCCATCGACGGCACCCGCAACTACGTTGCCGGCCTGCCGCTGTTCGGCATGATGATCGCCGCCTGTCATCGCGGCGACGTGATCGCCGGCGTGATCTACGACCCGGTCAACCGCGACAGCGCGCTGGCGGTGCGCGGCGAAGGCGCCTGGATGGAGTACGAGAGCGGCAAGCAGGCGCCGCTGGCCGTGGCCAGCCCCGCGCCGCCCGAGGACATGGACGGCCTGATCTCGACCGGCGCCCTGCCCGAGCCGCTGCGCACCACCGTCAACGGCAACCTGTCGCGCCTGGGCAGCACCGCCAGCCTGCGCTGCGCCGCCCATGAATACCGCATGCTGGCGGCCGGCCACAGCCACGTCGCCCTGTACAACCAGCTGACTGCCTGGGACCACGCGGCCGGCTGGCTGCTGCACCGCGAGGCCGGCGGCTACGCGGCGCGCTTCGACGGCTCGCCCTACAAGCCCACCCACCGCAGCGGCGGGCTGCTGTACGCCCCCGACGCGGGCAGCTGGCATGCCGCGCGCAAGGCGCTGCTGGGCGATGCGATTGCCGACGCCGAGGCTTGACAATCCCCGCCAACACACCGGGAAATCCTTGCAAAATCGGGGTAATCCCTAGGAATTATCCACAGTATCTGTGGACAACCCTATGGAAAGGTCTGTAACGGCGCAAAAAAATCCTTACAGGGCGGGTACTTGGTTAAACCGGTCAAAAACCGGCCGCCGCCCCGTCCCCTTCTAGGGGGCTGTCAGCGCCTCCAGGGCCATGGCGCTGGGCAGCTCGACCTTCAGCGTCAGCAGGTTGTCGGCCCGCGTGCGGCCCAGGTTGATGGCGGCGATCGGCATGCCGTTGCGCGAGGCCGCCGTGACGAAGCGGTAGCCCGAATAGACCATCAGCGACGAGCCCACCACCAGCACCGCGTCGGCCGCCATCAGGCCGGCGTTGGCGCGGTCGACCCGCTCGCGCGGCACGGTTTCGCCGAAGAACACCACGTCGGGCTTGACGATGCCGCCGCAGACCGGACAGGGCGGCACCTGGAACGAAGCGAAATCCACGCCATCCAGGTCGGCATCGCCATCGGGCGCGTCGTCGGCCTCGAAGGCGATCCAGCCGGGGTTGCGCTGGTGCAGCGTTTGCTGCCAGGCATCGCGATGGCCGCGCCAGTCGCAGTTCATGCAGCGCACCTGATCGAGCCGGCCATGCAGGTCGACCACGTCGCGGCTGCCCGCGGCTTCATGCAGCCCGTCGACATTCTGCGTCACCAGGATCGACACCCGGCCGCGCTGCTGCAATTGCGCCAGCGCGCGGTGCGAGGCGTTGGGCTGCACCTGGCCGAAGCGGCGCCAACCGACCATGCTGCGGGCCCAGTAGCGGGCGCGCGCGTATTCGCCGCCCATGAAGGTCTGCAGCGTCATCGGCGGCGAACGCTTCCATTCGCCGTCGGTGTCACGGTAGTCGGGGATGCCGGAATCGGTGCTGACGCCCGCCCCGGTCAGCACGAACAGCCGCGGGTGGCGGTCGACGAAGCCGCGCAGCGCGGCCAGATCCGAAACACGTGTGTCCATCCAGGCTCCCGTAGCGAATCCCGGGCGTCAGCGCCGCCCGGGCGAGAAGCGGGCGGCGCCAGGGCCGCCCAGCCGAAACGCGGACGCCGTCTCAGCCGCCCAGGCCGCAGTCCGGCATGTCGCTGACCAGGCTGGCCTGGGTGACGTTGCTGCCCGGCGGCACGCTGCGCGTAAGCCAGACGTTGCCGCCGATGGTCGAACCCTTGCCGATGGTGACGCGCCCCAGGATGGTGGCGCCCGCGTAGATGACGACATCATCTTCGATCAGCGGGTGGCGCGCCAGGCCTTTCTTGAGTTCGCCGTTCTCGCCCGGCGGGAAGCGCTTGGCGCCCAGCGTGACCATCTGGTAGAGCCGCACGCGGTCGCCGATGATGGCGGTTTCGCCGATCACCACGCCGGTGCCGTGGTCGATGAAGAAGCTGCGGCCGATGGTGGCGCCCGGGTGGATGTCGATCCCGGTGTCGGCGTGGGCGATCTCGGCCACGATGCGGGCCAGCATCGGCACGCCCAGGCGGTACAACACGTTGGCCAGGCGGTGGTGGATCATGGCCGCCACGCCCGGATAGCACAGCAGCACCTCGTCGACGCTGTGCGCGGCCGGGTCGCCCTGGTAGGCGGCGGTCACGTCCAGGTCGAGCGCGGCGCGCACCCGCGGCAATTCGGCGCCGAACTGGCGCACGATGTCGATGGCGCGCTGCTGCGAAACGGCCTGCTGCGCCGGATCGTCGCGGCCGACGTATTGCAGTTCCAGGTTGACCTGGTGCAGCAGCGCATCGAGCGCCGCGCCGATGGTGTGGCCGACGTAGAAGTCCTCGACCTCCTCGCGCAGGTCGATGGGCCCCAGCCGCATGGGGAACAAGGCGCCACAGAGGTCCTTGATGATCTGGCGCAGGGCTTCCTGCGACGGGAACTCGCGCAGGCCGGCGTCTTCGCGCAGGCGGCCGCGCGGGCCGCGCCAGGCCACCCGCGCCTGGCGCAGGCCCGAGACGATGCTGTCCAGGTTCCAGTGGGCGGTGGGAAGGTAGGCCGGGCCGCTCATTGGAACAGCCCCGGCAGGATGCCGGCCGGGCCGGCGGACGGAAGGGAATCGAGCATGACAGTGCCTCGGTGACGGTGCATCGCCCGTGACGGCCGGGCCGCGCGGCGATGCTGCTTCGCAATATTTCCGTCAACTGTAACCGCTCGGCCCGCTTCGCGGAACCCATCCGACACGCCGTTGGGGTTATGGCGCGGGCGGCTCGCCCTCGTAGCCGTGCGGATTGCCCTGCTGCCAGCGCCAGCCATCGGCGCACATGGCCTCGACCCCGCGGGTGCTGCGCCAGCCCAGCAGCGACGCCGCCAGCGCGGGATCCGCCCACATCCGCTCGATGTCGCCGGCCCGGCGCGGCGCCTTGCGCAACGGGATGCGGCGCTGGCTGACCCGCTCGAAGGCGCGCACCAGTTCCAGCACGCTGGTGCCCTGCCCCGTGCCCAGGTTCACCGCCACGAAGCCCGCGTGATCGGCGGCATAGGCCAGCGCCTGCACGTGGCCCTGCGCCAGGTCCATGACGTGCAGGTAATCGCGCACGCCGGTGCCGTCCTCGGTGGCGTAGTCATCGCCGAACACGTTCAGGAACGGCTGGCGCCCCACCGCCACCTGGGTGATGTAGGGAAACAGGTTGTTGGGCACGTCGCGCGGGCTTTCGCCGATCTGGCCGCTGGGATGGGCGCCGATCGGGTTGAAGTAGCGCAGCGTCACCGCGCCGAACGCCGGCTCGGCGGCGCACAGGTCGCGCAGCATCTGTTCGACCATCAGCTTGCTGCGGCCGTAGGGGTTGGCCGGCGCCAGCGGATGCGCCTCGGTGAACGGCAGCGCGCGCGGCTCGCCATAGACGGTGGCCGACGAGCTGAACACCAGCCGCGTCACGCCCTCCTCGCGCATGGCGCGCAACAGCGCCACCGAGCCGGACACGTTGTTGTCGTAGTACTTGAGCGGATCGGCCACCGATTCGCCGACCGCCTTGCAGCCGGCCAGGTGCAGCACCGCCCGCACCGGATCGCCGCGCCGCGCCTCGCGCGCCAGCAGCGCCTGCACCAGCCCGGTCTGGCGGATATCGCCCTCGACCAACGGGATCGACGCGCCGCACAGGCGCTCGACCCGCCGCACCGCCTCCGGGCTGCCGTTGCTGAAGTTGTCCAGCACCAGCGGCCGCTGGCCCGCCGCCAGCATCGCCACCAGGGTGTGGGCGCCGATGTAGCCGGCGCCGCCGGTGACCAGCACGCGCATGTCCGTCATGCCGCTCTCCGTTCAAAGATGCGCCGCCACGCCCGGCACCCAGGCATGGCGCGGGCGCGGCGCCTGGGCGTGGCCGCGGTAGCGGTCGATCCAGTACGAGGTGGACGCGTCGTGGCCCCAGTCGACCACGCCGGCCGACACCGGCACCGCCAGCTCGCGCTCGATGCCGGTGGCCAGCCGCTTGCCCAGTTCCACGCCCCACTGGTCGAAGGGGTTGACGCCCCATACCACGCTCTGCACGAACACTTTGTGCTCATACAGCGCCAACAACGCGCCCAAGCCGCGCGGATCGAGCTGGCGCAGCACGATCAGGGTCGAGGGCCGCCCGCCCGGATGCACCATGTGGTGTGCCAGGCTCAAGGCCTTGTCGGGATCATCGACCTGGGCCACGTCCAGCAGCGCCTGTTCCAGGCTCTTGCCGCGCAGCAGCGCCTGGCGCTGCGCCAGGCAGTTGGCCAGCAGCATGCGATGGGCGTCCGGACTGTCCGGATGGCCCTGCAGGCTGGCGATGAAATCGACCGGCGCGCCCTGCGCGCTCTGGTGCAGCCACTGGAAGAAGGTGTGCTGGCCGTCGGTGCCCGGCATGCCCCAGATGATCGGCGCGGTGGGCACGTCGACCTCGGCGCCATCGCCGCCGACGCGCTTGCCCAGCGATTCCATTTCCAGCTGCTGCAGATAGGTCACCAGGTGCAGCAAGCGCGCGCTGTAGGCGGCGATGTTGAGCGAACCGTGGCCCAGCACGCTGCAATTGACCAGTCCGGCCAGCGCCAGCTGCACCGGCGCATTGGCCGCCAGGGGCGCCTGCTGGAAATGCTGGTCCATGGCTTCGGCGCCGGCGCGCATGCCGATCAGCACGTCGACCCCCACGGTCAGGGCGATCGACAGGCCCGCCACCGACCACACGGAATAGCGCCCGCCGACCCAATCGCACATGTGGAACACCTGGCTCGACGGCACGCCCAGGGCGCGCGCGGCCGGCACGTTGGCGGTGACCGCCGCCAGGTGCGTGGATGGGTCGGCCACCCCGCCCTGCTTGAGCCAGGCAATGGCGGCGCGGGCGTTGTGCAGCGTTTCGGCGGTGGTGAAGGACTTGGACGACACCACCACCAGGCAGCGGCGCGGGTCCAGCCCGGCCACCGCGTCATGGAAGGCGTGGCCGTCGATGTTGGAGACGAAACGGATCTGGCGCCGCTGCCCCGGGCCGCCGAAGGCCTGGATCGCCAGGCGCGGCCCCCAGTCGCTGCCGCCGATGCCCACGTGCAATACCGAGGAAAAATCGGCGGTCTGGTCGATGCGCCGCACGAAATCCGCCATGCGCGAGTACTCGCACACCGAATCCTGGTCCTGCCCGTCCGGCTGTTCGCGCGTGCGGCCGGCCCGCAGCGCGGTGTGCCAGGCCGGCTTGCCTTCGGTCCAGTTGACCGGCCCGCCGGCGAACAATGCCTGCCGCGCCGCGTCCAGTCCGCGGGCGCGCAGCAGGGCCGCGGCAGCCGTGTCCAGCGCGGCGGACTGCCGCTGCATGGTCAGGTCCACGCACAGGCCGGCCGCCTCGATCACCTTCAGCGCCGCCGCGTCGAGCGCGGCGCCGCGCGCCGCCTGCGCGAACGCCTGCCATTCGGGGCTGGCGGCCAGGCTGTCCACCTCGGTCCCGGCCCGGGCCTCTCTCGCAAAATTCGCCTTTCCCATCGCGTGATGCTCCTTAGAACGGTAAACGGATATGAGGCGCAACGCGCCGGAACGCATTGCGGAAGTCCTCCTCGATACGGGCCAGGGCGGCCACGGAGTCTCCTTCGAAACGCAGCACCACCGTCGGCGTGGTGTTGGACGGCCTCGCCAGGCCGAAGCCGTCGGCGTAGTCGACACGCACCCCGTCCAGGTCGTTGATGGACAGCGCGCCGGGAAACGTCCCGCCTTCGCGCAGGGCCGTCACCAGTTCGAACTGTTCGCCTTCGGTGGTTTCCAGCTTGATTTCCGGGGTGGCGCAGGATTGCGGCAGGCTCTCCAGCAGCGCCGAGGGATTGGGCGCGGCCGACAGGATCTCCAGCAGCCGCGCGGCGGCGTAGATGCCGTCGTCAAAGCCGTACCAGCGTTCCTTGAAAAACACGTGGCCGCTCATTTCGCCGGCCAGCAGCGCGCCGGTCTCGCGCATCTTGGCCTTGATCAGCGAGTGTCCCGTCTTCCACATGGTGGCCTTGCCGCCGGCCTCGACGATGGCGCGCGCCACATGGCGGCTGCACTTGACGTCGTAGAGGATCTCCGCACCCGGATTGCGCGCCAGCACGTCGCGCGCGAACAGGATCAGTTGCCGGTCGGGCCAGATGATCTGGCCCGACTTGGTGACCACGCCCAGCCGGTCGCCGTCGCCGTCGAACGCCAGCCCCACTTCGCAATCCGAGTAGCGCAGGCAATAGATCAGGTCCTGCAGGTTCTGCGGATCGGCCGGGTCCGGATGATGTCCGGGAAAGGACCCATCCACCTCGCAGAACAATTCCGTGACCTCGCAGCCCAGCGCGCGGAACAACGCGGGCGCCACCGCGCCGGCCACGCCGCTGCCGCAATCGATGGCGATCTTCATCGGCCGCGCCATGCGGATGTCGCCGACCAGCCGCGCCGCGTAGCATGGCTGGATCTGCATCTGCGTGCGGCCGCCGGCGACGCTGGCCGATTCGATCGGCAGGCGCATCGCGTCGCGCAGCGCGGTGATGCCCTCGCCATACAGCGAGGCGCCGTCCAGCACGATCTTGAAGCCGTTGTGGGTCGGCGGGTTGTGGCTGCCGGTGACGGCGATGCCCGCGCCGGTATCCATCAGGCGGGTGGCGAAGTACACCATGGGCGTGGTCGCCATGCCGATGTCGATGACGTGCAGCCCGGCCGAGCGCAGCCCGGCCTGCAGCGCCGCCGCCAGCTCCACGCTGCTCAGGCGACCGTCGCGTCCGACCACCATGGCGCGCGCGCCCAGCTCCAGCGCCCGCGCGCCCGCCGCCATGCCCAGGCTGTGGGCGAAGCGCGCGTCGATTTCATCGGGCACGGTGCCGCGTATGTCGTATGCCTTGAAGACCGCATCCAGGATCTGCGGGGTTTCCCAGCCAAACGTTCCATGCATGCCAGTTCTCCGCGGAGGTTACTTGGGGCCGTTCTGCTTGAAATCACCGTAGTAGGCGGCCCGCGAGTAGCGATAGCCGCCGTATTTGGAGCGGAAGCCGAAACGCTCGGGCATCAGCTTCAGGCCGTTGAACAGCACCCCATCGACCGGCGCGCCAGCCTGGATCAGGCGCTTGGCGGTCTCGCGGATCTCGCCCACGGTGTTCATGCCGGAGCGCACCACCACCATGACCGCGGCCGCGTGGGTGCCGACCACCGCCGCGTCGGGCGAGGACAGCACCGGCGCGGTGTCCAGGATGACCATGTCGTACTGGCTGGCCAGTTCACGCAGGGTCTGGCCGAAGATCGGCGAGGCCAGCAGTTCCGACGGATCGAAACTGACCGCGCCGGTGGCGATGAAGTCCACGCCCTCGGAAACGCTGTGCTTGCGCACCCGCTCCAGCGGCAGCGTGCCAGACAGCACCTCGAACAGGCCGTCTTCCTTGGGCACGCCGAAATAGCGGTTCAACTGGCCCTTGCGGAAATCGGCGTCGATCAGCAGCACCCGCTTGCCGACCCCGCCCTGGATGAAGGCGAAGTTGGCCGACAGGAACGATTTGCCGACGCCGGCCACCGGCCCGGTGAACATGACCATGTTGTTGGTGGACTGCTGCAGCGAGGCCTGCAACACATTGCGGAACGACCGCAGGCTCTCGATCGGCGGCGCGGTGCTCTGGCTCTGCGCCAGCAGCGCCGGCACCGTCGCGTTCTTGCGCCGGCTGCGGCGCCACAGCTTGTCCTGCAGGTCGCTGTGCGGAATCGCGGCCAGCACCGGCAGGCCGGTGTAGCGCTCGACGTCGTCGGGCTCGGACAGGCCGCCGAACAGCGCATTGCGCACGAACGCGCACAGCAGGCCGAAGATGAGGCCGATGGCCGTGGCCACGGCGATGATGATGGCGGCCTTGGGGCGCACCGGCTTGTCCGGCTGCACCGCCGCATCGAGGATGCGCACGTTGCCGACCTTGCCCGCGCGGATCAGGCGCAGCTGCTGCGCGTTGTTGAGCAGCCCGGTGTACAGCTCGGTGTTGACGCGCACGTCGCGCACCAGCCGCACCACGTCCTGCTCCAGATCGGGCAATTGCTTGATGTTGTTGCCGATGCGGTTGACGTCGCCGGTCAGCGAGGCGATCTGCCGATCGATCGCGATGATGCTGGGATGGGTCGGCGCGAACCGCGTGATCATGTCCTGGCGCCGCGCGCGCAGCTCCATCACCTTGGTCTGGGCGTCGACCGACTGCGCCAGGATCAGCTTGGCCTCTTCGCTCAGGTCGATGGTGCCGCGCTTGTTGCGCAGCGAGTTGTACTTGGTCTCGGCCGCGTCCAGCTCGCGCTTGAGCTGCGGCAACTGCTCGTCCAGGAACGCCAGCGACTTCTCGGCCTGCGCCGACTTGCGGTTGACGTTCTGCTGCACGTATTCCTGGCCGATCTGGTTCAGCACCGCGGTGGTCAGCGCCGGATCGTTGCCTTCCAGCGTCACGCCGATCACGCCCGAGGTGCGGCCACGCTCGAAGATTCCCAGGCGCGACTGCACGTCCTCGATCGCCGCCAGGCGCGAGGTGCGCGACACGGTGAACTCAGTGCCGGGCCGGCCGCTGAGCGCATCGATGTGCACGTCCAGCGCGCCGCCGCCAGGCAGCAGGAAATGTTCGGGCTTGCCAACCGTGCCCTTGAACGTGGCGCCGGTGATCTTGTCGCTCAGGGTATAGGCGCCCTCACCCAGGGTGGTGATGCGAAAGGGCTTGCCCAGCCATTCGTTGGGCACGTCCAGCTGCGATACCTGGATGGTTTCGCCGCCCCAGGCATAGCCGCCGCGCGGCAGGCCCGATGGATACGGCAGGCTTTCGTAGCGCCGCGCCAGCCACTCGCCGACCACCGGGAAATAGCGCGGCTTGGCGTGGATGTACAGCATGAACTTGTCGACGGCGGGTCCCACCACCATGCGCGAACGCAGCACTTCCATTTCGCCCGAGGTCTCGGCCTTGGTGTCGAAGATGGCCGAGACGTCGCCCAGCAGGCTGCGGCTCTGGCCTTGCGGCATCTCCTCCTCCACCTGGACGATGATGTCGGCCGAATAGACCGAAGGCGTCACCATGACGTAGGTGACCGCGCCCAGCAGCGCGATAAGCGTGATGGCGATGATCAGCCAACGATTGGAGAAAATGGCGTCCACGTGCGAGGACAGCGGGGTTTCCTGCTGGCGAGCCGGGACGGAGGGCTCGAACGATTCGATAGGCAACGACATGCAGCTCTCCAAGAATAGGCGCCGCCGCGGTCGCGACGCCCCCAAAGGCGTGGGCCGGGACCCGCCGCGCGCGTCCAGCGGCGCGAGGCGGGTTCCGAGGGTCGATTACTTGATTGAATGCACGGTCTGCACCGTTTGCGCGCTCGGGAACAGGTTGCTGATGAAGCGGTTCCACCGCACCAGCGCCGCCGTGTCCACGAAGACGACGTCCTTGGGTTGCAACTCGAACTTCTCCGCCACCGCGTATGCCTGCGGCGAAGCCGCGTTCAGATGGAACACCAGCGGCGTCGCCTGCTCGGTACTGCGCACCACAAAAACCTGTGACGAGTCCGCGGTCAGCTGGTTGGGGCCTCCCGCCTCGCCCAGCGCTTCGTTCAACGTCAGCCTTCCATCCCGCATCGTTATCGCGGCGGGCGTGGTCACTTCGCCCGTCACGAAAATCTTGCTTTCGTCGCGCGGCGTCACCCGGACGATGTCGCCCGACTTCAGCATCACCTGGTTCAGGTCCTGGCCACGCTCGATCAAGGCGGGCAGGTTGACGCGCGTCTTCCTGCCGTCACGGATCACATAGACACTGCTGCGATCGCCGGTGGGCAGGATGCCGCCCGCGCGATTGATCGCTTCCAGCAGGGTCATGGGGATGTCGTTGATCGCGACGGTGCCCGGCGTTTTCACCTCGCCCTCGACGTAGACTCGCTTGCTGCGGTAACCCAGCACCCGCACCGTGATCTGCGGATCCTGGATGTACTTGCCTGAACTATTCACTATGAGATTGCGCGCCTGCAGTTCCGTCAACCCCGCCACTTTCAGCAATCCCGTATAGGGAAATTGGATGTATCCAGAGGATGAGACCGTATAGCCCGGAATGCCCGAGGCGGTATCCCCGAAGGCTAGTTCGGTCACCCCGGTGCCGATGGCGTAGGTTTGCGTCGGAAGTACGAGTTCGGGGTGGTCCCAGACCACGATCGAAAGGATGTCCCCGGGGCCGATGCGATAGGGCTCGGTCTTGTCGACCAGGCGCGAGACGCCATCATTGTCCAGCAGCGCCTGGCGGGCGCGGTGATCGGCAAGCACCAGCGAAGGCGTGATTTCCTTGATCTCGGCCACGGAATTCGGATCCAGCGGATCGACGAGATGCTTGGAATTGAAGGTCATGCCGGGAGAAAGGGCGCAAGCGCCCAGCGAGGACACGAGCGCGATGGCAGCGATGGCTCGGCTCAACGTTCCGAAAAATGTCGTCATGGCGGATCCACAGTGAATGACTTCGTTGCTTGGAAAGGAGCCCGATGCGTAACGGGTTGCGACATTCCACTCTCTTTTCACGCCCCCGCACATTCGACGGATGCCCTAAGCCTTCTCCTACATCGTTTGGAGGTTTCGGGTACGCCGGGCACTCAATAAGATTTCGACGGTAGCCACATGCTTTGCGGCGGTGCACCGCTGTTTTCCCCGCGGCCGCAGGGCGACTCCCCGAACAAAGGAGTACGCGATGGACCCGTCCCTTACGGACACGTCGGCGAGATCGAGCCGATCCAGCTATCTGTACCGCCTGCTGGATGCGGCGATCGTCATCATCTGCGGCCTGGCCGTGACCGAGCTGAAGTTCTCGGACGAGGCGATGATCGATCCGCCGCAGATCCACCTGTTCCTGATCTATCTCTGCGGGCTGGGCGTCATCGCCCTGTTCCCGGCGTTCAGCCTGTACGTGTCATGGCGCGGCCGCCGGCTGATGGACCTGGTCGTGCGCAGCCTGGCGGCATGGGCGCTGGTGTTCGCGCTTGGCATCCTGGTCAGTTTCCTCATGCACCAGAGCGCGTCGGTATCGCGCCTGTGGGCCGCGACCTGGTTCGGCTGCGCCGCCCTGGCGCTGGCCGGCGTGCGCCTGGCGGCCTACGCGGTGCTGGGCGCGGCGCGCGACCGCGGCCTGGACCGCAAGCGCGTGCTGCTGGTCGGCTTCGGCGCGCTGGGCCACGATCTGTGGCGCCGCGTGGAACGCTATCGCGAGGCCGGCTACGAAGTCGCCGGCATCTATGCCGAGCCCCACGAAAACCTGCCGCCGCAAGTGCGCCGGCTGCACGAGCTGGATGCCCTGCACGGCTTCGTGCGCGAACACAATGTGCGCGAGGTCTGGATCGTGCTGCCGATGGAGGCCGGCCAGGAATTGCGCGAAGTGCTCTATCACCTGCGCAACGACCTGGTGGACATCCGCTGGATTCCCGACGTGATGTCGATCCAGCTGCTGGGCCATCGCATCGGGGAATTCCTCGGCCTGCCCGCGATCCAGCTCAACAGCCTGCCCGCCGCCGGCGTGCGCGGCCTGGCCAAGGAAGCGTTCGACCGCGCCTTCGCGCTGTGCGCGCTGGTGGGCCTGTCGCCGCTGATGCTGACCATCGCCTGCCTGGTCAAGCTGACCTCGCGCGGCCCGGTGCTGTTCACCCAGCCGCGCCTGGGCGTGGACGGCAAGGTCTTCCATGTCTACAAGTTCCGCACCATGACCGTGCACCAGGAGCACGGCGTGGTCACGCAGGCCACCCGCGACGATGCGCGCGTCACCCGCATCGGCGGCTTCCTGCGCCGCACCAGCCTGGACGAGTTGCCGCAATTCCTGAACGTGCTGCGCGGCGACATGTCGGTGGTCGGGCCGCGCCCGCACGCGCTGGAGCACAACGAACTGTACAAGGACCTGGTGCAGCGCTACATGATGCGCCACCGGGTCAAGCCCGGCATCACCGGCTGGGCCCAGGTCAATGGCCTGCGCGGCCAGACCGATACGCTGCGCAAGATGAGCGACCGCGTCGAGCATGACATCTACTACATCCAGCACTGGACGTTCCGGATGGACCTGATGATCATCGCCCGCACGGCGGTATCCGGATGGACGGGGCGAAATGTCTACTGAACCGCTGGGCTGGCCCCCTTTCGCCCCGCCACGCGCCCGCTGCGCGCCCGCGCCGGCGACCCAGCCGCCCGGCCTGCTGGCCGAGAGCGATTTCCGCCGCGCGGTGGAGATGCTGCCGCTGGTGTCCATCGACTTGCTGCTGCGCGATGCCGAAGGCCGCTACCTGACCGGCTTGCGCAGCAATCCGCCGGCGCAGGGTTCGTGGTTCGTGCCGGGCGGCCGCATCCGCAAGAACGAGACGCTGCCGCGCGCGCTGCAACGCATCGTCCGCGAGGAACTGGGCCTGACGCTGCCGCCGCAGGCCTGGCGCCCCCGGGGCGTGTACGAACACTTCTATGGCACCAATTTTGCCGGCGAGGCCGGCCGCTCCACCCATTACATCGTCCTCGCCTATGAGGCGGAACTCACGCTGGACACCGCCAGCCTGCCGCTGGGCCAGCACCGCCGCTACCGCTGGCAGCCCGCGGCGGCCATCGCCGCCGATCCGGGCGCGCACCCCTACACCCAGGCCTACTTCAAGGAGTCAGCGCCATGACCAACCCCCATCCTCCGTACCGGGCCGTCATTCTCTGCGGCGGGTCCGGCTCGCGCTTGTGGCCGCTGTCACGCGAGCTGCTGCCCAAGCAGTTCATCCGTTTGACCGATGACCGCAGCCTGCTGCAGAACACCCTGCTGCGGCTGGGATCCGCCGGCGCCCAGGCGCGCCCCATGCTGGTCTGCAACGACGCCCACCGCTACATCGCCGCCGAGCAAGCCCTGGAGCTGGACATCCACGACGCCGAGATCGTGCTGGAGCCTCATGCGCGCAATACCGCGCCCGCCATCGCCGCGGCCACGCTGCGGGCGATGCGCGACGGCGAGGATCCGGTCATGCTCATCATGCCTTCCGACCATGTGCTGGAGGACGGCCCGGTCCTGGCGGCGGCCTTCGCCGAGGCCTACCAGGCCGCGCGCCAGGGCGCGCTGGTGACCTTCGGCATCACCCCGACCGCGCCACTGAGCGGCTACGGCTACATCCAGGCGGCCGAACCCGGCGCCATGACGCCCGCCCGCAAGGTGCGCCGGTTCGTCGAAAAGCCCTCGCCCGAAGTGGCGCAGCGCTTCATCGAGGACGGCAGCTACTACTGGAACAGCGGCATGTTCGCCTTCCAGGCCTCGGTCTTCCTGGCCGAACTGGAACGGCTGGCGCCGCGCATCCTCGAACAGGTCCGGGCGGCGGTGGCCGCGGGCCATGGCGAAAACGCGCTGTTCCAACTGGACGGCCCGGCCTTCGAGGCCTGCCCGAGCGACTCGATGGACTACGCCATCATGGAACGCACCGACAGCGCGGTGGTGATTCCGCTGGCCGCGCCGTGGAGCGACGTCGGCGCCTGGGACGCGGTCTGGGGCATCGCCCGCAAGACCGCCGAGGGCAATTCCACCACCGGCGACGTGATGGTCGAGGACTCGCGCAACTGCCTCATCCATTCGACCAGCCGGCTGGTGGCCTCGGTGGGGCTGGACGACATCGTGGTGATCGAAACGGCCGACGCCGTGCTGGTCGCCCACAAGACGCGCTCGCAGGACGTCAAGCGGCTGGTGGAGGCCTTCAAGGTGCAGCACCGCAGCGAACTGAACCACCACCGCGAGGTGCAGCGCCCGTGGGGCTCGTACGACTCGGTCGGCCAGGGCCCGCGCTACCAGGTCAAGCGCATCACGGTGAAGCCGGGCGCGCGCCTGTCGTCGCAGATGCACCACCACCGCGCCGAGCACTGGGTGGTGGTGTCGGGCACGGCGCGCATCTACAACGGCGACAAGCAGTACCTCCTGACCGAAAACCAGTCGACCTACATCCCGCTGGGCGAGGTCCACAGCCTGGAGAACCCCGGCAAGATCCCGCTGGAGATCATCGAGGTGCAATCCGGCGCCTATCTGGGCGAGGACGACATCGTCCGCTTCCAGGACATGTACGGCCGTGTCTGAGCCCCGGCGCGCGGCCTCATCCTTCTGGCGGCCGGGCCTGGCGCGGATCTGCCTGCCGCTGGCGGCGCTGTTCTTCGCCACGCTGGTGACGGTGGGCAACCTGCCGGGCCTGGCCGCCGAGATGTCCGACGCCTTCGGCGACAAGCGCCTGCACCTGGCGGCCTACGCCTTCCTGACGGTGCTGGTCTACCTCTCGGTGCAGCGGCGGCCGGGCCTGACGGCGCTGCTGGCCGTATCCGCCCTGGGCGCGCTGGATGAAGGAATCCAATCCTTTTTTGCCTATCGACAGGCCGAACTCTTAGACCTTTTGGCCGATATCTCTGCGGCGGGTGCGACAGTAATCTCGTTGAACATCGGTTCCGCAGCCTTCGGCTCCTTTCGTGCAGTGACTAAGTCTTAAGGATAAAACCATGCCAAAACGGGCACTGATTACCGGCGTCACCGGCCAGGACGGCGCTTACCTGGCCGAGTTCCTGCTGGCCAAGGGCTATGAAGTCCACGGCATCAAGCGGCGCGCGTCGCTGTTCAACACCGCGCGCATCGACCACCTGTACCAGGATCCGCATGACCAGCCGCGCAACTTCGTGCTGCACCACGGCGACATGACGGACTCGTGCAGCCTCATCCGCATCGTGCAATCGGTCCAGCCCGACGAGATCTACAACCTGGCGGCGCAGAGCCACGTCGGGGTGTCGTTCGAAGAGCCGGAGTACACCGCCAACGCCGACGGCCTGGGCACCCTGCGCCTGCTGGAAGCCATCCGCATCCTCAAGCTGGAGGACAAGGCGCGCTTCTACCAGGCCTCGACCTCGGAGCTGTACGGCCTGGTGCAGGAAACCCCGCAGAAGGAAACCACGCCGTTCTATCCGCGCAGCCCCTACGCCGCCGCCAAGCTGTACGCCTACTGGATCAGCGTGAACTACCGCGAGGCCTACGGCATGTATGCCTGCAACGGCATCCTGTTCAACCACGAATCCCCCAAACGCGGCGAAACCTTCGTGACGCGCAAGATCACCCGCGGCCTGGCGCGCATCGTGCTCGGCCTGCAGGAATGCCTGTACCTGGGCAACCTGTCGGCGCTACGCGACTGGGGCCATGCGCGCGACTACGTCGAAATGCAGTGGCTGATGCTGCAGCAGGACACGCCGGAGGACTACGTCATCGCCACCGGCATGCAATACAGCGTGCGTGAATTCATCAATACGGCGGCGCGCGAGCTGGGCATCCTGCTGGCGTGGGAGGGCGAAGGCCTGGAGGAAACCGCCACGGTGCTGTTCAGCCCGGTGCACGACATCAAGCCGGGCCAGGTCATCGTGCGGGTCGACCCGCGCTACTTCCGCCCCACCGAGGTCGAGACCCTGCTGGGCGATCCGACCAAGGCGCGCGAAAAGCTCGGCTGGTCGCCGCGCACCAGTTTCGCCCAGCTGGTCAAGGAAATGGTGGAAAGCGACCTGAAGGACGCCCGGCGCGATGCGCTGGTGGAACAGAACGGCTACGAAATCTACGCCTACAAGGAGTAGTCCGCCATGAGCAACCTGGACCAACGCGTGTTCGTGGCGGGCCATCGCGGCATGGTGGGCGCCGCCCTGGTGCGCGAGCTGCAGGAGCGCGGCTACCGCGACATCATCACGCGCAGCCATAGCGAACTGGACCTGGAAAACCAGAACCAGGTGCACCGCTTCTTCTCGACCACGCCGGTCGACGTGGTGTACCTGGCCGCCGCCAAGGTCGGCGGCATCCTGGCCAACCAGAACCATCCGGTGGATTTCCTGTACCGCAACCTGATGATCCAGTGCAACGTGATCCGCGCCGCCTACGCGGCCGGCGTGCGCAAGCTGCTGTTCCTGGGTTCGTCCTGCATCTATCCGCGCGAGGCGCCGCAGCCGATCCGCGAGGACGCGCTGCTGACTGGGCCGCTGGAAGCCACCAACGAGCCCTACGCCATCGCCAAGATCGCCGGATTGAAGCTGTGCGAAGCCTACCAGCGCCAGTACGGCGCGCGCTTCATCTGCGCCATGCCGACCAATCTGTACGGGCCGCACGACAACTACGACCTGCACAGCAGCCATGTGCTGCCGGCCCTGATCCGCAAGTTCCATGAAGGCCGCGAGGCCGGCCAGGACAGCGTCACCCTGTGGGGCAGCGGCAAGCCGCTGCGCGAGTTCCTGTACGTGGACGACCTGGCGCGGGCCTGCGTGATGCTGATGGAAACGCCCGCCGCCGAGGGCATCTACAACATCGGCGCCGGCGAGGACCTGTCGATCGCCGAGCTGGCCCGGGTCGTGGCGCAGGTAGTGGGCTACCAGGGCCGCGTGGACTACGACGCGAGCAAGCCCGACGGCACGCCGCGCAAGCTGATGGATTCGTCACGGGTGCGCGAGCTGGGCTGGAAACCGGAGATATCGCTGATCCATGGCGTGACGCTGGCCTACGGCCACTTCCTGCGCGAGCAGGCGCGCCAACCGCTGCCCGTGGCCTGACGGCCTGTGCGAGGCTCCTTTCAGTGTGAACAGGCCCTAACCACGCCTATCGAGAACAGGCATTCCGATGTACCGACTCATCAGGAAGCACGTCGCCGGCAATGCCTCGTTCTGGGGGCTGGTGGAATACGGCATCGGCCCGGTCGCGGCGCTGGTGGCGCTGCCCATCCTGTTCCGCCAGCTGGGCACGGTGGGTTTCGGCCAGTACTCGATGATCATCGCGCTGGCCGGCTTCGGCAATGCCGCCAACCTGGGCGCCGCCGTCACCGCCACCAAGCTGGTGTCCGAACGCATGCACGAGCCGGGCGGCGCCTACCGCGCGGCCGGCGTGGCCATGTCGCTGATCGGCTGCGCGCTCGGCGTGGTAACGCTGGCGGCGGCATTGCTGTGGCTGGCGGTGCGCTGGGGCTGGCCCTCCGCCACCTTCGGCGGCGTGGCGGTGACGCTGCTGGCGATGCCGGCGCTGGCGGTCTACCTGACCCAGCAGTACGACCAGTTGATGTCCGGCTGCCTGAAGGGCCGCGAGGATTTCCGCGCCACCGCGCTGTGCGAAGTCTTCAGCCGCAGCGGCACCATGGGACTGGCCTGCGTCGCCGCCTGGCTCACCGCCTCGCCCACCTGGACCGGCCTGGCCCAGGCCGCCGGCCTGCTGCTGGCCGGGTCGGTCAAGATGCGGGTGTTCGCGCGCCGCTATGGCCACGTGCTGGTGCGGCCGGTGCGCGACCGCGGCGCGATGCTGGACGCCTTCCGCTTCTCGCGCTGGTCCTGGCTCAACAGCCTGAGCGCGCTGGCCTTCGGCTCGGTCGACCGGGTGCTGGTGGGCAGCCTGATGGGACCCGCCGCGCTGGCCATCTACACCGTCGGCGTGCAGGTCGGCCAGATGATCCACACGGCGTCCGTGGCGATTTTCCAGAAAGCCATGCCGCGCGTCAGCCGCCTGTCCGCCGCGCCGCCGCATCCGGGCGCGGCCGAAGAGGAAATCCGCCGCCTGATGCTGTGGAACCTGGCGCTGTCGGCCGGCGCCACGGTCGCGGTGCTGGCGGTCAGCCGGCCCCTGCTGGACCTGCTGCTGGGCCACGCCCTGGCCGACGGACACCTGGGCACCTTCCGGCTGCTGATCGCGGCCTCGGGGCTGCTGTCACTGAACGCCGCGGCCCATTTTTCGCTGCTCGGGCTGGGGAACTCCCGCGCCGTGGCGATTCTCAACGGCCTGGGCGGCCTGGCCATGCTGTGCATCATGGCCGCCCTGGTGCAGGCGGCGGGCGAGCATGCCGCGGCCTGGGGCCGCATGGCCTACGCGGCGATCACGCTGGCCGGCGTGGCGCTCGCCATCCGTCAATCCCGGCCAGACTACCCCGGCGCCCTGCCTGCGGCCACCCGGTAGCCACCATGTTGAGGTCTTATATGCGCAAGCGTCACACCGAATACTCGCGCCAGCTCATCGATTTCGTGCGCGAGTTGCGCCCGCCCGCCCCCATTGCCGCTGGCCTGCTGCCCAAGCTGACCATCGTGACCCCCTCGTACAACCAGGCCCGCTTCCTGGAGCGGACCATCATCTCGGTGCTGAACCAGGGCTATCCGCGGCTGGAGTACATCATCATCGACGGCGGCTCGACCGATGGCAGCGTCGACATCATCCGCAAGTACGAACGCCACCTGACCTATTGGGAAAGCATGCCGGACCGCGGCCAATCGCATGCCATCAACAAGGGCTTCGAGCGCGCCACCGGCGACTACGTCGGCTGGCAGAACTCCGACGACCTGTACTATCCCGGCGCGCTGCGCAAGCTGGGCGCGGCGGCGGCCCGCGGCCGGGCGCCGATCGTCAGCGGCAACCTGTTCGTGGCCGATGCCGACAACCGCATTTTCCGCAAGATCCACTACACCCCGGTCAACCGCGGCACGCTGACCGTGGTCAAGGCCTCGATCCCGAACCAGTCGGCCATCTTCCGCCGCGACCTGCTGCGCAAGCACGGCCTGCTGCAGGAGAGCATGCGCTACTGCATGGACCTGGAATTGTGGAGCCGGCTGCTGCGCGAAGGCAGGAACCTGATCGTGCCCGACGCCATGGGCGTCTACACCGCCCACGACGAGACCAAGACCGCGCTGATGCAGGACGTGCTGCTGGAGGAACGCGAACAGATCGTCGACCGCATCCGCCGCACCGAGCCGGGCATGGGCAAGCTGTACGGCCTGTCGTGCCGCGCCTCGCAGGTGGCGGCGCATGCGCGCCAGGGCGACCTGTCCTACCTGGTGGAGAAACTGGCGATCAAGCTGTTCGGGCGCGACGACTGGGCCGCGCACTAGGGCCCGTTGGCACTGAAAGGAGCCTCGCCCAAGCCCGCGACATCCCCGACCCAGCCCCTTCCCCGCCATGGAGCCGTCATGCATCCGCACCGCCGCCTTTCCACGCTGCACCTGCTGGGCCTGTTCGCGTTCACCGCGCTGGCGCTGAACGACGACCATTTCATCCTGGGCGTGGGCAGTTTCAAGCTGTCGCCCTTCGACCTGCTGTTCGTGGCCATCCTGGTGGTCAAGGCGCTGCGGCTGGCGGACCCCGCCGCCTATGCCCTGCCGCGCGGCGCGCTCGGCATGCTGCTGGGCCTGCAGGTGCTGTCGGTGATCTACCTGGTGCTGGTGTCGCTGCACCATCCGGGCATCGAGACCGGCGACGTCGCGCGCGACCTGCGCATCGTGTTCTATTTCCTGTGCACGCCGTTCCTTTGCTACAAGGACATCGACGGGCCCGCCGCCTACGCCGTGTTGCAGAAGTACATCGTGGCGGCCTGCCTGGCGGTCGCCACCCTGATGCTGCTGGAACAGTTGCAGGGCTTCAGCGTCGCCAACCCGTTGCGCAACGTCCGGCTGGGGGTATGGGCGATTCCGTTCGGCGTGGTGTCGCTGCTGTACTTCCGCAAGACCCTCAACGTGTCCGGGCCCAAGGCCTATGCGCTCACCGTCTACATGCTGCTGGCGCTGGTGTTCTCGCTGAACCGCAGCCAATACCTGCAGCTGATGGTGGCGGTGCTGATGGCGGTGATGCTGGCCTCGGGTTCCGAGGTGCGCCGCCGGGTGGTGCTGATCTTCGCCCCGGCGGCGGTCGCCGGCATCCTGGTGTTCGCCAGCATCGGCTACCTGGACGTACTGACCAACCGCGTCTTCAGCGTCGAGCGCCTGGACGAGGACTCCAGCTACGGCGCCCGCATCCAGGAAATGCAGGGCCAGATGGATTCCTTCGCCGAGAGCCCGGTGTTCGGCAAGGGCGCCGGCTTTCGCAGCTGGGTGATGGGCGAGAACGGCTTCGAACTCAGCACGTTCGCGCACAACTCCTGGGCCTTCTACCTGATGAAGTTCGGCATCGTCGGCACCGTGATGATCATGCTGCCGCCGCTGCTGATCCTGCTGCTTTCGCTGTTCCGGCGCTACGCGCACCCGGGGCTGGAGCTGCATCGCCGCTACCTGCTGGCCACCGCGCCGATCTATATCTTCGTCGACTCGCTCTCCGGCGGCCTGGCCTACGCGCCCAAGACCGCCTTTACCGGCTTTCTGCTGTGCTACTGCCTGTCGTTGATACGCAATGCCCGGGCGCTGCCCGTGCCCCGGCCCGCGGCCGCGGCCTCCAGCCAACGCCCGGTCGCCGCGCGCCGGGCTCCACCGCGAGTAATGCCCCATGCCTGATGTCCTGTTTGTCGCGCCCGACCTGCACGGCGGCGTCGGAAGATGCGTCGCCTTCATCGCCGACGCCTTGCCCGAACGCGGCGTCGACGCCTCGCTGTTCCTGCTGCGCTCGCGCAACCGCGAATATCCGGTCGCCAACCCGCGCGTGACGCGGGCGCTGCCCGTGGTGGAGTCGCCCGCCTCGCTGCGGCTGATGCTGCCGCTGGCGTTTGCGCGGCTGCTGGCGCAGATCCGCCGCGAGCGGCCGGCCATCGTCTGCTCGCACGGCCTGCTGTGCAACATGCTGGTGGTGCTGGCCAGGAAGATCCTGCGCGGCAACTTCGCCACCGTCGCCTTCGAGCACAGCAGCCCGGCGATCCACTATGGCGCCTCGCGCATGCGGCGCCTGAAGTGCTTTCTGGTGAGCCAGACCTATCGCCGCCATGACGCCGTCGTCGGCGTTTCGCGCGGGGTCAAGGAAGACCTGGTCAGCATGTTCCCGCCGCTGCGCGGCAAGGTGCGCACCATCTACAACGGCGTGCCGCTGGACGACGTGCGCGAGCAGGGCGCGGCGCGGCCGGCTCCGGCATCCGACGCGGCGCCGTATCACGTCGTCGCGGTCGGTCGGCTGGAGGCGGTCAAGGACTACGCCACCCTGATCGACGCGGCCGCGTTGCTGGACGATCCCGGCATCCGCTTCACCATCCTGGGCGAAGGCTCGGAACATGCCGCCCTGCAACGGCGTATCGACGCGCGCCCCTCGCGCAGCCCGGTGACCCTGGCCGGCCACATCGACAATCCGTTTCCGGTGATCGCCGGCGCCGGCGCCTTCGCCCTGACCTCGGTGCGCGAAAGTTTCGGCAATGTGCTGGTGGAGGCCCTGTGCCTGGGCATTCCGGTCATTTCCACAGATTGTCCGCACGGGCCGGCCGAGATCCTCGATGCCGGCCGCTACGGGCTGCTGGTGCCGGTGGGCGACGCGGCGGCCCTGGCCGCGGCGGTGCGCCGCCTGGCTTACGACGGCGACATGCGCGCCAGGCTGGCGGCCGACGGCCCCGGCCGCGCCGACGCCTTTTCACTAGAACGGCATTGCCGCGACGTCATCGAGCTATTCCAGCCGTTGATGCAGCGCGGCGCGTCCTGAACAGGAAAGCATCATGTCCAAGATACCGGTATCCGTGGTCGTCATGACCAAGAACGAAGAACGCAACATCGTCAAGTGCCTGAAAGCGCTGGCCGACTTCGACGAAGTCTTCGTGGTCGACTCCGACAGCACCGACGCCACCTGCGCCCTGGCCACCGCGCTGGGCGCCAGGATCAGCCATTTCCAGTGGAACGGCAAATACCCCAAGAAAAAGCAATGGTGCCTGGAACAGCTGCCGTTCACGCATCCGGTGGTGCTGTACGTGGACGCCGACGAAGAGATGACGCCCGAACTGGCCGCGGAGATCCGCGCCACACTGCCGCGCTTTGCGGCCGGCGCCGGCGGCGCCTTCGTGCCGTTCGACTACGTCTTCTGCGGCCGCAAGCTGCGCCACGGCCATCGCGTCTACAAGCTGGCGCTGCTGGCGCGCGAGCGCTCGCGCTTCCTGGACTACGACGACCTGGACGTGGCCCACATGTGGGAGGTCGAGGGCCACTACCAGCCCCAGGTGCAGGGCGAGACCTTCGCGCTGCGGGCGCGCATGGTGCACAACGACCATGATTCGCTCTACCACTACTTCGACAAGCACAACCGCTACTCTGACTGGGAAGCCAATCTGCGGACAAAGGGCCTGATGAACGATCCGCGCGAGGCCAACGTGGGCGCGCGGGCGCTGCTCAAGCGCCTGTTCCAGGCCATGCCGTTCAAGGCGCCGGTGTCGTTCCTGCATTCCTACCTGCTGCGCCTGGGCTTTCTCGATGGCCGCGCCGGTTTCGACTACGCCGTGGCGCGCGCCATGTACTACTGGCAGATCCGCATCAAGACCGAGGAAATCCAGCAGGCGCGGCGCGCCGCCGCCGCAGACTCGCAAGGCGATGCCCTGCCCGGAGCCGCCAAATGAGCGCGCTGCAGCGGCTCGACCGTTTTTCCCTGGCGCCCGGCCAGCGCGGCCGGTCCGCGCTCACGGTGCAACTGTGGTGGCTGGTGCAGGGCACGCTGTTCCGCTGGTCGCCGCAGGTCGCCTATGGCTTCCGGCGCTGGCTGCTGCGCTGCTTCGGCGCGCAGATCGGCCGCAAGGTGCTGATACGGCCCAGCGCCACCGTGACCTATCCCTGGAAAGTGGACATCGGCGACTACGCCTGGATCGGCGACGACGCGGTGCTCTACAGCCTGGGCCCCATCCACGTCGGCGCGCACGCGGTGGTCTCGCAACGCAGCTACCTGTGCGCGGCCGACCACGACGCGGCGCAACCGGATTTTCCGCTGCGCGAGCGCGCCGTGCGCATCGAGGACGGCGCCTGGGTCGCGACCGACGTGTTCGTCGGCCCGGGCGTCACGGTGGGCCGCGAGGCGGTGGTGGGCGCGCGCAGCTCGGTATTCCGCAGCCTGCCGCCCGCCATGGTGTGCCTGGGCAACCCCTGCCGCCCCGTCAAACCGCGCGTGGCGCCGCCGGCATGAAGATCCTCCTGTACGGCATCAACTACGCGCCGGAGCTGACCGGCATCGGCAAATACAGCGCCGAACTGGCCGAGTGGCTGGCGGCCCGCGGCCATGACGTCAGCGTGGTCACGGCGCCACCCTACTATCCGCAATGGCGCGTGCATGACGGCTACCGCGCGGGCCGCTACCGCAAGGAAACCCGCGCCGGCGTCACGGTCAGGCGCGCGCCCCTGTGGGTGCCGGCCCGGCCCGGCGGCGCCAAACGCCTGCTGCACCTGGCCAGCTTCGCCCTTTCCAGCCTGCCGTCGCTGTTGCGCGCGGCCGCCGGCCGGCCCGACCTGATCCTGGTGGTCGAGCCGGCCCTGTTCTGCGCGCCGGCCGCCTGGCTCGCCGCGCGCCTGTGCGGGGCGCGCGCCTGGCTGCACATCCAGGACTACGAGGTCGACGCCGCCTTCGACCTGGGGCTGCTCAAGGGCGCCTGGCTGCGCGCCGCCGTGCGGCGCGCGGAACGTTGGCTGATGCGGCGCTTCGATCGCGTGTCGACCATTTCGGGGCGCATGCTCGACCTTGCCTTGTACAAGGGCGTCGAACCGGACAAGGCGGTGCTGCTGCCCAACTGGATCGATGTCCACGCCATCGCGCCGGACCGCGCCGGCGACCTGCGCGCCGAACTCGGCATCCCGGCCGATGCGGTGGTGGCGCTGTATTCCGGCAACATGGGTGGCAAGCAGGGCCTGGAGACCTTGGCGCAGGTGGCCCGCCTGCTGGAAGGCGACGAACGCCTCTGGTTCGTCTTCTGCGGCCAGGGCCCGGCGCGGGCGCCGCTGCAGGCGCAGTGCCAGGGACTGGCGCGGGTGCGCTTCCTGGACCTGCAACCCGCCGAGCGCCTGGCGGCGCTGCTGAACACCGCCGACATCCATCTGCTGCCGCAACGCGCCGGCGCGGCGGACCTGGTGATGCCGTCCAAGCTCACCGGCATGCTGGCCAGCGGCCGTCCGGTGGTATGCGGCGCGGCGCGCGGCACCGAGCTGGCGGGGGTGGTGGCGCACTGCGGCCTGGTGACGCCGCCGGAGGACGCCGTGGCCATGGCCGAGGCGGTGCGCAAGCTGGCCGGCAATGCCCAGGTCCGCGAAACGCTGGGCGCCGCGGCCCGCCGCCATGCGCTCGATCACCTGCACGTGGACGCGGTGCTGGTGGCCGCCGAACGCGAATTCGCCGCGGTCATCGGCCCCCGCGCGGCGCCCGCGCCGCAAGCGGCCGATGGCGCGCGCCGCGACGCCGGCCGCTGAAGCCGCGGCCCGCTACGGCGTGTCGTCGCGCTTGCCCGCCGCCGCGTCGTTGCCGCGCACCAGGCCCATCTGTACCGCGATGTAGGCCGCCTCGGCCTGGTTGCGCGCATTCAGTTTCCAGTACAGCGTGCGCGCGTGGCTCTTCACGGTGGCCACGGAAATCCCCACCTGCTGGCCAATTTCGCGCATGGTCTTGCCCTGCACCAGCAATTGCAGGATCTCTTCCTGCCGCTGGGTCAGCTCGCGCAGTTCCTGCAGCGGCGCATGCGCGGTCGCCAGCGGGCGCGCGGTGGGTTGCGGATAGCACTCGCCTCCCGCCAGCACCAGGCTGACCGCGGCGGCCAGCGCGTCGGGGCTGGAAGCCTTGGGCAGATAGCCGGCCACTCCCGCGCGGGCGCAGGCCGCCATCACGCTCTGGTCCAGCACCGAGTACAGGGCCAGCACCAGGCGCGGCATGAATAGCGCCATGGCCTGCGACAGCAGGCCGATGTCGGGTTCGGCCACGCCGCTGCAGCCGATTACCAGCAATTCCACCGGCCGGTTGATCGAACCGGGCATGTTCACAAGATGGGCTGGCGAGATCGCCAGAATGTCCTCGGCGTTCCGTACCCGCTCCAGCACATGCTGGATGGCGACACGAAGCAGAGCGTAGTCTTCGATTAGAACGGTTGTCATCCCGGGGGGAACCTTGTGACGCAGGGCCCAGACACGGTTCCCATGGCCGGGCTGCGCACGGCTGCGACGCTGGTTCCAGCGCGTCGCCAGGCTCACGGGAATCTCGTCCGCCGCGCGGCATCGTCAGGGCGGGCATTGTGATTCGCCATTTCGATCCATGCTTGCGGACACGACCCATGCTATCAGCGGCTACGTTCGCTGAATCTCGTTCAGGAGGATGATTGGAGGAGGAATGCTGCGGCACGGCGACCGCCGATGCTGCAGGATCTACGCCCTAGGCGGGATGGCGGGGCCGGCCCGCCAGGCCCCTATCCCAGCTTGCGCCCGTAAAGCTGGCCCGCGTCGACTTCGCGGCCGTTGGGCTCGTGCCATTCCAGCGTGGCGCCGCGTTGCAGGGCCGCGTACACGGCTTCGCCCTTGTTCTTGACGTGCAGGCGCTGGTACAGCGTGCAGGCATGCGTCTTGGCCGTTGCGACCGAGATATTGAGCATGCGGCTGACCGTCTTGATCGGATAGCCCCGTGCCAGCAGCACCAGCACTTCGTACTGGCGCGGCGTGATCTGCAGCAGCTGAGCGCCGGCGCTGACCGGCATGGTGCCCTTGGCGCCCTCGTCGACATCGCGCGCCGGCAAGGCGCACGCCGCCTGCGAAGGCGACTGCAAGGCCTGTTCGCTTGGAAAGCACTGGCCGCCCGCCATGACCAGGCGGATCGCCGCTTCCAGGATTTCCACCGATGCCGTTTTCATCAGGCAGCCGTAGACGCTGGCGCCGGGCAAGCCCTGCACCGGCATCGGCAACGGCATGACATCGGTCAACAGCAGAATGCGCTTCGGGCTGAGTTCGCGCTGGATTTCATGCAAGGTGCTCCAGGCTTCCTCGCTGTCCACGGGCAGGCCGTAGATCAACAGATCGGCGCCCGCATGCGCGCCGTTGGCCTTGGAAACATCGGCCAACCCCATCCCCTCGATTTCCCACACATCGTCCAACTTGCTCAGAATCTGCCATAACCCCAGCCGCAAGAGCGGATGGGCTTCAATCAGGACCATCTTGGCCATGGTGTCCTCCCGGTTGTTCAACAGGCCTAGAAGGGATCTTCGCTGTGCTGAAGACTATTTTTTTCCAGCCCTCGCGGGGGTGGTCCGCAATATCCCGGAATATCTAATGACGCTGCACCGGGCCATTTGGGCTGGGAGACTTTCGTAGCCAACATAACGGATGGCATGAACCCATCTTATGGTTCGAAATTGGCAAAATCAAGACGCTTGCAGGCGATATAATCCGACAAAAACAGAAATCATTCGTTAGCCTTAATCACCCTCGTAAATCAGGATGAGGAACCGCCATCATCCTTTCATCCGCTAGGGTTTTTACCGAGATTCCCGGGCAGGCCACGGCGCCCCGCCCTCTGTGCCGCGTGGGCAAAGGCCCCGCCGGGACGCCGCGCTCAGGCCGGCGCGCGGCGCCGGCAGGCGCCATCGCCGCGGACCACGGGAACGGCGGGAAGAGGTGGAATTCGCCGGCAGGCTTGTCGATATGTTTCCGCTGACACATTAAGCCCGGACATCGCCATCGCAATCGAAATATAGGTAACACTTTTATTTTCGCCCATCACGACGTCATTTACTCCATATAGGCGAAGTCGAATACCGTATGACCGCCCTGGTGGTGCCAATGGTGCATTGAAGCATGGCGTTTTCTCAAAAAGCTGGCGTAATGGATTTCGCCATCCGTCTCGACGTAGGTGGACGGCGACAGCTCTTCGATCCGGTTCAGCGAGACGCCCTTGCCGTAGTGGCAGAAGCCTTGGTACTGGGCGCAGCGGATCACCTCTCCGCCAGGCGAGACAACGATTCCCGCGTTGCGGGCCCGCATGGGGTTGCGCACGATGGGGTTGCAGGCGTGCGGCGTCCAATGGCTGGACCGCGGCGAGTCGGCGAAAAAGGCGAACAATTCGTCGCAATGGCTCTGGCCGTCCGTGCGATCGATATTGGTTAACAGCCACCAGTATTCTCCGCGCTTGAAAATAATGGTATCGACGGCGGAAATATTCGTCATCAAGGTTAAGTCCAACTCCCATTTCAACGGAAAATCGGTGCATTTCCATAATTCTATGCTGCGATTTCCGCAGGTTTCCGGAACCATGTAGGTCACGCCATCGTATTCAAAAATATACGGAAACGATAAATGGTAGGGCAGATTCAAAGCCGTCCCCAAAAGCCGGAAAGCCCCGTCCGAGTAGGTCGCGACCGAAATCGTGCCCTTGCGGGAATTGAAATCGTAATCCTCGAAAAATATATATGGATTCTTGTCCTTGGTATATACGAAGGGATCCGCGAAAAATCGGCCCTTCGGTGGCTGCAATACCATCGCTTCGGAAATCACCGCCTGCTGCCGGGTCGAGGGAAACATACCAATGCGCCAGCGCACATTGCGTTTCATGACGCGCCGCACAATCAAATCGCCCATTAACCAGGCCTGGCGCGCGATGTAGGCGGCGCTGTCCCATTCGGCCGGATCGTCGCGGCGTTCGCCGCTCATGATCTGCATGCCCGGCGGCGCGGCGCCCGGCCGCGCCCGCGCCAACGCCTGCAAGGCGTCGTAGATCATGAAGTTGCCCAGGCTGAAGGCGCGGGTCTGGTTCTTGAGCCAGAACACTTCGGTATTGAAGCTGCGCTGGTCCAGCAACGCGTCCTCCTCGGCGCTGGCCCCCATGCGCCACAGTTTCACCGTGGTGTGGTCCGCGCGCTGGTAGACCTCCCAGAATCCCGCATAGCGGCTGGTGGACACGGCGATATCGGAATAGCTCAGCTGCCATACCCCCAGCCGCGCCCAGTCGGCCATGCGGGCGCGCAGCGATGGCAGGCCGCCCAGCATGATCACCAGGTCCAGGCCGAGCGCGGCCACGCCGTCATCGCGTCCGCCGTCGTCGGGATCGGCCGGCAGTGTCAGCAACGCCGTTGACGGCGGCAAGCCGTCGCGCATGTCGTGGCAGGCCAGCATCTGCCGTTGCCGGACGGGCAGCAGCCGCGACTCGAGCCGCGACAAGGTGCCGAACAGCGCCTTGGCGCTCAGGCGCGGCGCGGGACCGGTGGTCGCCTTTTCCAATACCAGCAAGGCCGAGAAATCGAAATCCTGGCTGCGCGCGAGCCACTCAGCCATGTCGTGGATCCAGCCGGGCTGGTCGGTCCCGTCCACCAACAGCCCCACTCTGTAGGTCGTCATTTCTCCTGCTCCTGTGTCAGGGCGATCTGGCCTGCGCCACCGGAACGGCGATCGGGCTCGCCAGCCGCATCCACGGTGCAACGCTCTCAAGTCCTCGCGCTGATACTGCGGCGTTTCGGCGAGGTCTTCCAGACGGCTTTCAACCTAGGGCGCTCGTCCGAGGACAAACGGCGCAGTGCCGTTTGGGCGAGGCCCGGCGCCCGTCCTCGGCCAACGGAACGGCCTCTCGTGCAAAGGAACGAGGCGGGTCGTCCGGGCCGCCTCGGGATTCAGGCGCACCAGCTAGGGATAACCACTATCGCCTGCCGGCACCGGGGCGCGCATACTTCTTTCAAACGAACGTTTGAATTCAACCTAATGCAAGAACTCAGATCCTCCAGCACCCGCGAATCGATCCTCGACACCGCCGAAGCGCTGTTCGCGCAGCAGGGCCACGACGGCACGTCCATGCGACAGATCACCGGCGCGGCCGGCGTCAACCTGGCATCGGTCAACTATCACTTCGGCTCCAAGGAGTCGCTGGTGCAGGCCGTGCTCAAGCGCCGCCTGGAAGTCCTGAACCGCGAACGGCTGCGCCTGCTCGACGAACTTGAAGCCCAGGCCCAGGGCAAACCGCTCAAGCCGTCGCAGATCGTCGACGCCTTCTTCGGCACGCTGCTGCGCCTGGCGGCCGATCCGGAGCAGGCCGGCAGCACTTTCCTGCCGCTGCTCGAGCGCACCATGACCGACCCGGCCGGCTTCATCCGCGCGCTGTTCGCCGAGGAATACGCCGACGTGCTCGAGCGCTACCGCAATGCCTTCTTCGCCGCCCTGCCCGACGTGCCGCGCGCCGAGATCGTGTGGCGTTTCCAGTTCATGCTGGGCGCCACCTCCTACGCCATCATCGGCACCGACCTGCTGCGCTCGGTGACCGGCTGGACGCTGGACGAAGCCGAGCAACCCGACAACCCCGAGCTGCTGCTGCCCCGCCTGATGAGCTTCCTGCTCGGCGGCCTGCGCGCTCCCCTGCCGCAGCATCCCGCCACTTAGGCCCCAGGGGTCAGCGCGGTGCGGCGGTTCCAGAAGATATCGAGAAAGGAGACAAGGAAATGAACGCAGTCATCGTCGCGCTGGTCGTCATCGCGCTGCTGGCCGTCGTCCTGCTGGGCGTGCGCCCGGTCAGGCGGGCCTTGCTGTCGGCGCCGATCTTCAATCTCTACCGCAAGGTGCTGCCGCAGATGTCGGACACCGAGCGCGACGCGCTCGAGGCCGGCACGGTGTGGTGGGAAGGCGAGCTGTTCCGCGGCCGCCCCGACTGGAAGCGCATGCTGGCCTATCCGCGCCCGCGCCTGACCGACGAAGAACAGCATTTCCTCGACCACCAGGCCGAAGAGGCCTGCCGCATGGTCAACGACTGGAACATCACGCAGGAACGCTTCGACCTGCCCGCCGAAGTCTGGGACTATCTCAAGCGCAGCGGCTTCCTGGGCATGATCATCCCCAAGGAATACGGTGGCCTGGCCTTCTCGGCCTATGCCCACTCCGAGATCGTGACCAAGCTGTCGACGCGCTCGTCGGCGCTGGCGGTGTCGGTGATGGTGCCCAACTCGCTCGGCCCCGCCGAGCTGCTGCTGCACTACGGCACCGAGGAACAGAAGAACCACTACCTGCCGCGCCTGGCGCGCGGCGAGGAAGTGCCGGCCTTCGCGCTGACCAGCCCCTGGGCCGGTTCCGATGCCGCCGCCATCCCCGACAGCGGCATCGTCTGCAAGGGCGAATGGCAGGGCCGCGAAGTGATCGGCATGCGCGTCAGCTGGGACAAGCGCTACATCACGCTGGCGCCCGTCTGCACGCTGCTGGGCCTGGCCTTCCGCCTGTACGACCCGGACGGCCTGCTGGGCGGCAGGAAGGACATCGGCATCACCTGCGCGCTGGTGCCGCACGACCATCCGGGCGTGGACACCGGCCGCCGCCACTTCCCGCTGAACGCCATGTTCATGAACGGCCCGACCCGCGGCCAGGACGTGTTCATGCCGCTGGACTTCATCATCGGCGGCCCGGCCATGGCCGGCCAGGGCTGGCGCATGCTGATGGAATGCCTGGCGGCCGGCCGCTCGATCTCGCTGCCGTCTTCCAACACCGGCATGTCCAAGCTGACGGCCCGCGCGGTCGGCGGCTACGCCCGCGTGCGCAGCCAGTTCCGCACCCCGGTCGGCAAGTTCGAGGGCGTAGAGGAAGCGCTGGCCCGCATCGGCGGCCACACCTACATGATGGACGCCGCGCGCAGCATGACCGCCGGCGCCGTCGACCTGGGCGAGAAGCCCTCGGTGGTGTCGGCCATCGTCAAGTACCACGTCACCGAACGCGCGCGCCAGGTCGTCAACGACGGCATGGACGTGATCGGCGGCAAGGGCATCTGCCTGGGGCCGTCCAACTTCCTGGGCCGCGCCTACCAGCAGATCCCCATCGGCATCACCGTGGAAGGCGCCAACATCCTGACCCGCAGCCTGATCATCTTCGGCCAGGGCGCGATCCGCTGCCATCCCTACGTGCTGGCCGAGATGCGCGCGGCGCAGTCGCCCGACCGCAGGCAGGGGCTGGATGATTTCGACCGCGCCTTCTGGGGCCACGTCGGCTTTGTCGCGCGCAACAAGCTGCGCGCGCTGGGCACCGCCCTGACCGGCGGCCGCTTCGTCGGCATCGACGCCGACGTCGCGCCCGAAATGAAGCGCTACTACCAGTTGCTGAGCCGCTATTCGGCCGCCTTCGCGCTGCTGGCCGACACTTCGATGCTGGTGCTGGGCGGCAGCCTCAAGCGCCGCGAGCGCCTGTCGGCGCGCCTGGGCGACATCCTGTCGCAGATGTACCTGGCCAGCGCCGCGCTCAAGCGCTTCGAGGACGAAGGCCGCCAGAGCGCCGACGCGCCGCTGGTGCACTGGTCGGTGCAGGATGCGCTGTTCCGCCTGCAGGACGCCATCGACGGCGTGCTGGAAAACTATCCCAACCGCCTGGTGGCGTGGAGCCTGCGCCGCATCGTCTTCCCCTGGGGCCGGCCGCAGTCGCTGCCGTCCGATCAGCTGGGCCAGGACGTGGCGCGATTGCTCATCAACCCCGGCGCGACCCGCGACCGCCTGACCGCCGGCTGCCACCTGCCCGCGACCGCCGACGAACCGGTCGGCGCGATCGAACAGGCGCTGGCCGCCACGCTCGAAGCCGAACCGATCGAATCGAAGATCCGCGAATTCGAGAAAAGCGGCGCGCTCGAAGGCAACCCGCAGGCCAACGTGCGCGACCTGGCCGACGCCGTCTTTGCCGCCGGCGGCATCACCGCCGAAGAATATGCGGTGGTCAAGCGCCGGAATACCTTGCGCGACACCGTGGTGAAAGTGGATGATTTCCCTTTTGATCTCGGCATCACCGGCGCGGTCAAGCCCGTGGCCGAACGCAAGGCGGCCTGAGGCCCGTCCTCACACCAAGGAGATCGGATGGCATTCAAACCGGTATACGTGGTCGACGGCGCCCGCACCCCTTTCCTGAAAGCGCGCTCGGGCCCCGGCCCATTCGCGGCCGGCGACCTGGCGGTGCAGGCCGGACGCGGCCTGTTGTTGCGCCAGCCCTATGCGCCCACGGACCTGGACGAGGTCATCGTGGGCTGCGCCGCGCCCTCGGCCGACGAAGTCAACATCGGCCGCGTGATCGCCCTGCGCCTGGGTTGCGGCAACAAGGTGCCGGGCTGGACGGTGATGCGCAACTGCGCGTCCGGCATGCAGGCCCTGGATTCCGCCATCGCCAACATCCAGACCGGCCGCTCGCAGCTGGTGCTGGCCGGGGGCACCGACGCCCTGTCGCACGCGCCGGTGCTGTTCTCGGACGACATGGTGCGCTGGCTGGCCAGCTGGTACGCGGCCCGCGGCATCGGCGCCAGGCTCGCCACGCTCGGCCGGTTGCGCCTGCGCCACCTGGCGCCGGTGATCGGCCTGCTCAAGGGCCTGACCGACCCCGTGGTGGGCCTGTCCATGGGCCAGACCGCCGAGAACGTCGCCACCCGCTTCGGCATCAGCCGCCAGGCCATGGACGCCTATTCGGCGCAGAGCCACGCGCGCGCGCTGGCCGGGCGCGCCAACGGCGCCTTCGCCGAGATCACGCCGCTGATCGACACCCAGGGCAAGCTGTACCCGGACGACGACGGCGTGCGCGAGGACTCCACGCCCGAAAAGCTGGCCAGGCTCAAGCCGGTGTTCGACAAGCCCTGGGGCAACATCACCGCCGGCAACAGCTCGCAGGTCACCGACGGCGCCGCGATGCTGGTGCTGGCCTCCGAGGAAGCGGTGCGGCGCTGGAACCTGCAACCGCTGGGCCGCATCGTCGACAGCCAGTGGGCCGGCCTGGATCCGGCCATGATGGGCCTTGGGCCGGTGCATGCCGCCACGCCGATCCTGCAACGCCACGGCCTGGGCCTGAATGACCTGGACTTGTGGGAGATCAACGAAGCCTTCGCCGCGCAGGTGCTAGGCTGCCTGGCCGCCTGGCAGGACGAGGCCTATTGCCAGGAACACTTCGGCACGCCGGCCTGGGGCGCGCTCGACCCCGCCCGCCTGAACGTGGACGGCGGCGCCATCGCCATCGGCCATCCGGTCGGCGCCTCGGGCGCCCGCATCGTGCTGCACCTGCTGGAGGCGCTCAAGCGCCGCGGCGCGCGGCGCGGCATGGCCGCCATCTGCATCGGCGGCGGCCTGGGTGGCGCGATGCTGGTCGAAACCTTGGAGAACCGCTAATGAACGCGCTGGAGACGCTCTCGCACTGGCGCCTGGAGCGCGACCCCGACGGCCTGGCGTGGCTGACGTTCGACCGCGCCGGCAGCGCCGTCAACGCCCTGTCGGCCGACACCATGGCGGAACTGGCGACGGTGCTGGACGCGCTCGACGCCCAGCCGCCCAAGGGCCTGGTGATCCGTTCCGGCAAGGCCACCGGCTTCATCGTCGGCGCCGACGTCAATGAATTCGCCGAACTGAACACGCCGGAACAGGGCCGCGCCCTGGTGGCGCGCGGCTGGAACCTGTTCAACCGCCTGGCGGCGGTGCGCTACCCGACGCTGGCGCTGATCCAGGGCCACTGCCTGGGCGGCGGCCTGGAGCTGGCGCTGGCCTGCCGCTACCGCCTGGTGGAAGACGCGCCCGGCGCCTCGCTGGCGCTGCCGGAAGTCATGCTGGGCATCTTCCCCGGCTGGGGCGGCATGCTGCGCCTGCCCGCCGTGATCGGCGCGCCGGCCGCGCTCGACATGATGCTGACCGGCCGCGGCGCCGATGCGCGCCGCGCGGCGGCGCTGGGCCTGGTGGATGCGCGCGTGCCGACCCGCCTGCTGCAGGCGGCGGCGCGCGGCATGGTGCTGTCGGGCAAGCCGCCGCGGCGCGCGCGCGGCCTGGGCGCCTGGCTGAACCGCTGGCCGCTCAAGGCGGTGGCCGCCAACCGCGCCCGCAAGCAGGTCGCCGCCAAGGACCCGCTGGGCCACTACCCGGCCGCGCCGGCCATCATCGAACTCTGGGAAAAGCACGGCGGCAACGCCTTGCAGGCGCCCGCGCTGATCGACACCATCATCGCTTCGGACACCGCCCGCAACCTGCTGCGCGTGTTCCGGCTGCAGGAACGCCTGAAGGCCAACGGCCGCCAGGCCGGCATCGCCCCGGTGCGCCACGTGCACGTGGTCGGCGCCGGCGTGATGGGCGGCGACATCGCCGCCTGGTGCGCGCTCAAGGGCCTGACCGTGACACTGCAGGACCAGGACATGACCCGCATCGCGCCCGCCATCAAACGCGCCGCGGCCCTGTTCTCGCGCCGCCTGAAGGACCGCCGCGCGGCCCGCGCCGCCTTCGACCGGCTGGTGCCCGATCCCGCCGGCGGCGGCGTGCCGCTGGCCGACGTGGTGATCGAGGCCATCAGCGAGAACCCCGAGGCCAAGCGCGGCTTGTACCAGTCGCTGGAGCCGCGCATGAAGGCCGACGCGCTGCTGGCCACCAACACCTCCAGCCTGTCGCTGGAAACGCTGGGCGCCGGCCTGGCGCGGCCCGAGCGGCTGGTCGGCATCCACTTCTTCAACCCCGTGGCCAAGATGCCGCTGGTGGAAGTGGTGCATGCGGACGGCACCGCCGCCGACACGCTGGCGCGCGCCAGCGCCTTCGTCGGCCAGATCGGCAAGCTGGCCCTGCCGGTGCGCAGCGCGCCCGGCTTCCTGGTCAACGCCGTGCTGGCGCCCTACATGCTGCAGGCCATGCGCAGCGTCGACGAAGGCGTGTCGCCCGCCGCCGTGGACGCGGCCATGGTGGCGTTCGGCATGCCCATGGGGCCGCTGGAACTGGCCGACACCGTCGGCCTGGACATCGCCCGCGCGGCGGGCCAGGAACTGGCCGGCGGCGCCGAGCCGCCGCGCTGCCTGGCCGAGAAGCTGGCGCGCGGCGACCTGGGCAAGAAGAGCGGCCGCGGCTTCTACACCTGGCGCGACGGCAAACCGGTAAAGGACGGCCAGGGCGCCGCCCGCGCGCCGGCCGGCCTGGCCGAACGCCTGATCCAGCCCTTGGTGGACGCCACCCGCGAGCGGGTCGAGGCCGGCGTGGTGGCCGATGCCGACCTGGCCGACGCCGGCGTGATTTTCGGGACCGGGTTCGCGCCGTTCACGGGCGGACCCCTGCATTACCAGAGCAGTCGCAGTGCGTAGCGCAGTAGAGAACCGGCGTATGCCGAGAGATTAGACCGGGCCGACGAGACCGGCAGTGCCATAGAGACACACATATCCAACATCGAGGAGGCAGTACCATGAGCAGACGTTCATTGTCCCTGAGCACCCTGTCCGCCATTGTGGTCGGCCTGGGCGCCACCAGCGCCGCCCACGGCGCCGGCTTTCAGCTCCTGGAGCAGAATGCCAGCGGCCTGGGCAACGCTTATGCGGGCTCGGCGGCAAATCCGGAAAACGCCAGCATCATCTACTACAACCCCGCAGGCATGACCTACCTGCCCGGCATCAATGTCTCGGGCGGCGTCAACCTGATCAAGCCGTCGTTCAAGTTCTCGGACAACGGTGACAGCCGCAATCCCACCGCGCTGGGCGGCACCCGCCCCACCGGCGGCGACGGCGGCGACGCCGGCAACCTGGGGGTCGTGCCCAACCTCTACGGCTCGTGGCAGCTGAGCGAAAAGTGGTTCATCGGCCTGGGCATCGGCGCGCCGTTCGGCCTCATGACCGAATACGACGACGGCTGGGCCGGCCAATACCACTCGAACAAGTTCGAGATCAAGACGATCAACATCAATCCCTCGATCGCCTACAAGGTCAACGAGAAATTCTCGATGGGCTTCGGCGTGAACTGGCAGCACATCGACGCCAACTACAAGAAGAAAACCGTGGTGCCCGTGGCCCTGCCCGGCGGCCGCACGGTCTTCACCAACGGCGACGCCGACCTCAACCTGAAGGGCGATGCCTGGGGCTGGAACGTGGGCTTCATGCTGCAACCCACCGAAGACACCCGCATCGGCCTGTCGTACCGTTCCAAGATCAAGCACACCGCCAAGGGCGACACCGATATCGACCACATCGGCCCCACCGGCCAGTCGGTCTCGTTCGACGCCAAGGCCTCGGTCGACCTGCCCGATACGCTGATCCTGAGCGCCACCCATCAGCTCAACGAGAAGTGGGAACTGCTGGGCGACATCTCGTGGACCGGCTGGAGCAGCATCCCCGACCTGAAGATCCGCAACTCCGGCACCGGCGCGCGCGATGACGACCTGCCGCTGAACTTCCGCGACACCTGGCGCATCGCCGTGGGCACGACCTACAAGTTCGCGCCGGACTGGAAGTGGAAGTTCGGCCTGGCCTACGATCAATCGCCGGTCCACAAGGCCGAGGACCGGCCCACCTCGCTGCCCGACAACGACCGCTACTGGTTCTCGACGGGCGTGCAGTGGCAGGCCACCAAGAGCACCACGCTGGACCTGGGCTATACCTATCTGTACCTGCGCAAGACGGATATCGACACCACGTCCGGCAACGCGCTGACGAAGGGCCGCGTCGCGGGCACCTATGACAGCAGCGGCCACATCTTCGGCCTGCAGCTGTCGTCCCGCTTCTAGCCTTGCCGGGGCGGATGACGGGCCGGTCCCGTCTTCCGCCCGCATTTTCAGGAGACTTCCTTGAGCAAGTTCGTCGTCAAACACGTCGCCGTGCTGGGTGCCGGCGTCATGGGCGCGCAGATCGCCGCCCACCTGGCCAACGCCGGCGTGCCCGTCACGCTGTTCGACCTTGCGGCGCCCGAAGGCGACCGCAACGGCATCGTCAAGAAGGCGCTGGCCGGCCTGAAGAAGCTCGAGCCCGCGCCGCTGGCCAGCCCCGCCCGCCTGGCCCTGATCACCCCGGCCAACTACGACGACCATATCGAACAGCTGCGCGGCTGCGACCTGATCATCGAAGCCATCGCCGAGCGCATGGACTGGAAGACGGCGCTGTACGAGCGCATCGCGCCGCACGTCGCGCCCGGCGCCATCATCGCCTCCAATACCTCCGGCCTGTCGATCGACGCGCTGGCCAACGCCCTGCCGGCCGCGCTGCGCGACCGCTTCTGCGGCATCCATTTCTTCAATCCGCCGCGCTACATGCGCCTGGTGGAAATCATCGCCACCGCGCACACCCAGGCGCCGGTGCTGGACCAGCTCGAGACCTGGCTGACCTCCACCCTGGGCAAGGGCGTGATCCGCGCGCTCGACACGCCCAACTTCGTGGCCAACCGCATCGGCGTGTTCTCGATCCTGGCCGCCATGCACCACACCCAGCGTCTGGGGCTGGGCTTTGACGAGGTCGACGCCCTCACCGGCCCCAGGATCGGCCGCCCCAAGAGCGCCACCTACCGCACCGCCGACGTGGTCGGCCTGGACACGCTGGCCCACGTGGTCGGCACCATGGACAAGAACCTGCCTGACGATCCCTGGCACCGCTATTTCACGCTGCCCGCCTGGCTGTCGGCCCTGATCGCCAAGGGCGCGCTGGGCCAGAAGAGCGGCGCCGGCGTCTACCGCAAGGCCGGCCGCGAAATCCAGGTACTGGACCTGCAGGCGCAGGACTACCGCCCCAGCGCCGGCAAGCTGGCCGACGAGGTCGCCGCCCTGCTCAAGGAACGCGATCCGGCCAGGCGCTTCGCCGCGCTGCGCGCCAGCGACCATCCGCAGGCCCAGTTCCTGTGGAGCCTGTTCCGCGACATCTTCCACTACAGCGCGGCGCAGCTCGGCCAGGTGGCCGACAACGCCCGCGACCTGGACCTGGCCATGCGCTGGGGCTTCGGCTGGGCCCAGGGCCCGTTCGAGACCTGGCAGGCCGCCGGCTGGCAGGCCATCGCCCGCGCCGTGGCCGAGGACATTGCCGCCGGCCGCGCCATGAGCGACGCGCCGCTGCCGGCCTGGGCCCTGGAACCGGACCGCCAGGGCGTGCACACGCCCGCCGGCTCGTATTCGGCGCGCAGCGGCAAGCTGCACCCGCGCTCGGCGCTGCCGGTCTACCGGCGCCAGCTGTTCCCCGAGCGCGTGTTCGGCGAAGGCCCCGACGACCGCGGCACCACGGTGTGGGAAAACGAAGGCGTGCGCCTGTGGAACCTGCCCGAGGTCGACGCCGGCATCGCCATCCTGTCGGTCACGTCCAAGAACCACACGCTGGGCGCCGAGGTGCTGGAAGGCATCCTGCAGGCCGTGGCGCGCGCCGAGCGCGAGTTCGATGGCCTGGTGATCTGGCATGACGCCCCGTTCGCCGTGGGCGCCAACCTGCAGCAGGTGTCCGAAGCCTGCGCCGCCGGCCAATGGGACATGCTGGAAGCCACCGTCGAGAAGTTCCAGCGCACCTCGCAGGCCTTCAAGTACGCGCAGATCCCCACCGTGGCGGCCGTGCAGGGCATGGCGCTGGGCGGCGGCTGCGAATTCCTGATGCATGCCTCGCACCGCGTGCTGGCGCTGGAAAGCTACATCGGCCTGGTCGAGGCCGGCGTCGGCCTGATCCCGGCCGGCGGCGGCAGCAAGGAATTCGCCGGCCGCGCCGCGGCGCTGGCGGCGAAGACGGCCACGCCCGGCGAGGTGTTCCCGTTCCTGCAACCGGTGTTCCAGACCATCGCCATGGCGCGGGTCGCCAAGAGCGCCATCGAGGCCGTGGACCTGGGCTTCGCGCGCGAGCAGGACATCGTGCTGTTCCATCCGGGCGAGCTGCTGTTCGTGGCCATCGGCCAGGCGCGCGCCGCCGCCACCGCCGGCTACGCGCCGCCGCCGCGCCTGCAGGACGTGCCCGTGGCCGGCCGCAACGGCATCGCCAACTTCGAGATGGTGCTGGTCAACATGCGCGAAGGCGGCATGATCAGCGCCCACGACTACCGCGTGGCCCGCAGCGCCGCCGTCGCGCTTTGCGGCGGCGAGGTCGAGACCGGCGCCAAGGTCGACGAGGAATGGCTGCTGGCGGTCGAACGCAAGGAGTTCGTGGCGCTGCTGCGCACGCCCGAGACCCAGGCCCGCATCCGACACACGCTCGACACGGGCAAGCCATTGCGGAACTGATAGCCCCCCCCGAAGCGCCTGCGGCGCTTCCCCCCAGGGGGCGCCGGTGGCGGACCGGCAAAGCCGGATCCGCGCGGCCCCGCTTGTGGGGGACCGTGGTGTGCATAGAGGGTGATCGTTATGGATACGAGGAAATGATATGAGCAAGCAGATTCAAGAGGCTTACATCGTTGCGGCGACGCGGCTGCCGGTGGGCAAGCGCAATGGGGTGTATGCCACCACCCGGCCCGACGACATGCTGGCGGCGGCGCTGCAGGGCGTGTTGAAGCAGACGCCGTGGCTGGATCCGGCGCGCATCGACGACGTCATCACCGGCTGCGCCATGCCGGAAGCCGAACAGGGCATGAACGTGGCGCGCATCGGGCTGTTGCTGGCCGGCCTGCCGCAAAGCGTGGCCGGCGTCACCGTCAACCGCTTCTGCGCGTCGGGCCTGCAAGCGGTGGCCGACGCCGCCGCCCGCATCCGCAGCGGCGAGGTCGACATCATGATCGGCTCGGGCACCGAGTCCATGAGCGCCATGCCGCAGATCATGGGCAACAAGGTGTCGCTCAACCCGGCCATCTTCTCGCATCCCGAGAACGTCGGCATGGCCTTCGGCATGGGCCTGACCGGCGAGAAAGTGGCCGAGCAATGGAAGGTGTCGCGCGAAGACCAGGACGCCTTCTCGCTGGCCTCGCAGCAGAAGGCCAACGCCGCCATCGCCGCCGGCCACTTCCGCGCCGAGACCACGCCGTTCGAGGTGGTGACGCGCCTGCCCGGCGGCTCCAAGGGCGACGTGCGCGAAACCCGCCGCCTGGTCGAGGTCGATGAAGGCCCGCGCCCCGACAGCAGCGCCGAGGGGCTGGCGCGGCTCAAGCCCGTGTTCGCCGCGCGCGGCAGCGTCACCGCCGGCAACAGCTCGCAGATGTCGGACGGCGCCGCCGCCGTGGTGCTGGTGTCCGAGCGCGTGCTGCGCGAGTTCAACCTCAGCCCGATGGCGCGCTTCGTCAGCTATTCGGTGGCCGGCGTGCCGCCGGAAATCATGGGCATCGGCCCCATGGCCGCCATCCCCAAGGTGCTGGCGCGCGCCGGCATCGCCCAGGACGACCTGGACTGGATCGAACTGAACGAGGCCTTCGCCGCGCAGTCGCTGGCGGTGATCCGCGAACTCAAGCTCGATCCAGCCAAGATCAACCCGCTGGGCGGCGCCATCGCGCTGGGCCACCCGCTGGGCGCGACCGGCGCGATCCGCACCGCCACGCTGATGCACGGCCTGCGCCGCACCGGCGGCAAGTACGGCATGGTGACGATGTGCATCGGCACCGGCATGGGCGCGGCCGGCCTGTTCGAGGCCATGTGACCGAGGCGATGTAAAGCGGTGAAGCCCTATTGGTTCAAACGCCTGTCGCCGGCCTGGCGCGCGCGCCTGATGCGGGTGGGATTCAACCTGCATCCGGCGTTCCGCGCCACCGGCGGCCGGGTGCTGCACGTGTCGCACGATTTCCAGCACATCCGCATCAAGCTGCCCCTGCTGCGGCGCACGCGCAACATCGTGGGCTCGATGTACGGCGGCTCGCTGTTCGCGGTGACAGACGGCGCCCATCCCACCATGCTGATGGCGGCGCTGGGCGCGGACCACATCGTGTGGGACAAGGCCGCATCCATCCGCTACCGCAAGCCCGCCTATACCACGCTGTATGTGGACTTCCGGCTGCCGCCGGGAGAAATCGCGGACATACGCAAGATCCTTGCGCGCGACCACGAGACCACCCGGACCTACACCGTGGAATTGAAGGACAAGGACGGCGTCGTCTACGCCGTCGTGGAACGCACGATCTACATCGCCGACAAGAAGTACTACAAGCAGAAAACCACTGGAGGAGACCCATGCGTGACATCATCCCCGGAGGGCGCGCCGCCGCCCTGAGCCTGGTCCTGGCCGCCTGCCTGGCGGCCGCCCCCGCGCTGGCCGCCGACGTGGAAGTGGCCGGCGTGCGCGTCCCCGCGCAGTTGTCCGAAGGCGGCCAGGCGCTGGTGCTGAACGGCGCCGGCCTGCGCACCAAGTTCGTCGTCAAGGTCTACGTGGCGGCGCTGTATGCCGGCGCCAAAAGCCAGGACGCCGCGGCCTTGATCAACAGCAACGCGCCGCGCCGCATGCGCCTGCAACTCTTGCGCGATGTCGACAGCAAGAGCCTGGACGCGGCGCTGCAGGAAGGATTGCGCGACAATACGTCCAAACAGGAACTCGCCGCCCTGCAACCGTCCGCCGCGCGCCTGTCCGCCCTGATGGCCGAGATCGGCTCGGCCCGCGAAGGCGACGTGATCGACCTGGACTTCGATGCCCGCGGCGTGGCGATCACCGACAACGGCAGGCAGCGCGGGCGCATCGACGACCCCGCCTTCGGCCGCGCGCTGCTGCGTGTCTGGCTGGGCGACAATCCGGCGCAATCCTCCCTGAAAAATGCCCTGTTGGGAGCCCCGTAAAGATGGAACGAATCTGGCAAAAGAGCTACCCCGCGGGCGTGCCCAGGGACATCGAGCTCGACAGCGCCACCACGCTGGTCTCGATCGCGCGTGACAGCTGCCGGCGGTTCGCGGACAAGCCCGCGTACCTGAGCATGGGCAAGACCATGACCTACGCCGAACTCGACCGCCTGACGCGCGACTTCGCCGCCTGGCTGCACGCCAACGGCCTGCGCAAGGGCGACCGGGTGGCGCTGATGATGCCCAACCTGCTGCAATATCCGGTCTGCCTGTTCGGCACGCTGCGCGCCGGCTGCGTCGTGGTCAACTGCAACCCGCTGTACACCGCCCACGAACTGGAGCACCAGCTGGCCGACGCCGGCGCGCGCGCCATCGTGGTGGCCGACAACTTCGCCGCCACGCTGCAAAAGGCGTTGCCCAACACCCCGGTCGAGAAAGTGCTGGTGACCTCGATCGGCGAACTGCTCAGTCCGCTCAAGGGCCGCCTGGTGGACTTCGTGGTACGGCGCGTCAAGCGCATGGTGCCGGCCTGGTCGATCCCCGGCGCCCTGCGCCTGGGCCAGGCGCTGCGGGCCGGCCGCGACGCGCCCTTCGAGGAAGTCGCGCTGACCCAGGACGACCTGGCCTGCCTGCAATACACCGGCGGCACCACCGGCGTGGCCAAGGCCGCCATGCTGACCCACCGCAACCTGGCCGCCAACGTCACCCAGGCCCACGCCTGGATCAAGCCGCTGGTCAAGGATGGCGAGGAATGCATCGTCACGGCGTTGCCGCTCTACCATATCTTCGCGCTCACGGCGAACTGCCTGGCCTTCATGAAGATCGGCGCCAGCAACCTCCTCATCATCAATCCGCGCGACATCCCCGGGCTGATCAAGGAGATGGCCAAGGTGCCCTTCAGCGCCTTCACCGGCGTCAACACACTGTTCAACGCCCTGCTCAACCATCCCGACTTCGCCAAACTGGATTTCTCGCGCCTGCGGCTGACCATGGGCGGCGGCATGGCGGTGCAGCGCGCCGTGGCCGAGCGCTGGCTGGCCGTCACCGGCCGCTCGCTGGCGCAGGCCTATGGCCTGACCGAGACCTCGCCGGCGGTGACCATCAACCCGCTCGACGTGAAGGCCTTCACCGGCTCCATCGGCCTGCCGGTGCCATCGACCGACCTGTCGATCCGCGACGATGACGGACGCGAACTGGGCGTGGGCGAACGCGGCGAGATCTGCGTGCGCGGCCCCCAGGTGACGCAGGGCTACTGGAACCGGCCCGACGAGACCGCGCTGGTGATGACGCCCGATGGCTACCTGCGCACCGGCGACATCGGCTACGTCGACGAAACCGGCTACGTTTTCCTGGTCGACCGCAAGAAGGACATGATCCTGGTGTCCGGCTTCAACGTCTATCCCAACGAGGTCGAGGATGCCGCGGCGCTGCATCCCGGCGTGCGCGAAGTGGCGGCCATCGGCGTGCCCGACGAACGCTCGGGCGAGGCGGTCAAGCTGTACGTGATCCGCAAGGATCCGAACCTGGACGCCGAAACGCTGATCGCGCATTGCCGCACCCAGCTCACCGGCTACAAAGTGCCGCGCTACATCGAGTTCCGCGACGACCTGCCGCGCACCAACGTCGGCAAGATCCTGCGGCGCGAACTCAAGCCGGCCACGGCCGACGCGCCGCACAAGGATACGGCCGGCGCCTGACGCCGGCCCGGGCGCGGCGGCGGGCGCCGCCGCCCCTGCCCGCTCACCACTGCCCGAAGAACACCCCGGCGCGCTTGTGCGCATTGGTTCCCTGCTCGACCGCCGCGTCGCTCATGGTGGTGCGGCGCTTGCCGCGCAGCATCCAGTCCAGCAGGCGCTCGCGCAGCTGCGCCCGCACCGGCGCATGCGCGGCGCTGGCGCCCAGGTCCTGGAACTCATCGGGATCGGCCTGCAGGTCATACAACTGCTCGGGCTCGTCCAGCCAGTACACGTAGCGCCAGCGGTCGGTGCGCACCGACCAGGCGCGCGCGTTCTGCGGGGTCTTGCCGCGCAGGATGCGGGCCTGGCGGAAACTGTAGTCCAACTCCGAGAACACGCAGTCGCGCCATGGCTCGTCCGCGGCGCGGCCGTGCAGCACGGTCTGCAATTCGCGCCCTTCCAGCCGGTGCCAGGGCCGCGGCGCCTCCAGCGCGCGCAGCACCGTCGGCACCAGGTCCACGCTTTCCACCATGTCCGCCAGCGCCTGGCCGCGGGTGGCGTCGGCCGCCGCCGACGGGTCCATGACGATGAACGGCACCCGTTGCACGGTGTCGTAGAACAGTTCCTTCTCGCCCAGCCAATGGTCGCCCAGGAAATCGCCATGGTCCGCCGTGAACACGATGAGCGTATTACGCATCAGGCCCGCGCCTTCCATGTAGTCGAACAGCCGCCCCAGGTGGTCGTCGAGCTGGCGGATCAGGCCCTGGTAGGCCGGGCGCACCACGCGCACGCACTCGTCGGTCGAGAAGCTGACGCTTTCCTCGTGCTGGCGATAGGCCGCCACCACCGGATGCGCGCCGGCCAGTTCCTCGCGATTGCGCCGCACCGGCAGGCATTGGTCGGCCGTGTAGCGCTGGTGGTAGGGCGCCGGCGCCATGTAGGGCCAGTGCGGCTTGACGTAGCTCAGGTGCAGCACCCAGGGCTGGCCGCCGCGCTGCTGCATGAAGCGCAGCGCCTGGTCGGTCATGTAGGCGGTTTCGGAGTGCGGCTCGGCAACGCGCGACGGCAGGTGCGCGTTGCGCATGTTCCAGCCGCTGACCACCTGGCCGCGCGCGTCGACGCCGGCGATGACGTAGTCGGTCCAGGGATCGGCGCTGTCGTAGCCCTGGCTGCGCAGGAAGGCTGGGTAGCCGCTTTCCTTGCCCGGCTCGTGGTGGCCGTCGTAGCGGTCGACCTCGATGAAGCCGCCGCGCGACAGCAGCGCGCCCAGCTCTGAGCCGCCGTCGATCGACAGGCGCTCCATGCCGGCGCGGTCGGGAATGACGTGGGTCTTGCCCGCCAGCGCCAGGTCGCGCCCCTGCCCCGCCAGGTACTCGCCCAGCGTGATCTCGTTGACCGACAGCGGCACCCGGTTCCAGGTGGCGCCGTGGCGCGAGGGATAGCGCCCCGTGTAATAGCTCATGCGCGACGGGCCGCACACGCCGGAATTGACGAAGGCGCGGTCGAAGCGCGCGCCGCGCGCGGCCAGCGCGTCCAGGCTGGGCGTCCGCAAATAGGGATGGCCATAGCAGCTCAGGTGGTCCGCCCGCAGCTGGTCGGCCATGATGAACAGCACATTCTGCACGGTACTCATCGTCGCCCGCCCTATTGCGTCGCGGTGAAGCCGGAGGCCTTCACCACCGGTTCCCATTGGGCCCGGTAGGCATCCAGGTCGCGTCCGGTGGCCGCCGCATCGGCCGCCACCGGCTCCAGGTACGAGTCGCGCACCGCCTGCTGCATGGCGGGCTCGCGCATCACGGCGGCGATGTCCTCGCCCAGCCGGACGGCCTTGGCCGGCGCCATCGCGGACGAGGCGAAGAAGGCATTCCAGCCATCGGCCGCCAGGTCCACGCCGGCCTCGCGGAAGGTGGGCACGTCGGCCAGCTCCGGGGCGCGCGCCTCGCCCGAGGTCGCCAGGATGCGGATCTTGCCGGCGCGGTGTTGCGGCAACAGCGTGTCCAGGGTGTCGACGGCCTGCGGCAGGATGCCGCCGATGAGCTCGGAAATCAGCGGCGCCGAACCGCGATAGCCCACCACCTCGGGTTCCTGCTTGAGCTCGCGGCCCAGCATCAACGCGAAGAAATGCGGCAGGCTGCCGGTGGCGGGCACGCCCACCGTGAACTGGCGCGGGTGGTCGCGCAGCCACTGGCGCAATCCGGCCACATCGTGGATCGGCGAATTGGCCGCCACCGCCAGCGCGAACTTGTAGCGGCTGACCAGCGACACCGGCTGGAAATCGCGGCGGGCATCGTAGCCCGGCTCGGCATAGACCAGCGGCGCCACCACCATTACCGCCGGATTGGCCAGCATCAGCACGTTCTGGCGCGCGGCCAGCGCATGCAGGCCCTGGGCCGCGATGCGGCCGCCGGCGCCGGTCTTGTTCTCGACCACCACCGTCACGCCGAGCCGGTCCTTCAGGCGGTCGGCCACCAGCCGCGCGACGCGGTCGGAACTGCCGCCCGGCGGATAGCCCACCACGATGGTCAAGGCGCCGTCCAGCGGCGCCTGCTGGGCACAGGCCGGCGCGGCCGAAACCGCCGCAAGCGCCGCGAATGCGACGCGGGATATCCAATTACGCACGCTAGTCTCCCTGGTGACAACGGCCCGCTGTCGGTTATGTTTGTGCTTGCCGGGCCTGGGCCTGGATAGGCGAGACGACTGTAGCGCCGCGAAGATTGCTTGATCTAATCCAGTACTTGCCATAACGATATGACCCACCCCGTCGAACACCCCCTGGCCGGGATGCTGATGTACCAGCTGTACCAGGCCTGGGCGCAGTCCAACCCCGTTTTCGTGCGCCTGTGCGAAGGCCGTTTCGGCATCACCCGGCGCGAATGGCGCCTGCTGGCCTGTGCGATCGAGGGCGGCATCATGACCTCCGCCGAACTGGCGGCCGCCGCCAAGCTCGACCTGGCCCGCACCTCGCGCACGCTGGGTTCGCTGTGTGAAAAGGGCTGGCTGCGGCGCCTGCCCGACAGCGCCGACCGGCGCGTGGTGCGCATCGAGGCCACCGCCGAGGGCCTGGACCGCTACCGCGCCCTGCTGCCTGAGGTCCTGCGCCTGAACGACCTGCTGGTGCAGGACCTGGACGCCGCCGAGATCGCCCTGCTGCGCGACCTGCTGACCCGTATCGCCGGGCGCGGCCAGCGCATGGCGCAGGACAACCTCATCACCGACAAGGCCAGCCGGCGCGAAGGCGGAACGCGGCGCGCGCAATACGGATGACGGCACCCAGCCCCTTTATTTTTAAGGGGTTACCCTGATACGCTTGGGCGGCCTCCTTCTACGGACCTGCCATGCCCGGCGCAAAATCGAACCCCGTCTTTCGCTACTTCGAAAACCTGATCGACCCGTTCCGCGACGCCCCCGACATCACCCCGCCGGGACGCGTGCTGCGCTTCTACGCCTATTACCTGTGGCAGGTCTGGCCGATCTTCGCCATCCTGCTGCTGGTGGGCCTGGCGGGCGCGCTGGTGGAAGTGGCGCTGTTCAGCTTCCTGGCCGACCTGGTCGACATGGCGCAGAACACCGCGCCGGCCGACTTCTTCCGCGAACACGCCTACACGCTGGTGTGGATGGCGTTCGTGGTGATGGTGCTGCGGCCGCTGTCGATCGCCGCGCACGACCTGCTGTCGCACCAGACCATCTCGCCCAGCCTGACCACGCTGGTGCGCTGGCAGAACCACCGCTACGTGCTGAACCAGGGCCTGGCGTTCTTCCACAACGACTTCGCCGGCCGCGTCGCCAACCGCGTGCTGCAGACCGGCAATTCGCTGCGCGATTCGGCGGTGCAGTCGGTGGACGCGCTGTGGCACGTGATCCTGTACGCCGCCAGCGCGCTGTACCTGTTCGCCGAGGCCGACTGGCGCCTGGTGATTCCGCTGGTGCTGTGGATCGCCATCTACTGCGGCATGCTGGCGTACTTCGTGCCGCGCATGCAGTCGCGCGCCGTCATCGCCTCGGAGGCGCGCTCCAGGCTGATGGGCCGCATCGTCGACGGCTACACCAACATCTCCACGCTCAAGCTGTTCGCCCACGCCCGCCGCGAAGAAGACTACGCGCGCCAGGCCATGACCGAGCAGACCGAAAAGCAGCGCCTGTCGACCCGCGTCATCACCGCCATGGACGTGTCCATCAACACGCTCAACGGCATCCTGATCGCCAGCACCGCCGGCCTGGCGCTGTGGCTGTGGAGCATCGGCAGCATCAGCCTGGGCGCAATCACGCTGGCGCTGGGCCTGGTGATCCGCATCAACAACATGTCCGCCTGGATCATGTGGGAAGTGAACGGCATCTCGGAAAACGTCGGCATCGTGCAGGACGGCCTGGCCACCATCTCGCAGCCACGCCAGGTGCTCGACCGGCCCGACGCCGTGCCCTTGCGCATCACGCAGGGCGAGGTGCGCTTCGAGGACATGTCGTTCCACTACGGCAGCGGCCGCCAGATCATCCCGCACCTGGACCTGACCGTGCGCGCCGGCGAGAAAATCGGCCTGATCGGCCCGTCCGGCGCCGGCAAGTCGACCCTGGTCAACGTGCTGCTGCGGCTGTACGACCTGGAGGGCGGGCGCATCCTGATCGACGGCCAGGACATCGCCGGCGTCACCCAGGAAAGCCTGCGTTCGCAGATCGGCGTGGTCACCCAGGACACCTCGCTGCTGCACCGCTCGATCCGCGACAACCTGCTGTACGGCCGGCCCGACGCCAGCGAGGCGCAGTTGCGCGACGCCATCGACCGCGCCCGCGCCGCCGAATTCATCGACGCGCTGGTCGACGGCGACGGCCGCCGCGGCCTGGACGCCCACGTCGGCGAGCGCGGCGTCAAGCTGTCGGGCGGCCAGCGCCAGCGCATCGCCATCGCCCGCGTGCTGCTCAAGGACGCGCCCATCCTGATCCTGGACGAAGCCACCTCGGCGCTCGATTCCGAGGTCGAGGCCGCGATCCAGGAAAGCCTGGAGGCGCTGATGCGAGGCAAGACCGTCATCGCCATCGCGCACCGCCTGTCCACCATCGCCCGCATGGACCGGCTGGTCGTGCTGGACGGCGGGCGCATCGTCGAATCCGGCACCCATGCCAGCCTGATCGCCCAGGGCGGGCTGTACGCGCGGCTGTGGAGCCACCAGACGGGGGGGTTCGTCGGGCTGGACTGAGCCGGCGGGCGGACGTCGCGCTGGCGCCACACGGGAAGACCCTGTACGTACATGCTGTACGTACAGGTGTACACTGGCGGCTTTCAACCCCCTGACAGACGCACGCATGAACGTCTGCGCCGCGAGAAAATCCCCCTGGAGACTCCGATTGTGACGACCGCAACCACCCGTTCGCCCTTCTTTGGCACGATGCAGAAAATCCCTGGCGGCCTGATGCTGGTACCGCTGATCCTGGGTTCGCTGCTCGGCACCTTCGCGCCCGACGCGCTGGCCATCGGCGGCTTCACCACCGCCCTGTTCAAGAACAGCGCCCTGCCGCTGATCGCGCTGCTGATCTTCGCCACCGGCACCCACGTCAATGCGCGCACCGGCGGCCCGATCCTGGCCACCGCCGGCACCATCCTGCTGATGAAGACGCTGGTTCCGGCCACCCTTATCATCATCCTGGGCAGCTACGTCGGCCTGGACGGCGTGCTGGGCGTGTCGATCCTGGCCATGCTGGCCGCCTTCGACAACAGCAACGGCGGCCTGTGGCTGGCCTACACCGGCCAGTACGGCGACGCCCGCGACCGTGGCGCCTACGTCGCCAGCGCGGTCAACGACGGCCCCTTCTTCAGCCTGCTGTTCCTGGGCGCCTCGGGCCTGGCCGACATCCCCATGATCGCCCTGGTGGCGGCGCTGGTGCCGTTCCTGCTGGGCGTGCTGGTCGGCAACCTCGATCCCAAATGGCGCGACGTGCTCAAGCCCGTGCCCAACATCGTCATCCCGTTCTTCGCCTTCGCGCTGGGCACCGGCATCAACCTGGGCGCGGTCGTCAATGGCGGCGTCACCGGCCTGATCCTCGGCCTGATCATCAGCCCGATCACCGGCGGCCTGGTCTACCTGGGCTATCGCCTGATCCTGCGCCGCGGCGGCAAGAGCGGCCTGGGCTTCGCGGCCGGCACCACCGCCGGCAACGCCATCGCCACGCCCGCCGTGGTCGCGGCCGCCGACCCCAACTTCCAGCAATACGTCTCGACCGCCACCGCGCAGGTCGCCGCCTGTGTGCTGATCAGTTCGATCCTGGCGCCGGTGCTGGCCTCGTACTTCCTCAAGCGCGCCGGTGAACTCAAGTCCGAGGACGCCGCCGACGACGCGGCGGCCGGCGGCTACCGCGAGGCGCGCGGGGAGGCCCTTTGAATCCCGCCATCGCCATCGTCGCCGACGACCTGACCGGCTCCGGCGACACCGCCGTGCAGTTCGTGCGGGCCGGCTGGACCACCCGCCTGTCGATCGACGGCGCGCACGAGGCGCTGGCCGCGCCGGCCGCCGACGACGTCGACGTGCTGGCGGTCACCACCCACAGCCGCGCCCTGCCCGCCGCGCAGGCGGGCGCGGTGATCCGGCGCAACGTCGAGCGGCTGCGCGCCGCCGGCGTCTCGCGCCTGTACAAGAAAGTGGACTCGACGCTGCGCGGCGCCTTCAAGGCCGAGATCGACGCGGCGCGCGAGGCCTGGGGCGCGGATGCCATCGCGGTGGTGTGCCCGGCATTCCCCGCCACCGGCCGCACCGTGGAAGACGGCGTGCTGATGGTGGGCGGCCAACCCGTCACCGCCACGTCGGCCGCCACCGACCCGGTCACGCCCGTGACCGAAAGCCATATCCCGACCCTGCTGGGCTGCGCCCACGTCGCGGCCAAGGCGGGTGAATCGCCCGAATCGCTGGCCGCGCGCATCGCGCAGGCCGGCGCCACGGTGGTGGTCGACGCCCGCGACGACGCCGACCTGGAACGCCTGGCCCGCGCCATCGGCATCCTGGGGCCGCGCGCCCTGCCGGTGGGCGCCGGCGGCCTGGCGGTGCCGCTGGCCCGTGTCTGGGCCGGCGCCGACCAGACCGCCCCTGTGGTCGTGGTGGTGACCTCGCAGCACAGCGCCGCCCGCGCGCAGGCCGCCGCGCTGCAAGCCGCCGGCGCGCGCACCTGGGCGCCGCAACTGGCGGACCTGGCCGATGACGCCGCCTGGCGCGCCTGGTGCGAACCGCTGCTGCGCGCCCACGCGCAGGACGGCGCCGACGCCGCCGGCACCCTGCTGTTGCTGGCCCCCGCCGGCCAGCGCGAAGGACTCGATTCCGACACCGTGGCGCAGCGCCTGGGCACGCTGGCCGCGCAGGCCATCGGCGCCTCGCGCGCCGCCGGCGTGGTCGCCACCGGCGGCGACGGCGCGCGCCAGGTGCTGCTGGCGCTGGGCGCCAGCGGCATCGCCCTGGTGGATGAAGTGATGGGCGGCGTGCCCCTGGGCACGCTGACCGGAGGCACGGCCGACGGCCTGCCCGTGGTGACCAAGGCCGGCGGCTTTGGCGCCGAAGACGTACTGGTTCGCGCCGTGCGCGCGATCCGCGACAGGAGATTCAAGCGATGACACAAACCCCCGCCCCCAAGCTGCCGCTCTTGGCCGTCACCCTCGGCGACGTGGCCGGCATCGGGCCGGAGATCACGGCCAAGATGCTGATGGGCCATGACGAACTGCGCCAGAAGGCGCGCCTGGTCGTGATCGGCGATGTCGACGTGATGGCCAACGCGGTACGCAGCCTCGGCGGCGATCCCGCCATCGTGCGCCGCGTCGAACGCCCCGCCGACGCCACCAACACGCCCGGCACCATCGACGTGCTGCAGGCCGGCCCGTCGCTGGGCCACGTCAAGCTGGGCGAGATCAGCGCCGACGCTGGCGACGGCTCGGTGCGATTCGTCACCACCGCCTGCGCCCTGGCGCGCGCCGGCGAGGTCGACGGTATCGTCACCGCCCCGCTCAACAAGGCCGCCATGCACGCCGCCGGCCACAAATGGCCTGGCCACACCGAATTGCTGGCGCACGAATTCGGCGTCAAGACCTTCTCGCTGGTGCTGTCCGCCGGCGACCTCTACATCTTCCACGCCACCACCCACGTGTCGCTGCGCCAGGCCATCGCGGACCTGACCCCGGCGCGCATGCGCGCGGTGCTGCGTCTGGCCGGCTCGTTCGCCAAGGCCCTGGGCCGCGGCGACCGCCCGGTGGCGGTGTCGGGCCTGAACCCGCACGCCGGCGAAAACGGCATCTTCGGCACCGAGGACGCCGACATCCTGGCGCCCGCCGTGGCCGAGGCCAACGCCGCCGGCATCCTGGCCGCCGGCCCGATCCCGGCCGACGCGCTGTTCCCGCAGGCGGTGCGCGGCAAGTGGCAGTTCGTGATCGCCTGTTACCACGACCAGGGCCACGCCCCCTTCAAGGCCGTCTATGGCGACGACGGCGTTAACATCACCGTCGGCCTGCCGGTGGTGCGCGTGTCGGTCGATCACGGCACCGCGTTCGACATCGCGGGCCAGGGCATCGCCCGCGAAGACAGTCTGATCCTGGCCGCCGAGCGCGCCGCGCATCTGGCCCCCGGCTGGACGCATGTATGGGAAACTGCGCGGGCTCAAACAGGAGGTTGATTGCATGGCGCCCGCCAACGCTGAAGATTTGCCCGCGCTGGACCGTTCCGGCGACGTGCCGCTGCACGCCCAGGTGGCGGCGCTGCTGCGCGGCTACATCCGCACCCGCAAGCTCGGCGCCGGCGCGCTGCTGCCCAGCGAAGCCGCCTTGTGCGAACGCTTCGGCGTGGCCCGCAGCGTGGTGCGCCAGGCCTTGTCGGCGCTGGCGGCGGAAGGGCTGATCCAGCGCGAGGCGGGACGGCCCGCGGTCGTCGCCACGCCGCGCGAGCATCGCCGCCTGGTGCAGCGTTCCACCGGCCTTTACGAACAGTTCGCGCAGTCCGGCGTGGCGCTCAAGACACGCGTGCTGGGCCTGGCGCCGGGCGAAGCGCCCAAGGCCGTGATCGAGTTCTTCGGCACCGCCGACCTGCTGCTGCTGGAACGGCTGCGACACGTGGCCGATGCGCCGTTGGCCTATGTGCGCACGTGGCTGCCCGCCGCCGCCGTCCCCGGCCTGCGCGCCGACGACCTGGCCGATGCCTCGCTGCATGGCGTGCTGACGCGGCGTTTCGGCCTGCATCCCGGCGCCGGCCGCAACCAGATCCGCGCGGTGGCCGCCGATGCCGCCTTGGCCGCGCTGCTGCAGACCGACACCGGCACGCCGCTGCTGATGCTGGAAGGCCAGGGCATGGACCAGCATGGCAAGCCGCTGGAATGGTTCAGCACCTGGCATCGCGCCGAACAGCTGGTGTTCGACGTCGACGTCAGCGTCGGCCACGAAAGCGTGCAGCCGCGCCTGCGCGACGCGGCCGTGGCCGGCGTCGAGGCGGCGGCCGACAGCCACGATCCGCTGGCGCGCGCCCAGGCGCTGGTGGCCGAACTCTCGGCGGAACTGGCGCGCCTGCGCGCCGGCTCCTAGCTCCTGGCGGCTAGCGGGCGCCAACCCCCTTGTCGGCGGGCGCGTCGGGACGCAACGTCACCGCCGCGTCGCGCTCGAAGCGTCCATCCGCATCCAGTTCGCGCAAGGCGCGCCGCTCCGCCTGCGTCGGCGGCGGCGTCGGGCCGGCGCCCTGCGCGTCGAAGTCGAACGCCGTGCGCTCGCGCACTTCCTCCAGGCTGGATTCGGGGTGCCAGGACTGCAGCGCCAGCCGGCCGTTGCGCCTGACGAACACCGCGATCGGCGTCGCCACGCCGGCGAATCCGCCGCCCGAGGTCACGAAGTCCAGCCTGTCGACGAACACCCGGCGCGAATGCTCGGTACGCCAGGTGCAGCAACGCCGCGCCGTCGGCGTCATCACCGCGCCGCCGCCCCCTCCGGGCAGGCGCACCTTGGGCGCGTGCCAGTCGCCGATGCAGGAATTGTTGGCGCGGCCCGCGCCATCGATCTGGGCCGCGCCCAGGAACGCCAGGTCCATGCGGCCGCGCGTGCACAGGTCGTAGAAATCCTCGTTGGCGAAGATCGACGCGCTGTGCTCGGCCAGCGCGGGATCGGAACTGGACAAGGGGATATGCGAGGGCCGCGGATCGACCCCGCCGGCCACGTTAATGTAGACGTAATCCCAGTCGTAGGCGCGCTTGGCCAGCAGGCAGGCCAGCATCGGCAAGGTCGAATTCACGCCGCTGAAGGTGATCTCGTCGGGCCGGATGAAGCGCGCCAGATTGGTGACGATGTACGAAAACCCCGACCATTGCTCAGCCATTCGCCTCTCCCGCGCTCGCCCGCGCCCCGGCCTGCATTTCCGGCGCCGAGGCCAGGTGCGCCGCCAGGTCGCCGTCCTTGTCCATGTAGGCCTGCACCGCCGGATAGTCGATGGCATAGTCCGGCCAGCATGAGCCGGGCCAGGCCGAGCGCGGCAGCACCGTGTACGCCTGCACCATGAAATACGGCACCAGCGTGGCTTCGGGCTGCGCCTCGAACACGGCGCTGTCCACCCGCTTCTCGGCCACCACCAGCACGCTGCCGGCGGCGCGCGACATGATGCGGTCCCAGTGCGCCGTGCCGTGCACCCGCACATTGCCGCGCGCATCCACTTCCGAGGCCTGGATCACGGCAAAGTCCGGCCGCACCGCCGGGATCACCCAGGTGCGCTCGCCGCTGCCATAGGGATCGTCCAGGCAGTGCCAGCCGTTCAGCGCCGGCAGGTCGCTGCCGTGCAGGCCGCCGCAGGGCTGGAACGGCACGCCATAGGCGGCGGCCCGCAGGCCCGCCGTCAGGCTGGCGCAGGCGTGCTCCTCCAGCTCGACCTCGCCGCGCTCGATGGCCTTGCGGTACCACGGCGCCAGGCCGAAGTTGCCTTCCATCGCCACGATGCCCGCGCGCACGCGCCGCAGCGCGCCGGCGCGGCAAAGGATGTCGACGTCATAGCCCGGCGACTGTTTGACCAGTTCCAGGTTGCGCCGCCCTTGGCGGACCAGTTCGCGCACGAAGGCGAACGGCCCCCGGTGCAGGAAGCTGCCGCCCAGGGCGATCGACGCGCCGTCCGGCACCAGCGCGGCCAGTTCGGCCAGCGAGCGCTGCTTGTGTGCCTGATTGAATCCCGAACCCATGCCGTCTCCTCGCCAGGGCCTGTTCACACTAAAAGGAGCCGGGCCGGCGTGCTCAGCGCGCCTGCAGGTAGGCCGCCACCCGCGCCTTCAATCCCGGTTCGGCGGCAGACCGCACCAGCCGCGCCAGGTCCGTATCGGGCTGCTCGGCCGACAGCGCCGCGTACAGCTGCGCGCGGCTGGCGCCGGTCAGGGCGCCCGCGGCGTCACCCGCCTGACGCTCGATCCCGGGCCACGAGTCGGGCGCCGCCAGGTGGCTGACGAAGCCGTCGCGGTGGGCCTGGGCCGCGTCGAACACGCTGGCCTGCTCCAGGATGGCGCGGGCGCGCTCGGCGCCCACCAGGCCGGCAAAGCGGCGCGTGCCCAACACCAGCCCGAACTTCAGGCCCGGCATGCGAAAGCTCGCGTCCGGCGCGGCGACGCGCCACTTGCAGGCGCCGAACAGGTCGACGCCGGCGCCGAAGTTGCGGCCGTGCGCCAGCCCCACCGTCAGGCAGGGCGAGGCCGCCACGCGCTGTAACAGCGTCTCGATGCGCACGAAGCGCAGCAGCAGGTCGCCCTCGCTCTGCGCTTCCCAATCGCCGAAATCGAAACCCGCGCTGAAATTGCGGCCCTCGCCTCGCAGCACGATGACGTCCGCGCCCTGCGCCGGCGCGGCGTCCACCGCCGCGATCAGGGCCTCGACCAGCTCGGCAGACAATGCGTTCATCTTCTCGGGCCGCGCCAGCATCAATACCTGCGCCGAGCCATGCCGCTCGACCCGTAGCGCCGCGCTCATGCGCCCTTCCCCTTGTTGCGCAACGGCCCCAGCACCGCGTCGTTGTGCTCGCCCAGCGCGGGCGGCGGGCGGCGCAGCGCGGTGGTCTGGCCATCGAAGCGCACCGGCAGGCCGAAGGTGCGCGTGCGCACGCCGTTCGGCAGTTCCAGCGGTTGCACCCAGCCCATATGCTCGACCTGCGGGTCCGCCAGCACTTCGGAATAGGTGTTGATGGGCGCGCACGGCACCCCGGCAGCGCGAAAGCGCGCCAGCCACGTCGGCGCGTCAGCGTCCGCGAAGATCGCTTCCAGGATCTCGCGCAGCGCGTCCTGGTTGCGGGCGCGCGCGCTGGTGTCGGTAAAGCGCGGGTCGGCCAGCAGGTCCTCGCGGCCCACCGTCGCGCACACGCCCTTCCACAAGGCGTTGTTGCCCGCCGCCATGCCGAAATAGCCGTCCTTGCAACGGAACGCCTGGTAGGGCGCGTTGCGCGGGTGGGCCGAACCGAGCTTGACCGGGTCGCGCCCGCTGCCGAAGAACTCCGAGGTCTGCAGCGCCGCGATGCCCAGCGTGGCGCCCAGCATCGGCACGTCGATGTGCGTGCCCTGGCCGCAGGCCTGCGCGGCGCGCAGCGCCGACACGATGGCGAAGGCGCCATACAGGCCGGCCGAGAAGTCGGCCACCGGCACGCCGCACTTGACCGGTTCGCCACCGGCCTCGCCGGTAACGCTCATCAGGCCGCTCATAGCCTGGATGGTGAGGTCGAAGCCGCCTTCCTGCGCGCGCGGACCGGACTGGCCATAGGCCGAGATCGAGCAGTACACCAGGCGCGGATTGGTTTCGCGCAGCGCCGCGTAGCCCAATCCCAGGCGATCCATCACGCCGGGCCGGTTGTTCTCGATCAGCACGTCCACGCCGGCGGCCAGCTCGCGCGCCAGCGCCAGGTCGGCCGGATCCTTCAGGTTCAGCGTGACCGAGCGCTTGTTGCGGTTGAGCGAGGCGAAGTTCTCGCTGTAGCCCTGGCTCAAGGGCGGCCAGCTGCGCAGCGTGTCGCCCCCTTCCGGGTTTTCCAGCTTGATCACATCGGCGCCCATGTCCGCCAGCAACATGCCGCAGAACGGCCCCGCCGCCACGTTGCAGATCTCGAGCACGGTAATGCCGGCCAACGCCGAGCCAGGAGTCATGGACGACCTCTCGTTATACGAATCCGGCGCCCAGCATAGCACCGGGCAGAATGCCCGGTAAACCATTAATTGAAATTCAAATCCTATTAAATAGGATTTTCTTGATCTCCCTGACGGTCCGGCCCCGAGCGTCATTCCCCCAGGAAACCGCGTCGGTAACCCATGCCCCGCGAGATTGCCTGCGCGCACGCGGCGACGTCCGGCGCCAGCTGCTTCATGCGGGCCGCGCTCAGGCGATCCAGCGGTCCGGAAATGCCCACCGCCGCCACCGGCTGGTCCAGGCTGTTGAACAGGGCCACGGCCAGCCCGCCCACGCCTTCCCGCCATTCGCCGCGATTGACCGCATAACCCGCGCGCGCCACCTTGCGCAGTTCGTCCTTCAACAACGGCATCGACACGATGGTGGCGGGCGTATGCCGCAGCAGCTTGTCGGCGTAGCGTTCCACATATCCGTCCGCCTGGTAGGCCAGCAGCGCCTTGCCGGTGGCCACCGCGTAGGCCGGCGCGCGTCCGCCCACCATCGAATAGGCGCGGATCGGCTGCGGACTGTCGATCTTGTCGACGTAGACCACATCAAGGCCATCCAGCACGGACAGGTGCACGGTCTCGCCGGTCTGGTCGGCCAGCGTGCGCATGAACGGCGCCGCCAGCTTGCGCAGGTCCAGCTGGCCGAGCTGCCGCGCGGCGAGCTCGAACAAGCGCACCGCGCCGCGATAACCGCCGCCATCCTCGTCCTTGATGACGTAGCCGGCGTGGATCAGCGTCTGCAGTGTGCGATGGGTGTTGCTGCGCGTCAGCCCCACGCGCGCGGCCAGCGCATCGATGGTGCGCGGCGGGTCGTCCACGTCGGTGACCGCCTCCAGCACCATCAGCCCCTTGAGCAATGTCTTGTCCATTTTCTGGGTTTCCCATTATTTAGGACGCGAACATAGCACGGGCCGCGCGCCGCGAACAGGCCTCAGGCGGGCCCCGCCGGCAGGGCCGCCCGCACTGCCGCGGAGCGGTCCCACAGGTTCGGCACGCTGGCCGCCGAATAGCCCGAGACGAACGGCTTGGCCTGGCCCGTGGCCGGGTCATAGACGTGGCGCGACACGGCGCCGATATTGCCGCCATACATGTGCACGCTGATGGACACCTTGTCGTCGAAGGCGTTGGACACCCGGTGGATATCGCCCGCCTGCGGCGACAGGCATTCGACGTCGCCGGGACGCAGCGTTTGCGGCGCTCCCAGCGGCGCCATCCGGCCATCGGCATCACGCGCGTAGCGCTGGTTCACCTCGGCGCCACGCAGCATGCCGACATAGCCCCAGACCTCGTGATCATGCACCGGCGTCTGCTGGCCCGGCCCCCAGACGAAGCTGACCAGGGAGAAACGCTCCAGCGGATCGCAATGCAGCAGGTATTGCTGGTAGTACTGGGGATGCGGCGCCGTACAGGCTTCGGGCAGCCAGTCGTCGTGCGCGATCAGCGCCGCGAACGCGGCCTGCAGTTCGGGCGACTGCGCCAGGCCGGCGGGCGTGGCCAGGCGGGTGGCGGTGGCGATGAAATGGCGCAGCCGGTCCAGGCCGGCAAGGGCGTCGGGCATTGCGTATCTCCGGGTCGGACACGCCCCCGTTGGGGGCAGGTCGGTTTGGCATCCCAATTAGGGTTTCCAGTATCCATGATTTGGGATGATCGCCGCAATGGCCGCCGCCCCGCCTCCAGGCGGCCTCCCACGCCGCGCTTGACAGACGCGGGCCCGCGCGTGCAGCGTAGCGGACTCTCTCATTACCGGCCGCACGGCATGGCAATCGTCAATCCCCCCATTCCGCCCGCGCTGGCCGACGCCTTGGCGCGCGCCTCGCGCGTGACCGTCTTCACCGGCGCTGGCGTGTCGGCCGAAAGCGGCATCGCCACATTCCGCGATCCCCTGACCGGCCTCTGGTCGCGCTTTGACGCGCAGGCCCTGGCCACCCCCGAGGCGTTCGCGGCGCAGCCGGACCTGGTCTGGGGCTGGTACGAGTGGCGCCGGGCGCAGGTGGCGCGCGCCGAACCGAACGCGGCCCATCACGCCATCGCGGCGCTGGCGCGGCGCATGCCCGCGCTGACGCTGATCACCCAGAACGTCGACAATCTGCATGAACGCGCCGGCAGCCAGGGCGTGATCCATCTGCATGGCAGCCTGCACGCGCCGCGCTGCGCCGCCTGCGGCGAACCCGCCGAATTCGCGGCCGCAGCGGCGAGCCACGGCGACGAACCGGAAACCGGCCGCGCCATCGCCCCGCCAGCCTGCGCGCGGTGCGGGGCGGCGGTACGTCCCGGGGTGGTCTGGTTCGGCGAAAGCCTGCCCGCCGACGCCTGGCGCGCGGCGCGCGAGGCCGCCAGCCAATGCGACCTGTTCCTGAGCATCGGCACATCGGCCATGGTCTACCCCGCCGCCGAACTGCCGCTGCGCGCGTCGCGCGCCGGCGCGACCGTGGTGCAGGTCAATCCGCAGGCCACGCCGCTGGACGCGCATGCCGATTTCAATCTGCGTGGCGCGGCCGCCCAGGTCCTGCCACGGCTGCTGGCCGCCGCCGGCTTCTGAAGGCCTCAAGGCGCTCCCACGCGCCGTCTTCTTCTCACGTATCGCAGAGCGTCGCCCACGGCGTTGCCTGCCCCGCCTTCGCCCTGTATTGACCCTCACCCGGTCTTGCCCCTCACCATTTGCAGCCGCTGTCGCGCACCGTGTCGGCCAGCAGGAACGGGACCGCAAGCAATCCCAGGTGTGCATGCGCTTGCCGGCAAGGCGGCCGCGCGCTTTGCGCAATGCCCTTGGCCAGCGCGGACGGTTCGGCCGGCGCCTTGGGCGCCAGGTCCACCCGCGCCTGGCCGCGCGCGCGCGGCGCGCCCAGAGCCGCCGCGTCTTCGGCGCGCCAACGAAAATCATGCGCGGGCGCGGCGGCGGGCGGCGCGGACGCCGACGAGGACGAAGGCCCGGCATCGCGCGGCGGTGACGCCCGTTGCCGCGGCGATGCGCCGGCCGGCGCGGCATGCGGCGCCGGCCTGGAGCCTGCCGGCGACAGCCCTTGCGGCGCCGCGCCGGCAGCGTCCGATCGCGCCGGCGCGGCCACCGCCGGCGGCGCGGGCATGGATGGCCGCGCTGCCGGCGGCGATGGCTCCGCGGGCCCCGCTTGCGGCGGCCCGTCGGCGTAGGTGGGCCGCGCCGTCGGCGCGGTGGCGGGCGGGGGCAACAACGTCACGAAAAAATCGTCTCCGCGCCCGGGCGCGGAGCGCCGATCATCGGCGGCCCGCCACAACAGGCAGGCCACCAGCACATGCAGGCAGCAGGCAAGCCCCGCCGCGCCCCACGCCATCGCGCGACCGCGGGGCGCGGCCGATGCCTCCCGCAAAGCGCCCGTCACAACAAAAACCATTACGCCGACTCTGGCCTCGAATCCCTCATCTTGCGGGCTTGCGGCCATTCAAAGCCGATGGCGACGTGAAGATTTGTGAAGATGTTTTGAGTGGATCGGGACTACCATGAACGAACGTCCGCGATGCAGGGGAAACCCCAAATTCCATCGCGCACGCAGAGGGATACAGTGGTAGCGAACCAGTGCAGCCATGGAGATCATCATTCCGTTTTCCTGGAGACTTCCCGACGTGTTCGTACGCTCGCCAGACGGTGTCCTGCATCGCGTGGTGCGGCACGCCACGACCACGGAAACCATCGCCAAGCTCGAGAGCATTCCCAGCAATTACCACCTGGATTGCGAATGCATGCTCGACAACGGCGAGGCGCTGGCCTGGATCGGCGAAAATCGCTACCGCCAGCTCAATGGCGGCGCGATCTTCACCGCCGAATCCGGCGCCGCGCCGCCCATGGCCGAAGCCCGCAAGAATGCGAAGGCCCGCAACACCCTGCGGGACGTCCGCCCCGCCACCGCGCGCCAACCGCACGCGGCGCGGGAAAACGTCGTACCATCTGCTGTAGCAAGTCTAAAAACCGGCAACGATTGGAGCCTGATACGCGCCTGGCGTGAGCACCTCAATATCAGCACCACTGATATGGCTGCCCGGCTTGGCGTGGACCACTCCATCTACATCGAATTGGAAAGGCCCCGCCCGCGGCCCCGCCAGATCATCCTGGACCGCATTTCGGAAGCCCTGGGCGTATCGCCCGACCAGCTCGATGATTCATCGTTAGGAGGACATTTTCATTGACGCCTGGCAGCAAACGCCTCGGCCAATGAATGATGTTCGAACAACTTTGGCGCCGCGCAAGAACGGCCCGCGCATGGGGAGGTATCAAAAATGCTCGGAACCGCAAGACGATTGACCGATGTACTGGCCACGGCCCCGGACGGCACGCTGTATCGCATCGAGCGATTCGTGTCGGATCCTGACGCCTATTCCGCGCTGGGCACATCACGCTTCGACCCCAAGACCCACTGTGTCTGCCGCACCAGCTCGGGCGAGAAAGTCGCCTGGCTGGGCGGACAGGCCTATCAACTGCTCAAGACCGGCCTGTCGCTCACGGCGGTGGACCGACGACGCGCCTGACCGTCCTTCCCTCCGCCCGCGCGGCGGCTGACGGCGTCACCGGCCCGCCGGGCCCTGACGCCGTTTCGCGCCGCCGGTGAAGCGCGCCACGACGAACTCCACGAACGTGGTGAGCTTGGGCAGCGCCTGCCTGTCTTTCGGATAGAGCAGCGTCACCGGTCGCGCCGCCGGCCAATAGGACTGCAGGATCGGCACCAGCCGACCGGCGCGCACGTCCTCGGCCAGCAGCAGCTCGGGTTGCAGCACGATGCCGAATCCGGCCAGCGCCGCCTGCCTGAGCGCCTGCCCGTTGTTCGCGATGAAACGGCTGGTGGGCGGAAAGTCGGCATCCGCGCCTTCCGGCCCGCCCAGGCGCCAGCCGGTGCGGCGGCTCCAATAGGAAAAGTCCAGGCACTGATGGCGCGCCAGGTCGGCGGGCGCTTCGGGCGTGCCATGGCGCGCCAGGTAGGCCGGCGCGGCGCAGATGATCATCTGGTAGGTGCCGATCGGGCGCGCCACCAGGCCGGAATCACGCGGCTCGCCAATGCGCACCGCCAGGTCGTAGCGGGACGCGACCAGGTCCTCGACGGCGTCGCTCAACGCCAGCTCCACACTGACGTCGGGGTAGAGATTCAGGTAGTCGGCAATCGCCGGCGCCAGCGCGAACGAGCCGAACGACACCGTGGACGTGATCCGCAGATTGCCGCGCGGCGCGACTCGCAATGCCTCGGCGCCCTGCTCGGCCTCGCGGATGTCGGCCAGGATCGCCTTGCAGCGCGAGTAATACGCCTGCCCCGCCTCGGTCAGGCTCTGGCGCCGCGTGGTGCGGTTCATCAGGCGCAGTCCCAGCCGCGTCTCCAGACCCTTGATGTGCTTGGCCGCCATGGCCGCGGACATCTCGTGGCGCGCGGCCGCGGCGGTCAGGCTGCCAAGCTCGACCACCGCCACGAAGATCTCCATGCTGAGCAGACGATCCATTGAATTACGCACCCTGGGTATGAAGAGTTCCAACCATTCGTGGATTTTTCCACAGGAATGGAATCCGCAGAATGCTTGCATGCGCCGGCACCCCGTCCGCGCCCCCAAACCCGCATACCAGGAATCCCCATGAAAATCGCACTTATCGGCGCCAGCGGCACCATCGGCCGCGCCGTCGCCCAGGAACTCGGCCAACGCCACGAGATCATCGCCGTGGGCAAGACGCAAGGCCAATACCAGGTCGACATCACGCGCAGCGACAGCATCCGCGAGCTGTTCGAGCGCGTGGGCAAGGTCGACGCCATCGTTTCCACCGCCGGCACGCTGCACTTCGGCCCGCTGGCCGAGATGACCGCGGACCAGTTCAGGATCGGCCTGCATGACAAGCTGTTGGGCCAGGTCGACCTGGCGCTGATCGGCCAGCACTACCTGAACCAGGGCGGCTCCATCACGCTGACCAGCGGCATCGTCAGCGACGAACCCATCCGCTTCGGCGCCAACGCCTCGGCCGTCAATTCGGCCATCGACGGCTTTGTGCGCGGCGCGGCCGTGGAATTGCGCAACGCGCGCATCAACTCGGTCAGTCCGACCGTGCTGCGAGAATCGTGGGAGGGCTACGGCCCTTACTTCGCCGGCTTCGAAGCCGCGCCGGCGCAACGCGTGGCGCTGGCCTACAGCCGCAGCGTGGAAGGCGCGCAGACCGGCCGCACCTACCGCGTCTGGTAACGCCGTGCCGCCAGCGCAGGGATTCAAAGAGGGCCTGCGCCGGCAGATGGGTCCGGGCGGTGGTCAGGTCCATGCGGCGAAGCCGCCCGCGCGCCCACAATGACAAAGGCCTGGCGAGTGACCGCCAGGCCTTTTCCAGTGCATTTCGCAATGCTGTTCGCGCTGTGCTTTCCCAGCGCTGCATCAACCGCTGGTCTCAGCGCTGCATCAACCCTTGGTCCCGCCACTGGTCTCAAACTCACTGCCTGGTGCAATGAAGAGCGTGCAGTGGCGCTGCGTGAAATGAGGTGGCGCGCCCGGCAGGATTCGAACCTACGACCCCCTGGTTCGTAGCCAGGTACTCTATCCAGCTGAGCTACGGGCGCTTGAAAAAGCAAGCCTTGAATCATAGCGTTGTTTCGCAAACCGCGCAAGTTGCGTGCCGCGATCGCCTGCACGGCATGCCGCCCGCGAGCGTGCTCATACCAAACATGGCCTTGCCGGTGGCAAGGGGCGTGACATCCCCCGCGCTGTTTGACAACACCTCTCATTATCATTGACTGGCGGTCAGTCATTATCTATAGTCTGTCTCGGACCGCGCGTCGACATCGGCGCGCCGCTTGCCCCGCTACCGCCATGATCGCTCCCTTCCCCCACTCCGCTTCGTCGCCCGTGCCGTGCCCCGTGCCACCGCCCGGGCTGGGCCCCTTGCGCCCCGGCCCGTTGCCGATCGGCATGCTCACCGTGGTGCTGGGGCCGGCGGCGTCCGGCAAGACGGGCTTGCTGGGCCGGCTGGCGCGCGACATGGCCGACGGCGAGAGCGGCGCGCGCATCATCCTGGCAGCGGCGCCACGCGTGACAGTACCTTCGCTGCGCGTGTTCGAGGCCTTGCTTTTGGCGCACAAGCAAGGCGGGCGCTGGGCGCTCGGAACCGAAGAGATCCAGGCGGTCGACGCCTGCTTGCGGCAAGCCGACCTGGCGCACGCCGCCGGCCTGCTGGTGGAACGGCTGGATGCGGCAGCCCGCCAGCGCCTGCTACTGGCGCTGGCCCTGGTCCGCAAGCCGGACGTGATCTTGATGGACGAACCCGAAGGCGCGCCGGCCGCCTCGTGCCAGGCGCGCATCGCCGCCTTGCTCAAGCATGCGGCAAGCGAGCTGGGCATCCGCGCCGTCATCGCCATGACCGATGCCGCCGCCGCGCTGCAGGTGGCCGACCGCGTGCTCGTGCTGGACCACGGCCGCCTGGTCGCCAAGGGCACGCCCGCGCAATTGCGCCAGCAGGTCCAGGCCGGCGACCTGGACGCCACGCTGTTGTCATCCGCATGAACTCCGCTTCACGCGGCGCCGACGGCTACTCGGAATCGGTCCGCGCGCCCAGCATGCGCAGATAGGCATCGGCGATGCCGCGGGCGAAATCGGTGGCATCGGATTGGCGCGACAGGATCGCATCGTCGGTCGCGCAATGCACGCCGGCATAGATCAGCAACGCCATCATGCGCGGATTGTCGAGACGCCAGGCGCCGGCCTGCGCGCCCGCCCGCAGGATTCCCTGCAGCTGCGTGACCACCTGGTTTTCCGTATGACCCTCGCGCGCATGATGGTGCGGATGCGTGAAGACGATATCGTGCACGCGATAGGTGCGCAGGTACATCGACACATTGGCATGGATCCAGGCGCGCAGCCGCCCCTCCCAGTCGTCCTCGGCGCAGGCGGCGACCGCGCGTTCGAGCCGCTCGACGAACTCCCGCACATACCGTTCACCCAGCGCCACCAGCATTTCCTGCTTGGACGGGAAGTACACGTAGAACGTGCCCTTGGCCACGCCAGCCGCCTCGGTGATCTCGCTGATGGTGGTGGCCTCGACACCCTTTTCCAGGAACAGCGCCTGCGCGGCGCCCATCAATTCGTCCAGGCGCACTTCCGCGGGCTTGGTGCGGGACGGCGCCGTTCTGTGCGCGGAGTCGTCTGCGGTGTGATCGGTCATTGCTTTCACTCGGATTTCATCCATGGCGCCAGTCTAAGGGAATTTTGCGCCAGCCTCCCCAGCGTACAGCTTTCTGACAGCGGACGGTCACATCGATAGAACCTGCGGTCTCTAGCCTACCGGCCTGCAAACCCATTTCAAGCCGGCTGTCATCCGGCGACCCGTGGCGCAATGACAGGGCGCCGCCCACACCGCAAGGTCTACAACATGTCTGAAAAAGAAAAGCGCGCGGCCACGCCGGCCGCCGCGACACCGACCGCCGCCGATTCCCAGGATGCCAATGCCCCCGCCCGGGCCACCCGCCGCGGCTTCCTGACCGGCATCGCGGCGCTCGGCGCCAGCGCCGCCGCGATGGGCGCCCTGGCAGGCTGCTCCAGCGACGACGATGACGACGGCAACGACAACACGCCTCCCACCGCCCCCGCGCCGGTCGACGTGACGGCGCAATTGCGCAAGAACGTCAAGACGCTGGTGGTGATCTTCGCGGAGAATCGCAGCTTCAACAACCTTTTCGCCAACTTCCCCGGCGTGGAAAAACCGCTGTCGGCGCTGACCGCCGCGGACTACACGCAGAACGATCGCGACGGCACGCCGCTGCCGGTGCTGCCGCCCGTGTGGGGCGGCATGGTGCCGACCTCGCAGCAGGCCAACCATGTTGCCTATCAGGTGGCCGAGAACGCGCCCTACATGAACAACCTGCCCAACGCGCCGTTCGACCTGCGCGGTCCGCAGGGCGAGCCGCTGCCGCAGGGCGTGGTCACGCGCGACCTGTGGCACGTGTTCTACCAGAACCAGATGCAGATCAACGGCGGCAAGAACGACCGCTTCGTGGCCTGGGCCGACTCGGGCGCGCTGGTCATGGGCCACTATGGCGACTCCGCGTACAACCTGCGCCTGTGGAAGCTGGCGCAGGAATTCGTGCTGTGCGACAACTTTTTCCAGGGCGCCTTCGGCGGCTCGTTCCTGAACCACCAGTACCTGATCGCCGGTCGTCCGCCGTTCTATCCGAACGCCGCCGCCTCGGTCGCCAGTACCCAGATCGCGCAATTGCAAAGCAGCGATCCGGCCGATCCGCGCCTGCAGCCCAAGCCCGCTTCGCCGGCCAGCGCCCTCGCCGGCATCCCGCAATTCGGTGCCAGCGCGCTGACGCCGGACGGCTATGGCGTCAACACCATGGCCCCGCCCTACTGGCCGTCGTTCTCGCGCGACGCCGCGCATCCGGAACTGGCCGACGCCACCAGCCCACAGACCATGGTGCCGCAGGAACACCCCAACATCGGCGACCTGATGGACGCCAAGGGCCTGGACTGGGCCTGGTATGCGGGCGGCTGGCAGGCGGCGGTCGACTCGACCGCCAATTCCGGCTTTCCGTCGTCGCCCAATTTCCAGGCGCACCACCAGCCCTTCAATTACTTCAAGAGCACCGGCCCCGGCACCGCGGCCCGCGCCGCGCACCTGCGCGATGGCGGCCTGGGCGATCTGGCGTCGACCAACCGGTTCCTGGCCGATGCCGAAGCCGGCAAGCTGCCGCCGCTGACGTTCTACAAGCCGCAAGGCAACCTGAACATGCACGCCGGCTATGCCGACGTGGATTCGGGCGACCGGCACATCGCCCACATCGTCGACAGCCTGCGCAAGAGCGCCCAATGGGAGAACATGGTGGTGGTCATCACCGTGGACGAGAACGGCGGCTGGTGGGACCATGTCGCGCCGCCGGCGGGCGACCGCTGGGGCCCTGGCACCCGCGTTCCCGCGCTGGTGGTCTCGCCCTTCGCCCGCAAAGGCACCGTGGACCACACCATCTACGATACCGGCTCGATCCTGCGCCTGGCCGCGCGGCTGTTCGACCTGCCCACCCTCGATGGCCTGAAGGCCCGCGACGACGCCATGAAAGCGCGTGGCCAGCAGCCCATGGGCGACCTGACCAACGCGTTGGCCTTCAACGCCTGAACGTCGCGCGCCGATACGGCTTAGAATCTTCCTCGGAGGGGCGCAATCGCGTCGCCCCGCCAACGCGAGGATGCTCCGCCATGGAAGACTTCTGGTTCGCCAAAGCCAAGCGCCTGCAGGCCATCGCCTGCACCGGCCTGGCCTATTGCGACGACGACTACGAACGCGAGCGCTTGCAGGAGACCCTGGACATCGCCAACGGCATGCTGGCGCGCCTGGCCACGGCTCCAGTCGAGCGCATCGCCCAGTTGTCCCCCGACGCCCGCGCCTATCCCACGCCCAAGGTCGACGTGCGCGCCGCCGTCATCCGCGACGGCCGCATCCTGCTGGTGCAGGAACGCAACAACGGCCGCTGGACATTGCCGGGCGGCTTTGCCGAGATCGGCTATTCCGCCGCCGAAAACGCCGAAAAGGAAGTCATGGAGGAAGCCGGCCTGAAGGTGCGCGCCAGCGCCCTGTACGGCGTGCGGCACAAGGCCAAGGGACCATTCGCCCCCGACGTGCGCGACTTCTATAAGCTGTATTTCCTGTGCCAGCGGCTGGACGACGGCGCTCCCGCCCCGGGACCGGAAACCGCCGACGCCGCCTACTTCGCGCCGGACCGACTGCCGCACTTGTGCCGCGACCGGGTCGCCGCGCAGGATATCGAACGCGCCTTTGCCTTCATGGCGCGGCCCGACCGGGTGTTCCTGGACTAGCGAGTCCGGCAGGTCCCCCGGCGGCGTGCGAGAATTCGCTCTTCTCCCCTGGATCTTCCCGCCTTGAAACACCTGCTTGTCGGCCTGGACAGACGAGATGAGTTCGACGACATCATCGATGTGCGCACGCCACTCGAGTATGCCGACGACCACATCCCCGGCGCGCTGAACGCCCCGGTATTCAGCAACGAGGAGCGCGCCCGCGTCGGCACGCTGTACCGGCAATCGCCCTTCGAAGCCACGCGCCTGGGGGCCGCGCTGGCGGCGCGCAACATCGCCCGCCACCTCGACACCACCTTCGCCAACCGGGCGCAAGGCTGGCGCCCGCTCATCTACTGCTGGCGCGGCGGCAAGCGCTCGGGCTCGATGACGGTGATGTTCAACATGATCGGCTGGCGCGCGCGCCAACTCGATGGCGGCTACAAGACCTACCGCCGCGCCACGCTGGAAGCGCTGGACGCGCTGCCCGCCGGCCTGCGCTTCGTGGTGCTGACCGGCCCCACCGGCAGCGGCAAGACGCGCCTGCTCAACGCGCTGCAACAGGCTGGCGCGCAGACGCTGGACCTGGAGGCGCTGGCCGCGCACCGGGGCTCGCTGCTGGGCGCGCGGCCGGGCGTGCCGCAACCGACGCAAAAACGCTTCGACACGCTGCTGGCGGCGCGCCTGCGCGAGCTGGACGCCTCGGGGCCGGTATTCGTCGAAGCCGAAAGCCGCAAGATCGGCGCGGTGGCGCTGCCCGCCGCGCTGCTGGCCGCCATGCACCAGGGCGCCTGCGTCGCGGTCTCTGCCAGCCCCGAAGACCGCGCCGCCTTCCTGCGGCAGGACTATGCGCAACTGCTGGACGACCCCGCCGCGTTCAAGTCGCAGTTGCAACGCCTGGTCGGCCTGCACAGCCGCGACACCATCGGCGGCTGGCTGCGCATGGTCGACGAAGGCCGCGACGCCGACCTGGCGCGCGAGCTGATCGACAAACACTACGACCCGGCCTATGCCCGCAGCAGCCACGCCCATTTCACGCGCCTGCCCCAGGCGCTGCAAGTGGTGTTCCGTCCCAACGACAGCGATCTCGTGGCGCAGGCGCGCGCGCTGTTGGCGGCGCTGGGCTGACGCATTTTCCTACCTGAAATCCGCTTCGGCGGAGTCAAGAATTTTCTTAAAGGCCGCATTTTTCCGCCGGGAAATGCGGCCTTTCCGCGCCCGTTTTCAATTCATTACTTCTCCTTCCAATCTATACAGCGCTTCTAAGAATCGTCTTATTTTTCTGCGCGCTTCCGAAACGCACCATGGACGCTACTGCCACGTCATCGCCTTTGTCCGATACGCACCAGTACGCTTCAGTGGCCGCCGTTTCGTCCGGGGCCCGGATCTGATCGATAAAAGTGTATGGGGTTGCCAAGGCCAAGGGCCAAGGAGCCCCTATGCACTGTCCCCTCAACCCCATCATGCTCGGGTTGCTTGCCCTCACGCTGCCCGCCCTTGCCGGCTCGGCCGACGCCGCCGAACGCGGCCAGGTGCTGGTCAACGACGCCGCCGGCGCGACGCAGCTGATGCTCGGCGACGGCGACACCGCCACCTATGCCGGCGCCGGCGCCGCCATCGATGTCTCGGTGGCCGGCAACACGGTGCGTGGCGCCGGCATCACCGTCACGGCCGGATCGGCCTCCGCCCGCAGCACCATCGGCGTGCGCGCCAGCGCCGGCGGCAAGGTGACGCTGTCGGACAGCGCCATCAAGACGCTGGGCGACGGCCAGGGCGCGCATGCCCTGGCCGCCAGCGGCGCCGGCAGCGTGGTCAGCGTGAGCGGCAGCGACGTCAGCACCCAGGGCACGTATTCTCACGGCGCCTACGCGCAGTCCGGCGGCCGCATCGAACTGGACGGCGGCACCATCACCACCACCAATAGCGGCAGCCGCGGCCTGAGCGCCGAGGGCGCCGGCTCGGTCATCGTCGCCCGCGACGTGGTCCTCTCCACCGCCGCGTACAACGCCGGCGGCGCCTATGCCGAAAACGGCGCCAGCATCACCTTGCATGGCGGCAAGATCACGACCACGGGCAATTACGGCGACGGCATCAGCGTGCGCGGCGCCAATGCCCTGGTGTCCGTGTATGGCACCGAGATCAACGTGGGCGCCGGCGTCGGTGCGCGGCTCGAGGGCGGCCGCTTCGTGATGGACGGCGGCAGCCTGACCGCCGGCGGCTCGGCGGTGATGCTCAGCTCGGGCACCGGCGCCGCATCCAGCGTCGACATCCGCAACGCCACCCTGACGTCCACCGGCGACTTTGGCTATGGCATCAACATCAACGCCAAGGACACCTCCGCGGCGGTCGAGAACGTTTCGATCTCGGCGCTGGGCTACTACGGCACCGGCGTCTGGCTGCCGTCCACCGGCACCTCGTTCACGGCCACCGGCTTTGATCTCACCTCGTCCCATGTGGGCGTGGACAACCGCGCGGGCCGGGTCACGCTGGTCGACGGCAACGTCACGACCCGCGATGCCAATGCCCACGGCCTGTATGTATCCCGCGAATACGGCAGCTCCGCCACCATCAAGGCCACCAAGGTCAACGTCAAGACCCGTGGCGACGGCGCAGTCGGGGTGCTGGCGCGCGCCAGCGGCGCCGCCATCGAACTGCTGGACGCCAGCGTGACCACCGAGGGCGCCAGCGCCTATGGTCTGTTCGCCAGCGGCTCCGGCGTCAGCCTGTCGGCGCGCAACACCCAGATCAGCACCAGCGGCGCCAACGCGACCGGCCTGTCCGTCAGCAACCGCGCGGCGGTCACGCTGGACAACACCGGCTTCACGCTGGCCGGCGCAGGCGCCCATGGCATCTGGAGCTACGTCACCGCCGCCGGTGTCAGCAACACCGTCACGCTGCGCAATGGCAGCCGCATCGACACCCAGGACGGCGTCGGCCTGCTCGCCTCGGGCGGCGGCCATACTTTCCTGGTCTCCGACTCGGATATCACCGCGCGCGCCGGCGGCGATGTCGGCAGCGGCGTGCTGCTGCACTCGCGCGCGGTGACCGTAACCAGCGGCGGAGTATCCACCGTCATCGAAAGCGAACAGGTCACGCTCGACGCCACCAACGCCCGGCTCACCGGCGACGTGCTGGCCGACAGCGGCACGGTGGACGTGTCGCTGGCGAACGGCTCGACGCTGAACGGCGCCCTGGTGCAGCGCGGCACGGGCCGCATCAACGGCCTGACGCTGGATGGCACCAGCACCTGGATCGTGCGCGGCGATTCCAGCCTGGCCACGCTGTCCAACGCCGGCACCGTCGCTTTCGCGGCCCCGGCGGGCGGCGCCGGCTTCAAGACCCTGACCGTCAACAATTACGTGGGCGGCGGCACACTGGTGCTCAACACACAATTGGGGGATGACGCCTCGCCCACCGACAAGCTGGTGATCGACGGCGGCACAACGTCCGGCAATACCGCGCTGCGCATCGTCAACGCCGGCGGCAGCGGCGGCCAGACCACCTATGGCATTCGCGTGGTCGAAACCATCAACGGCGGCACCACCACGGCGGATGCGTTCCACCTGGACAGTGGCTCGACCGGCTACCGCGCCAGCGCCCGTACCGTGTCGCTCAACGGCTATGACTACAGCCTGGTGCGCGGCGGCAACGGTGCCGTGGCGCCCGACTGGTACCTGACCTCCGACTACACGCCGCCGGTGACGCCGCCCGATCCGACCGACCCGACCGACCCGACCGACCCCGGCGATCCGACCGGTCCGGTGACCCCGCCGGCCCCCGTTCTGCCGGGCGGTCCCGGCTTCAAGAACGTCTCGCCCGAAAGTGGCGCCTATGCCGGCAACCGGCTCGCCGCCACCCGGCTCTTCACCCACAGCCTGCATGACCGCGTGCCAGCCTATGCCGACGGCGACGCCGACGCACGCAATGGCCGCGGCCTGTGGGCGCGCGTGCAGGGCCGCCATGACAGCGGCCTGCGCATGTCCGAGGGGCGTGTCGACGTCGACACCGACAGCGCGATGGTGCAACTGGGCGGCGACCTGCTGAAGGCGCCGCTGGGCCGGGAAGGCGCCCTCTATGCGGGCCTGATGGGCGGTTATGGCGACGCGCGCTCGCGTTCGGTATCGACCCTGATGCTGCCGGGCGCCACGCAGTCGACTCATGCCCGCGCCCGCGGCAAGGTTTCCGGCTATGCCGGTGGCGTCTACGGCACTTTCTATGCCAACGACCTCACCCGCCTGGGCGCCTACGCCGACACATGGATCCAGTACGGCCGCTACACCAACCAGGTCAGCAGCGAACTCGGGTCGGTGCGCTACCGCTCGAACGTCTGGAGCGCCTCGCTCGAAGGCGGCTATGCCCTCAAGCCCTTCGCCGCCGGGTCGGCGCTGGAAGCCCTGGTGATCGAACCGAACGCGCAACTGGTCTACAGCCGCTACCGCGCCCAGGACGCCACGCTGCAAGGCACCCGCATGCGCAGCGGCGACAACGGCAGCTGGCAGTCGCGCGTCGGCGTGCGGCTCTATCCGCAGGTCACGCCGCGGCCGGGCAAGAGCAGCGTTCGCCCGTTCCTGGAGACCAACTGGCTGCACCGCAGCGACGATCCGACCGTGCGCATGGGCAGCACCACGCTGCAGGCCCAACCCTCGCGCAACGCCCTCGAGCTGAAGGTGGGCGCGGAGGGCCGGGTGGGCAAGGCGGTGCAGGTGTCCGGCCACCTCTTTGGCCAGACGGGCAGCCGCAGCCAGCACGGCTATGGCGGCATGTTGAATGTCAGCTATCGCTGGTGACCGCGTGCCGGGGCGGCTGGCGTCAGAGTTCGGCCAGGGTCTGCCTGAGCGATACCGCCAGGGCGGTCAGCAACGCCCTCACCGCGTCGTTCAGGCCGTCGGCCACCAACCGGTCCTCGGCGCTTTCGGCCTGCTGGTACAGATCCATCGCCTGCACCGCGGCGAATCCGCCGCGCATGCGATGCAGCACGGCGCGCAGGTCGCGCGCGTTGCCATCGGCCTCGGCCTGTTCCATGCGCGCCAGGTCCTGGGTCATGGTTTCCAGGAACACCTCGCGGTACTTGCCGACGATGGGCGGCGCGGCGCGCGGGCTCGCGGCCTCGGCCGCGCCGGCCGTCCGGGGCGCCGCCGGCTCGCCGCGAACGGCGCGCAGCTGGCTCCACAGCAGGCTCAGCTTGATCGGCTTGACCAGCCAGTTGCTCATGCCCGCCGCCTTGCAGCGGGCCTCTTCGTCCTTGAGCGCATTGGCCGTGACGCCGATGATGGGCACGGTCACGCCCTGCGCGCGCAACGCGCCGGCCAGTTCGTAGCCGTTCATGCGAGGCATGTTGACGTCGGTCAGCACCACGTCGAACGGCTCGATGTTCCATTGCGCCAGCGCCTCGGCGCCATCCGGCGCCACCGTCACCTGGCAACCCAGTTGCTCCAGCTGATCGCACATCGTCACCTGGTTGATCGGGTTGTCCTCGGCCACCAGGATACGCAGGTTCAATGGCGCGTAGTGAGGCGTCGCCGTGTCCTTGGCGGTATCGGTATCGCCGCGCGCCCATCGCTCGAGCGCGAAGCCGATGCTGGACAGGTAGTGGCGGTCGGCGCGGTACAGCGCGGTGCCGCGCACGTCGCGGCCGCCGGCCGAGACCACCGGCCCCCGCCATTCGGTCGGCGCCGCCGCATCGCCGACGATGTGCACGTCAACCAGCACGCCGTCGCTGTCCTCGTCGCGCGCGATGACCGCCGGCGCGACGCTGGCCTGCGCGCCCCAATAGGCCAGCCACTGGCAGATGTTCTCGCTCAGCTCCTTGCGCGCGCTGCGCACGTAGACGCGCAATCCGTCCAACCGCGGCGACGGCCCGGGCGGAGGCTCGGCCGTATCCAGGTCGATGGCGATCGAAAAACTGCTGCCCAATCCCAATTCACTGGTCACTTGGATCGTACTCCCCATCAATTCGGCCAGGCGCGCGCAGATCGACAGACCGATGCCCGCGCCTCGCACCAGGTGCGATCCGCTATCGATCTGGTAGAACGGCTCGAACAGGCAGACCTGGTTTTCGGCGCTGATGCCGACGCCACTGTCGACCACCTGGAAATGCAGGCGGGCGCGGCCGTCCGGCAGGACCTCGGCGCGCAGCCGCGCCACCACATGGCCGGAATCGGTGAACTTGATGGCGTTGTTGACCAGGTTGTTGAGAATCTGCCGGATACGGCCGCCGTCGCCCACCACCCACGCCGGCGTCGAGGTATCGATACAGCTGTAGATGACCAGCCCCTTCTGTTCGGCCATGCCGGCATAGGAGGCGACGCAATGCTGCACCAGCTCGCGCGGATCGAAGCCGTCCATCTCGAGCCCCAGCTGGCCGGACTCGATCTTGGTGATGTCGAGGATGTCGCTGATCAACTGCTGCAGGATCACCGACGAGTCCTGAATGCGGTCGACATGCCGGCGCTGCTCGTCGTCCAGGTGGGTCAGCGACAGCACTTCGAGCGTGCCGAGCACGCCATACAGGGGCGTGCGGATCTCGTGGCTCATGGTGGCCAGGAAGGTCGACTTGGCCTCGTTGGCGCGGTCGGCCTGTTGCTTGGCCTGCGCCAGCGTGTGTTCCATTTCGGCGCGCGCGCTGATGTCGGCGAAAGCACACAGCACCACGTCCTGCTTCTTGTAGCGCGTGGGCGCAAAGGCCACGAACAGCGGCCGCCCCTCGTGGGTGCGGAAGGTCTCGATGGTGCCCGGCCTGGAGGCGCCCAGGACCTGGCGCAGCAGCTTGTTGGCTTCCGGCGAATCCCGCGGCTGCTCGCCCACGGCGATGCCCAGCCACTGGATGGCCAGCGCGTTGCCGAACACCACGCGGCCGTCGAGCCGCGACAGCACGCACAGCGCCACCGGCGCGGTATCGAGCACGGTGCGGTTGAACTCCTCGCTCTCGACCATGTCGAGGTGGGCGATTTCAGCCGGCTGGATGACGCGCCGGTTGTACCAGAGCAGGTAGACCGCGCCCGCCGCCAGGCCCAGCCCGAGCATCAGCAGGACCGTGATCGGCAGCCACATGTTGGCGCGGAAGAAGCTGCCGTAGTTCAGCTTGTAATAGCCGGTCCAGCTGCCCGTCCGATCGGCGATGCGCAGCACCAGCCCGTCGCCGCCGAAATGGAAGCCGGGCTGCCCGACCGCGGGCGGCGCGCCCTCGCCGATGAGTACGCCGGTGCCCTTGTGCTGCAACCAGAACTGGTCGTACAGCGGCTCGCGCAGGATCTGCTCTGAAATGCTGACCCGGCCGCGGCTCAGCAGCGACACGGCATAGACGCTGCGCCGCGCCGTGAGGGTGCCGTCGCGGGTGTTCAGCGGCAGCGTCACCGGCAGCATGCCGATCAGCATGTCGGGCAGGTCGGCGTCCCGCAGCCAGGTGACCCGCGGGCCCTCGCCATGGGAACGGTCTTCCGGATCGGCGCCGCCGGCCGCCCGCCCCACCGCGTCCACCACCGACAGGAAGGTCTGCCGCGTCAATGGCTCGAAGCCGGACACCGTGGAGATGGCCGGCACGCTAAGGCTGAGCTGCTGGCTCGGCGAAATGATGAACAGCGGCGCCGCCGGATACACCGAGGCGGCCCAGCGGGTGGAATAGAAGTCGGACAGGTAGCCGCCGATGCCGGTGAAGACGCCGTCGACCACCGGGCAGGCATCGGGGCTCTGGCACAACAGCGAAAACGGCATCGCGGCGATGGCGTGCTGGCCGTCGAAGAACTCCCCGGCGGCCCGGTCGAAGCCTGGCGTTTCCCTGACGGGCGTGGCCGTCACCAGCCGCCGGCCATCGGGGTTCAAGCCCTGGGCGTGCAGGCTCTGCAACACGGTCTCGTGGGCGTGGATATAGCCGACCAGCACGGAGAAGTCGATGCGCAGCTTTTCCTCTTCCTGCTGCAGGATGCGCTGGGCGCCCCAATACAGCACCCCGCCGAGCACCAGCAGCAGGGGCAGCACGCCGAACAGCGCGATGTTCAACCGACGGGAAGCGCGTATGACTTTTATTAGCGGCGTATCCAGTTTCATAGGAGCATCGAGCGGGGACGAACGAGAGTCGAACGGGGAGCGAAAGAGCGTCAGGCCGGCTTCTGGCGGCCGCGGTCGGACTGCCCGGTGATTTCAGTGCCCACGGGCGCCGTGGCGGCGGCGCGCCGCCGGTTGGCCATGGACGGCGCCCGCCAGTTCGGCGGGCGTGGGCTCGTTGTCCAGCAATTCGTTGAACGCCGCCAGGTCGACGGCTGCCGAGATCAGGAAGCCCTGCACGCAATCGCAGCCGATCTGGCGCAGGAATTGCAGGTCTTCCATGGTCTCGACCCCCTCGGCGGTGACCTGCAACCCCAACTGCCGCCCGAGCTGCACCGATGACACCAGCGCGGCCGCCCGGACCTCGTCCTTGGTGGCCCCATGGACGAAAGCGCGGTCGATCTTCAGTTCGGTAAACGGCGTGGAGATGAGGCTGTACATCGAACTATAGCCCTTGCCAAAATCATCCTGCGACAAGCCGAATCCCTTCAGCCGCAAGCGGCTGGCGCCCATGTAGTAATTGCCGGGCGCCACCGTCATGTCGTCTTCCAGGAGTTCGAATGTTACGTCTTCGGCCGGAATGCCGCCATGGGTGACAAGGTGGTGCAGTTCGTCGGGCAGTTGCGGGCGATCCAGCAGGCTGACCGGCAGGTTGATCGACACCGGAACGCGGAAGCCGCGCCGGCGCCAGCTGCGATAGGCGGCCAGGCTGTCTTCCAGCATGCGCGTCAGCAGCTCGTAGTCCAGCCCGTACTCGCGCAGCGTGCGCAGGAACGAACCCGGCAGCATCAGGCCCAGCCCGCGATGCCGCCAGCGCACCAGCGCCTCGGCGCCGACGATGGTGCCGGAGGACAGGGATTTCTTGGGCTGGAACCAGGCCTGGATGCTGCCATCGCGCAAGGCGGATTCAACGCTGGCCCGGTCCAACAGGCCTTCGGTGTCGCCACGATGGGCCTGCGGCTCGTGGGCATCGTCGGGCGCGCGGCGCCGCAGGCGGTCCGCCAGGCTGGCGATCTGCTCGCCGGTGACGGGTTTGACGAAGGTGCCGAGCATCGAGAAGCCGTTTTCCTTGGCCATCAGCCCGACGCTGTTGGCCATGCGCCGCGAACAAGCGGTGACGACGGCAAGGATGGGCCGCAGGTTCAGGCGCGCCAGTTCATGGATGAATTGCACGCCGTCCATGCCGGGCATGCTGATGTCCATGAGCACCAGGTGGTAGCCTTCGGCGCTGATGCGGTCGAGCGCGGCGCCGGCGCTTTCGACGGTATCCACATGCCCGAAGCCGGCCTGTTGCAGCATGTCCTTGAGATGCAGGCGTTGCAACGCGTGGTCGTCCAGGACAAGCACTTTGTAATCGGAGAGCTGTTTCACTTCATATCCTTTGCGATGCCGTGCAGGGTCTGGGCCAGGACCATGAAAGGCAGGGGCTTGCACAACACCTGGGTCATGCCCGCGGCTACCCCGCGCTGCGCGATCTCGGCGGCCGAACTGGAAGTCAGGCCGATGAGGGGGCCGTCGTAGCCGCCCTCGCGCAGCGCCCGCGCCAGTTCGTAGCCGTTGACCACGGGCATGTTCAGGTCGGTCAGGACCAGGTCGAACCGTTCGCGGCGCCAGCGTTGCAGGGCCTCTTCGCCGTTGCCGGCCAGCGTCACGGCGCATCCGAGATGCTCGAGTTGCTCGCGCAGGATCAATTGGTTGATGACGTTGTCCTCGACGACCAGGATGCGCAGGTCGAGCGGCCCCTGTTTGGCGCCGTCGGCCCCCAGCGCGCCGGGTTCGACGCCGTCCTGCGCCATCTGTACGGCGCGGCAGATGCTGACCGGGTTGAATGCGCTGGCCACGCCGGCGCCGCCGGTGGCGGCCATGAAGGCGCCCTGGCCGGCGCCGGGCGCCAGCACCCGCACCCGCTGGTGTTTCCAGCGCGGTTCGGGCACCGCCGGCGGCCAGGTCTGCACCAGCACCGCGCCATCGGGTTCGACGCCGTCCGCCTGCCTGCGATAGGGCAAGGCGTTGGCGCCGCAGGCGGCCAGCCAGCCGCGCACGTTGTCGACCACCTCCGGCACCGCGCCGTCCACGTATACCGGTCGTGGCTGCAGGGTGAGAGGCGGCGCCGCCGCCTGTTCGTCGGTGTCCAGGGTCAGCGAGAACAGGATGCTGGTCCCCAGGCCTTCCTCGCTGACGACCGACAGCGAGCCGCCCATCAGGTCGGACAGGCGCCGGCAGATCGTCAGCCCCAGGCCGGTGCCGGCAACATCGCAATCCTGCGCCGCGGGCGCGCGGAAATAAGGCTCGAACAGCCGCGCGCGGTGGGTTTCACAAATGCCGGGGCCGGTATCGGCCACCTGGAAGCGCAGATGCGTGCGTCCCGGCCCCTCGGCGGTGGCGCTGGCGCGCAGCACGACCCGTCCGGCTTCGGTGAACTTGACGGCGTTGCTGACCAGGTTGTTGAGGATCTGCAGGATGCGGATCGAGTCGCCCAGCGCCGAGGCCGGCATGCCGACCTCGGTGATGGCGTAGACGTCCAGGCCCTTGGCGCGGGCGCGCGCCGCGTAATTGGCCACCACCTGCTCGACCAGGTCCGCCGGCGAGAAGGCGCTGATTTCGAGCTCTTCATGGCCGGCCTCGATGCGCGACAGGTCGAGCGTGCCGTTGATGGTGCGCAGCAGGGTCGACGAAGACTGCTGGATGGTGTTCAGGTACTGTTCCTGCTGTCCGGTCAGGCCGGTCAGGGCCAGCAGTTCCAGCGTGCCCAGGATGCCGTACAGCGGCGTGCGGATTTCGTGGCTGATGGTGGCAAAGAACATGGCCTTGGATTCGCTGGCGCGATCGGTGGCCAGCTTGGCCTGGCGCAAGGCATGCTCGACCTTCTTCTGCGCGGTGATGTCGCTGATGCCGCACAGCACGACGTCCTCGGATTGATAGGTGGTGGCGGCGAACGCCACGTAGGCGCTGCGGCCGTCCTTGAGGGTGTATTCGCCGCCGCCGGTTTCGATGCCGGCCCCCAGCAGGGCCTGGCGCCAATGGTCCTGTTCGCCAAGCCATTGCCGCGCCGCCGCGTTCGACAGCAGCAGTTCGCCATCCTTGCGCCGCAGCAGGCACAACCCCACCGGCGCCACGTCGACGATCTTGCGGTTCAGCGCCACGCTGTCGACCAGGGCCTCGTACTGCCGCAGCGCGGGTTTCACCAACCGGTTGCGGATGTGGCGCACCGCCAGCAGCACGATGACGATCAGCAACGCCGCCACCGCGCCGGCGGTCCAGAACGCCACGGCGCCATCTTCGAGCAGGTCGCCGATGGGCACGTAGTACGCCAGCCGCCAGCCCGCCTCGCCGACCGACTTGACCAGCACCAGCGTCTGCGGCCACCAACTTTCGCCGCGCAGCCGGAACGAATCGCTCGACAGGTAGGCGGGCGTTTCCTCGACCCGCGGCGGCAGCGTGCCGCCATGCAGCGCCATGGCGCCGTTGCCGTCGTACAGGGCATAGCCGGCGCCGCCGCTGGCGCATTCGGTTTCGCCGACGACCGCGCCCAGGCCGCCGACCTCGAGTCCGATCCAGGTACGTTCATCGCCGGTGACGTCGGCCGGGGTATAGAGGAATAGGCGGTTGGCCTCGTCCATGGGCGGGCGCAGCCAGACGATCGGATTGCGGCCGTCGGGTCCCGGTTGCGCGCTGCGCAGCCGCAACGCCTGCGCCAGCCAGCGCGCGGTGGCGTCGGACATGGGCGTGGCGCCGGCGTCGGACCGCAGCGACAGGCGCGTGACCGTGGCATTGGCGGGCGAGGCATAGACGACGTGCGCGCGCAATTGCGCCACGTTGGCGCGATCGCGCGGCGTCAGGATCAGCGCCCATTCATAGGTGCCACCGGCATCGACCAGCGGCGCCACGCTGATTTGGCCGGTGGCGCCGAAGGTCCGGGGAGTATCGGCGACCGACATGCGGTCGGTGTTGCGCACCGCCGAGGCGGCCACCGAACGCAACAGCGACTCGCGCTGGTCGAAATACAGCTGCGCGGTGTAGGCGCCGGCGTTCATGCGGCGACGGTATTTGGAGACTTCGCCGGTGAACGCGCCATAGGCGTACAGCGCCGTTCCCACCAGGATGCAAGCCGCGAGCGCCACGGCAAACATGTGCAGAAGAAGCATAGGCAGGCCTGGGGCCGCCGCCGTCAATGCTTCCCGGGAACGGGGATTCAAGATCATGCGTCGATCATAGATTTCCGCTTTGGCGGCCAAGCCAAGAATATTCTCAAAGCGTGAGAGCGGGCCTGCCCCCCGGCACGCGCGGCCCCTGCCTTGTTTCGGCCCGGGGAAAAACCCGCCGCGCCAGCGCTCTCGGCCACGTCGCAATCGCCTCCCCCTGGCGATCCGCCCGGTCCGGCCCGCAGCCATGTCGCCGTGGTTTTTCGCCCGCTCTATGTAACAAAATCAAATAAATTAATTCAGAACAAGCCGACGCCAACCGGCATCGCCAGACCGGCCAGCCCCCCTTCGCCCGCGCCTCGCCCTATGACGGCCCCCCGCTTTTGCCGAACCTTCCCCGATGGCAACCCCGGAAAATTGGGTAGGCCAGCCCGGCGCCCCGGGCGGCGGATGTGGAATGCGCGCCACACCCCCACTCGCCATGGGCGCGACGCGCTGGCATCATGCGGCGCGTAGGGCACCTGTCGAGCATCTGAACAAGGAAAACAAACGTGCGATTCAGTTTTTTCAAGGCCCTGCTGGCCTGCCTGTGCGGCGCCGTGCTGAGCGCCTGCACCACCTGGGACGTGGCGATGATGCGCCACAAGGGCAAGCCCGTGAATGACATCGTGGCCGATTGGGGCGTGCCCGACCGCGTCTATGCCAGCGAAGACCTGCCGATCGGGCAGCTGGTCTATATGTGGCAGACCTCCGGCGAAGTCTCGTGGGACGAAGCCGTCGGCACCTTCTACGTGCCTCCGCCCGGCGGCGTCAGCTACGGTTTCGGCAACAACACCGGCACCATCTACCAGCGGCGCACGGGCGTCGCCAGCTGCTACACCATGCTGCACGTCGACGAGAAGGGCATCGTCGTCGGCGGCGAACTCGTCAACAACGGCACGACCTGCAAGATGTGGTGACGGCGGCGCCACGCGGATCGCCCAAGCGCCCCGCCGGCCGGCCTCTCCTCGGACAACCCGCAAGAGACTTCCTGATGATGAACATGAAAGCCACCCACGCCCTAGTCGTTCCCCTGCTCGCCCTGGCCCTGCTGGCCGGGCCGGCCCTTGCCGCCGAAAAGAAACCCACCGCGGGCGACATTTCGCGCGCCATCGCCTATGCCGACGTGATGCGCGCCTTCGCCTACAGCAAGCAGGCCACCGAGTTCAAGGAACGCTTCGACAAGATCGGCCCCGGTCCGGACGGACTGGAGGCCATGACCAATGCGGCCAACCTCATGACACTGGCCAACCAGGCCATGCGCGCGGCCTGCGCGCGCGAACCGCACTACGTGGAAAAGGGCATCGAAGCCTTCCGCTGCAGCAAGATCAAGTAGGCAGGCGGCTCGACCCGGCAGGGTCGAGCCGCGCACCAGGCCCCGAACCAGGGCTGCCGCGGATCAAGGCAAGCAGGCGAGGCCGACGACCGGCAGGCCCGCCATAGAACCCCGCAGGACTCACGTTCCGCGGGGTTTTTTGCGCCTGGACAGGACGGGCGGCATCGTCGCGATGCGACGGGCGCGCGCGCGAACGCGATCTTTGTGTCCTACCTTTCGTGCATAGCGGTTCTATGTCGTCGTCTTTGGAAATATAGTCGAGCCAAAATCTTCGGCAGCGTTCCTCCTCATGTCCTCCCGCCTTCTGCCCGGCGCCCGATGGGCGAGCGTGGCGATCTTCTTCGCCAGTGTGTTTTCCGTAGTGCCCGGCACGGTCCAGGGCGCGCCTGACGGACTGCTCATCAGCACCCAGGGCGCCAACGGCGCGCCCGCCTGTATGCTCTGCCACGGCGCCCACGGAGAAGGCAACCAGGTCTCCGGCTTTCCGCGATTGGCAGGCGCTGGCGCGGCCTATCTGCAGGAACAGCTTGAGGCCATCGCCAACGGCTCGCGCGTCAGTCCCGTCATGACAGCCATCGCCAAGACGCTGGAACCGGCGCAACGCGAGGCCGTGGCGCGGTTCTACGCCGCGCTGCCCTCCCCCCTGGACACCGACCGCCTGGCCGCCACCGCGCAGCAGTCTCCCAAGCCCGCCGACGTGGGCGCCTGGCTCGCCATTCGTGGCGCCTGGGACAGAAACATACCCGCCTGCAACCAGTGCCACGGCCCCGGCGGCATCGGGGTGGGCGATCATTTCCCAAGCCTGGCGGGCCAGCCCGCCGCCTACCTCTCGGAACAGCTGCGCCTGTGGCGTGAAAACCAACGTCCGCCCGGCCCGCTGGGTTTGATGGCGGCGGTCGCCACGCGCCTGACAGACGCCGAAATCACCGCGGTGTCCGCCTACTACGCCGGCCTGCCCAGGGCCGCCGACCCGCTCACCGCGCAAGCCGGCACCGCAGCGAAGGCCAAGCCATGATCCCACCCTCCTCCCGCCTGCGCCCGCTGCAGGTTGCCGTTCTTGCGCTGCTGGCCATCAGCGCGCTCGTCCTGGCCACCGCGATTCGCAACGGGCGCCCGACGTTTCCCACGACGGCCCTTCCTCACCCGCCAGCCGATACGCCCGCCGATCGAGCGTCAACCCTTGGTCCTGCTGCCGCCGCGCCGCGGCCCGATACCCGCCCCGCTTTCACGCCGCCATCAGCCGCATCGCTGCCGGACACGGCATTCGGCAAGACCGTGCGCCAGGGCGAGCAGATCTTCCTTCATACGCCGCAGAACGCTCCCCAGTTCGCGGGCAACAACCTGAATTGCTCCAGCTGCCACCTGGACGCTGGCCGCCGCCCCGACGCCGCGCCCATGTGGGCAGCCTACGTGATGTATCCGGCCTATCGCGCCAAGAACGGCCACGTCAATACGCTCGCCGAACGATTGCAGGGTTGTTTCCGTTTCAGCATGAACGGCAAGCCACCCGCGGCCGACGATCCGGTCCTGGTCGCGCTGCAGACCTACATGTTCTGGCTCGCCGACAAGGCGCCCACCGGCGTGCCGCTCAAGGGCCACGGCTATCCGAAGCTGGCGGCGCCGCCGCAGAAGGCCGACTACCTGCGGGGCAGCCAGGTCTACGCCCGGAACTGCGCCGTCTGCCATGGCGCCGAAGGCCAGGGTCAGAAGAATGGCGAGCACTGGGTCTTCCCGGCCTTGTGGGGTCCCGATTCCTTCAACTGGGGCGCCGGCATGCATCAGATCAAGAACGCCGCCGGCTTCATCAAGGCCAACATGCCATTGGGCCGTGGCGGCCTGCTGAGCGACCAGGAAGCCTGGGATGTGGCCTACTTCATGAACGCGCATGAACGCCCGCAAGATCCGCGCTACACCGAATCCGTGGCCAAGACCCGCGCCAAATACCACGATTCCGAGGATTCGCTGTACGGCCTCGAAATCAATGGCCACCTGCTTGGCAGCGAGGCCCCGCCGTCCGGAGGCAGGCTTGCGCAGGGCGCCGGGCGCTGAGGCCGGATGTCATCGGCCATTGACGATGGAGTCCCAGCCGGCACCGCCACCACATGCGACACCGATCCATTTTCGCGCAGCCCCCGAGCCTGTCCGACGCCGACCGGCGATTGCGCCGGCACGCGTTGCTGCGCCTGTCGCTGGCCTGGCTGGCAATGATGCAGGTGATGATGCTTGCGTGGCCCGGCTATCTGCGCCATGACGGCATCCCCAGGGACGCCCTGGAAACGCTGGACTGGGCCATCGTGCTGATGAACTG
>NZ_QHHO01000049.1:1860002-1876861 GCF_003184165.1 Achromobacter sp. RW408
TGGGGATGGGGCCTGCGGCGGCGCGCTCACTTGGCGATGCGCTTGCCCTGCGCGTCGATCACCGCTTCGCCGTCTTCCTTGGTGAAGGCGCCTTGCTGCGGCGCGGGCAGGATGTCCAGCACCAGTTCGGACGGGCGGCACAGGCGCGCGCCCAGTGGCGTGCTGACGAAGGGGCGGTTCAGCAGGATGGGGTGGGCCTCGATGGCGTCCAGCAGGGCCTCGTCGCTCAGCGTGGTGTCATCCAGGCCGAGTTCGGCGTAGGGCGTGCCCTTCTCGCGCAGCGCGTCGCGCACGGTGATGCCGGCGCGCTTGAACAGCGCCTTGAGCTGTGCGCGCGAAGGCGGCGTCTCCAGGTACAGGACGACCTGCGGTTCGATGCCGGCGTTGCGGATCATGGCCAGCGTGTTGCGCGAAGTGCCGCACTTGGGGTTGTGGTAGATGGTGACGTCGGACATGGGCTTTCCTTGCGGTATTGCGGGGACAAGGAGGGAGCATAGTGCATTCCAGCCCCATCCCCGCGGCCATGGCGGCGTCAGGCGCGCAGCTTGCGGCCCAGCCGGCGCCAGCCGATCACCACGCCGGTCAGGCTCAGCGCCGCGCCGCCCAGGCTGAGGAACACCAGCAGGATGTCCCACAGCGGCCGGCGCGCCAGCAGGCCGGTCCAGTCCCAGCTGTGCAGGAAGGCGAACAACCAGCGGCTGGCGCGGTTGCGGCGGTCCTGCCGGCCCAGCACCTGGCCGGTGCGCGGATCCAGGTAGACCCAGCTGGCCTGCGGGTCGTCAAACACCAGGCGCCACGCTGGCAACGGCTTCTCGATGTGGCCGAGCATGGCGTGTTCGTCGCGGCCGTAGTAATAAAAATCGTAGCGGTCCAGCACCTGCACGTCGGCCAGGGCCGCGCCGGGCACCAGGCGGGCGGCGGCGGCGCGCAGGGCGGCGGGGTCGAGCGTGACGGGGCGGGCGTCGGCGGCCGCCAGCAGCCGCGGCGCGCCCGGGCCGCTGCGGGCCAGCACCAGGTCCTGGCCGTCCACGCGTTGCCAGCGCAGTTCGCGCGGCGCCGCCGGCAGGGCGCGGATCAGCGCGGCGGGCGGCGCCTGCGGCGCGTCGGCGGCATAGGGGCCGCCGGCGTAGGCCTGTTGCGCCAAGGGCGGCGCGCCGCTGCTGAACAGCTTCCACGGATTCATCGACATCAATCCGCTGAAGATCCAGGTGATGGTGATGCCGGCGAACAGCAGGCCCGCCAGGTGATGCCAGCGCATCATGTTCTCGCGGTAGGGCGAACGGCTGCCGCTGGCGTACGGGCGCGAGAAGCGCCAGCGCAGGATGCCGACCACCGTGCCGGTCAGCGCCAGGGCCACGCCGGCCACCGACAGCCAGACGACGATGTCGTGCCACCACGGATCGAAGGCGTTGCCGCGAAACGGATACAGCCAGTGGATCCAGGCGCCCGCGTAGTTCCACAGCCGTTCGCGGCGGGTGGCGTCCAGCACCACCTCGCCGGTGGCGGACGAGACGTACAGCCGCGTGCGCGCCGGATCGTCCATGTCGATGCGGTGCAGGGGCCGGTGCGGGTCGAGCGCGCCGGAATGGGTGTAGACGTCCTCGTCCACCTCGCCCTGGTAGTGCGCGGCGTAGCGGCCGTCGAACCAGGCCGCGGCGCTGGCGCTGGCGACGGCGGCATCGGCGCGCGGCAGCAATGCGCCGCTGGCGGCATCCACCACCTTGGGCGCGCGGCCGCGGCCGGCCGGCACCAGGTAGACCGGCGCGCCGCCGCGCAGCGCGGCCAGGCCCAGGCCCGTCATGTCGCTGGCGCCGGCGGCGGCCAAGGCCTGCGCCGGCGTGGCGGCAACGCGCGCCGGATCGAGCGGCGCGACGTGCGTCATGCGTTCGAGCGGGGTGAGCTTGGGATAGCCCACGTACATCATCACCACGCCCGAAATGAACCACATGGCGAAGAACAGGCACAGCACGATGCCGGCCCAGCGGTGCGTGAGGTACAGCCAGCGCTTGGCGCGGCTGGACCACGGCACGGGCGCGGGCCGGCGGCGGGGGGAGGGGATTGCGCTCATGATCGTTCTCAGTATCGCGCCTGCAGCGTCAGTTCGAACGAGCGCGGCGCGCCCAGGTAGAACATCGGCGTGCCGGTGACGTTGGCCGCGTACACCTTGTCGGTCAGGTTGCGGACCCGGCCGGTGAGGGTGAAATGGCGGTCGATGCGATGCGACAGCGCCGCGTCGAACACGGTGTACGACGGCGCCCAGACGGTGTTGGCGGCATCGGCATAGGCGCGGCCGACGTAGCGCGCGGCGACGCTGGCGTTCCAGTCCGGCAGGAAGGCGTAGTCGATCCAGGCGTTGGCCACGCGCCGCGGCGTGTTGGTCGGCACGTTGCCATTGCGCGATACGCGTACGCCGCCGACGGTTTCCGAGAAGTCGTCGTACTGCGGGTCGACGAAGGCCACGTTGGCCTGCAGCGACAGGGTGCGCGTCAGCCGCAGGCCGCCGGCCAGTTCCAGCCCGCGCGCCGACTGCTGCCCCACCGGGATGCTGACCGCCGGATTGTTGGCGTCGGGGGCCGAGATGTTCTTGCGCTTGATCTCGTAGGCGGCGAGGGTGGCCGAGCCGCGGCCGTCCCAGAACTCGAACTTGCCGCCGACCTCCTTCTGCGTGCCGGTGGTCAGCTTGTCGTTGTTGAGCACGTCGGCGAACGACGCGGTGGCCATGATGCCGGACGGCGGATCGGCGGCCGTGGCGTATTGCGCGTACAGCGACGCCTGCGGCGTGATGGCCCAGTTCAGCGCCAGCCGGCCGGTGGTGGGCGAATAGCTGCGCGAGGCCGACGCCGGCGCGGCGGCCGTGACCGCGCGGCGGTTGGTCAGGTCCAGGTCGATGAAGTCCTTGCGCAGGGCCGACACGATGGCCACGCCGGGCAGCACCTCGGTGCGGTTTTCCAGCGTGAACGCGAGGGTGCGGACGCGGTTGTCGCGATCCGGATTGTGGCCGCGCGTCATGCCGGGAATGTCGTAGAAATAGCCCGGCTGGAAATCATACGGATCGACCGCGTCCACCGTGGCCGGCAGGCTGGTCGGATAGCGGGTCTGCCTGTTCACGCTCAGGTCGGCGCCGAATGACCAACTGGTGGGCAGGTCGGCCAGCGTCGATTCGACCAGTCCCTCGACGCGGTTGCCGACCAGGCTCTGCTCATGGCGCTGCAGCAGCGCGGCCGAGCGCAGCACGCGGCTGTTGCCGGCGTTGTAGCGGTAGGTTTCCAGGTTGCGGAAATCGCGCTCGGCGCGGTAGTAGTAGAGCGTGTTCTTGAACGTCACGCCCGGCGCGGCGCGCCATTCCGTCAGCGAACGGGCCCACAGCACCGACTGCTCGTACAGGCCGTCGTCGACGTTGTAGTTCTTGAAACGCGTGCCGCCGCGGATGTGGCCCTCGCCGCTCACCTTGCCGTTGGCGCCGACCGTCAACGGCGTGCCCCAGTAGGGGCGGTCGACGCGCTCGCGCTGGTACTCGAAGGCCCAGGTCTGGGTGACGTCGTCGCCCAGGTCGGACAGCAGCGACGCCGCCACCTGGGTGGCGTTCGACCGTTCACCGTCGACCCAGCCGTTGCTGGCGGTGGTGTTGGCGTCGATGCGCAGGTAATGGCCGCGGCCGCCGGGCGACCCGGCCAGTTGCTGGTTGATGCCGGCCGATGCCTGGCGCGTGTCGAACGAACCCAGGCGCAACTGGCCTTCGTAGAAGGTGTCGCGTTCGGGCAGCTTGGTGACGTAGTTGATGGCGCCGCCGACGGCGCCGGCGCCGAACAGGAAGGTCGACGGGCCGCCGATGGCCTCGACCCGGTCGTAGATCCAGCTGTCGATCGGCCGCGCCGCCGCCGAGTCGTACTGCACCGAGATGCCGTTGAACAACTGCGACACCTGCCCGCCGCTGAAGCCGCGGTAGCTGACGGCGCCGGCCATGCCGGGGGGCGAGGCGTTGTTCACGCCCGGGATGCCGCGGGCGATGTCCTGGGTGTTGAGGGCGCCGCGCGCCTCGATCTGCTGGCGCGAGATGACGGTGACGGAGGCCGGCGTGTCCTTGATCCGCAGGCCAAGGCGGCTGCCGGTGCCGTCGATGCGTTCCAGGTTGATCGGGCCGTTGGGGCGGTCCTCGGCGTTGTCGCCTTCGACCACGGTGGGCGCCAGCGTCTCGATGGCGGGCTCGGTCGTCAGCGCGAGCGCCGGATTGGCGGCGCAGGCGCCGGCCAGCAGGGATACTGCGTAGGTTCTTTTCATGGTCCACGCCGGCGGGGCCGGCCTGCGCGCCCGCGATGGCGCCGCGCTAGCAGGCGGCACCGGGATGCGGACGAGGGTTCTGCGGGAATCGCCGCCGGTCGGCGGCGACGAATGCTCGGGCGGAAGCGGCGCGTGCGCCGATCAGGCCGCCGGCGGGGCGCGCGGCTGGGCCGCGCGCCAGGCGTGGAGGGGGTGCGAGGCGCGGTAGAACAGCGCCGGGTAGGTGACGCCGCCGCTGGCGGGCGCCGGCAGCACGGTCAGGGGAGCGGGAGGGAGGCCGAGGTCGGCCTGGGGGTTGCGGCAGAACGGGCAGTGGTTGCTGTCGCCGTGGTGGGCGGCGTGGTCGCCGGCCCTGTCATCGCTTTGCACCTCGATGGTCAGGGACGATTGGCCCTCGGGGGCGCAGTAGTCCACGCTGACCTGGCGGCTGGCATTGGGCAGGTGATTGCCATGCGCCAGCGACGGAACCAGCGACGCCCACAGGATCGCGATCAGCGCGATCCAGGCGTAGCCGCGGTTCAGGAAGTGGGCGAGGTGCATGACGGCGCATTATATCCAAGCCTTTTCAGACGGAAAGATGGCGCCGCACGTCCTCGCCGTCGATGGCGGCGCGGTCGCCGCTGGCCACCACCTCGCCGCGCGACAGCACCACGAAGCGGTCGGCCAGCTCGCGGGCGAAATCGAAGTACTGTTCGCACAGCAGGATGGCGATGTCGCCGCGCTGGCGCAGCATGTGGATGACGCGGCCGATGTCCTTGATGATGGACGGCTGGATGCCCTCGGTGGGTTCGTCCAGGATGATCAGCTTGGGCTCGGCCACCAGCGCGCGGGCGATCGCCAGCTGTTGCTGCTGGCCGCCGGACAGGTCGCCGCCGCGCCGCGCCAGCATGCTCTTGAGCACCGGGAACAGCTCGAACACTTCCTCCTTGATGCGGCGCGCGCGCGCCGCCGGCTTGGTGGCCATGCCCATCAGGATGTTTTCCTCGACCGTCAGCCGGGCGAAGATGTCGCGGCCCTGCGGCACGTAGGCCATGCCGCGCGCGGCGCGCTGGTGCGGCGCCAGGCGGGTGACGTCGGCGCCGTCGAAATCGATGGCGCCGCGCGCCACCGGCAGCACGCCCATCACGCACTTGAGCAGGGTGGTCTTGCCGACGCCGTTGCGGCCCAGCAGCGCCAGGCATTCGCCCTGGTTCACGGCCAGCGACACGCCGCGCAGGGTGTGGCTGCCGCCGTAGTACTGGTCGATGGTGTTCACGTTCAGCATGTCAGCGCCCCAGGTAGACTTCGATCACGCGCGGGTCGGCCTGCACCTTGGCCATCGGCCCCTCGGCCAGCACCGAGCCCTCGTGCAGCACGGTCACCTTGCCGTCGCCGGCGATCTGGTTGACGAAATCCATGTCGTGCTCGACCACCATCAGCGAATGGCGGCCGCGCAGCTCGTTGAGCAGTTCGCCGGTGCGCTCGGTCTCGGCGTCGGTCATGCCGGCCACCGGCTCGTCCAGCAGCAGCAATTGCGGCTCCTGCATCAGCAGCATGCCGATCTCCAGCCATTGCTTCTGGCCATGCGACAGCAGGCCGGCGGGGCGGAAGGCCTCGGGCCGCAGCCGGATCAGGTCGAGCGTCTCGCCGATGCGGTCGGCCTGCTCGCCGGTCAGGCGCGCGAACAGCGTGGGCCGCACGCGCTTGTCGGTCTTCATCGCCAATTCCAGGTTCTCGAACACCGTGTGCTGTTCGAACACGGTGGGGCGCTGGAACTTGCGGCCGATGCCGGCGTGCGCGATCTGCGCCTCGCTCAGCGTGGTCAGGTCGATGCTCTGGCCGAAGAACGCGGTGCCGGCGGTGGGGCGCGTCTTGCCGGTGATGACGTCCATCATGGTGGTCTTGCCGGCGCCGTTGGGGCCGATGATGCAGCGCAGTTCGCCGACGCCGATGTCCAGCGTCAGGTCATTGAGGGCCTTGAAGCCGTCGAAGCTGACGGTGATGCCCTCCAGGTACAGGATGGCGCCGTGGCTGGTGTCCAGGCCCTTGGGGCTGACGCGGCCGTAGCCGGCGTCGCCGCTGGGGCCGCCATCGAGCATGGCGCTTTCGGTATGGGTGCTGGTCATGCGCGTCGCTCCTGGTAGCGGGCGGCCAGGCGCCGGGCCAGGCCGACGATGCCGGTGGGCAGGAAAAGGGTAACCAGCACGAAGATCAGGCCCAGCGCGTACAGCCAGAATTCGGGCAGCACGCTGGTGAACCAGGTCTTCAGGCCGTTCACGGCGCCGGCGCCGATGATGGGGCCGATCAGCGTGCCGCGCCCGCCGGTGGCGACCCAGATCACCATCTCGATGGAGTTCTCGGTGGACATTTCGCTGGGGTTGATGATGCCGACCTGCGGCACGTATAGCGCCCCGGCGATGCCGCACAGTACCGCCGACAGCGTCCACACGAACAGCTTGAAGCCGAGCGGGTCGTAGCCGATGAAGCGCAGCCGGCTCTCGGCGTCGCGCACCGCCGTCAGCACCCGGCCCAGCTTGGACTGCGTGACGGCGCGCGCCAGCACCAGCGCGCCGGCCAGCGCCGCCAGCGTGATCCAGTACAGCGCGGCGCGGGTGCCGGGCGCGGTGATGTCGAAGCCCAGGATGCGCTTGAAGTCAGTGAAGCCGTTGTTGCCGCCAAAGCCGGTGTCGTTGCGGAAGAACAACAGCATGGCGGCGAAGGTCAGCGCCTGCGTGATGATGGAGAAGTACACGCCCTTGATGCGCGACCGGAAGGCGAAGTAGCCGAACACGAACGCCAGCACGCCCGGCACCAGCACCACCAGCAGCATGGCGTAGGCGAAGTGGTCGGTGAAGGCCCAGTACCAGGGGTAATCCTTCCAGTCCAGGAACACCATGAAGTCCGGCAGCCGGCTCTGGTAGACCCCGTCCTGGCCGATGGCGCGCATCAGGTACATGCCGTGGGCGTAGCCGCCCAGCGCGAAGAACAGGCCGTGGCCCAGCGACAGGATGCCGGCGTAGCCCCACACCAGGTCCAGCGCCAGCGCCGCCAGGGCGTAGCACATGAACTTGCCCAGCAGCGCCACCGCGTAGGCCGAGACATGCAGCGGATGGCCGGCGGGAAACGCCAGGTTCAGCAGCGGCACCAGCGCCAGCAGCAGCACGCCCGCGCCCAGCGCGGCCCAGGCGCGGCCATTGAACAGGGGCCGGCGCGCCAGCAGGTTGAAATCGGTCAGCGCGGTCTGCTTCATTCGACGCTCCGGCCGCGCGGGGCGAACAGGCCTTGCGGCCGCTTCTGCACGAAAAGCACGATGAGCACCAGGATGGTGATCTTGGCCATGACCGCTCCCGCGTAAGGCTCCAGGAATTTGTTGACGCCGCCCAGGCCGAGCGCGGCGATGACGGTGCCGGCCAGCTGGCCGACGCCGCCCAGCACCACCACCATGAAGGAATCGACGATGTAGCCGCGGCCCAGGTCCGGGCCGACGTTGCCCAACTGCGACAGCGCCACGCCGGCCAGGCCGGCGATGCCCGAGCCCAGGCCGAACGCCAGCATGTCGACGCGGCCGGTGGGCACGCCGACGCAATCGGCCATACGCCGGTTCTGGGTGATGGCGCGCACGAACAGGCCCAGCCGCGTGTGGTTCAGCAGCGCCCACACCAGGAACACCACGAACAGCGCGAAGCCGATGATGACCAGCCGGTTGTAGGTCAGCACCAGGCCGCCCAGCACGGTGAAGCCGCCGGACATCCAGCTGGGGTTGCCCACTTCCACGTTCTGCGCCCCGAAAAGGGTGCGCACGCCCTGCATCAGCATCAGGCTGATGCCCCACGTGGCCAGCAGCGTTTCCAGCGGCCGGCCGTAGAGCCAGCGGATCACGGTGCGTTCCAGCGCCATGCCGACCAGCGCGGTGACCACGAAGGCCAGCGGCAGCGCCGCCGCCACGTACCAGTCGAGCCAGCCTGGCAGCCAGGCGCGGAACGCCGTCTGCACCAGGTAGGTGACGTAGGCGCCGATCATCAGCAGCTCGCCGTGCGCCATGTTGATGACGCCCATCAGGCCGAAGGTGATGGCCAGCCCCAGCGCCGCCAGCAGCAGCACGCTGCCCAGGCTGAGGCCGTAGAACAGGTTGCCGGCCCACTCGATGGTGGCCAGGTGGCGGTCGATGCGCTTGAGCGCGTTGGCGGCCGCCTCGCGCACGCCGGCGTCGGGTTCGGCGTAGACGCCGTCCTGTTGCTGCGCCAGCGCCGCCAGCGTCGGCCGGAAGGCGGCGTTGTCGGTGCGGCCGAGCAGCTCGACCGCGTGGCGCCGCACGGCGGGGTCGGCGCTCTTGAGTTCCAGGCTGGCCTGCGCGATCTCCAGCGCGGCGCGCACGGCCGGGTCTTTTTCGGCGGCCAGCGCCTTTTCCAGCAGCGGCAGGCGCGCCGGATCGCCGGTCTGTTGCAGGCGGCGGGCCGCGGCCAGCCGTTCCTGCGGGTTGTCGGAGAACAGGCGCGAGCCGGCCAGCGCCGCCTCGATCGCGCGCCGCAAGCGGTTGTTGATGCCGATGGAGGAGGCCTCGGGCGGCAGCGCCAGGGCCGTGCCGGTGGCCGGATCGGTGGCCTGGCCCTTGCCGTCGCCGATCAGCACGCGGCCGTCCGGCAGCGCATACAGCTGGTCATTGCCCAGCGCCTGCAACACGGCGGCCGCGCCCGGGCCGGGCTGCTGGCCCAGGGCGGCAATGGCCTGCAGGCGGGCGTCGGTGTCGTCGCCGGCCAGCGGCGCCAGCAGCGCCGGGTCCACGCCGGATGCGGCCGCGTGGGCGGCCAGCGCCGGCGTGGCCAGCAGCCATGCAAGCAGGAGATGACGCAGGAATTTCGCGATGACCGCATTCAGCATGGCTGCGCTTCCGGTTCCGGTTAGAGGCCTTGCTTGCTTTCGTTGCCCGCGATGTACGGGCTCCACGGTTGCGCGCGGATCGGGCCCTTGCTTTTCCAGACCACGTTGAACTGGCCGTCCGCCTTGATCTCGCCGATGTAGACCGGCTTGTGCAGGTGGTGGTTGGTCTTGTCCATTTCGATGGCGAAGCCGCTCGGCGAATTGAACTTCTGGCCGCCCATGGCCGCGATCACCTTGTCGACGTCGGTGGTCTTGGCCTGTTCGACCGCCTGCTTCCACATGTGGATGCCGATGTAGGTGGCCTCCATCGGGTCGTTGGTGACCACGGTGTTGGCGTTGGGCAGGTTCTTGGCCTTGGCGTAGGCCTTCCACTTCTTGATGAACTCCTCGTTGACCGGGTTCTTGATCGACTCGAAGTAGTTCCAGGCGGCCAGGTGGCCCACCAGCGGCTTGGTGTCGACGCCGCGCAGTTCTTCCTCGCCCACCGAGAACGCCACCACCGGCACGTCGGTGGCCTTCAGGCCGGCGTTGCCCAGTTCCTTGTAGAACGGCACGTTGGAGTCGCCGTTGATGGTGGAGATGACGGCGGTCTTGCCGCCGGCGGCGAACTTCTTGATGTTGGCGACGATAGTCTGGTAGTCGGAATGGCCGAACGGGGTGTAGACCTCGTCGATGTCGCTGTCCTTGACGCCCTTGGAGTGCAGGAAGGCGCGCAGGATCTTGTTGGTGGTGCGCGGGTACACATAGTCGGTGCCCAGCAGCACGAAGCGCTTGGCGCCGCCGCCGTCTTCGCTCATCAGGTATTCCACGGCGGGAATGGCCTGCTGGTTGGGCGCGGCGCCGGTGTAGAACACGTTCTTCTCCAGTTCCTCGCCCTCGTATTGCACCGGGTAGAACAGCAGGCCGTTCAGTTCCTTGAACACCGGCAGCACCGACTTGCGCGACACCGAGGTCCAGCAGCCGAACACCACCGCCACCTTGTCCTGCGACAGCAGCTGGCGCGATTTCTCGGCGAACAGCGGCCAGTTCGAGGCCGGGTCGACCACCACCGCTTCGAGCTTTTTGCCCATGACGCCGCCGTTGGCGTTGATCTCGTCGATGGTCATCAGGGCCACGTCCTTGAGCGACGTTTCCGAGATGGCCATGGTGCCCGACAGCGAATGCAGGATGCCGACCTTGATGGTGTCTTCGGCGGCGAACAGCTGCGGCATCCAGCCGGACATGGCCAATAGGCTCGCGGCGGTCAATTGCTTGAGGGCTAGTCTGCGTTTCATGGTGACTCCTGGATGGGAAGAGGCCGGCGGCGCCGGTGATGAAAGGACGTGACCAGGACGTCAAAGCAAAAGCCGTGCCAGCCGCGATGCGATGGCGGCGCGCTGTATTGAGCAATGGGTGTGCGCGAGGAGGCGGGGGGGCGGACGGGCGACGCGCCGCGGTTCAATCTGGTGCCGCGTGCACAAAACCGGTGCGGCCGCTGCCCGCTGGGAGTGCGCGCGCGGACTTGTCCGCGAAGGCGGCCAGGCCGTGGCGCGCGGCGTCCAGGGCGAAAACGCCGGGCGCGGCGCACATGGCACGCGTATTGCTTGGGAATCCGTACTTGTATACCAGAAAGGATTCCAGCATGAATGCCGTAGCAACGCAGCAGGGCCCGCTCGGTTGGACGATCGCGCAATGGCTGTCGGCCTATCAGGAAGGGGCCACGCCCGAAGCGCTGTTGATGCCCCTGGCCGCCGCGCCGGACGACCCGGCCGACAACGCCTGGATCACGCGCGCCAGCGCGCCGGTGCTGGCGCGCCAGCTCGACGACCTGCGCCTGCTGCTGGCCGCGGCCGGCGGCGATCGTTCCCGCCTGCCGCTCTACGGCGTGCCGTTCGCCATCAAGGACAACATCGACGCGGCCGGCTGGCCCACCACCGCTGCCTGCCCCGCGTTCGCCTACACGCCGGACGAGGACGCCACCGTGGTGCGGCGCCTGCGCGCGGCCGGCGCCATCCTGATCGGCAAGACCAATCTCGACCAGTTCGCCACGGGCCTGGTCGGCACCCGCTCGCCGCACGGCGCGGTGGCCAACAGCTTCAATCCCGACTACATCAGCGGCGGCTCCAGCTCGGGGTCCGCCTCGGTGGTGGCGCGCGGGCTGGCGGCGTTTTCGCTGGGCACGGACACCGCGGGCTCGGGCCGGGTGCCGGCGGGGTTCAACAATATCGTCGGCCTCAAGCCGACCAAGGGCTGGCTCAGCACCGCCGGCGTGGTGCCGGCCTGCCGCACGCAGGACTGCGTGTCGATCTTCGCGCTGACGGTGGACGATGCCGAGCGCGTGGCCGGCATCGCCGGCGGCTATGACGAACACGATCCCTATTCGCGCGCGCAGCCGGCCGGCGCCGCCGCGCCCTGGCCCGCCGCGCCGCGGCTGGCCGTGCCCGACCGGCTGGAGTTCTTCGGCGACGCCCAGGCCGCCGCCGCGTTCGAGGCCGCGGTGCAGGCGCTCAAGGCCGGCGGCGCCGAGGTCCAGGCCATCGACTTCGCGCCTTATGCCGAACTGGCGGCGCTGCTGTACCAGGGGCCGTGGGTGGCCGAGCGCTTCGCCGCGGTCGAGCCGCTGTGGCGCGACAATCCCGAAGCCATCCATCCGGTGGTGCGCGGCATCGTCGAAGGCGCGGTCCACTACGACGCGCTCGACGCCTTCAAGGCCGAGTACCGCCGCGCCGAGCTGACGCGCAGTATCCACCAGTCGCTGCAAGGCTTCGACGCGCTGGTGGTGCCGACCTCGCCGTCGATCTACACCATCGCGCAGTTGCAGGCCGATCCGGTGCGGCTTAATTCGCAACTGGGCATCTATACCAACTTCGCCAACCTCGCCGACCTGTCGGCGCTGGCGCTGCCCGCGGGCATGCGCGATGACGGGCTGCCGGCCGGCATCACGCTGATCGGCATGGCGTGGCAGGACCGCGCGCTGGCGCATTTCGGCCGCCAATGGCAGGCGCAGCGCGGACTGCCGCTGGGCGCCACGGGCCGGCCGCTGCCGCCCATGGGGCCGACCGCCGCCGACCCCGGGCTGTTGCGCGTGGCCGTGGTGGGCGCGCACCTGACCGGCATGCCGCTGAACCATCAGCTGACCTCGCGCCGCGCGGTGCTGGTGGAAAAGACCCGCACCGCCGCCGACTACCGGCTCTACGCGCTGGCCAACACCACGCCGCCCAAGCCGGGGCTGGTGAAGTCCGACAGCGGTGCGCCGATCGAGGTGGAGCTGTGGGACATCCCGCTGGCGGCGTTCGGCGCCTTCGTGGCCGAGATCCCCGCGCCGCTGGGCATCGGCACCTTGACGCTGCATGACGGCCGCCAGGTCAAGGGCTTCATCTGCGAGCCGCGAGGCCTGGAGGGCGCGCGCGACATCACCGCCTTCGGCGGCTGGCGCGCCTATCTCGCCAGCCTGAACGCCACCCCCCGCTAAATCCAATCGCCCCTGGGAGCCGAACCGTGTTCGATACCGTCCTCATCGCCAACCGTGGCGAAATCGCCGTCCGCGCCATCCGTACCCTCAAACGCCTGGGCATCCGCAGCGTTGCCGTGTATTCCGATCCCGACCGCAATGCCGCCCATGTGCGCGAGGCCGACGTGGCCGTGGCGCTGGGCGGCGAGAAGGCCGTCGACAGCTATCTGCGCACCGACCTGTTGCTGGCGGCCGCGCGCGAGCACGGCGCGCAGGCCATCTACCCCGGCTACGGCTTCCTGTCGGAGAGCGCCGAGTTCGCCGAAGCCTGCGAGGCCGCGGGCATCGCCTTCGTCGGTCCCACGCCGCTGCAGATCCGCGAGTTCGGCCTGAAGCACCGCTCGCGTGAACTGGCGGCCGAAGCCGGCGTGCCGATGACCCCCGGCACGGGCCTGCTGGCCAGCCTGGGCGAGGCGCTGACGCAGGCCGAGCGCATCGGCTATCCGGTGATGCTCAAGAGCACCGCGGGCGGCGGCGGCATCGGCCTGTCGCGCTGCGACAACGAGGCCGAACTGACGGTGGCGTTCGATAGCGTACAGCGCATGGGCGAGCATTTCTTCCGCGACGGCGGCGCCTTCATCGAGCGTTACGTGGACAACGCCCGCCACGTCGAGGTGCAGATCTTCGGCGACGGCGCCGGCCGCGTGCTGGCGCTGGGCGAGCGCGATTGCTCGGTGCAGCGTCGCAACCAGAAGGTGATCGAGGAAACCCCCGCGCCGCACCTGCCGGCCGCGACCCGCGCGGCGCTGCTGGCGGCGGCCGTCAAGCTGGGCGAGTCGGTGGCCTACCGCTCGGCCGGCACGGTCGAATTCATCTACGATCCGGCGCGCGACAGCTTCTATTTCCTGGAGGTCAACACCCGCCTGCAGGTGGAGCATCCGGTGACCGAGGCGGTGACCGGGCTGGACCTGATCGAATGCATGCTGCGCGTGGCGGCGGGCGAGCCGCTCGACCTGGCCGCGATGTCGCGCGCGCCGCAAGGCGCGTCGATCGAGGTGCGGCTGTACGCCGAAGACCCGCTGCGCCAGTTCCAGCCGTCGCCCGGCGTGCTGACGGAAGTGCATTTTCCCGAAGGCGTGCGCCTGGACGGCTGGGTCGAGACGGGTACCGAGGTGCCGGCGTTCTACGATCCGATGCTGGCCAAGCTGATCGTGCACGCCGACACCCGCGAGGCCGCGCTCGACAAGCTGGCCGATGCGCTGGCGCACACCCGCCTGCACGGCATCGCCACCAACCTGGACTACCTGCGCCAGATCGTGGCCGACGCGCGCTTCCGCGCCGGGCAGTTGTCGACGCGCTTCCTGGAGGGCTTCATCTACCGCCCTGCGGCCATCGAGGTGCTGGAAGCCGGCACCTACACCAGCGTGCAGGATTACCCGGGCCGCACCGGCTATTGGGATATCGGCGTGCCGCCGTCGGGCCCGATGGACGACTACGCCTTCCGCCTGGCCAATCGCATCGTCGGCAACGCGCCCGACGCAGCCGGCATCGAGGCCACGCTGGTCGGGCCGACGCTGCGCTTTCATGGCGATGCCATCGTCGCGCTCACCGGCGCCGAATGCGCCGCCACGCTCGATGGCGAGCCGGTGCCGATGTGGCAGCCGGTCACGGTGCGCTCGGGCCAGGTGCTGGCCACGGGCCGCGCGCTGTCCGGCTGCCGCACGTACCTGGCGGTGCGCAACGGGCTGGACGTGCCGGTCTACCTGGGCAGCCGCTCGACCTTCGCGCTGGGCCAGTTCGGCGGCCACGCCGGCCGCACGCTGCGGGTCGGCGACATGCTGCCGCTGGTGCGCCCCGAGCTGCCGGCCGCGAACGCCCAGGCGCCCGTGAGCGCGCCGCAGGCCGCGCCCGCAGAACTGATTCCCGCCTATGGCAACACCTGGGAGATCGGCGTGCTGTACGGCCCGCATGGCGCGCCGGACTTCTTCCGCCCCGAGGCCATCGAGGCCTTCTTCGCCGCCGATTGGGAGGTGCACTACAACTCCAATCGCCTCGGCGTGCGGCTGACCGGCCCCAAGCCGACCTGGGCGCGCGAGAACGGCGGCGAGGCCGGCCTGCATCCGTCCAACATCCATGATTGTGAGTACGCCATCGGCAGCATCAACTTCACCGGCGACAGCCCGGTGATCCTGACGCGCGACGGCCCCAGCCTGGGCGGTTTCGTCTGCCCGGTGACGATCGCGCGCGCCGAGCTGTGGAAGGTGGGGCAGGTCAAGCCGGGCGACCACATCCGCTTCGTGCGCATCGATTACGCCGAGGCGGTGGCTCGCGAAGCGGCGCAGGACCGCAGCGTCGAGCAGCTGCGGTCGGTGGCGCCGCAGACCACCACGCCCGCCGCGTCGCCCGCCACGGCCTCGGAGACCATCATCGCGGCGCTGCCGGCGACGGGCAGCCGGCCGTCGGTGTCGTACCGCCAGGCGGGCGATGGCTACCTGCTGCTGGAGTATGGCGACAACGTGCTCGACCTGGCGCTGCGCATGCGCATCCACCTGCTGATGGAGGCGCTGGCGGCGCGGCCGATCGATGGCGTGCGCGAGCTGTCGCCGGGCGTGCGCTCGCTGCAGATCCGCTACGACAGCCGCGTGATCCTGCAGCAGGCGCTGATCGCGCGGCTGCTGGAGATCGAAACGCAGCTGGCCGACGTGGCGACGCTGAAGGTGCCGACCCGCGTGGTCCATCTGCCGATGGCGTTCGAGGATTCGGCCACGCTGGGCGCGGTGCAGCGCTACCAGGAAACGGTGCGCGCCAGCGCGCCGTGGCTGCCGAACAATGTCGACTTCATCCAGCGCATCAACGGCCTGGCCAGCCGCGAGGACGTGCGCCGCATCGTGTTCGACGCGAGTTATCTCATCATGGGCCTGGGCGACGTCTACCTGGGCGCGCCGTGCGCGGTGCCGATCGATCCGCGCCACCGCCTGCTGACGTCCAAGTACAACCCGGCGCGCACCTTCACGGCCGAAGGCACGGTGGGCATCGGCGGCGTCTACATGTGCATCTACGGCATGGATTCGCCCGGCGGCTATCAACTGGTGGGCCGCACGCTGCCGATCTGGAACAAGTTCCTGAAGAACCCGGCGTTCCAGGACGGCAAGCCCTGGCTGCTGCGCTTCTTCGACCAGGTGCGCTTCTATCCGGTGAGCGAGGCCGAGCTGGATGTGCTGCGTGAGGATTTCCGCGAGGGCCGCGCCACGGTGCGCATCGAGGAGGAACTATTCGATTTCGCCGCGCACCAGCGTTTCCTGGCCGACCAGGCGGACAGCATCGGCGCCTTCCAGGCGCGGCAGAAGTCGGCGTTCGATGCCGAAGTCGCGCTGTGGAAACACGAGGACGTGGCGGCGCCGCCGGCCGAGGCGGCGCCGGAACTGGAGATCGCGCTGCGCGACGGCGAACGGCTGGTCAGCGCCGATATGTGCGGCAACGTCTGGAAGATCCCCGTGCAGGTGGGCCAGAGCGTGGCGGCTGGCGACACGCTGGTGGTGGTCGAGGCGATGAAGATGGAGCTGTCGGTGATCGCGCCGGTGTCGGGCACGGTGGCCGCGATTCGCTGCGTGCCGGGCAAGCCGGTCAACGCGGGCGATGCGCTGGTCGTGCTGGCCGAGGACGCGACTTGCCCGGTGGCCTGACCATGCGCGATTCGGTGCGTGTCGGGCCGGCGTTGCGGCAGGCGCCGGCGCTGGCGGGGTCGTTGGCCGAGCAGGTCTACCAGCGCATCAAGGATGAGCTGTTCGACTTCCGCCTGCTGCCGGGCGACCGCTTTACCGAGGCGGAGCTGGCGTTGCGGCTGGGGGTGAGCCGCACGCCGGTGCGGCTGGGGCTGGCGCGGCTGGAGCGCGAGGGCTTCGTGCTGCCCAGTCCGCGCAGCGGCTGGCAGGTGCGGCCGTTCGATTTCGAGCGCTTCGAGGCGCTGTACGACGTGCGCGTGGTGCTGGAACTGGCGGCGGTCGAACGGCTGTGCGCGCGCGAGCGCATGGACGATGGCGGGATGCTGGCGGCGCTGGTGGATGTGTGGCTGGTGCCGCCGGATCAACGCATTCTGGATGGGCGGATGGTGGCGCAGCTGGACGAGGCGTTTCACTGCTCACTGGTGGCGGCTGCCGGGAATGCGGAGATGGCGCTGATCCATCGGGAGGTGACGGAGAAGATCCGGATCGTGCGTCGGCTGGATTTCACCAAGGAGTTCCGGGTGGATGCGACGTATGAGGAGCATGGGGCGATCTTGCGGGCGGTGCTGGCT
>NZ_QHHO01000049.1:1876871-1903403 GCF_003184165.1 Achromobacter sp. RW408
ACGGCCCCAGCGCGCTGCCGCTGGACAAGCTGGAGCCGTTCCTCACCCAATTGAAACAACTGGATGACTTGGTGAAATCCTTTGAGCCCATCGACATCGAACCCTGACGGCTGTCATCGCGAATCAGCCAAGTTGTTATACGATCCGGGCCACCAAACCTGAGGGAGGCCCGGATGTCGTTTTACGCGATCGTCGCCGTTCGTAAAGAAGCCGTTACCGGCCATGTCGCCTACGTGCGCTGGGGGCTGGCCGAGCGCGGCGTGCCCGGTTGGGTCAGCGAACCCGTGACCGCGGCGGCTTCCGAAGTGATCGAAGCCATCAAGGCCGGCGCCGACGTCGAGACCGTCGTCAGCGTGGACGGCCTGTCAGTGGCTTCGCGCCCGGTGCGGGTGCTGACCGACGAGGACGGCCGCGAGCATCTGGCTTCCGTGCCGGCGCCCAGTTCCACCCTGCATACGGTGTTCGACCTGCCCGAGTTCTAGCCGCCCGCGCCGATCGCCTTGTTTCACAGGCACTGGCGCAGTGCAAACTTGCGGCCGAAGGCGCGGATCACGTCGCCATCGACCGACGCCGCCACGTCCCAGTGATCGCCCCGCGTGACCAGCACCGACTGCGCCGACAGGGCGTGGCGCAGCGCGAACATCCAGAACGCCGCCTCGGAACCGACCGGCGCCAGGTCGTGCGGGCCGATCCGCAGGCGCGCCGGCCGGGGCGTCGCGCCCAAGGACCAGCGCAGCGCGATCGCCAGGAAGGCGAAGCGGGCCGACATCGACGACGGCTGGACGCGCAGCACGCGGATCTTGGGTTTCATGGCCTGGTGCCCTCCATGGGGATGACTCAGCGTAGCAAAGACGGTCTCATCCTTCCATACCGCGTTTGGCCTAGCGGTGACCCGCGCCGCCCGCGGGCGCGGATGGATTCGGCTCCGCCGGCAACCGGGTGAAGACGTTGGTGACGATCAACTGGTCGGGGCGGCGCACGTTCGGTCCGGGCGGCGGCATCAGCTTGTCCATTTCCCTGCGGTCCTGCACCCGCGTCAGGCTCAGGTGATCGCCCTGGATCTTCACGTAGCGGATGGAGGCCACGCCAAGTTCATGCTTGCTGGTGGATTGCTCCAGCGTCTGTTCGATGCGCTTGGCATCGAGCCATCGGTAGGTGCCGCTGGAAACCATGTCCGGGCCTTGCATCGACCAGGTGCCGTCGCCGCGAAACTCGACCACGCCCGCGCCGCCGGAGGGCTGGGGCGGCTGCGCCTTGCCGTCGACGGTGCGCAGCATGGTCTGGTGCCGCCACTTGCCCACCAGGGCCTGCGTGACGTCCGGCGCGGGCGGTTGGGCGGGCGCGGCGGCCGGCAGCAGCACGGCGCCGCACAGCAGGGCGGCCAGGGCGTAATGACGCAAAAGCTTCATCTCGAATGATCGTGGATCCGGGTTCAGGGAAGGGGCGCGGGCCGGTGGGGCACTGAGCGCGCTGAGCGCATTATGCGCGACGATGGCGTTTGCCGCGAGGGCCAGCCCCGGGCATCGATCCGGTCAGCGCCGGCGCATGCCCTGCAGCAGCAGATCGAGCGCCTGCAAGGCCTGCGCCAGGCGCGCCGGGCCATCGTCCTCGGCGATCCAGAATGCGCTTTCGGCCAGGCCGCCATGCAGCATCCGGGCGAGCGCGCGCGGGGGCGCGGCGACGATCGCGCCTTGGTCCATCAGGTCCTGCAGCAACTCGCCCAGCGACGCGGTGCATTGTTCCTGGGCGGCGGCGCCGGCATGGCCCAGCACGGCGCGCGCATCCTGCAGCACGATGCGGCGGATCTCGGGGTCGGCGGCCATTTCCAGATACGCGCGGCAGCGCTCGCGCAGCGCGGTCCAGGCGTCGGGCGCATCCCGCGAGATGGCCTGCAGCCGCGCCTCCATCTCGGCGTCGATCTGCGCGGCCACCGCGGCGAGCAGACCTTGCTTGTCACCAAAATGGTGATACAACGCTCCCCGGGTCAGGCCGGCGGCGGCGGTCAGGTCATCCATCGAGGTGCCGGCGTAACCGGCGCGGCGAAACGACTCGCGCGCCGTCGCCAACAGTTTTCCGCGGGTTTCCTCGATCATCTCGGCGCGCGATCGCGACATGGCTGGCTCCAATGACATACGGGTCGTATGTTAATTGACATGCGCCATGCATGTGAATACCATCTCACATACGTCACGTATGTAAATTTGTCCGGCTGGCTGTCGCCGGCCCGCAACATCCCAGAGGTTCCGGGTGTCCAATCCTTATCGCGAATTGTTCCTGGCGCCCGGCGCCGCCGGTTTTGTCGCCGCGTGCGCCGTGGCGCGGCTGGCGCTGCCGATGATCGGCATCGGCATCATCACCATGCTGTCGCAAGTGCGGGGCGCCTACACCCTGGCGGGCGCGGTCGCGGCCACCTTCGCCCTGGCCACGGCGCTGCTCGCGCCGCGCATTTCACGCCTGGTGGATCGCCACGGGCAGGGCAGGGTGCTGCCGCTGGCGGCGGGCGCCAGCGTGGCGGGGCTGATCGGCCTGGCCGCCTGCGTGCGCCTGCAGGCGCCCGACTGGACCCTGTTCGTGTTCGCTGCGCTGGCGGGCAGCCTGCCCAGCATGCCGGCCATGGCGCGGGCCCGCTGGACCGAGATCTATCGCGACCGGCCGCAACTGCGCACCGCCTATGCGCTCGAATCGGTGCTGGACGAATTGAGCTTCATCATCGGCCCGCCGCTGGCCGTGGGTCTGTGCGTCATCCTCTTCCCCGAAGCCGGCCCGCTCGGCGCGGCGCTGCTGCTGGGCCTGGGCGTCACCGCCTTCGTGTTGCAGCGTGCCACCGCGCCGGCGGTGCAGCCGCGCGAAGCGGGCCGTGAGTCCTCGGTGCTGGGCGTGCCGCTGATGCGACAACTGACCGCGATGATGGCCGCCATGGGGGTCATCGTCGGCACCATCGACGTGATGAGCGTGGCCTTCGCGCGCCAGCAGGGCCTGCCGGCCGGGGCCAGCATGGTGCTGTCGGCCTACGCGCTGGGATCGTGCGTCGCCGGCCTGGCGTTCGGCGTGCTCAAGTTCCAGACGCCGCTGGCGCGGTTGCTGGCCGTGGCCGCCAGCGTGACCGCCTTCACCACTTTGCCGCTGCTGTGGGTCGGCGACCTGCTCACGCTGTCCCTGGGCGTTTTGCTGGCTGGGCTGTCGTTCGCGCCGACCATGATCATCGCCATGGCCTTGGTGGAGAGCACCGTGCCGGGCCGCCGTCTCACCGAGGGATTGACCTGGCTGGTGACGGGCCTGGGCGCGGGCGTCGCGGCTGGCGCCGCGCTGGCGGGCTGGATCGTGGATCATCATGGCGTCGGCGCGGGCTTCTGGACCGCGGTCGGCGCGGGCGCGGTGGTGTTGCTGGTGGCCGTGTACGCGGCGCGTGGCGCGCGGCCCGCGCCCGCGGCCGCCTGATGGCGGGCGCCTCTAGAATGGCGCAAGCGCCGCGCTGCGGGGCGCGCCGCCCACCAGGAGAATCCACATGTCCCGAACCGTCGTCAATCCCGATACTGTCTTCAATACGGTGCAATATGGCTTCAGCCAGGCCGTGATCGTGACCGGCCAGCGCCGCATGCTGCTGTCGGGCCAGGTCGGCGTCGATGCGCAGGAGCGCACGGTCAGCCCAGGGCTGCGCGAACAGGCCGACGCGGCGATCGACAATATCGAACGCGTGCTGGCGGCGGCCGGCGGCACACTGGCGCAGGTCATCATGCTGCGCATCTACATCTGCGAAACGGCGCGCGAGGACCAGGAGTCGATCGCGCAAGTGCTGCGCGACCGCTTCCCGAACGATCCGCCACCCTCGTCCTGGATCATCGTCAGCGGCCTGTCGTTGCCGGAGTGGCTGGTCGAGATCGAAGCGGAAGCCATGCTCGACTGATTGTGGCGGGGGGATCGAGGAGTCCGATTTATCGGAAGCGCCTGCCCCGGGCGTCCCGCGATCTGGCATCCTGCGAACGTTCATCCGGCTCGCGCCGGCAGGCACGGCTTTGCAGAGTCCACCGACTTTCCGGCGCCGCGTCGGATGAACACGCCTCCCGCTGGCTCCCCTTCCTCGCACCGCTACGCCTGGCCCTTGTCGCGCCATGGCGTGGCCGCAAAGGCTTCGCGCAGGTGGGCCAGAAAGCCCGCGGTGCGCGCGGGCAGGTCCTGGCGTGATTTCACCAGCGCCACCACATTCGCCTCGGGCAGGCTCCAGCCCGGCAGCAACGGCACCAGCGCGCGGCGCTTCACGTGCTCGGCCACATCCCATTCCGATCGCGCCACGATGCCATGCCCCGCCAGCGCCCAGGCCACCGCCGTGGCCCCGGTATTGCTCGACAGCACGGGGGCAATGCGCACGCCCACCACCGGGCCGCGACCGCGCTTGAAGCGCCACAGCGTCACGTCCTCTTCGTTTTCACGCAACGCGATGCAGTCGTGGTCGCGCAGGTCTTCGGGCTTGGCGGGCGCCCCGTGGCGAGCCAGGTATGCGGGCGACGCGCACAGGATGCGCCGGTTCGGCGCCAGGGGATACGCCACCAGCGTGGAATCGCGCAGCTCGCCGATGTGAACCATGACGTCCCAGTCATCGCTTGCCAGCCGCGGCGGACCGTCGGACAGCACCAGGCTGGCGGTCACGTTGTCGCTGTGCTGGCGAAACTCCGCCACCAGTCCCGCCACGTACCGCTGGCCGAATCCCAGCGGCGCGACAACGCGCAGATGGCCGGCCACCACGCCGCGCCGCCCCGCCAGCTCATCGGCCAGCTCGTTCAGTTCCCCGCAGATCTGCCCGGCGCGCAGCGCCAGCAGGCGGCCCTCGTCGGTCAACGCGGTGCCGCGCCCGGAACGATTGACCAGGCGCACGCCCAGGCGTTTTTCCAACGCATGCAAGCGCTGGGTCACGGCGGGCGGCGTCACGTCGAGCGCGCGCGCCGCTTGCGCCAACGAGCTGGTGGCGGCCAGGCTCAGGAAAAAGCGCAGGTCATCCGTGGTGATCATTCAGAATCGCCTTAATGATTGATTAAGCATTGATTAAACACGCAAGCGCCCTGGCGCGCCATACTGCGAACCTGCGGACGGATACCCGGGCGCCATCCGCGTTGCATTCCTTCCCGCGCGCCCGTTTCAGTTTCACCGATATCGCCATGACCACTGCCTCCGTCACCCTGGATACGCTGGATACGCCCTGCCTGCTGCTGGACGAAACCCGCATGACACGCAACATCGAGCGCCTGAACCGCCTGATGGCCGGCCACGGCGTGCAGCTGCGCCCGCACCTGAAGACGCCCAAATCGATCGAGGTCGCGCGTCGCGTCATGGCGCGGCCCGAAGGGCCGGCGGCGGTGTCGACGCTGCAGGAGGCCGAGCAGTTCGCGGCGGCGGGCGTGACCGACCTGCTGTATGCCGTGGGCGTGGCGCCCGCCAAGCTCGAACGCGTATTGGCGCTGCGGCGTGGTGGCGTCGACCTGACCGTCGTGGTCGACAGCGTCGAGGCGGCGCAGGCCGTGGCCGCGCGCGCGCTCGAAGAGGGCGCAGCGATTCCGGCGCTGATCGAAATCGATTGCGATGGCCACCGCGCCGGGGTGCAGCCGGGCCAGGCCGGACAGTTGCTGGAAATCGCGCGAACACTGCATGCCGCCGGGTGCCTGCGCGGCGTCATGACCCATGCCGGCGAGTCCTATGGCTGCCGCAGCGTGGAGGCGATCGCCGACATGGCCGAGCAGGAACGCCTGGCCGCCGTCGGCTGCGCCGAAACGATTCGCGCCGCCGGCCTGCCGTGCCCGGTGGTCAGCGTGGGCTCCACGCCCACCGCCCATTTCGCCCGCAACCTGGAGGGCGTGACCGAAGTGCGCGCCGGCGTCTACGTGTTTTTCGACCTCGTCATGGCGGGACTGGGCGTGTGCGCCGTGGACGACATCGCCGCGAGCGTGCTGACCACGGTGATCGGCCACCAGCCCGACAAGGGCTGGATCCTGGTCGATGCCGGCTGGATGGCCATGTCGCGCGATCGCGGGACGGCCCGGCAGCCGGTGGACCAGTTGTACGGGCTGGTGTGCGACGCGGATGGCCAGGTCTATCCCGACCTGCTGCTGGCCGAGACCAACCAGGAGCAGGGCATCATCAAGCTGCGCGCGGGCAGCGGCGCCAACTTGCCCGATCTGCCGCTGGGCACCCGGCTGCGGATCGTGCCGAACCACGCCTGCGCCACCTGCGCCCAGCATGACGCCTACGCCGTGGTGCGTAGCGGCGATCGCCAGGTCGTGGCGCAATGGCAACGTTTCCGCGGCTGGTAGCCCGGCCGCAGCCTCCAGGAGTCGAGATGGACATCATATCCACCCCCCATGCGACGCCGCCGGCCGGTCACTATTCGCAGGCCGTGCGCGCCAATGGCTTTGTCTTCGTTTCCGGGCAGTTGGGTTTCCTGCCGCCCGTCCAGCCCGGCGAGCCGCCACGGCTCGCGCAAGGCGTGGCCGCGCAGACCGAGGCCGCGCTGCGCAGCCTGGCGGCCATTCTGCAAGCCGCGGGGACGTCGATGTCCGCGGTGGTCAATGTCACGGTGTACATCCCGGACGTTGGCATGTGGAACGAGGTGAATGGCGTCTACGAACGCAGCTTCGGCGATCACCGGCCCGCTCGCGCCATCGTGCCGACACGGGAATTGCACTATGGGGCGCTGGTGGAAATCAGCGCCGTCGCGGTCGCGCCGCAGGCCTGAGGCGGGCGCCGGCGCGGCTGACGTCCTGGATCTCGGGGACGGATGGGCGGCGCGCCCGCCTATAATGCGGTCGCCTCAATACCGCAGGGGAGTCCGTCCGCATGCACTACGAATATCTGTTCTGGTCCATGGCCGCCATGGTGGCCGCGGCGCTCGTGGGTGGGTCGCTGTGCGGCCGGTTGCGCACACCGGGCCGCGTGCTCGCGGGCGTGGTGGTATGGGCCGCGGCGGTCTGCGCCGTGGTGGTGGTGTTGTCGCGATCTGCCGGTTTCGGCGATCAGGCGGCGATGCTCGCGGTTGCCGCCTTCATGTTCAGTCTGGTGATCGGCGCCGCGGCCGCATTGTTGACGCGGCGCATCCTGCGGCGCCACTGAGCCGTTCCGGAACCTGGCCGGGCGTGGCCGCCGGGCCGCCGGCGGGGCGCGATGACACGCCCGCCGGCCGCGTCGCAAGGGCCGGGGCGCGCCTCATTCCTCGGCGTCGAAATCCTCGTCGTCGTCTTCTTCGTCCTGTTCCAGCGCGTCGTAACCCTTCCAGGTGATGCGCCAGCGGGTATCGCCGGCGGTCGCCGCCGTTTCGCTGACCTGCTTGACCAGGCCCGCGTCGGCCAGCAGGTCGAGGTGGTGCGCGACCAACTGCAGGCCTTGTTCGTGGGCCAGGGCCGCTTCCTTGATGTCATGGGTGCTCAGGTTGGGGCCAGGCGCGTCGCGCAGGGCTCCCAGGATGGTGACGACCAGATCGAAATCGCGTTGCATGATGTCCGCCGTAGAGTTGGGGAAAAACAGGCCGACGATAGCAGAGTTCCGTGGCGCCCACGCGACAGCGGCGGGCGCGGGTTACATTGCAGGGTTACCGATAACCGATACAGGCAGTACCCATGAAGAAACCCGCCGAGCGCGATTGCATTGCCCTGGTCCCGGGCTACAGCGGCCAGGCCGCCAAGCTCTTCCTGACGCGCGCCGAGGACGGCGCCATCGCCGGCGTCACCGTGTTCGACCTGCTGGGGCACGTCAAGCACCAGGGCGACGCGCAGGCGGCCGCCGACTGGGTGGCCGCCTGGCTGGCCCAGGAGGCCGACAATCGCAAGGCTCGCCGCACGCAGTTGCTGGCGCAGATGTTCCTGTGCAAGTTGGCGGACGACGAGAAGGCCGCCTTCCTGGATGCGCAGAAGCCGCTGCTGGCCGCGCTGGCCGCCGCCGGTGCGCGCAGCCGCAGCGTGGCGGCCACCTCCGGCGCCGCCCGCCGCTCTTTGGGGCCGGCTGTCAGGAAGCCTTAGCATAAGGCTGTTATAGTCGCGCCTGGGCGTGTGCGCACCCGTGCGGGCGCGCCCAGGCGGGCCCGGCCCGCAAGTCTAGGAAGAGTGATCATGGAAATACTGAGTCGGCATGTTGCCGACGTGGCGGGCGGCGTTGAGCTGCACACAACGCTGGATGGCGAGAGCATCAGCGCCTATGTCGTGACCGGCATGGACGATCTCGAGGCGATCGCCGACCTCGTGCCCCGCGAGAAAGTCGAAGCCGGCGCGGACATTCACGCCGCTGGTGTCGACAATGTTGATAATGCGCAAGACCAAATCGACCAGGTCCTGGAGAATATGAATCCCGGCGACGTGGCGGTTTTCCTTTGCTCGGGCCCCGAAGCTTTCAACGCGGCGCTCGATCTGTTGGGTTTACCTATCGAAGAGTAAGCCTGACGGCAAACCAAAGTGCCATCCAAACGGCGTATGTGTGAGCGACGCCCTTTGATGGCATTTATATAAGCCTTGATTGTTTTTTTATGATGCGTGGGTGTTTACACCTATGCAGGCCTTCTTTTTGCCTATGAAAACGTGTAAATTTTGTTCGCAGTTTCTCTTTGTTGCATTATTGGCACGTATTTTTTAGGATTATGTTGACTTGTGAGGGGAACATAACGATAGTGTCGGCACACGATCACAAGCGTTGCGATTTTCGTTCAGTGCCGTGCCTTTTCCGGCTCAGCGTTATTGTTCTACTGTCCCCTCCTTGATTGATTCGTGACCTCCGGGCATTTGCCCATTATCTCTAGGAAATACAGTATGGAAACCGGCGTCGTTAAGTGGTTCAATTCGGAAAAAGGCTATGGCTTCATCACCCCGGAAGCGGGTGGTAAGGATCTGTTCGCTCACTTCTCCGAAATTCAGGGCTCGGGCTTCAAGTCTCTGGAAGAGAACCAGCGCGTCAGCTTTGTGACGGCCAATGGCCCCAAGGGCCCGCAAGCCACGAAGATTCAGGTCCTGTAAGGCTCTGACTTTTCGGAAAAGCCCCTTCGGGGGCTTTTTTGCATCTGGGCTCCCCATCGGGGAGCCCTTTTGCTGTCCGGCGGCGCCTGTGGCCTCTTGGCGGGGCCGCCGCAGTCGCTGCCAGTGTTCCTGGCTCGCGGTATCCTTGCGCCAGTTCCCCGTCCTTCCGCCCGCCTGGCGGCGGACCCGCACCCCGCACCCGCAATCGATCGAGGATGATCTCCATGACCCAACCTGGCCAAGAACCTGTTTCCCTGCGCGCGGCGGACATCGTGGCGTTCTGGCGCGACGCCGGGCCGCAGCAGTGGTTCACCAAGGACGCGGCCTTCGATGAGCGCTTCCGCCAGCATTGCGGCCCGGCCCACATGGCCGCGGCGGCACGCCAGCTCGATGCCTGGATGGACGAGCCCGAGGGGGCGCTGGCGTTGATGATCCTGCTGGACCAGTATCCTCGCAACGCATACCGTGGCACCGCGCACATGTTCGCCACCGATCCGCTGGCGCTGGTGTTCGCCGAGCGCGCCATTGCCGCCGGCCACGATCTGGCCGTCGATCCGGCGCTGCGCCAGTTTTTCTATATGCCCTTCGAGCATGCGGAAACCGTCGCCGCGCAGAACCGGGCGGTGGCGCTGATGGAACCGCTGGGCGCCGACGCGGTGCGCTGGGCCGTCCTGCATCGCGACATCATCAAGCGCTTCGGCCGCTTCCCCCATCGCAACGCCGCGCTGGGCCGGCAGACGACGCAGCCCGAGCAGGAGTTCCTGGACGCCGGCGGCTTTGCCGGATGAGGCAGGGCGGCGGCGCGGCATGCCTTGCGCGCGAGCGTATCTGCCTGTATCGACGCATGGCGAGTTGAAAAAAAGCGATCGCGGCCTCGCCGCGGGCAGGGCGCGACGCTTGCGATGATCGTCTATTTGACGTTTTTCGAGGTTCGCCAATACACTGGGTCCAGCGAGATTTTCAAGAGACGCGGTCTGCGTTCAACTTGTCGCGGTCAGTGGTGCTGCGTTGCTTTCCTCTCCCATCCTTGATCATCTGGCGCCCCGCGAGCAATCGCTTCTTTAGGTTCGAGGAAATTCCATGGCAACCGGCATCGTCAAGTGGTTCAACGCCGAAAAAGGGTATGGCTTCATCATGCCCGACGACGGCAGCAAGGATCTGTTCGCCCACTACTCGGAAATCCGCAGCGAAGGCTACAAGTCGCTGCAGGAAAACCAACGGGTCACGTTCGAGGTCGGTACCGGCCCCAAGGGCCCGAGCGCCAAGAACATCAAGGTGGCCGCCTGAGTCCAGGTCCGTGGCGCGCCCCTGGCGGCGCGCCACAATGAAAAAAGCCCCGCACGCGAGTGTCGGGGCTTTTCTTTTTGCTGCGGCGCGCCGGGCGCTCAATGCTTGGGATGCGAAGGCGTCGACAGTTTGTCGACCAGGGCGATGCCCAGCGCGGACAGGATGAACAGCGCGTGGATGATGGTCTGCCACATCACGCCCGCCTCCGAGAAGCGCGCATTGGGGGTGCCCAGCGTGCCGGCCTCGATGAAGGTGCGCAGCAGGTGGATCGAGGAGATGCCGATGATCGCCATGGCCAGCTTGACCTTGAGGACGCTGGCGTTGACGTGGCTGAGCCATTCCGGCTGGTCCGGATGGCCTTGCAGGCGCAGGCGCGACACGAAGGTCTCGTAGCCGCCCACGATCACCATGACCAGCAGGTTCGATATCATCACCACGTCGATCAGGCCCAGCACCAGCAGCATGATCTCCATTTCACCGAAGCTGGTGGCATGCGTCAGCAGGTGCCACAGTTCCTTCAGGAACAGCATCACGTAAACGCCCTGGGCGACGATCAGTCCCAGATAAAGCGGCAGTTGCAGCCAGCGCGAGCTGAAAATCAGGCTGGGCAGCAGGCCCAGGCGGGGAGGGGTGTTGGGGGTCATGGTGGTTGCGAGCCGTTATGAGGAAGTGCGGAAAAAACTGCGGCGGCAATTCTAACAACGCCGGCCTGCGCCGGTATTTGTTTTTGATGACGGTTTGACGTCGCAGGCGCGGTACTTACCACGGTAAGGAGTCTTTTGCATGCCTTTTGTGTAAGTGAAGTTCGCATTTGCGAAACTCTGTGGCGAAACGGTTTGAGAGCTTTGGGCGTATATAGAATTGCGGCCTCACTCGCACCCGAGTCAGTCAAGAGGAGTTTTTTTCATGAAGATCCGCTACACCGTTGCCGCGCTGGCCGTTGCTCTCGCCCCTTACTCCGCGTCGCATGCCCTCGATATCGGGGGACTGGTGGGCGCCGGCAGCAAGGTGGTGCAGGCCGCCACCCTGAGCGATGCCGAAATCAAGACTTTGTCCGACAAGGCTTGCGCGCAGAGCGATTCGCAGGAAAAGATCGCCGCGCCGGGCAGCAAGTATGACGTGCGCCTGCAGAAGATCGCCAAGCAGCTGGGCGGCACCGTCAACGGCCAGAAGGCCAACTACAAGGTCTACATCACCAAGGACGTCAACGCCTGGGCCATGGCCAACGGCTGCATCCGCGTCTACAGCGGCCTGATGGACATGATGACCGACGACGAAGTGCTGGGCGTGGTCGGCCATGAAATCGGCCACGTGGCGCTGGGCCACAGCAAGAAGGCCATGCAGACCGCCTACACGGTCTCGGCCGCGCGCGATGCCGCCGGCGCCGCCGGTGGCGCCACGGTCGCCGCCCTGAACTCGTCGCAGCTGGGCGACCTGACCGAGAAGTTCATCAACGCGCAGTTCTCGCAGTCGCAGGAAAGCGCCGCCGACGACTACTCGTTCGACCAGCTGCAGGCCAAGAAGCTGAACACCCGCGGCCTGGTGACGGCGTTCCAGAAGCTGGCCGAGCTGGACGGCGGCAAGAGCGATATGATGAGCTCGCACCCGTCCTCGGCCAAGCGCGCGCAGCACATCGAAGATCGCATCGCCAAGGCCAAGTAAAGCGCCCTGGCGGGCAATTTGCCGCCCTTTCCGGGTGGAAAACGGGGCGCGAGCATCCGGGCTTATCCGGGTGCTCGCGCCCCTTTGCGTCAGGGGTCCGGAAGTTTCCGGTAAAATGCCGCGTTTATCCGCCCGTCATCTCATATCTTTCGGAAAATAGGTCTTTTAATGCAGCCTGTGGTTGAAACCCTCTCCGGCCTCGAGCGCCGTGTTGATCTGGCCGTCTCGGTGGCCGACGTCGAAAAGGAAGTCCAGGCGCAGTTGAAGCGCGTGGCCCGCACCGCCAAGGTCCCTGGCTTTCGTCCCGGCAAGGCGCCGCTCGCCATGCTCGAGCGCAGCCATGGCCCCGGCATCCGCTACGACGTGATCAACAGCCAGGTCGGCCGTGCATTCGAACAAGCCGTCGACGGCGCCAAGCTGCGCGTCGCCGGCGCCCCGAACCTGGAACCCAAGACGGAAGGCGTCGGCGAAGACACGCTGGCCTTCACCGCCACGTTCGAGGTCTACCCCGAAGTCGCCGTGCCGGACCTGTCGGCTCTGGCCGTGACCCGCTATGAAACCGCGGTCACCGACGCCGAAGTGCAGCAGACCCTGGACGTCCTGCGCAAGCAGCGCGCCACGTTCGAAGCCCGTGAAGGCCGCGCCTCGCAAGACGGCGACCGCGTCACGCTGGACTTCGCCGGCACCATCGACGGCGTGCCGTTCGACGGCGGCAAGGCCGAAGATTTCCCCTTCGTGCTCGGCCAGGGCCGCATGCTGCCGGAATTCGAAGAAGCCGCCCGCGGCCTGAAGGCTGGCGAAAGCAAGGTCTTCCCGCTCAAGTTCCCCGATGACTACCAAGGCAAGGAAGTCGCCGGCAAGACCGCCGAATTCACCATCACCGTCAAGGAAGTGGCCGAAGGCGTCCTGCCCGAACTGAACGCCGAATTCGCCAAGTCGCTCGGCCAGGCCGAAGGCGACATCGAAAAGCTCAAGGCCGACATCCGCAGCAACATCGAACGCGAAGTCAAGGTGCGCTCGCAAGGCCGCACCAAGGCCAGCGTGATGGACGCCCTGGTCGAAGCCGGCAAGTTCGACGTGCCGAAGGCGCTGGTCGACAACGACGTGCAAAGCCGCATCGCCGCCGCCCGCGAAGAGCTCAAGCAGCGTGGCGTGCCGAACGCCGAGTCCGTGCCGATCCCGGCCGAGGCCTTCTCGACCGAATCCGAACGCCGCGTGCGCCTGGGCCTGCTGGTGTCCGAACTGGTCAAGCAAGCCCAGCTGCAGGCCAAGCCGGAACAGGTCCGCGCCCGCATCGAGGAATTCGCGGAAAACTACGAACAACCCGCCCAGGTTGTCAGCTATTACCTGGCCGACCGCCAGCGTCGTGCTGAAATCGAGGCGATCGTGCTCGAAGACAACGTCGTCGCGCACGTTCTGGAAAAGGCCAAGGTCACCGACGAAAAGGTGCCTTTCGATCAGTTGATGGGGATGGCGTAACACTATGCAGAGATTCACCGATTTCTATGCGGCAATGAATGGCGGGTCGTCGGTGACCCCCACCGGCCTGGGCTACATTCCCATGGTGATCGAGCAGTCGGGGCGCGGCGAACGCGCCTACGACATCTATTCGCGCCTGCTCCGCGAGCGGCTCATCTTCCTGGTGGGCCCGGTCAACGACGCGACGGCCAACCTGGTCGTGGCCCAGTTGCTGTTCCTGGAATCGGAGAATCCTGACAAGGACATTTCCCTGTACATCAACTCGCCCGGCGGGTCGGTGTACGCGGGCATGGCCATCTACGACACCATGCAGTTCGTCAAGCCGGACGTGTCGACCCTGTGCACCGGCCTGGCGGCCAGCATGGGCGCCTTCCTGCTGGCGGCTGGCAAGAAGGGCAAGCGCTTCACCCTGCCCAACTCGCGCATCATGATCCACCAGCCCTCGGGCGGCGCCCAGGGGCAGGCCTCCGACATCCAGATCCAGGCTCGCGAGATCCTGGACCTGCGCGAGCGTCTCAATCGCATCCTGGCCGACAATACCGGCCAGTCGATCGACCGCATCGCCCTGGACACGGAACGTGACAACTTCATGTCCGCCGAAGATGCGGTATCGTATGGACTGGTGGACAAGGTGATGACCTCCCGCTCGGAAGGCTGACTTCCCGGCTGAGTCCCATCCGCTGCCGCCTTGTTTGAGTAAGCGCAGGCGCCGGGCCCTTTACCCGGTCCGGCGCTTCTTTACCTGAGATACGACTACATATGCCTGAAAAAAAGGGATCGGCAGACGCAAAAGTGCTGCATTGCTCGTTTTGCAATAAAAGCCAGCACGAAGTCCGCAAGCTGATCGCGGGTCCGTCGGTATTCATCTGCGATGAATGCATAGACCTGTGCAACGACATCATCCGCGAGGAAGCGCAGGCGACCGCGCGCGCGGCGATTCGTTCCGAACTGCCCACTCCGGCTGAAATCAAGACGTTCCTCGACCAGTACGTGATCGGGCAGACCTCGCCCAAGCGCATGCTGGCAGTGGCCGTCTACAACCACTACAAGCGCATCCGCCACGGCGAGATCAAGGGCGACGAAGTCGAGTTGTCCAAGAGCAACATCATGCTGATCGGCCCCACCGGGTCGGGCAAGACGTTGCTGGCGCAGACGCTCGCGCGCATGCTGAATGTGCCGTTCGTCATGGCCGACGCCACCACGCTGACCGAAGCCGGTTACGTCGGTGAAGACGTCGAGAACATCATTCAGAAGTTGCTGCAGAACTGCAACTACGAAGTCGAGAAGGCGCAGCGCGCCATCATCTACATCGACGAAATCGACAAGATTTCCCGCAAGTCCGACAACCCGTCCATCACCCGCGACGTGTCGGGCGAGGGCGTGCAGCAGGCCCTGCTCAAGCTGATCGAAGGCACGGTGGCCTCGGTGCCGCCGCAAGGCGGGCGCAAGCACCCCAACCAGGACTTCGTCCAGGTCGACACGACCAACATCCTGTTCATCGTCGGCGGCGCCTTCGACGGGCTGGAAAAGGTCATCCGCGACCGCACCGAAAAGTCCGGCATCGGCTTCTCCGCCTCCGTGCGCGCCAAGTCCGAGCGCGGCGTCGGCGAGCTGTTCTCCGAAGTCGAGCCCGAAGACCTGATCAAGTTCGGCCTGATCCCCGAGCTGGTCGGCCGCCTGCCCGTGGTCGCCACGCTGGACGAACTCGATGAAGCTGCCCTGGTGCAGATCCTCACCGAGCCCAAGAACGCCCTGCTCAAGCAATTCCAGAAGCTGTTCGCCATGGAAGGCGCCGAGCTGGACGTGCGGCCCGCCGCGCTCAAGGCCATCGCCCGCAAGGCGCTCAAGCGCAAGACCGGCGCCCGCGGCCTGCGCTCCATCATCGAGCAGGCCCTGCTCGACACCATGTATGACCTGCCGTCGCAAGGCAACGTCAAGCGTGTGGTGCTCGACGAAGGCGCGATCGAAGGCGAGGGCAAGCCCCTGCTGATCTACGCCGACGAGGAAGGGACGGCCGAAAAGCCCGAGCGCGGAGAAGTCCGCGACGCCGCGGCCTGACGGATATTTCAAAAAAACCCGTTTCCGTAACGGGTTTTTTTGTCTCCGGCGCCTGATTGAACGCACACTCCCAGGGTGCGTCCAATATAACGGGATGGCGGCCGCCGATTTTTTTTCCATTTTGTTTATCGGGCCGCCGGGATCTTGAATTTTCGGCTATTGTTCCCATAACAGACGTAACTGACGGGGCTGTCCGGGTATACCCGGTCATCCTGTCCCCGATACGCCGAGTCATACCGAGGAACCTCCTATGTCTGCCAGCCAGACCCTGCCTTCCGACCCGATCGACCTTCCCCTGCTGCCGCTGCGCGACGTCGTGGTGTTCCCGCACATGGTCATCCCGCTGTTCGTCGGCCGTCCGCGCTCCATCCGCGCGCTCGAGGTTGCGATGGAAGCGGGCAAGAGCATCATGCTGGTGGCCCAAAAATCCGCCGGCAAGGATGATCCCACTCCCGAAGACGTCTACGAGATCGGCTGCGTCGCCGGCATCCTGCAGATGCTCAAGCTGCCCGACGGCACCGTCAAGGTGCTGGTCGAGGGCACCCAGCGCGCCCGCATCAACAGCATCGAAGACGCCGATTCGCACTTCACCTGCCAGGTCACCCCGATCGAGCCGGACGCCGTCCAGGGCTCCGAGACCGAGGCCCTGCGCCGCGCGATCGTTGCCCAGTTCGAGCAATACGTAAAACTCAACAAGAAGATCCCCCCGGAGATCCTGACCTCGCTCGCCGGCATCGATGACGCCGGCCGCCTGGCCGACACGATCGCCGCGCATCTTCCGCTGAAACTCGAGCAGAAGCAGAAGATGCTCGAGATCGTCGGCACCTCCGAGCGCCTCGAAGGCCTGCTCACGCAGCTGGAAACCGAAATCGACATTCTCCAGGTCGAAAAGCGGATCCGCGGCCGCGTGAAGAAGCAGATGGAAAAGAGCCAGCGCGACTACTACCTGAATGAGCAGGTCAAGGCCATTCAGAAGGAGCTGGGCGAAGGCGAAGAGGGCGCCGACATCGAGGAGCTCGAAAAGAAGATCATCGCCGCGCACATGCCCAAGGAGGCGCGCAAGAAGGCCGATGCCGAGCTCAAGAAGCTCAAGCTCATGTCGCCCATGTCGGCCGAAGCCACCGTGGTGCGCAACTACATCGATACGCTCATCAATCTCCCCTGGAGGAAGAAGAGCAAGATCAACAATTCCATCTCCAATGCCGAGACGGTGCTCGACAACGACCACTACGGCCTGGAGAAGGTGAAGGAACGCATCCTCGAATACCTCGCCGTGCAACAGCGCGTGGACAAGGTCAAGGCGCCGATCCTGTGCCTGGTCGGTCCTCCGGGGGTCGGCAAGACCTCGCTGGGCCAGTCCATCGCCAAGGCCACGAACCGCAAGTTCGTGCGCATGGCCCTGGGCGGCGTGCGTGACGAAGCCGAGATCCGCGGCCACCGTCGTACGTACATCGGCTCGATGCCTGGCAAGATCGTCCAGAACATGTCGAAGGTCGGCGTGCGCAATCCCCTGTTCCTGCTCGATGAAATCGACAAGCTGGGCATGGATTTCCGCGGCGATCCCTCGTCGGCGCTGCTCGAAGTGCTGGACCCGGAACAGAACCACACGTTCCAGGACCACTACATCGAAGTCGACTTCGACCTGTCGGACGTCATGTTCGTGGCCACCAGCAACACGCTGAACATTCCGCCGGCCCTGTTGGACCGGATGGAAGTGATCCGCCTGTCCGGCTACACCGAGGAAGAAAAGATCCACATCGCCCGCGACCATCTGCTGCCCAAGCTGATGAAGAACAACGGCGTCAAGGATACCGAGCTGACCGTCGACGACAGCGCGCTGCGCGACATCGTGCGCTACTACACCCGCGAAGCCGGTGTGCGTGCGCTCGAACGCGAAGTGGGCAAGATCTGCCGCAAGGTGATCAAGCAGCTGCTGACCCAGAGCGACCGCGCCAAGGCCGAAGGCAAGACCTTCGAACTCAAGCCGGTCAACGTCACGGGCGAGAACCTCAGCGACTACCTCGGCGTGCGCCGCTACACCTTCGGCATGGCCGAAAAGGAAAACCAGATCGGTCAGGTGACCGGCCTGGCCTGGACGGAAGTCGGTGGCGACCTGCTCACGATCGAAGTGGCGGACATGCCCGGCAAGGGCGTGATCCAACGCACCGGTTCGCTGGGCGACGTGATGAAGGAATCGGTCGAGGCGGCCCGCACCGTGGTGCGCTCGCGGGCGCGTCGCCTGGGCTTTGCCGACAGCGTGTTCGAGAAGCACGACATGCACGTGCACGTGCCGGAAGGCGCGACCCCCAAGGACGGTCCGTCCGCCGGTATCGCGATCACCACGGCCATGGTGTCGGCCCTGTCGCGCATCCCGGTGCGCGCCGACGTTGCCATGACCGGCGAGATCACGCTGCGTGGCGAAGTCCTGCCGATCGGCGGCCTGAAGGAAAAGCTGCTGGCCGCCCACCGCGGTGGCATCAAGACGGTCTTGATCCCGGAAGAAAACGTCAAGGATTTGGCGGAGATCCCGGACAACGTCAAGAACCATCTCGAGATCGTGCCGGTCCGCTGGATCGACAAGGTGTTGGAGCTGGCCCTGGAACGCCTGCCGGAGCCGCTGGCTGAAGACGAAGCGGTCAAGGAACCGCTGGTCGCCAAGCCGGCCGAACCGGGTTCCACGGATCCGGTGCTCAAGCACTGATGTCCGGCCCACGGCGCCCCGCGAGGGGCGCCGTCAAAAATAAACCCCGCTTGCGCGGGGTTTATTTTTGGCGCGGCCCTCGGGCGGGCGCCAGGTTGGGGCGGAAGGATCAGTGCAGCGCGTGCGGACGGATCAGTCCAACGGCAATGCCTTCCAGCGCGAATTCCTGGTCGGCCTCGACCACGATGACGTTGAAGTCGGGATTCTCGGGCAGCAGTTCGATGCGGCCGTTCTGGCGCTGCAGGCGCTTGACGGTGACGTCGTCGCCCAGCCGGGCCACGACGATCTGGCCGTTGCGGGCCTCGGACGCTTTCTTGACGGCCAGCAGGTCGCCTTCGAGGATGCCGGCGTCGCGCATGCTCATGCCGCGCACCTTGAGCAGGTAGTCCGGCGCCTGGGCGAACAGGCTGGAATCGACGCCGATCTCGCGTTCGACGTGTTCGGTGGCCAGGATAGGGCTGCCGGCCGCCACGCGGCCCACCAGCGGCAGCAGCAGCTGCGCCAGGCCGGGCAGGGGCAACGGCGCCTGGGATGGCGTCGGGGAGTTGTCCTTCAGGCGGATGCCGCGCGAGGCGCCGGCCGTGAGTTCGATGGCGCCCTTGCGGGCCAGGGCCTTCAGATGGTCTTCGGCCGCGTTGGGCGAGCGAAATCCCAGGGCCTGGGCGATTTCGGCGCGGGTGGGCGGAAAGCCGGTGCGCGCGACGGTCTGCCGGATGAGGTCCAGGATTTGCTGTTGACGATCAGTGAGTTTGCTGGCCATGGCGATGATCCGTTGGGTGTCGGACTGTACATATATACAGCGGCATTCTGGGGGACATAACGCAAAAAAGCAAGCGTTGATCGGGCATGGTTTTGTGACAGGCAATGAAAACGGGACCCGAAGGTCCCGTTTGGGGGTGACGCTGGCGCTGAGTCTTAGAGCACCGCGGCGATGCCCTTGGCCACCTGGTCGATGTTGCCGCTGTTGAGCGCGGCCACGCAGATGCGGCCGCTGGAGACGGCATAGACGCCGTGCTCTTCGCGCAGGCGGTCGACCTGGGCCGAGGTCAGGCCCGAGTACGAGAACATGCCGCGCTGCTGCAGCACGAAGCTGAAGTCCTGCTTGCCGCCGTGTTCCTTGATCTTCTCGACCAGCTGCTTGCGCATCAGGCGGATGCGGTCGCGCATGGCGCCGAGTTCCTCTTCCCACATGGCGAACAGTTCGGGCGAGTTCAGCACCGTGGAGACGATCGTGCCGCCGTGGGTGGGCGGGTTGGAGTAGTTGGTGCGGATGACGCGCTTGAGCTGGCTCAGCACGCGGGCGGCTTCGTCCTTGCTGCCGGCCACGACGGTCAGGGCGCCGACACGCTCGCCGTACAGCGAGAACGACTTCGAGAACGACGAGCTGATGAACATGGTCAGGTCGAGGTCGGCGAACAGGCGCACGACCGCGGCGTCTTCATGCAGGCCTTCGCCGAAGCCCTGGTAGGCGATGTCCAGGAACGGCACCAGCTTGTTTTCCTTGACGACCGCGGCGATCTGCTTCCATTGGTCGAAGGTGGGATCGACACCAGTGGGGTTGTGGCAGCAGGCGTGCAGCACGACCACGGTGTTGGCCGGCGCGGCCTTCAGGGCGGCCAGCATGCCGTCGAAGTTCAGGCCGCGGGTGGCCGCGTCGTAGTAGGCGTAGGTGCCGACTTCGAAACCGGCGCGCTCGAACAGCGCGCGGTGGTTTTCCCAGCTGGGGTCGCTGATCAGGACCTTCGAGGTCGGCAGCAGTTGGCGCAGGAAGTCGGCGCCGATCTTGAGCGCGCCGGTGCCGCCCAGGGCCTGGGTGGTCAGGACGCGGCCGGCGGCGGCCAGCGGGGAATCCTTGCCGATCAGCAGGGCTTGCGCGCCCTGGTTGTAGCCGGCGATGCCTTCGATCGGCAGGTAGCCGCGGGCGGCGGCGGCCTCGATGCGGGCGATTTCCGCCTTGCGCACGGCGCCCAGCAGGGGAATCCGGCCCTGGTCGTCGTAGTACACGCCCACGCCCAGATTGACTTTACCGGGGCGGGTGTCCGCGTTGTATTGTTCGTTCAGGCCAAGAATGGGGTCGCGCGGCGCGAGTTCGACGGAATCGAAAAGGGTGCTCATGGGACTCTGCTGAGGGTGAGTGGACGCAGTCGGAAGTGCTGTGGATAATGGGGGGTTTACCCTGGGAACAGTCTAGCATGCCTAAGAGCGCAATAGACCCGAGCGCGGCGGGTGCCGCAGCCGTTGGCGCGGTCACCGACGGGGCGACCGATGGGCCCTCTGGCGCTGCCGTGGCGGCTCCGGAGGCCGGCCCGGGGTATGTCGATTTCCCGGACAGCCCATTCCACCTGTATCAACCCTATCCGCCTGCCGGCGACCAGCCGGGCGCAATAGAGGGACTGATCCAGGGCGTGCAGGACGGCCTGATGTACCAGACCCTGCTGGGCGTGACCGGTTCGGGCAAGACCTACACCATGGCCAACGTCATCGCCCAGCTCGGGCGGCCGGCGCTGGTGCTGGCGCCCAACAAGACGCTGGCGGCGCAGCTGTACGCCGAAATGCGCGAGTTCTTTCCCAAGAACGCCGTGGAGTACTTCGTTTCGTACTACGACTACTACCAGCCCGAGGCCTACGTGCCGACGCGCGACCTGTTCATCGAGAAGGATTCGTCCATCAATGAACACATCGAGCAGATGCGGCTGTCGGCCACCAAGAGCCTGCTGGAACGGCGCGACACCATCATCGTGGGCACCGTGTCGTGCATCTACGGTATCGGCAACCCCGGCGACTACCACGCGATGGTGCTGATCCTGCGTGCCGGCGACCAGATTTCGCGGCGCGAGATCCTGGCGCGGCTGGTGGCCATGCAGTACACCCGCAACGACGCCGAGTTCACCCGCGGCGTGTTCCGGGTACGCGGCGAAACCATCGACATCTTCCCCGCGGAAAGCGCCGAGCTGGCGCTGCGCCTGACGCTGTTCGACGACGAAATCGAAAGCCTCGAACTGTTCGATCCGCTGACCGGCCGTATTCGCCAGAAGCTGCCGCGCTTCACCGTCTATCCGGGTTCGCACTACGTGACGCCGCGCGACACCGTGCTGCGCGCCATCGAGACCATCAAGGAAGAGCTGCGCGAGCGCACCAAGCGCTTCGTCGATGACGGCCACCTGGTGGAAGCCCAGCGCCTGGAGCAGCGCACCCGCTTCGACCTGGAAATGCTGCAGGAACTGGGGTTCTGCAAGGGCATCGAGAACTACTCGCGCCATCTGTCGGGCGCCGCGCCCGGCGAGCCGCCGCCCACGCTGATCGACTACCTGCCCGCCGACGCGCTGATGTTCATCGACGAAAGCCACGTCACCATCGGCCAGCTCAGCGCCATGTACCGCGGCGACCGCTCGCGCAAGGAAACCCTGGTGCAGTATGGTTTCCGGCTGCCCTCGGCGCTGGACAACCGCCCGCTCAAGCTGGAGGAGTTCGAGGCCCGCATGCGCCAGTGCGTGTTCGTGTCGGCCACGCCGGCGGCCTACGAAAAAGAGCATGCCGACAATGTGGTCGAGCAGGTGGTGCGTCCCACCGGCCTGGTCGACCCGATCGTCGAGGTGTTGCCGGCCCGCACGCAGGTCGACGACCTGCTGGGCCAGATCAAGGCGCGCACCAGCCAGGGCGAGCGGGTGCTGGTCACCACGCTGACCAAGCGCATGGCCGAGGACCTGACCGACTTCCTGACCGAGCACGGCGTGCGGGTGCGCTACCTGCACTCTGACATCGATACGGTCGAGCGGGTGGAGATCATCCGCGACCTGCGCCTGGGCACGTTCGACGTGCTGGTGGGCATCAACCTGCTGCGTGAAGGCCTGGACATCCCGGAAGTGTCGCTGGTGGCCATCCTGGATGCCGACAAGGAAGGTTTCCTGCGTTCCGAGCGCAGCCTGATCCAGACCATCGGCCGGGCCGCCCGCAACCTGAATGGCCACGCCATCCTGTATGCCGACCGCATCACGGATTCGATGCAGCGGGCCATGGAAGAGACCAGCCGGCGCCGCGCCAAGCAGTTGCAATTCAATGCCGACCACGGCATTACCGCGCGCGGCGTGCAGAAGGCGGTGCGCGAGCTGATCGACGGTATCGTGGCCCCGGTGCAGCACGATGCGCTGGAAGCGGCGGTGCCGGCCGAATTGCTGAAGGACGAGAAGGCGCTGGCGCGCGAAATCAAGCGGCTTGAAAAGCTGATGATGGACCATGCCCGCAACCTGGAATTCGAGCAGGCCGCGGCCGCTCGCGATGCCCTGACGGCCTTGAAGCAGCGGGTGCTGCTGGACGGCGCGGTATGAGGGTAAAACTGTATCTTGATGTGTCTTTTCGCTGACGGGTTGCTGAAAGTGATGATGAGGCAAGTGTTGCAGAAGCGGGGCCCGGAATTTGCGTAACCGAAGCGGCTCGCGGCCCTGGGATGAAGTTAAATATAGCGTTTAACTATTTGATTTATAGGGTAAATTTTCGAGGACGCATCGCCGCGAAAGAGAGTCCCTGAGCGCAAAAAAAGCTTGCCTTATCTCGGGTTTTCCCGCACACTTACTCCCATGATGACCAAGGTACTTTTCGTTTGCATGGGCAATATCTGTCGCTCGCCGAGCGCAGAGGGCGTGTTTCGCCATTTGGTGAACGACGCGGGTTTGGGCGATGTGGTTCGCATCGACTCCGCGGGCACGCACGCGTTTCACATCGGCGAGGCGCCTGATGCCCGGGCGCAGGCCGCAGCGCGCAAGCGCGGCTACGAGATCACGCACTGCGAGGCCCGCCAGGTCACCGCGGAAGACTTCCGCGACTTCGACCTCATCCTCGCCATGGACTGGGACAATCTGTCCGCCATGCAGCAGCAGTGCCCCAAGGCCTATCAGCACAAGTTGATGCTGCTGATGCGCTTTGCCAACGAGTTCGAAGAAGCCACCGTGCCCGATCCCTACTATGGCGGCGCCGATGGTTTCGGCAAGGTGCTGGACTACCTCGAAGACGCCTGTCAGGGCGTGCTCGAACTGGTCCGCAAGCGCGCTACCCAATACCAGGCGGCCTGAGGTCTCCTGTGCGCCGGGGCGCCCTGTGGGGCTCCCGGTGAATTGGCAGTGAAAAGAACCGCGCGACAGCGCGGTTTTTTCTAGCCGGGAGCCATACCAAATTACTCGGGAATTTGCTATACTTGAGCCAATTACTCGGGTATTGACCGCCGGATTCGCCGGCGGCCATTGCCGAATCACAGGGAATTCACCATGCGGCTAACTACCAAAGGGCGTTTCGCCGTGACTGCCATGATCGATCTGGCTATGCGGCAGCATAGCGGTCCGGTCACTCTTGCGGCCATCAGCCAGCGTCAGAATATTTCGCTTTCCTACCTGGAACAGCTGTTCGGGAAACTGCGTCGCCACGAACTCGTGGACAGCGTGCGCGGCCCCGGCGGCGGTTACTCGCTCGCCCGCCTGGCGCGCAACGTGACCGTGGCCGACATCATCTTCGCCGTGGACGAGCCGCTGGACGCCACCAGCTGTGGCGGCAAGCGGGACTGTACGAGCGGCAACGACGGCAAGCCTGGCAAGTGCATGACGCATGAACTCTGGGCCACGCTGAATCGCAAGATGGTCGATTACCTGGATTCGGTGTCGCTGCAGGATCTGGTCGATCAGCAGCGTGTGCGCCAATTGCAGGAAGCCAACAATCAAGCGCAGGCCTGCGCGGTGCGCGTGAATCGGGTGGGAGGCGCCAATAACGCCGCCAATGCCCCGACCACCACCGTCGCGGCCAATGCCACCGTATAAGCAGTAGGAGTTGTAGAAATGACCACCCGCCCGATCTATCTGGACTACTCGGCCACCACCCCCGTCGACCCGCGCGTCGTCGAGAAAATGGTGCCCTGGCTGTACGAGAACTTTGGCAATCCCGCTTCCCGCAGCCACTCGTTTGGCTGGGAGTCCGAGGACGCCGTCGAGCGCGCCCGCGAGGAAGTCGCCAAGCTGGTGAACGCCGATCCGCGCGAGATCGTCTGGACCTCCGGCGCCACCGAATCCGACAACCTGGCGATCAAGGGCGCCGCCAACTTCTACGCCGAACGCGGCAAGCACATCATCACCGTCAAGACCGAGCACAAGGCCGTGCTCGACACCTGTCGCGAACTCGAGCGCCAGGGGTTCGAAGTGACCTACCTGGACGTCAAGGACAACGGCCTGATCAACCTGGACGTCTTCAAGGCGGCGCTGCGTCCCGACACCGTGCTGGTGTCCGTGATGATGGTGAACAACGAAATCGGCGTCATCCAGGATATCGAAACCCTGGGCGAGATCTGCCGCGAGAAGGGCATCATCTTCCACGTCGACGCCGCGCAAGCCACCGGCAAGGTCGAGATCGACCTGCAGAAGCTGAAGGTCGACCTGATGTCGTTCTCGGCGCACAAGACCTACGGCCCCAAGGGCATCGGCGCGCTGTACGTGCGCCGCAAGCCGCGCGTGCGCATCGAGGCGCAGATGCACGGCGGCGGCCACGAACGTGGTTTCCGTTCGGGCACGCTGGCCACGCACCAGATCGTCGGCATGGGCGAAGCCTTCCGCCTGGCCCGCGAGGAAATGGGCACCGAGAACGAGCGCATCCGCATGCTGCGTGATCGCCTCTGGGCCGGCCTGTCGCAGATCGAAGAGGTCTACCTCAACGGCGACATGGACCAGCGCGTGCCGCACAACCTGAACGTCAGCTTCAATTATGTCGAAGGCGAGTCCCTGATCATGGCGATCAAGGAACTGGCCGTGTCCAGCGGTTCGGCCTGCACCTCGGCCAGCCTGGAACCTTCCTACGTGCTGCGCGCCCTGGGCCGCAACGACGAGCTGGCGCACAGCTCGATCCGCTTCACGCTGGGCCGTTTCACCACCGAGCAGGAAGTGGACTACACCATCGAACTGCTCAAGAGCCGTGTCGGCAAGCTGCGCGACATGTCGCCGCTGTGGGAAATGGCCAAGGAAGGCATCGATCTGAATACCGTGCAGTGGGCCGCGCACTGAGCGCCCGAGCCAAAGAATACGTGGAGAACTAACATGTCTTACAGCACCAAAGTCCTGGATCACTACGAAAACCCGCGCAACGTCGGTTCGTTCGACAAGTCGGACGACTCGGTGGGCACCGGCATGGTCGGCGCCCCTGCCTGTGGCGACGTCATGAAGCTGCAGATCAAGGTGAACGAAGCCGGCGTCATCGAAGACGCGCGCTTCAAGACCTACGGCTGTGGCTCGGCCATTGCCTCCAGCTCGCTCGTGACCGAGTGGGTCAAGGGCAAGACGCTGGACGAAGCCATGAACATCCGCAATACGCAGATCGCCGAAGAACTGGCCCTGCCGCCGGTGAAAGTGCACTGCTCGATCCTGGCCGAAGACGCGATCAAGGCCGCGGTGCAGAACTACAAGGAAAAGCATTCGGTTCCGGCCGAAGCTGTTGCGAGCTGAACATGTCCGTTACCCTGACCCAACAGGCCGCCACCCACATCGGCCGCTACTTGCAAAAGCGCGGCAAGGGGATCGGCTTGCGCCTCGGCGTTAGGACGACGGGTTGTTCCGGCATGGCCTACAAGCTGGAGTACGTGGACGACGCGGCGCCCGAGGACCAGGTGTTCGAGAGTTTCGGCGTGAAGGTGTTCGTCGATCCCAAGAGCCTGGCCTACCTGGACGGCACCGAGCTGGACTACGCCCGCGAAGGCCTGAACGAAGGTTTCAAGTTCCGCAACCCCAACGAAAAGGCGACCTGCGGCTGCGGCGAGTCGTTCACGGTGTAAGTCTTGGCTGGAGACGATCACTTCAGCCTGTTCGGCTTGCCGTCACGCTTCGACCTGGACGCCCAGGCGCTGGAATCGGCGTGGCGCACCGTCGCCGCGCAGGTGCATCCCGACCGCTATGCCACCGCCAGCCCCGCGGAACGCCGCGTGGCCATGCAGTGGGCGGCGCGCGCCAACGAGGCCTATCGCCAGTTGCGCGATCCGCTGTTGCGGGCGCGCTACCTGTGCGAACAGGCTGGCGTGGATCTGCAGACCGAGAGCAATACGTCGATGGACACGGCTTTCCTGATGCAGCAGATGACCTGGCGCGAAATGATGGACGACGCGCGCAATGACGCCGGCGTGCTGGCCGAGCTGCGGACCGAGCTGGAGGATGCCCGGCAGCAGATGCGCGCCGCGTTGACGCGCCTGCTGGACGAACAGCGCGACTACGCCGCGGCGGGTCTCAAGGTGCGGGAATGGATGTTCGTGGAGAAGCTGGCGCAGGAGCTGGCCCAGGCCCACCCCCACCCCGATTCCTAGTCCCCCAGGATGGCCCGGCCGCGGGGCGCCCGGACTTCGCCGCCTAC
>NZ_QHHO01000049.1:1903413-1924523 GCF_003184165.1 Achromobacter sp. RW408
TTGCGCTGCACCCGCCGCCGCTGCGAGGCCCGCGTGGGCTTGGTCGCCCGCCGCGGTTTCTCCACTTTCGCCGCGGCCCGCACCATGTTCACCAGCCGCTCGATCGCCTCGGCCCGGTTCTTGTCCTGGCTGCGAAACGACTGCGACTTGATGACGATCACCCCCTCCTTGGAGATGCGATGGTCGTTCATCGCGCAGAGCGCCTCCTGGATCTCGGCGGGCAGCGACGACGCCCGCACGTCGAACCGCAGATGCACGGCGCTCGACACCTTGTTGACGTTCTGCCCGCCCGCGCCCTGCGCCCGGATCATGGAGAACTCGATCTCGCGCTCGTCGATATAGAGAGAATCTTGGACGTGAAACATAGCGCGAGAGTATATAGGCCCCGACGGCGCGGCAACATGCGCCGGCCTGCCCGTCCGGGGCAAAAGCTTGATGGTCATCTTCCGGATTTGCAATAATGGCCCACCTTGCGCCACTTGGCGCGGGAACGGGAACCATAGGCTCGGCGTGCGCTCAAACCGGCGCATCGCATCCTCTCAACCACCAAAAGAGAAATCCACAATGATCAAATCCGACGACACCGGCAAGCTGGTTTTGCGCCTGACCCTCGGCATTCTGATTCTGCTCCACGGCCTGTTCAAGATCACCGGCGGCGGCGTCGGCGGCATCGCCGGCATGCTGTCCTCGCACGGCCTGCCCGGCTTCCTGGCCTACGGCGTCTACATCGGCGAAATCATCGCGCCCGTGCTGCTGATCATCGGCGTCTACACCCGCCTGGGCGGCCTGATCATCGCCATCAACATGCTGGTCGCCATCCTGCTGGCGCACACCGGCCAGATCGGCAGCCTGACCAACAACGGCGGCTGGGCGCTGGAACTGCAAGGCATGTTCCTGTTCTCGGCACTGGCCATTGCCTTCATGGGCGCCGGGCGCTTCAGCCTGGCCGGCAACGGCGGCCGCTGGAACTGACCGTTCCACCCCCCGCGCCAATCCGGAAGGCTGCCGCAAGGCAGCCTTTTTTCATGGTCCGGAGGGCCGGGCCGGCGGCGCCGGCCACGGTCGCGCCGGAACAATTGCTACGAACGACATCAACGGTCACGCCCGCGCAAACATCCGTCACCTGAAAGCTGTTTCGGAACCATTACAGTCCCGAACTCGCACCCGCAGACCATGGCCTAATCCCTACGAGCCCACAAAGGGCGTGGCACACGCCCCGTTGCTCGGCAGGAGATCCGACCATGAAGAAAACCATTTTGCTGATGCTGGCCATGGCCAGCGCCCTTACCGGTTGCGTGGTGGTGCCGGCCCGTCCGGCCTATTACCGGCCGGCTCCGGCCTACTACTATTACCCGGCGCCGCATTATTACTATCACGGCGGCTATTACCACGGCTACTGATGCCGGCCCTGCCGCCGCGTAAAGGACATGCCATGAATGCCACTTCCCGGATTCTCCGACCGCGTCCGCTGGCCGCCGTTCTGCTGATGACGGCCTGTGCCGGCGCGGCGGCGCAGACCTACGCGCCACCGCCCGCCCCGGCCGCGCCCGCCTATGACAACGGCGATCCCGCCAACGCCAACCTCGCGCCGCTCGACCGCAGTCCGCAACCGCCGCCGCCCCTGCCCGTCTATACCCAGCCGCCCGCCCCCGGCGATGGCTATATGTGGGTGCCGGGATACTGGAGCCTGAACCGCTACGGCTATTTCTGGGTGCCGGGCGCGTGGGTGCTGGCGCCCTACACCGGCGCGCTGTGGACCCCGGGCTATTGGGGTTTCGTGGACGGCGTCTATCTCTGGCATGCCGGCTATTGGGGACCGCATATCGGCTTTTACGGCGGCATCAACTACGGCTTCGGCTACATCGGCATCGGCTACGTCGGTGGCTACTGGAATCGTGACCGCTTCTTCTACAACCGCGCCGTGACCAACGTGAACGTCACGCGCGTGACCAACGTGTACAACCACACCGTGGTGGTCAACAACGTCGACAATCGCCGTATCAGCTACAACGGCGGCCCCGCCGGCATCCAGCGGCGCGCCGACCCGCGCGAGGTCGCCGCGCGCAACGAACCCCACCATCCGCCCACCGATGTGCAACGCGGCTTTGCGCGCGAGGCGGGCGGCAACCGCGCGCAGTTCTTCGACCACAACCAGGGCCGTCCGCCGCAAGCCTTCATCGACCATGCGCCCGGCCGTGGCGGTTCTCCCGCGGCCGCGCGCCCCGGCGCCGGCCCGGGGAATAACCTGGGAAATGGCCCGGGAAAGACGCCTGGGAATGGGCCCGGGAGCGGTCCGGCCAATCGACCAGGCAACGGTCCGGACAAGGGGCCGGCCGGTGCCACGCCCGGCGGTGCGCGCCCCGAGTTCAATCGCGGCGGCCCGCCGGCCGCCCAGGCGCCCGGTCAATCGCAGTCGCGCCCGCCGCAATCGCAGTCGCCCGGCCAGCCACAGTCGCGGCCATCGCAGTCGCCCAACCAGCCACAGGCCCGACCGCAGCAGGCCCAGCCCCAGGCGCGCCCGCAGCAAGCTTCGCGCCCCGGTCCGGCGCCCGACAACCTGGCGCAGGGCGCGCCACGCGAACATCGCGCGGCGCCCGCCAATCGCCCGGAGGCCCGGCCCCAGGGCAACCCGCAACATGGCGGCGGCCGCGCGGCCGGCGGCCAGGAAGCGCAACGCAGCGGGGGTGATCGCGGCGGGGGTGATCGCGGCGGCCCATCACGTGAAAGGGGCCGAGATTGACCGCGACGATGCGCCGCGCCGCCCGCCGGACTGGATTCCGGCGCACGGCGCGGCTACAGTGGTAAGGCCCGGCCCCGTCGATGTCCACGCGGCCCGCGGCCACCCGATACCCGGAGATCCCATGAAGCGCCTTGCCCCCCTGTTCCTCGCCTGCGGCCTGCTGGCCGGCCCCGCCGCCCACGCCGCCCTCGACGTCGGCGCGCCCGCGCCCGACTTCAGCGCCCAGGCTTCGCTCGGCGGCAACGTGTTCACCTTCAAGCTGGCCGAGGCGCTCAAGCAAGGCCCCGTGGTGCTGTATTTCTACCCCGCCGCGTTCACGGCCGGCTGCACCATCGAGGCCCACGATTTCGCCGAGGCCACCGACGAATACAAGTCGCTGGGCGCCACCGTCATCGGCGTCTCGGCCGACGATATCGACACCCTGAACAAGTTCTCGGTCAGCGAATGCCGCAGCAAGTTCGCGGTGGCCGCCGATGGCGACGGCAAGATCATGAAGTCCTACGATGCCGTGCTCGACGCCCGCCCCGACCGCGCGCAGCGCGTGTCCTACGTGATCACGCCGGATGGCAGGATCCTGTACGAATACACCAACATGAATCCCGAAGCCCACGTCAGCAACACCATGCGCGCGCTGCGCGAATGGAAGGCCGGCCGCAAGTGATTGGCTGAACGCGGCGGCCGCACCGGGGAGCACGTTCGGCTGCCCGGCAAGTATCCGCTGACCCGCAGCGACGCCCGGCAGGGAACGGCCGCCGACCGCGCGCTAAACCCTGCTCCGACTCAGTTGAACGGCCACACGGTCGGATGCGTGCCCGGCGGACTCGAAGGCCGGGTCCAGCGCGCCGGCGTCTGGGAGAACTGCGCCGCATGGCGCAACGCCACCAGCTCGCCGAAGCCCGACGGCTCGGTTTCGAGCAGGCCGGCGAAGCCCGGCATCGGACAGGACAGGCCGCCGTCGACGCGGCCGAGCGTGCGCAGCCAGTGCGCGGTCTGGGCCAGCGACACCCGCACATGCCAGCTGCCGCCCTCGGTGGCCTGGCGCGCCAGCGCCACCTGCGCGCCGAAAGCCATCAGGTAGCCCGAGGCATGGTCCAGGATCTGCATCGGCAAAGGCTTGGGCGCCTCCTGTCCGGCGGCGGCCGCTTCGGCCTGGTTGAAGCCGGCGGCGGTCTGCACCAATGAATCGAAGCCGCGGCGGTTGGCCCAGGGGCCGACGGCGCCATAGGCGGACAACGATACGTACACGATGCCGGGGCGCAAACGCGCCGCGTCCTGGGGGCCGAAGCCGAGCGCCGCCATGCCTCCGGGGCGGTAGCCCTGCACGAACACGTGCGCGCTGCGCAGCAGGTTGGCCAGCGCGATGCGGCCATCGGCGGTATCCAGGTCGGCCTGCACCGACAGCTTGCCGCGGCTGGTGTCGATGAGGTTGGCGATGTTGGGCAGATGCGGCGAGTTCACCAGCATCACGTCGGCGCCATAGGCCGCCAGCGCCCGGCCGCACACCGGCCCGGCGATGATGCGGGTCAGGTCCAGCACGCGGATGTCCTTGAGCGGACGCGCATCGTGCCCGTACTTGGGCAGCGGCCGCGGGTCGGCTTCGCCGATGCGCTCGATCGTCAGCAACGGCTGCGCCGCGATGGCCTGGCCTTGCGGATGGCGGTCCCATTCATCGAAGCTGCGCATGGCGGCGACCACCATGCCGGCATCCGCGGCCACCTGTTCGAAATCCAGCGCGCGCCAGCGTGCCAACGCCTGCTCGACCGCCTCGCGGGTCGCGCCGTCGCCGGTGGGACAGCCCAGCAGCGCCAGGGCGCCATCGCGGTGATGCGGGAAATTGGCGTGGATGCGCACCCAGCCGCCGTCGCCGCAGCGATAGGCCCCGGTGATGGGGTCGCGCGGGTCGGGCGCGACGCCGTTGATGGTGAAATGGCTGCGGCATTCCTGCGCCGCATGCAGCGTGTCGACACCGACCTGCTGGCGTTCGCCGCCGCGCAGATGCCAGATTTCCGCCGCCGCCAGCGCCGCCGCGGCCATGCTGGCCTGGGCCGCGGTGCCCACCGCGAACGAAGACGGCAACACCGGATCCGCGCCGGTCAACACCACGTGCTCGAGCGCTTCGTCGGGCAGGTCAAGCGAGCGCCACAATTGTTGCAGGACATCGCGCGACGTCCTGGCGGCGGGTGTGCGTCCTTTGAGGAAGGACGGGCGGAGATCCATCAAATGTCCCATATCGTCATTTTTTTGTTTGATCGTCAGATGAATTACATGGCGGCCGTGACGACGGCGTCAATACAGGGAAAGCGCCAGCGTGTTTCATGGTTTGACCGCCCGCCGCGCCCGATCCGGCGAGCTTTGGCTGTGGGACGCCGTCTCCATCGGCCGGTCCACGGCGCCGCGGTTCGTCACATCTACTCGTAGTTTTTACAAGGTGTGCGGCGCGGCCCGGGACGGCCTGGGTCCGCGGGATAGAATGCCAGCCTCGCCGCGCGCCTCCCGCCCGCTCTTTCCGGACCCACCGCCCGCATGCATACCCTGATCTGGCTGCGCACCGACCTGCGCCTGCACGACAACCCCGCCCTGGCGGCCGCGGCCGCTGAAGGCACCGCCACCGCCCTGTTCATTGCCGCGCCGGGCCAGTGGCGCCTGCATGGCGACGCCCCGGCCAAGGTCGACTTCTGGCTGCGCAACCTGCGCACGCTGTCGCGCGACCTGGCCCGGCTCGGCATTCCCCTGAAGCTGCTGACCGTGGATACCTGGGACCAGGTGCCCGATGCGCTGCCGCGGTTCTGCCGCGAACATGGGATCACGGCGGTCCACGCCAACACCGAATGGGCCGTGAACGAACGGCGCCGCGACGACGCGGTGGCCTGCCGCCTGGCCGAGGCCGGCATCGACTGGACCCTGCACCATGGCGCATCGCTGCTGCGTCCCGGCACCGTGGTCACCGGCAAGGGCGATTGCTACCGCGTCTACACCCCCTATGCGCGCGCCTGCCGTGAACGCCTGCGCAGCGCGCCGCCGCGCGCGCTGCCGGCGCCCCGGCCGCAGGCGGCCCCGGCCTGGGCCGCCGACCCGCTGCCCGAGGCCTTCGAAGGCTATGCGCCCGCCAGCGACGCCATCCGCGCGCTGTGGCCTGCCGGCGAGAGCGCGGCGGGCGCGCGCCTGGACGCCTTTGCCGACGGCGTCATCGACGCCTATCGCGACGAGCGCGACTTCCCCAGCCTGCCGGCCACCAGTTGCCTGTCGCCCTATCTGGCGGCCGGCGTGCTGTCGCCGGGCCAGGCGCTGCGCGCCGCGCTGGCCGCCAACCAGGGCGAACTCGAAAGCGGCAAGGCGGGCGCGGCCACCTGGATCAACGAACTGCTGTGGCGCGAGTTCTACCAGCACCTGCTGGCGGCGTGTCCAGCGCTGTCGATGCACCAGCCCATGAAGCCGGAAACCGCGGCCGTGCCGTGGCGCGACGCGCCCGACGACCTGCGCGCCTGGCAGCAGGGCCGCACCGGCCTGCCGATCGTCGACGCCGCCATGCGCCAGTTGCTGGCGCTGGGCTGGATGCACAATCGGCTGCGCATGGTGACGGCCATGTTCCTCACCAAGAACCTGTTGATCGACTGGCGCCTGGGCGAAGCGTGGTTCATGGCGCACCTGGTCGACGGCGACCTGGCGGCCAACAACGGCGGCTGGCAATGGAGCGCCTCGACCGGCGCCGATTCAGTGCCCTACTTCCGCGTCTTCAACCCGCTGTCGCAATCGCGCAAGTTCGATCCGCGCGGCGTATTCCTGCGCGAATGGCTGCCCGAGCTGGCGCACCTGGACGACAACGCCATCCACGATCCCAGCCCGATGGAGCGCGCGGCGGCCGGCTATCCCGCGCCGATCGTCGACCTGCCCCAAAGCCGGCTGCGCGCGCTGGAGGCCTTCGGCAACCTGCCCAAGGCCTGAGCGGCGGCCAAAATCGTCCATCACATCATGGCCGCCCCGGCTTGCGCTCATTTACGTTTCGTATAGTTTCAGAATGTTTTGACGTAGATCAACCCAGCGATATCGTCCGTCCCCGATGATCCGGCAGCAACACGCCCCGCCCATCACAGGACGAATGACGCATGCGCAATAACCAGCCGGTCTACGACAAGGAATACACGCTACACGACGAGCAGTACCTGATATCGCGCACCGACGCCCGCGGCCGCATCATCTACGCCAACCCGGCGTTCGTGGAAGTCAGCGGCTTCGCGCGCGAAGAACTGGTGGGCGCGGCCCACAACATCGTGCGCCATCCCGACATGCCCGAAGCGGCCTTCGAGGACCTGTGGCGCACCATCCAGCGCGGCGAATCCTGGACCGGCGTGGTCAAGAACCGCCGCAAGGACGGCGGCTACTACTGGGTGCTGGCCAACGTCACGCCCATCATCGAACGCGGCGAGACGGTCTGTTATGCCTCGGTGCGGGTCAAGCCGACCCGCGCGCAGATCGAGGCCGCCGACGCCGCCTACCGCAGCCTGCGCGACGGCAGCGCGCGCGGCTTCCGCCTCAGCCGCGGCCAGGTCAAGCCGACCGGCCTGCGCGGCGTGCTGGCACGCCTGAAGCTGTGGCGCCTGACCGGCGTGCGCTCGCGCATGCTGGCCTGGGCCGTGCTGGCCAGCACGCTGTTCCTGGGCGCGGCCGGCGTGGCGCTGTATGGCATGCTGGACCGCATGAGCACCGAGGAAATCGCCCTGGCGGCGGCCATGCTGGCGACCGGCGTGATCCTGATCTTCGCTTCGGGCTGGGGCTTTGCCCGCTCGATTTCCGGGCTGCTGGTCACCGCCACCGATTTCACGCGCCAGATCGCCGCCGGCAATCTCAGCACGCCCTTGCCGCCGGCCAGCATCCGCGACGAGATCGGCGCGCTGAAGTTCTCGCTGGAAGTGATGCGCAAGAGCCTGGTGAGCATCACGCGCGACGTGCACAACGGCATCGAGAGCGCGCTCACCTCGGCCGCCGAGATCGCCGACGGCAATGCGGACCTGTCGGCCCATACGCAACGCCAGGCGGCCTCGCTGGAGGAAGCCGCGGCCAGCATGGAGCAGTTGGCCTCGACCGTGAAGCAGACCGCCACCAACGCGCACGGGGCCGACCAGATGGCCAACCAGGCCTCGGACGTGGCCCGGCGCGGCGGCCAGGTGGTCGACGACGCGGTGCGGGCGATGCAGGGCATCGTGCAGAGCACCGCGCGCATCAGCGAGATCGTCGGCATCATCGACGGCATCGCCTTCCAGACCAACATCCTGGCGCTCAATGCCGCGGTCGAGGCGGCCCGCGCCGGCGAGGCCGGCAAGGGCTTCGCGGTGGTGGCCGCCGAGGTGCGCAGCCTGGCGCAGAAAAGCGCCACCGCCGCGCGCGAGATCAAGGAGCTGATCGAGGCCTCCAATCACAAGGTCGAGGACGGCGTGCGCCACGTCGAGCGCGCCGGCGAGGCCATGCTCGACATCGTCGGTTCGGTGCAGCAGGTGACCCAGATCGTCAACGAGATCGCGGCCACCTCCAACGAGCAGCACACCGGCATCGACAACGTCAGCCGCACCATCTCGGAAACCGACAGCGCCGCGCAGAGCAACGCGGCGCGCGTGGAACAGGCCAGCCGGGCGGTGGACAACCTGCGCACGCGCGGCGCGCAACTGCGCCACGCCATCGAGGTGTTCCGCATTGCCGGCGCGCAGACCGTGCTGCCCAAGCGCGCCGCGGCGCCGGCGGCGGCGTTGCTGCCCGCGTCGCGGCCGGCGCAGCCGTTGCTGGAACGGCGCGCCCAGTGACGCGCGGCGCGCGGCTTCAGGCCGCCGCGGCGGCGGCCTGGATCGCCGCAAGCTGGCCCGCCAGGCCCGCCTGCGCGGCGGCAAAGCGGCCGTCCAGCGCGGCCGTGCCGACCGTGAAACCGGCCGCTCCCGCACGGCAGGCCGCCTGGATGCGGGCCGGCGTATCGAGCGAGCCCGCCACGATCACCGGCCGCGCCACGCCGCACACTTCCCGCATCAGCGCCGGCACGTCGACATCGGCACGGTAGGCCAGCAGATCCAGGCCGTGCACGCCGGGCTTGGCGGCCAGTTGCCGCGCGCTGTGCGCGATCTGCCCGCGTGTGCCGCCCAGGATGCTGGGATGGCCATGGACGCGTCCCGGAAACGGGTAATAGCGGATGCGCGAGCCGGCCAGCAGCGCCAGCGCGTCATCCACATGCGTGCCGCCCAACAGGCAGTCCACGTCGAGTTCCAGCGCGGCGCGCACCGACGCCAGTTCGCTCTCGCGGTCCTGCGAGACCACCTCCAGATAGCAACGCGCGCCCGCCGCGTGGATGGCGCGCCGCAGGCGTCCCAGCACGGCCAGCGGCTGGCCGATGTCCTTGAAGCCGAGGTGGCGCACGCCGCTGGCCAGCGCGATGTCCAGGCAGGCATCGGCCGCGTCGATGGTGCGGTCGTTGCGGGTCAGCATGAAGATGAAGTCGGCGGGCATGCGGGTCGCGCCAGGGGCAATGGGTTCGATCATAGGTCGGGGCGCTTACGCGCGGTGGCCGGACGCGGCGGCGTCCGGCGGGTTGGCGGCCAGCCGCAAGGCATGGTCGATGGCGGTCTGCAGGCTGGCGGGATCGGCGATGCCCTGGCCGGCGATGTCGAACGCCGTGCCGTGGTCGGGACTGGTGCGGACAAAGGGCAGGCCCAGCGTGATGTTCACGCCCTGTTCCAGGCCCAGGTACTTGACCGGGATCAGGCCCTGGTCGTGGTACTGCGCCACCACCACGTCGAAACGGCCCTGGCGCGCCTGCATGAAGACCGTGTCGCCCGGCCACGGGCCGCTGGCATCGATGCCTTCCCGGCGCGCGGCGGCAATGGCCGGGGCGATGATGCGTTGTTCCTCGTCGCCGAACAGGCCGCCTTCGCCGGCATGCGGGTTCAGCCCGGCCACCGCCACCCGCGGCGCGGCGGCGCCCAGCGCGCGGCCGCCCTGGTGCGCCAGCCGGATCGCCGACAGTTGCGCGTCGAAATCGGCGCGCTCGATGGCCTGGCGCAGCGAGCAATGGATGGTGACCAGCACCGTGGCGATGGCCCCATTGGCCAGCATCATCGCCACGCGCGCGGCGCCGCCGCGTTCGGCCAGGATCTCGGTGTGGCCGGGGTACGGCACGCCGGCCGCGGCCAGCGCTTCCTTGTGCACGGGCGCCGTGACCATGCCCGCCACCCGGCCCTGGCGCGCCAGGTCGATGGCCAGGCAGATGGCCTGGTATGCCGCCTGGCCGGCGGCCGCGTCGATCCGCCCGAATGGCGGCGGCGCCGGCATGCGCGACGATGGCAACAGGCGGATCTCGCCGGCCTCCCATCCGGCCCGGATCCCGGCCACGTCTTCCACCACCCGCAGGCGGGCGGCCGCGCCCAGCGGCGCCAGCGCGCGCGCCATCACGCCGGCATCGCCGACGACGACGCAGCATTGCGCGTAGCGCGCCCGCAGCAGGGTCCTGGCGACGATTTCCGGCCCGATGCCGGCGGGATCGCCCATGGTGATGGCCAAGGGCAAGGCGGGCGCGGGCAGGCCGGCGCGCGCGGTCACAGGGTTCATCGGCACAGCAGTCTCCAGGCGGCATCGCGCAATGCGCCGGGCCCGCCAAAGCCGCCCGCCTTCATGGCGATCGACAACGGCTGGCCGGCGCACACGGCGGTCCCGGCGGGAAAGCCGGGCGCCAGTTCACAGGTCAAGGTAAGGGTGTCGATGGCCAGCGCGTCGAGCAGCGCGGCCAGCGTGTCGCCGCCGGTTGCGATCAGGCCATCGAAGCGATGCCGCGCCATGGCGCGCCCGGCCTGCGCCACCAGCGCCGCCAGGACCACCGCCGGTTCGGCTTGCGGCGAACGCGGTGCGCGCAGGCAGGCCAGCGTATCGTCACCCGCGATCTCGTCGGCCCGGGTCGCCAGGCGCGCGCCGGCCGCCCGCAGGGCCTCGCACTGCGCCTGGCTGGCCGGGTTGGCGCTGCCGACCACGACCAGCACGCGCGTCGCGCGGCGGGCCGTGGCGGCGGCGGTGATGGGCGCCTCCGCGCTTTGCGCCGCCAATGCCCGCGCCAGGCCGGGCGATCCGGCCCAAAGGCATGAACACCCCTGCCCCCAAAGCTGTGCCACCCGCGCATCCAGCGCCTGTTGCGTAGCGGCGTCCAGCACCAGCACGCGCGCGGTGGCGATCGCCGCGCGCAGTTGTATCGCGCTGGCGTCCTCGGGGATGACGCAGGCAGGCCCGAGGTCCGGGTCGATCAGGTCGAGCAGGCGCGCGCTGCGCGCCGGATGCACCGGATCGGCGCCGTAGGGGCTGGCATCCACCGGCACGCCATGCACGTACTGGATTCCCCCGCGCGTCACCCGCCCCGCCTCGGCAAAGGCCGGCGCCACCACCAGCAGCCGCCGGCCGCTGGCGCGCATGGCCGCCGCCAGTTCCGTCCGGACGTGGCCCCTGAGCGTCGAATCCATGGTCTTGTACAGGATGCCGCGCGCCGCCAGCGCCCGGGTGGCCTGCGCCACGAGGCGGCCGGCTTGCGCTTCGGGACGGGCGCGGCTGCCGGTGTCGATGGACAACACGGCGTGCGTCTGGTCGCCCGGCACGCCGCGATGCACCCGCACCGCGCCGAAACCGCGCAGGAATGGCGCGGCGCCATCGGCGGCGCTGGTGAGGTCATCCGCCAGGATGCCGATCGCCTGGCGAGGGTTTTCCGGTGAGTTCATATTGGTGATTAAAATGCATCTCACCCACCAGGAAAATCGATCATTTCTGACGATTATTCGTGATTAAAAGTCACCAATGAAGCCGACCCGCCGCCCCTCCCTGAACGATCTGCGCGCCTTCGAGGCGGTCGCCCGCCTGGGCTCGGTGCGCGCGGCCGCCGACGAACTGGCGCTGACCCACGGCGCGGTCAGCCGGCGCGTGGCCAAGCTGGCCGACGACCTCGGGCTGGCCCTGGTGGAACCCGCCGGCCGCGGCTTGCGCGTCACCGCGGGCGGCCAGTTGCTGGCCTCGACCATGCAGCGCGCGCTGGCGCTGATCCAGGACACCATCGACACCCTGCAGGCGCGCGATACGCGGCGGCCGCTGGTGCTGTCCTGCGAGCGCTCGGTGGCCATGCGCTGGCTGATCCCGCGGCTGTCGGCATTCCAGGACCGGCATCCGCAGATCGAACTGCACCTGTCGGTCGGCGGCGGCCCGCTGGACTTCGCCCGCGACCAGGCCACGCTGGCGCTGCGGCGCCTGGACTTCCCGGTGCATCCCGACTGGATCGTCACGCCGCTGATGGCGGAAAACATGGGTCCGGTCATGGCCCCGTCGCTGTTGCCCGCATTCCAGGCCGGCGACTACGTGGCGCTGTCCTCGCGCACCCGGCCGCGCGCCTGGGACGACTGGCTGAATCAAGCCCCGGGGCGGCCCGCCCCGCGCGCCACGCGCAGCCTGGATCATCATTTCCTGATGGTGGAAGCGGCCGCCGCCGGCCTCGGGGTGGCGCTCAGTCCGCGTATCCTGGCGCTGGACGACCTGCGCAGCGGCCGCCTGGTGGCGCCGCTGGATTTCACGCCCGACGGCTCCAGCTACGGGCTGATCGAATCGCGCGCCACGCCGGCGGGCGCGGCGCCGGCGCTGGCGGCCTTGAAGCAATGGCTGGTCGACGCCGCGGCCGACGCCTGAGCGGCGCCGGGCCGGGCCGACCGGCGTGTCATGGGGCGACGGCCGCGTCCTTGTCCAGGCGCTTCATGAACACCAGCAGTTCCTTTTCCACCTGCTTGTCGCCGCGCGCCTGCGCGGCCTTCAGGCCAGCCTCCCAGGCCTCGCGCGCGCCGGCCTTGTCACCCCGCCCCAGGCAGGCCTTGCCCAGCCACTTCCAGGCCACCGAATAGGCGGGATCGAAGGCGAGCGAGGCGCGTAAGTGCGTTTCGGCATCGCCAAAGCACTCCTGTTCGGCGTAGGCCTTGCCCAGCGAGAATCGCAACAACATGTTGTCGGTGCCCTTGGCCAACATGGTTTCCAGACGATCGATCATTTCCCGCATGGCCGGCCTCCTTTGCGCCGCTTGCGCTGACTGCGATGGCACATGATAGGCCGCGGCCCACGCCGCGACGGCAATAGCCCCGCGGCGCGCGGGGATAGCATCGCAACACGGGCATACCCGTAACGCCGACAGGGATTTGCGGCGGCGCGCGCGCGGCTGCTCTAAAATTCGCGCTCCCTTCCCTGTCGCCGCGGCCCCGAACGCCCGGCCCTCTCGCCAGTTTTACATGCCCCTGCATCTCATCGCGCTGGCCGCCGCCGCCTTCGGCATCGGCACCAGCGAATTCGTCATCATGGGGCTGTTGCCCAACGTCGCCACCGACCTCGACGTCAGCATCGACATCGCCGGCCTGCTGATCACCGGCTACGCCATGGGCGTCGTGATCGGCGCGCCCATCATGGCCATCATTACCGCTCGGCTGCCGCGCAAGGCCACGCTGATCGGCCTGGCCAGCACCTTCGTGCTGGGCAACCTGCTCTGTGCGCTGGCGCCGGGCTACGGCACGCTGATGGCCGCGCGCGTCTTCACCGCCTTCTGCCATGGCGCCTTCTTCGGCATCGGCGCGGTGGTGGCGGCCGACCTGGTGCCGCGCCACCAGCGCTCCAGCGCCATCGCGCTGATGTTCACCGGCCTGACGCTGGCCAACGTGCTGGGCGTGCCGCTGGGCACCGCGCTGGGCCAGGTGGCGGGCTGGCGCTCGACCTTCTGGGTGGTCAGCGCCATCGGCCTGGCCGCGGTGGCGGCGCTGGCGGCCTGGCTGCCCGGCCGCATCCCGATGCAACCCGGCAACATCCTGCGCGAATTCCGCGTGCTGCGCGACGTGCGCGTGCTGTGGCCGCTGCTGGCCAGCGTGCTGGCCTCGGCCGCGCTGTTCTGCGTGCTGACCTACATCGCGCCGATCCTGCGCGACATCACCGGCGTGTCCGAACGCGGCGTGACCGGCGTGCTGCTGCTGTTCGGCGTCGCGCTCACGGTGGGCAGCACGCTCGGCGGCAAGCTGGGCGACCGCAACCTGGAAGTGTCGCTGCGCCGCATCTTCCTGGGCCTGCTGCTGGTGTTCCTGGCGCTCAGCCAGGCCATCCACGCGCTGGCGCCGATGCTGGTGATGACCTTCATCTGGGGCACGCTCGGCTTTGCCGTGGTGCCGCTGCTGCAGACGCTGATCGTGGACCAGGCGGCCGAGGCCCCCAACCTGGCCTCGACGCTGAACCAGGGCGCCTTCAACCTGGGCAACGCCGGCGGCGCCTGGCTGGGCAGCCTGGCGCTGGGCCACGGCCTGCCGCTGACCGATCTGCCGTGGATGTCGGCGGCCATCACCGCGGCGGTGTTGCTGCTGACCCTGTGGGGCACGCGCTACTATGGGCGCCACGCCGGGATGACGCAGACGCCGCCGGCCGGCGCGCTGGCTTCGTCCCGTTCCGACGCCTGACCCCTGGGAGCCCGCATGAGCACGATCTACGATTTTTCGGCCCGCGACATCCACGGCGCCGACCAGCCGCTGGCCGCCTACCGCGGCCGGGTCCTGCTGGTGGTGAACGTGGCCTCGAAATGCGGCTTCACGCCGCAGTATTCGGGCCTGGAAGAGCTGTACCGCGCCTTGCGCGATGACGGCCTGACGGTGCTGGGCTTTCCCTGCGACCAGTTCGGCCGCCAGGAGCCCGGCAACGAGGCCGAGATCCTCGACTTCTGCACCACGCAGTACGACATCACCTTCCCGCTGTTCGCCAAGATCGACGTCAACGGCGCCAACGCCGACCCGCTGTACCGCTGGCTCAAGGGCGAGAAGCCCGGCGTCTTCGGCACCGAGGGCATCAAGTGGAACTTCACCAAGTTCCTGGTGGGCCGCGACGGCCAGGTGATCAAGCGCTACGCCCCCACCGACACGCCGGCCGGGCTGAAGGACGACATCGTTCGCGCCCTGGCGGTCCCCGCCGCCTGATTCACCCTGAGGCCGGCTGCCGTCCGCCCGGCCATCCCGGGTCCGGGGCCGGCCACTGAAGCGTCACGCCCGCCGCCCTGCTCCCCCAACCAGGCACGCATCCCGCCGCGCCGCTCAACGCAGCGGCGGCAGGCGGCCGCGCACCGTGTGCGCCTTGACGATGGCGGTGTTGGTTTCGGCGAATTCGGTCACGCGTTCCAGGATGCCGTCCAGGTGCGAGATCGAACGCAGCACCATGCGCGCGAAGAAGCAGTCGTCGCCCGTGACCTTGTCGCACGCCACGAATTCCGGAATCTCCTGGATCAGCCCTTCGACCCGCCGCAACTGCCCGGGCAACGGCCGGATGCGCACGATCGCTTCGAGCGTATAGCCCAGCGCCACCGGATCCACGTCCAGCGTGTAGGCGCGGATCACGCCCGATTCCTCCAGCCGCCGCAGGCGGTCGGCCACGCTCGGCGCGGACATGCCGACCTGGCGCGCCAGGTCGGCGGTGGTGGTGCGCGCATTGGCCGTCAGCATCTCCACCAGGCGGCGGTCGATGCCATCGAGAACCGGGTTTTCAATTTTTAGGTCATTCTGCATAAATTCCACCCGAACGAAGGTTGAAAGGCAAAACTGCCGCAGCAACATCATATAACCAGCCCGATCGGCCTGGGATAATTTCTCCATCGAATCAAGGGCCGAACGGCCCGCAGGAGCCTTCCATGTCCCCCTCATCCGATCGCGTTGGCCTGGCCCAGATGGCCGCCGCCATGACCCTGTCCGGCACCCTGGGCGTGTTCGTCCTGGAATCCGGCCAGAGCGCCTGGAACGTGGTGTTCTTCCGCTGCGTCTTCGGCGCCGTGTCGCTGTTCCTCTACTGCTGGGCCCGTGGCCTGCTCAAGCCCGGCCTGTTCACGGCCCGCACCCTGGCGCTGGCGCTGGCCGCCGGCGCCGCGCTGGTGCTGAACTGGGTGCTGCTGTTCTCGGCCTACCGCCTGGCCTCGATCTCGCTGGCCACCGCGGTCTACAACGTGCAGCCCTTCTTCCTGATCGGCCTGGGCGCGCTGTTCCTGGGCGAACGCCCCACCCGCGGCAAGCTGGCGTGGTCGGTGATCGCCTTCGCCGGCCTGCTGCTGGTGCTCAAGCTCACCGACCACAGCGGCGGCGGCGCCTACCTGTCGGGCCTGCTGCTGGGGCTGGGCGCGGCGGCGCTCTATGGCATCACCGCCGTCATCGTCAAGCGCCTGAAGGGCATCCCGCCGCAGGTGCTGGCGCTGGTGCAGGTGACGCTGGGCGCGCTGATGCTGCTGCCGATGGCCGACTTCCAGGCGCTACCCACGGCCCCGCTGCAATGGGGCTACCTGGTGGCGCTGGGCCTGGTCCACACCTGCCTGATGTACATCCTGATGTACTCGGCGATCCAGAAGCTGCCCACCACCTCGACCGCCGCCCTGAGCTTCATCTACCCGGCCGTGGCGATCCTGCTGGACCTGGTGGTGTACGGCCACCGCATGGACGCCACCCAGGTGCTGGGCGTGGCCATGATCTTCCTGGCGGCCGCCGGCGTCAGCCTGAACTGGCAGTGGCGCCTGCGCGGCGGCGCGCGGCCCGGCGCGGCCTGACCCTGAAGCACGAGCCAAACCCGCACCGCGCCCCCGGGTATTCGGCCGCGCGCCCGGGGCGCCGCTATCATGGGCCTTCCGATCCGCCGGCAGTGGCCGGCGGCGCCAAGACGCTGAGGAATCCCCATGATCGATCTCTATTACTGGACCACCCCGAACGGCCACAAGATCACGATTTTCCTGGAAGAAGCCGGACTGCCGTACGAGATCCACCCGGTCAACATCAGCAAGGGCGACCAGTTCAAGCCCGAATTCCTGGCCATCGCGCCCAACAACCGCATTCCCGCCATCGTCGACCAGCAGCCGGCCGACGGCGGCGCGCCGCTGTCGCTGTTCGAGTCCGGCGCCATCCTGCAGTACCTGGCCGAAAAGACCGGCCGCTTCCTGCCCGCCGATCTGCGCGGCCGCGCCGAGGTCTCGCAATGGCTGTTCTGGCAGATGGGCGGCCTGGGCCCCATGGCCGGCCAGAACCACCACTTCTCGGGTTACGCGCCCGAGCGCATCCCCTATGCCATCGAGCGCTACGTCAAGGAAACCAACCGCCTCTACGGCGTGCTGAACAAGCGCCTGGCCGACCGCGAATTCGTCGCCGGCGACTACTCCATCGCCGACATGGCGTCCTACCCCTGGATCGTGCCGCACGCCAAGCAGGGCCAGGACCTGAACGACTTCCCGCACCTGAAGCGCTGGTTCGACGCCATCGCCGCGCGCCCGGCCGTGCAGCGCGCCTATGCGCTGGCCGACAAGGTCAACACCGCGCCGTCGGTCAGCGACGAGGAATCGCGCCGCATCCTGTTCGGCCAGACCGCCCAGAACGTGCGCTGAGCGGAGGCCGCCATGACCGACTCCCCGCTGCGGTTCCGCCGCGCGCGCGTGGGCGACCTGCCCGAGATCGTGGCCATGCTGGCCGACGACGAACTCGGCGCCAAGCGCGAAGATCCCTCGATTCCGCTCAACCCCCGCTACACTGCGGCTTTTGCCGCCATCGAGCAGGACCCGAACCAGTACTTCGCGGTGGTCGAGCGCGACGCGCGCCTGATCGGCTGTTTGCAGTTATCGTTCATACCCGGCCTGTCGCGGCTGGGCCAGTGGCGCGGACAGATCGAAAGCGTGCGCATCGCCTCGTCGGCGCGCGGCCAGGGCCTGGGACGCGCCATGTTCGAGTGGGCCATCGAGCAGTGCCGCGCGCAGGGATGCGCCATGGTGCAGCTGACCACCGACCGCGCCCGGCCCGACGCCCGCCGCTTCTACGAAAGCCTGGGTTTCGTGGCCAGCCATGACGGCATGAAACTGAGCCTGTAGCGCCGCCCCCGGCGCCAGGCCTGATACACAAGGAGCGCCCATGCACGGCGAATACAAAGTCCCCGGCGGCAAGCTGGTGGTCGCGGACCTGGAAGTCCGCGACGGCCGCCTGGCCGACGTCCGCATCAGCGGTGATTTCTTCCTGGAACCGCCCGAGGCGCTGGAAGCCATCAACCGCGGCCTGAACGGCCTGCCGGCCGACGCCGGCGAACTGGAACTGGCGCTGGCGGTGCAGTCGGCGCTGCCGCCCGACACCGAAATGTTCGGCTTCTCGGCCGAGGCCGTGGCGGTGGTACTGCGGAGGGCGCTGGCATGACGCGCACCGACTGGAACGACTACGACTGGCAACTGATCCACGAAGCCCCGCAGCGCCCCGCGCTGCACATGGCGCTGGACGCCGTCATCACCGATGAGGTCGGCGCCGGCACGCGCCCGCCCACCCTGCGCATCTGGGAATGGTCGGCGCCCGCGGTCGTGATCGGCCGCTTCCAATCGCTCAAGAACGAAGTCGATCCCGAAGGCGCCCGGCGCCACGGCATCGAGGTGGTGCGCCGCGTCAGCGGCGGCGGCGCCATGTTCATCGAACCGGGCAACAGCATCACCTATTCCCTCAGCGCGCCGCAGGCGCTGGTGCACGGCATGAGCTTCCAGGAAAGCTATGCCTTCCTGGACGCGTGGGTACTACAAGCGCTGCAGGGGCTGGGCATCAAGGCCTGGTACCAGCCGCTCAACGACATCGCCTCGGACATCGGCAAGATCGGCGGCGCGGCCCAGGCGCGCCGCGCAGGGGCAGTGCTGCACCACGTCACCATGTCCTACGACATCGACGCCGATAAAATGGTGGAAGTCTTGCGCATCGGGCGCGAGAAACTGTCGGACAAGGGCACCACCAGCGCCAAGAAGCGGGTCGACCCGCTGCGCACCCAGACCGGGCTGGCGCGCGAGGTCATCATCCAGCGCATGGTGGACACCTTCGCCAGCCTGCACCGGCTGACGCCGGGCCAATTGGGCGCGGCCACGCTGGCCCAGGCCGAGACCCAGGCCGCCGAAAAGTTCTCCACGCCCGAATGGACCGCGGTCGTCCCCTGAGGCGCCGCGGGTTTGAGTCGGACGGTCGCGCCCGCGCGCGCGGCCGGGTTTTCTGGAGGTAGTTCAATGCGTCTTCCCCGCAAGCCGCGCGGCCTGTCCGCCGCGGGTCTGGGAGCCGTCCTGCTGGCCCTGGCCGGCTGCGGCAGTTCGCCCCCCGCCAACATCACCCTGGACTCGCCAACGGCCGGCACGGCCACGCCCGAGAAGATCGGCGACCTGGCCACCGAGCGCATCAAGTGGGCGTCCAACAAGCCCGACTGCAAGGGCGACTGCCCGCGCATCGAGATCGACAGCGTGGCCTTTCCCGGCATCCCGAAACTGAGCGCGCTGGTCGACCACGTGCTGGCCTACATGACGGGCACCGACGCCAATCGCCGCGGCCCGTACGAGACGCTATCGGAATACACGCAGTATTTCTGGTCCACCGCGCGCCCGCGCGACGCCACCTACTTCAAGGCCAGTGTCAAGGACACCGTGGGCGACATCGTCTCGATCGAGCTGCACACCGAGCAGTTCCTGACCGGCGCCGCGCACGGCATTCCCGCCACCCAGTACCTGAATTGGGAGCGCAGCCGCGGCCGCGTCATGGCGCTGGACGAGGCCCTGATCCCCGGGCGCCGCGCCGAATACGTCGCCGCCTTGCGCCAGGCGCACGCCAAGTGGCTGGCCGGCAATGCGGACGCCAAGCGCGACCCGGCCGCCTACAACAAGATGTGGCCGTTCCAGGACAGCGACAACTTCGCGCTCACGCGCGACGGCATCGTGGTCAAGTACGACGCCTACTCGATCGCGCCGTACTCGCATGGCGAACCGGAACTGACCATCCCCTACGCCGACCTGCGCGGCATCCTCAAGCCGGAACTGCTGCCGAAGTCGTGAGGACCAGCGCGCTCCGACCGGCGGCGCCGGTGGCCGCCATCCCGCCGTAAGCAACGCGTCCCGCCAACTCCGCGGCCCAAAATGGATACCGCCCCTGTCGGGGCGGTTTTCCTGTCTTCCTCGGCTCCTCCGCGCGCCGGGCCGGGCCCGGCGCCAGAAGGACTTACGGGTACAGGCCGCGCACCTGGCGGGCCTGCAGGATGCGCGTGCAAGCCACGATGAACGCGGCGGTGCGCAGCGTCACCTTGTGCTCCTTGGCCACCAGCGCGATCGAGGCATAGGCCTCGCGCATGATGCGTTCCAGGCGCTGGTTGATTTCGTCCTCGCTCCAGAAGAAGCTGGAGAAGTCCTGCACCCATTCGAAGTACGACACCGTCACGCCGCCGGCGTTGGCCAGCACGTCCGGCACCACGTACACGCCGTGCTCGAACAGGATGTCGTCCGCTTCCGGGGTGGTCGGGCCGTTGGCGCCTTCCACCACGATCTTGGCGCGCACCTTGGCGGCGTTGTCGGCGGTGATCTGGCTTTCCAGGGCCGCCGGGATCAGGAATTCGGTTTCGAGCGTCCAGAACTCGTTCTTGTCCATCGCCTGGCCGCCGGAGAAGCCGCCCACGCCGCCATGCTGCGACACGTGCGACAGCAGTTTGTGGACGTCCAGGCCGGCGGCGTTGTGCACCGTGCCGGTGTGGTCCTGCGCCGCGATGACCTTGGCGCCGGCTTCATGGAACAGGCGGGCGGCAGTGCCACCCACGTTGCCGAAGCCCTGCACCACCACGCGCGCCTTGGACACGTCGATGTTCAGGTCGCGCGCGGCTTCGCAGCCGACCACGAACACGCCGCGACCGGTGGCCTCGACGCGGCCCAGGCTGCCGCCCAGCGCGATCGGCTTGCCGGTCACGACGCCGGTGGCGGTCGAGCCTTCGTTCATGGAGTACGTGTCCATCATCCAGGCCATGGTCTGGGCGTTGGTGTTCACGTCAGGGGCGGGAATGTCCTTGGACGGGCCGATGATGACGCCGATTTCCGAGGTGTAGCGGCGCGTCATGCGCTCGATCTCGGACTGCGACAGCTTGCGCGGGTCGACGCGGATGCCGCCCTTGGCGCCGCCGTACGGCAGGTTGACCGCGGCGTTCTTGACCGACATCCAGGCGGCCAGCGCCATCACTTCCGACAGCGTCACGTCCTGGTGGAAACGCACGCCGCCCTTGCCCGGACCGCGCGAGGTGTTGTGCTGCACGCGATAACCCTCGAAGTGGGCCACGCTGCCATTGTCCAGCTCGATCGGCACATCGACGATCAGCGAGCGCTTCGGACGCTTCAGGGTCTCGACCCAGCGCGCCAGCGAACCGAGGTACGGCGTGACCCGGTCGACTTGTTGCAGGTAATTACCCCAGGGGCCGAGTTCGTCGGCATTCAGATAAGACGGCAAGGCATGGGTGGGAGTTTGAGACATGAACATGCTCTCCTGACAAAGTTGCGCCATTTTATCCATATCCTTATTGTGTCCCCATATTT
>NZ_QHHO01000049.1:1924533-1929969 GCF_003184165.1 Achromobacter sp. RW408
CTGGCGGGCACCGCCGCCGCGGCCGTGGCGGCGGTGGTGGCGCCGCCCTTGCGGCTGTGGCCGGCGTGGGACGAATGGCTGGCCGACTATCGCACCGACACCGGCGACCGGCGCCAGTTCGGCTTGGGCGAACGGGTGCAGGTGGACATGAACACCCAGACCAGCATTGCCTTGCGCTCGGAGCAGCCGGGCGCCTTGCGGGTCGAGCTGATCGCCGGCGAAGCCGCCTTCGACGGCCAGTCCTCGTCCGCCGCGTTGACCGTCGTGGCCGGGCGCGGCAGCGCCGAGGCCCGCGGCGCGCGCTTCGAGTTGCGCAACCTGGACGGCACGGTCTGCGTCACCTGCCTGTCCGGCTCGGTGCGCGTAGCCCTGGGCAATGGCGCCACGGTGCTGGGACCGAACCAACGGCTGTTCTATGACCGGCGGGGCCTGGGCGCGGTGCAGCAGATCGATCCGGCCGAGACCTCGGCCTGGCGCCAGGGCTCGCTGGTGTTCCGGAACACGCCGCTGGCCGAGGTGGTGGCCGAGATCAACCGCTACCGCCGCGGCCGCGTGGTGCTGCTGGACGGCGCCCGTGGCGCCAGCGCGCTGAGCGGCCGCTTCGAGATCCGCGACACCGACAAGGTGCTGGTGCAGATCGAGAAGGCGTTCGGCCTGAGCGCCACGCACCTGCCGGGCAACGTGGTGGTGCTGGCCTGAGGCGCCGCGACGACGCCTTTGCCCGGCCTGGCGCGCGCGGTGGCGGGTTTGGCCCGCCCATGTCGTCCTAAGAAGGCAGGCCGCGCATATCCGCCATCGAGGGCGCATGCCGCGTCCGCGCGATGGGGAGCAGTCGTGTCGCGTAAACCGAATATCGGTATCCGGGAACTGAAGGAGAATCTGTCGGCGGTGGTGGATTCGGCATGGGAGCATCCCGTGTCGGTGCACCGTTACGGCTCGCCGTGGGTGTGGATCGTGTCGCACGAGGTCTGGTCGCGCAATACGCGCCGGGTCGAGTTCAATCCGGCCGGCCATCCGCTGGCCGCGTTGCGCGACCACGTCGATCGCGCGCTCGCGGCGAGCCAGCCGCGGCTGCACGCGGCCGCGATCCGCGCCATGCTGCGCATCGAGGCGCCGCCGCTGTTGCGGGCGCTGGTGATCCAGCTGCTCTATGGCATCGACACCGAGGCGGGCTTGCACGAGCAGGTCTCGTGCAACCTGCTGTTCCGCTGGTTCGTCGGGCTGTCGCTGGACCAGGAGATCTGGAGCCCGCAGGATTTCGGCCACGCGCTCGAACGGGCGCTGGCCAGCGCCGATATTGTCGACATCCTGGGGCGGGCGCTGGCCGGCGCGCCGGTCGCCCCCATCGAGCAGGCCACCGGCATCGCCCTGAACCGGGCGCTGCTGCGTGCCTGGCGTGAACGCGCCATCCGTCCTGATTAAAAAACCTGGCGGGTTCCGCCGCGCCGTGTCGTCTTAGGGGTACAGGCCGCGCCACACGCAGCGCGGCCAACCGGACATGGGCCCATCCGGCCCTGGGAGAGCGTTGTGTCGGCGACCGTCAACGTAGGCATGCTCGAACTGGATCGCAAGTTGTCCAAGGTGCTCGATTGCGCCAGGCAGCAACCCGTATCGGTGTCCCGCTACGGATCCCCGTGGGTCTGGGTGGTGTCGCACGAAACCTGGATCGGCCAGATCCAGCTGACCCGCTATGTGCCGCCGCGCCATCCGCTGGTGGCCTTGCGCGAGCACGTCGACGACACGCTGCGGGCGCATGCCGACCTGCTGCGCGCGGCCAGCGCCGAGTGCGGGCTGACGTTGGACGCCGCCATCCTGTGCCGCACGCATATCCTGCAATTGCTGTATCCGGCCGGCAGCAAACCGTATTTCCATGAACAGATCGCCTACAACCTGCTGTTCCGCTGGTTCGCCGGCCTGTCCGAAGGCAATGGCTGCGAATGCGCGCCCAGCTTCGATCAGGAACTGGAGGCGATCGCCGCGCATGCCGGCGTCGCCGCGCTGCTGCGCCAGGCGCTCGACGATGGCCTGCTGGCGCCCGCCAACTGGGCAATGCGCAAGCGGGCCGCCCAGCGTCCGGCCGGCACCGGACGGCGCCCGCTTGCGCCCGGGGGCAGGGCCGCCACGGAGAACCGCCATGTCCTTATGCCTTGAACCGGCGCCCCAGGCGCAGCGGCGCCGCGACGAATACTGCGCCGGCGGCGCCCTGGCGGCGCGTCCGCGGCCGGCCTGCCTGGGCGAATTCGTCGCGGCCAACTATGCGCGGCTGATGCAGGCGCTGCGCGGCCACCTGGGATGCGCCGACCTGGCCGCCGACAGCCTGCACGACGCCTGGCTGCGGTTGGCCGACGGCGCGGCGCCGCCAGCGCCCGCCATCGCCAATCCGGGCGCCTACGTGTTCCGCATGGCGTGCAACATCGCCATCGACCGGCTGCGCGCCGAACGGCCGTTCAGCGCCACCGACGTCGTGCTCGAAGACGTCGAGGACGCGGCGCCCGGCCCGCTGCGCATCGCGCAGGCGCGCTCGTCGATGCGCGGACTGATGCGCCTGATCGAGGCCTTGCCGCGGCAACAGCGCGAGATCTACATCGGCGTGCGCATCGAGGGCATGCTGCAAAGCGAGGCAGCGGCGCGCTACGGGGTGTCCGGCCGCATTGTCAGGCGCCATCTGCGCGATGCCCGCCAGCATGTCGAAAGCCAGGCGGCCCGGTTGCAGGCATGAACGGTCGCGCCGTCGCCCGGCCTTCGAGCGCCGCGCCGGCGCGCCCGGCACGCTCGCGGCGGACGCAGCGCGGCTTCACGCTGATCGAGTTGATGGTGGTGCTGGTGATCGTGGGCGTGGCCACCGCCGCGCTTGGCCTGAGCATCCGCTCCGACCCGGCGCGCCAATTGCGCGATGACGCCCAGCGGCTGGTCGAACGGCTGGCGGCGGCGCAAAGCGAGGTGCGCATCGATGGCCGCGCGATCGCCTGGCAGGCCGACGCCGACGGCTACCGTTTCGTGCGCGGCGCCTGGATGCTGGACGGGCCGGTGCCGGTGCTGGACCCGACGCGCATCGACGATTTCCCGCGCGATCCGGCGCTGCGGCCGCGGCAATGGCAGGCGGGACCGGTGCGGGTGGCGCCCGCCGTGCCGGTGCTGCTGACCCCGGAGTGGTTCGGGCAGCCGTGGCGCCTGACGCTGTCCAGCGCGGCGGGGCAGGTCGAAGTGCGCCGCGATGCCAACGGCCGCTTCCTGGTCCAATGAGCCGTCCGCCATGCAGCCGGAGCCTCGCATGATCCGTCGCGCGCCGCCGTCCCGTCCGCCGCGCCCGCTGGCGCGGGCCGCGGGTTTCACGCTGCTGGAAATCCTGATCGCGCTGGCCATCGTCAGCGTGGCGTTGGCCGCCGTCATGCGCACCACCGGCATGCTGACGACCAACAATGGCGTGCTGCGCGAGCGCGCGCTGGCGCTGCTGTCGGCGCAGAACCGCCTGGTGGAACTGCAACTGGCGCCGCCGGCCCTGACCGCCAGCCGCGACAAGGCGGCCTGCCCGCAGGGCGCGCTGAACCTGGTGTGCGACAGCCGCTATGCCGACGCCCGCCAGGGCGCGCGGAGGGTCACGGTCGAGGTCTACCTGGACCAGCGCCCGACGCCGCGCCTGGCGACGCTGTCGGGAATCGTGGAGAACCGCCCGCCATGACCGGGCAGCGCCAGGCCGGCTTCACCCTGATCGAAGTCGTCATCGCCATCATGATCATGGCCGTCATCAGCCTGATCTCCTGGCGCGCCATCGACAGCGTCGCGCTGACCAGCCGCAGGCTCGACCAGCACACCGAGGAGGCGCTGGCGCTGCAGCGCGCCTTCGACCAGTTCGAACGCGACATCGGCGCCCGCAGCCCGGACCTGGCCGAGTCCGCGGCGCCGGCCGCGCCCGAGGCGCAGGCGGCATCGGATGCGCAGGAGGCCGAGCCGCAGCCCGTGCTGCCGCAGTTGCTGCCCGAGGCGATCCGCGTGAGCGGGATGAAGACGCCGGCGCCACGCATCGACATCATCCGCGGCGCGCCCGGCCGGCCGGACGCGCGCCAGCGGGTGGTGTGGGAACGCCGCGGCGGCAACCTGATCCGCGCGGCGGGCACGCCGACCGCCCTGACGCCGCTGCCCGCGCCAGCGGCCGATGCGGCCACCGTCGTGCTGGACCAGTTGCTGGATTTCAGCGTGCGGGCCTGGGCCCCGGGACGCGGCTGGGTGGCGTTGCCGGCGCAGGGCGAGCAGCCCGCGCAGGCGCTGGAACTGGTGATCTCGCGCGGCGTGCTCGGCCAGACGCCGCTGCGCTACCGGCGCGTGCTGTTGCTGCATTGAAGCGCCGTCGCGCAACTGACGCACAGGCCGCGTAGCATCGATCGGGTCGATATGTTCGATGCGTTCGATGCGTTCGATGCCTTCAACACGCCGGCGCGGCGGCCTGCCGCGCGACTGCCCGGATTCACGGGTCCTCCAACCAGGAGCTTGCCGCCATGGCCTTGAACTTGCGTGTCGCCCCTTCCCACGTGGCCAGCCTGGCGGGCGCGGCCGCCCTGGTCGCCGGGCTGGGCTGGTGGGGCTGGCGCCTGAGCCAACCCGTCACGTCCGCGCCCGTCGTCGCGGCGCCGGCCGTCGCGCTGACGGAAGACGGCGCCGCCGAGGTCGCGGTCTGGATGGCACCCGGCCCGGCGCGGCTGGATGTGCGGGTGGCCGGCGCGCTGGCCGGCGCAGGCCGTGGCGCGGCCGTGCTGTCGGTCAATGGCGGGCCGGCGCAGGCCTACGCCATCGGCGACCGGTTGACCCGGTCGGCGCGCCTGGTGGGCATCGATGCGCAGGGGTTGGTGGTCGAGCATGGCGGGCGCGAAGTGCGCCTGCCATTGCCGGTGCTGGCCGGCGACGACGGCGAAGGCATCAAGCGCGTGCCGATGCCCTGACGCCGCGCCGCGGGCGCCGCCTACAGGCCCAGTTCGGACAGGCCCGGGTGGTCGTCCGGCCGGCGGCCCAGCGGCCAGCGGAACTTGCGATCGGCTTCCTGGATCGGCAGGTCGTTGATGCTGGCGTGCCGCTGGATCATCAGGCCGTCTTCGCCGAATTCCCAGTTCTCGTTGCCATATGAGCGGAACCAGTTGCCGGAGTCGTCGCGCCACTCGTAGGCATAGCGCACCGCGATGCGGTTGCCGCCAAAGGCCCATAGTTCCTTGATCAGCCGGTACTCAAGCTCCCTGGCCCATTTGCGCGCCAGGAAGGCGCGCGCCTCATCGCGATTGCGGACGAATTCGGCGCGGTTGCGCCAGCGCGTGTCCAGGCTGTAGGCCAGCGCCACCTTGTCGGGGTCGCGGCTGTTCCAGCCGTCTTCGGCCAGGCGGACCTTCTGCACCGCGCTGGCGTGCGTGAAGGGAGGAAGAGGAGGGCGGGAAGCGGCGGGGGATGTCATCG
>NZ_QHHO01000049.1:1929979-2082298 GCF_003184165.1 Achromobacter sp. RW408
TCGGCCGGCTGGCCGGCCTGCGGCGTCATCAGCGGGTCGGCCGGCGCGGCGGCGCGCGGGTCGACGGAAGCCGTGGCGGTCTCGGCGCCGGCCGTGATGGCGGGCTTGCCGCTGGCTTCGCGGGCCACTTCGTCGAGCTCGGCGCGGAATTGCTGCACCGGCTCCTGCAGCGCGTTGTGGGTGTCGTTCAGCGATTGCTGCACGTCCTGCGCCGCGGTTTCCATTTCGCTCTTGAACTTGCGCAGCTCGTCCAGCTCGATTTCGCGCTGGATATCGGATTTCACGTCATTGACGTAACGCTGCGCGCGGCCCAGCAGGTGACCGACCGTGCGGGCGACCTTGGGCAGGCGTTCGGGGCCGATGACGATCAGCGCGACGACGCCGATCACCATCAGTTCAGTGAGGCTGACATCAAACATTCGACGGCCGCTCGGGAATTGAGGCAATGAGGGCCGGCCGGATCAGGCCGGGCCCGGGGGCGCGCAGGCGCTCAGGAGTTGGACTTTTCCTTGGCCTGCACGTCGATGGTGTCGCCGGCCACGCGTTGCTGGGCGATGGGTTCGGCCGGCTTGTCGCCGTTGGCGTCCTTCATGCCTTCCTTGAAGCCCTTGACGGCGCCGCCCAGGTCCGAGCCGATGTTGCGCAGTTTCTTGGTGCCGAAGATCAGCGCCACGATGACCAGAACGACCAACCAATGCCAAATGCTAAAGCTACCCATGATGGTTCTCCGTATTACGCAGTGGGGGCCACGCGCCCTTTCCAGGGTCGCTGACCGCCGATGATGTGGAAATGCAGATGCGGGACTTCCTGGCCGCCTTCGACGCCAGAATTGATCATGATGCGAAACCCGCCATCAGGGCCCGGGGTGCAACCGTTTTCAGCGGCAAGCCGCGGCGCCAATGCCATCATTCTACCCAACCAACCTGCGTCCTCGGCCGTAATATCCTGCATGGATATGACATGACGTCGAGGGATCAGCAATAAATGCACCGGCGCGGCCGGGTTGATATCGTGGAATGCAACAAAGTCCTCGTCCTCGTAGACCTTCTTGGACGGGATATCGCCGGCGGCGATCTTGCAGAAAATACAGTTGGCGCTCATTTTTCCGGTTCCGTGTCAGTCCTGGGGACGGCTGGCCTTCTCGGCCAGGCCCGACAGCCCTTCGCGGCGGGCCAGTTCGGCCAGCACGTCGTCGGGCCGCAGATTGAAGTGCGTCAGCGCGACCAGGCAATGAAACCACAGGTCGGCGGTTTCGCTGACGATGCGCTCGGGCACGCCGTCCTTGGCCGCCATGACCAGCTCGGTGGCTTCCTCGCCAATCTTCTTCAGGAAGGCGTCGGGGCCCTTGGACAGCAGCTTGGCCGCGTAGGAAGCCTTGGGATCGCCCCCGTTCTCGGGGCGGCGGGTTTCCAGGGTGGCGGCAATACGGGCCAGCACGTCGTGGGCGCTCAGGGGCGAATCGGTCATTTGTAGATTAGTTCGGGGTCTTTCAGCACCGGGTCCACCGTGACCCAGCTGGCCTGGTCGGTCTGGCCTTCCAGGCGGCGGTAGAAGCAGCTGGCGCGGCCCGTGTGGCAGGCGATGCCGCCTTCCTGGTGCACCTTGAGCAGCACCACGTCGCCGTCGCAGTCCAGGCGCAGCTCGTGCACCTGCTGCACGTGGCCGGATTCCTCGCCCTTGCGCCACAGGCGCTGGCGCGAGCGCGACCAGTACACGGCGCGGCCGGTGGCGGCGGTTTCGGCCAGCGATTCGCGGTTCATCCAGGCCACCATCATGATCTGGCCGTTGTCGGCGTCCTGCGCGATGGCCGGGATCAGGCCGTTCTCGTCGAAGACGACGTCGGCCATCCAGCTCGGTTCGTTGCTCATCGTCATATCCTCACTTCAATGCCCTGCTCGGCCATGAAGCGCTTGCATTCACCGACCGTGTGCTGGCCGAAGTGGAAGATGCTGGCGGCCAGCACCGCGCTGGCGCGGCCGGTGGTGACGCCGTCGGCCAGGTGCTGCAGGGTGCCGACGCCGCCGGAGGCGATGACCGGCACCGGCACGGCATCCGACACCGTGCGGGTCAGCTCCAGGTCGAAGCCCGACTTGGTGCCATCGCGGTCCATGCTGGTCAGCAGGATCTCGCCGGCGCCGTAGGCGGCCATGCGGCGGGCCCAGGCCACGGCGTCCAGGCCGGTGGCCTTGCGGCCGCCGTGGGTGAAGACTTCCCAGCGCGGCGCTTCGCCCGCGGCCGAGACCCGGCGCGCGTCGATCGCCACCACCACGCACTGCGAGCCGTGGTAGTCGGAGGCCGCGCGCACCAGTTCCGGATTGGCCACGGCGGCGCTGTTGATGCTGATCTTGTCGGCGCCGGCGTTGAGCAGGCGCTGGATGTCGGACACCTGGCGCACGCCGCCGCCCACCGTCAGCGGAATGAAGACCTGCGAGGCGACCTGCTCGATGATGGGCAGGATCAGGTCGCGGCCATCGCTGGTGGCGGTGATGTCCAGGAAGGTGAGTTCGTCGGCGCCCTGCTCGTTGTAGCGGCGGGCGATCTCGACGGGGTCGCCGGCGTCGGCGAGGTTGACGAAGTTCACGCCCTTGACGACTCGGCCAGCGGTGACGTCAAGGCAGGGAATGATGCGGCGGGTCAGCGCGCTCTGGGCGGGCGCGCCCGCCCCGGAGGTACTGCTGGAGGTGGTCATTTGGCCAATTCGTCGGCGCGGGCCTGTGCCGCTTGGAAGTTGAGCGTGCCTTCGTAGATGCTGCGGCCCAGGATGGCGCCTTCGACGCCCTCTTCCTCGACGGCGCACAGCGCCTCGATGTCCTGGATGCCGGCGATGCCGCCCGAGGCGAACACGGGAATGCGCACGTGTTGCGCCAGGCGCACGGTAGCCTCGACGTTCACGCCCGACAGCATGCCGTCGCGGCCGATGTCGGTGTAGATGATGGCTTCGCAGCCGTAGTCCTCGAACTTCTTGGCCAGGTCGAGCACGTCGTGGCGGGTCAGCTTGCTCCAGCCGTCGGTGGCGATCTTGCCGTCACGGGCATCCAGGCCGACGATGATCTGGCCGGGGAAGGCGCCGCAGGCGTCCTGCAGGAAGCCGGGGTTCTTGACCGCGGCGGTGCCGATGATGACGTAGGAGATGCCGGCGTCGAGATAGCGTTCGATGGTGTCGAGATCGCGGATGCCGCCGCCGATCTGGACCGGGATATCGTCGCCGACGGCGTCCAGGATGGCCTTGATGGGTGCTTCGTTCTTCGGTTTGCCGGCGACGGCGCCGTTCAGGTCGACCAGATGCAGGCGGCGGGCGCCCTGGTCGAGCCATTGCGAGGCCATGGAGGCGGGGTCTTCGGAGAACACCGTTGCATCGTCCAGGTCGCCCTGGCGCAGACGCACGCAGCGTCCGTCTTTGAGATCGATGGCGGGGATCAGCAGCATGGTGGGCAGCGGGAAAATATGGGGTTGAATGGGCTGGAGCGCGTGGGCCAGGGCGGTGTGCCCGTGGCTTACGGCTGCCAGTCTACAAAATTGCGATACAGGCGCAAACCGTGCTCGGCGCTCTTCTCGGGGTGGAACTGCACCGCGAAAATGTTAGCTGCCGCCACCGCGCAGGTAAAGGCAACGCCATAATCGGTTTCACCAACGGTCAGGCTCGTATCGGCCGGGTCGGCGTAATAACTATGGACGAAATAGAAATGCGTGTCGTCCGGAATGCCGCCCCAGATAGGGTGAGAGCGCGTCTGGCGCACTTTGTTCCATCCCATGTGCGGGACTTTCAACCGCTCCGGGCGGACATCGACCGGGCCGGCCGTGCCGGTGTCGGCCTCGCAGGCCGCGTCGTCGGCCGCGACCGGGTCGGCGAAGCGCGGGCCGGCAAAGCGCCGCACCACGCCGGGGAACAGCCCCAGGCACGGGGTCGCGCCCTCTTCGCTGGACTCGAACAGCATCTGTTCGCCGACGCAGACGCCCAGCAGCGGCTTGGCGCGGGCGGCCTTGACGACCGCTTCGCGCAGGCCGGATTCATTCAGGGTGCGCATGCAGTCCGCCATGGCGCCCTGGCCGGGAAACACCACGCGGTCGGCCGCGTCGATTTCATGGGGCTGGTTGCAGATGCGGATGTCCGCGTCGGGGGCGGCGTACTTGAGCGCGCGCGCGACGGAATGGAAGTTGCCCATTCCGTAGTCGACGATGGCGATAGTGGTCACTTCGGTTTACCTGGTGCGTGGCGGAAGGTCACGGAGGTTACAGCACGCCCTTGGTCGAGGGCACGACGTCGCCCATGCGCGGGTCGACTTCGATGGCCATGCGCAGCGCGCGGCCACAGGCCTTGAAGACCGTTTCGCATTGGTGGTGGGCGTTGGTGCCGCGCAGGTTGTCGATGTGCAGGGTGATCAGCGCGTGGTTGACCAGGCCCTGGAAGAATTCGCGCGTCAGGTCGACGTCGAAGGCGCCGATGTGCGAACGGGTGAAGGGGATGTGGTATTCCAGGCCGGGACGGCCGGAGAAATCGACCACCACGCGCGACAGCGCCTCGTCCAGCGGCACGTAGGCGTGGCCGTAGCGGCGCAGGCCGGCCTTGGTGCCGACCGCCTTGGCGATGGCCATGCCCAGCGTGATGCCCACGTCTTCCACCGTGTGATGCGCATCGATGTGCAGGTCGCCCTCGGCCTTGATGTCGAGGTCGATCAGGCCGTGGCGCGCGATCTGGTCCAGCATGTGGTCCAGGAAGGGCACGCCCGTGTCGATCGTCTGCTTGCCGGTGCCATCCAGGTTGATGGCCACGCGGATGCGGGTTTCGTTGGTGTTGCGGGTGATCTCTGCGGTACGCATGTCAGGGACTCGATTAGGCACTCAGTATTTCTTGCAGTGCCGATAGCAAAGCGGCGTTCTCGGACGGCGCGCCCACCGAGATGCGGAGGCAGCCGGCCAGGAGCGGATGGGCGTTGGAGAAGTTACGAACCAATATTTTGCGCTGTTTCAGGGCAAGATGCACGGCGTTGCCATCCAGCTTGCCGGAAAAGCGCGCGAGTATGAAGTTGGCCGCGGAAGGGAATACCCTGACGCCGGGCAGCGCCGCCAGCGCCGCGGCCAGCGGTTCGCGGTCGGCGCGCAGGCGGGCGGCCTGTTGGTCCAGCACCGGCTTGTGGCGCAGCACTGTCAGCAGCGCTGCCTGGGTCAGCACGTCCAGGTTGTAGGGCGGGCGCACCTTGTCGAACTCGGCGATCCAGTCGGGGTGGCCGGCCAGATAGCCAAAACGCAGGCCCGCCAGGCCGATCTTGGACACGGTGCGCATCACCACCACGTTGGGCGCGTCCAGCAGGCGCGGCATCCAGCTGCGGTCGGTGAAGGGCTGGTAGGCCTCGTCCACCACCACCAGGCCGGGGGCGGCGGCGATGATGGCGGCCATGTCCGCGTCCGACCAGACGCCGCCGGTGGGATTGTTGGGCACGGCCAGGAACACCACCTTGGGCTGGTGTTCGCGGATCGCGGCTAGCATGGCAGGAAGATCAAGGGACAGATCGTCGGTCAGCGGCACGCCGACGAAGCGGGCGTGGTCGAAGCGGGCCGCCATGTCGAAATAGACGAACGACGGCCACGGCGCCAGCACCACCTCGCCGGGATTGCAGCAGGCCTGCACCACGATGTGGATCAGTTCGTCCGAGCCGTTGCCGAACAGCACGCCGGCGTCGGCAGGCACGCCGAAGGCCGTCTTCACGGCCTGGCGCAGTTCGGACAGGTCGGCGGCCGGGTAGCGGTTCAGCGGCGTGTCGCGCAGCACGCGGGCGAGGTCGTCGCGCACCGACTCGGGCAGTTCGTAGGGCGATTCCATCGCGTCCAGCTTGATGCAGCCTTCGGCGTGCGCCACCGGATACGCGCTCAGTTCACGGATATCGGGCCGGATGGTGCCGGCGATGCGGCCGGCGACCTCGCTCATGGCTGGTCGATCCGGTATTGGGCGCTGGCGGCGTGGGCCTGCAGGCCTTCGCCCAGCGCCAGTTCGGCGGCGATGCGGCCAAGCGTCTGGGCGCCCTGGTGCGAGACCTGGATCAGGCTGGAACGCTTCTGGAAGTCGTACACGCCCAGCGGCGACGAGAAGCGCGCCGTGCGGGAAGTGGGCAGCACGTGGTTCGGGCCGGCGCAGTAGTCGCCCAGGGCTTCCGAGCTGAAGCGGCCCATGAAGATGGCGCCCGCGTGGCGGATCCTGGCGGTCCAGATTTCCGGTTGCTCGGTGGAGATCTCCAGGTGCTCCGGGGCGATGTCGTTGGCGATGCGGCAGGCTTCGTCCAGGTCGCGCACCTGGATCAGCGCGCCACGGTTGGCCAGGCTGGTGCGCAGGATGTCGGCGCGCGGCATGGTCGGCAGCAGGCGGGCGATGGCGGCCTCGACCTCGGCGATGAAGGCGGCGTCCGGGCACAGCAGGATGGATTGGGCCAGTTCGTCGTGTTCGGCCTGCGAGAACAGGTCCATGGCGATCCAGTCGGCCGGTGTCTTGCCGTCGCAGATCACCAGGATTTCGCTGGGGCCGGCGATCATGTCGATGCCGACCACGCCGAACACGCGACGCTTGGCGGCGGCCACGTAGGCGTTGCCCGGGCCGACGATCTTGTCCACGGCCGGCACGGTGGCGGTGCCGTAGGCCAGCGCGCCCACGGCCTGCGCGCCGCCGATGGCGAACACGCGGTCGACGCCGCTGATGGCGGCGGCGGCCAGCACGATGGGGTTGCGCGCGCCGTCCGGCGTGGGCGTGACCATGACCAGTTCCTGCACGCCCGCGACCTTGGCCGGGATGGCGTTCATCAGCACCGACGACGGATACGCGGCCTTGCCGCCCGGCACGTACAGGCCGACGCGGTCCAGCGGCGTGACCTGCTGGCCCAGCACCGTGCCGTCGGCCTCGGTGTAGGTCCAGGTCTCGGCGCGCTGGCGCTCGTGGTAGCGGCGCACGCGCTCGGCGGCCGCCTGCAGCGCGTCGCGCTGGGCGGCGGGCAGCGCGGCCAGGGCCGCATGCCAGTCGGCCTTGGGGATTTCGAGCGTGTCCGCGGACGCGTGCGGCATGCGGTCGAAGCGCTGGGTGTATTCCACCAGCGCGGCGTCGCCGCGGGCGCGCACGTCGGCCAGGATGCCGGCGGCGGCGCGGTCGATGGACTCGTCCTCGGTGGCCTCGAAGGCCAGCAGCTTGGACAGGGCGGACGCGAATCCGGGATCGCGGGAGTCGAGACGATTGATCAGGGCCATGGCGTTCAGGCGGGTGGCGGCCGCCGCGTGGGGCGGCGGCCTGGGTCAGGCGTTGCGGGAAGCGGCGCGCTCGAAGGCGTCCAGCAGCGGTTGCAGGCGTTCGCCGCGGGTCTTGAGCGCGGCCTGGTTGACGATCAGGCGCGAGGAGATCGGCATGATGTCCTCGACCGCGACCAGGTCGTTGGCGCGCAGCGTGCCGCCGGTGGACACCAGGTCCACGATGCAGTCGGCCAGGCCCACCAGCGGCGCCAGTTCCATCGAACCATACAGCTTGATGATGTCGACGTACACACCCTTGGACGCAAAGTGTTCACGGGCTGACTGCACGTACTTGGTGGCCACGCGCAGGCGCGCGCCCTGGTGCACCGCGGCTTCGTAGTCGAAGCCGTTGCGCACCGCCACGGCCAGGCGGCATTTGGCGATGTTCAGGTCGATCGGCTGGTACAGGCCGCCGGGCTGCTGCGCGGCGTGCTCGATCAGCACGTCCTTGCCGGCGATGCCGAGGTCGGCCGCGCCGTACTGCACGTAGGTCGGCACGTCCGAGGCGCGCACGATGATCAGGCGCAGGCCGGGGTCGCTGGTCGGCAGGATCAGCTTGCGCGAGCTTTCGGGGTTCTCGGGCACCTCGATGCCGGCTTCCGCCAGCAAAGGCATGGTTTCTTCGAAGATCCGCCCCTTGGACAGAGCCAGGGTCAGGGGCGCGAGAGGGGCATCGCTCATGCCGATTCCTTGCCGCTAGTGCGTTCAACAACGCGTTGGATATTGGCGCCCAGGGCGCGCAGCTTGACTTCCATCCGGTCGTAGCCGCGGTCCAGGTGGTAAATGCGGTCGACCAGCGTGTCGCCATCGGCGGCCAGGCCGGCGATGACCAGGCTGGCCGAGGCCCGCAGGTCGGTGGCCATGACCGTCGCGCCCGACAGGCGGGCAATGCCGCGGACGATGGCGGTGTGGCCGTCGATGTCGATGTCCGCGCCCATGCGGCGCAGTTCCTGGACGTGCATGTAGCGGTTCTCGAAGATGTTCTCGACGATCACCGACGTGCCTTCGGCCACCGTGTTCAGCGTCATCAACTGGGCCTGCATGTCGGTGGCGAAACCGGGGTATTCATGGGTGCGGAAGCCCACCGCCTTGGGGCGCGCGGACATGGCGCCGCGAATCCAGTCGGGGCCGGTCTCGATAGCCAGGCCGGCCTCGGCCAGCTTGTCGAGCGTGGCGCCGAGGATGCCGGCGTCGGTGTTGCGCAGCACGATGTCGCCGCCGGCCGCGCCGACGGCGCACAGGAACGTGCCGGCCTCGATGCGGTCGGAGATCACGCGGTGCTCGGCGCCGTGCAGGCGCTCGACGCCGTCGATCACGATGCGGTCGGTGCCGTGGCCCTGGATGCGAGCGCCCATCTTGATGAGCAGCTCGGCCAGGTCCACCACCTCGGGTTCGCGCGCGGCGTTTTCCAGCACGGTCTGGCCTTCGGCCAGCACTGCCGCCATCAGCAGGTTCTCGGTGCCGGTGACGGTGACCATATCGGTGCGGATCGAGGCGCCCTTCAGGCGCTTGGCGCGCGCCACCACGAAGCCGTGCTCGATGCTGATTTCGGCGCCAAGCGCCGCCAGGCCCTTGATGTGCTGGTCCACCGGCCGCTGGCCGATGGTGCAGCCGCCGGGCAGGCTGACGCGGGCTTCGCCGAAGCGCGCCACCAGCGGGCCCAGCACCAGGATGGAGGCGCGCATGGTCTTGACCAGGTCGTACGGCGCTTCGAGGCTGTCGACGCGGTCGGCCTGCAGGGTCACGATGCCGTCGCTGCCGCGCTCGGCGCGCACGCCCATGCGGCCCAGCAGGCGCAGCATGGTGGCAGTGTCGTTCAGGTGCGGCACGTTGGCGATGGTCAGCGGATCGGCCGTCAGCAGGCCGGCGCACAGGATCGGCAGGGCCGAGTTCTTGGCGCCGGAAATGGTGACTTCGCCGTGCAGGCGCGCGCCGCCGGTAATGCGGAGTTTGTCCATGGTTACTTGCCCGCCTGGGCGTATTCGGCGGGGGTCAGGGTGCGCATCGACAAGGCGTGGATCTCGGCCTTCATGCGGTCGCCCAGCGCCGCGTAGACCAGTTGATGGCGCTGGATCAGGCGCTTGCCTTCGAAGGCGGCGCTGACGATGACCGCGTCGAAATGCGAGCCGTCGCCCTGTACGTCGAGGTGTTCACAGGGCAGGCCGTCCGCGATGTATTGGCGGACTTGCGCGGGAGTGGGAAGCATGGACGTCAGTTCCTGAGTTTGTAGCCGCTGGCCAGGAGCCGCAGCGCATAGATCGAAAGCGCGAGGAACACCCCCGTCACCACCGCCAGGCTGCGCCAGGGGGAGACGTCCGACACCGAGAAGAATCCGTAGCGGAAACCGTCGATGGTGTAGAAGATGGGGTTCCAGTGCGACACGCCCTGCCAGAAGGGCGGGAGCGTATGGATGGAATAGAACACGCCGGACAGGAAGGTGGCCGGCATGATGAGGAAATTCTGGAACGCCGCCAGCTGGTCGAATTTCTCCGACCACAGACCGGCGATCAGGCCCAGCGTGCCCATGATGCCGCAGGCCAGCACCGCGAACACCAGCAGCCACAGCGGATTGGACGGCACCAGCGAGACGAAGAACAGCGCCACCACCCATACGCACAGGCCCACGGCCAGGCCGCGCACCACGGCCGCCAGCACGTAGGCGGCGAAGATGTCGCGGTGCGACAGCGGCGGCAGCAGCATGAACACCAGGTTGCCGGTGATGCGGCTCTGGATCAGCGACGACGACGGGTTGGCGAAGGCGTTCTGCAGCATGCTCATCATCATGAGCCCGGGGATCAGGAACGCGGTGTACGGCACGCTGCCGTAGACCATGACGCGCCCTTCCAGCACGTGGGCGAACACCAGCAGGTACAGCAGCGCGGTGATGACCGGCGCGGCGATGGTCTGGAAGCTGACCTTCCAGAAGCGCAGCAATTCCTTGCGCAGCAGGGTCGGAAAGCCCGAACCCGCGTCCAGGCGGGGCTGCACCAGCGGCTGGCTGGCATTGGCGGCGGGCTGCGTCATTGCGAAATCTCTTCGGGTTGCAAGGCGTCGTCCTGGTGCATGATGCGCACGAAGGCGTCTTCGAGGTCAACGCCGCCGACGCGCGCCAACAGTGCCTGGGTGGTGTCCAGCGCCACGATGCGGCCCCCCTTGAGCATGGCGATGCGGCCGCACAGGGCCTCCGCTTCTTCCAGGTAGTGGGTGGTCAGCATGATGGTGTGGCCGGCCTTGTTCAGGCGCGAGATGAACTCCCACAGGGTGCGGCGCAGGTCCACGTCCACGCCCGCGGTGGGCTCGTCCAGCACGATCACGGGCGGGCGGTGCACCAGCGCCTGCGCCACCAGCACCCGGCGCTTCATGCCGCCGGACAGCGCGCGCATGTTCGAGTTGGCCTTGTCGGCCAGGCCCAGGTTGAACAGGATCTCGTCGATCCAGTCGTCGTTCTTGCGCAGGCCGAAATAGCCGGACTGGATGCGCAGCGTTTCGCGCACGGTGAAGAACGGGTCGTAGACCAGTTCCTGCGGCACCACGCCCAGCGCCCGCCGCGCCGACTTGTAGTCGGCCACGACGTCGTAGCCACAGACGGTGGCGCGGCCGCTGGTGGCGTGCGCCAGCCCGGCCAGGATGGAAATCAGGGTGGTCTTGCCGGCGCCATTGGGACCGAGCAGGCCGAAGAACTCGCCGTGCTCGATATTCAGGCTGACATCGTTGAGCGCCTGGAAACCGGCGCCGGACGCGCGCCCGGTGAGCTTGCTCCAGCCGCTGCGGCGCGGCGAGTAGATTTTGGAGACGTTCTCAAGACTGACGGCAGACATGACGGCGGCGAGGGGTGCCCGGAAAAGAGCGAATTGATCATTATATAAGCGCCCCGCTACGCAAGGCGCCGATAGCCCCGGGGCGCGTGGGGGCGCTGCGGCCCGATTTGTCCCCAAAACAATCGGCCCGGCGGGCCGCAAGGGCGCGCCGGGCCGAGGCGGATCGGACGGAATCCTACTGATTGCGCTGGTTCAGCGCCTTGATCAGGCCGTCGATGCCGTTCTGGTTGATCTGCTGGGCGAACTGGTTGCGGTAGTTCTCGATCAGCCAGATGCCTTCGACGTTCATGTCGTAGATCTTCCAGCCCTGGGGCGTTTTTTCCAGGCGGTAGTCGACACCCGTGGGTTGGCCGTTGGCCTGGCTGATGAGCGTGCGCACGACCACGTCGTCGGCCTTGGGGTCGCCGCGGAACGGCAGCGCCGTGACCTTGGTGCCGGACGTGACGCGGGTCAGCGCGCCGCTGTAGGTGCGCACCAGGGTGCCGCGGAAGGCGTCGGCCAGGGCGGTCTTCTGTTGCTCCGTGGCCTGGCGCCAGTAGCGGCCGGCGGCCAGGCGCGTGGTCTTCTGGAAGTTGACGTACGGCAGGATGTGCTCGTTGACGACCTGGTTGATGCGCGCGGTGTTGCCGGCCTTGACGGCGCCGTCGGCCTTCAGGACGTCCAGCGCTTCGTTGGCCGCGCCCAGCACGAACTGGTCAGGCGCGCCGTGCGCGTCCGGTTGCGCCTGGGCGGCGGCTGATGCCGCCAGGCCCAGCAGGCCGGAGAAGGCGACGCGCCGGAGCAGGGAAAAAAAGGAAAACCGCATGAAAACTCCTTGCTGTACTGATAACGCAATCCAACAGCTTACTTGGTTGCGGGAACCGGCGCTGGCGCCGCGGCGCCCTTGTCCTTGCTGGCGGCGCCTTCGTCCTCGTCGTCTTCGTAGTTCGGCAGGCTGGATTCGTCGTCCACGCGCTGGCCGGCCACCATGGCGGCGCGCCGCTGCAGGTAGGCGTCGCGCACGAAGCTGTACGGGTCGAGCGCCACGCGGTCGACCGTGTCGGTGGCGTTGAGCAGGCTGGCGCGCGTATCGACCACTTCCAGGCCCCACAGCGAATTGCGCAGCGCCACGTTGTCGATGGCGCTCACGCCCATGTAGCCGTGCATGCGGCCCTGCCAGTCGCCGACCAGGCCGACGCCGTCGCGCACGCTGGCCGAACCGAAGAACGGCAGCACCAGGTACGGACCCTGGCCGAAGCCCCACACGCCCAGCGTGGTGCCGAAGTCGTTGGGGATCTTGCGCGCGCCGTTGGCCGAGGCGACGTCGAAGCAGCCGCCCACGCCCATGGTGGTGTTGAACAGGAAGCGGCCGAGCGTGTTGACGAAGTCGTGGCCGCGGCCCTGCAGGAAGCTGTTGGTGCCCGACCAGAGGTCGCCGACGTTGCTGAAGATGTTGTGCACGCAGCTGCGCACCGGCTCCGGCGTGACGTAGGTGTAGGCCTGCGCCACCGGCTTGAAGACGGCGCGGTCGACGGTGTCGTTGAACTTGTAGACGCCGCGGTTGAAGCCTTCCCAGGGATCGCGCGGATCCGGCTGCTGCGGCGCGGCGCAACCGGCCATCAGTGCGCCGGCGGCGGCGACGGTGGCGATTCGGGAAAGAGCTTTCTTGTTCATGATCAGGGCATCCCTATCAACAGATATCTATTCTTATTGCAGCGTGCGCCGCGCGCGGATGTGGCCGCGCGTGACGGATCCTCTTTAATTCGGGGCTTTCGCTTCCGGCGAGCCACCCGCGTTCGAGCCTTCCTTCTCGGCCGTGCCGTACAGGAACTTGCTGATCAGCTGTTCCAGCACGACGGCGCTTTGGGTATAGCGGATTTTCCCGCCGTCGGCAAAGTTGTCCTCTTCGCTGCCCGGGGTCAGGCCCAGGTACTGTTCACCCAGCAGGCCGGACGTCAGGATGGCCGCGGACGAGTCCTTGGGGAACTGGTAGGCGGTTTCCAGGTTCATCGACACGACGGCCTGGAAAGTCTTATCGTCAAAGGAGATTCCGGCGACCCGGCCCACCACCACACCGGCGCTTTTCACGGGGGCGCGCACCTTGAGGCCGCCTACGTTATCGAAATTGGCCGTCAGCGTATAGGTGGGGGCAAAAGAAAAGGTGCTCAAGTTGCCGGCGCGCAACGCCAGGAACGCCAGCGCGGCCGCGCCCAGCAAGACGAACAGGCCTACCCAGAAATCGGTTTTTTCGCGAGACATGATCGATCCGTAATCAGTTTCCAAACATCAAGGCGGTCAGCAGGAAGTCCAGCCCCAGCACCGCCAGCGACCCCACCACGACCGTGCGGGTGGTGGCGCGGGCGACGCCTTCCGGGGTGGGCTTGGCCTGCCAGCCTTCGTAAAGCGCCACCAGCGTCACCGTGACGCCGAATACCAGGCTCTTGATGACGCCGTTGACGACGTCGTTCCAGACGTCCACGCCGCCCTGCATCTGCGACCAGAAGGCGCCGGCGTCGACGCCGATCATCAGCACCCCGACCACCCAGCCGCCCAGGATGCCCACCATGGAGAACACGGCGGCCAGGATCGGCATGGCGATGATGCCGCCCCACAGGCGCGGCACCAGCACCCGGCGCATCGGGTCGACCGCCATCACTTCCATGGCCGACAGTTGTTCGCCGGCCTTCATCAGGCCGATCTCGGCGGTCAGCGAGGTGCCGGCGCGGCCGGCGAACAGCAGCGCGGTCACCACCGGGCCCAGCTCACGCACCAGCGACAGCGCCACCAGCAGGCCGAGCGATTCCTCGGCGCCGTAGCGGTTCAGCGTGTAGTAGCCCTGCAGGCCCAGCACGAAGCCCACGAACATGCCGGACACGGCGATGATCAGCAGCGAGTAGTTGCCGATGAAATGAATTTGCTGCGACACCAGCCGCGGCCGCGACAGCGCGATGCCGCTGCGCGCCAGCATGGCGCCGAAGAAACGGGTGAAGAAGCCGACGCCGGCGATGCGGGTGCGCACCCAGCCGCCCAGCGCGCCGATGGCGTTGTTGGATCCGCTCATGCCTTGCGCCCTTGTTGTTGCGAAAGCCACTTCTGGAAAGCCGGCGTTTCGGGGTACTGGAACGCGACCGGGCCGTCGGGTTCGCCCTTCAGGAATTGCTGCACGTAGGGGTCCGGCGAGGCCGACAGGCTGTCGGGGCTGCCGGCCGCCTTGAGCTGGCCCTGGCCGACCAGGTACACCTGGTCGGCGATCGCGAACGATTCGTGCACGTCGTGGGTGATCAGCACCGAGGCGCAGCCCAGGCGGTCGGCCAGGCTGCGGATCAGGCGGGCGGTGATGCCCAGCGAGATCGGGTCGAGGCCGGCGAAGGGTTCGTCGTACAGGATCAGTTCGGGTTCCAGCACCACCGCGCGGGCCAGCGCCACCCGGCGGGCCATGCCGCCGGAGATTTCGGCCACCTTCAGGTGGGCGGCGGCGCGCAGGCCGACGGCGTCGAGCTTGTCCAGCACGCGGGCGGTGATCTCGGGTTCGGCCAGCCGGGTGTGCTCGCGCAGCGGGAAGGCGACGTTCTCGAACACGTTCAGGTCGGTGAACAGCGCGCCCTGCTGGAACAGCACGCCCATGCGCTTGCGCAGCGACTGCAGTTCGGCCCGAGTGGCCCGGGCGATGTCCTGGCCGAACGCCAGCACGGTGCCTTGTTGCGCGACGAGCTGGCCGGTGGCCGCCCGCAGCAGCGTGGTTTTGCCGGAGCCGGAGCCGCCCATGATGGCGACCACCTGGCCCGAGCGCACTTCCATGGAAATGCCGCGCAAGACGGTGAAATCACCGTAGCCTAGCGCCACATCCTGCAGGCGCAGGGCGAATTCCGGGGTGCTGCGGGTTTGATCGGGCATGGGCAACAAGCGGGTGTTTCGGTGGCGGATGCCCTGCCGCCGCGCTCATGCGCGGGCGGGGAGCCGGCCGGCGCGAGCGAGGCGGGCTGCGTCGGGAAGCGCCCTGTTACTCATATGCCGGGGACGGGGAAAGTCCGGTCGCACCCGGCGGCGAGGGGCCATTGTAGCCCGACGAATTGTCACCGCAGTGGGATATGACTGTCCGTGGAACAGTGTTTTCGCCCACGGGAACAATCCGGGGACGCTTTGGCGCGTCCTCGGATTGCGCCCGGCGTTCGGACGGCGTCAGCCGCGACCGCGGGCGGCGGCGGTCTCGCGCGCCAGCCGCGCCACCAGCGCGGCCGTGCTTTCGCGCCGGGCGAGGGGCGCGCCCTGGCCCGCCCACAGCGACAGCACGGCGATATTGCCGGCCTTGCCGCCGGCCGTGCGCATGGGACGCGTCAGCGCGTTCTGCAACGGGTACGGCAGGATGTCGTCCGATAGTTCGTCGGCGTCGCGCATGAAGGAATTGACGATGCCGCGCGCCGGCCGTCCGGAAAACGCCCGGGTGACGCGCGACTGTTCCGACCGGGAGGCCGGCAGCACCGCCTTGTAGGCGTCGCCGATCCCCGCTTCGTCGGTGGTCAGGAAGGCTGTCCCCATTTGTGCGGCGCTGGCGCCCAGGGCCAGCGCGGCGGCGATGCCGCGCCCGTCCATGATGCCGCCGGAGGCGATCACCGGGATCGACACCGCGTCGGCCACCTGCGGCACCAGCGCCATGGTGCCGATCAGCGAATGCTCGAAATCGTCCAGGAAGGTGCCGCGGTGCCCGCCCGCCTCGGCGCCCTGGGCCACGACGGCATCCACCCCGTCCTGTTCCAGGGCCACGGCCTCGCGCACGGTGGTGGCGGTGCCGACCGTCAGGATGCCCAGTTCGCGGCAGCGCGCCAGGGCGTCGGCCGGCATGCGGCCGAAGGTGAAGCTGAAGACCGCGGGCCGCAGGCGCAGCACCGCCTCGATCTGGCCGGGCAGCGGATCGGGCTGCGGCCCGGGCGCCACGGGCGCCGGCAGGCCCAGTTGGGCGTGGTAGCGCGCCAGCAGGTCCAGCATGCGGCTGGCATCGCCATCGAAGGGTTGCTCGGGCACGGAGGCGAACAGGTTGATGGCGAATGGCCGGTCGGTGCGTTCGCGGATGGCGCCGGCGGCCGCCTCGATCTGTTCCGGGCTCAGGTAGGCCGCCCCGAGCGACCCCAGGACGCCCGCCTTCGAGGCCTCCGACACCAGCTCCACCGTCGTCGCGCCGCCGGCCATGGGCGCCTGGATGACGGGGTGGTCGAGCTTGAGCAGGTCGAGAAGGCGGGATGTCATGGGAATACTCCTGGTTGGCTTACTGGAGCTGGATGTTTCCAGCCTTGATGACTTGCGCCCACTTGGCCGTTTCGCTCTTGATGAACGCGCCGAATTCCTCGGGCGTGCCGCCGCCGGCCTGGCTGCCGGTGTCGGCAATGGCCTTCTGCACGTCGGGTTCCTTCAGGATGCGGTTGAACTCGGCATTGAGCTTGGCGATGATGGGCGCGGGGGTGCCGGCGGGGGCGACGATGCCCTGCCAGTTGTACGACTCGAAGCCCGGCAGGCCGGATTCGGCCATGGTCGGCACGTCCGGCAGCACCGCGAGGCGCTGGGCGGAGGTCACCGCGATCGGGTGGATCTTCTGGCCCTGGATGGCCGGCAGCGCCGAGTAGCCCATCTCGAACATCATCGAGATATGGCCGCCCATCAGGTCGGTCGCGGCCAGGCTGCCGCCCTTGTAGGGCACGTGCACGATGTCGATCTTGGCCTGCTCGCGGAACATCTCGCCGGACAGGTGGTGCGCGCCGCCCACGCCCGACGAGCCGAACGACAGCTTGCCCGGCTGCTTCTTGGCCATGGCGATCAGGTCGGCCAGGGTCTTGACCGGCAGTTCGTTGTTCACGCTCAGCACCAGCGGGCTGTTCTCGATCAGGATGACCGGCGCCAGGTCCTTCTGCGGGTTGTACGGCATGTCCTTCATCAGCGACGGGTTGACCGCCATCGGCGCCAGGTTGCCCGTGCCGATGGTGTAGCCGTCGGGCGCCGCCTTGGCGATCAGGTTGGTGCCGACCACGCCGCCCGCGCCCGCCTTGTTCTCGACCACGATCGGCTGGCCCAGCGATTCGCCCAGCTTGCGCGCCAGCAGGCGCACGCGGGTATCGGCAAAGCCGCCCGGCGCGTAGGGCACGATCATGGTGATGGGCTTGGCGGGCCAGTCGGTGGCCTGGGCGTGGGCGGTACCGCCCAGGGCGGCAAAGGCGGCCAGGGCGGCGACCAGGGGACGTAGCGATTTCATGCTGGGTGACTCCTCATTCTTGATGTGACGGTTCCTGGGAACCGATCGCATTATGCCCAGCGTTCGTGCCCGCGGTGCTGATTTTTCCCAAGCGCCAGGCCGACAGCGCCAGCAGCGCCGCGCCTGCCGCCAGCACCTGCGGCAGCGTCGCGCCCCAGCGCGCGGCGCCGGAAGCCAGCAGCGGTCCCACGATCTGGCCGGCGGCGAAGGCCGAGGTCATGACGGCCGCGGCGCGTGGCGCGGCACTGCCGGCCAGCCGCTGCGCCACCAGCATGCCCGACTGCGTGATGACCATGAACGTGCCACCGACCAGCAGCGCGGCGACGATGACCGCGGCGATGTCGCGCCACAGCGCCACCGCCAGCATGCCCAGCGCCATCAGCGCCTGCGCGCCGCGCCACACCGTCTTGTCGTCGCGTGCCTGCGCCACGCGCGGGGCCAGCAGGCACGACAGCGCCGCCGCCAGGCCGAATAGCGGCCAGGCCCAGCCGAACACCGCCGGATCGGGGATGATCTCGCGCGCCATGGCGGGCAGGAACGTGGCCGGGATGATGTAGCCCGCGCCGAAAATGCCATAGTGCAGCGCCAGCCGGCCGATGCCGGGCGGCAGGCGGCCGGGCGCGGGCGCCGAGGCCAGGTGGCGGGCCGACCCGGGGCGATTCAGCCCCGGCCAGGCCAGTACCGCCAGCGCCAGGGTCAGCGCGCCCAGCGCGGTCCAGTTGGCATTGGCGTCCGCGCCCGCGGCCATCAATACCAGGCACGCCAGCCCGGTCAGCGCGATGCCGGCGCCGACGCCCGCGTAGGTAATGGCCGACACCGCCGGCGCGCGGGGATCGCCCGGTCCGACGGCGCGTGAAGCGGCCACGCAGATGAAGGCGCTGGCGCTGCCGTACCCCGCCGCCAGCCGCAGCAGGCTCCAGGCCAGGACGCCGTGGAACCACGGCATCGCCAGCGTCAGCAGCGCCACGGCGAGCAGGCTCACGGCCAGCATGGCGCGCGGATGGCGCGGCGGCCGCAGGGCCGCGGCCAACGCGCCCAGCAGGTAGCCGGCGTAATTGGCCGAGGCCAGCCAACTGCCCTGCGCCAGCGACAGCCCGGCCTCCTGCGCCATCAACGGCCACACGGGCGTGAAGGCGAAGCGGCCGATGCCCATCGCCGCGGCCAGCGCCAGCGCGGCCGGCAGCGCCAGGCCGAGGGCGCCGCGGGGACGGGCGGTATCGGGGTGGGTGGCTATTGACATGGCTCCCACTCTACGGCTGTACTAATATCTTGAATAGTGAATTATTAAGAATATGAGTTCTTGAAATGAGAAACTTGGATCTCGACGCGCTGCAGATCTTCAAGGCGGTGGCGGACCATGGCGGCGTGGCGCGCGCGGCGGCCCACCTGAACCGGGTGCAGTCCAATGTCTCGACGCGCCTGAAGCAGCTGGAAGCCACGCTGGAGGCGCCGTTGTTCCGGCGCCAGAACCGCCGCCTGGTGCTGTCCGAGCAGGGACGCGTGCTGTTGTCGTATGCGGACCGGTTGCTGCGCCTGTCGGCCGAGGCCCAGGCGGCCGTGCGCGATGGCGCGCCGCAAGGCCTGCTGCGCATCGGCACCATGGAAAGCACGGCCGCGGCGCGGTTGCCGCCGATCCTGGCGGCGTATCACGCGGCCTGGCCGCAGGTGCGCATCGAACTGGTGACGGGCACGTCCGGCGCGCTGGCCGCCAAGGTGCGCAACTATGAGATCGAGGCCGCTTTCGTGGCGCAGCCTTTCGAGGCCCAGGGGCTGGCGCAGCAGCCGGCGTTCGACGAAGAGCTGGCGCTGATCTCGCCGCTGGCCTGGCCGGAAATCCACGGCCCCAAGGACGTCGGCGATCGCAGCGTCATTGCGTTCGCGGCGGGCTGCTCGTACCGCCGCATCCTGGAGGCCTGGTTCGGCCAGGAAGGCGTGGCCCCGGACAAGGTGATGGAATTCGCGTCGTACCACGCCATCGTCGCGTGCGTGGCCGCGGGGTCGGGCGTGGCGATCGTGCCGCGTTCGGTGCTGGCGCTGCTGGGGGCGGAGCCGTCGTTGCGCGTGACGCCGCTGTCCGGCAAGCATGGCCGGGCGCAGACGCGGTTGGTCTGGCGCGCGGACGACGAAACGCCTGCATTGCAGGCGTTGCAGCAGCTACTGGCGCAGCGGCGCCAGTAGCCGGTGGCGCGGCAAGATCAGAAGCGGTAGCCGACGCCCAGCGTGGCGACCCAGGGATTGATGCGCGCGGTGCCGATGTGTTCGCCGTTCAGCTTCACCTTGGACTTGATGTCGATGTAGCGGATGTCGGCGTTCATGAACCAGCGTTCGCTGATCTTGATGTCCGCGCCCAGTTGCGCGGCCACGCCCCAGGAATCGCCCAGCTTCAGGTCGGAACCCTTGAGCGCGCCTTCGGCCTTGGTGTCGAAGAACTTGGTGTAGTTGATGCCGACGCCGATGTAGGGCTGGACCATGCTGTCGGGCAGGATGTGCCATTGCAGGCTGAGCGTGGGCGGCAATTGCTTGCTGGAGCCGATCTTGCCCAGGCCGCTGCCGCGCACGTCGTGCTCGAAGGGCCAGGCGCCCAGCAGTTCGATGCCGATGTTGCGCGTGGCCATGTACGCCAGCGTGAAGCTGGGACGCACGTTGTTGTTGACGTCGAGCTTGACGCTGCCATCGAGCACGGAGCCGTTGTTGGACGAGGGGCGAACCTGCGTCGCGCCGACGCGGAACAGGATGTCGCCGGCTTCGTGGGCCTGCGCGGGGGCGGCAAGCATCAGGGTGGCGCCGCAGGCCGAGGCCAGGGCAAGAGCGCGGGTGCGCCGATACATCGCGAACATTTCCTCTCTCCGTGTATTGCGTGAATGTAGGCATTCAGGTTTGCAGAGGCGGGAAAAGCCGGTCTTGACGTGTATCAAGCCGCGACACGGCGCGTGGTTGCAGCGCCACAGTTACGCGTCAATCGGACTCAACGCAAGGTATCGGTGCCACGCGGCACCGCATAGGCGTGGCGGAAATAGTCGCGCACCGCGCGCATCGGACCCGTGATGTCCGCGCCCTTGCGCCACGCCAACCCCACGTTCATCGGCGGGATCGGATCCTTCAACTGGATGGTCTCGATGCGGCGCCCTTCCAGCGACCACGGGCGATAGACCATGTCCGACAGCACCGCCACGCCGCCGCCATTGGCCACCATGCTGCGCACCGCCTCCACCGACGAGGTGCGCAGGCGCACGTCGGGGCGGAATGGCGTTTCGCTCCAGTAGCGCAGCGCGGTGTGCGCGGCCTCGTCGACCGTGAGCATGATGAACGGCTCGTGCGCCACGTCTTCCAGCGTGACGGTATCGCGCGCCAGCAGCGGATGACGCGCCGGCACCCACAGGCGCCGCGGCGAACCGAAGAAGTGTTCGACCGCCAGTTCCGGGTTCACCACGTTCGAGGTCAGCAGCACCGCCATGTCGTAGCGGTGCGCGATCAGGCCTTCCTCGATGGCGTTGCGGTTGAGCTCGTGCAGCTGGATGTCCAGGTTGGGATAGAGCTGCGACAGGCGCTGCAGGTGGTAGGGCAGGAAGTAGCCGATCACGGTGTACGACGCCGCCAGCAGCAGGCGGCCGCTCTCTCGCCCGTCGGCGCTGGGCATGCGCAGCGCCTCGTCGACCGACGACAGGATGTTGTAGGCATGGTTGAGAAAGCCGCGTCCGGTTTCGGTCAGCGCCACGCCGCTGGCGCTGCGCTGGAACAGCGGCGAGCCGACGATCTCTTCGAGTTCACGGATGGCGGTGGTGACCGCCGACTGCGAGATCGCCAACTGGATCGCCGCCTGCGAGATCTGTCCGAGTTCGGCGGCCGCGACGAAATATTTGAGCTGCCGGAGGGTGAGCGACATGGCGGCAATATCTGATTAATTGATAGTAAGCCACCAGAATATCTGTTTATCCGCGCCATCGGGGTGCGCGAAATCTCAGGGAAATCCCTGAAATTTCATGGGAATTCAGCAACCGCCCTGATTTGGTGCGCAATGCGGGGCATCAAAAATTCAGATAACCATTGATCCAAAAAAAGAACTTTTTATCCCTTGGACGCTTCGCTACTGTGCAGGCATTGCGCGGGCCACCGGCCCGCGAATGGAAGGAGATCCTGTTTCATGAGCAAGGCGACGATAGACCTGAACTCCGACATGGGCGAAGGCTTTGGTTCCTGGAAAATCGGCGATGACGTGGACGACGCCATCATGCCGCTGATCAGCTCGGCCAACATCGCCACCGGCTTTCATGCCGGCGACCCCAACATCATGAACCGCACCGTGGTCATGGCGCGCGAGCACGGCATCGGCATCGGCGCCCATCCCGGCTTTCGCGACCTGGTCGGCTTCGGCCGCCGCGACCTGAACGAGAACGCCGAAGGCCTGGTCAACGACATCGTCTACCAGGTCGGCGCGCTGCGCGAATTCGCCCGCCTCTATGGCCTGCGGCTGCAGCACGTCAAGCCGCATGGCGCGCTGTACATGCGCGCCGCGCGCGACGAAACCCTGTCGCGCCGGCTGGTGCAGACGTTGCGCGACCTGGAGCCGACGCTGATGCTGTACTGCATGGAGAACTCGCTGACCTGCAAGGTGGCGCGCGAGCTGGGCCTGCCGGTGGTGCGCGAGTTCTACGCCGACCGCGACTACGACGCCAGCGGCTCGATCGTGTTCACGCGCTACACCCAGGCGCTGGATCCGGAGCAGGTGGCCGACAAGGTGCTGCGGGCGTGTACCGACGGCAAGGTGCGCACCGTCGACGGCCGCGACATCCCGATCGGCTTCGATTCCGTCTGCATCCACAGCGATACGCCCGGCGCGCTCGGCCTGGTGCAGGCCACCCGCGCCCGCCTGGAGGCGCACGGCATCCGCATCGCGCCGCCGCAGTTGTCCTGATCCGCCCATCATTCCCATACATTCCAAGGAGAAAACCCCATGTCGCAGCAAGAGATCCAGAGCCCCCTGCCCGGCACCTTCTACCGCCGTCCCAGTCCTGATGCGGCGCCGTTCGTCGAAGTGGGCGCCACCATCAAGCCCGGCGACGTGGTCGGCATCGTCGAGGTGATGAAGCAGTTCAACCAGATCGAGGCCGAGGTCGGCGGCATGGTCGCCGAGATCCTGGTGGCCGATGGCGACCCGGTCGAACCCGGCCAGGCTCTGCTGCGGATCGAGGGCTGAGGCATGGGCGTGCATTCCTTCTACCGGCCGCGCCGCATCCACACCCTGCTGGTCGCCAACCGCGGCGAGATCGCGCTGCGCGTGATCCGCGCCGCGCGCGAGCTGGGCATGCGCACGGTGGCGGTCTACAGCGACGCCGATCGCGACGCCCTGGCGGTGCGCCTGGCGGACTCGGCGGTGCATATCGGTCCGGCCCACGCCACCCGCAGCTATCTCAATGCCGACGCCCTGCTGGCGGCGGCGCGCGACAGCGGCGCCGACGCGATCCATCCCGGCTATGGCTTCCTGGCCGAGAACGCCGACTTCTCGCAGGCCGTGACCGACGCCAGCCTGGTGTTCGTCGGACCCGACGCCCACACCATCCGCAGCATGGGCGACAAGGCCGCGGCGCGCGCCTGCGCCAAGGCGGCGGGCGTGCCCACCGTGCCGGGCAGCGAGGGCGTGGTCGGGTCGCTGGACGAGGCCCTGAGCCACGCGGCGCAGATCGGCTATCCGTTGATGATCAAGGCGTCCGCCGGCGGCGGCGGCCGCGGCATCCGCGTGGCGGCCGACGAAGCGCAGTTGCGCGAGGCCATCCCGATGGCGCAGGCCGAGGCGCGCGCCGCATTCGGCGACGGCGGCGTCTACCTGGAACGCTACCTGCCGCGCGCCCGCCATATCGAGGTGCAGGTATTGGGCGACGGCGAACGCGCGGTGCATTTGTTCGAGCGCGAGTGCTCGCTGCAGCGCCGCCGCCAGAAGGTGTTCGAGGAAGCGCCGTCACCGGCGCTGAGCCCCGCGCTACGCCAGGCGCTGTGCGAATCCGCGCTGCGCCTGACCGAATCGGTGGGCTATCGCGGCGCCGGCACGCTGGAATACCTGTACGACGAGACCCGCGGCGAGTTCTACTTCATCGAGATGAACACGCGCATCCAGGTCGAACATCCGATCACCGAGGCGATCACCGGCATCGACCTGGTGCGCGAGATGCTGCGCATCGCCGACGGCGAACCGCTGCGCTTGAAGCAATCCGACATCGTCATGCGCGGCGCCGCGATCGAGTGCCGCCTGAACGCCGAAGATCCGGCGCGCAACTTCGCGCCCGGTCCCGGCGCCGTGTCGCACGTGCGCTGGCCGGCCGGGCCAGGCGTGCGCATCGACTCGATGGTGTATGCCGGCAGCGTGGTGCCGCCCTACTACGATTCGCTGCTGGCCAAGCTGATCGTGTGGGACGAGAGCCGCGACGCCGCGCTGGCGCGCATGGCGCGCGCGCTGGACGAAACCGAATTCGAAGGCGTGCCGTCGACGCTGGCCCTGCATCGCGCCCTGGTGGCCGATGCGGGCGTGCTGGCAGGCGACTATCACACCAACTATCTGGAAAGCTGGATGCAGCAGCGGGAGGGGACCCAATGACGGTGCGCTACACCCATGGCGGCGATGAATTCATCTTCGCCGAGATCAGCGAATCGATGTCGCTGGCCGCGTTCTTCAAGGGCATGGCGATCACGCGCGCGCTGCGCGAACGCGCCGTGCCCGGCGTCACCGAGATCTGCCCGGCCAACGCCTCGTACCAGATCCGCTACGACCCCGAGCAGGTCGCGCCCGAATCCATGCTGGCCATCCTGCGCGAGATCGAGGCCGGCATCGACCTGGACAACCTGCGGCTCGACACCCGCGTCATCGAGGTGCCGGTGCTCTACAACGATCCCTGGACCCACGAGACGCTGATGCGCTTTCGCGAGCGCCACCAGGACCCGGAATCGACCGACCTGGAATACGCCGCGCGCATCAACGGCTTTGCCGATACCGATGCATTCATCGCCGCGCATTCCAGCGCGCCGTGGTTCGTGTCGATGGTCGGCTTCGTGGCCGGGCTGCCGTTCATGTTCCAGATGGTCGAGCGCGAACGCCAGCTCGAAGTGCCCAAGTACCTGCGGCCGCGCACCGACACGCCCAAGCACACGGTGGGACATGGCGGTTGCTTCGCCTGCATCTATTCCGTGCGCGGCGCGGGCGGCTACCAGATGTTTGGCGTGACGCCCGCGCCGATCTTCGAGCCCGCGCAGCGCCAGGCGCACCTGCGCGACTCGATGGTGTTCTTCCGTCCCGGGGACATCGTCAAGTTCAAGCCGATCAGCCGCGCCGAGTACGACGCCGCGGTGGCCGAGGTCGAGGCCGGCACCTTCCAGCTCGACATCCGTCCCGTGTCGTTCTCGCTGTCCGAATTCATGGCGGCGCCCGAACAGTACAACGCCCGCCTTCTGGAGACGCTCCATGTCGCATGACGAACCGCTCATCGAAGTAATCAAGCCCGGGCTGGCGACGTCGGTCCAGGATCGTGGCCGCCAGGGCTACTACCACCTGGGCATTCCGCCCTCGGGCGCGCTGGACCAGTACGCGCTGGCCGCCGCCAATCTGCTGGTGGGCAATCCCGAGGACGCGGCGGTGCTGGAATGCACGCTGATGGGCCCCGAATTGCGCTTCACCCGCGCCGCGGTGATCGCCGTCACCGGCGCCGCCATGACGCCCAAGATCGATGGCCAGGCGCAGGCCTGCAACACCGCGCTGGCGGTGCCGGCCGGCGCCCGGCTGTCGTTCGATTTCGTGCAGGCCGGCGCGCGCGCCTGCCTGGCGATCGCCGGCGGCATCGACGTGCCCGAGGTGCTGGGCAGCCGCTCGACCTACACGCTGGGCGCCATTGGCGGCTTCGACGGCCGCCGCCTGCAGGCCGGCGACCGCCTGCGCGTGGGCGCGCCGCGCCCGGGGACGCGGGTCGGCCGTGCGCTGCCGCCGGAACTCGCCAGCCAATGCCCGAAGGAGCAGGTACTGCGCGTGGTGCCGGGCCTGTACGACCATCGCCTGATGCCGGAATCGGCTGCCTCGTTCTACGAGGACGCCTGGAGCGTGACCTCGGAGGCCGACCGCATCGGCTACCGCTACAAGAAGGGCCGCGCGCTGAAGTTCCAGCCGCGTGAACAGCCGTTCGGCGCGGGCGCCGATCCGTCCAACATCGTCGACGCCTGCTACCCGATCGGATCGATCCAGGTGCCGGCCGGGGTCGAGCCCATCATCCTGCATCGCGATGCCGTGTCCGGCGGCGGCTACGCCATGATCGGCACCGTGATCAGCGCCGATCTCGACAAGGTCGGCCAGATGCAGCCCAACCAGCAGGCCCGCTTCGAACGGGTCACGCTGGAAACGGCCTTGCAGGCCCGCAAGGACTACCGCGCCCGCCTCGACAGGCTGCGTGCCGCCATGGGTTGATCCCCGCCCCGTTTCCCCGTTGATCGTTGCTTTCCTTCCGGCCTGTTCCGACAGGCCGGGCGGGCGCGCCTGCGCCTGTGCTTTTCGAGTTTCACACGCTGCATGCCGTACCCGTCCGCATTCCGCGGTTCTTCAGCACGTCAGGAGAGCCTCCATGGCCAACCTTGCTTCCAGCTCCACGTCCTCCGACCGGGACACTTCCCTCGCCACCGTGGCCGATGCCGACCGCATGGGCCGATTCCCGCTCACCATGGCCTGGTGGGCCGTTTGCAGCGCAATTTTCTACATCGTGGTCGGCGCCACGCTGGCGCTCAACTACGGCGCCCGCAACGCCATCATCGGCATGGTGCTGTCGGTGATTTCCTATGGCCTGATCAACGCCGTGATCTCGCGCTACGCCATCCGCACCGGCCAATCGGTGGCGCTGTTCTCGCGCGCGGTGTTCGGCACCTCGGGCGCGGCGTTGGCTACCCTGATCTTCTTCGCCACCGCCATCTACTACGCCGTGTTCGAGGGCTCGGTGATGGCGGTCGCCGCGCACCACATGTTCCCGTCCGTGCCCTATTGGGCCTTCGCGCTGCTGGTGGTCGTCTACAGCGTGCTGCTGATCTTCGGCAGCGTGCAGCGCTGGCTCGACAAGTTCAACGGCGTGCTGTTGCCGTTCTACCTGGGCGGCCTGCTGCTGGCCGTGGCGCTGGCCACGCGCGAATACGGCTACAGCGACGCCTGGCTGGCGTTCGGCCCGGCCGGCGGGCCGGTCGCGGGCGGCTGGTGGGATGCCTATGTGTACTACATGGGCGTCTGGATCCTGATGATGTTCACCTTCGACTACGCGCGCTTCGGCCGCCGCGAGGACGCGCGCTACCACGGCCGCTACAACTTCGGCATGCCGTTCTACCTGGTCACCTTCCTGCTCAACGGCGTGGCCGGCATCTACCTGGTTGCGATCATTCCCGGCGACGGCGCCTTGAGCGAGGTGTCGGTGGTGCTGGCGCTGCTCAAGCTGATGGGCCTGGGCGGCCTGTTCTTCGTGTGGGTGACGCAGACCCGCATCAACACCGCCAACTACTACCTGGCCACCATCAACATGCAGGCCTTCTTCGCGCGCTTCGGCCTGGGCCGCTGGCCGAAGGCGGCATGGGCGGTGGTGGTGGGCCTGGTGTCGTACGCGCTGATGCTGTTCGACGTGTTCGCCTATCTGCTGCAGGCGCTGGCCTACCAGGGCATCTTCGTGGTGGCGTGGGTCGCGGTGGCGCTGGTGCACATCCTGGCGGTGGGCGAGACCGCGCCGGCGCCGGGCGGCGGCAGCGCCTACAACCGGCGCGGGCTGGGCGCCTGGTTCGCGGGCGCGGCCAGCGGGCTGGTGCTGATGCACATGAGCGGCCTGGCCGCGAGCTTCGCCGCGCCGGCCAGTTTCGTGGTGGCGGCCGCGACCTACTGGCTGGGACAGGCGGCGGTATCGGGCCCGCGCATGCAGCGCGGCGGTGCCTAGGGCGTACCGCGTTCAAAGGCGCGTGGCCCCGGGTCGTCGGCGACCCGGCGCGACAAGAAGCAAAACGGCCGGCTCCCGCAAGGAAGCCGGCCATTGCCGTCTGGCGGGCGCCGGTCAGCGCGGCAGTTCGGAACTGCCCATCAGGTAGGCATCGACCGAGCGGGCGCACTGGCGGCCTTCGCGGATGGCCCAGACCACCAGCGACTGGCCGCGGCGCATGTCGCCGGCGGTGAAGACCTTTTCAACGTTGGTGCGGTAGTCGTCGGTGTTGGCGCGCACGTTGCCGCGCGCGTCGCGGTCCACGCCGAAGGCGTCCAGCACGGTCTGCACCGGCGACACGAAGCCCATGGCCAGCAGCACCAGGTCGGCCTTGATCTCGAATTCCGAGCCTTCGACCTCACGCATTTTCATCTGGCCCGTCGACTCGTCCTTGAACCACTCGACACGCGAGCCGACCAGTTTTTCGACCTTGCCGTTGCTGCCCTTGAGCAGCTTGGTGGTCACCGACCAGTCGCGTTGGCAGCCTTCCTCGTGCGAGGACGAGGTGCGCATCTTCAGCGGCCAGTAGGGCCAGGTCATGGCCTTGTTCTCGGACTCGGGCGGCTGCGGCAGCAGCTCGAACTGCGTGACCGAGGCGGCGCCGTGGCGGTTGCTGGTGCCCACGCAGTCGGAACCGGTGTCGCCGCCGCCGATCACCACCACGTGCTTGCCCTTGGCCAGCGTCTGGTTGGTCAGGCGGTCGCCGGCCACGGCCTTGTTCTGCTGGCGCAGGAAGTCCATGGCGAAGTACACGCCCGACAGCTCGCGGCCCGGCACCGGCAGGTCGCGCGGGGTTTCCGAGCCGCCGCTCATCACCACGGCGTCGAATTCGGCCAGCAGCGATTCCGGCGTGCGCACGGTCAGGCCGTCGGCCACCGGGTCGGACGGGTTGCCGATGTAGGTCGAGGGCGCGAACTCCACGCCTTCGGCTTCCATCTGGGAAATGCGGCGGTCGATCTGGTGCTTTTCCAGCTTGAAGTCGGGAATGCCGTAGCGCAGCAGGCCGCCGATGCGGTCGCTCTTCTCGAACAGCGTGACCGAGTGACCCGCGCGCGCCAACTGCTGCGAGCAGGCCAGGCCGGCCGGGCCGGAGCCCACCACGGCGACCTTCTTGCCGGTCTTGCGCGCCGGCACTTGCGGCGCGACCCAGCCCTCGGCCCAGCCCTTGTCGATGATGGCGTGCTCGATGGACTTGATGCCCACGGCGTCGCTGTTGATGTTCAAGGTACAGGCGGCCTCGCACGGCGCCGGGCAGATGCGGCCGGTGAATTCCGGGAAGTTGTTGGTGGAATGCAGCACATCCAGCGCGCGGCGCCAGTCCTGCTTGTACACCAGGTCATTCCAGTCGGGGATGATGTTGTTGACCGGGCACCCGTTGTTGCAGAACGGGATGCCGCAGTCCATGCAGCGCGCCGCCTGCTGCTTGGCCTGGTCGTCGGTCAGGTGCAGCACGAATTCGCGCCAGTTCTTCAGCCGCTTCTGCGGGGCCTCGGAGGCCTCCTGCAGGCGCTGGTATTCCATAAAGCCGGTAATCTTTCCCATGGTATCCCTCACGCAGCCAGTTGTTGCGGGTTGGCTGCACGCCACATTTCACCCAATGCGCGGCGGTAGTCCGTCGGCATGACCTTTACGAATTTGCCGCGCGAGGCTTCCCAGTCGCCCAGGATCTCGCGGGCGCGGAAGCTGCCGGTGTAGCGGAAGTGGTCTTCCACCAGGCGGCGCAGGATGGCTTCATCCGTTTCGCGTTCGCCGCCGCGCTGCGCGCTGTGCCAGACGTCGATGTTGTTCTGGGCCTGCTGCTCGGCATGCGGCAGCACGGCTTCCAGTTCGACCATCGACAGGTTGGCGCGATGCTTGAGCGTGCGCTCCGGATCCCACACGTACGCCACGCCGCCCGACATGCCGGCGGCGAAGTTGCGGCCGGTGGCGCCCAGCACCACCACGGTGCCGCCCGTCATGTATTCGCAGCCGTGGTCGCCGGTGCCTTCCACGACCGTGGCGGCGCCCGAGTTGCGCACCGCGAAGCGTTCGCCGGCCACGCCGTTGAAGAAGGCTTCGCCGGCCAGCGCGCCGTACAGGACGGTGTTGCCGGCGATGATGTGGTCGGGGCCGAAGCCGCGGAAGTCATTGGGCGAGCGCACGATGATGCGACCGCCCGACAGGCCCTTGCCGACATAGTCGTTGCCTTCGCCCACCAGGTCCATGGTGATGCCATGGGCCAGGAACGCGCCGAAGCTCTGGCCGGCGGTGCCGTTGCACTGGATGTGGATGGTGTCGTCCGGCAGGCCGTCGTGGCCGTAGCGCGCCGCCACCGCGCCGGACAGCATGGCGCCGATGGTGCGATTGCGGTTGCGCACCGGCACGATGAACGAGACCTTCTCGCCGCGCTCCAGCGCGGGCTTGCTGCGCTCGATCAGCTGGTGGTCCAGCGCGCCGGCCAGGCCGTGGTCCTGCTCTTCGGTCTGGCGCACGTCGGCGTCGGATTGGGTCTGGTGGAACACGCGGGCGAAGTCCAGGCCCTGCGCCTTCCAGTGCTCGACGCCCGAGCGCATGTCCAGCAGGTCGGCGCGGCCGATCAGGTCGTCGAACTTGCGGATGCCCAGCTGGGCCATGATCTCGCGGACTTCCTCGGCGATGAAGAAGAAGAAGTTGACGACGTGCTCGGGCTTGCCCTGGAACTTCTTGCGCAGCTCCGGATCCTGCGTGGCCACGCCCACCGGGCAGGTGTTCAGGTGGCACTTGCGCATCATGATGCAGCCTTCCACGACCAGCGGAGCCGTGGCGAAGCCGAATTCATCGGCGCCCAGCAGCGCGCCGATGACGACGTCGCGGCCGGTCTTCATCTGGCCGTCGGCCTGCACGCGGATGCGGCTGCGCAGGCGATTCAGGACCAGCGTCTGCTGGGTTTCGGCCAGGCCGAGTTCCCACGGCGTGCCGACGTGCTTGATGGACGACACCGGCGAGGCGCCCGTGCCGCCGTCATGGCCGGCGATCACGACGTGGTCGGCCTTGGCCTTGGCCACGCCGGCGGCGACCGTGCCGACGCCGACTTCCGACACCAGCTTGACCGAGATCGAGGCCTTGGTGTTGACGTTCTTCAGGTCGTGGATCAGCTGCGCCAGGTCCTCGATCGAGTAGATGTCGTGGTGCGGCGGCGGCGAGATCAGGCCCACGCCCGGCACCGAGTAGCGCAGCTTGGCGATGTACTCGGACACCTTGTGGCCGGGCAGCTGGCCGCCTTCGCCGGGCTTGGCGCCCTGCGCCATCTTGATCTGGATCTGGTCGGCCGATGACAGGTACTCGGCGGTGACGCCGAAGCGGCCGGAGGCGACCTGCTTGATCTTCGAACGCAGCGAATCGCCCTTCTTGAGCGCGACGTCGGCTTCGATGCGGTCGGAGCCGAGCAGCGAGGCCAGCGTGTCGCCGTCCTTGATGGTGCTCTTGCCCTGGCGCATTTCGGCGCGATAGCGCAGCTCGTCCTCGCCGCCTTCGCCGGTGTTGGACTTGCCGCCGATGCGGTTCATGGCCACGGCCAGCACCGAGTGGGCCTCGGTGGAGATCGAGCCGAGCGACATGGCGCCGGTGGCGAAGCGCTTGACGATTTCCTTGGCCGGCTCGACGTCATCGAGCGGAATGGCGCGCGACGGGTCGAAGCGGAACTCGAACAGGCCGCGCAGCGTCATGTGGCGGCGGCTCTGGTCGTTGATGATCTGCGCGTATTCCTTGTACGTGCGGTAGTTGTTGGCGCGCGAGGCGTGCTGCAGCTTGGCGATGGAATCGGGCGTCCACATATGCTCTTCGCCGCGCACGCGATAGGCGTACTCGCCGCCCGCGTCGAGGTCGTTGGCCAGGACCGGATCGGTGCTGAACGCGGCCCGGTGCTGGCGCAGCGCCTCTTCGGCCACCTGGAAGATGCCGATGCCTTCGATGTTGGAGGCGGTGCCGGTGAAGTACTTGTTCACCAGGCTGCTCTGCAGGCCCACGGCTTCGAAGATCTGGGCGCCGGTATAGGACATGTAGGTGGAGATGCCCATCTTGGACATCACCTTGTTCAGGCCCTTGCCGATTGCCTTGATGAAGTTCTTGACGGCCTTTTCCGGGTCGCTCATCTTGCCCAGCGATTCCAGCGCCAGGTAGGGATGGATGGCTTCGGCGCCGTAGCCGCCCAGCAGCGCGAAGTGATGCACTTCGCGGGCCGAGCCGGTTTCCACCACCAGGCCGGTGTTGGTGCGCAGGCCGGCGCGGATCAGGTGCTGGTGCACCGCCGAGGTGGCCAGCAGGGCGGGGATGGCCACGCGCTCGCTGTCGACCAGGCGGTCCGACACGATCAGGATGTTGTAGCCGCTCTGCACCGCGTCCACGGCGCGCGCGCACAGCGCGGCCACGCGGGCTTCGATGCCCTCGGGACCCCAGGCGGCCGGGTAGGTGATGTCCAGCTCGAAGCTGCGGAACTTCTTGCCGGTGACCTGCTCGATGTCGCGGATCTGCGCCATGGCGGCGAAGTCCAGCACCGGTTGCGACACTTCCAGGCGCAGCGGCGGATTGACGTTGTTGATGTCCAGCAGATTGGGCTTGGGGCCGATGAACGACACCAGCGACATCACCATCTGCTCGCGGATCGGGTCGATCGGCGGGTTGGTGACCTGGGCGAACAACTGGCGGAAGTAGTTGTAGAACGGCTTGGCGCGGTCGGACAGCACGGCCAGCGGGGCGTCGTTGCCCATCGAGCCGATCACTTCCTCGCCGGTCGAGGCCATGGGCTCGAGGATGAACTTGTAGTCTTCCTGGGTCCAGCCGAAGGCCTGCTGGCGATCCAGCAGCGACACCGACGATTGCGCCGGCACGCCGGCCTGGCGCGGGGCCGGCAGCGATTCCAGCTTGATCTGCAGCCGCTCGATCCACTGGCGGTACGGACGGCTGTTGGCCAATTGCAGCTTGATCTCGGCGTCGTCGATGATGCGACCTTGCTCCAGGTCGATCAGGAACATCTTGCCCGGCTGCAGGCGCCACTTCTTGATGATGCGGTTCTCGGGGATCGACAGGGTGCCGGCTTCCGAGGCCAGGATGACCATATCGTCGTCGGTCACCAGGTAGCGCGCCGGGCGCAGGCCGTTGCGGTCGAGCGTGGCGCCGATCTGGCGGCCGTCGGTGAAGGCGACCGCGGCGGGGCCGTCCCACGGCTCCATCATGGCGGCGTGGTACTCATAGAAAGCGCGGCGGCTTTCGTCCATCTGCGTGTGCTGTTCCCAGGCTTCCGGGATCATCATCATCATGGCGTGGGCCAGCGAGTAGCCCGAGTTCACCAGCAGTTCCAGGCAGTTGTCGAACGTGGCGGTGTCCGACTGGCCTTCGTAGACGATGGGGTAGAGCTTTTTCAGGTCGTCGCCCAGCACGGCCGACTGCATCATGCCTTCGCGGGCGCGCAGCCAGTTGAAGTTGCCCTTGACCGTGTTGATTTCGCCGTTGTGGGCGATCATGCGGTAGGGGTGGGCCAGCGGCCAGGCGGGGAAGGTGTTGGTCGAGAAGCGTTGGTGCACCAGCGCCAGCGCCGACACGGTGCGCGGGTCGGCCAGGTCGCGGTAGTAGCGGCCGACCTGGTCGGCCAGCAGCAGGCCCTTGTAGACCACGGTGCGCACCGAGGCCGAGGGCACGAAATATTCCTTGCCATGCGCCAGGTGCATGTTCTGGATGGCGTGGCTGGCGGTCTTGCGGATCACGTACAGCTTGCGTTCCAGCGCGTCGGGCACCATCACGTCGGCGCCGCGGCCGATGAACAGCTGGCGGATCACGGGTTCGCAGTCGCGCACGGTGGGCGACATCGGCATGTCGACGTCCACGGGCACGTTGCGCCAGCCCAGCACGACCTGGCCTTCGGCGCGCACCGAGCGCTCCAGTTCCTGTTCGCAGGCCAGGCGCGAGGCGGTTTCCTTGGGCAGGAACACCATGGCCACGCCGTATTCGCCGGGCGGCGGCAGGGTGATGCCATGCTGGGCGAACTCGTCGCGGTAGAGCGTGTCGGGAATCTGGATCAGGATGCCGGCGCCGTCGCCCATCAGCTTGTCCGCGCCCACCGCGCCGCGGTGATCGAGGTTCTCCAGGATCTTCAGGCCCTGCTGGATGATGGCGTGGCTTTTCTTGCCCTTGATGTGCGCCACGAAGCCCACGCCACAGGCGTCATGTTCGTTCTTGGGGTGGTACAGGCCCTGGGCGGGCGGCAGACCGATGCGGCTGGCATCGATCGGGGTCGCCTTGGGGGTGGGACAGGAATCGTTCGGGGTGGTGTGGGGCATGGCGCGCTCCGCAGTAAAGACTGCGTTCCAATGTTGCAGTGCAGGAACGGACAATACCCCCGCGCGTAGTAGGGTGCAATAAGAATATAAGGGGTGTGACCCTAATTAAAGCAATGCACCGCCGTAGAGCATTAATATGGTGACGCATCAACAGGCGCGTCAGACAAGGCTTCCCAGGGTGCACCTTTCGCAAGGGGTGGCGCCAGGGTGGATTACCCCCTGTTTTCGTGATGGTACGTCCCCGTTTATTGTGATGTTTTTTGGCAGCGCACCGACCGGCGGCCGGCAAGCGCAGGCCGCCGTCGGTCGGTGCGTCCCGAAACGGCCATGAAAAAGCGCCCGAAGGCGCTGTGTCAGGAAGTGGAACCGCCGCCGTTGCCGGAACCCGGTCCGTGGCCGTTGGCAGTCGGCGGCGAGGCCGGTGGCGTGGACGCGGCCGGGTCGGCATCGACGGCGGCCGGCGCGGCCGGCTTCTTGCGCGGGCGTCCGCGCTGGCCTGGCGCCACGCGGCGGCTGGCGGTATGCGCCAGGCTGGCGATGAAACTCGGGCCGCCCAGCGCCCATTGGCCAGAGACCGCCTGGTCGATGCGCTGGGTTTCCTCGCGCGACAGGCCGTCCTGCAGACGTTTGCGGTAATTGGCCTGGCGGTCGAACGGCGTGTTGCCGCAGGCCCAGTAGTCGGCATGATCGGACTGCCACTGCGCCGGGGCGGCGGTGGTGTTGCCGGTGTGGCTGGAAGCCGACGACCACGGCCAGGAATCGGGATCTTGCGAGGCGCCGCTGCGCACCGGATAGGTTTCCAGCCACACCAGCGCCGGCAGCACCCAGGCGCCGGGCTCGAGCAGGGCCGAGCGGTAGCGGCCGGCGAACACCCGGCCGCCGCGCAGGCGCGCGGCCAGGTTGCGGCCCAGCGTCTGCATCAGGCGCGGCAGGCCTTCCTCGTCGGCGGGCGTGGCCAGCAGCAGGATGCGATCGTTGGCAAGCAGCCAGCCGTGCACCGACACACGATGACGCTGGGCGGATTCGCCCAGCCACGCGGCAAGCTGGTTGAGGATATCGGCCGGGGCGGGCTGGGACGGCGCCGCCAATGGCTGAATGAAGTTGGCCTGCACCAGTTGGGGCAGCCCAGGGGCGTACAGACGGGGCAGACGGGCCATAGTGTCAGGGCTTGCGCTTCCAGAAGAACGGGTTGTCTTCTCTCACGTATATAAATAGTGCCACGGTGGTCGCTGGTCAAGTCCCGCGATCACAATATGGGCACGGAATCGATACTTTTTGTGGGAAGGACTCCGTGTTTCGGGCAGGTTAACATTCGGCGACGGATCGTCGTACCGTGGATATACCCTAATCCCGCCCGAATTTTGTTCAGCCTCAGACCCGGAGACCGCTGCCATGCCCGCCGCCCTGGAACTCATTTCCCAGCATCGCTGTTTTGGCGGTTCGCAGCGCTATTACCGCCATGAGTCGGCCGAGATCGGCCTGCCGATGCGTTTTTCCGTGTTCGTCCCGCCCCAGGCCGAGCAGGGGCCGGTGCCGGTGCTGTTCTACCTGGCCGGCCTGACCTGCACCGAGGAAACCTTCATGATCAAGGCCGGCGCGCAGCGCCTGGCCGCCGAGCTGGGCGTGATGCTGGTGGCGCCCGATACCAGCCCGCGGGGCGCCAACGTGCCCGGCGAGGACGAAAGCTGGGACCTGGGCACCGGCGCCGGCTTCTATCTGGACGCCACCACCGGCCCCTGGCGCGCCCATTACCGCATGGACAGCTACGTGACGCGTGAATTGCACGCCATCGTCACCAGCGCGCTGCCCGGCGACGCCGCGCGCGTCGGCATCTTCGGGCACTCGATGGGCGGCCATGGCGCCCTGGTGCTGGCGCTGCGCAACCCTGGCCAGTTCCGTTCGGTCTCGGCCTTTGCCCCGATCGCGGCGCCCAGCCTGTGCCCCTGGGGCAAGAAGGCGTTCGGCGCCTACCTGGGCGAAAATCCCGACGACTGGGCCGCCTACGATGCCTCGGCGCTGATGCGCGGCTTGCGCCAGCCGTTTCCCGCGGGCATCCTGATCGATCAGGGCACGGCCGACCAGTTCCTGGCCGAGCAGTTGTATCCCGAGGTATTCGAGGCCGCCTGCGCCACCGCCGGCCAGCCGCTGGAACTGCGCCGCCAGGAAGGTTACGACCACGGCTATTACTTCATCTCCACGTTCATCGAGGATCACATCCGGTTTCACGTCGAGCGGCTTGGAAAACCGGCGGCCTGACGCCCCGCTTCTATACTGGGCGGCCTGCCGAGACAGGCCCGGGGCGCCCGGCATCCGACGCCCGGCCGCGGCGCTCTATGCATAGGATCGCCTGATTTGATCAACGGAATCGCTCCCTTCGTCTGGATCCTGCTGGCCGCGGTGGTCCTTTTCCTGCCGGGCATGGCGATGCTGCTGGGCCGGGGCGGTCCGCGCGATGAGCGCGGCCGGCGCGCCTTCCAGTTCCGGCCCGTGCGCCGCCTGTTTGGCCTGATGCTGCTGTTGCTGGGTGGCGTCTCGGGGCTGCTGGCCCTGTCGCTGGTGCAGTTCTTCCGCCTGACCACCGACGAGCCGGTGGCGCGCATCGAGGTGCGCCAGCAGGCCGAGGGCCAGTTCCAGGTCAGCGCCACCGCGCCGGGCGTGGGCGCCAAGCGGTATGTGCTCTATGGCGACCAGTGGCAGATCGACGCCCGCGTGGTGCGCTGGAAACTGCCGGCGCTGATGGCTGGCCTGCCGCCGTTGTATCGCCTGGAACGCCTGTCCGGCCGATATAGCGATGCGGCGCGCGAGGCCTCGGCCACCCGCTCGGTCCACGCCCTGGACGACTGGCCTGCGCCGGACCTGGGTTCGCTCAAGCAGAGCTTCCCGAACTGGTTTCCCTTCGTCGATGTCCAATTCGGCAGCGCGGCCTACATGCCGTTGTTCGACGGCGCCACCTACCAGGTCTACATGGATCCGCGCGGCGCCTTGTTCGTGCGGCCGGACGGCGAGGCCACCGCCGCCGGCTTGAAGCGCCTGGGCTGGTAGGCGTCCGGCCCGCCGGTCGCGACGCGCGCCCCGGCCCCCATGACACAAAGCCGGCCGCCGCCGGGGGCAAGACAGGCAAATTAAAATTGGGGACGCCCTATAAAAGGGAAACTTTGACGCGCCGCAATAGTCGAATTAGCACTCCCTTTACTAGAGTGCTAACATCGAATCCATGTCTTTACCCCTTTGCATTCCGGAGACCGCCGCAATGAAGCAACCCAGTACCTCGTTGGCCACGTCCGGCAACGCCCTGGCGTTGGCCATCGCCAATCCGGGCGCACTCGGCACGATCGATGCCTACATCTCGGCCGTGAACCGCCTGCCGGTCCTGTCGGCCGAACGCGAAACCGAACTCGGCCGTCGCCTGCGCGACAGCGAAGACCTGGGCGCCGCGCGCGAGCTGGTGCTGTCGCACCTGCGCCTGGTGGTGTCGGTGGCGCGCCAGTACCTGGGTTATGGCTTGCCCCACGCCGACCTGATCCAGGAAGGCAATGTCGGCCTGATGAAGGCCGTCAAGCGTTTCGACCCCGAGCGCGGCGTGCGCCTGGTGTCGTTCGCCGTGCACTGGATCAAGGCCGAGATCCACGAATACATCATCCGCAACTGGCGCCTGGTAAAGGTGGCCACCACCAAGGCCCAGCGCAAGCTGTTCTTCAACCTGCGCAGCATGCGTCCGGACGGACAGACGCTGGATCCCGAGCAGGTCGATCACATCGCCCGCGAACTGAACGTGCGCCGCGAAGACGTCAGCGAAATGGAAGTGCGCCTGTCGGGCCGCGACATGTCGCTCGAGAACCAGGACGACGATGACGACAGCTACGCGCCCATCGCCTACCTGTCCGACGAGGGCCGCCAGGAGCCGACCCGCGTGCTGGAACGCGCCGCCCGCGACCAGTTGCAGAGCTCGGGGCTGTCCAGCGCGCTGGAAGCGCTGGATCCGCGTTCGCGTCGCATCGTCGAAGCCCGCTGGCTGCAGGACGACGGCGGCGCCACGTTGCACGAACTGGCGCAGGAATTCGGCGTGTCGGCCGAACGCATCCGCCAGATCGAGGCCGCGGCGTTGAAGAAGATGCGCGGCAACCTGGCTGCCTGATTGCTGACTGCTTCCCCGCCGTACCCATGCAGAGGGCCGCGATTCGCGGCCCTTTTGCTTTGCGCCGACGGCCGTGCGCGCCGGCGGGAGGGGGACGCCGCGGCGATGGTCGCGGCGCACCAATAAATTGATACAAATTCGCTGCGAAATAACGGGCGATTTCAGAAACTTAATGAAGCTCGCCCCGCCTAACTTCACGTAGACCGCGAACTTTGGTTGGCAGTCTTGTCATCCGTCTCGGCTTCTCCTCTTTCCCCTCCCCTATGAGACGGATGCTTGCGGGGCACCACGCATATGGTGCCCCGTTTTTTATTGCGCGCGCCAAACGCGTGACGTAGCAGGCGGCCGCGCTGCCAAAGCGTTGTGGGGTTGTCAGGCCGCCGGCTCTCAGGCCGCCCGCGCGCTGTCCGGACCGGGCTGGGCGCCCGTGTGCCACAGCGCGTCCTGCACGCGCCGCACGCCGGTGGCCATGGAGCCGTCCTGGTAGAGCTTGATCCAGCGGTAGCCGGGCGCGAGGTTGTCGACCACGTGCTTGCCATCGCGGATGCTGAACTGGAAGCAGGTGGAAGGCGTGGCCAGCATGCGCAGGTTGTGGCGGCGGCGGTCGAACTCGTGATGCACGTGGCCCCACAGCAGTACCCGCACCTGCGGCCAGCGCGTCAGCAACTTGAACAGCGCCTGGGGATTGTCGATCATCATCGAGTCGTGCCAGTGGCTGTCGATCTGCATCGGGTTGTGGTGCATGGCCAGCAGTGTGTGGCGCCCGGGCGCTTCGGCCAGCGCGGCCTCCAGCAGATCCAGTTGGCTGTCGGGCAGGTGGCCGGCGTTCGAGCCCGGCACGGTGGTGTCCAGCGAGATCACGCGCCATGCGCCGACGTCGGTCACCGGCGTCGACCATTCGGGCAGTTCCTGGCGCAGCGCGGATGGCAGGTCGTGGTTGCCGGGCAGGCAACGGATGCGGGCGCCGTCCAGCGCCGGGGCGGCGCCAAGCATGGCGGCCAGGCGTCGATAGGCGGCGGGCTCGCCGTCCTGGGACAAATCGCCGGTGGCCAGCAGCAGGTCGGGGCGTTTGCCGTCGGCCTCGATCTGCCGCAGCACGGCGCGCAGGCTGGCGTCGGTATTGACGCCAAGCATCACGGTTTCCGGCTCGCCGAAAAGATGGCAATCCGTCAATTGGACCAGCATGGCGGGCGCGTCATTGCGCCGTGCCAGGGAGTGGACGCGTACCAAGTACGGCTCCTGCGAAGTTTCTGCACGGCCCCTACCTTACCGAAAAAACACGCCCGGGCGCGTATCGCCCGCGCCGGCCAGGGTAACGAAACGTGCGGCCGAACGATCTGTTCGCCGGAATCGACAGGAAAACCCGCTATTCTTGTGAAACTTCTCACAAGCTTCACGATCGGAACGCGGCGCTATCCATGGATGTAGGTTTTCTCGTATTCGGCCTGGCCGGGCTGTTGACCCTGGTGTGCTTCATGCCGCCGCTGGCCGGGCGCCTCAAGCTGCCCTATTCGGTGCTGCTGGCAATCGTCGGCTGCCTGCTGGGCATCATCGTGCACGTCCATGGCTGGGCGCCGAGCTGGATCGGCGACTTCCTGGATTCGCTGGAACGCTTCGAGATTTCCTCCGAGACTTTCCTGATGGTGTTCCTGCCGGTGCTGCTGTTCGAGACTGCCCTGTCGATGAACGTGCGGCGCCTGATGGACGATATCGGCCCGATCCTGATGATGGCGATCGTGGCGGTGGTGGTGTGTACCGTGGTGGTGGGCGTGACGCTGGACGCGATCTCGCCCTATGGCCTGGTGGTGTGCCTGCTGCTGGGGGCCATCGTGGCGACCACCGATCCGGTGGCGGTGGTGGGCATCTTCCGCGAAGTGGGCGCGCCCAAGCGCCTGACCACGCTGGTGGAAGGCGAAAGCCTGTTCAACGACGCCGCGTCCATTGCCTTGTACTCGGTGCTGCTGGCCGTGCTGGGCGGGCACGGCGAGCTGACCGCCAGCGGCATCTTCAATGACTTCATCGTGCACTTCATCGGTGGCGGCATCGCCGGTTTCGCCATGGGGCGCCTGGCCTGTTTCCTGTTTGCCTGGCTGCGCGGCTTTCCCACGGCCGAGATCACGCTGACGCTGACGCTGGCCTACCTGTCCTTCTTCATCTCCGAACATTACCTGAACGTGTCGGGCGTGGTCGCCACGGTGATCGCCGGCCTGGTGGTGGGGTCGACCGGCCGCACCCGCATGTCGCCGACGACCTTCGAATACCTGTCGAGCGCGTGGGAACAATTCGGCTTCTGGGCCAATTCCCTCATCTTCCTGTTCGCCGCCATGCTGATTCCCAAGCTGATGGCGGCGGCCGACTGGCAGGAACTGGTGCTGGTGGCGGTGGTGTTCGTGGCGACGCTGGTGGCGCGGGCCATCGTGGTGTTCGGCCTGCTGCCGTTGCTGGGGCTGACCAAACTGGGCACCAAGGTCAGCAATCCCTATAAGGTGGTGATGCTGTGGGGCGGACTGCGCGGCGCGGTGTCGCTGGCCCTGGCCCTGGCCGTGACCGAGCAGACCGGCGTGCCCGAGGAGGCGCGCCAGTTCATCGCCGTGGCCACCACCGGTTTCGTGCTGTTGACGCTGTTCGTCAACGGCATCAGCCTGCGGCCGCTGATCCGCATGCTGGGACTGAACCAGCTGTCGCCGGTCGAGCGCACCATCCGCAACCAGGCGCTGGCGGTGGCGTTGGAGGACCTGCAGGGCAAGACCGACGAGGTTGCCAAGACCGAGCATATCGGCACGGAAGTGCGCGACCGCATCCGCGCCGTGTTCGACGCCAGCCTGACCAGCGTGCACGACGGCCAGGTCAGCCAGATGAGCGACGAGCAGCGGGTGGCGGTGGGCCTGGCGATCGTGGCGCAGCGCGAGGAGGAAATGTTCTTCGACATCCTCAAGGCGCAGATCGTCGACTGGCGCATGGCCGAAACGCTGCTGGCGCGGGCCGAACGGCTGGAGGACGCGATCCGCATGGGCGGGGTGCCGGGCTTCGAGCGCGCCATCATCGCCGACGTGCGCTATTCCACCGGTTTCCGGCTGGCCCTGCGGCTGCACTACCTGTTCGGCTTCCAGGGCTGGCTGGCGCGCGAGCTGGGCCAGCGTTTCGCCAATCTCATGAGCAAGCGGTCGGTGGCGCAGCGGCTGATCATGTTCGCGCGCGAGCAGATCACGCCGCTGCTGGGCGAGACCGCCACGCAGCGCATCGTGGCGCTGCACCAGCGCCGCCTGGACCTGATAGAGAACGCCATGCAGGCGCTGAACCTGCAATACCCGTCGTACGCGCAATGGCTGCAGGAAAGCTATCTGGGCCGGGTGGCGCGCGAACTGGAACGGATCCGCTATCGCGACATGCTGGAGCAGTTCCTGATCAGCGGCGAGGTCTATGCCGACCTGATGGCGCAATTGAAGAGCCGCTGGGCGCACATCGATACGCACCCGCCGCTGGACATCGAAATGAGCGCGGCCGACCTGATCAAGCGCGTGCCGTTGTTCGAGGGGCTGTCGGCCGATTCGCTGCGCGCGATCAGCAAGCTGCTCAAGCCGCGCCTGTCGCTGCCCGACCAGCGGGTGCTGACCAAGGGCCGGCATGGCGAGGAGATGTGCTTCGTGGCGTCGGGGGCGGTGGCGGTGCACCTGCCGGACAACACCATGATCGAACTGGGCAGCGGCGAGTTCTTCGGCGAACTTGGCCTGCTGGGTGAGCAGCAGATCGCGCCCGAGGTGACGTCACTGGGCTACAGCAAGCTGCTGATGCTGTCGTCGCGCGATTTCCATGCCCTGCTGGCGCGTGACGAGCACCTGCGCGAACGCATCCAGGTGGTGGCCAAGCAGCGCCTGCGCGCCATCGAGGTCTGGAAGCAGTTCTCGCAGGCCAACGCGACGGCGGCTCCCGCGCCCGCGCAGGCGCCCGTGCCTTCGCCGGCCCAGGCTGCGGCGGCGGCCGAAGCTGCCGGGGTGGCTGCCGGCGACGAACTCGACGCGCGCGCGGTGCAGGCGCTGCGGGCGGCCGAGCCGGGCGCGCCGGCCGCGCCCACGGCTACGCCGGTGGCGCCGCAACAGGTGGAGACGCGCCGGGTCGAAAACCCGCCGGTCGAAACGGATGAAATCCAGGCGCGTGAATCGGGCGCGGCGCCGGGCGGCGCCAGCGCCTGACCCCCAGCCCGCGTCGCCGGCTCAGATCTCGCCGGCGGCGCGGCGCTGCATGATGTCTTCGATGATCACCAGCGCGGCTTCCAACGTGAATTCGCCCTCCGCCACGCGGCGGACCACCGTGTCGACGTCGGCCGCGGCAATTTCCATCACTTCTCCGTCACGGTTGGCGGGCCTGGCGTCGGCCGCCAGCACACAGGTGCTGGTGAGCACGTCCTCGACCTGGTAGCCCTCGGGCAGGTGGCGATGGATGCGCAGGATGGTGCGTAGCGGCGAGCGCCGCGTCAGGTCGGGCGCGTCCAGCCCGGCTTCTTCGCCGCATTCGCGCACCAGCGCCGATTCAAGCGGTTCGCCGCTGCCGGCCAGGCCGCCAACCAGGGTGTCCCACATGCCGGGGTCGGTGGACTTGCTGAGCGCGCGGCGGGCGATCCAGATGCGGCCGTCCGGGGTCCAGGCGTTCAGGTGCACCGCCTTGGTCAAAAGACCCAGCGGCCGCACCGCCGCGCGTTCGATCACGCCCAGCGCAATGTCGCCGTCCAGGACGTCGAGCAATTCATCGCGCCAGCCCCTCAGGCAGTTGGCTTGGCGCAACAGTTGCGCGGTCTGTTCGAGCACGCCATCGAGCGCCGGGCCGGGGGGCAACGCCGCGCCGATGCGCAGCGCGTCGGTATCCACGTCGATGTGCGCGGCTCCCTGGAGGGCGTCACAGGCGGCATGCGTGGCCCAGCCGCAGCGTCGTCCCGCTATATAGAGAGCGTGCGCGCCCGCGGGGGCGGGCTCCTGGGCGCGAGCGCGCAAGGCGGCATACAGATCGGACAGCTGCTTGGGCATTGGGAGGCCGTTGTGATGGGACTGCCGGGATTTTATGCCACCCGGTTTATCCGGCGCGTCAAGGGGGCGCGGGCAGATGGGGGCGGGCCGCATGAATTCAAGGGCACAAACTTACATCTGTTTGCGCGTCCGCTATAATCCGCCAGTTTCTTTGTGATTTCGAGTGGGAATGCGGGGGCCGCTCTATCTCCCCCTGCCTAGCCCTGCCATCTAATAATTGCGCGTAGTCCTGTTGCAGTGACATCCGTGCCACTAGGCGACAAGGGCCTTCGCGCCGTGTTTCGAGGTAAGCATGAAGAAGTGGAGAGGGATACTGGGCGCTTGTGCGCTGCTGATTGGCAGCGCGGCCATCGCTCAGGTGCAAGACATGCCCGGCGGCCCGAAGGTCAATCAGCTGAACCTGCATGAAGGCGTCACACAGATCACGCGTGATGTCATGTGGCTGCACTGGCTGCTGCTCACGATCTGTATTGTGATTTTCGTGGGCGTCTTCGGAGTGATGTTCTACTCCATCTGGGCGCACCGGAAATCCCGCGGACACAAGGCCGCGACCTTCCACGAACACCTCGGCGTGGAAGTGGCCTGGACGGTCATCCCCTTCATCATCGTCATCGCCATGGCGCTGCCGGCCACCAAGACGGTCGTGGCCATGAAAGACACTTCCAGCGCCGACCTGACCATCAAGGTCACCGGCTATCAATGGAAGTGGGGCTACGAGTATCTCGACGGCCCCGCCGCCGGCGTCAAATTCCTCTCCACCCTGTCGACCCCGCGCGCCCAGATCGAAGGCCGCGAGGCCAAGGGCCAGTTCTACCTGATGGAAACGGACAACCACATGGTGGTGCCCGTGGACAAGAAGGTACGCGTCGTCCTGACCGCCGCCGACGTCATCCACTCGTGGATGATTCCCGACTTCGGCGTCAAGCAGGATGCGATCCCCGGTTTCCTGCGCGACGCCTGGTTCCGCGCCGAAAAACCCGGTATCTACCGTGGCCAGTGCGCCGAATTGTGCGGCAAGGACCACGCCTTCATGCCCATCGTCGTGGAAGTCCTGGCGCAAGCGGACTACGATAAGTGGGTTGAAGACCAAAAGAAGAAGATGGCGGCAAACGCCGACGATCCCAATAAAGAGTGGACGGAAGCCGAACTGGTTGCCCGTGGCGAGAAGGTCTTCGCCGCCAATTGCGTGGCCTGTCACCAGGCCAACGGCAAGGGCATCCCGGGCAGCTTCCCGGCCCTCGATGGAGACAAGGTTGTTCTGGGCCCGAAAGCGGAACAGATCAACACCGTGCTCAAGGGCAAGCCGAACACCGCCATGGCGGCATTCGGCCCGCAGCTCAATGATGTCGAGATCGCCGCGGTCATCAGCTATACGCGCCATGCCTGGAGCAACGCCGGCAAGGGGCAGGACCCGACAGTGATGCCGAAGGATGTCGCGGCCGCGCGTTGATCGCGCCCCGCTTTCCCATCGCAGAGCTGGTTCCGTTTAGTCAGAGATACCCTGCCGGTTCCGTGGAACGGAGCCGGCACTCAGCAGGAAGGAGTCCATCATGAGCAGCGTCACTGTAGACCACGTGTCGCCGGGCCACGGCCACGGTCACGATGACCACCACCACGCCACCCCCACCGGCTGGCGCCGCTGGCTTTTCGCCACCAACCACAAAGACATCGGGACGATGTATCTCATCTTCTCGTTCGTCATGCTGCTCGAAGGCGGCACGCTGGCGCTGCTGCTGCGTACCGAGCTGTTCGAGCCGGGCCTGCAGTTCTTCCGCCCCGAACTGTTCAACCAGTTCACCACCATGCACGGCCTGATCATGGTGTTCGGCGCCATCATGCCGGCGTTCGTGGGTTTCGCGAACTGGATGATCCCGATGCAGATCGGCGCGTCCGACATGGCCTTCGCCCGCATGAACAACTTCAGCTTCTGGCTGCTGCCGGTGGCCGCGATCATGCTGACGGCCTCGTTCTTCGTGCCGGGCGGCGCCACCGCCGCCGGCTGGACGCTGTATGCGCCGCTGTCGCTGCAGATGGGCCCGGGCATGGACCTGGCCATCTTCGCGATGCACATCATGGGCGCGTCCTCGATCATGGGCGCCATCAACATCATCGTGACCGTGCTGAACATGCGCGCGCCCGGCATGACGCTGATGAAGATGCCGCTGTTCTGCTGGACCTGGCTGATCACCGCGTTCCTGCTGCTGGCCGTGATGCCGGTGCTGGCCGCCGCCATCACCATGGTGCTGACCGACCGCCACTTCGGCACCGGCTTCTTCAACGCCGCCGCCGGCGGCGACCCGGTGCTGTACCAGCACGTGTTCTGGTTCTTCGGGCACCCCGAGGTCTACATCATGATCCTGCCGGCGTTCGGTATCGTGTCGGCCATCGTGCCCGCGTTCGCCCGCAAGAAGCTGTTCGGCTACGCCTCGATGGTGTACGCGACCGCCTCGATCGCCGTGCTGTCGTTCATCGTGTGGGCGCACCACATGTTCACCACGGGCATGCCGGTGACCGGCCAGCTGTACTTCATGTACGCCACCATGCTCATCTCCATCCCGACCGGGGTGAAGGTGTTCAACTGGGTCGCCACCATGTGGCGCGGCTCGATGACGTTCGAGACGCCGATGCTGTTCTCGATCGGCTTCATCTTCGTGTTCACGATGGGCGGCTTCACCGGCCTGATCCTGTCGGTGGCGCCGATCGACATCCAGGTGCATGACACGTATTACGTGGTGGCCCACTTCCACTACGTGCTGGTGGCCGGCTCGCTGTTCGCGCTGTTCGCCGGCACCTACTACTGGCTGCCCAAGTGGACCGGCCGCATGTACAGCGAAAAGCTGGGCAAGCTGCACTTCTGGTCGACGCTGATCTCGTTCAACGTGACCTTCTTCCCGATGCACTTCCTGGGCCTGGCCGGCATGCCGCGCCGCTATGCCGACTACGCCGCGCAGTTCACGACGTTCCACCAGATCGCCACCATCGGCGCCTTCTGGTTCGGCCTGTCGCAGCTGATCTTCCTGTGGGCCGTGCTGCGTTGCTACATGGGCAAGGGCGAGCAGGCCGCGGCCAAGCCGTGGGAAGGCGCCGAAGGACTGGAATGGACCGTGCCGTCGCCCGCCCCGTTCCATACCTTCGAGACGCCGCCCGAAGTCAAGTGAGCGCCGATCCGAAACCCGCAACAGGCAGCATGGCCATGACCCCCGAGCAGCGCCGACGCAACAAGATCGCAGGACTGGTTCTGCTGGTATTCGTCATCGCCGTGTTCGCCTGGACCGTGTTCCGCGGTTCGGCGCTGCTGGCGGGCAAGGCCATCGGCGGCTAGCGGGCCACGAGATGAGCGACGACCTGCGCGAATCCGCCCAGCGCAAGCTGAGCTTCTTCCAGACGATGAAGGCGGTGGCGTGGGGATTTTTCGGCGTCCGCAAGGGCGCGGGCTATCGCGAGGACAGCGCCAGGCTCAATCCCGTCCATGTGATCGTGGCGGGGCTGCTGGCGGCGGCGATCTTCGTGGCCGTGCTGGTGTTAATTGTGCGTTGGGCGGTATCCAGCCTGACTTGAATCACTCAATTCTATAAATCAGTACCAGGGAGAAAGCCATGAGTGCAAGCCACTCGGTTCAAGGTAAAGAGGCACCCTATTACTACGTGCCCGCCGATTCGGGGCATCCCGTGCGCACGGCCGTGGCGCTGCTGCTCATGGGCCTGGGCGCCGCGGGCTGGATCAACGGCGTGAGCTGGGCCAAGTGGTCGGTGCTGATCGGCTTCATCGCGCTGATCGTGGTGCTGTATTACTGGTTCGGCGACGCCATCCAGGAATCCGAGGCCGGCATGAACAGCAAGCGCATCGACGGGTCGTACCGTTGGGGCATGAGCTGGTTCATCTTCTCGGAAGTGATGTTCTTCGCGGCGTTCTTCGGCGCGCTCTGGTATGTGCGCACCATCACCACGCCGTGGCTGGGCGACATGGACCACCGCCTGATGCTGTGGCCTGACTTCCAGGCGGTGTGGCCCAACTTCGGCCCGGCCGGCGTGGTCGAGCACTTCCAGACCGTGGGCCCCTTCTGGCTGCCGACCATCAACACCGCGTTGCTGCTGAGCTCGGGCGTGACGCTGACTATCGCCCACCATGCGCTGCGCGAGAACCATCGCGGCAAGACCATGTTCTGGCTGGCCGCCACGGTCATCCTCGGATTCATCTTCGTGGCCTGCCAGGCCGCTGAATACCACCACGCGTACACCGAGCTGAACCTCAAGTTCAATTCGGGCGCCTACGGTTCGCTGTTCTACATGCTGACGGGCTTTCACGGCTTCCACGTGATCCTGGGCGCCACCATGCTGACGGTCATCCTGATCCGCCTGATGCGCGGCCATTTCCGGCCCGACCACCACTTCGGCTTCGAGGGCGCCGCCTGGTACTGGCACTTCGTGGACGTGGTGTGGCTGGGCCTGTACCTGTTCGTCTACTGGTTCTGAGGCGTGGGCCCGGCGCTGCCGGGCCGATCGGCTGGACGGGGCGAGGCCGGCGGGCCGCCGGGAAACCGGCGCCGCCGGCCTCGCCCTTCGCTTGATGGCGGTCCGTGTTCCAATACGGCTGGGTCGCGCGGCCGGGGAACCGGCCGGACGCGGGCTTATCTAAAACCGGTGCTTTCGATCCAGCCCATGTGATGGGCGAACAGCACGAACAGGAACAGGGCAACCGACAGGCCGATGCGCACCGTCAGCGCGTTGACCGTGCGGTTGGTGCTGCCTTTGTCCCGCATCAGGTAGACCAGGGCGGATGCCAGACTGGCCAGGATACCGATGAAGGCCAGAACGACGAAAACGCGCATGATGGTCTCCGGACAAAATCGATTGATTCAATACAGATGGCTCGACCGCATTCAACCCGCTACACGGTAGCCGCCTTGCTCCTGCTGGGGATCGCCGTGGTGATCCTGGCGTCGCTGGGCCAATGGCAATTGCGGCGGGCCGACGAGCGACGCGACATTCTGGCGGCTATCGAGGCCGGCCGCAAGCAAGCGCCGCTGGTGCTGGCGCCGTCGACCGCGCCGGCCGACATGAAGCCGTGGCGCGTGGCGCAGGCCAGCGGCACTTGGCTGCCCGAATTCAGTGTACTGCTGGACAACCGCAACCATGAAGGCAAGCCGGGCTACTGGCTGGCCACGCCGCTGCTGCTGGATGCCGGCAGCCGCCACGCGGTGCTGGTGCTGCGCGGCTGGCTGCCGCGGGTGATCCAGGGCCAGGGCGCGCCGGCGCTGCCGGCCACGCCCGACGGCGCGCAGACCATCAAGGGCGAGCTGTCGCCGCGCGTGCCGCGCATGTTCGAGCTGTGGTCGCTGGGGGGCCAGGACGCCTCCAGCCTGCCGGAGCGCCTGCCGCTCGCCGGCGGCGCCGTGCCACAGGTGCAGAACCTGCCGCTGGAGGCCTACGCCAAGGCCACCGGACTGACGCTGCTGCCCACCGTGGTGAGCCAGTTCGGCACCGGCGAGGACGACGGCCTGGTGCACGACTGGCCGCAGCCGTCGGTGAATTTCCAGCAGAACACGGTCTATGCCGTCGAATGGTTTTCCTTCGCCTTGTTTGCCGCCATTGCGTGGCTGGTGGTGCTGGGGGGCGCCATCAAGCGCATGCGCCAACGCGCCGCGGCCAACGACCCGGCGGCCTGACCGCCCTTTCCGACAACAGAATCCATGACCCACGCGGCTCGCGACATGACTGCTTCCAAACCCGTACGGCGCTCGCTGACACCGATGGTGCTGGTGTTCCTGTGCACGCTGGCGCCGATCGTGGCGGCCTTCGTGGTCTACATGAATCCGCAGTGGTGGCCGGCGGACGCCAGCAACTATGGCCAGTTGGTCGAGCCGCAGCGGCCGATGCCCGCGCCGGAGGCGCTCAAGCTGACCACGCTGGATGGCAAGCCGTTCGACCTGCAGAGCCTGAAGGGCAAGTGGCTGCTGGTGGCGGCCGATGGCGCCGCCTGCCCGGAAAGCTGCGCCCGCAAGCTCTACATCACCCGCAACACCCACGCCAGCCAGGGCAAGAACGTCGACCGCCTGGCGCGCGTCTGGTTCATCACCGACGACGGCCCGGTGCCGGACAAGGTGCTGCAGGCCTACCAGGGCACGATCATGCTGCGCGCCGATCCGGACCAGTTGGCGCGCTTCCTGCTGGCGCGCGATGCCGCGGCCGGCCAGCCCGGCCTGGCGCAGCCGATCTGGGTGATCGATCCCCTGGGCAACCTGATGATGCAGTATCCCGCCGACGCCGACGGCGTGAAGGTGCGCAAGGACATCAGCAAGCTGGTCTATAACTCGCGCATCGGTTGAATCGGTATTCAGTTGGTTTCCATGGAACGCATCAAAGCGCGGTATCGCAAACTCGTCTTCTTCACCTGGTTCCTGACGCTGGACCTGATCATGTTCGGCGCCTTCGTGCGCCTGACGGACTCGGGCCTGGGCTGCCCGGACTGGCCCGGCTGCTACGGCAGCGTCACGCCGCTGGGCGCGATGGGCGACATCCACGAGGCCTCGCAGGCCATGCCGTTCGGCCCGGTGACCTTGTCCAAGGCCTGGATCGAGATGATCCACCGCTATGTCGGCTCGATCCTGGGCATGCTGATCATCGGCATCGTCTACATGGCCTGGCGCTACCGCCGCGAACTGGGCCGCTCGCCGGCCCTGGCGGTGACCACGCTGGTGGCGGTGTGCGTGCAGGGCGCGTTCGGCGCCTGGACCGTGACGCACAAGCTGATGCCCGCCGTGGTCACGGCGCACCTGGTGTTCGGCCTGTCGGTGCTGGCGCTGATGACCTGGTTGTCGGCCCGTGAACGGCCGCACCATGCCGTGGCGGCCGCGGCGCGGCGTTTCAGGCCCTGGGTGGTCGGCGGCTTCATCCTGCTGCTGATCCAGGTGACGCTGGGCGGCTGGGTCAGCACCAATTACGCGGCTCTTGCCTGCATGGATTTCCCCATGTGCCACGGCAAATGGGTGCCTGACATGGATTTCCATGGCGGCTATTCGATCATCCGCGCGCTGGGCGAGCTGCCGTCCGGCGAAATGATCTCGCAACCGGCGCTGACGGCGATCCACTGGGTGCACCGCAATTTCGCCTTCGTCGTGTTCGCGTACCTGGGCGTGCTGGCCTGGCGCCTGCGGGCCGACCGGGGGCTGCGCGGCCCCGCCACGCTGATGCTGGCGCTGCTGGGCGCCCAGCTGCTGACCGGGCTGACGACCATTTTCTTCCAGTGGCCATTATTGATCGCCGTGCTGCACAATGGCGGGGCGGCCGGCCTGACGCTGGCCGCCGTCGTCCTCATGGTGCGCCTGTCCACGGCGGGCGGCGCGCCGGCCGGGGGCTACGGCCCCAATTCGGTGCGCGTTTAAAATAGGGTGCATGATGACCAGTCTTGCCGCTCCCCAATCCGGATTGCTCCGCCAATATTTCGTGCTCACCAAGCCGCGCGTCACCCAGTTGGCGGTGTTCTGCGCGGTGATCGGCATGTTCCTTGCCGTGCCGGGCGTACCCGACATGCGCCGCGTGCTGTTCGGCACCCTGGGCATCTGGTTGCTGGCCGCGGCCGCCTTCGCCATCAATTGCCTGATCGAGCAGGAAGTCGACGCCCGCATGCTGCGCACGGCGCGGCGCGCCACCGCGCGCGGCACCATTTCCGCGTACCAGGTGCTGGGCCTGTCGGGCCTGCTGGGCGGGGCCGGCATGTTCGTGCTGTACACGCTGGTCAACCCGTTGACCATGTGGCTGACCTTTGCCACCTTCGTCGGCTACGCGGTGATCTACACCGTCATCCTCAAGCCGCGCACGCCGCAGAATATCGTCATCGGCGGCCTGTCGGGCGCCATGCCGCCGGCGCTGGGCTGGGCGGCGGTGGCCGATTCGGTGCCGGCCGAGGCCTGGCTGCTGGTGCTGATCATCTTCATCTGGACGCCGCCGCATTTCTGGGCGCTGGCGCTGTATCGCAACCATGACTACGTCAAGGCCGGCCTGCCCATGCTGCCGGTGACGCACGGTCAGCAGTTCACGCGCCTGCAGATCCTGCTCTACAGCATCGCGCTGGTCGCCACCACGCTGCTGCCCACCGCGATCCGCATGAGCGGCGCGCTGTACCTGGCGTCCGCGATGGTGCTGGGCGGCATGTTCGTGTCGTATGCCTGGCGCCTGTACCGCAACTACAGCGACGAGCTGGCGCGCAGCATGTTCCGTTTTTCCATTCTCTACCTGGCGCTGTTGTTCGGCGCCCTGCTGGTGGACCACTGGGTCGCGCTGATCTGACCCCCTGGAGATGTCGATGTCCGTATTTTCCGCCAGTCGGCGCCTGGCCCTGCGCCTGGCCACGGCCGCCGCTTTCACCGTCGCCCTGGCCGCCTGCGGCGACAACGCGCCGCAGTTCAAGGGCAGCGACATCAGCGGCACCCAGCTGGGCCGCGGGTTGGAGCTGTCGGACTACAACGGCAAGACGCGCACGCTGCAGGACTTCGCTGGCAAGGCGGTGGTGGTGTTCTTCGGCTTCACGCAGTGCCCGGATGTCTGCCCGACCTCGCTGGCCGAGCTGACGGAGGTCATGAAAAAGCTGGGCCCGGACGCCGAGCGCGTCCAGGTGCTGCTGATCACGGTGGATCCCGAGCGCGACACGCCGGAAGTGCTCAAGCAATACGTAACCGCGTTCGACCCGCGTTTTCTGGGTTTGACCGGCACGCCCGACCAGGTGAAGAAGGCGGCGGCCTCGTTCAAGGCCTATTACGCCAAGGCGCCGACCAAGGACGGCAACTACACCATGGACCACACCGCGGCCTTCTACCTGCTCGACGGCAAGGGTGAATCGCGCGTGCTGGCCAACAACAACATCGGGGTCGATGCCCTGGTGCACGACATCCAGGCCCTGCTCAAGGGTTGATGCCGCCGCCGCGGTCGGCCAGCCGGGCAGGCATCGGCAGGCGCTGCCGCGCGATCGGGTGTGCGGCCTATGGCGTCATTCGCCGCCCGCGGCCCGCCAGCGGGCCAGCGCATCGCGCGCCTTGTCGCCGATATCCGCCATGGGCAGTTCGCGGCGGTGCGACATGATCATCAGGGCATAGGGGGTGGCCAGCGCGGCCGCCTCCGGGCACAGGCGCGATTCGTCGCCGGTGGACGGCGAGACATTGCGCCAATAGTTGATGGCCGCTTCGATCTGAGGCAAGGTGATGGCATTCATGGTCCTATTTTCCACGAATGCCGCGGGCTGTCCAACCGCTTCGGCGCAGCAATGAAGCGTCACCATCGCAACATGCCGAAACCGCATCCGGGTGCTATACCACTGCCGGTTAGTAACGATGGAGCATCGTCATGAATTATCCCGCCCCAACCGAATCTCCCCGCCGCGGCCTGCATCCGCTGGTCGCGGCCGCCGCCATCGCGGTGATCGTCATGTGCTCGGTCGGCGTGGCCGCCGTGATGGGCTGGCTGCCGACACCGTCGGCCACCCCGCACGCCGAGGACCCGGCGCTGGCCCAGCCCGGGCCCGAGGCCGCCAATCTGGCGCCGGCCCAGCCCGCGACGCCTGGCCAGCCGCAAGCGCCGGCCGCGCGGCCGCCAGCCCAGGCGCAGGCCCCGCAGGCCCAGGCGCAAGGCCGCCCTGCGCCGGCGCCAGCCCCGGCGGCGCAGGCCTGCCGCAATTGCGGCGTGGTTGAATCGATCCGCCAGGTGCAGGTGCCGGTCAAGGACAATAGCGACCACCTGGTCGGCACCATTGCTGGCGGCGTGGCCGGCGGCGTGGTCGGCAACCAGTTCGGCGGCGGCAGCGGCAAGACCGCGCTGACCGTGCTGGGCGCGGTGGGCGGCGCTTTGGCAGGCCGTGAAGTTGAGCGTAATATCAGGCAGCAACAAACGGTGACGCACTATGAGCTCACGGTACGCATGAACGACGGCAGCTCGCGCCAATTCCGCAGCGCGCAGCCGTTCGCCTTCGCGTCCGGCGACCACGTGCGGGTGGAGAATAATCAGCTGCTGCCGGGATGACCACGCCGGCCGGCAGCGTTTTGCGATCTATGGGAAGACAGGAATGAGCGACCAACACAGCAACCCGTTCGTCCTGCCCGGCATGGGCCAGAATTCCGACCTGTCGGGCAACCCCCTGCTGGCCAGCATGGAAATGATGCGCCAGGCCTGGGCTGGCCTGACCGGCCCAGGCGGGTTGGCGAGCAGCCTGCCGATGGCGCCGCCCATGAACCTGGAAGACCTGGACCGCCGTATCGCCGAACTGCGTTCGGTGGAAAATTGGCTGCGCATGAACCTGTCGATGCTGTCCAGCACGATCCAGGGCATGGAAGTGCAGCGCTCCACCATCAGCACGCTGCGCGCCTTTGTCGATTCGGCCGCCAACCTGGACCTGGGCGCGGTGCGCGAAAGCGGCGCGGCGTCGCCGCTGGAAGTGGTGCTGGGCCTGAAGCCGGCCCCTGCCGCCAAGCGCGCGCCGCAAGGCCCGTCGCAAGGCTCGTCGCAAGAGGCCGCGGGCGCTGCGAAGGCTGAGGCCAAGGCTCCCGAGTCCGACGGCGGCGCGGCCGGCGCCCAGCCCGGCATGAGCGAGCAGATGGGCGCGGCGGCGCAGTCGGCCTCCAAGGCCTGGTGGGACCTGCTGCAACAGCAATTCAACCAGATCGCGGCGGCCACGGCCGCATCGATGCCCGGCAGCCAGCCGGCGCCCGAGGCCGACAAGTCCAAGGCCACGCCGGGCGGCCCGCAGGCCGCGGCCGCCCCGGCGGCCAAGGCTGCCAAGACGGTCGCCAAGCCCGCCCGCAAGACCGCGCGCAAACCGGCCGCCAAGGCGGCCACCAAGAACAGCGGGCCTGCCGACGGCAAGCCCTGATTTTTTCAATCCCGTCCCGGACCGCCGCATGGCGGTAGCGGGCGCATTCAAATACCGGAACTTATGCTCAATGTAGTGATTCTCGCCGCCGGACTCGGCAAGCGCATGCAGTCCGACCTGCCCAAGGTGCTGCACACCCTGGCCGGCAAGCCGATGCTGGCCCACGTGCTGGATAGCGCCCGCCAGCTCGAGCCGGCCCGTGTCATCGTGGTGGTCGGCCATGGCGCCGACCGCGTCAAGCAGGCTTTCGCGGGGCAGGACGATCTGCAATTCGCGCTGCAGCAGCCGCAGCAAGGCACCGGCCACGCGGTCCAGCAGGCCGTGCCGCTGCTGCGCGAAGGCGACGGCAAGGACGACGTGACCCTGGTGCTGTACGGCGACGTGCCGTTGGTGCAGCCCGAGACGCTGCGCCGCCTGCTGCAGGCGCGCGGCAACGGCGCCGCGGTGCTGACCGAAGTGCTGGCCGACTCGACCGGCTACGGCCGCATCGTGCGTGACGCCGCCGGCAACGTCTGCCGCATCGTCGAGCACAAAGATGCCTCCGAGGCCGAGCGCGCCATCAAGGAAGTCAACACCGGCATCCTGGCCGCGCCCACCGCGCAGCTCAAGGACTGGCTCTCGCGCATCGACAACAACAACGCCCAGGGCGAGTACTACCTGACCGATGTGGTCGGGCTGGCCGTGGCCGACGGCGTGCCGGTGGGCGCGGCCCAGCCGGACGCATCGTGGGAGACGCTGGGCGTGAACAGCCGCGTGCAGCAGGCCGAACTGGAGCGCCGCTATCAGGGCGAGCAGGCGCGTCGCCAGCTTGAGGCCGGCGTGACGCTGGCCGACCCCGCCCGTTTCGACGTGCGCGGCACGCTGACTTGCGGCCGTGACGTGTTCATCGACGTGGGCTGCGTGTTCGAGGGCCAGGTGACGCTGGCCGACGGCGTGCGCGTGGGCCCGCACTGCGTGCTGCGCGACGTCAGCATCGGCGCGGGCACGCAGATCGAGGCTTTCAGCCATCTGCAGCAGGCCCAGGTCGGCGGCGACGCGCGCATTGGTCCGTACGCCCGCCTGCGTCCGGGCGCCGAACTCGGCGATCGCACCCATGTCGGCAACTTCGTCGAGATCAAGAAGAGCGTGCTGGGCGCCGACAGCAAGGCCAACCACCTGGCCTACATCGGCGATGCCGACATCGGCGCGCGCGTGAACGTGGGCGCGGGCACCATCACCTGCAACTACGACGGCGTCAACAAACACCGCACCGTCATCGAGGACGACGCCTTCATCGGCTCGGACACGCAACTGGTGGCGCCGGTGCGCGTCGGTCGCGGCGCCACGCTGGGCGCCGGCACCACCCTGACCCGTGATGCGCCGGCCGACAAGCTGACGGTATCGCGCGGCAAGCAGGTCACCGTCGACGGTTGGCAACGGCCGGTCAAGAAGTCGTGACCGCGCCGGCGTCCCCGGCGCCGGCGGGCAAGTCCAAGCCTGCCGCGCCGGACGGTTTGCCGGCGCCGCGCCGCTACTGGGCGGCGGCGACCGTGATGACGGGCATCAGCCTGTCGGTGCTGGATACCACCATCGCCAACGTCGCGCTGCCGACCATCGCGGCCGACTTGAATGCCTCGCCGGCGCAGGCGGTGTGGGTGGTCAATGCCTACAACCTGGCGGTGGTGATGATGCTGCTGCCGTTGTCGGCCCTGGCCGAGCGCATCGGTTTCCGGCGCATGTTCACCTTCGGGCTGGTGCTTTTCACCCTGGCCTCGCTGGGCTGCGCGCTGGCCGGCACGCTGGCGCAACTGACGGCGGCGCGCGTGTTCCAGGGCGTGGGCGCGGCGACGCTGATGTGCCTGTTCGGCGGCCTGGTGCGCAACATCTATCCGCTCAAGATGCTGGGGCGCGGCATCAGCATCAACGCCACCACGGTGGCGGTGATGTCGGTGCTGGGGCCGACGATCGGCTCGGCGATCCTGTCGGTGGCGCCCTGGCCGTGGATCTTCGCCGTCAACCTGCCCATCTGCGTGTTGGCCATGTTCGGCCTGCGCCACCTGCCGGAAGTGCCGCGCAACGACGTGCGGCTGGACTGGATCAGCGCGCTGCTGTGCATGGCGACGCTGGGCGTGTTCATTTCCGGCATCGACATGATGGGCGAGGACCTGCTGCGCGGGATCGGCCTGGTGGCGATTGCCGCCGTGGCGGGCCTGGTACTGGTGCGCCGCGCCAGCCGCCAGCCCGCGCCGCTGGTGCCGGTGGACCTGCTGCGCATCCGGCCGCTGGCGTTCGCGGTGGGGGCGTCGGCCTGCACCTTTGCGGCGCAGATGGCCTCGTATGTGTCGCTGCCTTTCTATTTCCAGCAGGTGCTGGGACGGCCGTATCTCGAGGTGGGCATGCTGATGGGCGCCTGGCCGGTGGGCACGGCGTTGATCGCGCCGCTGGCCGGCCGCCTGTCGGACCGCTACTCCGCCGCCACCCTGAGCGGCGTGGGCGCGGCGACCATGGTGATCGGCATGCTGTGGCTGGCGGCGCTGCCCGCTTCCGTGGGCAACGTGCCCATCATCGCCGGCATGTTCGTGGCGGGCGTGGGCTTTGGTTTCTTCCAGACGCCGAACAACCGCGCCATGCTGTCGGCCGCGCCGCGCGTGCGCAGCGGCGCGGCCGGCGGCCTGCAGGCGACCACCCGGGTGTTCGGGCAGAGCTTCGGCACGGCGCTGGTGGCGATCGCTTTCAGTGTCAGCGCGGCGCACGGACCGGGGCTGGCCCTGGTGCTGGGCACGATCTGCGCGGCGCTGGCGGTGGTCGTGAACACGGTGCGCTTCAGCAAGCTGCGGGCGCCCTAGCGCCAGCCGATCGCCGCGGGCGCCGCGTTCCGGGCGGGCTGGCGGCCCTTCTATAATGGCGACCGGCGCTGGGGCAGGATGCCCGGGCGCGACGATTACCTATTTTTAAGGCGTTCAGGCATGAAGATCACGGTCGTGGGTACCGGTTACGTAGGGTTGGTGTCGGGGGCATGCCTGGCCGACATGGGCAACGACGTCATGTGCCTGGACGTGGATGCGGCGAAGATCGCCCTGCTGCGCCAGGGGGGTATCCCCATCTACGAGCCCGGCCTGGAAGACCTGGTGCGGCGCAACGTGCAGGCCGGCCGCCTGCATTTCACCGACGACGTGGCCCAGAGCGTGGCGTTCGGCGACGTGCAGTTCATCGCGGTGGGCACGCCGCCCGGCGAGGACGGCTCGGCCGACCTGAAATACGTGCTGGCCGCCGCCCGCAACATTGCCCGGCATATGACCAGCCGCAAGCTGATCGTGGACAAGTCCACCGTCCCGGTCGGCACCGCCGACAAGGTGCGGGCCGCGGTGGCCGAGGAATTGGCCAAGCGCGGTGTCGAGGTGCCGTTCAGCGTCGCCTCGAATCCGGAATTCCTGAAGGAAGGCGCCGCGATCAACGATTTCATGAGCCCGGACCGCGTCATCGTCGGCGCCGACGACGACTACACCATCGGCGTCATGCGCCGCATCTACGAGCCGTTCCAGCGCACCCACGACCGCCTGATGGTGATGGACGTGCGCTCGGCCGAGCTGACCAAATACGCCGCCAACGCCATGCTGGCGACCCGCATCTCGTTCATGAACGAGATGGCCAACCTGGCCGAAGCGCTGGGCGCCGACATCGAGCAGGTGCGCCGCGGCATCGGCGCCGATCCGCGCATCGGCTACCACTTCCTGTATCCGGGCGCCGGCTACGGCGGCTCGTGCTTCCCCAAGGACGTGCAGGCGCTGGTCAACACCGCCGCCGAGAATGCGCTGCCGATGCGTGTCATCGAGGCCGCCGAGGCCGCCAACCATGCGCAGAAGTTCCGCCTGTCGGAAAAGCTGGTGGCGCGCTACGGCGAGGACCTGAGCGGCCGCAAGATCGCGCTGTGGGGCCTGTCGTTCAAGCCCAATACCGACGACATGCGCGAGGCCCCCAGCCTGACCGTGATCGACGAGCTGACGCGCCGCGGCGCCACCGTGCGCGCCTACGATCCGGTGGCCATGCACGAGGCCGGCCGGATTCTGGATGGCAAGCCCGGCGTGAGCTTCGCCACCGACATGTACGATGCGCTCGACGGCGCCGACGCGCTGCTGATCGCCACCGAATGGAAGGTCTTCCGCGCGCCCGACTTCGACCGCGTCAAGGCCTTGCTGAAGACGCCGCTGATCATCGACGGCCGCAATCTCTACACGCCGGCCGACGTGCGCGCCCAGGGCTTCGAGTATTCGGGCATCGGCCGCGCATGAAGATCCTGCAGCTCAACTTCGAGAAGGGGTGGCGCGGCGGCGAACGCCAGACGCTGTACTGCATGCGCGCGTTCCGCAATGCCGGCCACCAGGTCGAAGTGCTGTGCCGCGAGGGCGGTCCGCTGGCCGAACGCGTGCGCCAGGAAGGTTTCGTGGCGCACCCCGTCCGCAACGTGCCGGCGCAGCTAGCATTCCTGGCGCGCGCGGGCAGCGGCTACGACATCATCCACGCCCAGACCGCCAACACCATCACCTGGGCGGTGCTGACCAAGTGGCTGCACCGCCGCCCGGTGGCGTTCTCGCGCCGCACTTCGTTCGTGGTCAAGCCCAACGAGGAATGGAAGACCGGCTACAAGTGGCGCCACACCGACCTGTTCGTGGCCATCAGCGACATGGCCGCGAGCGAACCGCGTCGCCTGGGGCTGGATCCGGTCATCATTCGCAGCGCGGTCGAGCCGCACCGGATCAACCAGGAAAACGTCGCCGCGCTGGTGCGCGAATTTGGCCTGGAAGGCAAGAAGGTCATGGCCACGTCGGCCGCGCTGATCCGCGACAAGGATCCGGTGACGCTGGTGCGGGCGGTGGCCGAACTGGCGAAGACGCGGCGCGATTTCGTCTTCCTGCACTTCGGCGCCGGCGGCGATCGCGAGCAGCAGGCGCGCGACGAGGCGCGGGCGCTGGGGGTCGAGGACGTCTACCGTTTCGCGGGCTTTCGCAAGGGCGTCGAGGATTTCTACTGCATCCTCGACGTGTTCGTCATGAGCTCCGAGGAAGAGGCGCTGGGCAGCAGCGTGCTGGACGCCTTCCTGCAACGCGTGCCGGTGGTGTCCACCGATGCCGGCGGCCTGAAGGAAAGCCTGGCGGACGGGCGCGGCGTGCTGTGCGCGGTGGCCGACTTCCACGCCATGGCCCAGGGCATGGCGCGTTGCCTGGATGACGCCGCGTTCCGCCAGGAAATCACCGAGCGCGCGTATCAGTACGTGCGCGACGAGCACGACGTGCAGAAGATGGGCAATCGCTATCTGGCGCAGTTCGAGCGGCTGCTGGCGGCGCGCTAGCGGCGTCGCGGCCCGACCGCCCGGCTCCTATCCGCGCGGATCGATACGGGTCTCGAACTTGGCGCGGTGCACCGAGAAGAACGTGCGCACGTTGCGCACGTTGGCGTGCGCGGTGAAGGCGCGGTGCGCCAGCGCGTGATAGGCCGGCATGTCCTTGACCTGCGCGATCACCACGAAATCCGGTCCCGGCGACACGCGGTAGCACTGCAGCACCGCCGGTTCGGCCAGCATGATCCGTTCGAAGGCGTCCAGGCTTTCGGCCGCCTGCACGTCCAGCGTGATCTCGACGATGGCCGTCAGCGTGCTGCCCAGCTTGTCGGCTGCCAGGATGGCCACCTGGCGCGCAATCACGCCTTCTTCCACCAGGCGCCGCACCCGTCGCAGGCAGGTCGGCGGCGAGGCGTGCACGCGCGCGGCCAGTTCCTGGTTGGTCAGCGAGTTGTCGTCTTGCAACTGTTCCAGGATGCGCAGGTCCAGATCGTCCAACTCAGGCAGGGTGATCGGCTGGTTTTGCATGATTAATTCATAAATTCATGATTAGTGAAATATTATTTAATCACAAATATGTAAGTGAATAAACTGTCAAATATGACCAGATAAAGAAATCAAATTTCTTGGCGGGACGCGCACAATGCGTTCCGTACTCGAACTTTCAGGAGTCTCTCCTATGTGCGGCATTGTTGGCGCCGTCGCCCAGCGCGACATCACCCCGATCCTGGTCGAAGGCCTGAAGCGGCTGGAATACCGCGGCTATGACTCCTGCGGCGTCGCCGTCTACGCCGACGGCCACCTGCGCCGCACGCGCAGCACCCAGCGCGTGGCCGAGCTGGCCGAACAGGTCGCGCAGGACAAGGTGCAAGGTTTCACCGGCATCGCCCACACCCGCTGGGCCACGCACGGCGTGCCGGCCACGCACAATGCCCACCCGCATTTCTCGCACCTGGGCAACGACGAGCCGCGCATCGCGCTGGTGCACAACGGCATCATCGAGAACCACGACGAACTGCGCGCCGAGCTGCAGGCCGTGGGCTACGTCTTCGAAAGCCAGACCGACACCGAAGTGATCGCGCACCTGGTCAACCACCTGTATGCCGGCGACCTGTTCGAGGCCGTGCAGAACGCCGTGCGCCGCCTGCATGGCGCCTACGCCATCGCCGTGTTCTGCCGCGACGAGCCGCACCGCGTGGTCGGCGCGCGCCAGGGTTCGCCGCTGGTGGTGGGCGTGGGCCAGAACGAGAACTTCCTGGCCTCGGACGCGCTGGCGCTGGCCGGCACCACCGACCAGATCATCTACCTGGAAGACGGCGACGTCGTCGACCTGCAGTTGGCGCGCGTCTGGATCGTGGACGCCAACGGCAAGAATGTGGAACGCCAGGTGCATACCGTGCAGGTGCACACCGGCGCGGCTGAACTCGGCCCCTACCGCCACTACATGCAGAAGGAGATCTTCGAGCAGCCGCGCGCCGTCGGCGACACGCTGCAGGACATCGAGGCCATCACGCCCGAACTGTTCGGCGACGACGCCTACAAGATCTTCAAGGACATCGACTCGCTGCTGATCCTGGCCTGCGGCACCAGCTACTACGCCGGCCTGACCGCCAAGTACTGGATCGAATCGATCGCCAAGATCCCCGTGGCGGTCGAAATCGCCAGCGAATACCGCTACCGTGACAGCGTGCCGAACCCGCGTTCGCTGGTCGTCACGATCTCGCAGTCGGGCGAAACCGCCGACACGCTGGCCGCGCTCAAGCACGCCCGCTCGCTGGGCATGGAAAACACGCTGACCATCTGCAACGTGTCCACCAGCGCCATGGTGCGCGAATGCAAGCTGTCGTACATCACGCGCGCCGGCGTCGAAATCGGCGTGGCCTCGACCAAGGCCTTCACCACGCAGCTGACCGCGCTGTTCCTCTTGACGCTGGCGCTGGCGCAAGTGCGCGGCCGCCTGACCGACGAGCAGGAGGCCGAACACCTGAAGGCGCTGCGCCACCTGCCCGTGGCCATCGGCTCGGTGCTGGCGCTGGAACCGCAGATCATGGCCTGGGCCGACCGCTTTGCCTCGAAGGAAAACGCGCTGTTCCTGGGCCGCGGCATGCATTACCCGATCGCGCTGGAAGGCGCGCTCAAGCTCAAGGAAATCAGCTACATCCACGCCGAGGCCTACCCGGCCGGCGAACTCAAGCACGGCCCGCTGGCCCTGGTGACCGAGCACATGCCCGTTGTCACCATCGCGCCCAAGGACGAGCTGCTGGAAAAGCTGAAGTCCAATATGCAGGAAGTGCGCGCGCGCGGCGGCGAGCTGTACGTGTTCGCCGACGCCGACAGCAAGATCCAGAGCGCCGAAGGCATGCACGTGATCCGCATGCCCGAGCACTACGGCAAGCTGTCGCCGATCCTGCACACGGTGCCGCTGCAGCTGCTGTCGTACCACACGGCCTGCGCCCGTGGCACCGACGTGGACAAGCCGCGCAATCTGGCCAAGAGCGTGACGGTGGAGTGATGCCTCGGGGCGTGGCCCCGATGTTGAAAACGAGAAATAAGGTCGGTGTCTCGACAACGCCCGACGCGGCTTTCCGCATTTGAAGAGCGTTGTCTCTCGACACCTGGGCCGCCATCAAGGCGGCCTTTTTCTTTGTGCCGTTCAGCGGTCGACGCGGATCACGATCTTGCCGAAGTGACGGCCCGAGGCCAGGCGCTCGAACGCGGCCGGCGCCTCGTCGAAACCGTAGACCCGGTCTATCACCGGCGCGATGCCGGCGCTGTCGACCAGCCGCGTCACATCTTCCAGCATCTTGCGGCTGCCCACCAGAATGCCCTCCAGGCGCTTGTGGCCGGCGATCAACGCCAAGGGCGAGACCGGCACCGAGTCGAAACCGCTGACACCGCCGATGATGCCGACCGCGCCGCCGTGCCGGACCGCCGCGACCGAGCGTTCCAGCGTGCCCTCGCCGCCGACTTCCAGCACCACGTGGGCGCCTTCGCCGCCGGTGACGCGCAGCACTTCGTCCTGCCATTCGGGGTTGTCGCGGTAGTTGATCACGTGGTCCGCGCCCAACTCGCGCGCCCGCGCCAGTTTCTCGTTGCTGGACGAGGTGATGATGGCGCGCAGGCCCGCTGCCTTGGCCAGTTGCAGGCCCCAGATCGATACCCCGCCGGTGCCCAGCAGCAAGGCGGTCTGGCCGGCTTTGGCGCGTCCCGCGACGAACAGGGCGCTCCAGGCGGTGACGGCGGCGCATGGCAAGGTCGCGGCCTGTTCATCCGAGAGCGAATCGGGAATGGCGACCAGGGAGTGCTCGGAGAAAATGACCTCGCTGGCCAGCACGCCGTCGCTGGCGGCGCCCGGCACCCGCGCGGTGTTGACGGGGTCGGACTCGCCATCGATCCAGTCCGGAAAGAAGGCGCCCATCACCCGGTCGCCCGGCCGGTAGCGTGTGACCCCGGCGCCGACGTCCACGACTTCACCAGCGGCGTCGGACGCTGGAATGACGGGGGCGTCCGCCGGTTTCAGGTAGCCGCCACGCGCGACCATCAGGTCGCGGAAGTTCAGCGAAACGGCCTTGACGCGCACGCGCACCTCATGGGGACCGGGGGCGCGCGCTGCCAGCGCCCCGCGTTGCAACGAGCCGATACCCTGGCCGGCGGTGATCCGATATGCCTGCATGGTGATGTCCTCTGTCTTGGTTCCAGAGAGCCGCACGGCGCGGCCCAGTGCCCGTAAGATATCCGGGACCCGCGCTATCCAGTGACGTCATGAATTCCCTTCAATGTTGCCTGCAAGGAACCAGTGAGGTCGCTACGCCAACTCCCGCCAGGCCATTGCCACTTACATTGCCTCCATCCGCTACCGCGGCGTCGGGCGTGGATCGCGTTGAATGGTGTAGCGAAGGAGATGGTTCATGCGCCGGAGGGCGGGGATCGCGAGCATGATGCCGATGGATATTCTCGACAGCAGGGAAAACCGCGCGACGTCATCGCGGCGATAGCAGTCGGCCTCTTCGGCCAGTTTCAGCGGCGGCGCGAGTGCCTCCAGCTCACGCGGGTCGTCGATTCCCCACTTCAACTGTGCGCCGGTGGCGCGCACCGACGGAATGCGCTGGACGAAGCGAACGCCCAGGGAACTGAGCGCGTCACAGATGAATTCCCCGTGTTGAAACCTGGAAACGATACCCCCGAGTAGCGCCCTGACGTCGTCTCGCGACAGGTACATCAGCAGGCCCTCCGCGATTACGAGCACTGGCAGGTCGGCGGGAACCTGCTCAAGCCACGCGACATCCTGGACAGCGGATGCGATCAGGAAATAGCCTTCCTGCATCGCGAAAAGCCGACGCCGAAGGTCGACCACCTCGGGGTAGTCGACGTCGTACCAGCGCACGCCCGGCGCTGGGGCGATGCGGAAGTAGCGCGTATCCAGCCCGCAACCCAGGTGAAGTACGACGCATCGAGGATGGCGTTCGATGAAGCGGCGCGCCCATTCGTCAAGATGGTGGGCGCGCATCGCCAGACCGATCATCATGTCGCGGCCGACCTTGAGCCTGGCGAAGTCATAATCGATGCGTTTCACCGCTTCCGCGGCATAGCAGTCGTTCAGGAGCGAGTCGCCCAGTTCGGATTCGCCGGCCTTCGCGAACAGCGTGATCAGCAGGGTCTCCTTCTCCTGCGTCAGGTGCACTTTCTCTGGTTTCATTGCGCTACCCTCATTGATGTGCCGCGTCGTTGGTTGACGGTGCAATTTATCTAGATATAATTTATCCAAATTAAAGCGGCGAAGCTACCTGCTGGATGGTGCGCGAAACAGCCCGTCGTTGCGGATGTTGGCCTATCGATGGCAACAGCGCTGCATGCGTTGCGTAATTTCATATCGATCACTGGAAATTGTAAATAGCATGAAGATGAGCGAAGGTGTTGAATGGGCATTGCACTGTTGCCTGACCCTGGCGTGGGTCGGCAATGACGGGCCGGTGCCGACGTCCAGGCTCGCCGCCGCATTCGAACTGCCTTCGCACTATCTGAACAAGTTTCTCCAGAGTCTGGTGCGTGCCGGAATTTTCACTTCTTCGGCGGGCGCCAAGGGGGGCTTTCAACTCGCGAAGGCTCCCGAGGCGATCTCCCTGTTGGATGTCGTGATGGCCATCGAGGGAGATGAGTGGGCATTCCGGTGCACCGAAATCAGGCAGCGTGGCGCGGGATGTCTTGCCAAGCCAAACGACTTCGCGCGTCCCTGTGGAATCGCCGCCGCCATGCAGCGAGCCGAGACCGCATGGAGAAAGGAGCTGGCCGCGCAGACCATTGCCGATCTGATAAAGGCATCTCCGCCATCAGGGAGCCAGCGAATGAAGCAATGGTATGCGGGCTATTCAAGCTAGCCGTTGGAAAAGAGGGTTTCCCTCTTTTTTTGGTTCGTTAATCTAGATATTAAATATCCTGATATGAAAATGGAAAACGTCGAGCAATCAAAGCGCTCCCTGGGCTCAACCCTGGTTTTGGCCTTGGGTACGTTTGCGGTCGGTATGGATGCATTCATCGTTTCCGCATTTTTGCCGGAGATGGCCGAAGACCTGTCTGTGAGCGCATCGATGGCCGGGTGGTCGGTCACTGCGTTCGCCCTTGCCTATGCATTGCTTGCCCCGATCATCGCGACGATGACTTCCACGGTGGCCCGGCGCAGGCTGCTTGTGTCGTCGCTGGTTTTGCTCGGCCTTGCCAACATCGCTTCCGCGGCATGTACGACATTGGGGCTTCTCATACTGACGCGGATAGCCGCCGCCGCATCGGCGGCGGCCTACACCCCGAACGCGGGGGCGACGGCTGCCGCCATGGTGCATCCCGGTCAGCGGGCGCGAGCGCTTTCCGTCGTGATCGGAGGGCTCACCGTCGCCACTGCATTGGGCGTTCCGCTTGGCCATGCGATCAGCGTGTTCATGAACTGGCGCGCCTCATTGGCTTTTGTCGGCGTTCTTGCATTCGCGGCGGCGGCAACGGTCTTTTTTGTGATGAAGCCCATGCCCGGAGGCGCCGCCATCGGTTTGCGGCAACGATTGTCGGTGCTTGCAAGACCAGGTGTCGTGGGCATACTGATGCTCACGGTTTTCGGGATGGCCGCCGCCTATTCGGCGTACGCCTTCGTCATCTCCATCCTGGAAGGCTTTCAGGTCCCGCCCGCCAATTTCACCATGATGCTGTTCATGTATGGGCTTGGCGCCTTTTGCGGCAACTATCTTTCCGGGTGGGCTACGGACAGGCACGGGCCGATCATGACGCTTGCCTGCGCATACCTTGTCATGACCTTGGCCCTTGGCGGCCTGGGCCTCATGTTCGGCGGGAAAGGACTTGAAGCGATCTATCCGATTTCTTTCCTGATAGCGTGCTGGGGGGGCAGCAGCTGGGCCCAGTCACCCGCACAGCAGCAAAGGCTGATCAGCCTGGCTCCACAGGAAGCCAACCTGGTCATTGCGCTGAACTCTTCGGGAATCTATATCGGGATCGCTATCGGGACAATGATAGGCGGCCAGCTGATTGGCCTGGGCGGGTCGTATCCGTTATGGGCCGGGGCGGCACTGGCTGCAATTGCGATGTGCTACATCATGATGTCTGGAAGTACAGGGCGCCAAGGCTCCGATCGCGGATAGCGCTGGGCAGTCGAGCGGCGCCGGGCCGGGCCCCGGGCACGTAGCCGCGCCGGAATCGGGCACCTTGAGAACATAACCTGGGGCTGGCCGGGGATGCCGTGAGCCAGGCCGCGCGGTTCCATCGCGGTCAGCACAGCGACAACATTCTCACGCTGAAACTGGTTCTTGCCACACAGGACCGCAGAAAATATAATGAGAATCGTTTTCATGAACGTGTCGTGGCCATCCTCGTCCCGAACGGCGGCCGCTTTTTTTTATGGCAAGCACCCAGTCCGGTGCGCCTGGCTTGGCCAGCGCGCCGCCCTTGCGGAAATTCCATCGCCTGCGACCCGGCCTGAGCTTGCAGCTTGCTTGCGAGGCCGGTGGCGAGTCGTCGACGGGGTTGGCGACTGTGGACGATTCCCTGCGGATCGTACTGGTGCTCGACGGCAGGATCGACGTCAGCTACGGCCGGGCCGCGCTGAATCTGGTTCGTGGTCAGGGGGCCGACGCGGGTCTGGTGATGCTGCGCGAACCCGAGGAATGCCGGCGTGTGGTGCGAGGGGGAGAATCGTCGCGGCGTGTCAGCATCGGCGTGAGCCGGCAGTGGCTGGAACAGTCGCTCGGCGAGACCGCGGTGATTGCCCCGCATCTGGCGACGCGCTGCTGGAGCGCATCCACGCGGATCCGGCTGCTGGCCGAGCAGTTGCTGAGTCCTCCGCCTATGCCGCGACAGCTGGGCAGCCTCTACCTTGAATGCCGTGCCATCGAACTGGTCATCGAGGCGCTGTCGCATGGCAGGGCGGGCGATTGCCATGGCACCGATCCCATGCCGTTGCCCGCGGCGGTTCATCGTCGTATGGTCGATCTTACGCATTGGCTGCGCTGCCACGCCGACCAGCCCTTGAGCATCGACCAGATCGCGCGCCACATGAATACCACGGCCACCACGCTGCAACGCCATTTCCGGCAGGCGCTGGGGATCACGGTGTTCGACTTCCTGCAGCACGAGCGCCTGCGCCTGGCCCGCCACGCCCTGGAATCCGAGGGGGTGAGCGTGACGCAGGCCGCGGCCATGGCCGGCTATGCCAATCCGGGCAGTTTCTCCACGGCATTCCGCCGCCACTTCGGGCTGACGCCGAACCAGGTGCGCGCGCGCCTGTAAATCCCCGCGCGGCCGCGGCGATTGCCGTTTGCGCGAACGATTCCGCCGTTTCCACAAACGACGTGTGCCACGCTCCCATGCTCTACTTGCCTGAGAACGAATCTTATTTGCTTTCAGGAGAAGTCCCGTGCCCGCCGTCGTCCCGATGCGTCCTCATTCCCGCCGTGTCGCGCGTCCGACCGGGCGCTTGGCTTATCCCTTGTTGGCGGCGCTGCTCGTCCAGGCGGGAACCGCGCTGGCGGCCGACGATGCGGTGAGCCTGGAAGCGGTGACGGTGAATGCCTACCGCCCGGCGGAGACGATCGGAGGGTCGACCAAGACCGATACGCCGTTGCGTGAAGTGCCGCAGTCGGTGTCGGTGATCGAGCGGCGCGAGATGGATCTGCGCGGCGTCAGGAATCTCAACGAAGCCACGCGCTACACCGCGGGCGTGCTGCCCGAGAGCCAGGGCATCGACAACCGCGTGGATGATCTCTACATCCGCGGTTTCGATGCCGGCAGCTTTGGCGCGAACGTGATGCTGGACGGCTTGCGCGCGCCGTCGGACACTAGCCTGAGCTGGAACCGGACGTCCTTCAACACCTGGAACCTGGAGCGCGTCGAGGTGCTGAAAGGCCCGTCCAGCGTGTTGTACGGCCAACTGGCCCCTGGCGGCATGGTGAACCAGGTCAGCAAGCTGCCGACGCCGGAGCAGGATCAGGTGGTGCAGTTGCAGCTGGATAGTCATGGGCGCGCGCAGACGGCGTTCGACCTGGGCGGGGCCAATGGGGACGAAAACGTGCTGTGGCGGCTGGTGGGCCTGTATGGCGATGGGTCCACCCAGATCAAGCACACCGACCACGAGCAGTGGTTCATCGCGCCCAGCGCCACCATGTACTTCAATGACCATGCCACGCGCCTGACGCTGCTGGGGATGTACCAACAGGATCGCGGCGGCAGCACCTTCCAGTTCCTGCCCTACGAGGGCACCGTCGTGCCGGCCGCCGAGGGCTACATCAAGAACACGACGTTCCTGGGCGAACCCGACTGGAACACTTACGACCGCAATATCTGGACCGCCGGCTGGCAGCTCGAACACCAGTTCAACGACGCCTGGAAAGTCAGCCAGAACGCGCGCTACACGCACGTGGACTCGTTGTACCGCGCCACGGTTGGCAATGGCGTGCGCGGCGCCGCGCTTACCAACCTGAGCACGCTCATCGGCGGCCGCATCCTGAATCGTCGCGCGGTCCAGGGCGAGGGCGACTCCGATGCGCAGACCATCGATACGCGCGTGGAGGGCAAGTTCGCGACCGGGCCGGTCGCCCATACCATGGTCGCCGGTTTCGACTGGCAGAAGACGCAGTGGACCTTCCTGCGCCAAGCGGCGGCGGTGTCGCCCGCCGCCATCGCCATCAATGTGTACGACCCCGTCTACACCCACTACGATTTCGAACCGACACTGGCGCCGCAGATGTCCACCCGCGAGACCGATTCGCAGTATGGCGTGTATCTGCAGGACCAGATCGCGCTGGACCGCTGGCGCTTCACGCTGGGCGGCCGACAGGACTGGACGCGCATGGATTCGCTCAATCGCCTGACGGGGACGCGCCAGGTGACCCGCGACGAGGCCTTCACCGGCCGCGCCGGCGTCACGTATCTGTTCGACAATGGGCTGGCGCCCTACTTCAGCTATTCGGAGTCGTTCCAGCCGACCGGCGGAACGACGCGTTCGGGCAGCGCCTTCAAGCCCACCACCGGCAAGCAGTGGGAGGCGGGCATCAAGTACGAACCGCGCGCCATTGACGGCATGATCACGTTGTCGGCCTACGAGCTGTCGCAGCAGAACGTGCTGACGGCCGACCCGCTCAACGAAGCCGACGAGGCCTACCAGGTGCAGACCGGCAAGGTGCGGGTGCGCGGCATCGAGCTGGAAGGCCGTGTCACGCCGCTGCGCGGGCTGAGCCTCATCGGCGCCGTCACCCGCATGGACTCCAAGGTGGTGCGCAGCAACGATGGCAATACCGGCAACCGCATGATCCGCGTGCCCGACTGGATGGGTTCGATGTGGGTCGATTACACCTTCCATGGCGGTCCGCTGGCCGGCCTGGGCATGGGCGCGGGCGTGCGCTACGTCGGCCCGACTTATGGCGACCTGGCCAACTACCTGCATATTCCCGGCTACACGCTGTTCGACGCCGCGCTGCGCTATGACGCCGGCAAGATCGGCGGCATGAACCTGCAACTGGCGCTCAATGGCAGCAACCTGGCCGACAAGCGGTATGTGGCCACGTGCTCGGCCGCCACCTCGTGCTATTACGGCACGGGCCGCACGGTCATGGCGACCGCGAGGCTCACGTGGTGAGTGCGGGCCGGCCCATAACTGCGTGGCTGCTGCTGGTGTTGTCGCTGACGGTGGCGGTCTTCCTGCCGGCGTCCGCGCTGGCCGATGATGGATGGCCGCGCCGTTTCGACAATGCCGACGGCACGCGGACAATGCTGGCTGCCGCCCCGCGGCGCGTCCTGTCGACGTCGGTCACGGTGACCGGCACGCTGCTGGCCATCGAAGCGCCGGTGATCGCCAGTGCCGGCAATGCCAACGGCCGTTTTTTCGACCAATGGGCGGCAGTGGCGCGCGCACGCGGTCTCAAGCCGTCATGGCCGGCCGGGCAGGTGGACCTGGAGGCCGCCTACGCGGCGCGGCCCGATCTGATCGTTGTTTCCGCCACGGGCGCGGATTCGGCGCGTGAGCAACTCGACGCCTTGCGCGCGATCGCGCCGGTCATCGTGGTGGACTACAGCCACCAGACCTGGCAGGAACTGGCCCTGCAGCTGGGCCGGGCGCTGGGCACGGAGGCCGCCGCGACGCGCGCCGTCGCCGGTTTCGATGCCCGGGTTGCCGCGGCGCGTGCCCGCTTGCGCGTACCGCAGGGCAAGGTGAACATCATCAGCTATAACGGCCCGGGCACCAACAATCCCATCGCCACGCCGGCCAGCCCGCATGCGCGGCTGCTGGCGGCCCTGGGGTTTCGGATCGAGGCGCCGGATCCGGCCTGGCACGTCGCGCTGGGCCGCCCCGGAGACTTCGTCTGGGCGCCGTATGAAGCGCTGACCCGCTTGACCGCGCAAACCACCTTCGTGTTGCGCGCGGATGCCGACGATGCCGAGGCGATGTTGCGCGATCCGGTGCTGGCCAACCTGCCTTCGGTACGCGCGCGCCAGGTCTATGGCCTGGGCCGGAACGCTTTTCGCATAGATGCGTACAGCGCGGGCCAGATCCTCGACGCGCTGCTCGAACGGTTCGGGACATGACGCCGATGCCAAGGGCGCGCACGCCGCTTGCGCGTCGCCATACCTGGTGCTTGTTGCTGGCCTGTGCCCTCGCGATTGCCTTGCTGGCGCCGCTGAGCCTGATGATGGGGGCGCGTCCGCTGTCGCTGACGACGGTGAGGCAGGCCTTGGCCGTCTTCGATCCGCTCGACAGCGCGCACCTCATGGTGCGTCACCTGCGCTTGCCGCGCACGCTACTGGCGCTGGCGGCCGGAGCGGCGCTGGGCGCCGCCGGGGCGTTGATGCAGACCTTGACCCGTAACCCGCTGGCCGATCCAGGGCTGCTGGGCGTCAATGCGGGCGCGGCGCTTGCCATCGCCGCGGCCACGGCACTGGGCGTCGTGCACGGCCCGGTCGCGCAACTGCTGGCCGGCCTGGGCGGAGCGGCGCTGGCGGGCGCGCTGGTCCATGCCATTGGCGGACTGCATCGCGGGCGCGATCCCCTGCGGCTGGTGCTGGCGGGCGCGGCCATGTCGGCGATCCTGTTTGCCGCTACGCAGATCATCACTGTCAACAGCGACGATCGCGTCTTCGACCAATTCCGCCATTGGGTGGTCGGCTCGCTGCAAGGACGCTCTGGCGCCGTGCTGGCCGTGGTGCTGCCGGCAACCGTGACGGGCGTCGCCCTGGCGCTGGCATGGGGCCGAACCCTGGACGCATTGGCGTTGGGACGTGAGCTTGGCACGACCCTGGGCACGCGGCCGTACCTGGCCTGGTCAGGCACCGCGGCGGCTATCGTGTTGCTGGCCGGCGCGGCCACCGCCGCCGCCGGGCCGCTCGCCTTCATCGGGTTGGCCGCGCCGCACCTGGCCCGCCACGCCTGCGGGTCCGCGCATCGGCGCCTGATCCCCTGCGCCGCGCTGGTCGGAGCCTGCCTGCTGCTGGCTGCCGATACGCTGGGCCGGATGATCGTCCCGCCCGACGAGATCAGCGCCGGAATCATGGCGGCGCTGCTCGGAGGACCTCTTTTTGTCGCGCTGGCGCGCCGTGCCGGTGCTTGCTGACATGCGCGATTCCGTTCCCATGCCGCCGCGGCGGTACGTGCATCGCTTCGGCTTCCTGGCCCGGCGGCGGGTTTTACTCGGTGGCCTGGCGCTCGCCCTGTGCGCCGTCATCCTGGCATTGATTGCCCTGGGGATCGGCAGCGCGGAACTGTCGCTGGGCCGCATTCTCGACATCGCGATCGGACGATCGTCCGCCACGCCCGGTGAGCGCCTGATCCTGGGCTTTCGCCTGCCGCGGGTGCTGACCGGCCTGTCCGTGGGGGCCGCGCTGGGGGTGTCGGGGGCCGTATTCCAGTCATTGTCGCGCAATCCGCTGGGCTCGCCGGATCTGATCGGGTTCACGACGGGCGCGGCCACCGGCGCGCTGTTGCATATCGTGGTTTACGGTCCGTCCACCGTCGGCGCGGCAATGGGCGCGGTCGCTGGCGGCGCCTTGACCGCGGTCGCCGTCTGGCTGCTTGCGCGGCGCCAGGGCGCGATGGGCACGCGACGCCTGGTGTTGGTCGGCGTTGGCGTGGGCGCGATCCTGCACGCCGTCAATGGCCTGTTGCTGGTCAAGGGCGATCTCGATCACGCATTGCTGGCGAACCTGTGGTTGTCCGGTTCGCTCAATGCGCGCGCATGGGCGCATGCCTGGCTTGCCGGCGTGGCCATCGTCCTGTTCCTGCCGCCCGTCTGGTTGTCGGTGCGCCGCCTGGCGCTGCTTGAAATGGGCGACGACGTCGCCGGGCAGCTGGGCCTGCCGGTAACCCGGGTACGGCTGGCGATGCTGTTCTGCGCGGTGATGCTGGCATCCCTGGCCACCGGCGCAGCCGGGCCGATCGCCTTTATCGCGTTGGCCGCGCCGCAGCTCGCCCGGCGCCTGCTGCGCAGCACCGGACCGTCGGTGGGCGGGGCGGCCGCCATGGGCGCCTGTCTGGTGGTGGCGGCCGACCTGCTCGGCCAGCAGACGTTCTGGCCGTTGCACCTGCCCATCGGCAAGCTGACCGGTTTGCTGGGCGGCCTCTACCTGATCTGGCTGCTGCTGCGTCGGGGCGCCCGATGATTTCCTCTCGCGGACGATTACCCATGCAAGATTGCTCTGCATCCCCGCCTTGCGCGATGGCGCTGCGCGCGCGTGGGCTGACACTGGCGCATGACCTGGGCGCGGTGTGCCAGCAGTTGGACCTCGATATTCCGGCCGGACGCATTACGGTCATCCTCGGGCCGAATGGGTGCGGCAAGTCGACGCTGTTGCGGGGATTGGCGCGTCTGTTGGCGCCGCAGGCCGGCACGGTGCTGCTCGACGGCAAGGACCTGCGGCGCTTTGGAGCGCGCGAGCTGGCCGTTCGCCTGGGCTGCCTGCCGCAGGCGCCGCAAGCCCCCGACGGCATACGGGTGGCGGAGCTGGTGGCGCGTGGCCGCTATCCGCACCAGGCGTTCTGGCAGCCGTGGCGCGCGGAGGATGACGAGGCGGTACAACGCGCGCTGGAACAGACGCGCTTGACGGCCCTGGCCGATCGGCCCGTCGACACCTTGTCCGGAGGCCAGCGCCAGCGCGCCTGGCTGGCATTCGCGCTGGCGCAGAACGCGCCTGTGATGCTGCTCGACGAACCCACCACCTACCTGGATATCGCTCACCAGCTGGAAGTGCTGGATCTGTGCCGCAGTTTGAACCAGCGGCAGGGCAAGACCCTGGTGATGGTGCTGCACGACCTGAACCAGGCCGCCCGCTATGCCGATCACATCGTGGCGCTGCGCGACGGAAAGGTGCAGGCCAGCGGCCCGCCGGCCGAGGTCATCACGCCGGAGCGGGTGCGGCGCCTGTTCGGCATCCGCTGCGTCGTGATGGCAGATCCCGTGTCCGGGACGCCGCTGGTGGTGCCCGTTTCCAGCGCCGAAACCGACTGAACCGATACTCCAAGGAATCTAGCCTCATGTCATCTTCCCCTTTGTGCATCGGCCTGTCGCTGGCCGCCACGTGGTTGTCCGCCTCCGGCTGGCGACGCCCGGACAGTCGGGTCGAGCAACTGCACGGCGCGCCGTTCTACCGCGATGTGGCACGCCGCGCCGAGCAGGCGTGCCTGGACTTCGTGTTCCGGCCGGATGCCTTGTTCCTGGACGTGCCGGCGCTGGCGCGCGGGCCGGGCTTCAGCAGCCTGGATCCGGCGCTGCTGATGGCGGCGCTGGCGCAGGATACGCGGCATATCGGCCTGGTGACGACAGCCGCGACCTCGTTCAATCCGCCCTACGTGGTGGCGCGCCAGCTGCAATCGCTGGACTGGATCAGCGAAGGGCGCGCGGGTTGGAACATCGTCACCGCGTTGGACGGCAGCCGGAATTTCGGCGATGCGCCAATGCCGCCTTCGGCGCAGCGTTATCGCAAGGCGCTCGAGTTCACCGAAGTCGTGCGCGCGTTATGGCGCAGTTATCCGCAGGAGGCGGTGCTGGCGGACCGCGAGTCCGGGCAGTACGCGGATGTCACGCGTATCGCGCCGATCGCGCATCGCGGCGAGTATTTCAGCGTCCAGGGACCCCTGAATGTGCCTGGTCGCGCCCACGGCCGCATTCCCCTGTTCCAGGCGGGCGCGTCCGATTGGGGGCGCGACTTCGCCGCCCGCGTGGCGGATGCGGTGTTCGCCGCTACGCCCGATATCGAATGCGGCGTGGCGTTGCGCCGGGACCTGCGGCAGCGGGCGCTCGACCATGGCCGCGAGCCCGCGGCCATACGGGTGCTGCCGGGGTTGAGCCTGTATCTGGCGGCGTCGCGGGCCCAGGCCCGGGATTTGCATCGCGCGGCCCACGCGGACCAGGACCGGGCACGCCAGCGCCTGTACGTGGGAAGGGCGCTGGGCCTGGATCTTGAACGGCTTGATCCGGACCAGCCCATCACCGTGCGCATGCTGGGGCAACCCGGGCCCGACATGCGCAGCCCCACGCACGTGCAATTGCTGCGTCGGCTGGTCGAGCGCGAGCAACCCTGTCTGCGCGAGCTGCTGGCGCGGCCGGAGGCCGCGGCATCGGCGCATTGGACCGTGGTGGGAACGGTCGACGACGCGGTGGCCGAGATCCAGCGCCGGGCCGAGGCCGGCGCGGCGGACGGGTTCATTGCGCTGCCGGGTGGGGCGATGCAGTCGCTGGATCTGCTGCTGGACGGGGTGATGCCGCGGCTGGCGGCGATGGGATTGGCGCGGCGCGCCTACGCCGGCACCACGTTCGCGAGCAACCTGGGGCTGGCCGGGAGTTGCTGCGAGCCAGGCCGCGCGGTTCCCTAGTCGATGACCTTGCCCTGCCGGTCGATGTCCTGCCACTTGCCGCCTGACCACCAGCGATGTTCACCGTCGCTTTCTTCCTTGCAGCCGAAACCGACGCTGGCCTTGCCGTCTTCATAGGGAAAGGCGCAGTCATAGACCGGGGCGACGACGATGGCGCCGGTTTCCTCGTCCGCAAAGCCGATCTTGCCGTTCAGGCGGATGCGATAGCGGCCTTCCTTGGGGTAGTCGGGCCCGTTGTCGAACAGGTAGACCTGGTAAGGCTCCTGCAAATGCTGGTCGACCACGCGAAATCCACCCGCTTGTTTGTCAAGGTAGATGCAGTAGCGAAACGGGTTGCCGGCCACGAAGCAGTCGTCGATCCACTCGGGTTCGATGGCGCGTTGTTTCAAGGTCTGCCGGGCTTGCTCGGCGTCGGGGTCGACGTGGGTTTGCGCGGCGGCCAGGAGCGGCAACAGCAGAAAAGCGAAGCAGAGCGGGTGAAGGCGAGGCATTGCGGTAGCCGCGTCATCCGGCGCGGCGGCTGGGAGGAAAGGGGCCATCATAAGCCGGCTGCGCCCGGCCGCGCAGGGGCGCGGGCGATGCCGCTCGGCATGCCCGCGCCGCCGTCTGGTTCAGGCCGCGGCGGTCGTGGCGTCGCCGCCTTCCATGCCGCCGACGCCCACTGCCGCGCCGCCGCCGTCGATGGCCTGGGCCGTTTTTTCGGCCTCGGCCAGGGCGTCGCGGACTTCGGCGACCTGCTTCTGGGCTTCCTTGTCGTGCTGCCGCAGCTTGCTCTTGAGCATGGCGAGCAGTTCCTTCATGGCCCGGATGGCATCGCGCACGGCCTGGGCGTCGCCCTCGCGGCGCTTCTGGGCGGCCTGCGGCTCGTGGCGGGATTCGGTGGGGGCGCCGGCCTTGTCGTTCCGGTCGCCGGCCGTGTCGGTGTCGGTGTCGACGGACGCGGATGCGGCCTTGGCGGCGTCCGCCCGGGCCGCGGCGGCGGCGCCTTGTGCCGCGGTGTCGGCCGCGGGTGTGTCGGCCGTATCGGCGTCGCTGTCCAGCGCCGTGTCGCTGGCGGCGGCATAGGCCGCCAGGGCGCGGGAGGCGGCGGTCGTCGGCGTGGGCGCGCCGGCGCCCGTGGCATCGGCGCCTTCGGCCGTGCCGGCCGGCGTGCCGTTGGCGTCACCCGTGGCCGGGACGCCGCTCGCGCCATGCACCACGGGCGCGGCCGCCGCACCCGGCGACGCGCCGGCGGCCTGCACGCCGCCGCTGTCCTTGAGGGCGCTGGCGGCCTGGCCGAGCTCGCCGGCCAGCTGGCGCAGTTCACGCAGGATGGCCTTGGCCGCGGCCTTGCCCAGGAACATCAGCATCTTCTTGAGCGTGTCGATGCGCTGCTTGATCTGCGCGACGCGGGCGCGTGCCAGGTCGTGGCGCGACTGGGCCGCGTCGGTGGCCATCTGGAAGGCGGCCTTGCGCGCCTTGGCGGCGCGCTCGAGCGCATCGTCGCTGAGGATCACGCGGATCGAGACCGGTTTGTCCGCGGGCTGCGCGGCGGCCCGGTCCCGCGCCGCGTCCGCGTCGCGCCTGGCGGCGGCAGGGGCGTCGTTGCTGGCGGTGGCTGTGGTCGGAAGGAGGGTGTCGGTGAGCAGGGGCTGCATGGAGGATTCCGGTAAGGCGGGACACATGGCGTCGCGGCCGGCCGATGGCCGGCGCTGCGACGGCGAGGTGACACGACATGTACGGCAGGCCGATGCGCATTCTTTAACCGCGCCGGCAGGAATCCGTCCGACACTGCCGCGCTGCCCTGCGGCGGTGGTATCTTCTGCCCCATGTCCGTCCGTGATTCCTCCCTGTCCCTGTCCAGCGCGCCGGTGGCGCCGGATGCCGCCAGCGCCGCCCTGCCCGCGGCCCAACCCTATGTGCACGTGGCGGGCACGACGCGCACCCTGCATTTTTCCGACAAGGTCATCCAGAGCCGCATGTCGACCCTCAGCCCCGATGCGCTCGACCTCGAGTACACGCGGATGATGATGGGTTTCGTCCTGTTCGCGCCGGCGCCCGCGGACATCCTGATGGTGGGGCTGGGAGGCGGGTCGCTGGCCAAGTTCTGCCATCGCTACCTGGCGCATTCGCGCATCGAGGTGGTCGAGATCGATGCGGGCGTCATCGCCTTGCGCGATGCATTCATGGTGCCGCCCGATGGCGAGCGTTTCAGGGTGGTCCAGGCGGACGCGGCCGAGCATCTGCGCGGGCTGCGGGACGCCGCCGACGTGCTGCTGCTGGACGGCTTCGACGACGCCGGCATCCCTCCCGCCCTGTGCTCGGCGGACTTCTACGCGGATTGCCATCGCGCCCTGCGCGACAACGGCATCCTGGTGATCAACTTCCATGTGAACCATCCGCTGCACCACGCCTACCTGGACCGGGTGCGCGCCGCGTTCGGCGGCGCCATGTTCGAGGTGGTGGACGATGACATGACCAACAGCATCGTGTTCGCCTGCAAGGGCGACCTGCTGGACGATCCGGCGGCGGCCGACCTGAAGCGGCCGGCGGTCATTCCCAAGGACGCCTGGCGCCAGTTGATGCCCACCCTGCGCGTCATCGGCGCGACGCGCGAACTGAAGTGACGCGGCGCGGTTTTCCGGCGTCCGCTAACGTCCGGTAGCGCGCGGCGGGGTTTTGTTGCACATGGCGAGCCTGCGTCCGTAGCCGCCTTGCTAGCATCCACGCTTTTCCCGCACCGCCAGGATCCTTTCCATGAGCATCTTCTCCCGTTTTTTCGGTCGCGCCGAATCGTCCGCCGACACCGTCGCCCTGACGGCCAATCCCGACATGAAGGATGGCCCGAGCCTGCAGGTCGTGTTCGCCGCGCCGCTGGCGCCGCAGGCCGATGCGCTGGCGGCGGCGCTGCGCGCCTATCACCCCGAGATGCGCGAGGCGCGCGCGGAGATCGAACCGGACATGCCGGAATTGCTGGCCCTGGTCGGCTGGGGCAAGCACGTGGTTCGCCTGGTGGGTTTCAACGCGCCCTTCCCCCAGGATGCGCTGGAGGCGTGCGTGGCGCCGGCGCACTATCCCGCCGAGGTCAAGGAGCAGGTGCGCGGCCACGTCAGCCATGTGCTGCTCTACTACGCCGGCTTCGAGGAGGATCCGCTGGAGCAGTACGTGGCGCTGGCGGCGGTGGCCGGGGCGCTGACTGGATTGCAGGCCGTCGCGGTGTTGAACGAGGATGCCCACACGTCACTGCCGGCGGGGGTGTTCTCGCGCGAGTCGATGGGCGACGAGAGCCTGGAACTGCTGCGTTCGCTGCCCTTGAACATGCTGTACTGCGGCTTCGTGAAGTACGAGGTGGAAGGCGTGCAAGGCGTGTGGATGCGCACCTATGGCGCCGGCCGCTTCGGGCTGCCGGACTTCGCCGTGCTGGCCGAGGGCCATCACCAGGGCGAGCAGTATTCGAACATGTTCAACAACATCATGGCGTACCTGCTCGACAGCGGCGCCGAGCTGGCCGCCGGCCACACCATGCAGATCGGCGAGGACCGTTACATGAAGCTGCGTGAACCGCTGGAGGCCGAGTATTTCCTGCACGGCCCGCAGGCGGTGCTGGTGACGGAGATCATCGACGCCTCGCAGATCAACAAGCCGGCCGACGCCCAGGACGACTGACGGACCTACCGGCCGGCTCTTGGGCAACGGTTCGAGAGGGGGCGCTCACGAGGGAGCGCGCCCCGGCAAAAAGAGTGCCGGCACGGTGCCAATGCCCGAAAAATCTGACTCGTCCGTACGCGGAGTGTTGCAGATGGCCGAGATTGGTGATTTTTAGGACGAAATAACCGGCTTTTCTACATCAATTCTAATTATTACGACTGTATGTAATTGTATATACTCACTGCCCGATTCCATCATTTCACGCTTCGCCCGCCACGCATCGAGTGCCGGGTCTGCAGGAGTAAGGCATGTTGAGCAAGGCAGTAACGCTTGGCGCGGTGACGGTCCTGTCACTGCTGGTGGCCGGTTGCGCCACCGAACGTTCCCAGTCGGTCGCGGTACCCGCGGTCGCCGCGGCCAGCAAGCCCTACCAGGGCGTGCGCAGTCCGATCTCGGTTGGCAAGTTCGACAACCGCACCAACTACCTGCGTGGCGTCTTCTCCGACGGCGTGGACCGCCTCGGCGGCCAGGCCAAGACCATCCTGGTCAGCCATCTGCAGCGCAGCGGTCGGTTCCAGGTGATGGACCGCGACAACCTGTCCGAAATCGCGCAGGAAGCGGCGTTCAACAAAAAGGCCAGCCAGATCAAGGGCGCGCGTTACGTCGTGACGGGCGACGTGACGGCGTTCGGCCGCAAGGTGACGGGCGACCATCAGCTGTTCGGCATCCTCGGCCGAGGCAAGGAACAGGTGGCTTACGCCAAGGTCGACCTCAACGTGGTCGACGTGACGACCTCCGAGGTGGTCTATTCCGCGTCGGGGGCGGGCGAATACAGCCTGTCCAACCGCGAAGTCATCGGCTTCGGCGGCACCGCCGGCTATGACTCCACGCTGAACGGCAAGGTGCTGGACCTGGCGATCCGCGAGGCCGTGGATCGTCTGGTCGATGGCATCGAGCAAGGCGCCTGGCAACCGGTACAACCCTGATAGGTATTCCAATGTCGAACAATCTGGCGAAGGCGCGCCCGCGGGCGCTCGCGCGCATGGGGCGCGCCATGGCGGTGGTTGCCGTGGCGGGGTTGCTGGGCGCGTGCGCGCAGCAACCCAAGAGCATGTACAGCTGGCAGTCGTACCAACCTTCGGTCTACGCCTATCTCAAGGACGATGGCGCCGACTACGCGGCGCAGAGCCTGGCGATGGAAAAGAACATCGAAACCGCGCGGGCGAGCAACGCGCAATTGCCGCCGGGCTTCCGCGCGCATCTGGGCATGCTGTACCTGAAGCTGGGTGATGGCGCCAAGGGCCTGGAACAGCTGGAAGGCGAGAAGGCGGCCTTCCCCGAATCCAAGCCGTTCATGGATTTCCTGCTGCGCAATGCCAGCAAGATGGCGGACAACGCCGCGTCGGCCGCGCCGTCCGAGCCCGCGTCGGCCGCACCGTCGGCGGCGCCCGCCGCGCCCGCCGCCTCGCCCACGCCGGCCAACGCACAGCCGGCCAAGAAAGGAGCCTGAGATGAACACGATCATGCGTATTGCCGTGTTGGCGCTGGTCGCGCTGTTGGCGGGTTGCGCCGCGCCGCAGCGCAATGTGGACTATGCCGCCTTTCGCGAAAGCAAGCCGGCATCGATCCTGGTGCTGCCGCCGCTGAACACGTCCGTGGACGTGGCGGCGGGCGCGGCGGTGCTGGCGCAGGCGACCATGCCGCTGGCGGAATCGGGCTACTACGTCGTGCCCGTGGCCGTCATGGAAGAGACCTTCAAGCAGAATGGCCTGACCAACGCGGACGAAATCCACGAGTTGCCGGCCGCGCGCCTGCGCGAGATCTTTGGCGCGGATGCCGCCTTGTATATGACCGTCAAACAGTACGGGTCGAGCTATGCGGTCCTGTCCAGCTCGATCACGGTTTCGATCGACGCCGCGCTGGTGGACCTGCGCACGGGCGCCAAGCTGTGGGATGGCAGCAAGGAGGTCGTGCAAGCCAGCAACAGCAGCGGCGGCCTGATCGGCATGCTGGTGCAGGCGGTGGTGGATCAGGTCGTCAATACGCTCTCCGATCGCAGCTATGGCGTCGCCGGCATGACGAACAACATGCTGCTCAGTGCCGGTACTTCCGGCGGCATTCTGTACGGCCCTCGCTCGCCGCGCTACGCCGCCCAACCCTGACCGGGCCTTGCCGGCCACGCTGCCCTCGCCCCGTTGACCACGGCGCGAGGGCAGTGTCGCAATCGTCACGGCCGATGATTGCGGGGCGGCATTGCAGGGCTTGCGGGTAGGGCCGAACGGTCAGGCCAGTCCTGGTTGAAATGCGCGCCGCGGCTTTCGCGGCGATCGCGCGCGTCGCGTACCGTCAAATCGGCGACCAGGGCCAGATTGCGCAGTTCCAGTCCTTCCAGGCTGTCGTCGAGATGGTCGCGGGCATCGAGCGCGCGGCGCAAGGCGGCGATGTGGTCGGCGGCGCGCCGCAGCGAGGCATCGCTGCGCACGATCCCCGCTTCGAGGGTCATCAAGGCGCGCAGCGATTGCCGCAGCGGGGTGGCGAAGGCTGCCGCCGATGTGTCGCGGGCCGGCACCGCGCAGGCCGGGGTGCCGACCCGTATCCTTGCGGGGCGCGCCAGGATGTCGCGGGCCGCGGCGCGGCCCGTGACGACGCATTCCAGCAGTGAATTGCTGGCCAGTCGATTGGCGCCGTGCAGGCCGGTGCAGGCCGCTTCGCCCACCGCGTACAGGCCGGCCACGCTGCTGCGGCCGCGGGTGTCGGTGGCGATGCCGCCGCAGGTGTAGTGGGCGGTCGGCGCCACGGGAATGGGCGTGGTGGCGATGTCCAGTCCCAGCGCCAGGCAGTGCGCGTGGATGGCGGGAAAGTGCGCCAGCAGGAAAGCGCGCGGGCGGTGGCTGATATCCAGGTAGACGCAGTCGAGCGCGTGGCGCCGCATTTCGGCATGGATGGCGCGCGCGACGATGTCGCGCGGGGCCAGTTCGGCGCGGGGATCGTAGGCCGGCATGAAGCGGCTGCCGTCTGGCAGGCACAGCCGTCCGCCCTCGCCGCGCACGGCTTCGGAGACCAGGAAGCCGTCGGCGAGCGGGTGATGCAGGCCGGTGGGATGGAACTGCATGAACGCCAGGTTGGCGGTGCGGGCGCCGGCGCGCGCGGCGATGGCGATGCCGTCGCCGGTGGCGCCGGATGGCGCGGTGGTGGTGGCGTAGACCTGGCCGGCGCCGCCGCTGGCGATCACCACCTGGTCGGCGGAGACCTCGCGGCGCAGGCGCCGGTCCAGGTCCAGCAGGCGCACGCCGCGGCAGCGGCCGCCGGGCGCGTCCAACAGCAGATCGACGGCGCAGTGGCGCTCCAGCACCGTGATGGCGGCAAGCCGGGTCACCTGCTCGCCCAGCGCCGTCATGATGGCGCGGCCGGTGGCGTCGGCCGCATGCGCGATACGGCGTTGGCCGTGGCCGCCCTCGCGGGTCAGGTGCAGCGCCTGGCCCTCGGTCGTGAACGCCACGCCTTGCGCCTGCAACCAGGCGATGGCCGCGCGCGCCTGGTCGAGGATGGCGCGCGCGGCCGCCGCGTCGCACAGGCCGGCACCGGCATCCAGCGTGTCGCGCAGGTGCGCGGCCACGCTGTCGCCCGGCCCCAGCGGCGCGGCAATGCCGCCCTGCGCGTGCGGGCTGGCGCCGGCATGCAGCGCGCCCTTGCTGACCAGCGCAACCTGCCGGTGCGGCGCCAGTTCGAGCGCGGCGGCCATGCCGGCCAGACCGCTGCCGACGATGATGACGTCGAAATGCATGACGGGACCTCGCAGGAAAAGCCGATGGCCACGCGCTTCAGGCCGGGCCGACCCGCTGGAACAGCGCGCCATCGCGCGCCAGGTCGCCGCTGGCCCGCACCGCACGCTTGCGCGCCTGGGCAAAGTCCAGCATGCGATCGATCGGCGCTTTGGCGCGCCGGGCCAGCGCCGGGTCCAGCTCGATCTCGTTGATGCCGTGCTCCAGGACGTGCGCGACACCGGCCAGTCCGTTCATCGCCATCCAGGGACACTGGGCGCAGCTCTTGCAGGTGGCGCTGTCTCCCGCGGTGGGCGCCGCCAGGAAATGCTTGCCGGGCGCCCGTTGGCGCATCTTGTGCAGGATGCCCTGGTCGGTGGCGACGATCAGGCGCCGCGTATCCAGTGTCCGCGCGGCCTCGATCAGCTGGGTGGTGGAGCCGATCACGTCGGCCTGCGCCAATACCGGGGAAGGCGATTCGGGATGCGCCAGCACGCGCGCATCGGGGTACTGGGCGCGCATCAGCGCCAGCTCGGCGCCCTTGAATTCGTCGTGCACCAGGCATGCGCCCTGCCACAGCAACATGTCGGCGCCGGTCTGTTGCTGCACATAGTGGCCCAGGTGCCTGTCGGGCGCCCACAGGATCTTCTCGCCGCGCGCATGCAGGTCGGCGACCAGGTCCAGCGCGATCGACGAGGTGACGACCCAATCGGCGCGCGCTTTCACCGCGGCGCTGGTGTTGGCGTAGACCACCACGGTACGGTCGGGATGCGCGTCGCACCAGGCCGCGAAGTCCGGCGCGGGACAGCCCAGGTCGAGCGAGCAACTGGCCGCGAGATCCGGCATCAGCACGCGCTTGCCGGGGCTGAGGATCTTGGCGGTGTCGCCCATGAAGCGCACGCCCGCCACGACCAGCGTCCCGGCGGGGTGGTCGCGGCCGAAACGGGCCATTTCCAGCGAGTCGCCGACGCAGCCGCCGGTGGCTTCGGCCAGTTCCTGGATGTCGGCATCGACGTAGTAATGCGCCACCAGCACGGCGTTCTCGCGGGCCAGCAGCGCACCGATGCGGCTTGCCGCCTCGGCGCGTTCGGCGGCGGAAAGGGGGGCGGGCACCCGGGTCCAGGCCTGGCCGACGATGCCGGGCTGGCCGGCGCCGGGCAGGTCGAATTCGACGAAATGCGTGGGATCGGCGGTCATGGCGAAGGTCCATAGCGTATAAATGCTCAATATGAGCATTTATGGATTAAAAAAAAGGCGACTTATGTTTTTTTTGAGCATAAATCAGATCGCCAGGATTTTCACCCGTGTTTTCCCGAGGCGGCCTTCGCACGGCGGGGGGCGCGAGCGCGGCGGGCCGGACGACCCACCGCGCAGCGGCAACCTCAGGCCGGGCAACCGGCACGGTCACGGCGCGGGCGCCGGGCGGACCACACGCGTAGCAGCAACGCGCCGACCGCCGCGGTCGTGGCGACCACCGTGACACCGATCCAGCCCCAGTGTGCCAGCGCCAGGCTGCCCAGCGCCCCGCCGGCGGCCATGCCGATGAACACGCTGACCATCAGCACCGCGTTGAGCCGGCTGCGGGCGCCGGGATCGATGCCGTAGACGATGCTCTGGTGCGCGATCAGCGCCACCTGGATGCCGAGGTCGAAGCCGATGGCGCTGGCGGCGATCAGCCACAGCGCGGCTTGCGTCGACAGCAGCGGCAGCAGTGCCATGGCCGCGAACGAAACCGCGGTGAGCGCGGCGCCCAGGCGGCTGACGGCGTTGGGGCCGCGCCGGTCGGCGTAGCGGCCTGCCAGGGGCGCGGCCAATGCGCCCGCCGCGCCCGCCAGGCCAAAGGCTCCGGCGGCGGCGGCGCCCAGGTGGAACGGCGCGCCGTGCAGCATCACCGCCAGGGTCGACCAGAAGGCGCTGAAGCCGAGCGACAGCAGTCCCTGCGCGAGCGCGGCGCGGCGCAGTTCGCCATGCTGGCGCCAGAGTCGGGGCAGCGAGCGCAGCAATTCGACGTAAGGCAGCGCGGTGGTCGGCGCGAACGTCGGCAGGCCGCGCCACAAGGCCGCGCCCAGCGCCAGAATCGAGAGCGCCGCGACCAGGAACATTGCGCGCCAACCGAACTGTTCGGCGACGAACCCGCTGACGACGCGCGACAGCAGGATGCCCAGCAGCAGTCCCGTCATCACCGTGCCCACGATGCGGCCGCGGTGGGCGGCCGGCGCCAGCGTGGCGGCCGCGGGGACGATGTCCTGCGCCAGGGTGGCGGACAGGCCGATGGCGAAGCTGGCGGCCAGCAGTACGCCGATGTCCTGCGCCAGCGCGGCCAGCATCAAGGCGGCGCTGAGGGCGCCCGCCTTGATGAGGACGATGCGCTTGCGGTCATAGCGGTCTCCCAGCGGCGCCAGCGTCAATATGCCAAACGCATAACCGAGCTGAGTCAGCGTGGGAATCCAGCCCAGTTCGCCGGCGCCGGCGCGCAGGTCCGCGCCGAGGATGCCAAGCATCGGCTGGTTGTAATAGAGGGACGCGACCGCGAGGCCGGCGCCTATCGCCAGCAGCAGCACCAGCCGCGCGGAAAGCTCGTGGAAAGCGGGGGCGGCGTGCGCCCGGGTATCGAAGGTCATGGGGGGAATCCGTTCAGAATGGCGCACCGTCATGTGCGTATGGCGCAGATTCTGAGCGCACCGAGCGGCCTTGGGTAGCCGGCTTGGGGGTAGATCCGTTATACGATACGCGTATGAGCACCCCTGCCCTTGCCGTCGCGACCGGCACCGACCGCATGTTGTTGATCGAAACCTTCGTGCGCATCGTGGAGGCCGGCAGTCTGTCGGCCGCCGCGCTGCAGCTCGGCGGCACGCAACCGACCGTCAGCCGTCGGTTGCAGCTGCTGGAGCGCACCCTTGGGGTGCGGCTGTTGCAGCGCTCGACCCACGCCATCCGCCTGACGGAGGATGGCCAGCGCTGCTACGAGCGTGCCCGGGAGCTGCTGGCGACCTGGCAGTCGTTCGAGAATGACGTGCGCGGGGCTGGCGAGGAACTGGCGGGCACGCTGCGCGTGGTGGCGCCGCACGCGTTCGGCCAGAACCAGTTCGTCGAGCCCTTGGCGCAATACCTGCGCCAGTATCCCCGCATGCGGGTCGAATGGCTGCTGCATGACCGCGTGCCGGATTTCATCGCGGAGAATATCGATTGCGCGATCAAGGTCGGGGCGGTGCAGGACCCTTCCGTGGTCGCGCTCAAGCTGGGCGAGGTGCCGCGCAGCGTGATGGCGGCGCCGTCATTGCTGGACGGCGGACCCGTGCCCGAGCATCCGTCGGAACTGGCGCGCCTGCCATGGCTGGCGCTGCGCACGTTCTACCGCAACGAGGTGAGCCTGACCCACGTGGAGACCGGCGAGGTGTCCCGCTTCGAGATCCAGCCGCGCCTGTCCACCGATGGGCTGTATGCCTTGCGCCGCGCGGCGCTGCTGGGCCTGGGCGTGGGCATCGCGTCGGCGTGGGCCTTGCGGGATGAACTGGCCAGCGGGCGGCTGGTGCAGCTGGCGCCGGCCTGGCGCGCCGCGCCCCTGCCCGTCTACCTGATCTATGCGCCTTCGCGATTGCAGCCGGCCCGCCTGCGCCGCTTCATCGAGGTCATGCGCGAATACCTGCCGGCCGAACTGCGGTCCGGGACCGGGCAGGATTAGGGCCGGCCGCCACGGCGGTCAATCCGGCCGGGCCGTGGGCAGGGGATCGCCGGCGCCGGTGCGTTCGACGATCAGCCGGTAATGCTGCGGGCTGCGGTGCTTGGCGAAATTGAAGACGTGGTCGCGGAAGGCCTGGCCCAGGCCGAGGTCGATGCGGGCGGTAATGACTTCGTCTTCCTCGCTGCTGGCGCGGGCCACGATTTCACCGGACGGCGCCACGATCATGGAACTGCCGATCATGTGATGGCCGTCCTCGTGGCCGCACTTGGCCGCGGCGCCGATCCAGACCGCGTTCTGGTAAGCGCTGGCCTGCAGCACGATTTCGTGCGTGGTGGTGCGCAGGTGCGCGGGCTCGTCCCAATGGATATTGAGTGACGGCGTGTTGTAGCCCAGCACGATCAGCTCGGCGCTCTGCAGCGACATGACGCGGTAGGTTTCGGGCCAGCGGCGGTCGTTGCACAGGCACATGCCGATCCGGGTGCGGTCCATTTCCCAGACACCGAATCCCAGGTCGCCGACTTCGAAGAATTTCTTCTCCAGATGCTGGAAGGGGGCGTCGGGCTTGTGGTCGGAATGGCCTGGCAGGTGGATCTTGCGGTATTTGCCGATGATGCGGGCGTTGCGGTCGACCAGGATGGCGCTGTTGAACTGGCGGCCTTCGGGGGTGAGTTCGGCATAGCCCAGGTAAAAGCCCACGCCCAGTTCCCGGGCCGTGTCGAACAGCGGCTGCACGTCGGCGTTGGGCATGGATTTCTCGAAGAATCGCTCGACCGCCTCGGCGTCGTCCATCCAATAGCGCGGAAAGAACGTGGTCAGCGCCAGTTCGGGGAACACCACGAATTCGGCCTTGCGGCCGGCGGCCTCCCGCAGCATCTCGACCAGGCGCTTGACCACGGCCTGGCGGCTGTCGGCAAGATTGACGGCGCCCATCTGGGCGACGGCCAGGCCCATCTTGCGGGCGGGGGATGCATTGCTCACGATATCGATCTCCAGGTCCGCTCAGGGCATGCTGCATGCGGGCGGTGTGTGCGTTATGGGGGCGCGCGGGCGCGCCGGAAGCCGTCCCGACGCGTCGTCGCAGGCTCAAGCATGCATGTGCGGGCGGGAAACGACAAACCCGGCGGCGGCGGCCGCGAAGCGGCTCGCGGGGGCCGCGGCATCGCGCCAAGCGCTTGATATGTCGACGTATTTGCCGCATTGCGGCAGGAAATCGCGTCCGCCATGCATAACGCGCAGGCATGGGCGCCATGCATATTTCTATATCCGGGCAGCCTGGATCCGGCGGCGCCGCGGCCGGATTGCGACAAGTGGCATCGGCCGTTGCCAGAATGGCAAGTTCGCCGCGTTTTGTGTGGAAAGTGGACGCTAGGCATTGACCGGCCCATCGGCCAGAATTTCCCTACCGATACATCAGGGGAAAATAATGACGACACTGCTCACCACCACCGACGTCGCGAAAATCGTGGCCGCGCAGGGCCCGCGCAAGGTATTCGAAGACCTGCTGGATTATCTGCTGGCCGATTTCCTGCGCTGGCAGGAGTTCGACAAGAGCGCGCGCGTCGCCAGCCACTCGGCGACCGGCGTGATCGAACTGATGCCCACCGCCGACCACGAGCTCTACAGTTTCAAGTACGTCAATGGCCATCCGGGCAATCCGCTGGCCGGGCTGAGCACGGTGATGGCCTTTGGCGCGCTGGCGCGGGTCAGCACCGGCGAACCGCTGCTGATCAGCGAACTGACGTTGACCACCGCGCTGCGGACCGCCGCCACCTCCGCCCTGGCCGCGCGCGCCCTGGCGCGTCCGGGATCGCGCCGCATGGCCTTGATCGGCAATGGCGCGCAAAGCGAGTTCCAGGCCCTGGCATTCCATCACATCCTGGGTATCGACACCCTGCATCTGTATGACGTTGACGGCGCCGCCACCGACAAGCTGGCACGCAACCTGGCGGGCGTGGCGGGGCTGCGCCTGCGTCGTTTCGACAGCATTGCCGCGGCCGTCGCGGGAACCGATATCGTGACCACCGTCACGGCCGACAAGGCCTACGCCACCATCCTGACGGCCGATATGATCGAGCCGGGCATGCACATCAATGCGGTGGGTGGCGATTGCCCCGGCAAGACCGAGCTGCACGCGGATGTGGTGCGCGCCGGACCGGTGTTCGTCGAGTACGAGCCGCAGACCCGCATCGAAGGCGATCTGCAGCAGATGCCGGCGGACTTCGCCGTGACCGAACTGTGGCGCGTGCTGACGGGCCAGTGCGCCGGGCGTGGCGATGCCCGCGACGTCACCCTGTTCGACTCGGTCGGCTTTGCGCTGGAGGATTTTTCGGCGCTGCGCTGGCTGCGCGACAGCGCGCTCAAGCACGGCATCGGCACGCGCGTCGAAGTGGCGCCGCAACTGGCCGATCCGAAGGATCTGTTCGGATTGGTGCGTGCCCGCCAGACCACCGTCCGGGCGGCCCGCGACACGCAGGCGCTGCTCAGGGACTGACGCGGGACGTGGCGCGCCGCGCGCGGGCTGTCACGGTTTCATGCGCTGCTTCAAGGCCTGGGTGATCATCGGGATGTCGAGATCCTGGCCCGGATGCTTCTGGCAGAAGTCGTACAGCACCGCGACATAGGCGTTGCCCAGCAGCTTGGTGATGGCGCCGGCGGTGGTGGCGGCGATGGTGCCGCCCACGGCGCTGCCGGCGCCGGGGATGAACTTGAGCAGGCCCGACACCACCGAACGCCCGACCAGCGTGGCCGCCGACGCGCCCAGCGAGGAAGTGACGAGCGTGCTGATGGCGGCGGTGTTCAGCTCCATGCCGAAGGTGATGCCGATCTTGGCGATCATGCCGACCTGGATCGGCACCAGCGCCACCGCATCGGAAAATGGAATCGGCGCGGCGGCGGCGGACGCGGCCAGTCCGGCCGCGATGTTCACTTCTATTTCAGCCCGCTTTTTTTTTACTTCCAGGGCTTTCTGGTTGCGGGTCGATAGCGCATTGGCATAAGCGCGTTGCTGTGATTCGGGGATGTACTGGGCGGTGGCTTCGATCAGCGCGTCCAGTCCCATCGGCGGCAGGTCCGCGTCCAGTTCCTCGATGCGTTCGGGCAGCGCGCGTACCGCCACCACCTGGCGCGCGCGCGGCAACAGGGCGCGGGCCTGTTCCAGGAAAGGACTGTTCTTGCGCGCCTTGGTGAGCACGACGATAACCGGGATGCCGGCGTCGGCCAGCAGGGCGCTCAGCTCGATTTCGGCGTCTTCGACGCGGTGGCCGCTGTCCTGGATGCACAGCCAGGCGGCGTGCAGGTGCCGGTCCTGGTCATCCGCGGCGGAGCGTTCGCGGATCAGGTCGGCCAATTGCTGGCGTGAGTGGGCGTAGTCGCCCACTTCCAGGCCACGGGTGTCGATGATGGTCAGGGGGTGGCCGGGCCGCGAGAATTCCTGCGTGGTCTGGGTGACCGGCTTGCCGGCGCCTGTCTTGGCCAGCTCGCCGCGGAACACGGCGTTGATGAGCGTGCTCTTGCCCACGCCGGTCTTGCCGGCCACCAGGATGTTGACGCGTCCCGCGCCGCGCGTGGCGGTGCTGATCGCATCGGCGATGGCGTCCTGCAATTGGGGCGTGTCGTGGCGGGGCGGATTCATGGCAGGCGGCGGGCGCGGGAAACAGGCATGGCTTGATTCTAGCGATAAAAGCGCGCGGGCCGGATTCAGCCGTACAGGTGCCGCGACTCGGGAAAGCGGCGCGCGCGCACGTCGGCGGCGTAATCGCGCGCGGCCGCCTGGATGCGGTCGGCCAGGGTGTCGTAGCGTTTGACGAAGCGGGCGGTGCGCTCGAACATGCCGAGCATGTCGTCCACCACCAGCACCTGGCCGTCGCAGCCGGCGGAGGCGCCGATGCCGATCGTGGGGCAGGCGATGGCCTCGGTGATGGCCAGCGCCAGCGGCTCGACCACGCCTTCGATCACCACGGCGAAGGCGCCGGCCTCGGCAACCGCCGTGGCGTCGGCGGCGATGCGGGCGTATTCGGCATCGCCCCGGCCGCGGGCGCCATAGCCGCCAAGGATGTTGACCGCCTGCGGCGTCAGGCCGATGTGCGCCATGACCGGAATGCCACGCGTCGACAGATAGGCGATCGCCGGCGCCATGGCCTGGCCGCCTTCCAGCTTGACGGCGCTGGCGCCGGTTTCCTTCAGGACGCGGGCGGCCGAACGGAAGGCCTGCTCCGGGCTTTCCTCGTAGCTGCCGAACGGCATGTCGACCAGCACCAGGGCCTGGCGCGCGCCGCGCACCACCGCGGCGCCGTGCGCGATCATCATGTCCAGCGTGACGGGCACGGTGGACGGCAGGCCGTAGATGGTCTGCGCCAGGCTGTCGCCCACCAGCAGCGCGTCGCAGTGCGGATCCAGCAGTTCGGCCATGCGCGCGGTGTAGGCGGTGAGCATGACCAGGGGTTCGGCGCGCTTGCGGGCGCGAAACGCCGGGACGGTCATGCGGCGCGGCGCGCCGGCGGCGGAATTCAGGGTGGCGGTAGTGGACATGCGGGCTCCTGGTATGCGGCGCGCAAGGCCCGTGGACGGGCGCCGCGCGCGGCACAGGTATATCACGGCGTGGCGTCCGGCGCAGCCAGCAGCGCCGCGCGCATGTCTTCGAGGAAGGCCGCGGCGATGTCATCCAGGTGGCTGCGCCGCTTGGCCACCATGCTGATTTCGACGTCGTAGTGATAGGCGTCGGCATCCAGCGCGTGCAGCAGGCCGGCCGTCACGTACGGCGCGGCGTAGTGCTCGGGCAGGTAGCCCAGGTGCGCGCCCGACAGGATCAGGATCAGCGCGGCCTCCATGTTGTCGGCTTCCGAGGTGATGTGACGCGGGCGGCCGGCGAACGACGATTCCGGCAGCGGATAGGTGCGCCAGGTCCAGTCGGCGTCGGCGATGTCCGCTTCGGTGACGCGGCCGGCGCGCGCCGCCAGCGGATGGCTGGCGCCGCAGTAGGCGACCTGCCTTTCCTGGAACAGCGGCGTGTAGTCCAGCATCGGCACGCGGTGCAGGAAATAGCCGATGGCCACCTGCATTTCGTCTTTCAGGATCAGTTCCTCCAGTTCGCGCGGGCTGCGGATCAGCACCGACAGGCGCACCGCTTCGTCGCGCCGGCGGAATTTCTCGATGGCGTGGCCGATGCGCGCGTTCTGCGCCATGGTGGCGTTGCCGATCAGGCCCAACGTGAGGTTGCCGACCAGTTGCCGGTGCATGTTGCGCGCCTGCGCGCTGAAGTCGTCCAGCGAGGCCAGCGCGCGCCGCGCCAGCTTGTCGAAGCGCTGCCCCTTGGCGCTCAGGCGAAAGCCGCCGCGGCCGCGTTCGCACAGGGTGAAACCCAGGCGGGTCTCCAGCGTGGCCAGTTGGCTGCTGATGGTGGACTGGCCCACCCCCAGCAGCGCCTGCGCGGCGGAGACGCCGCCGGCGTCGACGATGGTGAGGAAGACGCGGATCAGGCGCAGGTCGAGGTCGGAAACGTTCGAGAGCATAGGGTAATCACCGACAAAACATCGATGAGTATCGATGTGAATTTTCCGAACTAGGCATGGATGGAAAAAGCCCGGATTTCTATTATTCCACCCGGGTTGTCGATTCGATGCAAGGCCGGCGCTGGCGCCGGCAAGCGCGCGAACCGGGGTCTGGAAGGATGCATTTTCCAGATTCACTTCTATTTCAATAGCTGTTTTGCCGGCGGCGCTCGATGGCCCGTGCCGCACGTGACGAAACAAGGGGAAGAACATGGTTCTGGACATCGGTGTAGTCGTGGCCTACCTGGCCGCGATGCTGTTGCTGGGGTGGTATGGGATGCGGCAGGCCCGGACGCACGAGGATTTCCTGGTGGCGGGCCGCAATCTGGGGCCGGCCTTCTACATGGGCACCATGGCGGCCACGGTGCTGGGCGGCGCCAGCACCGTCGGCACGGTGCGGCTGGGGTATGTGCATGGCATCTCCGGCTTCTGGCTGTGCGCCATGCTGGGCCTGGGCATCATCGTGCTCAACGTGTTCCTGGCCCGGCCGCTGCTGAAGCTGCGCATCTTCACCGTGACGCAGATCCTGGAGTTCCGCTACAGCGCGCGCACCCGGCATGTCAGCGCGCTGGTGATGATGGCCTATGCGCTGATGCTGGCCGCGACCTCGGTGATCGCGACCGGCACGGTGATGCAGGTGCTGTTCGACATGCCCTTCTGGCTGGCGATCCTGGTGGGCGGTGGCGTGGTGGTGGTGTATTCGGCGGTGGGCGGCATGTGGTCGCTGACCCTGACCGACATCGTGCAGTTCCTGATCAAGACCGTTGGCCTGATGGCCGTGCTGCTGCCGATCTGTCTGTCGCGGGTCGGCGGTTGGGACCAACTGGTGGCGAAACTGCCGGCGGCCAGCTTCGAGCCGACCGCGATCGGCTGGCCCACCATCGTGACGTACTTCCTGATCTATTTCTTCGGCATCCTGATCGGCCAGGACATCTGGCAACGCGTATTCACTGCCCGCAGCGAGCGGGTGGCGAGACTGGCGGGCGCTGCGGCGGGGCTGTATTGCATCGTCTATGGCCTGGTGGGCGCGCTGATCGGCATGACCGCCAGGGTCTTGCTGCCCGACCTGGACAACGTCAACAACGCCTTTGCCGCCATCGTCCAGGCCGAGTTGCCGGCTGGCATTCGCGGCCTGGTGATCGCGGCGGCGCTGGCGGCGATGATGTCCACCGCCAGCGCGGCGATGCTGGCGTCTTCCACCGTGCTGGCCGAGGACCTGCTGCCGGCCTTGCGCGGCGGCCGCGGCTTTACCCACGTGCGCAGCCATCGCCTGATGACGCTGCTGGTCGGCCTGGCCACGCTCGGCATCGCGCTGGTGGTCGACGACGTGCTGGACGCGTTGACCTGCGCCTACAACCTGCTGGTCGGCGGCATGCTGGTGCCGATCCTGGGCGCCATCTGGTGGCGCCGTGGAACGACCGCCGGCGCGATCGCCAGCATGCTGCTGGGCTGCGCCACGGCGATCGGCTTCATGATCCGCGACGGCCTGGCGGCCAACACGCCGATCTACGCCAGCCTGGCCGTCAGCGCCGTCAGTTTCATCATCGTCAGCCTGATCGGACAGGCGGCGGCGCCGGTTCACGGCGATTCATCTTCCAGGAGCACCCCATGAGTTTCACCCCCGAGAAACTGGCCGCGCTGCGTGCCCGGTTTGGCGGAGCCAACGAGGCCGTCATCCACGATCCGCACTTTCGCGCGGTGGCGGCCAACGTCATCGACGACAGCGGCACCCGCAGCGCGCCCTATGCCGGCATGCCGACATTGCTCGACGCGCCGGCGCGGCAGGTCGACTGGACCCAACCGGATTTCGGCGACCTGCAGGTGGCGCTGCTCGGCGTGCCGATGGATCTGGGCGCCAGCAACCGCAGCGGCTGTCGCTTCGGGCCGCGCGCGTTGCGCGCCATCGAGCGGGTCGGCCCCTACAACCATGTGCTCAAGTGCGCGCCGGTGCGCGAGCTGCGCGTGGCCGACATCGGCGACGTGCCGATGCGCAGTCGCTACAGCCTGGAACAGTCGCACGAGGACATCCACGCGGCCTACGAGAAACTCGTGGCAGCCGGCGTCGCGCCGCTCTCGGTGGGCGGCGACCATTCCGTGACACTGCCCATCCTGCGGGCGCTGGGCGCCCGGCAACCCGTGGCGCTGGTGCATTTCGATGCGCATTGCGACACCGGCGGCCCCTTCGACGGCAGCCGCTTCCATCACGGCGGGCCATTCCGCCAGGCGGTGCTGGAAGGCGTGCTCGACCCGACGCGCACGATCCAGATCGGCATCCGTGGATCGGCCGAATACCTGTGGGAGTTCTCGTATGAATCCGGCATGACCGTGATCCATGCGGAGGACATTCCGCGGCTTGGGGTGGACGCCATCATCGCCCAGGCGCGAGCCATCGTCGGCGACGCGCCCGTGTATGTGTCGTTCGACATCGATTGCCTGGATCCCGCTTTCGCGCCCGGCACCGGCACGCCCGAGGTTGGCGGCGTGACGGTGCGCGAGGCCCAGGCCATGCTGCGCGGGCTGGCGGGCCTGGACATCGTTGGCGGCGACCTGGTGGAAGTGGCGCCGTCGTATGACGCCACCGCCAACACGGCGCATGCGGGGGCGCAGATCCTGTTCGAGATCCTCAGCCTGATGCGGCTGCGCGGCCCGCGCTGAGACGCTGGCGCTTCAGCGCACAGTGGCGCCCGCCACCCGCAGCAAGGTGTAGCGCCGGCTCGAGTACAGGGGCGTTACCGTGCCGTGCCAGCCCGCCAGCAAGCTGCCAGCCTCGTCCTTGGGGACCGCCAGGAAAACCCGCTGGCCGGGTTCCGGCAGCACGGCGGCCAGGTCGGCGGGCTCGATCAGACCGGCGGTATCGCGCGAATAGTAGCGGGCCGAGAACGGGCGGCTGTCGACGAAGTAAAGCCTGTCGCCTTCCCGCATGGCGGCTTCGGCCTGTTGCACCAGCTGCTTCTCCGTCTTGTAGTGAACCGGCCGGGCCCATGCCAGCAGCGCCAGCGCCAGCGCGGCGGCCGGCGCCAGCGCCATGCCCGCCAGCAGCAGCCTGCCCGGGCGCGCCGCGCGCCACTGGCTGGCCTGGTTGCCGAGCGCCAGCGCCACCGGCGGCAGCGCCGGCAGCACATAGGTCCACAGGATGTTGCCCGACAGCGTGAAGAAGGCCGGCGTGGCCAGCGCCCAGGCCAGCAGGTAGGTCGTGGCTGGGTCGCGCAAGGCCGTCGGCACGCGCCGGCGTAGCGGCGCTTGGCGACGCGGCCACAGCAACAGGCCAAGCCAGACCAAGCCCCATGGCAGGGTCGCCAGCAGCCAGTCCAGCCAGATGGCGCCGTAAGGCCGTTGGTGGGCCGAGCCGTAGCGGTCGCCCTGCCAGCCCGGATCGACGAAGCGCAGGAAGTGTTCACCGATGATGAAGTAGCGCAGGAAGCCTGGCGTCTTGAGTTCGGCGGCGATGTACCAGGGCAGCGCCAGCATCAGCGTCAGGGCGATGCCGCTGGCCCAGGGCAGGGCTTGCAGCTGTGCGCGTCCATTGCGGTGCCACAGCATCCACGGCACGATCGCGGCGGCCGTCAGCACCACCGCCAGCGGCCCCTTGGACAGCAGGCCGATCGTCAGGCCTGCAAAGAATCCATAACGCCACCATGGGCGGGGCTCGCGTGGCGCCAGCAGGAAGGAGACCATCGACAGCGTGATGCCCAGCGCCAGGAACGCGTCGGTCAGCACCGCGCCGGCGCTGGCGAACGGCAGCAGCATGGTGGCGAACAGCAGCGTGGCCCAGCGCGCCGCCTGTTCGCCGTGCAGGCGGCGGCCGCACGCATGCACCAGCGCCAGCACGCCCAGCATGGCCAGCCACGATGGCAGGCGCACCGCCAGTTCCGACAGGCCGAGCAGCCGGATCGACAGCGCCGGCGCCCAGAACGCGAGCGGCGGCTTGCCCCAGAATGGCACGCCCGGCTCGAACCAGGGCGTGATCCAGTCGCCGCTTGCCGCCATCAGGCGGGCGATTTCGGCATAGCGCGGCTCGGAGGTGTCGGCCAGCGGCATCAGCGTCATTGCCAGCAGCCGCAACGCCAGGATGACGCCCAGACCCAGCAGCAGGCCCCTAGAAGTTAACCGCATGCGGACCCTTGCCGGTGTCGGCCAGCGGCAGGACCGCCGCGGCGCTGTGCTGCACCTCGCTCACAAGGTAGACGGGCCGCTGCTTGGCTTCCATGTAGGTCTTGCCCATGTATTCGCCCAGCAGGCCGATGGTGATCAGCTGAATGCCGCTCAGGAAAGTGATCATGGCCATCAGCGAGGGATAGCCCTCGACGGGATCGCCGAAGATGAGTGTCTTGAAGATGATGGCCAGGCCAAACAGCGCGCCGAGCAAGGCGGCCGTCACGCCGGCGGCCGTGGCCCAGCGCAGCGGCGCGGTGGAGAACGAGGTGATGCCTTCCATTGCCAGCCGCAGCAGCGCGAAATAGTTCCACTTGGTGGCGCCGGCGGCGCGGGGAGCGCGGTCGTAGTCGATGACGCGGGTGGGCATGCCGATCCAGGCGTACAGGCCCTTCATGTAGCGGCATCTCTCGGGCAGCCGCAGCAGCGCGTCGACCGCGCGCCGGCTCATCAGGCGGAAATCGCCGGTGTCCGGCGGGATCGCGGCCCGGCTCAGGCGGCTGAGCAGCCGGTAGTAGGCATAGGCCGAGGCGCGCTTGAGCCAGCTTTCGCCCGCGCGGCTGCGGCGCCGCATGCAGACCACGTCGGCGCCCTCGCGCCAGGCCCGCACCATGTCCGGGATCAGTTCCGGCGGGTCCTGCAGGTCGGCGTCCAGCAGGATAACGGCCGCGCCCGTGGCATGCTCCAGGCCCGCCGTCATGGCGGCCTCTTTGCCGAAGTTGCGGCTCAGGCGCACCAGCTTCAGCCCGGGCTCGCGCGCCATGAGGCCCGCCAGGTATTCGGCGCTGCCGTCCTGGCTGCCGTCGTCGACGAACACGATTTCCCAGGGTTCGCCCAGGGCGTCCAGCACCTGCCGCAGCCGCGCGTGGCACAGGGGCAGTACCTCGCGTTCGTTCAGGAAGGGAATGATGATGGAGACCTGCACCGGACGCGGCGGGGTCCGTGGCAAGGTCGGCAGATCAGGATAGGGACGCATTGTCTGGGTACTTTCAGGTGGAGCTGACGGGCCACGCAGGCCGTGAAGCGCCGGCGTTTCGCCACTTTATTGGGCCGTCTTCGACAGCTTCCGGACGGCGACATTACATTTGCGCAAGGGTCGAGGCCGTGGGCATGACCCCGTCGGTTCATCCGGCGGCGGGCCGTTCCTGGCGTTGCGCTTCGCTTTCCGCCAGCTCCGCCTCCTCGGCATCCTTGCGGTGCATCAGCCGGTACAGCGCCGGCAGCACCAGCAGCGTCAGGATGGTCGAGGAGATGATGCCGCCGATGACCACCGTGGCCAGCGGCCGCTGCACCTCGGCGCCGGTGCCGGTGGCGATCGCCATGGGGACGAAGCCGAGCGAGGCCACCAGCGCGGTCATCAGCACCGGCCGCAGGCGCGTCAGGGCGCCTTCGCGCACCGCCTGGTCGAGCGGCTTGCCGGACTCGCGCAGCGAGCTGATGAACGACAGCAGCACCAGGCCGTTCAGCACCGCCACGCCGCACAGCGCGATGAAGCCCACCGCCGCGGTGATCGACAGCGGAATGCCGCGCAGCCACAGCGAGATGACGCCGCCGGTCAGCGCGAAGGGAATGCCGGTGAACACGATCAGGCCGTCCTTGATGTTGCCGAACATGGCGAACAGCAAGCCGAACACCAGCAGCAGCGCCGCCGGCACCACGATTCGCAGGCGCTGGGCCGCGGACTGCAGCTGTTCGAAGGTGCCGCCCCAGGCGGTCCAGTAGCCGGCCGGGACCTTGATCTTCTCGGCCAGCGCCGCCTCGGCGTCGGCCACGAAGGAGCCCAGGTCGCGGCCGCGCACGTTGGCGCTGACGACGATGCGGCGCTTGCCGTCCTCGCGCGAGATCTGGTTGGGGCCGGGCGCCAGGTCGAAGCTGGCCACCTCGGACAGCGGGATGTAGGCGGTCTGCGCCTGTCCCTCGCTCCTGGGCAGGGCGATGGGCAGCTTGCGCAGCGCCGGGATGCTCTCGCGCACGGCTTCCGGAAGACGCACCACGATGTCGAAGCGGCGGTCGCCCTGGAAGAAGGTGCCGGCTTCGCGGCCGCCGATGGCAATGCCCAGGGTGTCCTGCACGTCGGCCAGGCTCAAGCCGTAGCGGGCGGCGCGGGCGCGGTCGATGTTGACCGTCAGCACCGGCAGGCCGGTGGTCTGCTCGATTTTGACTTCGGAGGCGCCGGGAATGGCCTGCAGTACCTGCGCGACCTCGGCGGCGGAGCGGTTCAGCACGTCGTTGTCGTCGCCGAAGATCTTGACGGCCACGTCGCTGCGCACGCCGGAGATCAATTCGTTGAAGCGCAGCTGGATCGGTTGCGAGAACTCATAGTTGTTGCCCGGCATCTGCGCCGCCTCTTCCTGGATCGCGCGCAGCAGCTCGGCCTGGGTCTTGCGCGGGGCGGGCCATTGATCCTTGGGCTTGAGCATGATGTAGCCGTCGGAGATGTTGGGCGGCATCGGGTCGGAGGCGATCTCGGCGGTGCCGGTGCGGGCGAAGACGCGCTCGATCTCGGGGAATTTCTGCTTCAGCCGGGTTTCCAGCTGCTTCTGCATCTCCAGCGACTGGCTCAGGCTGGTGCCGGGAATGCGCAGCGCCTGGATGGCGATGTCGCCTTCGTTCAGGTTGGGGATGAACTCGCTGCCCATGCGCGAGGCGATCACGCCGCACAGCGCCACGAACAGGGTGGCGCCGGCCAGCACCAGCGGCGTGCGGCGCAGCGCCAGGTCCAGCAGCGGCGCGTAGCGGCGCTTGGCCCACAGCATCAGGCGGTTCTCCTTTTCCGACACCTTCTTGCCGATGAACAGCGCCACCGCCGCCGGCACGAAGGTGACGGACAGGATCATCGCGCCCAGCAGCGCCAGCACCACGGTCAGCGCCATGGGGTGGAACATGCGTCCTTCGACCCCCGTCAACGCGAAGATCGGCAGGTACACCACCATGATGATGAGCTGGCCGAATAGCAGCGGCCGGCGAGCTTCGCGCGCGGCGGCGAACACCTCGTGAAAGCGCTCGCTGCGGCTCAGGGGCCGGCCCTGGTGTTCCTGCGCGTGGCTCAGGCGCCGCACGCAGTTCTCGACGATCACCACGGCGCCGTCGACGATGATGCCGAAGTCCAGCGCGCCCAGGCTCATCAGGTTGGCGCTGACCTTGTACGTGACCATGCCGGTGAAGGTGAACAGCATCGACAGCGGGATCACCATGGCGGTGATCAGCGCGGCGCGGATGTTGCCCAGGAACAGGAACAGAATCACGATCACCAGGGTCGCGCCTTCCAGCAGGTTTTTCTTGACCGTGGCGATGGCCTTGTCGATCAGGTTGCTGCGGTCGTACACGGTGACGGCCTTGATGCCGGGCGGCAGGGTCTTGTTGATGGCGTCGATGCGCGCCGACACCGCCTGCGACACCGAGCGGCTGTTTTCGCCGATCAGCATGAACACCGTGCCCAGCACCACTTCCTGGCCGTTGTCGGTGGCGGCGCCGGTGCGCAGTTCGCGGCCGATGCTGACGTCGGCCACGTCGCGGATGCGGATGGCCTGGCCGTCGACGGCGGTCAGCACCACGTCGCAGATGTCGTCGATGGAGCGCACCTGGCCCGGCGCGCGGATCAGGTACTGCTCGCCCTTGCGCTCGATGTAGCCGGCGCCGACGTTGGCGTTGTTGCGGTCCAGCGCCGCCATGATGTCGGTCAGGGACAGGCCATAGGACGCGAGCCGCTCGGTGTTGGGCGCCACCTGGTATTCCTTGGCGAAGCCGCCGATCGAGTTGATCTCGGTGACGCCGGTGATGTTGCGCAGCTGCGGCTTGATGACCCAGTCCTGGATTTCGCGCAGGTCCGTGGGAGTGTAGGGGCTGCCGTCGTCCTTCTTCGCGCCTGGCTCGGCCTCCACTGTCCACAGGTAGATCTCGCCCAGGCCGGTGGAGATCGGGCCCATGGTCGGCGTGATGCCCTCGGGCAGGCTTTCCTTGGCCTCCTGCAGCCGCTGGTTGACCAGCTGGCGCGCGAAATAGATGTCGGTGCCGTCCTTGAAGATCACCGTCACCTGCGACAGGCCGTAGCGCGACAGCGAGCGCGTCTGCTGCAACCCGGGCAGGCCGGCCATGACGGTCTCGATCGGATAGGTGATCCGCTGTTCGGTTTCGAGCGGCGAATAGCCGGGCGCGCCGACGTTGATCTGCACCTGCACATTGGTGATGTCCGGCACGGCGTCGATGGCCAGCCGGGTGTAGTTGTAGACCCCGATGGCGGCAACGCTCAGGGTGACGAAAAGGACCAGCCACCGTTGCTCGATGGCGAAGCGGATCAGGCGTTCGAACATGTCTGGATGCTCCGGCTCAGTGCGCGTGGCTGGCGCTGGCCTTGCCCTGCTCGGCCTTCAGCACGAAGGCGTTGCGCGCGACATAGCGGGTGCCGGCGGCCAGGCCCGACAGCACTTCGACCTGCTCGCCGGAGGCGCGGCCGAGCTTGACCGGCTGCGCCAGGAAGCCGCCCGGCGCTTCGACGTACACCACCGATTCGTTCTCGACCGTCTGGACCGCGTCGGCCGCCACCGCCACCGGCACGTCGGCGCTGCTGGTGACCACGTTGACGGAGACGAACAGCCCCGGACGCCAGGCCATGTCGGGGTTGTCGAGCGTGACCCGGGCCGTGGCCGTGCGGGTCTGCTGGCCAAGCAGCGAGCCGATGTACGACACCTTGCCGCGGGCCTGGCCGGAGAAGGCCGCCGAGGCGACGCTGGCGGTTTCGCCCACGCGCACGTCCTGCAGGTCCTTGGGCGCGATCACGAACTCGGCCCAGACGGTGCGCAGGTCCGACAGCGTGAAGATGCTGGCGGTGTCGGCCAGCGCCTCGCCCAGGGCGATGTGTTTTTCGACCACCACGCCATCGAACGGCGCGCGGATCTCCAGCCGGCTCAGGTCCTTGGACTGCGGCGGCGCGCCAATGGCCGCCAGCTTCTGCGCGGCGTTCTGCACCGCGATCTGCGCCTCCTGCAGCGCGGTGCGGGCCTGCTGGTAGTCCTGCTCGGCGGATACCTTTTCGCGCCACAGCTTGAGTTCGCGCTGGTGCGTGGCGGCGGCCAGGTCGCGGCGCTTGCTGGCGGCCAGCCATTCGCTGCGCAGTTCCGACAGCGCGGTGCTCGACAGCGCCGCCAGCAGATCGCCCTTCCGGACCTGCTGGCCCAGGTCCGCCGACACCTCCTGCACCACACCGGCCAGCCGCGGCACCACGTGCGCGGTGCGGTCGGCGTTGAATTTGATCTCGCCGGGAAATTGCGCCGCCGTCTCCAGGCGCGCGGGACCGGCCGTTTCGATCCCGAGATCGGCGGCCTGGATCTGCTCGGGACTCAGCGTGATCTTGTCTTCATCATGGTCTTGCGGCGTGGCCGTGCTGTCGGCGGCAACGCGCGTATCGGAGCCGGCGGGGGCCTGGCCGTGCCCGGCATCGGCCAGGGCCGGCCCTGGCAGGGCCAGCGCCAGCAGGCAGGCGGCGGACAGGGCGACGGCCAGCGCCGGACGGGTAAAGGCGGAAAGCGCGGTATGCATGGTCATGGGGAAGGTAGGGTTCAACGTCCGAGAATGCGATCGATGTCCGCCGAAGCCTGATAGGCGCTGGCCAGGACGTTCAGGTAGCCGATGTTTCCTTGCGACAGGGTGCGTTGCGCGTCCAGCACTTCCAGGAAGCTCACCTTGCCGGCCTCGAAGCCTTTGCGGGCGCTGTCGTAGGCTTCGGCGGCGCCGGGCAGCACGGTGGCGCGGTACTCGCGCGCCGAGTTGGCGGCCAGGTCGAATTGCGATACGGATTGCAGCAGGTCGGCGGTCAGGCGCGATTCCAGCTCGCGGTACATGTCCTGCGCCTTGTACGACTGCATCGTGGCCGAGTAGACGTTGCCCTGGTTGCGGTCGAACAGCGGCAGCGGGATCGCCACGCCGAACTGCGCCTTGTTGCGGCCCTGCTCGTTGTCGCGGGCGACGCCGGCGCTCAGGGTGATGTCCGGATAGCGCTTGCTTTTCTCGACTTCCAGCTGCGCCCGGCCCATTTCGACCGAGAGGCGCCCCGCCTCCATGCGCGGCGACGTGGCCAGCGCGGCCCGCAGGTCGTCGATGGCTTCGCGCCGCGGCAGCGTGCCCAGGTCGGCGCCGACCTGCGCGAAATCCGGCTGCGGCGCGCCCCACAGTTGCCCCAGCTTGCGGCGCGCGGCCTGCAGCGCGCTGTCGGCCGCGCGCGCCTCGATGCGCGAGTTGGCCAGTTCGACGCGGGCCTTGCTGCTTTCCAGCGGCGGCGCCTTGCCGGCCGCGACGCGCCGTTCGGCCAGGCGCAGGGCGCTCTGCGCGATCTCCACGGCGCCCTGCGACACGCGCACGGTTTCCTGCGCCACCGCCACGTCGAAGAAGGCGGCGATGACGGCGGCGCGCAGGTCGGCGCGCGCGCTCGACAGGTCGCGCTGGGCAATGTCGCGCGCCAGGCCGGCGGCCTTGACGCGCGCGGCGCGCTTGCCGCCCAGTTCCACCGGCATGCTCAAGGTCGTGGTGGTGGTGCGCGTGGTGCGGCGGTTGTCGTCGATGCCGACCTCGATGCTGGGATTCGGAATGACGCCGGCCTGTGTGAGCTGGCCTTCGCTGGACGCGGCTTCGTTGCGGGCGGCCGCCAGCAGCGGGCTGCGTTCATAGGCGGTCGCCAGCGCCTGTTCCAGCGTCAAAACCTGGCCCGCCGGCATGGCGCGCGGGGAAGGCGTGGGACTGGCGGGGCCGGGCTGGGCCCAGGCCGGCGTGAGGCACAGGGCCGCCGCCAGGGCGAGCGGTATCGGGGATAAACGCATGAGGTCAACCAAGGGAGAGCGCCACGGACTCGGGCTGAGGCAGGCATTGGTGGGCACTCTATCCAACGGTCCTCGTCAGATCCTCGACAGAAAAATGACATTTCCGTAAGGTTCGCGCGCCTTACGAATTCGTAATCGGCGTGTTGGCGAATTGACGCGGTCGCGTCCTTAAAGTGTCTTCACCGCTTGACAGAAGCGTGCAGGCGCGGCGCTCCAGCCGCCCCGGCAAGTCACTGAAACTGGGAGACCCTCATGAAGCAACGCATTGTCACCACCCTCGCCCTGTGCGGCGCCCTGGCCGTGCCGGCCCTGGCCAGCGCCAACAGCACCTGGCACCAGACCAATACCGAGATCGGCTACAGCATCGCGCCGGATCACGCCACCGGTGGCAAGACCGGCGAACAGGTGGCCAACGAACTGGCCGCCGCCAAGGCCGACAAGCGGCAGTGGTTCTTCCTGACCTACAACAACCTGGCCAAGCCGGGCTGGGCCAAGCAGGGCACGTCGCGCACCCGCGCCGATGCGCTGGCGGAAGTCGAGGCGATGACGCCAGCCGAGCGCGCCCGCCTGGACGCGATCTACACGCCGGGTTGATCGGACCCTTGCCCTTGCCTGCCGCCATCGGCGGCAGAGCCGGCCAGGCGACCGCCGACCGCGACCCGCCGTCCCGCGCCCTGGCGCCAGGACGGCGGACGCCGTTGCCCGCCGTCGCGCACGTAGAATAGGGTGGCGACGCGTCGCGGTTCGTCCCTCTTTCCATTCGGGGCCCCATGAAAATACTGGTCATTGAAGACGAAAAAAAACTCGCTGAGTACCTGCGCCGCGCGCTGACCGAACACAGCTATGTGGTCGATGTGGCGATGGACGGCGTCAGCGGCCTGCACCTGGCGCGCGAAAGCCAGTACGACCTGATCCTGCTGGACGTGATGCTGCCGGGCATGGATGGCTTTTCCGTCCTGCACGAACTGCGCAAGACCGACCGCGTGCCGGTGCTGATGCTGACCGCGCGCGACAAGCTGGAGGACCGCGTCAAGGGCCTGCGTGACGGCGCCGACGATTACCTGGCCAAGCCGTTCGCCCTGTCCGAACTGCTGGCGCGGGTGCTGGCGCTGGGACGCCGCAGCGGCCACAACGTGGCCGAGGCCGGCGGCCAGAACGTGCTGCGCATCGGCGACCTGGAACTCGACCTGCTGCGCCGGCGCGCCTACCGCGCCGGCACGCGGCTGGACCTGACGGCCAAGGAATTCACCTTGCTGGCGCTGCTGATGCGCAAGCAGGGCGAAGTGCTGTCGCGGCTGGAACTGGCCGAGCAGGTCTGGGACATCAATTTCAACAGCAATACCAATGTGGTGGAAGTGGCGGTGCGGCGCCTGCGCGGCAAGGTCGACGACCCCTTCGAGAAGAAGCTGCTGCACACCGTGCGCGGCATGGGCTACGTGCTGGAAACGCGGGACGACTGATGCCGGCGCCGCGCCCCAGATCATTGCGCCGCTGGCTCACGCGCTGGCTGGCGATCCTGACGTTCGCCGGCCTGGGGCTGGTGTGCGTCGCGGTCTATTGGGCCACCAACCGCAATCTGTCGATCCGCCAGGAAGCGCTGCTGGCGCAGAAGATGGAGGTGATCAGGCACCTGGTCGAGGAGAACGCGGCCAAGGGCGATTCGGCCTCGCTGCGCCACAAGCTCGAGGACTTCTTCTACGGCCGGCCCGATTTTTCGCTGGCGCTGGAGATCGATGGCGCCAGGGTGGTCTATGGCGGGCCGGGCGATGGCGAGGCCGGCCATGGCCGCCATATCAATTTCGCGTTGCCGGTGCCCGGATCGCCGGGCGGTTCGACGAATGCCGAACTGGTGCTGGACATCACGTCGGACCTGCATCTGCGCGCGGCCCTGGCGTGGACGCTGCTCGCCTGCGCCTTGGCCGGCGCCATCGTCGTGTCGGCGATTGGCACGCGATTGGTGCGGCGGGCGCTGGCGCCGATCGACGAACTGGGCCGGCAGGCTGCCCGCCTTTCGCCCGACCGCATCGGCGAGCGGCTCGACGAAAGCCAACAGGCCGAAGAGATCCGGCCATTGGTGCACCAGTTCAACGCCGTGCTGCAGCGGCTGGAGCGGGCCTACGTGCAGATGGAGGGGTTCAACGCCGACGTCGCGCACGAATTGCGCACGCCGCTGGCCACGCTGATCGGCGAGACCGAGCTGGCGCTCAGCGGCAAGCGGCCGGAGGCGGTGCTGCGCGATATCCTGGGATCGAACCTGGAGGAATTGCAGCGCCTGTCGGGCATCGTCAACGACATGCTGTTCCTGTCGCAGGCGGACCGCGGCGCGCAGGCGCGCGGCAGCTGGACGGCAAGCCTGGCGCAGGTGCTGTCGGAGGTGGCGGACTACCACGAGGCCGAGGCCATGGATGCCGATCTGTCGTTCGCGGTATCGGGCGAAGCCGCGGCGCATGTCGACCGGCCGCTGCTGCAGCGAGCGGTATCCAACCTGGTGTCCAACGCCGTGCGCTATGCGCACCGCGGCACGCGCATCGACCTGCTGATCGATCGTGGTGATGAAGGCATCCGCATCGCGGTGCGCAATCACGGTGATCCCATCGGCCAGGAGCATCTGCCGCGGCTGTTCTACCGCTTCTATCGCATGGAAACCGCGCGCGTGTTCGATGCCAACCACCATGGGTTGGGCCTGGCCATCGTTGCGGCCATCGCGCGCATGCATGGCGGCAGGCCGTTCGCGTGTTCCGAGGGTGGCGTCATCACCATCGGATTCTGGATCGCGGACCGCAACATTACAGAAAACTAATCTTCCCGTGCGGATTCTGTCGCAACGCGTTGCCTAGACTGCTCCTGTTCCCCGCCGCGCCGGTTGGCGGCGCGGGGTGGACGCCTGGGAGCGCTCATGCAGCGATCGAATCGGGCGGCGTGGGCCGCCATATTGGTGGCCGGCCTGGCGGTCGCGATGCCGGTGGCGGCGGCGCAGCCAGCGGCCAGCCCACGCGCGCCGACGGCGCTGGCGGGCGAATGCGAACTGCCGGACTCGACGCGCGAGGCATACGCCGCGCGCCAGGCGCGGGGCGAGGTCACGCGCGCCCAGGTGCGGGCGCAGGTCGAGGTGTGGCGCGCATCCGGCATGGCGCAGCTGTCTCGCGCGCGGCCGTTGCCCGACGTCTACAGCGAACGCTATCGGCAGCACTATGCGGCCTATGCGCAGATGCGAAACGGTCCGGCCTACGCGCAGGCGTTGTGCCAGGAGCTGGGCAATGAGTGAGCGCGGCCCTTGTCACGGCGCGCGCCGACCATGAAGCGCCCACTGCTATCGCGACTGTTGTCGAGCCGGCCCCTGGCCAAGGGGTTGCGGATGCTCTATCGCCACACGCGGCCACCGGCCCAGCGCCACAACGCCGTGCTGTGGCCCTTTGTGCGGGTGCAACGCGATCCGGCCGGCCGCCTGTCGGGCTGCGCGTTGCGGGGCGCGACAGGTCCGGGCCTGTTGCCGCTGGCCATGGTGGCGCGGCGCATCACGGCCGCGGCGCACCTGATCCTCAGCGGCCCGTCGGTGGCCCGCATCGACTACGACCAATGCGTGCTGGAGACGGTGATGGGCGTGAATGGCTCGATTGCGCTGCGCCAGAGGCACCCCGGCTTGCGCTTCGACTACTACGCCATGCTGGATGCGGGATTCGTGCGCCGCCGCCGCGACCTGGTGGCGCAGGTGCTGTCGCAGGACCTGCTGTTGTTCGTCACCCCCGAGGTCTATCGCTGGATCGCGTTCCTGTTCGATGCGCGGCGGATACGGTGTTCCATCGCGCTGTTCGAGGAGGTGCACCAGCGGGCCCAACAACCGCGCGCCGACCCGGATGCGCTGGCGCGTGAACTGGAAGGCGATGCCGGGTTGGTGCTGTTCGATGCCCACCATCCGGAACATGCGCACGGCTTCAGCCTCGACCCGCCTCGCGGGCTGTTCGGCGGAGGCACGGTGGCGTACACCGCGCTGCAGCTGCTTGCCTGGCTGGGCGCGCCCACGGTGTATCTGCATGGCCTGGACCTGACGAGCGCGGCGGGGCCGCGCTTCTATGAGCATGGCGGCGCGGCGCTGGCGACGGCGCTGGACCGGCAATTCGACGGGCACATCGAGCCGGCATTTCGCCGCGCGGCCGCCCTGCTCGCGGCGCGCGGCGTCAAGGTCTACAACCTGTCCGAGGCCAGCCGCCTGGGGCCGGACGTATTCGAGAAGCGGCACTGGCGCTGCCTGCTGCCACCCGGGACGGCCACGGGAACGTTTGCGGAATCCGATTGATGAAGATCCTCTATACCAATTTCCACCAGGGCGACGGCGGCGGCCATACGACCTACGTCATTTCGCTGGCGCGCATGCTCAGCGGAAAGGCCGACATCACCATTGCCGCGCCATGCGGCAGCCGCCTGCTGGATGAAGCCGGCGCCCTGCCCGGCGTGCGCGCGATCGCGCTGCAGTTCAAGGGCGCGCCCGCCCGGCAATGGCGCGCGCTGCGGCAGTTGCGCGCGCTGCTGCGGGCCGAGGCATTCGACGTGGTCCACGTCAATGGTTCGGCGGACCACCGTCTGTGCATGCTGGCGTCGATGGGCATGGGGCCGTTGCGTCCGTTCATGGTCTATACCCAGCACAACGGCCGCCATCCGCGCAGTCTTGGCACGCGGCTGCGGGCCGGGCTGGCGACCGACCGGGTCATCTGCGTCAGCCAGCATACCTTCGACGGCATGCGTCGTTCGGCGTTCCGGCCGGCGGACCTGCGGCTGGTGCGCAACGGCGTGGATACCCGGCGCTTTCGTCCCGCGTCGCCGCATGAGGCGGCCCTGGCGCGCGAGCAGTTGTTGCCGGCGGCGCTGAGGGGCCGGCTGGTGGTGGGAAGCCAGGCGGGCACCGCGGCCTACAAGAATTGGCTGGATATGGTCGCGGCCGTGGCAATGCTGCCCGAGGCGCAGCGGCGCCAGATCGCCGTCCTGATTGCCGGCCAGCCGCCCAGCGCGGCCGACCTGCAGCGGGTCGACGAGATGGGCATGCGCGACGCGGTGGTCTTCACGGGTTTGCTGCAGGACGTGCGGCCGCTGCTGGCGGCGACGGACCTGGGCTTCGTGCTGTCATCCAGTCTGGAGACGATCTCGTTTGCCTGCCGCGAAATGATGGCGGCCGGCAAGCCCGTCATCGTCAGCGACACGGGCGGGCTGGCCGAGAATGTCGTCAACGGCAGCAGCGGCTGGATCGTTCCGGCCGGCGCGGTGGCGCGCGTGGCGGAGATACTGGCCGATGTCCTGGAAAACCGGATTCTGCTGGACTGGATGGCGGCGGCGGCGCGGCGCAAGGCGGTCAGGGATTTCTCGCTGGAGACCTTCGTGCGCGGCACCGAGCAGGTCTACGCAGAAAGCGGGCGCGCCGCGCTGCCGCGCCAGGACCTGGCCCCCGCTTGGAGGGGGCCAGGTCCGCAGGCTCATTCGCTGTAGGTCTTGGTGCTGTAGAGGTCGATCGGCAGCAGGTTCAGCACCGGCAGGCCGGACACGGGGTCCTTGGCCTGCCTGTCGATGTAGGCCTGCAGCACGTCGGCATCCAGCACGCCGATGTCCTGGCGCCGCGCCGCCGGCACGTTGGCGAGAGTCTTGTAGCCGTCGCCGCCGGTGGCGTTGAAGCTCAGGACGAACAGCTTGTAGGTGCGGTTCAGGTCCAGCGGCAGCCAGTTGCCGCTGGCGTTGTCGCGCACCTCGATGTTCGACACGCGGCTGCCCTGGGCCAGGGCCGCATTCACATCCCAGCGCAGGCCGCCCGCGTACGGGTAGGGGCCGGTGGAGCCGCCGGGGCCGTAGACCGCCTGCATCCCGTCTTCCAGCATGCTCTTGACCTCGGCGCCGGTGACATCCAGGCGCCACAGCATGTTGCCGAACGGAACCACCTCGATCACGTTGGCCGCGGTCACGTTGCCCAGCAGCGGCACGCGCACCCCGCCGCCGCTTTGCAGCGAGATATCGGCGCCGCCATAGTTGGCATTGGCCACTTCCAGGTAGGCCTGCGCGACGAGTTGCTGGATGTCGCCACCGTGCAGGCTGACGTTGCCGAGCGTGTTGCAGGCGACGCTGGAGCGGCCGTAGTCGCGCGAGCCGGGGCCGCCGGGGACGCGCCGCGAGCACAGCTCCTGCGGCACCGTCGCCACCAGGCTGGCGCTGAACGCGTCGACCTTGGCCTTGAAGGGTTGCAGCACGGCCGTGGCCTGCGCGTCCGGGGCCTGCACGCGCAGGAAGCCGCTGGCGGCCGCGTCGGCCACGATGGCGGCCTGGTCGGCCGAGGCGGGCGCGGCCCCGCCGATCTTGAAGGTGTCGCCCATCAGCACGTGGGGCGTGCCGGCGCAGGCGGTCACATCGCCATTCGCGTCGAAGCTCACCTTCAGTTCGCCGACCACCTGTGAGTATTCCCAGGCCTGCACCAGGCAGACGAGCTTGCCGTCCTTGTTGCGCAGTTCGGTGGGGTACGCGCCGGCGGGCGAGCCGACGCCATAGGTGGACAGCGCGGCCGGGCCCAGCAGGGTGTGCGAGTCGCCGCCGACCACCACATCCACGCCGCTCAGGTTGGGAATGATCCGCTTGTCGTAGTCATAGCCGATGTGGCTCATCACCACGATCTTGTTGACGCCTTGCGCGCGCAGGGCGTCGATCTGCTGCTGCGCGGCGGCGGTTTCGTCGGAGAACAACGTGCCGGGGTCGGGGCTGGACGACTGCTGCGTCTTGTTGGCGATGGTCAGGCCGACCAGGCCGATGGGCTGGCCGTCGCGTTGCAGCACGATGGATGGCTTGACCATGCCGGGCGCGCGCGACGGATTCAAGGCCGAGTTGGCGCCGAAGGTGACGTTGGCGCTGAGCACCGGCGTCTGGCATGTGCCGGCGTGCAGCAGTTCGACGAAGCGCTTCAGGCCGCTGTCGCCCTTGTCGAACTCATGGTTGCCCAGCGTCATGGCATCGAAGCAGACCGTGTTCATCAGGGCGGCGTCGGCCTCGCCCGGTTCGCCGGCGCGATTGAAGTAGAGCGTGCCGGTGGTGGCGTCGCCGGCATGCAGCTTGAGCACGTTGGGCGCCTGCGCGGACAGCGCCTGGAAGGCGGCCGTCACGCGCGGGAAGCCGCCGATCTCGGCATTGACCGTGACGCGCGAACCCGCGGCGTTCAGCAGCTTCAGGTCTTTTTTCTTGCTGTCCAGGTTGGAATGATGATCGTTGATGTGCAGGATCGTCAGTTCCATCGGCCGGCTGGCGACCGGCGCGGGATTCGGCGCCGGGCTGGCCGGCGTGTCGTCATCGTCGCTGCCCCCGCAACCGGCCAGCAGCGCCACCAGGCTCAATGCGGCCGCGCCGGCCGTCCTCTTCCACGTGATCATTCGCGAGCATCCCTCTGTCTTCGGAGGGCGCATGGTCGCGGGCCGAGATGACGTGAAGATGAATGACAGGCCTGTCACATCGATCGTGGCGGCTGTCGCGGATCTGTCATGCAAAAGAAGCGGGCCCGGCGCGCAAACGCCGGGCCCGCGGGGACGTCGGTCGGCGCGTCAGTAGTGGATCACGGTACGGATCGACTTGCCTTCATGCATCAGGTCGAAGGCCTCGTTGATGCGGTCCAGCGGCAGCGTGTGCGTGACGAACGGGTCCAGGTCGATCTTGCCGCTCATCGCGTCCTCGACCATGCCGGGCAGCTGGGTGCGGCCCTTGACGCCGCCGAAGGCCGAACCGCGCCAGACGCGGCCGGTGACCAGCTGGAAGGGGCGCGTGCTGATTTCCTGGCCGGCGCCGGCCACGCCGATGATGATGCTCTCGCCCCAGCCCTTGTGGCAGCATTCGAGCGCGGCGCGCATCACGTGCACGTTGCCGATGCACTCGAACGAGAAGTCCACGCCGCCGTCGGTGAGTTCGACGATGACCTCCTGGATCGGCTTGTCGTGGTCCTTGGGGTTGATGCAGTCGGTGGCGCCCATGGCGCTGGCCAGCACGAACTTGTTGGGGTTGGTGTCGACCGCGATGATGCGGCCGGCCTTGGCCTGCACCGCGCCCTGGATCACCGCCAGGCCGATGCCGCCCAGGCCGAACACGGCCACGGTGTCGCCTTCCTTGACCTTGGCGGTGTTGTGCACCGCGCCCAGGCCGGTGGTGACGCCGCAGCCCAGCAGGCAGACCTTCTCGTGCGGCGCGGCCGGGTTGATCTTGGCCAGCGAGATCTCGTTGACCACGGTGTATTCGCTGAAGGTCGAGCAGCCCATGTAGTGGTAGAGCGGCTTGCCCTCGTAGCTGAAGCGCGAGGTGCCGTCGGGCATCACGCCCTTGCCCTGGGTGGCGCGCACTTTCTGGCACAGGTTGGTCTTGCCCGACAGGCAGAACTTGCACTCACGGCATTCGGCCGTGTAGAGCGGAATGACGTGATCGCCCGGCTTGAGCGAGGTCACGCCTTCGCCGACCTCGACCACCACGCCGGCGCCTTCATGGCCCAGCACGGCGGGGAACAGGCCTTCGGGGTCGTCGCCGCTCAGGGTGAAGGCGTCGGTGTGACAGACGCCCGTGTGGGTGATCTGCACCAGCACTTCGCCGCGTTGGGGCGGCGCGACGTCGATTTCAACGATTTCCAGCGGCTTGCCAGGGCCGAATGCGACGGCGGCGCGTGATTTCATGGGAGGCTCCAGAAGGTCGGATGGGGTTATTTGAGGTAAGAGCGGACGATGCGCATGACCTGGTCGATTTCCGCTTCGGGTTCGAGCGTGGCGCCGGATCGTCCGCCCTGGGCGGATTGCAGGAAGGTTTCGCGCAGATGGCTTTCGAGCACTTCGGCCATCAGTCCCGTGGCCGCGCCGCGCAGGGCGGCCAGCTGTTGCAGCAGCGCGCCGCATTCCGTGCCTTCGTTGACGGCGCGCTCCAGCGCCAGCGCCTGGCCCTGGATGCGGCGCAGGCGCGTGGTGACGCGCTTTTTCTCTGCGGGGGAATGGGGCACGGCGGGCTCCGGTATATACAGGGGGGGAGTATACGCGGACATCGCCAGGACGTCCAGCGCGGGCCGCCTGTCTGTACATGTCTAGGGCCCTATAATCGCCATTCGTCCAACGGCACGACACAGGATTACACGTGGCCTCTCACCCGCCTCGCTTGCCGCCCCAGGCCAGCGCCCTGCCGGCGCCACTTTATGCGCAGCTCAAGCAGATGATCGCGCAGCAGATCCGTACCGGCGCGTGGCCGGCGCATTACCGCGTGCCGTCGGAAAGCGAGCTGGTGCAGGAACTGGGTTATTCCCGCATGACGGTCAACCGGGCGTTGCGCGAGCTGACGGCCGAAGGCCTGCTGGTGCGGATGCAGGGCGTGGGCACGTTCGTGGCCCAGCCCAAGGCCCGGTCGGCGCTGTTCTCCGTCAACAACATCGCCGACGAGATCACGGCGCGCGGCCATCGGCACCACAGCCGCGTGGTGCGCCTGGTCGAGGAGCCGGCGGGCAGCGAGCAGGCGGCGGCGCTCGACATCCGCGAAGGCCAGCCGGTGTTCCATTCGCTCATCGTGCACTTCGAAGACGATGTGCCGATCCAGCTCGAAGACCGTTACGTCAACGTGCGGCTGGCGCCCGACTATCTCAAGCAGGACTTCACCCAGCACACCCCCTATGAATATCTGACGCGGGTGGCGCCGTTGACCGAGGGCGAGCACGTGGTGGAAGCCATCGTCGCCAAGCCGCGCGAGTGCCAGCTGCTGCAGATCGACCGTAGCGAACCCTGCCTGCTGATCCGCCGCCGCACCTGGTCGGGCGAGCGCGCGGTCACGCTGGCGCGCCTGATCCATCCCGGATCGCGCCACCGCCTCGAAGGAAAATTCACCACATGATTTCGCATGACGTGCGCCTGTACCGGGCACAAGACTATCCCCGCATGCCCTGGCGCAATGGCGGCGGCACCACCCAGGAAGTGGCCTGCAACGATGGCGGCAGCACGAGCGCGTTCGAATGGCGCCTGTCTATCGCCGACGTGGCGCAGGACGGCGGCTTTTCGCTGTTCAGCGGCCTGCAGCGCATCATCACGGTGCTGGAAGGCGCCGGCATCGCGCTGACCGTCGACGGCCGCGCGCAGCCGCCGCTGCGGCCGCGCGAGGCCTACGCCTTTTCCGGCGATGCCGCCGTCGATTGCCGGCTGCTGGACGGCCCCATCCGCGATTTCAACCTGATCTACTCCCCGCGCCATTACCGCGCCCGCCTGCAATGGATCGGCGCCGCGCGGCACTGGCGTTTCCACAGCGCGGCCAGCACCGTGCTGCTGCTGAACGCGGGCGGGCCGCTGACGGTGTGGCGCGACGGCCAGCCGCTGCCAGCGCCGGCGCGCTATGACTGCCTGCACATCGAGCGTACCGCGCTCGATGCGCAGCGCGACGGCCTGGCCGAATTCCGGCTGGAAGCCCCCGGCGCGCTGGACGCCTGCCTGATCGAACTGCAGCCGCGCCGGGGCTGAACGCTGCGGCCCGGTTTCGGCCGGGAATGCGGGAAATCCCTGATCGGTGAAACGGTCTTACAAGCTTGTATATACAAGCATAGGCATCCTATGATTCCGGCAACAGGTCGCGCGTCAATGCACGACGCGCCAGGCCCCGGATCATGGAGACTGCCTTGGAAAAATCGAACCGATACCGCGATGTCGAGATCCGCGCCCCGCGCGGCAACCAGCTGACGGCCAAGAGCTGGCTGACCGAGGCGCCGCTGCGCATGCTGATGAACAATCTCGACCCGGAGGTGGCCGAGAACCCGAAGGAATTGGTGGTGTATGGCGGCATTGGCCGCGCCGCGCGCGACTGGGACTGCTACGACCGTATCGTCGAGACGCTCAAGCGCCTGGAGGCGGACGAAACCCTGCTGGTGCAGTCGGGCAAGCCGGTGGGCGTGTTCAAGACCCACGCCAACGCGCCGCGCGTGCTGATCGCCAACTCCAACCTGGTGCCGCACTGGGCCACGTGGGAACACTTCAACGAACTCGACGCCAAGGGCCTGGCCATGTATGGCCAGATGACCGCCGGCAGCTGGATCTACATCGGCAGCCAGGGCATCGTGCAGGGCACCTACGAGACCTTCGTCGAGGCCGGCCGCCAGCACTACGGCGGCGATCTCGGCGGCCGCTGGGTGCTCACCGCCGGCCTGGGCGGCATGGGCGGCGCGCAACCGCTGGCCGCGACGCTGGCCGGCGCCTGCTCGCTGAACATCGAGTGCCAGCAGGCCAGCATCGACTTTCGCCTGCGCACCCGCTATGTGGACGAGCAGGCCACCGACCTGGATGACGCCCTGGCGCGCATCGCCCGCTACACCAGGGAAGGCCGCGCGGTATCGATCGCGCTGTGCGGCAACGCCGCCGAAGTGCTGCCCGAGCTGGTGCGCCGCGGGGTGCGTCCGGACATGGTCACCGACCAGACCAGCGCCCATGACCCGCTCAATGGCTATCTGCCCGCCGGCTGGACCTGGGCCGAGTACCGCGAGCGCGCCCGCAGCGAACCGGCCGCGGTGGTGAAGGCCGCCAAGCAGTCCATGGCCGTGCACGTCAAGGCCATGCTCGCGTTCCAGAAGCAGGGTATCCCGACCTTCGACTACGGCAACAACATCCGCCAGATGGCCAAGGACGAGGGCGTGGCCAATGCCTTCGATTTTCCGGGGTTCGTGCCGGCCTACATCCGCCCGCTGTTCTGCCGCGGCGTGGGCCCGTTCCGCTGGGCCGCGCTGTCGGGCGATCCACAGGACATCTACAAGACCGACGCCAAGGTCAAGGAACTGATTCCCGACGACGCGCACCTGCATCGCTGGCTCGACATGGCGCGCGAGCGCATCCGCTTCCAGGGCCTGCCGGCGCGGATCTGCTGGGTTGGCCTGGGCCAGCGCGCCCGCCTCGGGCTGGCGTTCAACGAGATGGTGCGCAGCGGCGAACTGTCGGCGCCCGTGGTGATCGGCCGCGATCACCTGGATTCCGGCTCGGTGGCCAGCCCCAACCGCGAGACGGAGGCCATGCGCGACGGTTCCGATGCGGTGTCCGACTGGCCATTGCTCAATGCGCTCTTGAATACCGCCGGCGGCGCCACCTGGGTGTCGCTGCACCACGGCGGCGGCGTGGGCATGGGCTTCTCGCAGCACGCGGGCATGGTGATCGTGTGCGACGGCACCGACGCGGCGGCCGAGCGCATCGCGCGGGTGCTGACCAACGACCCGGGCACCGGCGTGATGCGCCATGCCGACGCCGGCTACGACATCGCCATCGACTGCGCCCGCGAGCAAGGGCTGGACCTGCCCATGGTCGATGCCGCGCGCTGAGCCGCCGGCAGGCGGCCTCATCCAGAAGAACCAGGGCGCCGCATGGCGGCGTCCGCAAGGAGACAATGCATGGAGCAGGACAGCGCGGTGCCAAAGGGAACGCTGGTCGAGCGGCGCTCGATCGACTTCATCCCCGAAACGGAGCGCCACGGGCGGCTCTACAGCCAGTTCACGCTGTGGCTGGGCGCCAATCTGCAGATCACCGCCATCGTCACGGGCGCCTTGGCGGTGGTGCTGGGCGGCGACGTATTCTGGTCGCTGGTCGGCCTGTTCGTCGGCCAGGTGTTCGGCGGCGCGGTGATGGCGCTGCACGCGGCGCAGGGCCCCAAACTGGGCCTGCCGCAGATGATCTCGAGCCGGGTGCAGTTCGGGGTCTATGGCGCCGCCATCCCGATCGTGCTGGTGTGCCTGATGTACCTGGGCTTCACCGCCACCGGCACGGTGCTCTCGGGGCAGGCCATCGGCCAGTTGCTGGGGGTGAGCGACAGCGCCGGCATTCTGATATTCGCGGCGGTCATCGTGCTGGTGACGGTGTTCGGCTACCGCATGATCCACATCATCGGCCGCGTGGCCAGCGTGCTGGGCCTGATCGCCTTCGTCTACCTGTTCAGCCGCGTGATCGCGCTGGGCGACGTGGGGCAATTGCTGCAGATCCGTCATTTCAGCTGGGCCTCGTTCCTGCTCGCGGTGTCGCTGGCGGCGTCCTGGCAGATCGCCTATGGCCCGTATGTGGCGGACTACTCGCGCTACCTGCCCAGCCGGACCTCTTCGTTCGGGACCTTCCTGGCGGTCGGCCTGGGTTCCGTGCTGGGCGCGCAGATCGCGATGACGCTGGGGGTGCTGGCGGCGGCCATGGCGGCGGGCCAGTTCGCCGGCCGCGAGGTGGCCTACATCGTCGGCCTGGGCGGCGCCGGCGCCACCGCGGCGGCGCTGTACTTCAGCATCGCGTTCGGCAAGGTCACCATCTCGACGCTGAACTCGTACGGCAGCTTCATGTGCATCGCCACCATCATCAGCGGCTTTCGCGGCCATGTGGATATCTCGCGGCGCCAGCGGCTGGTGTTCGTGCTGTTGATCGTGGGCGCGGCCACGCTGGTCGCCTGGCTGGGCCAGCATTCGTTCCTGAATGCCTTCAAGTCGTTCATCCTGTTCCTGCTGGCGTTCTTCACGCCCTGGAGCGCCGTGAACCTGGTCGACTATTACTTCATCAACCGCGAGCGCTACGATGTGGCGGCGCTGTCCGATCCCGATGGCCGCTACGGCCGCTGGAACTGGCCCGGCATCCTGGTGTATGTGTTCGGCGTGGTGGTGCAGATGCCGTTCATCTCGACCAAGCTCTATACGGGTCCGCTGGTCGCGCGCCTGGGCGGCGTCGATATCTCGTGGATCATCGGCCTGATCGTGCCCGGGCTGCTCTATTACGTTTTCGCCCGCCGCGATCCCCGGCCCGCGCCCTGTCCGGCCCCGGCGCGGCGTGGCGCCGACATCGCCTGACACCGCATCCCGTCCTGGAGAACAACAACATGGATCTGCACCTCAAACCCGGCCACCTGACGCTGGCGCAACTGCGCCAGGTTTACCAGCATCCGGGCCGCGTGACGCTGGACCCGGCCGCCTACGGGCCGATCGACGCCAGCGTCGCCTGCGTCGAGCGCATCGTCGCCGACGGTCGCACCGCCTATGGCATCAACACCGGCTTTGGCCTGCTGGCCTCCACCCGGATCGCGCGCGATGATCTGGAGGCGCTGCAAAGCTCGCTGGTGCTGTCGCACGCGGCGGGCGTGGGCGAGCCGCTGGGTGACGACATGGTGCGGTTGATCATGGTGCTCAAGATAAACAGCCTGGCGCGTGGCCGTTCCGGCATCCGGCGCCGGGTCATCGACAGCCTGATCGCGCTGGTCAACGCGGGCGTCTATCCGCACATTCCGCTCAAGGGGTCGGTGGGGGCGTCGGGCGACCTGGCGCCGCTGGCGCACATGTCGCTGTTGTTGCTGGGCGAAAGCCGGGCGCGCTGTGACGGCGAATGGCTGCCCGCGAAGGCGGCGCTGGCGCGCGCCGGCCTGGAACCCCTGACGCTGGCGGCCAAGGAAGGCCTGGCGCTGCTGAACGGCACCCAGGTGTCGACCGCCTACGCGCTGCGCGGCCTGTTCGAAGCCGAAGACCTGTTGGCGGCCGGCCTGGTATGCGGCAGCCTCAGCGTCGAGGCCATGCTCGGCTCGCGCGTTCCCTTCGACGCCCGCATCCACGAAGCGCGCGGCCAGCCCGGCCAGATCGACGTGGCCGCGGTATACCGCGACCTGCTGACCGAAGACAGCGAAGTCGGCCATTCGCACGTCGATTGCGGCAAGGTCCAGGACCCCTATTCGCTGCGTTGCCAACCGCAGGTGATGGGCGCCTGCCTGACGCAGGTCCGCCATGTGGCGCAGGTGTTGCAGATCGAGGCCAACGCCGTCTCCGACAACCCCCTGGTGTTCGCCGAACAGGGCGACGTGCTGTCGGGCGGAAATTTCCATGCCGAGCCCGTGGCGCTGGTGGCCGACAACCTGGCCCTGGCGCTGGCCGAGATCGGGGCGCTGTCCGAGCGCCGCATTTCGCTGATGATGGACAAGCACATGTCGCAGTTGCCGCCATTCCTGGTGAGCAATGGCGGCGTCAACTCGGGCTTCATGATCGCGCAGGTCACCGCGGCCGCGCTGGCCAGCGACAACAAGGCCCTGGCCCATCCGGCCAGCGTCGACAGCCTGCCGACCTCGGCCAACCAGGAAGACCACGTATCGATGGCGCCCAACGCCGGCAAGCGGCTCTGGCCGATGGCCGACAATGTGCGCGACATCCTGGCGATCGAATGGCTGGGCGCGTGCCAGGGCCTGGATTTCCGCGCCGGCTTGAAGACATCGCCCAAGCTGGAACGCGCGCGCGGCCTGCTGCGCGGGAAGGTGGCGCACTACGAGAAGGACCGCTTCTTCGCGCCCGACATCGAGGCGGCCAGCCGATTGATCGCGGACCGCCACCTGAACGCGCTGATGCCGCCGGGCCTGTTGCCCAGCCTTTGACCATGTCGATGACGGGAGTGACGCGATGAAACAGGTCTGGCGCAATTGCCACGCCGCGACCATGGCGGGCGGGGAATACGCGACGATCGAACGGGCCGCGCTGGTGACCCGCGGCGATCGTATCGAATGGATCGGTCCCGAGGCGGCGCTGCCGCCGGACGGGGACGCGCCCGTGCACGACCTGGCTGGCGCCTGGGTGACGCCCGGCCTGATCGATTGCCATACCCACCTGGTGTTCGGCGGCGACCGCAGCCAGGAATTCGAGCAGCGCCTGCAGGGCGTGGACTACGCCGTGATCGCGGCCCAGGGCGGCGGCATCGCCAGCACCGTGCGGGCGACCCGCGCCGCTTCGGAGCAGCAGTTGTACGCCAGCGCGCGGCGCCGCGCGCTGCATCTGCTGCGCGATGGCGTGACCACGCTGGAGATCAAGTCGGGCTATGGCCTGGATCTGCCCAACGAGCGCAAGATGCTGCGCGTGGCGCGGCACCTGGGACAGACGCTGCCGTTGACCGTGCGCGCCACCTGCCTGGCCGCGCATGCCCTGCCGCCGGAGTTCGCCGGACGCGCCGACGACTACATCGACGAGGTCGCGCGCCGCATGCTGCCGCTGCTGGCGGCCGAGGGGTTGGTGGACGCGGTCGATGCGTTCTGCGAACACTTGGCATTCTCGCCCGCGCAAGTCGAACGCGTATTCCAGGCCGCGGTCCAGCTGGGCCTGCCGGTGAAGCTGCACGCAGAACAGTTGTCGTCGCTGCATGGCGCCAGCCTGGCCGCGCGCTACGGCGCGCTGTCGGCCGATCACCTGGAATACCTGACCGAGGCGGACGCGCGCGCCATGGCGGCAGCCGGCACGGTGGCGGTGCTGCTGCCCGGCGCGTTCTACGCGCTGCGCGAAACGCAATTGCCGCCGGTCGAACTGTTGCGCCGCCACGGGGTGCCGATCGCGATTTCCAGCGATCTCAACCCCGGCACCTCGCCGGCGCTGTCGTTGCGGCTGATGCTGAGCATGGCCTGCACATTGTTCCGCCTGACGCCGCAGGAGGCGCTGGCCGGCGCCACCGTGCATGCGGCCCGCGCCCTGGGCCTGCAGGCGACGCACGGCGTGCTGGCCGCCGGCATGATGGCGGATTTCGTCGCCTGGGACGTTGCTCATCCGGCCGAATTGGCCTATTGGATTGGCGGCGACCTGCCCAAGCGGGTCATCCGCCACGGCGTCGACGTCCACGCGGCCACGCTGCAATAGCGCGGCCGCGCGGTCGCCGGAGATCAACGGCCCGCGGCCGGTCAGGCCGGCAGGGCCAGCGTGTCGCGCACCGGCAACGCCAGCGGCGCCGGGTCCTGCTGGCCGGCGGGCAGGCGGAAGGTGCTGACCGAGTGCTGCAGGCGCTGGGCCTGTGATTCCAGCGAGGCGGCCGCGGCGGCGGCCTGTTCGACCAGCGCCGCGTTCTGCTGCGTGACGTGGTCCATCTGCGTGACCGCGGTATTGACCTGCCCGATGCCGGTGACCTGTTCACGCGAGGCGGCGGCGATGTCGCCCACCAGCACGGTCAGGCGCTCGATGGCGAGCTGGATCTCTTGCATGGTCCGGCCGGCGGTTTCCACCTGCGCCGCGCCGGCCTGCACGGTTGCGCCGGACGCGCCGAGCAGCTGTTTGATTTCCTTGGCGGCGCTGGCGCTGCGCTGTGCCAGCGAACGCACTTCGCCGGCAACCACGGCGAAGCCCTTGCCCTGCTCGCCGGCGCGGGCGGCTTCGACCGCGGCATTCAGCGCCAGTATGTTGGTCTGGAACGCGATTCCGTCGATGACGCCGACGATATCCTCGATACGTCCCGAGTCCTGGGCGATCTCGCGCATTGTGGCGACCGCGCTCTGCACCGCCGCGCCGCCGCGACGAGCCACTTCCGAGGCCTCGGCGGCCATGGCGTTGGCCTGGCGCGCGTTGTCGGCGTTGCTGGTGACGGTGGACAGCAGTTCCTCCATGCTGGCGGCGGTCTCTTCGAGGGAGGCGGCCTGCTGTTCGGTGCGGCTGGAAAGGTCCTGGTTGCCAGCGGCGATTTCACTGGAGCCGGTGTTGATCTCGGCCACGCCGTCGCGCACCGCGTGCACCGTGCGCACCAGGCTGGCCTGCATTTCCTGCAGATAGGGAATCAGCTGGCCGACGCAGTTCCTGCCATAGGGCGCGATGGGCGCGGTCAGGTCGCCGGCGGCGATGTGCTGGAAGTGGCGCTTGACCTGGTCCAGCGGCTGGCGCACGAAGCGCACCACGTAGCGGTCGCCCAGAACCAGCAACAGCAGGCAGACGCCGAGCAGCACGCCAATGCCCGTGTAGGCCTGCTGGCGTTCCCGCTGCGCGCTGTTGCGCAGGGCGTCCTGGCGTTCCTGCGCATAGGCTTCGTAGTTTTCGATGGCCTTGCCGAAGGCGCGGCTGGCGGCGATGACCGGGCCGGCGGCGTGCGCGCGGGCCTTTTCGAGGTCCTCGGCCGCCAGGAAGCCGCGCTGGATCGCGATGCCATCGTTGACCAGGGCGTTGAAGCCGCCCTGCAGCGGTTCGAGTATCGAGGCGGGCGCGCTGTCCTTGGCCGATTCGAGGAAAGCGGCCTGATTCTTGCGGGCGGCCTCCAACGCGGCGTCGATCGCGCGGCCTTCTTCCGCGGCGGGGGCGGCCAGACCGTCGCGGACGTATTCCATCTGGCGCGCCAACCGCAGGCGGGCGCGCATGATCTGGTCGTTGACGCGGGAGAGGGATGAGACTTCGTTCAGGAGTTCATAGCTGGCGGCGAGCGCTTCACCGGAGCTTTGCAACCCTTTTACGCTGATGGCCGACTGGCCGGCTAGCAGGACACTGATCGTGAGCAGCGTGCACAGGATCATGCGGCGGATGGTGATGTCTTTCAGGAACTGTGTCATACGCGTCATTCAGGGAGGTACGGGACTACACCCGGACAACGGCCCGCCCTGAACGAATATTTAGCGCGTGTTGCACATCTTACGTATGTGTCTGGCGATCACAGATATATAACGACATTAACCGCAATAAAACGGCGATTTCAACGCGCCGCCGGCGCATCGGCGGACTCGACCGCGCCGAAACGCAGCCGCGCGAAGCTGGCCAGGCTGGCCAGCGCGGCGCACAGGCCGCCCAGCCACAGCGCCATCACCGCGCCATGGGTGCTCGAGACATTGAAGCAGGCGGCCACCAGCGCGGCGCCGCTGGCCTGCCCCAGCAGGCGCACCGTTCCGATCATGCCGCTGGCGCCGCCCGCGCGCGATGGCGGCGCCGAGGTCATGATGGCGCGCAGGTTGGGCGACTGGAAAAAACCGAAGCCGGCGCCGCACAATGCCATGCGCCACGAGATGTCCCATGCGGATGGCGCGGCCGGCAGCAAGGCCAGCGATGCCATGCCCAGGGCCAGCAACGCCAGGCCGACGCCGCCCAGCATGCCGGCCGGATAGCGGTCCGACAGGCGGCCGGCGATGGGCGCCATGAAGGCCACCACGACCGGCCAGGGCGTGATGAGAAAGCCTGTGTGCACCTGCGTGTAGCCGAGCACGGTCTGGAACAGGAATGGCAGCGACACGAAGGCCAGCGCCTGCGCCGCGAACGCGCATACGGCGGTGGCCGCCGACAGCGCGAACAGCGGCCGGCGCAATAGGTCCACCGCCAGGATGGGCGCGGGATGGCCGGCCTGGCGCCGCATCAGCAGCCACAGGCTGGCGGCCGCCAGGCCCCATTCCAGCGTGACGCGCTGCCACGGCGCGCTGTGCGCCAGTTCGTTCGACCCCAGCACGAACAGTCCCAGCGTCAACGCGCACAGCGCGGCGGCCAGCCCGTCGAAACCGTGCGGCGCGCGCGTCGTGGGGGGCAGGCCGCGCAGGCCCAGCGCCATGGCCAGCAGGCCGATAGGCACGTTGACCAGGAACAGCCAATGCCATGATCCCAGCAGCAGGATGGTGGAGGCCGCCGTCGGGCCGGCCGCGAAGGACAGTCCCACCACCATGGCGTTCAGGCCCATGCCCCGTCCCAGCACCGGCGCGGGATAGATGAAGCGCAGCAGCGCCGCGTTCACGCTCATGACGCCGGCCGCGCCCAGCCCCTGCAGGATGCGCGCGGCCACCAGCACAGGCAGGGTGGGCGCCAGTCCACAGGCCAGCGACGCCAGCGTGAACACCACGATGCCGACCATGTAGACGCGGCGGTGCCCGAGGATCTCGCCGAGCGCGGCTGCCGGCAGCAGGCCGGCGACCATCGCCAGCTGGTAGCCGCTGATGACCCAGATCGAGCCCGCGTCGCTGGCCCGCAGGTCGCGCGCGATGGTGGGCAGCGCGGTGTTGGCGATGGCGGTGTCCAGGCTGGCCATGCAGACCGCCAGCATCACGGCCAGCAAGGCGCCCAGGCGTTCGGAGGCCGGCAGGCCCTGGCCTGCGGGGTGGATGGTGTTGCGTGAGAAGGAGAACATGGGATGCCGTGGCCTGGCGTCGGGGCAAGGGGGGGGCGCCGGCTGTGGGGAAGCGTCGATTCTAGTGCGACATGTCGATTCAACGCTTCGTCAGGCGCCGGCGCGCCTCGGCAGCGCTGACGGCCGATTATCTGGCCGCGTCCGGATAATGCGACCGGGCAGTGACTTTCGCATGCGGCCAGATAATCTTCCGTGTGTAATTTCCGGTCCGGGAAATCCTCCTGTATTTGAATGGTGGTTACTAATTGAAATTCTCTAGTGTGCTGAATTACAACAATTTATCCGGCATCGATCCAATCGTGTTTTCATAGGGGCAATTCAATTTCTTTTCCCCGATTTTTTAATCCGGTTGGTGAGAAGTGGTAAGTATCGGGGACGTTGAATTAAACAAATTGTGCGAAACCGGTTTATTGGCCGTACCATTATTCTTCACGCAGGTCTGACAGTGCAGCGGTATTTCGTGGGAGTGATTCATGAAACGCTTGTCCTTGTGCGCGACGACTCTGACTTTCACCCTGGCGACGGTCGCGGCCTGGCCCGAAGCGGCGCGGGCCCAGACCACGGCCAACATGGCGGTGACGCTGACCATCACCGCGAACTGCACCATCGGCGCGAATAATCTCAGTTTCGGCAGCCACGGCGTGCTCAATACCGCGCTGAACAACACCACCACGGTCAACGTGACCTGCACCAACACCACGCCCTACACGGTGGGCCTGAGCGCAGGCACCGGCACCGGCTCCACCTTCGCCACGCGCTACATGCAGGGCACCACTACCGGCAACACGACGTCCGTGGTGTCCTACCAGTTGTACCAGCCCGCGCCCAACCAGACGGTGGTCTGGGGCGACACCGGCACCGCCGATCGTGTCGGCGGCACCGGCAACGGCTCGTCGCAAGCGCTGACCGTGAACGGCACCGTGCCGGCGCAGACCACGCCCGCGCCCGACACGTATTCGTCCACTGTCACCGCGACGGTGTACTTCTAGTGGCCCGCGTCCTGCGCGGGCTGGCCGTGGCGATATGGGCCGGCTGGATCAGCCTGGCGGCAGTGCCCGTCCAGGCCGCCACCCTGCAGATTTCGCCGGTGCTGGTGGATCTGGCGCCGCAGCAGGGCGCCACCGGCATCCTGCTGCGCAACCCGGGCGCAACCCCGATCTACGGCCAGGTACGCGTGTATGCCTGGGACCAGGCGCAGGGCGATGACGTGTTGACTCCCACGCAAGAGATCCAGGCCAGTCCGCCGATCATCCAGGTGCCGCCCAACGGCGAGCAACTGGTGCGCCTGGTGCGCGTGAGCAAGGAACTGGCTCCGATGGAGCAAAGCTACCGGCTGGTGATCGACGAAATCCCCGACCCCGCGACATCGCGCGTCAATGGCGTGGTGCTGCGCATGCGCTATTCCGTGCCGGTGTTCGTCGCGGGCGCCACGCCGGAGCCGACGCCTGAACTGGCCTGGCACCTGGCCCGGCAGGGCAAGGAATGGGTGCTTCGATTGGGCAACAGCGGCAGCCGCTATGCGCAGGTGGCGTCGCTGCAGTTGCTGTCGAGCGGTGACACGCCGCTGGCGAAGGTGGACGGCCTGTTGGGATATGCGCTGGCCGGTCGCGAGCGCTTGTGGCGCTTTCCCGCCAGGCATGACGCGGCCGGTCCGATCAGGATACGAGCCCTGGTGAACGGCAGCTTCGTCACCATCACACCGCGAGTCGACTGACCGATTGCGTCCCGCGCCGCCGTGCCGGTGGCCGGCGGGGTAAGAGAAGGCAGCCCATGGCAGTACGTGCGATCCGTGCTGGCGGGCGCTGTGCCTGCCGCCTCGTGCTCGCGTTGTCCGGCGCGGCGGCGGCGGCGGCGGACCTGCCCATCCAACTGGTGTCGTTCGGTGACATCACCGAACGCGACGTCTATTTGGAGGTGAGTATCAACGGCGTGAACACCACGCAACTGTTGCGCTTCCGGGACGCGCAGGGCCGGTTGTCCGCCAGCGCCGGCGCGCTGGGCTCGGTCGGCGTGGATGTGAGCAGCCTTGGCGCGCCCCGCGCCAGCGAGATTGCGCTCGACGACATTGCAGGGCTGCGCTACACCTACAACGCCGCGATGCAGACGGTGAACCTGGTGGTGCCGGACGCGTTGCGCCGCCCCTTCGAAGTGGATACGCGGGGCGTGCCCCAGACCCCGCGCGCCACCTCGGGGCGAGGGCTGATCCTGAACTATGAGGCGTATGCTCAGACCGACGCATTCAACAAGGTATCGATGTACAGCGAGCAGCGCTACTTCGATCCCCAAGGCACGCTGAACAATACCGGGACCGCATACCTGGGCGGGCGCGCGGACCGCTATGTCCGCTACGACACCTATTGGACCCACTCCGACCAGGATACCCTGCGCACGCTGCGGATCGGCGATACCATCACCTCGTCGCTGAACTGGTCGCGCTCTGTGCGCGTGGCGGGCATCCAGTGGGGCCGCAACTTCGCGCTGCGGCCCGACTTGGTGACGTTTCCCGTGTCGTCGTTGAGCGCCTCGTCAGTGGTGCCGACGTCGGTGTCGCTGTACGTCAATGGCGTGCAGCAGTATTCCGGCAATGTGCCGGCCGGGCCGTTCGTGGTCAATCAAATCCCCGGTATCACCGGTTCGGGCCAGGCCACGCTGGTCACGCGCGACGCGCTGGGACGCAGCGTCAGTACCTCGGTGCCGCTGTATATCGACACGCGCATGCTGGCCACCGGCCTGTCCAGCTACTCGATCGAGGCCGGCGTCGCAAGGCGCCAGTTCAGTGTGCGTTCGTTCGACTATGACAAGCGGCCCGCCGTGACGGCGTCGGGGCGCTACGGCATGAGCGACGCGTTGACGTTGGAAGGCCATGCCGAGTTGAGCGCGGGCGTCTACAACGCCGGCGCCGGCGCACTGGTGCGGCTGGGCCAGGCGGGCGTTGTCAACGGCGCCCTGTCCGGCAGCGCCGGTCAGTACAACGGCGCCCAGGTCAGCCTGGGCTACCAGTACATCGAGCCGGCATTCAGTATCGAGCTGCAAGCCGTGCGCGCGCTCGGCGACTACGGCGATCTGGGCTCGCGTGAGGACGTGCCGGTGCCGCGCCAGACCGACAGAGCCACCTTCTCGCTGCCGTTGACGCAGTCGCAAAGCGTCGCGCTGAGCTATGTCGGTGTCCGCCTGCCGCAGGCGCCGGCCGCCCGGATCGGGTCGGCGTCCTATACCGCCAACTTGCACAGCCGCGTTTCCATGAACATCAGTGCGTACAACGACTTCGCGCAGACCGGTTCGCATGGCGTCTATATCGGTTTGTCCATCCTGCTGGGCGACTCCACCCAGGTCAACGCCTCGGTCGGCCGGCAGGGCGAACAGGGCATCTACAGCGTCGGCGCGCAGCGCAATGTCGACTACGACGGCGGCTGGGGCTGGGGTGTCGAGAATGGGCGCAGCGGCGGTGCGCAGTACAACCAGGGCAAGCTGCAATTCCTGGGCCGCTACGGCCAGCTGACCGCGTTGGGCCAGGACTACGGCGGGCGCGGCCAGGCGGCGGTGCAGGCGGTCGGCGCGCTGGTGTTGATGGACGGTGCGCTGACGCCATCGCGCCGTATCAACGACGGCTTTGCGCTGGTCAGCACCGACGGCACGCCGGACGTGGCGGTGCTGCACGAGAACCGCAAGCTGGGCCGCACCAACAGCGCCGGTCACCTGCTGGTGCCAGACCTGAATTCCTACCAGACCAACCGTCTTTCGATCGACCCCGACGAGCTGCCGGTGGACATGAAGCTGGAGACGACCAAGGCCGTGGCGGTGCCGCAGGCCGGTTCCGGCGTGCTGGTCAAGTTCGCGTTGCAGCGCTATGCGGCGGCGTCGGTCATCCTGCATCTGCCAGACGGCGGCATGCTGCCCGTGGGTGCGCGCGTGGCGCATGTCGAAAGCGGCAAGCAGTCAGTGGTGGGCTACGACGGCATCGCCTTCGTGGAAGACCTGCAGGCCGAAAACCATTTGCGGGTCTCGGGCGGCGCAGTGTCATGCGTGGTCGATTTCCCGTACCGGCACGACCCCGCGCGTCCGTTGCCCACGCTGGGGCCTTTCGTCTGCCAGCCGTTGAGGGGGCCCGACTCATGAGGTACGCATTGTGCGTGGTGGGACTGTTGCTGGGCCTGGACGCGGCGGCGCCCGCACAGGCCAGCTCCTGCTCGCTGGCGGCAGGTACGACCTCGACAATCAACTTCGGCACGGTCAACCCCCTGTTGCCTGCCGATACGTTCGCCGATTCCAACACCGTTGAGGTCTCCTGCAATTTCACCGCACTGGCGCTCGGGGCGCGCCTGTGTTTCAACATGGGCGTGGGCAACACCAGCCCGTCCACGGGCGCCCGTGCCATGGGCGCGGCTTCGTTCCGCATGAACTACAACCTGTACACCGACAGTAGCCGAACGCAGGTGTGGAGCACGGCCGCCACCACCGGGCCGACGTCGATACTGCTGGTTGGCCCCGCGCTGGGCGGCGACGCCTCCGCCAGGTTCTCCTACTACGCCAAGTTGCCGGGTGGCCAGAGCGGTGTTTCCACGATCGGCAACGCCAACACGCTATACAGCGAAACCTATACCACCGGCGGCTATGTGGACATTTCGATCGGCCTGTTGTCCACCCTGCTGGTGAACTGCCCGATCTCGGCCGCGCTGCTCACGCAACGGTTGTTCATCCCGCTGACCGTGCAGGCGACGGTGCAGAAGAACTGCACCATCAATGCGACCAATCTGGCGTTTCCACCGCAGGGCCTGTTGAAGCAGGCGGTGACAGCCAATGCGCAGGTCACGGTGCGCTGTACCAACAACAACGCCTTTGCCGTGGCGCTCAACGGCGGTTCGGTGGCCAACAACGTGATGGCGCGCAAGATGAAACATGCGACCGCCGCCGACACGGTCGGCTACCAGCTGTACCAGGATGCCAACTATGCGACCGTCTGGGGCGATGGGGTGACCGGCGGCACGACGCTCAATGGCACCGGCACGGGCGCCAACCAAACGTTCACGGTCTATGGGCGCGTGCCCGCGCAGGCCACGCCGCGCCCGGGCAACTACAGCGATACCGTCCTGGTCACGATCACGTTTTGAGCGGCTCTCGCGGCTTGACAGGCCAGAACAATGTGGCCGGTCGTTGCCAGATGCGCCGGCGCACGCCCAGCGCCAGCGCCTTGCGGTCGCCGCGGCGCAGGTTGCGCGAACGCAGCGCCACGTTGAACGCCAGCGCGAAGCTCACGCCCACGTTGAGGATGCCGGTCAACGCAGTGCCCGCCACGGCCATCCAGAACGCGTGTGTATGCACGACCTGCCAGCCCAGCGCGCCGATGGCCGCGCCAATCTGGCCGGCGCTCAGGGTGACGTGGCGGACCTCGACGTGCGGACCGAAGAAACTGACGATGGCCGGTCCCAGACCCAGCATCAATCCCAGCGAGACGTTGCCCGCGATGCCGGATATATTGCGTTGCCAGAAACCGGCCCAGCGCGCCGCGCCTCGCGCGCCGAACAGGTGGCGGATGCGTCGGTCGTAGGCCATCACGTCATGGACGCGGTGCAGCGCGAACCAGTTGTCGGCCCAGCCGGCAACCAGGCTGGACAGCCACAGCAGCACACCGGTTGCGGCGGCGTAGATGGGCGTCGGTCCCCATGCCGAGAACGAGTCCAGCGTCGCCTGCGCCTTCTGCGCGTCAATCATCGGCCGTTGCAGCCAGTTTTGCGCCGTCCATTGCACCGCCCAGGCCAGCGGGAACACCACCGCAAGGTTGCCGAGGATGGCGGCCGCGTTCGAGCGGATCATAGACAGGGTGTCGTCCAGGAAGGCCTCGCGGCCCTCGGGCGTGTTGGCTTGGTCAAGGCGGTGCGCCAGGGCCGGGCCAGTCATCGCCGGCTGCTTGGTGGCGAGCGTGAAGTGGGCGAAGTGGATGGCCAGAAATCCGCCCGCGTAATTGAGCGAGGCCAGCAGCCCCTCGATGAACTTGTCCAGATGCAGCGAGACGATGAAGAACTTCAGGTAGACCGTCAGCACCATCACCAGGCCGCCGCCCGCCGAGGCCTTGAGCATCGACAGGTATTCCGTGGCGTCGCGCGCGATGTAGTGTTCCCCCGTCTCGGCGGTACGATCCATGACGCGGCGCGCCAATTGCGCAAACGAGGTGGCGGCCAGATGGCGGATGCTGCTGCGCGCCTGCGTCGAACGCACCAGTTCGGCGATCAGGTGCGCGTACTTGTTGCGCTGGGTCGGGTCGACCCATACGCCCAGCAGCAGTTCGATGCGCGCCAGCCGCAGTTTCATGCGTTCGATCTGGAACACCACTTCGACCGATACGCCGTTCTGTTCCAGTTCGGCATAGACGTCACGGGCGCCATCGCGGCAGCCGTCCAGCAAGGCGCGAAACACATTGAGGCGTCTGACGAAGACGTCGCGCGGGGTGTCGGGGGCGCTGTCGCAGAGTTCCGCCGCGGCGGCGGCCAGGGCAAAGAATGGGCTCTCCCGCACCCGGCCGGGCAGGCGCGAGCGGATGTCCTGGCTCAGGCCCGTGGCGCGCACCTGGCTGGCCAGCACCTGGATGCTGGTGCTCAGGGCGTCGACCAGGTGTCGCGGGGGTGGCTCGGGCGCCAGGGGATCGGCGTGGGCAATGCCGTCGCCATGGCGCATGAGGCGCCGCAAGCGGGCGCGGGTTTCCTCGTCAAGCGCCTCGATCCAGGCGGCATCATGCGCCCTGCGGAAGATCAGCGCGAAAAGTCCGAACATGTCGCCGCGGTTGGGCGGAGGCGGCAGCAGCCGAGCCTGCGCGCGCTCCCAGAACTCGCCCCAGAATCCGGGGTGCGAGGCCACGCCGGTGTCACACAGCAGCGAGGTCGGGTCGTTGTCGGTGACCAGCGAGCGCAGCGTGGCGGCCACGGGAGCGGCCAGGGCGGGGTTGTTCTCCAGCACCTGCAGCACATAGCGCAGCCGCGCGTGCTGCGGGTGGCGGCCGTCCTCGGCCGGATCGCGCCCGGGGCGGTCGATCCAGCGGCACAGGTCCACCATCCACAGGTTGCGCTGCGCCAGCGGCGCCTCGGGGTCGGCGCTGGCGAGGATCGTGTCCAGCTGGGGCCCGCCATGCCGCGACGCGCGCCATTTACGCCAGAGAGAGGGCAGCATGATCGTACCTCGCGGATCAGAGCGATTCGGGTTCGCGGCGCAGCGAAAATCCCTGCGCTTCGTTCATGGCCAGGTAGCTGACATTGCGCGACACCACCGGCGGCTTGTCGCCGGCATGCAGGGCGCGCAATTCGTCCAGCACCATCTTGTCGGCCAGGGTCATGCGGTCGATCATGCGCAGGTACTGCATCCAGCTTTCCACCAGGAAGACTTCGCGCCAGACGCCCTCGCGCTCCAGGTCGCGGAACAGCTGCCATTGCTGCGCGCCATTGCGCAGCCGCAGCAGGCGCAATGGCCGCGCCGCATCGATCAGGGCGGTCAGCTTTTCCTTGGGGATCAGGTATTCCACCGCCACCAGCACCGCGCCGTGCTGGGTGTTGAAGCCGGCCGCCGACAGCGCCGGTTCGGTGGCGTCGGCGCGCGCCAGCGATTGGGTGTTGACCTGTTCGGGCAGGCGCGAGCGGTACAGCAGCGCGACGGTGATGGCCAGCATCACGCCGGCCGCCGACAGCGCGCCGGACACGCCCATGGTGCCGGCGAAATGACCCCACATGAACGAACCGGCCGCCAGGCCGCCGAAGATCGCGGTCTGGTACAGCGCCAGCGAACGCGCCTTGACCCAGTCGGGCACCAGCATCTGCACCGTGGTGTTGTAGGTGGCCAGCACGCCGATCCAGCTGGCGCCGGACAGCAGCAGCGCCGGAAACACCAGCCACAGCGTGTCGGTCAGCCCCAGCACCAGCAGGCAGGCGGCCAGCAGGCCGGCCGCGACGCTCACCAGGCCGCTGGCGCCCCAGGCTGCTTGCAGCCGCCGCACCACGGCGCTACCCAGGATGGCGCCCACGCCCAGCGCGCCCAGCATGTAGCCGTACAGCAGCGCGTCGCCCTGCTCGTGGGCGTAGGCCAGCAGCGGCAGCAGCGCCCACAGCGCGCTGGCCGACAGGCCGAAGGCGAAGGCGCGCAGCATCACCACCCGCGTCACGGTGGAATGCTGGGTATAGCGCAGCGCCGCCACCACGCCCTCGAACAGCCGCTCCGGCGGCAGCCGCCGCGCCGGCACGTCGCGGCGCCAGCGCCAGATGGCCCAGATCAGGCTGCCGTAGCAGACACAGTTCAGCAGAAACACGGTGGGCGCGCCGGCGGCGCCCAGCAGCAGGCCGCCGATCGCCGGCCCGACTGCGCGCGCCACGTTGTAGTTGACGCTGTTGAGCAGCACCGCGCTGCCGATGTGCTCGCGCGGCACCTGCTCGCCCACCGCCGCCTGCCAGGCGGGCGTGACGATGGCGCTGCCGATGGCGATGCAGAAGACCGAGATGATCAGGGTGATCGGATGCAGCAGGCCGATATACGCCAGTATCGTGATGAAGATGCCGCCGGCCAGTTCCAGCAGCATGCCGACCAGCATGACCTTGCGGCGGTCGTAGTTGTCCGCCAGCACGCCGGTCAGGATCGACAGCGCCACCAGCGGAAAGGCCGCGGCCACCTGGATCATGGCGACCATCAGCGGGCTGCTCTGTTCGGTGGTGATGACCCAGGCGGCGGCCACCGATTGCGCCCAGGTGCCGAGGTTGGCGAACAGGTTGGCGATCCAGATGATGCGAAACGCCGGGAACGCGAAGGGGGAGAGCGTGCTGACCCGCAGGACGGGTTGAGGGGGCGCGGCGGACGTGCCCGGCGATGTGGGGGGAAGATCGTTGTTGGCCGAAACGGGCTGGAGCATGGAGGCCTCTGTGATCACCCGGACATGGCGGGCGGGGGCCGTCCAATGGTACGCCTATTAGGGGTCCGGGTTAAGACGAGGCAGCCGCGGGACGAGGCAGCCGCGGCGCGCGGCCTGCGCGCCGCGGCGGGAACTAGGGCTTGGGCCGGGCCGGGGGCGGGTAGGCCTGGTTCAGGTACTCGACGATCAGCGGCACCTGTTCGGCCGGGATCGGCGCGCCGTAGGTGCCGACCATCTTCTTGACCTCGGCGTCCCAGAAGCCCGGCGGCATGGGCGGTTGCGACGAAATGTAGTCGACCGAGTGGCACATCAGGCACAGGGTGGCGCCCTGGGCGCCGGGACCGGCGCCGGGGTGCAGGGTGGCGGTTTCCTGCGGCAGCTGGATGTCCAGGGCCAGCGCGGGAAGGCAGGCGCCGGCGGCGGCCAGGGCCAGGACGAGGCGGGCGAGTCGGATCATGGCGCTCTCCTCAGGCGGCGTCGACGCGCACGGTTTCGACCACGTTGCGCATGTAGCCGGCCGGATTCCACAGCGCCTCCAGCGGCTGGGTGTCGCCGGCCATGTTGGTGGCGCGCGCCTTCAACTGATAGGCGCCGGCCTGCGCGGGGGTGAAGTCGGCGTGCCATTCGCGGAAGGAATAGCGGCCCAGGTCGCGGCCCAGCGTGGCGGCACGCCAGGTCTTGCCGCCGTCGGCCGAGAATTGCACGTCGCGGATGCCGCGGCCGCCATCGAAGGCGATGCCGCGCACCTGCACTCGCCGGCCCTTGGCCACGCGGGCGCCGTCGGCCAGGCTGGTGATGAAGCTGCGCACGTTGTAGCGTCCGATCGGGCGGGTCTTTTCCGGCGCCTTGCCCGCCGGCGTGCAGGCGCAGTCGTTGTCGGGAATGCGGTAGGCCTTCTGCATCCAGAAGCCGTCGAACTCCTTGTCCAGCACCTTGATGTCGGCCAGGTGCTTGACCCAGTAGGTGCCGTAGTAGCCGGGCACCACCAGCCGCACCGGATAACCGTTGAGCATGGGCAGGTCGGCGCCGTTCATGGCGTAGGCCAGCATCACCTCGCCATCGAGCGCGTGGGCCGCGTCCAGCGCCTTGACGAACTCCGGCGTGCCCTGCAGCACCGGCCGGTCCAGCCCCTCGAACGTCACCTGGCGCGCGCCGGCCTGGATGCCGGCCTTTTCCAGCACGCGCTTGAGCGGGATGCCGAGCCAGCGCGCGTTGCCCATGGCGCCGTTGCCCAGCTGGCCACCGCCCACCCGCGGCTCGAAGAAGCCGCGGCTGTTGCCGGAACATTGGGTCACCGCCACCAGTTCGACCGGCGCGCCGAATCGCTGCTTCAGGTCGGCCAGCGACAATTCCAGCGGCTTGGAGACCAGCCCGCCCACGCGCAGCCGGTAGGCGGCGGGGTCGATGGCCGTGGGGATGTTGCCCAGGTGGTAGCGCACGAAGAAGGCGTCGTTGGGCGTGATCAGGTCTTCGTTGAAGACCGCGAACGGGGTTTCCAGCTGCGGCGGCCGCGAGGTCTGGCGGATCAGCGGGCGCTTCTGCGGATAGGCGATCAGGTCGCGCTCGCCGTTGGCGAAAGGCAGGGTGACGGTGGCCGGGGCCGCCAGGCTGGTGAGGGCGTGGCCGGCCAGCGTGCCGGTCGCGCCCAGGGTACAGGCCTGGCGCAGGAAGCGTCGGCGCCCGTCCGGATCGAATGCGCTCATGCTTGTCTCCTCTTGTTTTCTAGTACCCTCGCTTGCCGCGTGGTCGAATCAGGCTACGCCCGTCGACCTGACAAATGCGTTAACAGTTGCGTCGACCGTTCCAATAACCGTGTTTTCCGCGCCACGGGCGCATGGCATCGCGATGAGACTGACTTTCAACCGGCCGGCCTTCGCCGCGCTGCTGGCCGTGACCGCCGTGGAGGCGCTGATCGCCACCCTGGGCAAGCCCTACCCGCTGTTGCGCGGCTTCGTGGGCGACGTGGTGGCGGTGGGCTGGGCCTATCTGGTGTACCGCAGCTTCATCCGCGCCGGCGTACTGCCATTGGCCGTCGCGGCGCTGTTGACCGGCTACGCGGTCGAACTGGGCCAGTATCTGGCGCGCCACTACGGCTGGCGCCTGGAGCAGCCGGTGCTGCGCGTGATCCTGGGCAGCGTGCCCGACTGGTGGGACATGCTGGCCTACACGCTGGGTTTCCTGCTGGTGCTGTTGCTGGCCGGCGCGCGCCGCATGCGGAGCCCGGGCGCGGGCCCCATTCAAAACACCTGAAAACGCGCGGCGCCCGGCCCATCATTGCGAGCACCGCGGCTCTGTCGCGCGCCCGGCACGGCGCGCCGCAACGCGGCGCATGCCGATTCAGCCAGCCTGGCTGACCGGGGCGCTGTCGCTGCCCTGCCCGGCGGGCTTGGCCTGCGGGCGCAGACGCGCATTGCGGAACGGGGCCAGGCATTCGGCCCATGACGAAGGGAACAAGGGGGTGGCATGGCGCACCGCATCGCGGCGGGCGTAGTGCGCCAGCAGCTGCTGGCCGATCGGGGCGTCTCCCAGGGGATGGCGGGTGTTCATGGTATTTCCGGATTGCATTGAAAGTGTATTCATTGTACCAGGGTAAACCCTGATCTCCAATCCGTCCGGGTCGATCCAAGTCATTGATATCAGGGGGACAGTCCCTTTTGGTTTCGATGGCAACGGGAATACCCTAGTCGATCAAAATGGTAGACGGTATACAATGTTCTGCATCGGTCGAGGTTTTCGGCCGGCCCCTCCCTCACAGACCTGGAGCGCGTCATGGCAGAACTGATGAACCGAGATGAATTCCGCACCGCGTTGGAAAACGCGATCAAGGGCAAGAGCGCCAATGCCTCGCCTTTTTCCATTGCCTGGGCCGAAGGCAAGCTCAGCCGGGAGCACCTGTCGCGCTGGGCCGAGAACCACTATCACTACGTCGGCCCGTTCGCCGACTACCTGGGCTATCTGTACGCCCGCACGCCCGACACCTACACCGAGGCCAAGGACTTCCTGCTGGCCAACATGTACGAAGAGGAGATCGGCGGCGACCGCCATACCGACCTGCTGATCCGCTTCGCCGAGGCCTGCGGCACCACCCGCGAGCGGGTCACCAACCCCGACAACATGTCGCCCACCACCCGCGCCCTGCAAAGCTGGTGCTACGCGGTGGCCATGCGCGAAGACCCCATCGTGGCGGTGGCCGGCCTGGTGGTGGGCCTGGAATCGCAGGTGCCGTCGATCTATCGCAAGCAGACCCCGACCCTGCGCGAGAAATACGGCTTCACCGACGAGGAGGTCGAGTTCTTCGACCTGCACATCGTGTCCGACGAAATCCATGGCGAACGCGGCTACCAGATCGTGCTGGAGCACGCCAACACGGTCGAGCTGCAGCAGCGCTGCCTGAAGATCTGCGAGATCGGCGCGCAGATGCGGCTGCTGTACACCACCGCGCTCTATACCGACTACGTGCAGCAGGAAATCGCGCTGCCCGAGCTGGGTCTGGCGGCCTGAGCGCCCGAGCCCGCGCTTGCGGCGCCACCCGCGCATGGCGCGGGCCGGCTGCCGCGGCGCTTCACTGGATGACCGATACATGCCTACCGTCACATTCCACAAAGGCGGCCAGACCTACACCGGCGAGGTGCCGGACAACGCCAACCTGGTGGTGCGCGCCGGCATCCGGCAGTTTCCGTTCCCGCACCTGCGCTACGAGTGCGGCATGGGCAAGTGCGCCAAGTGCGCCTGCCGCGTGCTGGCGGGGGCCGAGCACCTGCCGCCGGTGAACTGGAAGGAAAAGAAGCAGCTGGGCGAGCGCATCGACGCCGGCTACCGCCTGGCCTGCCAGTTGTGGCTCGGCCACGATATCGAGCTGGCGCAGGACGTCGAGGTGGCGCCAGCGCGCGAGCCAGCGGCCGCGCTCGAGCAACCCTGACGCCCGCGCCGGGCGTCCCGCGGCGCCGACACGCCCTGGCCCCGGCGCCCAACCCGATGCAAAGGAACCGCGCATGACCCGCGACGCGAATGACGCCGTGTTCGTGATCCTGACGTCCAAGCCCGGCGTGTACCGCACCGAGGTGGACGCGCAGGCCGAGATCGTCGAGACCTACGACTACGCCTGCGACGGCAGGACCCGCGCGGTGTTCAGCATTGCCCGCCTGCGAGGGCCGGCGCGACTGCTGGTCACCGAGGAGACCCCGCCCTACATCGTCAACCGCGTGCCGTCCAAGTTCCTGGAGTCGTTCGCCTCGCTGGCGGCGGCGCGCCGCGAGCTGGCGCACCTGAGCCGCTTCGGCAGCATGCAAACCACCCTGACGCGGCGTCCCGGCCCCGTCGCCGCGGAGCACTGAGCAGCATGGTCAACATCACGTTTCTATCGAATGGCGGCAAGGTGGCCAGCGCGCCCGAGAACAGCAATCTGCTGCGGGTGTCGCTGAAGGAACAGGGCGGCATTCCGTTCAAGTGCGGCGGCGGCCTGTGCGGCACCTGCAAATGCCGCATCGAACAGGGGCTGGAGAACACCGACGCCATCAAGCCCAAGGAACGCAAGCATCTGCGGCCCGAGGATTTCGAGGCCGGCTACCGCATGGCCTGCCAGACTTTCGTGCTGGGCGACGTGGCGGTGTCGTGGGTGGTGCGCGACGGCAAGGGCGTGGTGGTGGACGATGCCGGCCAGGCGACGCCCGTGGCGCCCTGAGCGGGTTGCGGCCGGGGCCGCGCTCAGGCGGCCGACGAATGCGCCTGGCGCGTCTCGGTGTAGGCCTTGGCGGCGTTGTGCACGTGCTGGCTGGCCAGCAGCGCGGCCAGGTCGCCATTGCCGGCGATGACGGCGTTCAGGATCTGCGAGTGCTCGTCCCAGTTCTGCTTGGCGCGGTGCATGTTGCTGGGCGCGAACAGCAGCGCCGTGCGGTCGCGCAGCGAGCGCATCAGGTCGGTCAGCACCACGTTGCCGCCGATGGTGGCCAGCATCTCGTGGAACTGCGAATTCAGCGCCAGGAACTTGTCCAGCTGCTCGCCGCGCGCGGCCTCGGTGCCTTCGCGCAGAAAGGCCTGCAGGCGCTCGACGGTCTTGTCGTCGCGCCGCTGCGCCGCCAGCTTGGCGTTCAGGCCTTCCAGCGTGGCGCGGACCTCGACCATGTCGTAGGCGACCGCGTCCGACAGCACCGACACCGAGGCGCCGCGGCGCGGCTCGATGGTGACCAGCCCTTCGGCGGCCAGCGCCCGCAGCGCTTCGCGCACCGGGATGCGCGACACGCCCATCTCTTCCGACAGGCGTCCTTCGACCAGGCGGTCGCCGGGGGTGAATTCGCCGCTGAGGATGCGCTCGCGCAGCTTGTCGCGGATGACCGCGAACAACTGCGGATGCTGCTCGCCGATCTTCAGCGGGGCAGTTTGCGGCGTGTCTACGGCTTGCGAGCTGACGGGCGTGGTGGTCATGGCGAGCAGGTCTGGCGGAATGGATACAGTCTGCATTGTATTACCGGGATGGGCGGTGGCGGACGCAAGCGGGTTCAACCGGCCCACAGCGCCTTGCCGATCACTCCCAGCGCGCCCACGGCGCAGGCGCCCAGCAGCACGGCGCGCACCGCGCGTGGCGGCAACCGGTGGCGCAGGCGGCCCGACACGGCGAAGCCGGCCAGCAGGAACGGCGCCAGGCTGAGCGCCAGGCCGGCGTGGTAACCGGTGTAGCGCCGCGCCCAGGCCAGCATGGCCAGCGAAAAGAGCGACCCCAGGAACAGCACCATGCCCAGCGTGGCGCGTAGCCGCGGCGGTTCGGCGTGTTGCAGCACCAGGGCGATGGGCGGGGCGCCGACCGAGGTCATGGTGCCCATGATGCCGGACGCCACGCCGGCGCCCGAGACCCGGCCGGGCGTGGCCGCAAAGCGCAGCCCGGCCGCGCTGAGCGCGACCGCGGCCAGGATCAGCGCGGCGAACAGCAGGCCCAGCGTCTGCGGCGCGAAGCGGGCCATGGCGTAGATGGCGATCAGGGTGCCGGCGGCGCGCCCGGTCAGCGCATAGGCGACGGCCCGCCAGTCGATGGCGGCGCGTTCGCGCAGCGCGGTCAGCAGCGAGATGAAGCCGCCCAGCGTCAGCAGGGGGCCGGGGGCGAGCTGGGGAAAGCACAGCGCCGCCACCGGCGCGGCGAACATGGCGAAGCCGATGCCGCCCACGCCCTGCGCCAGCGCGGCGCCGAACACCACCGCCGCCATGGCGGCGTAATGCCAGAGATCGGGTAGGGAAGCCATCATGCCGAATCCGTTCTTTTTGTATACGATAGTCTATTGAAATATCGGCGATGCACCAAACCGGGGCTTGCACCCCAACTTAATGCACTGATTTTTCTCGAATATTCATGGAAATTTCAGGATTATCGCTTTCCCTAGGCGCTGCATATTTCGGTTGGTATGGCAGCAAACGAAATATAGTATACCGCAGTGGCGACCCAACAGCCACGTCGACAAGGGGAATAGCGCATGCAATCGGACGTCGTGCTCAACGCCGCTCACTGGATGTACCTGATCAGCGTCGCCGCGATCATCCTGACGATGATCCTGCGCGCCAACGTGGTGGTGCCGTCGGTGATCGGCACTTTCCTGGTGGTGCTGGCCATCACCGGCAACCCGATCAGCGCGCTGATCGGCATCTTCTCGGCCAGCTTCGTAGCCGCCAAAGAGCTTTTCAACATCTTCCTGGTCATCACCTTCATGACGGCCCTGCTCAACGCGCTCAAGACGCTGCAGGCGGACGTGCGCATGGTGCAGCCGTTCCGGCGGGTGATGCGCGGCGGGCACTCGTCGTTTCTCATCATCGCCCTCTGTACCTACGTGATCTCGCTGTTCTTCTGGCCAACGCCGGCAGTGCCGCTGGTGTCGGCGATCCTGCTGCCCGCGGCCATCGCGGCCGGACTGCCGCCGCTGGCCGGCGCCATGGCGATCGCCATCGCCGGCCAGGGCATGGCGCTGTCTTCGGATTACGTGATCGGCGTGGCGCCGGGCATCAGCGCCAAGGCCGCCGGCGCCGCCGTCAGCGCCGCGGTGGTGGCGGACCGGGCGCTGGTGCTGTCGCTGATCACCGGCGCGGTGGCGCTGACCGCTGCCTACCTGCTGATCCGCAAGCACATCGTGCCGGCCGATGCGGCGCTGCTGTCGGCCTGGCAGGCGCGGGCGCAGGACGGCAGCCTGGCCGAGATCGAGCATTCCGGCTCGTTCGACAAGGCCGAGCTGGCGCGCGGCACCATGGGCGCCAATCCGGCGCTGCCGCGCGGGCCGGGGCTGGACGAGGAGGAGCGGCGCCGGGTGCGCTGGTCGCGGGTGTTCGCGGTGGTGACGCCGCTGGCGTTCCTGGGCGTGATCGCGGTGATGGTGCTGCCGCGCCTGTTCCCGGCGCTGCCCGCGCTGCGCGGCGGCGACGCGGCCGCGCTGGTGGGCGGCGTGGCCTTCGTGGTGATGATGCTGGTGACGCTGGCCGCCGAAGGGCCGCGCAGGATGCTGGACGTGTGCCCCGAGCACGTGACCGACGGCTTCGTGTTCGCTTTCAAGGCAATGGGTTCGGTGCTGCCGATCGCCGGCTTCTTCTTCGTCGGCGCCAACGAGACCGCGGCGCAGATCCTGGGCGTGCCGCAGGCGCAGGCGCCGGGCCTGCTGTTCGAAGTGATCTCGGCGGGCCAGCACCTGATCCCCGAGAACCACTTCCTGGTGGCCTTCGGCGTGCTGCTGGTGGGGATGATCACCGGCATCGACGGCTCGGGCTTCGCCGGCCTGCCGCTGACCGGCACGCTGTCGGGCGCGCTGGGGCCGGTGGTGGGGGTGGATCCGGCGACGCTGGCGGCAGTGGGCCAGATGGGCGCGGTGTGGACCGGCGGCGGCACGCTGATCGCCTGGTCCTCGCTGATCGCGGTGGCCGGGTTCGCGCGGGTGCACGTGCTGTCGCTGGTGCGGGCGCTGCTGCTGCCGGTGGTGCTGGCGCTGTTTGTCTCCACCATCTGCGCCGTCCTGATCTGGCGGTGAGCCCGGCTTGGGGTTTACGCGCATCGCGCCATATTGATTAAAGTATACAATGTTCAGAAATTACCTAAGACGGCCGATTCCCGGGCATCCCGGCCAGCCCGGCAGAGGAAGGACTTCCGTGGACGATCTCTCGCAGCAGGTTTTTCTCAACTACATCGGCGGGGAATGGGTGGCCTGCGCTTCGGGCGTCACGGCGCCCAACCTGAACCCGGCCGACACGTCCGACGTGGTGGGGCGCTTCCAGCAATCGGACGCGGACGACGCCGCCCGCGCCGTGAAGGCCGCCGCGGATGCCTTCGCCGCCTGGCGCGACACGCCGATCTCCAAGCGTGCCGCCATCCTGTTCCGTGCCGCCCAGCACCTGGAAGACCACGCCGACGAGGTGGCGCGCGAGCTGACCCGCGAGGAAGGCAAGGGCCTGGCGCTGGCGCGCGACGAGGTCCTGCGTTCGGCCCAGACCATCCGCTTCTACGCGGTAGAGGGCCAGTCGTTCACCGGCGAGACCTTCGTCAACGACGATCCCGACATGGTGGTCTACAGCCAGCGCGAGCCGCTGGGGGTGGTGACGGTGATCTCGCCGTGGAATTTCCCGATCTCGATCCCGGCCCGCAAGATCGCGCCGGCGCTCATCACGGGCAACACGGTGGTGTTCAAGCCCTCGTCCGATGCGCCGCTGACCGGCTACCGGCTCACCGAGGCCTTCGTCGAGGCGGGCCTGCCGCCGGGCGTGCTGAATTTCGTGACCGGGCCGGCCTCGAAGGTGGGCCAGGCCATCACCACGGCGGCGGCGGTGCGCGCCATTTCCTTCACCGGCTCGACCGCGGCCGGCGAGCAGATCCATCGTGGCGCCGGCCTGACCACGCGCACGCAGATGGAGCTGGGCGGCAAGAACCCGCTGATCGTGCTGGCCGACGCCGACCTGGATCGCGCGGTGGACCTGGCGGTCAAGGGCGGCTTTTCGCTCAGCGGCCAGGCCTGCACCGGCACCAGCCGCCTGCTGGTCGATCGCAAGGTGCTGGCGGCGTTCACCGACAAACTGCTGGCGCGCATGCGCAAGCTGACCATCGGCAACGGCCTGGAGGGCAATTTCGACCTGGGACCGCTGGCCACGCGTAAACAACTCGACACGGTGCTGAGCTACATCGCGGTGGGCAAGCAGGAAGCCACCCACCTGATCGGCGGCGAGCGCCTGGACGGTCCGGGCTTCGAGCGCGGCTATTACGTGACGCCGGCCCTGTTCACGGACGTGACGCAGCAGATGCGGATCGCGCGCGAGGAAATCTTCGGCCCCGTGCTGGCGCTGATCGCGGTGGACGGCTACGACGAGGCCATCGCTTGCGCCAACGACACCGAATACGGCCTGTCCGCGGCCATCGCCACCAGCGACGCGCGCTACGCCCACCGCTTCGCCCGCGACATCCAGGCCGGCACCGTCAAGATCAACCGCACCACCACGGGCAATCTCATCAACGCGCCGTTCGGCGGCCTGAAAAGCTCCAGCACGTCGACGTTCCGTGAATCGGGCCGGGTCGGGCTGGAGTTCTACACGCAGATCAAGACCGTCTACCGCGCCGGCTGACGGCGCCTTCGGAGAACAGACATGAAGCAGATTTATCGCCTGGAACTGGAAGAAGCCCGCGCCATGGTGCGCGCGGCCATCGCCCGCTCGGAGCAGATCGGCGTGCTGGAATCGGTGTGCATCGTCGACGACGGCGGCTATCCGATCGCGCTGGAGCGCATGGACGGCGCCCGCATCACCGGCCCGCAGATCGCCTGGAACAAGGCCTTCACCGCATCCGGGCACAAGCGCTCGACGCACCTGTTCACCACGCCGCCCAATGGGCCGGCGCTGCCCGGCAATGAGGCCTTCGGCATCCAGTGGAGCTTCGAGGGCAAGTTCGCCGCATTCGTGGGCGGCTTTCCCATCGTGGTCAACGACGAGGTCATCGGCGGCGTCGGCCTGAGCGGCGGCAACGGCGAGCAGGACACCCAGGCCGGCCTGGCCGCGTTGGGGGCGCTGGCCGAAATGCTGGAGCCGCGCGGCCTGAAGGTGCTGGTGCAGGCGGACATCAAGAAATAGGCGCTGTCGTCATGGCATACCGTGTCCAGATCCTCGAGACCGGGCAGGCTTTCATGGTCGCGCCGGATGAATCCGTATTGCAGGCGGCCGAGCGCGCCTCGGTGCGGCTGCCGCACGAATGTACCTTCGGAGGCTGCGGCACCTGCCGTATCAAGCTGGCCGAAGGGGTGGTCGACTACGAAGAATTCCCCATGGCGCTGACGCCGGAAGAGGCGGCCCAGGGCTATGCGCTGGCCTGCCAGGCGCGGCCGCGCAGCGATCTGTGCATCAGCGTCGCCAACCCGCGCCAATTCGCCGAGCCGCGGCGCCTGGACGCCACCGTGCACCGCATCGCCGCGCTGTGCGACGACGTCATCCACCTGACGCTGGCGCTGCCGCCGGACACGCCGCTGGACTACGCGCCGGGCCAGTACATGAACGTGGTGTTGCCCGACGGCGCCACCCGCAGCTTCTCGATGGCCTCGGCGCCCGCCGGCAACCTGGTGGATTTCCACGTGCGCCGCATTCCGGGCGGCCGCTACACCGACCAGTGGCTGGGGCAGGCGCGGCCGGGCGCGGCGCTGGAGATCGAGGCGCCGCTGGGCGTGTTCAGCTATCACGAGGAAGATTGGCGGCCGATGATCATGATGGCCACGGGCACCGGCATTGCGCCGATCAAGGCGATCCTGGAATCGCTGCTGGACAATGACGACTGCCCGCCGGTGACGCTCTACTGGGGCATGCGCACCGAGGCCGACCTGTATCTGCGCGAGCAGATCGAAGGCTGGGCTGGCCGGCTGTACGAGTTCAATTTCGTGCCGGTGCTGTCGCGCGCGGGCGCCGACTGGCAGGGCCGGCGCGGCCATGTGCAACAGGCTGTGCTGGCGGACCACGGCGACCTGTCCGAACACGCCTTCTACCTGTGCGGCGCGCCGGCGATGGTCAGCGAGGCGACCACGCTGCTGGCGGGGCGTGGCGCCAGCCTCGATCACGTCTACGCCGACAGCTTCACCTTCCAGCACGCGCCGGCCACGGCGGCGATGCCGTAGGGCGGGCTCGCGCGGCGATCCCTAGCGGAACACCAACACCGGCAGCCTGGTGCGCGCCAGCACGCGCTGGGTCTCGCTGCCCAGCAGGAAGCCCGTCATGCCGTGGCGGCCGTGCGACCCCATCACGATCAGGTCGCAGCCGCGTTGCTGCGCCGTGTCGACGATGGCTTCGTGCGGGTGGTCGTTGACCACCACGGCCGTCTCGCAAGGCACCAACGCGTGGCGCGCCTCGGTCTCCAGGCCTTCCAGGTAGCCGGTGGCGTTCTTGCGCGCCTGGTCGGTGTGCTGGGGTTGGTGGGCGCCCAGCATTTCCGCCTGGTAGACCGTCAGGTGGTCTTCCGGAATGGCGCGCAGCAGGGTGATGGCGGCGTTCATTTCCTTGGCGAAAACGAGCGCCTTTTTGAAGGCCGACTCGGACAGCAGGGAGCCGTCCACGGCGATGAGCAGATGCCTGTACATGTTGCGTCTCCTTTGAGAAAAGGAACGTCCAGCAAGGGCGAATCCAGTATAGGCCCGCCCCTGCACGCAATCCAGTACCGCGTTCGGATGACTGTCCGGCGCCGCCCGCGCCCGCCCTGTCAGGCGCGGCGACGCAGGGTTTCCCCTTCCCCGTCCAGGCCGCGCGGCAGCGCTTCGATCAGGCTGCGCGTGTAGGGATGGCGGGCCTCGCGCCACAGGGTGGCGTTGGGGCCTTCCTCGACGATGCGGCCGGCGTGCATCACCAGCACCCGGTCGGCCAGGTAGTGCACCACCGACAGGTCGTGCGAGATGAACAGGTACGACAGGTTGAACTCGGCCTTCAGGTCGACCAGCAGGTTCAGGATCTGCGCCTGCACCGATACGTCCAGCGCCGATACCGGTTCATCGCAGATCACCAGCGACGGCCGCAGCACCAGGGCGCGGGCGATGCCGATGCGCTGGCGCTGGCCGCCCGAGAACTCGCTGGGGTAGCGCGCCAGGGCGCTCTGTGGCAGGCCGACCGCGTCCAGCATGTGGGCGATGCGGCGGCGCCGTTCCTGGCGATCGGCCACGCGGTGGATGCGCAGCGCCGATTCCAGGATGTCGTTGACCGTGTGGCGCGGGTTGAGCGAGGCGTAGGGGTCCTGGAAGATCATCTGCACGCTCTGGCGGTAGGCGGCCAGGCCGCGCCGGTCCAGGCGCGACGTGTCCTGGCCGCGCAGCAGGACCTGTCCGGCGGCGGGGGCCAGCAGCCGCACCAGGGTGCGTGACAGGGTGGATTTGCCACAGCCGGATTCCCCCACCAGGCCCAGCGTTTCGCCAGGCGCGATCAGGAACGACACGCCGTCCACCGCGTGCTTGGCGCCCTGGGACGTGGCGTAGTCGACACGCAGGTCGCGCACCTGCATCAAGGGCAGGGGATGAGGATCGCCGGCGGTCGGGTCATTGGCCGCGGCCACGCGCGGGGGCGTCACCAGGCCGAATATGGGCCGGCCCGAGGCCGGATCGAGCCGCGAGCGGATTTCCGGCAGGCGTCGCTGGCGATAGTGGGTAGCGTCGTCCAGCCGCAGGGAGGCGCCCAGCAGGCCGCGGGTGTAGGGGTGGCGCGGTCGCGACAGCAACGTGGCGGCAGCGCCTTCCTCGACTTTCTCGCCGCCCACCATCACCGCCACTCGGTCGGCCCAGTCGCCCACCACCGCCAGGTCGTGAGTAATCAGCAGCAGGCCCATGCCGAGTTCCGATCGCAGGTCGTCCAGCAGCCGCAATATCTGCGCCTGCACCGTCACATCGAGGGCAGTGGTGGGTTCGTCGGCCACCAGCAGCGCGGGTTCGCAGGCGATGGCGGCGGCGATCATGGCGCGCTGGCGCTGGCCGCCCGACAGCAGGTGGGGGTAGTCGTCGACGCGCCGCTGCGGCTCGGGCACGCGCACCAGGTCCAGCAGTTCGATCGCGCGTTGCCGCGCGGCCCGGGCCGAGGCGCCGCGATGCAGGCGCAGGGCTTCGCCGATCTGCTGGCCCAGCGTCAGCACCGGGTTCAGGCTCGTCATCGGTTCCTGGAAGATCATGGCGATGCGGTCGCCGCGCAGGGCGCAGCGTTGGCGCTCGGACAGCGCCAGCAGGTCGCGGCCCTCGAACAGGATGCGGCCGCTGGCGCGGGCGTGGCGCGGCAGCAGGCCCAGCAGCGCCAACGCGGTGGTGGACTTGCCGCAACCGGATTCGCCCACCAGCGCCAGGGTCTCGCCGGCGGCGATGCGCAGGTCCAGCGCGCTGACGGCCTGATGGCCGGGGAAGGCCACGTTCAGCCCTTGGATGTCGATCAGTGTGCTCATGGGGAGGCAGTCGGTAGCGGGGCGGCGGGCGCCACGGCGGCGCGCCGCCGCAGCTTGGGATTGAGCGCGTCGTTGACGGCGTCGCTCAACAGGTTCAGGGCAAGCACGGCCGCCATGATGGTCAGGCCCGGCAGGGCGGTCATGTACCAGGCGGTGCGCAGCGCCTCGCGCCCGGCCCCGACCATGCTGCCCCAGCTGACCACGTTGGGGTCGCCCAGCCCCAGAAACGACAGGCCGGCCTCGGACAGGATGGCGTTGGCCACCAGAACGGCGGTGGTCACGATGATGGGCGGCAGGGCGTTGGGCAGGATTTCGCGGAAGATGATGCGGGCGTGGCCGGCGCCCAGCGCCTGCGCGGCGCGCACGAATTCGCGTTGGCGCAGGGTGATGAACTCGCCGCGGGTCAGGCGCGCGATGCCGGTCCAGGAGGTCACGCCCAGCGCGAAGATGATGGTCGACAGCGACGGCCCCAGGATCGCCACCAGCACGATCGCCAGCAGGAAAGACGGCACCGTCTGGAACAGTTCGGTCAGGCGCATCAGCACCGCGTCCACGCGCGGCCCGGCGTAGCCGGCAATGGCGCCCACCAGCAGCCCCAGCGCCAGCGCGATGGCGGCGGAGGCGCCGCCCACCAGCAGCGAGACTCGGGCGCCGTGGAACAGGCCGGCCAGGATGTCGCGGCCCATCAGGTCGGTGCCGGCCGGAAATTCCGCGTCGGTGCCGGGCCAGGTGAAGGGCGCGCCGACCATTTCCAGCGGGTCGCCCGGATACAGCCAGCCGGCCGTGGCGGCGGCGGCCACCAGCAACACCAGCACAGCCGCGCCGATGGCGGCGGAAGGCGCCCGCAACAGGCGCGCCAGGAACTTCAAGGCGTGCTTCATGCTTTCCTCACGCGCGGGTCGAGCAGGCCATAGCAGGCATCCACGGCGATGTTCATCACCGCCACCAGCGCCGCGCTCATCAGCAGGATGCCCAGCAGCAGGTTGACGTCGCGGCTGGCGATGGCCTCGAACGACAGTTGCCCCAGGCCGGGCCAGGCGAACACGGTCTCGACCACGATGCTGCCGCCCAGCAGCGCGCTGCTCTGCAGGCCGAGCATGGTGACCACCGGCAGGATGGCGTTGCGCAGCGCGTGGCGCCAGACCACCCGGCCCTCCCTGTTGCCGCGGGCGCGGGCGGTGCGGATGTAGTCTTCCTGCAGCGTCTCGATCATGGACGCGCGCGACAGCCGCGCGTAGATGGCGACGTAATAGATCGCCACCGTGGCCACCGGCAGCACCAGGTGCCGCGCGTAGTCCAGCCACAGCGCGCCGCCGGTATGGGCGGCGCCGACGTCGCGGATGCCGCCGACCGGCAGCCAGTCCAGGTGCACGCCAAAGCCGACGATCAGCATCAACGCGGTCCAGAACATCGGCGCCGAATAGCCCGCCGTGGCCAGGCCCGACAGCAGCGTGTCCAGCAGCCCGTGCGGCCGCCGCGCCGCCAGCACGCCCAGCAGCACGCCCAATGCCACCGACAAGGCCAGGCCGGTGCCGATCAGCGCCAGGGTGGCCGGCAGGCGGCCGAAGATCAGGTCGGCCACCGGTTCGCCATAGCGGAACGAATAGCCCAGGTCCAGCGAAGCCAGGCTCTTGAGGTAATAGCCGAGCTGCGCCAGCAGGCCCCGGTCCAGCCCGTAGGCCTGGCGCAGCTCGGCCACGTGGGCGGGAGTGATGCCGCTGTTTTCGGCGGCGATCACGTCCACGAGGTCGCCCGGCACCAGCTTGAGCAGGAAGAAGTTGGCCACTCCGGTGGCGGCCACCACGAACAGGATCTGCAGCAGGTAGCGGACGGGACGGGGCAGGCGCGCAAGCATATCGCCGGCCCCTCAGGCCTTGCCGAGCCAGACGTGGGCGAAGTTGTTGCGCGAGTGCGACGAAGCGTCGGTCACGTTGCGCAACTGCTTGTCCCACACGCCGAACCAGCGGAACTCGAACAGGCCGATCAGCGGCAGGTCGCGCTGCGCCAGCCGCTGCAGCTCGTTGTACTGCTCGATGCGTTTTTGCGGATCGGTCTCGACCTGGGCCGCCTCGATGACGCGGTCCATTTCAGGATTGTTGTAGCCGGACACGTTGTACCAGGGCGTGCCACGCGCTTCCGCCTTGCTCCAGTAGCGCGTCTCCACGCCCAGCTGCGGGTCGATCAGCACCGTGCCCCACGAACTGATGAGCTGGAAGTTGTAGTCGGTGAAGACGTTGCGCGTCCAGGTGGCCAGGTCCAGGCCGCGCAGCGTCACGTCGATGCCGATCTTGCGCAGCGCCTGCCGCACGAACTCGCCGGTGCGGCGGTAGTCGTCGCCGAACGGAATGTAGTCGTGCGTCAGCGCGAAGCGCCAGCCGCCGGCGCCGCGCGGGTAGCCGGCCTCGTCCAGCAGTTTCTCGGCCAGCGCCGGGTCGTAGGGATACTGCTGCACGTTGGGGTTGTGGTACGGCTTGACCAGCGACGGCACCGGGCTGACGAAGGGCTCGGCGTAGCCATTCCACACGGTCTTGACCAGCGCCTCTTTGTTGACGGCGTGCGCGATGGCCTGGCGTACCTTCAGGTTCGACAGGATCGGGTCGCGCAGGTTGGTCTCCAGCCACAGCCAGGCGGCAAAGCCGTTGTAGCCGGCGGTGTCCACCGCCAGCTTGGGCAGTTTGGCGAGCCGGGTGGCGTCGGTGAAGGCGACCGGATTGCGCTCGCCATACGAGACCCCGCCCGTCTCCAGCGCGGTGGCGCGACCGGAGACGTCGGGCACGATCTTCCAGACGATGCGGTCCAGGAACGGGCGCTCGGGCTGCCAATAGCGCTCGTTGCGCTCGAGCACGATGTAGTTGCCGCGATTCCATTCCTTGAAGACGAACGGCCCGGTGCCCACCGGTTTGTTGTTGTAGGGATTGTTCTGGATGTCGGTGCCTTCGAACAGGTGGCGCGGCAGGATCGGCGCGCCCAGCGAGTCGATGGCGTTCAGCGCCACCGGCGTGGGCTGCGACAGGTGCAGCACCACGGTGTGGTCGTCGGGCGTTTCGATCCGCTGCAGGTACTGGAACACGCGGCGCGCGCTGGGCGCGTGCTTGAGCCAGACCTCTTCGGCCGACCATTTCACGTCGGCGGCGGTGAAGGGCTTGCCGTCGTGCCATAGCACGCCCTGGCGCAGCTTGAAGGTGAGGGCCTTGCCGTCTTCCGACACGCTCCAGCTTTCCGCCAGGACCGGCCGCGGCTTCAGGTCGGGGCCGTATTCCACCAGGCCGTCGAAGATCTTGCTCGCGACCGCGCCGGTAGGGGTGGAGGAGTTCAGGTAGAAAGCCAGCGTGGGCGGCTCGGGGTGCACCACCGCGTTCAGCACGCCGTCCTTGATCGCGCCGTCCAGCGTGTTCGGCAGGCTCTGCGTGTCGGCATGGGCGGGCGCCATGATCACGTTGGGAAAGAGGGCGCCGACGCCCATCAGCGCGCCGGCGCCCATCAGCCAGCGGCGCAGGGGGTTGACGGTATCCTGCGGCGCGTCGTTCTCGTGCGCCGGGGGCAAGGGCTGGGTCATGCGGATTCCTTCGGTCGTAAGGGGAGCGGCCGCGTCAGGCGGCCAGGCTGGTCAGGGAAGGCAGGTCGTCGGGCGCCACGCGCAGCAGGGTAGCGAGCAGTTCGCGCCGCCAGGCGTCGTACAGCGCCACGTGGTTGCGCGTGTCCAGGCCGGTGGCGCGCAGGTTCAGTTGCCAGGAGTCGCGCAGGTAGGGGCCGAGCAGGCGCTGCACGTCCTCGTCGGCCTGGATCAGGCCCTGGGTCCACTCGTGGCGCTCGCTTTCGTCGGCGCCGGCCAGCTTGCGCAGCCACCATTGCGTGATGCGGATGCGGTGGGCTTCCTCGTCGGGCAGGATGCGGTTCTCGCCGAACTCGCGGTGGCCGAAGTCCAGCACCTTCGCGGTGCGGCGATTCACGAACAGCCGCGCCAGGATGTAGTGCTCGTAGTGGAACTGCCAGGCCAGGAAGTTCTGCCAGTTGCGCAGGGCGAAGCCGCCGACCAGGTCCCAGGCGTCGCGCACGCCCTGCTCGACCTCGGGCCTGGCATCGCGCTCCAGCAGCAGGCTGGCGCGCGCCAGCGAGAATTCGGCGTGGGCCGCGTCATCGCCCAGTTGGCGCGCCAGCGCGAACTGGAAATCGGTGTCGTCGCGGAACAGGCCGGCGATGGCATGTGCCGCCACCTGGGTGATGAACAGATCGTGCACGGTGTTCCAGATCGCGTATTCGCCGGCCGCCTGGCGCTCGGCGGCGGCGGCCAGGTCGCGAGGCGGATCGAGGCGCGCGGCGGGAATGTGCGGCGCGACCGCAAGGCGGATGTCGTCGAACAGGCGCGTTTCCAGCGCGCCGTCGTAATCCAGGGCAATGGGCAGATCCAGTACGGGCATGAAGGCGGCGCGGGTAGTCACGGAAAAGCTCGACTCTAAGCAAGCGCCAAAGCGCGCCGCAAACACTCTTTCGTGATTTGGATATGCCGGCGCCGGAGCTGCTAACAGTAGGGACGAAAGGGGGGGCGGCGCATATACCGATTCCAAATATCCGCATGAGAAATCCGTCCTTCCAAGCGGCGTGGCGGGCCGATAGGCTGCTTCTTTCCCAACTGTCCGCACCCACCCATGCCGCAAGCCGCGAGTTCCTCCCTCCCGATCGATGACGACGAGGCTCCGCGCGTGGTGCCCGCCGCCCGCATCCGCAGCGACGGCGAGGCTATCGAAGCCGCCCAGGCGCTGGCGGCGGATTTCGCCCAGGGCGCGGCGCACCGCGACCAGACGCGCAGCCTGCCGTGGCGCGAGATCGAGCGCTACTCGGCCAGCGGGCTGGGCGGCATTACGGTGCCGCGCGAGTACGGCGGCGCCCAGGTATCCCATGTGACACTAGCGGACGTGTTCCGCATCCTCAGCGCGGCCGACCCGTCGCTGGGCCAGATCCCGCAGAACCACTTCGGTTCGCTCAACCTGCTGCGGCAGGTCGGCACTCCGGCGCAGAAGCGGCGCTACTACGAGGGCGTGCTGGCCGGCCGCAGGCTGGGCAACGCCGGGCCCGAGCGCCACACCCGCCATGCGCGTGACGTGCAGGCGCGGCTGGTGGCCGATGGCGACGGCTATCGCTTGTCAGGCCGCAAGTTCTATTCCACCGGCGCGCTGTACGCGCACTGGATCCCGACCAAGGCGCTGGATACCGAGGACCGGCTGGTGACGGTGCTGCTGGAACGCGGCGCCGCCGGCCTGACGGTGGTGGACGACTGGTCCAGCTTCGGCCAGCGCACCACCGCCAGCGGCACCGTGCTGTTGGACAACGTGCGGGTCGAGGCGGACAGTGTGTTGCCGGCCTGGAAACTGCAGGAGACTCCCGCCTTGCAGGGGCCGTTCGCGCAACTGATGCAGGCCGCCATCGACGCCGGCATTGCCGAGGCGGCCCTGAACGACACCGTGAAATTCCTGCGCGAGCGTGCCCGTCCCTGGGCCGAGGCCGGCGTCGAACGCGCCACGCAGGACCCCTATGTGATCGGCGACGTCGGCCGGCTGTTCATCGACCTGCACGCGGCGCAGGCGGTGCTGGCCGAGGCCGCGGCGCACCTGGATGAAGCCACGCCGCGCGCGCTCGGTGCCGACGACGTCGCCGCCGCCTCGATCGCGGTGGCGCGGGCCAAGGCGCTGACCACCGAGATCGCGCTGGCGGCCAGCGAAACGCTGTTCGAGCTGTCCGGCGCCCGTGCGTCGTTGGCGGAGTTCAACCTGGACCGCCATTGGCGCAACGCCCGCACGCATACCCTGCACGATCCGGTGCGCTGGAAGTACCACGCGGTCGGCGACTATCTGCTGAACGGCCGCCGTCCCAACCGTCATTCCTGGATCTGAGCGATGACCGACACAGCCATTTCCACCCTGGCGCCGCGACGCGCCGCCATCATCGGCAGCGACGGCGAGGCAATCGCGGTGGCGCGCGAGCTTGCCGCAGACTTCGCCCGCGAAGCCGCGCAGCGCGACCGCGAGCGCCGCCTGCCGCTGCCGGAGCTGGAGCGCTATTCGCAATCGGGCCTGTGGGGCATCACCGTGCCGCGCGAGCACGGCGGCGCCGGCGTGTCGCGCGTGACGCTGGCCGAAGTGACGGCCATCATCTCCGGCGCCGACGGCTCGCTCGGGCAGATCCCGCAGAACCATTACTACGCGCTGGAAGTGCTGCGGGTGAACGGCAACGCCGACCAGCAGCGCCGCTTCTACGCCCGCGCCCTGGCCGGTGAACGCTTCGGCAATGCGCTGGCCGAAATCGGCACGCGCACGGCGGCCGAACGCCGCACCCGCCTGTCGGCCGACGGCGGCGGCTGGCGCATCAACGGCAGCAAGTTCTATTGCACCGGCGCGCTCTATGCGCAATGGATTCCCACCGCGACCGTGGGCGAGGACGGCCTGCAGCGGCTGGCCTTCGTGCGCCGCGACAGCCCCGGCGTGGAGGTGATCGACGACTGGTCGGGGTTCGGCCAGCGCGTGACCGGCAGCGGCACCGTGCTGTTCCAGGACGTGGCCGTGCCGGCCGAGGACGTGATGGTGCTGGTCGATCCGGCCGCGCCGCCGAACACCATCAAGCCGCTGGCGCAGATCATCCACGCCGCCATCGACCTGGGCATCGGCCAGGCCGCGCTGGCGGACGCGCTGGATTTCGTGCGCAACCGCTCGCGGCCGTGGATCGACGCCGGGGTCGAGCGCGCCGCCGATGATCCCTTGACCATCAGCGAGTTCGGCCGCTTGTCGATCCGCCTGGACGCGGCCCGCGCGCTGGTGGCGCGCGCCGGCCGCATCCTCGACGCCGCCACCGCCGACCCGCAACCTCGCCTGGTGGCCGCCGCCGCCATCGCCGTGGCCGAGGCCCGCGCCCTGACCACCGAATCGGCGCTGGCCGCCGGCACCAAGCTGTTCGAACTGGCCGGCACGCAAGCCACGCTCGATCAGCTGAACCTGGACCGCCATTGGCGCAATGCGCGCACCCATACGCTGCACGATCCGGTGCGCTGGAAGCGCCACGCGGTCGGCAACTACTACCTGAACGACGCCGCGCCCGGCCGCGTCGGCACCACCTGATTCCCTCGGAACGGCACGCCATGGCGAAGAAGCAGATCCTCCTGAACGCGTTCAACATGAACTGCGTCGGCCACATCAACCACGGCCTGTGGACCCACCCGCGCGATACCTCGACGCAGTACAAGACGCTGGACTACTGGACCGACCTGGCGCGCCTGCTGGAGCGCGGCCTGTTCGACGGCCTGTTCCTGGCCGATATCGTCGGCGTCTACGACGTGTACCAGGACTCGGCCGACCTGACGCTGCGCGAGTCGATCCAGCTGCCGGTCAACGACCCGCTGCTGACCGTCTCCGCCATGGCCGCCGCCACCCGCCACCTGGGCTTCGGCGTGACGGTGAACCTGACCTACGAGTCGCCCTACCTGCTGGCGCGCCGCTTCTCGACGCTGGACCACCTGACCGACGGCCGCATCGGCTGGAACATCGTCACCGGCTACCTGGAAAGCGCGGCGCGCGCCATGGGCCTGTCGGAACAGATCGCGCACGACGAACGCTACGACCGCGCCGACGAGTTCCTGGAGGTGGCCTACAAGCTGTGGGAAGGTAGCTGGGACGACGACGCGGTGCGCGCCGACCGGCGCGCGCGTGTCTACGCGGACCCGGCCGCCGTGCGGCGCATCGATCACGAAGGCAAGTACTACAAGGTCCAGGGCTACCATCTTTCGGAGCCGTCGCGCCAGCGCACGCCGGTGCTGTACCAGGCCGGCTCCTCGGGCCGCGGCCAGGCCTTCGCGGCGCGCCACGCCGAATGCGTGTTCGTGTCGAGCCAGACCAAGGAAGGCCTGCGCAAACTGGTGGCGGGCGTGCGCGAATCGGTGGCGCGCGAGGGCCGCGACCCGCGCGACATCAAGTTCTTCATGGGCGTGACGGCGGTGGTGGGACGCACCGAGGCCGAGGCGCGCGAGAAGCACGCGGAGTACCTGCGCTACGCCAATCCGGAAGCGGGCCTGGCCCACTACGCCAGCTCCACCGGCATCGACTTCTCGCGCTATGCGGCGGACGAGCCAATCCGCTACGTGAAGAACAACGCGATCGAGTCAGCGGTAAAGAACCTGACGGTGGCGCGCACCGACCGCACGGTGCGGGATCTGTTGGCCGACATGGCGCTGGGCGGACGCTATCCGGCGCTGGTGGGCAGCGCGTCGCAGGTGGCCGATGAGCTGGCATCGTGGGTGGAAGAGACGGACATCGATGGCTTCAACCTGGCGAGGACGGTGACGCCGGAGTGCTATGCGGATTTCGTGGATCTGGTGGTGCCGGAGTTGCAGGAGCGAGGCGTGTACAAGACGGCTTATGCGGAGGGGACGTTGCGGGAGAAGTTGTTC
>NZ_QHHO01000049.1:2082308-2174434 GCF_003184165.1 Achromobacter sp. RW408
GCTTCGGCATGGGGCCGCGCGTGCCGATGCTGGTGGTGTCGCCGTGGAGCCGCGGCGGCTGGGTCAATTCGCAAGTGTTCGACCACACCTCTGTGATCCGCTTCCTGGAGGCCCGCTTCGGCGTGGCCGAGCCCAACATCAGCGCCTGGCGTCGCGCCGTGGCCGGCGACCTGACCTCGGCCTTCGACTTCGCTGGCGACCGCGCCACGCTGCACGCCGACAGCGCGCGCCACACCTGCGCCCTGCCCTATGCCCTGGAGGCCGTGGGCCGCATGACCGCCGACGGCGAACACTACCGCCTGACCTTCCGCAACCCGGGCACGGCGGGCGCGGTGCTGCACGTCTACGACCGCCGGGCGCTGGAGCGCGCCCCGCGCCGCTATACCGTCGGTGCCGGCGCGCGGCTGGATGACGGCTGGCGTCTCGACGCCGAAGGCGCCTATGACCTGTGGCTGCTGGGTCCGGACGGCTTCCACCGCAGGTTCCGCGGCGACACCCGGGATGCCGGCCTGTTGGAAACGCAGCTGGTGCCGGTGACCTCCGGCATTCGCCTGCGCCTCATCAACCACGGCGACACCCACCTGCCGGTGCAGATCGAATCACGCATGGGCGACGGTTGGCGCGCCATGGCCCATGTGCAGGCCGGCGGCGCGCTGGAACTGAAATACGCCGGTTGCGAAGGCTGGTACGACCTGGACGTCAGCGCCCAGGGCCTGCCGGCCTTCGGCCGGCGGCTGGCCGGGCGCATCAACGCCGGCAAGTCGGGCGTACCGGACCCGCGCCTGTGCCAGGGCGCCGAGTTGCCGCTGTAGGCAGCCGGACACGTAAAAAAACCCCAGCGCGCCGTGGCGCCTGGGGTTTTTTGCCGCCGGGCCGCCCCAAGGCAAAAACGCCCCCTCGGGGGGCAGCGACCCGCGCAGCGGCGACGTGGCGGGGCTTTTTTTTGTTTCACGATGACTCCAGTACCGCATTTCGCTGGACTACGCCAAGGCTCTATACAGCAGGTTTATCAATCACTTAGGCGAGTTCAACATATGCCGGTGCTTTCCGAAACTTGACCCGGCTTCCCCTCGCGTGGCTCCCATGCGGCTCTTGGAAACCGGGCTTTCCGAGGAGTCATCATGGCGAAGATCAAGCTCACCAAGTCCGCAGTTGATGCGGCACAACCCCAAGATAAGGCCATCGAACTGCGGGATACCGTGGTGCCCGGCTTCCTGTGCAAGATCACCCCGGCGGGCCGCAAGGTCTTCATGCTTCAATACCGCACGAACGCCGGTGAGCGCCGCAAGCCCGCCTTGGGGCAGTACGGGGAACTGACCGTCGAACAGGCACGCGCCATGGCGCAGGAGTGGCTGGCCGAGGTCCGCAAGGGCGGCGACCCCAGCGCGGCCAAGAATGCGGCCCGCAAGGCACCGACGATGAAGGAGTATTGCCACACCTTCATGGAGGACTACTCCAAGCAGCGCAACAAGCCCAGCACACAGCGCGGCTATCAGGGCGTGATTGACCGCTGCATCATCCCGATCATGGGCCGGATGAAGGTGCAGGACGTGAAGCGCCCGGACGTGGCCGCGCTGATGAAGAAGCTGGCCTACAAGCCGGCCGAAGCAAACCGCACCTTCGGCGTACTGCGCAAGATGTTTAACCTGGCCGAAGTATGGGGGCTGCGCCCTGACGGCACGAATCCGTGCCGCCATGTCCCGATGTATCCGCCTGGAAAGGAAACCCGGCTCATCGTGGACGATGAACTGGTGCGAATCTTCCGCCAGTTAGAGAAGCTGGAAGCCGAGGGGCTGGAGAACTACGTCATCCCACTGGCCATCCGCCTGCAATTCGAGTTTGCCGCACGGCGCTCGGAAATTTGCCCGCTGGAATGGGACTGGTTGGACTTTGAGAACCGGCGCGTGGTGTGGCCAGACAGCAAGACCGGCGGGGTCTCCAAGCCAATGAGCGAGGAAGCCTATCGGTTGCTGTCCTCTGCGCCACGCCGGGAGGACTGCCCCTACGTCCTGCCTTCGCCCAATGATCCGACCCGCCACCTTACCTTTGGCGAGCACTATTGCGGTTGGACGCGCGTGCTCAAGGCAGCAGGCGTGCCGCATGTCGGTACACACGGCATCCGCCATAGGGCGACAACCGACATTGCCAACTCAGGCATACCCACCAAGGTGGGCATGAAACTCACAGGCCACAAGACCGTGGCGATGTTCATGCACTATGTTCATACCGAGGACAAGCCGGTGCGGGATGCGGCCGAATTGGTGGCCAGCCGGCGACAGGCGATTACGGCGGCATCCCGTTCCATGGAGGTGACAGCATGACAAGGAAGACGCCTGTGGCAACGCGGAAACGGGCCACGTTACCGACTGGTTATGCCGGCATCCACGGCGACATCGTGGAACTGCTGGATGCGGCGCGCCAGGCAGCGGCGCGCAGTGTCAACGCGCTGATGACGGCCAGCTATTGGGAGATTGGCCGCCGGATCGTCGAAGCCGAGCAGAAAGGCAGGCGGCGGGCTGGTTACGGCGAACAGCTGATGGAGCGTTTGTCCACCGACCTGACGGCCCGATTCGGGCGCGGGTTCGGCGTCAACAACCTGGAGAGCATGCGGCGTTTTTACCTCGCGTACCCCCAACCAGAGATTTCCCAGACACTGTCTGGGAAATTGGGAAACGAGTCGCTCCCTGGGAAATCCCAGACAGTGTCTGGGGAATTGAGCCTGTCCGAGCTGGCTCAGGTCTTCACCCTGCCGTGGTCAGCCTATGTGCGGCTGCTGTCGGTCAAGGACGACCATGCCCGCCAGTTCTACGAGGCCGAAGCACTGCGCGGTGGCTGGAGTGTGCGTCAACTCGACCGGCAGATTGGCAGCCAGTTCTACGAACGCACGGCCTTGTCCAAGGACAAGGTGGCGATGTTGACCAAGGGGGCGGTGGCCAAGCCCGATGATGCCGTCACGCCCAATAACGCGATCAAAGACCCGTATGTGCTGGAGTTCCTCGACCTCAAGGACGAGTATTCGGAATCCGACCTGGAAGCGGCCTTGATTCAGCGGCTGGAAGACTTCCTGCTGGAGCTGGGTGAAGGCTTTACCTTCGTCGGGCGGCAGCGGCGCTTGCGTATCGACCAGACCTGGTATCGGGTGGATCTGCTGTTCTTCCATCGCAAGCTGCGCTGTCTGGTCATCATCGACCTGAAGCTGGGCAGCCTGACCCATGCCGATGTGGGGCAGATGCACATGTACTGCAACTATGCCAAGGAGCATTGGGCCTACCCGGACGAGAATCCGCCGGTAGGCCTGATCCTGTGCGCCGACAAGGGCCATGCCCTGGCACGATATGCGTTGGATGGCTTGCCGACCAAGGTGATGGCGGCGAACTACCGGACGGTGCTGCCGGACGCCGAGTTGCTGCAAAAAGAGCTGGAGAACACACGGCGTCTGCTCGAATCTCGCGGAACGCTGTCCCTCAAGGACGGAAAACGGTAAGCGCAGACTCAGAGCCTCAAATCATATACACAAAACACTTGCAACAATCAGCGCAAGAGTGGCGCCAGCGATAATCAATGTGGCATTTTGCCAAAGTGCTACAAGTCCCTTCTTGTGTATGGCACTTGACCTGCGATCAGCACGGCAGTGCATCGATCGGCAAAGGCGACGGGTACTGCAAGCGCTCCCAAGTGCTTGGCGCGCGTTAGCCCAACGTAGAGCACGCGTTTGGCCTCCGCATCTGCACGTAATTCCCAAGAGTCAAATAGAGCTTCAATCCGGTTTTGAGGCGCGCGATTCGGCGGAACAACGACGCACACCGCGCCGTACTCACGGCCTTTTACCTCATGAATCTTTGCGCATCTGAGGCCGAGATTAGTCGGAATTTGAAGATGGTTCGACCATTGCGCATTGGTCGGTCGTCGGAAAAAACTACGCACGGTCACGCCGTCCGGTAGTGAAAGCCCCAGTCGTTCCACCCCCTCATGCACATGGGCTATCCAGGAAAGCCGATCAGCATCGGTATCCCCGCACTCCATAGGAAGATTCATGAGGAAACTCAGCGAACGTCTTCGATGTGCTCGACGATCCATGCCAAGGCGTTCCACGGTTTTCAATAGATGCTCATTCGGTTGGCGTAGCCCCATGAGATCCAGCAGCGTCGTCTCCACTGCTTGAAGCACAGCCTCTCTAGATCGTGCCGTTGCTGCGGGCGACCGGAACTCTGCCACTTTCCGAGCCAATGACTCGATCCGCGAGCTTCCGTTCGAGTCATTGGTGGGCGCGCCAACAGCCCGCTGCGCAACTTTGCCTGAGTGCGCCAGGATAATTGCATTCGTCGAATCCAAGCCAAGTTCAGTAACCCGATCAAGGAAAGCCTGACCGACCATCGCTGTTGGGCCTCGGCCACCGTATGTCAGAAGCAAAACTGGATGTTCAACATTCGCATTATTACCGACAGGCTCATCCACCTCGCCAGCGTTCCTAAGTGTGGCGGCTAACCGGCAGACCGCAGGGCTACTGCGAAAATTGCCCGTTAACCTTCGATGCGATTCAACGGGGTACGTTTCCTTGAATTCCTGAATACCCGCAGGATTGCCATTGCGGAATTCGTAGATCGCCTGGTCAGGGTCACACACAAAGGTAACATGCACGCCGTGTGCTCTGAGCCACGAGAGAATCTGTAGATCGAGCGGATTGCAATCCTGGCCTTCATCTACCATAACCTCGTGGAAACGTGCCGCTAGTGCGCGGACTAGCGCTCCGCCATGCATTGGATCACGAATCAACCGCAGCGTTTGAACGCGGGCGTCGCCGGCACTCAGATAGCCTGCCTGCAGCAAGCCGCGTCGCCGGAGTGCCGCCACCTGTTGATATCGAGCTTGATGCTGGCGTACATGATTTTGCAATCCGGCGTGTCTGATCTTTGCTGGATCAATGACATTGGTTTCCGGGTCGAAGAGATCCAGACTTACCGGATCACCTCGGAAGGCGAATTGTCCAGACAATCGGATCTCGATGCCAAGAGTATCCCAGCTATCGAGGATGATTGGTCGCGTCGTGCTTGTTGCCGCGCAACTTGGTAGCACTACGAAACGCCTGACGAAAGCATCAAGTGTCCCCATGAAGCTAGGATGCTTCAAGAGAGAGTCGAGCCCTACGGCCTGGCAGCGTTCGCGAAACTCATCGACGGCAGAGTTTGTGAACGAGAGTACCGCCACACCACGGCGTGGTGGCAACGTGGCGGCAATCCTGGCTAGGCGAGCAATGATCGTGCGGGTCTTTCCGGCGCCGGGGCAAGCATGAACGAAGGTACCGCCAACGTGTGCAGCGAATGCTTCCTGCTCTACTGTTAGACCCTGAATGCCGATCATGCCTGAGCAGCGCCACGAATCGCATCTGCCAGATAGGGCGGGACAACAAAGGGCTCGCCCGCCGCAATACGTGAAGCCATGGCCTGGGCCAAGTCACCCTTGCGGGTCTTCTTCGCCTCTATCAGCCTAAGAAACGCATCGGGACGGTCCTGCACAGGGACTCTCTCGATCCGATCTTCCCAATCACGCCGTGAGTTGCGATGCAGACGAAGAAATGCGCTCTTAAGAAAGGCTTCGTTTCCAGCACTGAAGATCTCGTGCTCCAACGTGTGCTGATTGGTTAGCACGGTCAGTGCCTGCGGCGCGCCATGTATTGCGGCGAGGTTTTCCAGATCAACTTTCCGATTTCCCAACACAGTTGGGTCTGCGTCGGTGATCACAATCAGTCGATCAGCGATACGTGCATCGCCATGTGGGCGTAGCAGCACCTCTACGTAGGGGCGGAAGTCCACACCTTCGATCGGCACGATGACCGTTCCCTTGAACCGGAGCCATCCATCGGCATCACCGACGAGAACAATCTTCTGCGCCAGTACGGGCAATAGCAGCGCCTCCGCAATTCCTTCCACTAAGATGGCCCTGTTGCCGAACAGCAGCGCGGAGCGCGTCACGTCCAGATAGCGGCTGATCTTATCCAGTGTCTTTGGCTTGAGTCCGATTTCGGCAATGGGCACACTGACTGATTCTGAAACCGCCACCCCGTTTTGGTCGCGACGACGCGAACGCATGACCACTAGATGCGTTGGAGAGACCCATGCCGTTAGGTTCGGCGAATGGGTCGTCACGACGATCTGGATGCGGCCTTCCGGCTTGCCAGGATCGATGACACGATTATTCGATTGGCGTGCTTGGTCTAGCAGGAATTCGAGCACAAGCACCTGCAACTGCGGGTGCAGATGCGCTTCAGGTTCTTCGACGAGGAAAATCGTGAGGTCGGTCTCCTTGGCTTTGGCCAATTCAACCACTACCGTGGCCATATAGAGTAGATTGGAGTAGCCCAGACCAGAGGCCCGGATGTCTTCGGGAACCAGACCAGTGTCTGCCAGACGAAACCTCAAATCGCGGGCGACGTCGAATAGGGTTTCGGCGCCGAAGTCCAGCGCTGCCGTTTGCGGGCGAACCCCATTGGTCAGCAAGCCTAGGGCTGTACCGATCTCCGTGTTCATCGTGGTCAGGATGTCGGGCCGTTCATCCGCGCGCCTGACGCCAGCGAGGAAATCCTGTTCTTGATCCTTGGGTAGGAAGTTGCGCAGCAGCGCCATGACCCGTGTGCCACTGCCAGTGCCAAGCGCTTGATGCGCATCGCGTAAAGGAGGAAGGTAGACATGTCGGATCAGTTCAGAGGAGCCGGCCTCCGGCTCGTTGGTGTCGAAGCGCCCGGCCCAAACCGTGGTCTTCCCACGCGGCGCGCGCTCGGATCGTGACTCATACCGATAGCCGAATACTGCTTCGTTCGTAGTGGGATCTGGAACTGCCGAGATCAGCAGCCCTTTTAGGGTGTCGCCGAGTTCTCGGAAAACACCTTCGATCTGGAAGTTTGGCGCAGTCGCGTGGCGTCGTACATCTTCGTCCTCCGGATAACGCTCCCGTCGTCCACTCAGCGGTAAGGTAAGCAACCGGATTGCGTCTATGACGTTGGATTTGCCACCATTATTCTCACCGACCAAGACTGTCAGGTCGGGACGGAAACTGACGGTCACATTGTCGCAAGACCGAAAACGCGAAATTGTTAAACCGCCCAAATACATAAAGCCCCCCTGCTGACTAAACGAGCCTAGATATCCTATTTGCGTTGCCTTCTTATAGGCTGACAACGACAACTATCCGTCGTCAATACTTACATTTTAGAAGATTTACGCCTATTGGCATCTGACCTGTCGCGTCCGTCGCTGCCAATACCACTGGGCGTCCCCGGCCAAGAAATATGGCCGGTCGCGCTGTCGTGCGTGGCATCGAGCCTCGCTGCGCGAGTCTCGCCCCTGACGGGCTTCCATCGTTTCCTCGCTCCGCTCGGCTGACGCCTACGGCCCGGCTTCCAGATCCGGGCCTGCGCGCTTGCGCTTGCGTGCGGTTTGCACATCGCGGCGGCCGTTGCCATGTCCAGCCGTCTCTCCTGACTCCATCACCTTGCTCGCGACTGTAGCCCGTGGCCGCGTGCCGTCAAGGCGCGCCAGGCCGTGTCCTCGGCTGCGCCTGCGGGCCGCTCCACCCTGACGCTTTCCTCCTTGACGGCCCCCGTCCGTGGGCTCCTGACCGTCGCGGGCGATGAACTCAGGAAAGACGGTGGCAACAGGGCCAACCGGGTTCTTCGTGCCAACCGCACCGAACAGCCACAAAGGCTGGGCTCCGAATCTTGGAATCCGGTGCGCGGTTTGAACAGCAAACCCTTTTCGTCAGGAGTAAAGACCATGCTTGCATCCCGTTTCGCTTCCCATTCCCCGGTCCTGCGCAGCGACTATCCGCTGCCCGATGACCAGATTCACCGCGTGGCCCCGTCCATCTTCGCGGACGCCCCGCATGAGAGCCGTTCCGAGCGGTACAGCTACATCCCCACCGCCGCCGTGCTGACCGAACTGCGCAAGGAAGGGTTTCAGCCCTTCATGGTGGCGCAGACCCGCACCCGCGTTGCCGACCGGCGCGACTTCACCAAGCACATGATTCGCCTGCGCCACGCCAGCCAGATCAACGGCGCGGAAGCCAACGAAATTGTGCTGTTGAACTCGCACGACGGCACCAGCAGCTATCAGATGCTGGCCGGCATGTTCCGCTTTGTCTGCGCCAATGGTCTTGTCTGCGGCGACACCGTGGCCGATGTGCGCATTCCCCACAAAGGCGATGTGGCCGGTTCCGTGATCGAAGGCGCTTACGAAGTCTTGAGCGGCTTTGAGCGTGTGAAGGAAAACCGCGAAGCCATGCGGGCCGTCACGCTCGACGAGGGCGAAGCCGAGGTATTCGCCCGCGCCGCCCTGGCCTTGAAATACGACGACCCGGACAAGCCCGCGCCCGTTTCCGAATCGCAAATCCTGATGCCGCGCCGATTCGATGACCGCCGCCCGGACTTGTGGAGCGTGTTCAACCGCGCCCAGGAGAACCTGACCAAAGGTGGCTTGTCCGGGCGCAGCGCCAACGGACGCCGCCAGCGCACCCGCCCGGTGCAGGGCATTGATTCCGATGTGCGCCTGAACCGCGCCCTGTGGCTGCTGGCCGATGGCCTGCGCCAGTTGAAAGCCTGATTCCCCTACGCGGCAAGGGCAGGCAGCAACCCTTGCCGCGTCATTTGCTGCTGCATTCCCTCATCGCAAGGAGTTTTCACCATGAACGCCATCAACCACACCGAAGCCCAAGCCATCCACGCCGCCGCCAGCGCCGCGCCTGCCATGCCGCTGGAAGCCGCCGACCCCACCAAGAACCTGATTCTTGTCCCGCTGTCGCGGCTGGTGTCCCGCCCCAAGGGCCGCAACGTGCGCAAGACCCCGCGCATGTCCATTCCCGAACTCGCCGCCAGCATCCAGCGTGTCGGCCTGCTGCAAAACCTGATCGTCACCGCAACCGCCGATGGCGAACACTACGAAGTCGTGGCCGGTGGCCGTCGCCTTGCCGCCTTGAAGCTGCTGGCCAAGAAACGCCGCATCAGCAAGGAATGGGAAGTGCCTTGCCTGCGGGTGGCCGATGCCACCGCCCGCACGGCGAGCCTCACCGAGAACGTGCAGCGCGAAGCCATGCACCCGGCAGACCAGTTTGAAGCCTTCGCCGCGCTGGTGCTGGAAGGCCGCAGCATCGAGGACATTGCTGCGGATTTCAGCGTCACGCCGCTGGTGGTGCAGCGCCGCTTGAAGCTGGCGAATGTCTCGCAGCGCCTGCTGGCCGACTACCGGGCCGAAGCCGTGAGCCTTGACCAGTTGATGGCCCTTGCCATCACCGACGACCATGCCGCACAGGAAGCCGCGTTCTACGATGCGCCGACATGGCAGCGCAGCCCGCACAATCTGCGCGAACGCCTGACCGAGCGCGAGATTGACGCCTACCGGCATCCGTTGGTGCGCTTCGTCGGGCTGGACGCCTACGAAGCCGCAGGCGGCGGCATCCGCCGCGACCTGTTCGCGGATGATGATGCAGGCGTGTACCTGACCGACGCGGCACTGCTGGAACGGCTGGCGCAAGACAAGCTGGCCAGCCTTGCCGCCGAGGTGAAGGCCGAAGGTTGGGCATGGGTGGATGCCACGCCTTCTGTCACCCATGCCGACCTGCACGCCTTCCAGCGTGCCCCCAGGGAGAGCCGTGAACCGAACAAGCGCGAAGCCGCCCGCATCGAGACGCTGCAAACCAAGCTGCACGCACTGGCCGAAGCCGTGGATGCCGCGCTGGACGCCGAGGACGAGGACAAGGCCGACGCCTTGCAGGAGGAAGGGGAACGCCTGGGCGAGCAGTTGCAGGCGCTGGAAGATGGCTTGCAGGACTACAGCCCGAACGTGAAGGCCGCAGCCGGTGCCATCGTCACCATCGACCGCAGCGGCGCAGCCGTGGTGCATCGTGGCCTGATGCGCGAAGCCGAAGCCCGCGCACTGCGCACGCTGGAACGCTTGCGGCAGGGTTTCGGCAGCGACGGCGAAGCCGGGAATGACGACGAAGGCGAGGAAGCCGACGACACACCCAAAACCGCCGCTTTGTCCGACCGGCTGGCGCAGCGCTTGAGCGCCCACCGCACCGCCGCGCTGCAAATCGAAGTCGCCCGGCATCCGCAAGCCGCGCTGGCTGGCGTGGTGCATGGGATGGTGCAGACCGTCTTGCAAGGCAGCCATTACGGCCACGATCTGCCGCTGGGCGTGAAACTGACCCAGCAAGACAGGCTGGAAGGCATGGCCCCGGACTGGCCGGAATCGCCCGCCGCCGTCGCGTTGCGCGAACTGCAACAGGTGGCAGGCGACGCCTTGCCGCAGGACAGCGCCGAACTGTTCGCCGCGCTGCTGGCAAAGCCGCAGGATGAACTGGTGCGGCTGCTGGCGGTGTGCGTGGCGTCCACGGTGGATGTAGTAACGCCACGCGCCACGGCGCAGCAACCGGGCGCGGAGCTGGCGCAGGCCGTAGGGCTGGACATGGCCGCATGGTGGCAACCCACGGCAGACGGCTACTTCAAGCACATTTCCAAGGCCGCGATTCTGGAGGTCGTGGGCGAGTTCGCGCCGGAGCATGTCACCCGACTGGCGAAGTTGAAGAAGGCCGACATTGCCAGCGAGGCCGAACGGCTGGCCGATGGCATCGGCTGGATGCCCGCCATCTTCCGCGCCGAAGGCCCGCAGCAGGACGCGCAAGCCGTGGCAGAAGATGAAGACGCCGAAGCACTGGCCGCGTGATCTTGCATCGCTGATGGCGCCCCGGCTCGATCGGGGCGCTTCACTTTGAGAAGTCACCATGAACCAACCTCTCAAACTGCTCCGGCAATGTACTCGCCCGCAGCTGGACGCCCGTCCCTGCCTGACAGACATTCACCCCATCACGGGTTACGCCTTGCCGCGTGGTGGATCTTCGAAACGAAGGACCAAATCCAATCCGCAACGTGCCTACGCCATTCTGGCCTGAGCGCGGCGAGTACCAAAAATCCGGGCGCGGCAGTGGCCGCGCCCGGTGTTCAAAGCCAACAGCCGAAGCAGAACGCCACTACACCTTCGCAGTGCGGGTTAAAAGGTATCGCAGTAATGAGTGATAGCTTCTGGCTCTTCCCCCTACATGGCTAGTATCATGAAAACGCCTGACACACTGTTCACAAATTGAAGGATACAGATCGACCTGGCGTACATCGAAAGGGAGAGCATGCAAATCCGACAACTCAAGATCTCGAATTTCCGAGGCATCTCTGCACTGGACTGGAAGCCTGATTCTTCCTTCTGCTGTCTCATTGGCCCCGGTGACTCGGGAAAATCCACTTTGCTCGATGCCGCCGAAGCGGCACTTTCGTCTCGCTGGTTCTCGTTCACCGAGCCGGACTTCCTCGCCTGTGACACTTCCAACTCCATCGTCATCGAAGCCACAGTTGGCGAGCTTTCCAAATCTCTGAAATCAGACGAACGTCTCGGCCTTTACATCCGAGGATGGACGGCTGCTGGCCAGCTACGCGATGAACCCGAAGATGATGATGAGCCCGTATTGACAGTCCGCCTCACTGTTGATGCCACTATGGAGCCTGTTTGGGAACTGGTATGTGATAGGAGTGAGGAGCCTCGCACTCTGTCCAACCGCGATCGCGCACTTTTCGGCCTTGTTCGATTGGCCGGTGAAGACGCGCGGCATTTGGCTTGGGGTCAAGGATCGGTTCTGTCTAGACTGACAGGCGACAATAAAGAGGCAGCAGCCCGTCTTGCAGAGGCATATCGGGCTGCCCGAGCGAGCGCCAATCTGAACGACATTGAAGCACTCGCCGACACGGCAGAATTGGCCGAGGGGTTCGCCAAGGGACTGGGTGCATACGTTGAGGGCAGTTATGAACCCGGCTTGGAGCTTGGGCGATCCGGGCTGTCTTCGGGCTCTATTGCTCTCCATGACAGTGGTGTCCCGCTTAGGTTGTCCGGCCTTGGCACTCGACGGCTCGCCACCTTGGCAATTCAGAAATCTGCTATCGCTGAAGGGGCTATTGTCTTGATTGACGAGATTGAGCATGGGCTTGAGCCACATCGGATCATCGGCGCGATTGCGCAACTCAAGAGTGATCAATCAAAGGCAAAGGAGACAGGCAAGCCGGTTGGGCAAGTCCTAATGACTACACACTCCGATGCTGCACTCGGAGAGGCCGGCGCGACCAGCTTGCGTGTGATCCAAACATATCGACCAGGACGAACAGCTACGGTCGCTCATTCTAATTCTCCTGATCTTATCCGCGCTCTGATGCGCTTTACGCCTAGAGCGCTGTTCGCACGCCGAATATTAGTGACTGAAGGAAACACCGAGCTTGGTCTTCTCCTTGGTTTGCGCGAGAACTGGCCAGCGCGTCATGCAAATCGGCCAATTGAACAACTGGGAGCTGCCCTCGCCGACGGCAATGGTGAGCAGGCACCCTCAATGGCTCTTGCGCTCGCCGGCCTGGGCTATACGACTGCAATCTATCGAGATTCGGATACGGTTTTGCCCCCTGCCACCACAGCTGCGCTGGCGGCAGCTAATGTTCCTATTTTCGAATACGGCGGTGGACTCAACACCGAACAAGTTGTTTTTTCGACCGCGAGCGATGCTCTGGTTCAAGAACTGCTGGTCTACGCTCGCGAAGAACGGGGCGACGATGCCATCGACAACAATCTCGACATCAAAATTCCCGACCTAGATATTGCGACGATCAGAGGCGATTTTGCAGCCTGGGAGTTTTTTTCTGAAATGGATGGCGCTCAGCTTCGGGAAGCAGTTGCCGAAGTGGCTAGCAGGAAAAAGTGGTTCAAAGATCAAAGAATCGGTCGAGGCTTGGCGCCAATAGTTTGGCGGATCGCTGCCGAGAATCCCGAATCACCGCTTGCGACGGCCTTGACTCAAGCCGAGGTATGGCTGTATGCCTGACGCCGTCGATCTCTTCGCTTTGGGCAACGCGGCAGTGGTGGCGCCTGCCGGGCATGGCAAAACGGAGATCATTGCCAATGTTGCGGCCTTGGGCGGTCGCGCGCTGATCTTGACCCACACGCATGCGGGCGTGCATGCCATTCGGGCGCGCATAAAGCGCTTGGGCGTTCCTCATTCGCTCGTTACTGTCGATACCATTGCCGGGTGGTGCATGCGCTATGCCCATGCATTTCCTGGCGCGGCCCAACCGCCTGATGGCCTGCCACAAACAGGCGAGCAATGGAACCAACTCTATCGTGGTGCGACCGCAACTCTCGGGGTCAAGGCTGTCCGCGAGGTCATTGCAGCCTCCTACGACCGCATCTTGATTGACGAGTATCAAGACTGTCATAGCTTGCAGCACCAACTCGCAGTTGCGCTCTCAGGCATTGTGCCCACCTTGATCTTTGGCGACCCGATGCAGGGTATCTTCGAATTTGCTGGCGCGACATTGAGCTGGAGCGACGATATCCATCACGGCTTCCCGTTTGCTGGGACACTCGAAACGCCTCACCGCTGGGTTGGCAAGAATCCAGAACTCGGACAGTGGATCGCGGAGACTCGCTTGAAGCTCATGCGCGGCGAAGTTATCGACTTGTCTGACCCTCGCATTAGCTATCGTGAATCAGATGATGCCTTCGACATGGGAACACTCTTCGAGGGTATCGACGGAAAGGATGGCAGCTTCGCCGCCATCCATTGCAACAAGACCATCTGCTATAGACTCGCCAAAGCCGCCAATGGTGGATACCAGGCTATCGAGGAAATCGCCGCGAATCGACTTCGGGATTTCGCGTCCGCGTGGGATCGAGCGGCTGACGGTACTGGGAGGCTTCGGTCGTTCACTTCTCTAATTGAAGATTGCTTCCACAAAAAACCAGTTGTCGAGGACGAACTGCCTGATCCCGAGGACACTGCGCTTCAGCAAGCAATGCGGGATCTGGTACCTACGTTGGCCCAAGGTAGTGGAGCGGAAGCTGTTACCCAGATGTTCGGGTTGGCCCGCAAACGCCCAAGATGGAAGCTTTATCGCAATGAGCTATGGCGAGATGCCGAACGGGCCGCGACCGAGGTTTCTGCTGGTCGAGCCGAGACAATGACAGCAGCGACTCTCAGCATTCGCCAGCGAGTCAGTAATTCGGGTCGAAGGTTACCTAAACGCACTGTCTCGACTCCGCTGCTATTGAAGGGGTTGGAATTCGATCATGTGGTCATCCCTGACGCGAGCCACTTCGCGAATGAGCGTCAGGCTCAGGCGAAGCTCTTTTATGTGGCCATTTCTCGGGCCACTCAATCACTGACAATTTCGTCACCAGCACGTTTTATCCAGCTTCCTGTTCCCAACGTCTAGCAGCAAGAAAATCACAAGCGAAGCGTGGCGGCACCATGCGCCGCCGGGCTTTCGGGCTGCGCCCCGTGCCGGCAAGCCGTCACGGCCATGAGGCATCAATCCCTCACGCCTTCGCGCCTGCGGCGCTGCGCGCTACCGCTTGCAGGACAAGCGCCCCGCCGCAATGGGCGGGGCTGGTGGGGCTACGTCCCGGCTTGCTGCGGCAGGTTGTGGGAAAGCGTGCCGTGCCCGACGCTGACGGTTCGTTGCCTGTTCGTCACGAAGGACGGTTCACCGACACGCCGCCCGGCCTCGCTATGGAGCTTTCACGCCACGCCTCAAGTACGTCGCCGCAAGCTGCGGCGGGGGCCGTTTTCGCCTGTCGTTGGGAGATTGGCCTTGCCCGCGTCAAAGCACAAACCAGTGTAGCCGTCACGCGGGATGCCGAGTCGGCCATGTCTCCATTCGGGCGCGGTCGGCCTGTACGTCCTTGTCTTGTCGTGAATCCTGGCGGTGGCGCGGCTGCGCCTTGGGCTTTATGGCCGCAACCTTGCAGCGCAAACAATTTCCCCTGCGCTGCGCGCATTCCTCGCGGGGCAAATTGTAGGCGCTTCCAGATTCTCCACGGTGTTGCGACCGCTGCGCGGTGCGGCCAGCCCATCCCCCGCCGGACGGATCACAACAAGGACGCACTGGCGCGACCTTGATTCACCCGAAAGGAGTAATTGCAATGGCTAACATCGGCACCTTCACCGCAGACAAAGACGGCTACACCGGCACGCTTCGCACCCTGACGCTCAACGTCAAGGTCAAGCTGGTTCCCAACGACAAGGGCAACACCGAGAGCGCCCCCGACTTCCGCCTGCAAGCGGCGGGCCACGATTTCGGCGCAGGGTGGCGGAAAGTCAGCGAAGCCGGACGGCCCTATGTGTCCGTGTCCCTCGACGATCCTTCGTTCCCGGCGACGGTCTATGCCCGCCTGATCGAAGGCGAGGACGGCGCGCACGACCTGATCTGGTCGCGCAGCAAGCCCAAGGCGGCCTGAAGGCCACCCACCGCGCCCCGCCCCTTGCGGCAGGGCGCTTCCTTGTACAGCCCGGCTCCGGCGTTCGCCGTTGATTACCGACCCTGTGGGTCGGGCCGATGATGGACGTACTCGACAACGGTGCCATCCGGGTGAACGGCATTGAATGCCGCGCCTGTGGGAACGACTTGCAGAGGAAAAATGATCTTTGCCCCGGCAGCCACCAGTTTGTCGTAGTAAGGCTGCACATCATCGACCAGGAGCGTGCCCGTGGTCGAAGTGAAAGGCGCCAATGCTTCGGGCGTTCCCTCGATCAGCAGGAACGCGCCGACCATCGCCAAGCGCAAACCCGCTTCGGGGAACGGAAAGCCACCGTCGGCGGTCACGCCTTGTAGGTCTTCATAGAAACGAACGCTGCGTTCAAGCTCCCCCGGCCCGACGAACACCCGGATCAGCACGCGCGGTACGCGCTGTTGCGAGGTGTCGTTGCGGTCGCGCCACAGATGGTCGAAGTCGCGGGGTTCAGTCATCTCATTCACCAAAAACGATTGCATCCAGTTCCTTCTGGATTTGTACCAGAAGCTGCTGGGTTTTGCGTTTGTCTTCGCCGGCATAGGCCAGCGTCAGCAGCGTGAGCGGATGCACGTCCATCACCTCGCACAGCTCGGCCAGCTTGCTGATGGTGGGGCTTTTCAGGTCGCGCTCCAGGGTGCTCAGGTAGGTACGGCTCGACACGTCGGAGAACGCTTCCTGGCTCAAGCCACGCGCTTTCCTGACTGTCTTCAATGCCTTCGCCAATGAGTATGCTGCCGCCACCTATGGTTTCCTCTCAAAAACCAAGATGACATCGCATTGCGCCCTATAGGGCTACAATCTATAGTGTTCATTTGGTGTTGCTCTACGCTTTTGTGCTTCTACGGGAATCAACATCTACGGATGGCTCCAAATCCAGGGAACTGTATTTGTGCCTCTACTGACTTGCACAATCCCGCTTCGCCGGTTCCGCGCATGGGCACAAAAGCGTAGCCACGTATCCTCGGTTTTGTGGGAATTGCGATCATGACCTTGCCGCTTGTCACCGCCGATGAACGCGCCCGGCTGCTGGCCTACGGCGCTGCACGCGCTGCCGGCCAAGTCATCGACCCGCTGCCCGTGGTGCGGCTGTTCACGCCGGATGCGCACGCGATCTGGCTGCTGGCGTCGCTCGATCCTGCGGATGGCGATACGACCTATGGCCTGATCGACCTCGGCATCGGGATACCGGCGCTGGGCACGATCAAGCTATCCGATCTGGCGTCCATCGTCGGGCCGCGCAAGCAACCCGTGATGCGCGACCGTTACTTTCAGCCGACGCGGCCGCTGTCGGAGTATGTGCGGCTGGCCGAAGAAGACGGTTCGATACCGGACTGATGCAGGCCCGCGCAGCGAGGCCAAGCGCAGCGCATTGTGACTATTTCCGTCTCACTCAAGACCCGGCCGGTCTGAATCCGCACTCTTGCACCGAAGCGGTGCAAGAGTGCTGCAAACAGTCATGGTCTTTGGCCCGGGCTGCGGCACGGTATCGACTGCTGACCGTCGATTCCTTAGCGGTGCAGCCGTCGCATTCAGACGATTTTCGCAATGCACCGGAGCCAATTGGACTTGACACCCGCAGTTTCAGCTTAACCCGATCACGATGACGTTTTGATGTTGAAACGGTAGCTCCCGCACGCCGAAAACCGTGGCGACGTTCCTGCTGACTGACAGGAGGTTGCGTCATGGCTGGCCCGAGTGCCGAACATCGAGAACACTGGTATCCGACCGCCGCGTATCTTTACACGCTGCACCTTGATGGCCCGGCCTTGGCCTGGGAGTACCTGCGCCGCAATCCCGACTACCGGCACGACTGGCTGCGCCGTCGCCGCCGTCCGGATGCGGCGCACCGCTGGGGCCTGCGCCTGCTGGAAGACCCGGCCCTGGACGCGCGCGACGCGCATCCGGCCTGGTTCCCCGATCACGACGGCGTGGTCCAGCTCTACCCGGACGCCGACCCGCCTCCCGATGCCTATGCCTTCGCGTTCTGGCGCGTCCCCGGCCGCAAGCACCTGATCCACGATGGCAAGCGCCTGGTGCTAGTGTCGCGTTGGCCCGGCTGCTGCCTGCGGCTCGCGCTGGCGCCGGGCTTGGAAGACGGTATGGCCTATCTCTATGCCACCCGCGCCTGCGCCACGCCCTGCGCGCGCTATCGGGCACTGATGGCCGAACTGGACAAGCTGGCGGTGCTGCCGGACTCCATGCCTGCGGCAGTGGCCCGTTCCCGGCCCACGCTCGCGGCGGTGCAGGAACTGCACACCTTGCAGGCGCTCGATGCGACCCTGGCGGGCGCGTCCCTGCGCGAGATAGCCGAAGGGCTGTTCGGCGTGGATGCCGTGGCCACCGACTGGCACGCCGACAGCGCCTTGCGCGCCCGCGTGCGGCGGCTGGTGCGTCGTGGCGAGGCGCTGATGCGCGGCGGCTATCGCAGCCTGGCGCAGCTTGAGCCAGTTGCATCGTAGTAAGGGGGGACGTTTTGCGCTCGCTGCAATTCGTCCCTTAGCAGGAAGCCTGAATTTCTCGAAAGTGCCTCTATCCGGCTGCGTGGTGTGGCCGGGCTTGATGGAGGTAAATCCCATGCGACCCGCTCCCTTGCGGCCCTCTGTAACCGCTTCTTCCGCTGCAGTCGCTGCGCCCGCGCAGCCCCAGCGCTATCTCACCAACGACGAAGCCGCCGACTACCTGCGGCTGTCGCCCCGCACGCTGGAGAAACAGCGCGTGATCGGCGGCGGGCCGAAGTTCCGCAAGTTCGGCCGACGCGTCATGTACGCGGTGGCCGACCTGGATGCCTGGGCCGATGCGCGCAGCTTTGATGCCACCTCCGACCCGGAGTACGCCGAGCGCCATGCGGGTGACTACCGTGACCGCCGCTGATCGCAGGTTCACGGGTGGCCGCCGTCATGTCCAGTCCCGCGCTGCCGCCCCGGCAGCGGCCGGTGCAGGAGCGCAAACAGCTCGACCTGTTCCGCGCCTTGCCGGGCGACATGGCGCCGCGCGACAGCCAGGACCTGATGGCCTATCCGTTCTTCTCGCTGGCGAAATCCAAGCGGGTCAAGCCCATCGACTTCCGGGCTGGCAACGTGACGATACGCGTGGAAGGCACGCAGGAGCACGGCATCGCCACCATCTGGGATGCCGACATCCTGATCTGGGCCGCCAGCCAGATCGTGGAGGCGCAGGACGCGGGGCTGCGGCCGTCGCGGCTGATGCACGCCACGCCTTACGAGATCCTGCGCTTCATCGGGCGCGGCAAGTCGCTACGCGACTACCAGCGCCTCAAGGCCGCGCTGGATCGGCTGCAATCGACCACCGTGGCCACGTCCATCCGCGAGACGACCGGACGGCGGCTGCATCGCTTCTCATGGATCAACGAGTGGAAGGAACTGGCCGACGCCAACGGCACGCCGCTGGGCATCGAACTGATCCTGCCGGACTGGTTCTATGCGGGCGTACTCGACGCCGCTCTGGTGCTGACCATCGACCCGGCGTATTTCCGGCTGACCGGCGGCATCGAACGTTGGCTGTACCGCCTGGTGCGCAAGCACGGTGGCAGGCAGGAATACGGCTGGCAGTTCGACTTTCGACACCTGCATCGCAAGTCGGGCAGCAGCACGCGATTCTCGGATTTTGCCTACGACTTGCGTGCCCTGGTCGCCCGGCAATCCCTGCCAGGGTACGAGCTGGATATCGTGCGGATACCCGAGGACGACGTGGAATTGCTGACCTTCCGGCCCGTGCCGTCCACGGCACGGGGATAACTGTGGGAAAGCCTGTGGACGGCCTCGTGCTATCAGGAGTACCGGGTATCGTGCTATCGGGAGTACGCCTATCGTGCTATCAGGAGTACGAGAACGCCGGAAAGCCAATAACGGCGCGGGTTTGCGCGCTTCCTAACATACCTAACTTAAATTCTCTAACTTTTAGTAGAGAAGCGCCGTTTCGGTGGACAACTGCCGAAAAGCAAAAATCGCCACCAATCCGAAGGCAAGAACAGCCCCAACACCAACCCCGTTCGGCAAGGCAAAACCACGCTGGCTTTCCAGGTCGGAGGGCCGCGTCATGATCGTCGCCTTGCTCAACCAGAAAGGCGGTGTGGGCAAGATCACGCTCGCCACGCACATCGCCGGAGAACTGGCGCTGCGCGGCCAGTCGGTCATTCTGCTGGATGCCGACCCACAGGGTTCGTCGCTGGACTGGACGCAGCGCAGAAGCCAGCAAGGCTTGCCCCGGCTGTTCAGCGCCGTGGGCCTTGCCCGCGAAACCCTGCACCAGGAAGCCCCAGAACTCGCCAGGCGGGCCGATCACGTCGTCATTGACGGCCCGCCCAGGATTGCCGCCTTGGCGCGCTCTGCGCTCCTGGCGGCCGAGCGCGTGCTGATTCCGGTGCAGCCCAGCCCGTATGACCTATGGGCCAGTGCCGAGATGGTGGCGCTGATCCGCGAAGCCCAGGTGTTCCGGCCGCAGCTAGCAGCGGCCTTTGTCATCAACCGGCGCGTCAGCACCACCATCATCGGCCGCGAGGCGCGGCAATCGCTGGCCGAACAGCCGCTGCCGGCGCTGCGCAGCGAAGTGCGCCAGCGCATCGTGTTCGCCGACAGCGTGGCCGCTGGCCGGCTCGCACGCGAGACAGCGCCCGACAGCGCTGCCGCCCGCGAAATCACCGCCCTGGTGGACGAACTGCTGCGGCGGCCGATATGACAGCGAAGCTGCCACCGAACAGCAAACGCACGGCCAAGCGCGTTGGCATCGGTGCGCGTCCGCCCGCGAATCCGCACGCAGAGGCGTGGATTCGCCAGGGCGACGCCGATGCGCTCAACAAGGGCGACCTCTACACCGCCCGCCTGACGCTTGATGTGACGCCTGCGCTACGTGCGCGCATCAAGATCGCCGCCTTCGGCCAGGGCGTGACCGTGGCCGAACTGCTGCGCGGTCTGCTGGAACGGGAGTTTCCAGCGAACCGTGGGGAGAACACACCATGAATACATCCGCTTTGCCTGCCGCGAACGCGGCACCGGCTACGCCGTTGCCTGCGCTTTCGACACTCGCCGGGCAGGCCAGCAACGTGCCGCTGACGCGCGTTTCGCTGGCATACCTCGAACACCGCTTCAAGCTCTACCTGCGCTTCGGCGAACCTGCGCGCACGCTGCGCCTGGACGACTGGCGGCGCAGCGCGGTATTCCTGCCGGGCGCGATGCTCTGCCGCATCCGCTGGCAGGCCAACGACTACGGCACGATCCGCTGGCAGCTCATGGTGATGCAGGCTGGCACGCCGCTGGATGCCTTGCAGCGCATCCCCGGCGTGCGGCCTGGCGCGCGTCTGCTGCTGCACGCTGAAGGCGAGAACTCGGTGCGCGCCGTGCTGGAACGCATCGACGCCATCGAGGCGCTGGGCATCGCCCCGTCTGCCGTCTCGCCCGCGTACTGGCGCACGCTGGGCAACCGTCTGGCGGCGCGCTTGCCGCTGCCTGAATACACCGCCGAACGGCATGCCGCCTGGCTGTCCGGAGGGTGCCGCCATGACCGCTGAATCCATCGCTGCGCGCACGCCCGAAGCCGCGCTGCTTCCTCGCTCGCGCCTGCGCGCTCGCATCGCTCTGGCGGGCTTCGCCGCCATCGGCCTTACTGCGCTGGCCTGGGCGGCTTTCGTGCAGCCGCTGCCGCGCCTGATCTACAACCCGTCCGACAGCGTTCCGGTCGGCTGGTATCGCGTGCAGCCGCTTGACCATCGGGCCGTCTCGCTGCCACGCACTTTGTCCGTGGGTAGCATCGTCCTGACCCGATTGCCCGCTGATGCTGCCGCACTCGCTGCACAGCGCGGCTACCTGCCTACTCACATTCCGCTGCTCAAACGTGTGGGTGCGGTCGCGCCGCAACACGTCTGCATTGTCGCTGGGCAGGTACGCATCGACGGCGTGCCTGCGGCCGCCGCGCTGCCTGCCGACCGGCTGGGCCGGCCGCTGCCATCCTTGCAGCTTTGCCGCCGCCTCGAACCGGGCGAGTTGTTCCTGTTGAGCGTGACCAATCCGGCGTCGTTCGACAGCCGGTATTTCGGCCCGGTCAGCGCATCCTCCGTGATCGGCGTCGCGCATCCGGTCTGGCTGGAGACACGCCCATGATGGCCGCCGATTCGCTGCACGTTGCCGTGCCTCTCATCGTGCCATCGGGCATGTCGTTCCGGCTGCTGTTGCCGTGTCGTCGCGCGTGCAGTGCGAGCGCATCCGCGCCGCACTTCGCGCTACCTTCGGCGCAGCCGTCCAATGTGCAGGCGTCTTGCCTCGAACGTGCCTGGCCTGCGGCCATCGGCGCGTCCATCTGCGTGTTCGCCGGCGGGCTGGCTGCAAGCAGCACAGCGCCGCCGGGCCGCCGACGCCTGGAGCACCAGCGACAGGCAAAGGCGGAAGGCAAGACAAAAGGACGCGGCACCGGGCCGCGTCGAAAGCCTGTCTGCACATGGGGGTGGCGCGGCACGCAGCGGCTTAGCCGCCGTGCCGCGCAGGAAGCGAGGCTCGCGCCAATGCAGGCATGTCCGCGTGCTTTGCACGACGGGACACGCCAGAGCTTGCAGGTAGAGCGGTCATGACCGGCCGCCGCGGCGACGATTTCCGGGCGCGTCCCAGCGCCCCGAAGAACCGGGGCAAGGGCCAGGGCCAGAGCTTCGTTTCCAAGGTGCTCAAGCAGGCGAGCAAGGCCAGCGGCGGCAAGTCCTCGATGCGCCATTCCGCAGCCGGCGGCGGCGCACGCGCCGGCCAGCGCCCCGGTTCACGGCTTGGGCGCGGCCACACGGCGGCGCGTTTCGCGGGCGCGAAGCTGACGCCCATGTCGCGGCGCGTGACCATCAAGACCCTGCTGGTCAACCAGCGCAACGCCAGCCCGCAGTCGCTCGTCAAGCACCTGCACTACATCGAGCGCGACGGCGCCGGCCGCGATGGCGAACCGGGTCGCGCCTACGAGCCGCAGACCGACGAAGCCGACCTGGATGCCTTCAAGGAGCGGGCCGCCGACGACCGGCACCATTTCCGCTTCATCATCTCCCCGGAGGACGGCGCCGAGCTGGACGACCTGCGCACCTACACCCGGCATCTTGTGAACCGCATGGAAGCCGACCTGGGGACGCGGCTGGATTGGGTGGCGGTGGATCACTGGAACACCGACAACCCGCACACCCACCTGATCGTGCGCGGGCGCGACGACACCGGCAAAGACCTCATCATCGCCGGCGACTACATCGCCCACGGCTTCCGCCATCGCGCCGCCGAACTGGCGACGGAATGGCTCGGCCCGCGCACCGAACTGGAGATCCAGCAGACCTTGCAGCGCGAAGTGGAGCAAGAGCGGTGGACGAGCCTCGACCGCACGTTGCAGCGCGAGGCCGGCGAGGATGGCCGGGTGCAGACCGAACGCTTCAGCGAACCCCGGCTGCAACGCCAGCGCCTGCTGCTGATCGGCCGCCTGCAACGCTTGCAGCGCCTGGGCTTGGCCGACGAGACGCAGCCCGGCACCTGGGCCGTCCATGGGGACGCGGAAAAGACCTTGCGCGCCCTGGGCGAGCGTGGCGACATCATCCGCACCATGCAGCGCGCCATGAGCGGCCAGCCACGCGAGCTGGCGGTGTTAGAGCCGGGCGACGACGGCCGTACTGTCATCGGCCGAGTGGCTGCAAAGGGGCTGGCCGACGAGCTGCAGGACCGCGGCTATCTGGTCATCGACGGCGCGGACGGCAAGGCCCACTACGTTGCCTTGAACGCCCGCGACGAGCTGGCGAACTACCCCACCGGAGCCGTGGTCGAAGTACGCGGTTCCGCCGAGGCGCGGGCGGCCGACAAGAAGATCGCCACGCTGGCGAGCGATGGCCTGTACCGCACCGATCATCACATGGCGATCGAGCAAGGCCGGGCCAAGCGCGGCCGCGACCCGCAGGAAGTCGTCGCAGCCCACGTCCGCCGGCTGGAAGCCCTGCGCCGGGCCGGCATCGTGGAGCGCGTGGCCGAAGGGCTATGGAAGGTGCCGGACGACCTGGCCGAACGTGGCCGCCAGTACGACGCGCGGCGCCTGGGCGGCGTGGCGGTGGAGCTGAAATCGCACCTGCCCATTGAGCGGCAGGCCCGCGTCATCGGTGCGACCTGGCTGGATCAGCAGTTGATCGGCGGCGGTAAGGGGCTGGGCGACCTGGGCTTTGGCGGCGAGGTCAAGAACACCCTGCAACAGCGCGCCGACTTCCTGGCCGAGCAGGGGCTGGCCGAGCGGCGCGGGCAGCGCGTGATCCTGGCGCGTAACCTGCTGGGCACGCTGCGCAACCGGGAATTGGCGCATGCAGCGAAGGACATTGCCGCCGAAACAGGCCTGGAGCATCGGCCGGTGACCGATGGGCAGCGCGTAGCAGGCATCTACCGCCGCGGCGTCATGCTCGCCAGTGGCCGATATGCCATGCTCGATGACGGTATAGGGTTCAGCCTGGTGCCGTGGCGGCCGGTGATCGAACAGCGGCTGGGACAGCAGCTCGCTGCGACGGTGCGCGGCGGCGGGGTATCGTGGGAGGTGGGACGGCAGCGCGACCCATCTATCAGCTAATTCCAGTCTCGAACCACCTCGCCAAGCCGGTCCCAGGCCATTCGCAAGCGCTCCGGGCGCATGCCATGGCTGCTGTGGGTGGTCACTGGCATCCTTGTGGCCGGCCTGCTGGGCTGGCTCCTATACCGCACGCCCGGTGCGCCGGCGCCGCGCACGGGGCCCGAGGTCGCGCAGGCGCATCCGGCCGGCCCACTCTGGCGCCGCGGCCCAGCCGATGCGCGCTTCACGCTGACGCTGTACGCCGACCTGGAGTGTCCGTTCTGCAAGGCCTACTACCCGACCCTGATGGCCTGGATCGATGCCCATCCCGAGGCCAGCCTGCGGTGGCATCACCTGCCGCTGGCGATGCAGGATCCCGAGGCGAGTCGGCTGGCCCGCGTGGCCGAGTGCGCAGGCGAGGCGCAAGGCCACGAGGCCTTCTTCGATGCCATCGCATGGCTCTACCAAAACACCCGGGGCGATGGCCAGGGACTGCCCACCGATCAGGCCTGGCCAGGTCTGACGACCGCCATGTGGACCTGCCTGGACAGCGATCGTCCCGCAGCCATCGTTCGAGCGCAGGCCGACGAGGCCTTGCGCAGCAGCATCAACGCCACGCCCACCGTGCGGCTGGAAGACAGCCTGACGGGAAGATCACTGCTGCTGCATGAGCCGGTCGAGGGCGATACGCTGCTGTCGGCACTCGATCTGGTCGCCAGCGATGCGTCGCGCGCTCCAGGGCCCACACATGCCGCCGACGCGGCACTCAGCGGAGATACCTGCACTTCGCAATGACGACCATCCGGTGATGTCGTCACCCGCACGCGAGTTCGCGGCCTGTCCGGGCCTTGCCATGGGTCCACGCGCGAAGGTCGCTTCGCGAGGATGTGGCTGATCGCCATGATCGTGTCCTCCCCGGGAAACCATCTCGAATCGGGCGATTTGATCCATGATGTCGTGCGCTTCGTTTCCTCGCCCGTCAACATGGTGGGCACAGGCTGGGTCGGCAATGCAGCCACCCATCGCTACATTGCGCCTGAATAGATCAGTATCCGTTGCTGTTATCGCAATCCACAAAGAAGGTATTGCTGGAGGGTATTGAAATGCGGATCAATACGCATACTCGATGATGTCCCGCACCGTACCTAACGCATGCTTTAACGTGGCAAGTTCGACGGATCCCAACGCGATACGCAAGGCATGGGGAATGCGCGGCCCCACGGAAAAAGGCGTAGCGGTAGATACCGATATCTTTCGCTCCAGAAGCGACAAGGCCACTGACTCGGCACGCACATCTTCGCCAAGTGGCAGCCAGATGAAGTAGGAAACCGGATGGCTGACCGGATTCAATCCGGCGAGCACCTGCGCCGCCACCGCTTGCCGGGCTGCGGCATCCCGGCGCTTTTCGGTAATCAATCTATCCACCGTTCCATCTGTCAGCCACGCGCAAGCCAGCGCGGTCATCGCCGCGGGCGTATTCCATATCGTCGCCCGGATTGCGCGTTCGAGCCGGGCAATCCAGTCTGCTGGCGCGGCGACCAAACCCACGCGCAGTCCGGCTGCCACGCTCTTGGAGAGCGTAGTGACGTGAACGCATCGCTCTGGTGCCAGCGCCGCAAGCGGTTCGGGTGGATTCGGTTCAAGAAAGGCGTAGGGAGCATCCTCGATCAGGATCAAGTCATGCTTTCGGGCAAGCTTGACCAGCCGCTGGCGGCTATCGGCAGATTGGACCCATCCCAGCGGGTTGTGGATGGTCGGCATGGCATAGACGGCGCGTACGGGTCTTTTGCGGCACAAGCGCTCCAGTTCATCCAAGTCGGGCCCCAGGCCGGAAACTGGAAGCGTGACCAGATCCAGCTTGCACTGATCGGCCAAGGCCTTGAACCCTGGATAGGTTAGCGCATCGATGGCAACTACGTCGCCGGGTTGCAGCAACGCCATCACCACGACGGCCAAGCCATGCTGAGCGCCATTGACCACCAATACGTGTTCTGGTTTCACTTGCAGGCCAGACCGTGCCAGATACGCTGCAAAAACCGTTCGCTCATGTGGCCGGCCGCCATGCGGGTGGCAACGCAAGAACGCGTCCAGATCGCCAGCGCTGGCCAGCTGCCGCAAGGCTGTCCGTAGCAGCTCGGTTTGCCCCGGCAAGGCGGGGTAGTTGAAGTTTAGATCAACGATATCCGCAGCGATCGCCTGCTGATCCATACCCAGCCCAGCCGGAAGCGCGATCTCCCGCACGAAGGTGCCACGCCCGGCCTCGCCTATTGCAAGTCCCATTTCCTCCAATTCGGCGTAGACACGGGTGGCAGTGACCAGCGCGATCTTCTCTTTTGCAGCCAGTTGCCGATGCGTGGGCAGACGGGTGCCGGGCGGTAACTGACCAGATCGAATCTCGGCGGCGAATCTATCAACCAAGCGTTTGTAGCGTGCAATTGGCATCTTGCGATGTATCCATGACAATTTTTTGATTGTAATGTCATCTGGCACTTATAGTGTGGCGCGCCGGTCAAGCGCACCTGCCCGCACCTGCGTTAGTTGCTCGTAGGTTCCGTTTCTCAGGAGCTTGACACCATGGATTTGGAGCGAAGTACATGCGTGAACGCATCGGGTTTGCATTGGATAGCCGGGCGCTTTGGATCGTCGCCCGCGTGTTGTTGGCCTCTGCCTTTCTTTTTCTGGGGCTGGCCAAGCTGATAGATTTTCGGGGTGGTCTGCTCGAAATGCGAGCCGCTGGCTTGGAGCCGGCATGGCTGTTCAATGTCGGATCGGCCATAGTGCTGACCAGCGGTGCGGTACTGATAGTCCTGGATAGGGCCCTTTGGCTGGGCTCCGCTATGTTGGCCGCGTTTTCGTTGCTGACCATTCTGCTTGCGCATCATTCCGGCGCGTTCCACCCCCCCGGGCCTGTCAAGGCCATGTACTGGAGCTTGACGCATTTATCGCTTCTCGGTGGTCTGGTGGCGGTGGCCATTGCCAGCCGCTCTAGGAAGCGACTGCAGGTCGCGCTGGAGCTCTACTGCGGTGTCTTGCAGCGTTGAGGTTGTTTTTTTAAAAATGGGAGTTTCAATCCATGTTTCTTGCCGGCAATGCAGACTCTCCACCGGTCGCCCCGACTGGTGGGGCCAGCGTATTTCTCGAAGAGAAAGCCTTTCGCGCACGCACAGTACTCGTGTTCGGGACCGTGACCGATGCGCTAGCCTCGGAAACCGTCCGCAAGCTCCTGGCGCTGGACGCGGAATCCAGCGCGCCGATCACCATGATCGTCTCCTCTCCGGGAGGCCACCTCGAATCGGGCGATGCGATCCATGATGTCGTGCGCTTCGTTTCCTCGCCCGTCAACATGGTGGGCACGGGGTGGGTCGGCAGCGCGGCCACCCATCTCTACCTGGGGGCGCCACGCGAGCGGCGCTTCTGCCTGCCACAGACGCGTTTCCTGATCCACCAGCCGAGCGGCGGGGCCGGCGGACCCGCAAGCGATATCGCGATCCAGGCCAAGGAAATCATCAAGGCCCGGGAGCGCATTGCTCGCGTCATTGCCCGAGAGACCGGACAGCCCCTCGAACGCGTACTGAAGGACATCGAGCGCGACCTTTGGATGCCGGCCGAGGAAGCGGTTTCCTACGGGCTCGTGTCGCGCATCATCCAGCACCGCGAGGAACTCATGCCCGCCTGACGTCCGGCCCCTTTCGGCTCCCGTTCGCAAAACCACGGAAGCCATTGCGCCCTGACTCCCACTGGGACAGCACATGCTCAAGATCCTTGGAAAGCGATCCTCCATCAACGTCCGGAAGGTCCTTTGGGCTTGCGCCGAACTTGGCCTACCGTTCGAGCGGGAAGACTGGGGCAGCGGCTACAACGACGTGAACACGGACATGTTCAAGGAACTCAACCCCAACGCGATGGTACCCGTGCTGATCGACGGGGATTTCGTGCTGTGGGAATCGAACACCATCCTGCGCTACCTCGCCAATCGCCATGGCAACGGCGCGCTGTATCCACGCGATGCCATGGCACGCGCCCGCGTCGACCAGTGGCTGGACTGGCAGGCGTCGGACCTCAACCGTGCATGGAGCCATGCCTTCATGGCATTGGTGCGACGCTCGCCGGAGCACGCGGACGCCCAGCAGGTCCAGCGATCCCTGGAAGACTGGCATCGGTTCATGCGCGTACTGGACGGCCAACTGGTCGACACGGACGCCTACGTCGCGGGCGGGGACTTCAGCCTGGCGGACATCGCCATTGGGCTGTCGGTCCATCGCTGGTACCAGACGCCCTTCGAGCATCCCCGCCTCGATGCGGTGGACGCGTACTACCGCCGCATCGAGCAGCGCAGCGGATTCATCGCGCACTGCATCGGGGTACCGTGACCCGGCGCAGCGATCGACCTCAACCACCTTCCTCTTCCATGAACGCGATGCCCCTGTGCCCATGCGCCCCGACCTGCTCCTTGCCTTCATGACCTATGCGTTCGTGACTTCCATCACGCCCGGTCCCAACAACACCATGGTGCTCGCCTCGGGACTCAACCATGGATTCGTTCGCAGCGTGCCGCACATCCTTGGTATCAGCCTCGGCTTCGCGGCGATGGTATTCGGCGTGGGGGCGGGACTCGGGCGCCTGTTTCTCGCGTACCCATCCCTGTACACCACGTTGCGCGTGGTCGGTGCGATCTACCTGCTCTGGCTTGCCTGGCAGATCGCGACCTCACAGCCGTTGCAAGAGACGGGGGCCCCCGGTCGGCCATTCGGCTTCTGGAAGGCTGCCGCCTTCCAGTGGGTCAATCCCAAGGCGTGGATCATGGCCATCGGGGCCATCGCCACCTACGCCCCCGCAGAGGGCGGCGTGCCGGCGGTGATCGCCATCGCGGTCCTCTATGCCGTTGTCAATGCCCCCAGCGTCGCCGTCTGGGCCGCATTCGGCACGACGCTGCGCCGCTGGCTCACGGACCGGCGCCACCTGCGTATCTTCAACATCGCGATGGCCGTGCTGCTCGTGATGTCCCTGTATCCGCTGCTGTCCGGCCACGCGTGACAATGACACGATCGCCAACAAAAAGTGATTTCGTCCTCGTCCACGGTGCTTGGCATGGTGGCTGGTGCTGGGAGCGCCTGATTCCCGTGCTTGCCGCTTCGGGGCGGCATGTGGTGGCACCAACCCTAAGCGGCCTGGATGGCGAGCCGGGGCGGTTCGGGCTGAGTAGTCACGTCGAGGATATCCTTGCCGCTGCCGAAGGACTTGCATCGATCACGCTCGTCGGCCACAGCTATGCCGGATTCCCGGTCTGTGTTGCCGCATCACGGCTGGGCGAGAGGATCGACCATCTCGTGCTGCTCGACGCTTTCCTGCCAGCCAACGGAGAGAAGTTGCTCGACCACGCGCCCCATCTCATTGATCGTTACGCCAGGGCCGTGGCCACCGATCCTGACTGGCGTATCCCTCCACTGCCCGCATCGGAGTTCGGGGTATCCCTCTCCGACCAGGCTTGGATGAATACGCGCCTGAAGAGCCAGCCTCCACACAGTTACTTCGAGTCTGTCCGTCTGGAAAGTCCATTGCCTGGCGGCCCCAAGACCTACATCCGCTGTCGCCAGGCGTCCGGCGATCTGCTCGCGCGCTCCGTCGCCCGGGCCAGGAACGACGGCTGGAACTACCTGGAATTGGATGCGCCACACGATGCGATGCTCACCCATCCGCAGGCACTGGCCGACCTACTGCTGGCGCTGTGAGCAGTCGCGTGTCAAAACACGCCAACCCAATAACAACATCCACCAGCGGACTACCGTGTCGAACGACGTCTACCGAAAGCGTTGAATTCCATGACTTGCCGGACAGACACCACGTCAGAGACTTCCCGTACGGGTATGCGCGACCGTCACTGCCGCCGGGCACCGATGCGCCGTACTGGTGACGAGGATCGACTCCGCAGCGCGGGCGACGGGTAGTATCGACAATCCACGGGTTCTTCCGGTTTTTCAGTGGACAGCCCTCTTGACTCGCGTAGTTCAAGCCGCCGGCTGAAGGCGTAGTCCACCACAATAGAACAGGGCTGCAATGTGGAAGCTGGTGTGGCCGCGGAAGCCACGCGCGTTGCACTGGATGGTCAGCAGCTTGATGTTGATGCCTTCGGCCTTGTCGGTGGGATCGGGTGCGCGCACTAGCGAATGATCGCTTCGAGCTTCTCCCGCACTAGCAGCAAGAACGAGTGCATCGGGCCTTGCAGATGTTCGGCCACGTACTTATGCGAAGCGATGACGTGTTTGCGAGCAACTCCCGCGGTGGGCTGCTGCCAAGTGGAGGCGCGCGGTTCCGCCGTGGTACGCACCGCTAACAAGGACATCGCCGCGCTGGCGGGCGATGGCCCGTACCGCGCCGATCACCACCTGGTCATCGAACAGGGCCTGGCCAAGCCTGGACGTGACCCGCAGGAGGTTGGCGCCGCCCACGCCCGGCGGCTGGAAGCGTTACGCCGAGCCGGCATCGTGGAGTGCGTGGCCGAAGGGCTATGGAAGGTGCCGGACGACCTGGCCGAACGTGGCCGCCAGTACGACGCGCAGCGGCTGGGCGGTGTGGCCGTGGAGCTGAAATCGCACCTACCCATCGAGCGGCAGGCCCGCGTCATCGGCGCGACATGGCTGGATCAGCAGTTGATCGGCGGTGGCAAGGGGCTAGGCGACTTGGGCTTTGGTGGCGATGCCAAACAGGCCATGCAGCAGCGCGCCGACTTCCTTGAAGAACAGGGGCTTGGCCCAGCGACGCGGGCAGCGCGTCATCCTTGCACGCAACCTGCTGGGCACACTGCGCCATCGAGAACTGGCGCAAGCCGCCAAGGACATTGCTGCCGAAACCGGCCTGGAGCATCGCCCGGTGGCCGACGGGCAGCCCGTGGCTGGCATCTACCGGCGCTCCGTCATGCTCGCCAGCGGGCGCTACGCGATGCTCGATAACGGCATGGGCTTCAGCCTGGTGCCGTGGCGGCCGGTGATCGAACAGCGACTGGGACAGCAGCTTGTCGCGACGGTGGGCGGCGGCGGGGTGTCGTGGGAGGTTGGACGGTAGCGCGACCCATCTATCGGCTAATTCCAGTCTCGACCCTCCCAGTGTTCTACAGCTTATAGTTGAGCGTCACCATGAAATTGCGAGGTTCTCCGTAGAGCACTTGGTTATAGAAGCCGCTCATGACCGAGTATTTCTTGTCGAAGACATTGTTGACGTTGACCGTAATGTCTGCTCGATTGGTCAGCGCATAACGTGCCATCAGCGAGGTCAGCCCATACGGCTTCTGCTCTACCGTAGCGGCCCCGCTAGGGCTCGTCGCCGACTGGTAGAAGCGGCTTTGCCAAGTCACGCCACCTCCCAGCGTCAGCTTGCTCCATTCCCCAGGCAGCCGGTATGTCGTGAACAGTCGCGCCGTCGTTCGCGGCAGTTGGGTACTCAGCCGCGCGCCTGTCGCATCTGATGCGGTGTAGTGAGAGACGCCAGCATAGAGATTCCAGCCGCGGAACAGTTCGCCCTGCAAGTCAAAGTCTATGCCGCGAGACTTGGTACCACTCGCGGCGTAATAAGCCTGCGTTCCATCGGGCAGGACGTAACCCATGTCGGTTTGGGCTACGTTGTCCAGACGTGTCTCGAACAAGGCGACGGCGGCATTGAGGCGGCCATTGAGGTACTCGCCTTTGATGCCAACTTCTGTATTCTTGCCGGTTGTCGGCTTGAGTACCTGGTTGTCGCGGTCGCGGTAGGATTGGGGATTGAATATCTCCGTGTAGCTCGCATAGACCGAATACGTATTGTTCAAGTCATAGACTAGGCCGGCATAGGGCGTGAATTCGCTGGTTTTCTTGTAGTGAAAATTAACGCCGCTGGCGTCTTGGTTGATTTCATAGTTGCTGAACCGGCCGCCGATGATGAGCTTGAGCGGATCAGCCAGCGAAAAGCGCGCAGCGCCGTAGAAGCCGCTCTGTTTCGTCACGGCATGCGTCAAGGCATAGCCTGCCCCGTCAAAATCCGGTTCAGGATAATTCCCGCTCCAGTTGTAGAAATTGCCGATCGACGTGCTGGGGAAAACGAACCCCGTGCTGTGGTCGTTGGACACACGGCGCGATCCCATCGCCCCAAGCACCAGTTCATGCTTGCGGCCTAACAACTCGAACGGTCCCGAAGCCATGACGTCGAAGCTGTTTTGCCGCGTGTCTGCGTAGTTGGCAAGCGCAACGGGAATCAAGCCCTGCCCAGTCATCGGATTGGGATAACCGAGGCCGGAAAACAGCCGGGAATCAGAGTCGGTGCGTTGCTGGTTAAAAGCTGCGCGGAACGTCCAATCGTTGTCGAAGCGATGTTCCAGATTGGCGAAAGCGGTCTTGATCGTATTGTCCCAGCGATTCCATTTTGTCGCCAGTGTCTTGGAGCGCGACCAATCGGTTCGCGTACCGTCGCTGAACCACAAAGGCAAGCCTCCCCAAGTTGTGCCTTTGGGCTTGATGTCCTGATAGTCGAAGCCCAGGCTCAACGTCGTGTCAGGCGTCAGATCAGCGTCGATGACGCCGTAAATAGCCTTCTTCTTCTGCTGGTACAAGTCGATGTAGGAATCGCGGTCCTGATACACGCCAACCAGGCGCGCCCGAATTCGGCCGTCCATGGTCAGCGGTGTGGAAATGTCCGCCATGCTACGGTAGTTATCCCATGAACCGGCACTGAGGGACGCCGAGGCAGAAAAATCTTCGGTCGGGCGTTTGCGCACGAGGTTGACGGATGCGCCTGGATTGCCCGCACCCGTTAGCAGGCCCGTTGCGCCCCGAACGACCTCGATGCGGTCGTAGAAAGCGGTATCCAGGAAACTCGCGCCCTCCAGGAAGGTCGTCGGAATGCCGTCGTACTGGAAACTGTCGATCGAGAAACCACGCGAATAGAAGCTGACCCGTTCGCTGTCCAGCGTGCGCGATGAAATGCCTGTGGTACTTTCCAGCGCGTCCTGCACGGAGTTGAGCTGCTGATCGTCCATGTGCTGCCGCGTCACGACGGTCACTGACTGTGGTGTTTCGCGCAACGACAGGGGCAGGCGTGTAGCGGCCGCTGTCTCGCTGGTGGTGTAGGACTGGGTGCCTTCGGTCGTGGCTTCCGCCTTTGTCCCCGTCACCGTCACAGCCGGCAGGATGATTGGACCTTGTTGCTCCTGCGCGGTGTCATTTTTGGTGGGGCTTGATTGCGCTAGAACCGGCAACGGTACAGCCAGCGCCGTTGCCAATGCGGTTGTAAGCCGGGTGTTTCGGAACAGACGGGCGCAGCGAGCCGGCCCGCGAGCCGGTTGCGGGTTTGAGAACGTCATGGGATATACCTCAAAGAAAGGAAAGCGAAGGAAGCCGTCATGGCGCCAACTGTTCGCGCATGGCCTGTCCGTTGTAGTAGTCGGCGAAATAAACGATCCGGCCATGCTCGACGCGGGCGAAGCTGGCGCCTCGCAATCGAATCGGCCGATTCTTTTCGGTGTGGGAAGCGTCGGCAGGTAGACGGGCATTGCCGGAAAACTCCCACTCGAAGGCAATTCCGTCCCCTTGGGCGACGGGCTCTCCAACCACTTGCCAGTGCAGATCGGGAATCAGGCCCAGCAAACCCTCGACGACATGGCGCACCACATCGCGGCCCTGGCGAGGGGCCGCCGCGCTCGTGTTGAAGTAGGTCACATCGGCAGCAAGCGCTTGAGTGGCGGCTTGAGCGTCATGGGCGTTCCATGCTGCCATGTATTGCTGCACCACCCGCCAAGGCTGCGATGCAACTGCATCCGGCTGCCGGGCATCGGCTGCACCGACGCTGCCGAGCAGGACGACCAGCCACAGCAGGGCGACCACATGCCAAGAACTTCGCCCGTGCGTTGAGCGCAACACGGCCACTGGTTTCATGAGGACTCCTCCTTGATAGGACTAAAGGGAGGCATGTCGCGCTGGCTGATGGCGTGGCGTGCTGACTGGCACATGCCTTTAATGAAAACGACAATCATTTTCGATTGAGCTGAAAAAGGCGGTAAATGCCTTTCCATGCACTTCATGAGTGCGTGAAACGCATGGCTCTTTCTTTGCTTCTACTTGCACCGATATGGAGTTAGGATTTCATTTAGTGCAATCAAAATAAGGTGCGCGATGGATCATCCGGATCTGAACCTGCTACTCGCGCTAGACATCCTGCTGGAAGAAGGCAGCGTGGTCGGAGCGGCCCGGCGCATGAACCTGAGCCCTCCGGCCATGAGCCGCACGTTGGGCCGCATCCGCGAAACTCTGGGCGATCCGGTGTTCGTGCAGGCCGGGCGCAAGCTCGTCCCTACGCCGCGCGCCCTGGCGCTGCGGGAGCAGGTGCGCGCAGCGGTCGAACAGGCGACCCAAGTGCTTGCGCCCACCGCCGACGTCGATCTGAAGACGTTGGAGCGGCGCTTCAACGTGCGCGCCAACGACGTCTTCGTTGGCATCCATTCGGGCCGACTGCTGGAGGCAGTGGCGGCTGACATGCCGCGCGCCATGCTGCGCTTCTCGCCCGAGGAAGACGACGTGGACGACGAGGCGCTGCGTAGCGGGCGCATCGACCTGTTCATCAGCGCATCGCGCAAGCTCGGGCCGGAAATCCGCGTGCAGCCCTTGTTCACCACCACCTTCGTCGGCGTTGCCCGCGCGGGGCATCCGATCTTCGAGGACGACATCACGGCTGAGCGGCTCACGCGCTGGGGCCACATCGGCGTATCCCGGCGCGGCAAGTCCGCTGGTCCGATCGACACGGGCCTGGAAGCCCAAGGGCTGCACCGCCATGTCGCGCTGGTCGTATCCACGCCTTTCACGGCCCTCTTTGCCTTGCAGGATTCCGACCTCCTGCTGCCGTTGCCCGAGCATCTAGCGCGCAGCGCGCTCGCGGCTGGCCTGCGCATCCGCTTGTTCGACCTGCCGGTGCCGCTGGAAACGGTGTTATTCACCCAGGCGTGGCATCCACGTTTCCAGAGCGACCCTGCGCACCAACGGCTACGCCGCACGATTCGGGCACTTTGCGATGACGGCGAGGCTCCGAATTCCAGACCCAGCAAGAGCAAGGCATAGAAGCGGAGCACGCCGGGCTCAATCGGTGCGCCAGACGCAATCATTGATTCGAATAAAGTCACTTTTCTGAATCAAACGCCCGACCTAAAGTGATGCGAACCATCACTTCAGGAAAGTATGATCGTGCGTCCAGCGACAGTGCCGCAGGGGCCTTCGCCCCCCCCCGTTCCGATCCGCCGCCGGCTGATCGCCCGGCGGGCTCGCGGACTGGCGCGATTGGACCTCACCACGCCGCGCGCCACCTATGTCCTGCGCTCGATTCTGGCGGCCTGGCTGGCGCTGACGGTGGCCTATCTGATCGAACTGGATATGCCGTACTCGGCCGCATCGACCGTACTGCTGGTCATCCACCCGGTGCAAGGCGCGGTCATCGGCAAGGGCACCTGGCGCGTGCTCGGCACCTTGGTCGGCATGGTCGTGGCGATCGCGTTGATGAGCGCGTTTGCACAGATGCCGTGGCTGTTCCTGCTGGGGTTCGGCTTTTGGCTGGGGGCATGCGTTGCCGGGATGACGCTGCTGCGCCACTTCCGCGCCTCCGGCACCGTGGTTGCCGGCTATACCGTAGGACTGGCGACCTTCGGTGCTCTCCAGCACCCACAGCAGACTTTCGAACATGTCGTCGGACGTGGTTCCACGGTCCTGCTGGGCGTGGCCTGCCTGGGATTGGTGTCCGCGCTGTTCAGCCGGCGCAGTGTGCGCGGCAAGCTCGAAGCCCTGCTCGGGCAAATGGCTGCCGAGACGGCAAACGTCATCGCGTCCCAGCACGAAGCCGTGGATGGCGGTAACGGCCCCGCCGCAACTTCACGGGTTGCGCCGGCACGGCGCAGCCTCATGGCCGAGATCTATGGCGTGGATGATCTGCTGGCACTCGGCAAGGCCGAATCGGCCGATCTGGCGCAGCGCGCCTTGGCGGTGCGTCATGCGATGGCTGCGCTGTTCGCCGCGCTGGTCGGCGGCGCACCGCCGTTGCCGCCGCATAGCGCCAGCGCGCGGGCGCTACGCACCTTGCACCCCGCACTGGAAGACGCATGGCGTCAAGCAGAGCAGGCGCTTGACGGTGGCGCGCAAGGCATCGAACTGGCGATACATGCGCTGCGCCAGGCCCGCGCACGCCTGATCGCAGCCCTTGTCGGACCGGCCCTGAACGAGCCGGCCGAGGAAGCCGCGCTTCTCATCGCCGGCGACCGGCTGATCGAGCAGATCGACGACTTTCTGGCCGCGCTGGACGGCATCGCCGCACTGCATCATCCGCGTCCCCGCAGCGCACGGCCAACCGTGCACTTTCACCGTGACATGACGGCGGCGCTCCAGAACGGCTTGCGCGCGATGCTGACCCTGGTGCTGGGCGGCGCCTTCTGGATCGTCACCGGTTGGCCGCATGGCGACATGATGCTGCTGGTGCTGGCGCCGTACTGCGCGCTGCTGGCGACCGCCGGCAATCCCGCTGCCGGTGCGGTCGAGTTCGTCAAAGGCACGGTAGTCGCCGTGCCGATGGCGTTCGTCTGCGCGTTCGGCGTGCTGCCGCACATCAGCGGCTTGCCGCTGCTGCTGTTGGTCCTGGGCCTGTTCTGGATGCCGGGCATCTATGCCACGAACTTCCCGAAGTACGGCTTGGCAGGGCTGGCCTACCTGGTCGGGTTCAACACGCTGACCGCTGCGGCCAACCCGATGCACTACGACCTGGGGCTGTTCCTGAACTGGTCGGTGGCCTGGGTGCTGGCGACACTGTTCGCCCTGTTGGGGTTCCGCCTGCTGCTGCCGCGCAATCCCGCCCGCGACATTGAGCGGCTGCGCCGCCGCATCCGCGACGAAGCGGTGGCCGTGTTGCGTGGCGCCCAGGCCGATCGCCGCCTTTGGCAACTGCGCCAGCAACATCGCATGGCGCAGCTCGGCGCCATGCTCAAAATCCAGCCGGCCACGATGGACCGCGCGATTGGCGACGCGCTGGCCAGTTTGCATCTGGGCCGCGAACTGCTGCGCCTGCGCCTATGGCTGCGGCACGCACCGCCTGCGTCGCCCCTGCGCCCGTGGGTGGCGACCGCGTTGCAGCGGATGGCTCGCCGGGCGCATGCCCCCATCCAGGCGGCCGGCCACGCACGCCGCGCTGCGCGCGGCCTGGGCCGAATCGTCAGCGACCCAGCCCCTGGCGGCGACCCGCAGCGCTTGGCCGCCGCGCTGATCGACATTGCCGCGCTGCTCGAAGGCCATGCCGGCTATTTTTCCTCGCTGCCCCGGAGCCCTGCCCATGCTCAGTGAAATCGCCGTGGCCGGTATCTACCTGCCGCCGTTCTTCATCTATGCCTGCATCGCCGTCCCGCTTTTTCTGGGGCTGCGCTTCGTGCTCGCCCGCAGCGGCGTGCTGCGCTGGGTCTGGCATCCCGCGCTGTTCGAGTTTGCCCTTTCCCTTTGCCTTGTTTCGGTTCTGATCCTGTATGTCTAGTGCTATCTCGCTCTTGAAACCCGCCGCGAAGGCAGCCGTGACGCTGTTGGCGGTCATCGCCGCGGTGATGCTGGTCATCGCGCTCTGGCGGGCCTACGTGCTCGCGCCCTGGACCCGCGATGGCCGCGTCAGCGCGCAGGTCGTGCGCATCGCACCCGAGGTCAACGGCACCGTGGTCGAAGTGCCGGTGACCGATGCCCAGTACGTCAAGCGCGGCGACGTGCTCTATCGCATCGACCCCGAGCGTTTCCAGCTCGCCGTTGCCCAGGCCGAGGCGCAACTGGCGGCGGCAACGGCCGCATTGGGCCAGAAACGTGACGACGCGCAGCGCCGCAAGGGCATGGAGGATCTGGTGCCGCGTGAGGACATCCATCGCGCGAACCAGGCCGTCGCCATTGCCCAGGCCGAACAGCGCCGCGCGCAGGTCGCGCTGGACGTGGCGCGGCTGGACCTGGCGCGCACGATCTTGCGGGCACCCGTGGATGGCTACGTGACGCATCTGCGGCTGCGCCAGGGCGACTACGCCGTGGCCGGGCATCCCAACATCGCTTTGCTCGATGCGCACAGCTTCTGGATTACCGGGTATTTCGAGGAAACCAAGCTCCGCGGCATCCATCCCGGCGCGCCTGCGCAGATTCGCCTGATGGGGTTCGACGACCTGATACACGGGCATGTCGCCAGCATTGGGCGCGGCATCGCCGATGCCAACGAACAGGCCGATGCCCAAGGCTTACCCAGCGTCGAGGCGAGTTTCAGTTGGGTGCGTCTGGCCCAGCGTATCCCGGTCCGGGTCGAAATCGACCAGGTGCCCGCCAACATCGTCCTAGCGGCAGGAATGACGTGCAGCATTGAGGTCGGCCAGACGGGACGCGACCGCGTACCCCAAGGGCGTCTGACGACGCTGCTGCACCGCTGGATGTAGGCCGCGATCATGGCACGCACATTCCTTCATGCCTCTCGCCAAGCAGGCACTTTCGGCCCTCGGTTGACCGCCATCACCACCATGTTGCTGACAACCTGGCTGTCAGGCTGCGCGACGGTAGGCCCCGACTACCACCCTCCGCAGGTCACGACGCCATCGCAGTGGAGTGAAGCGCACGGGGAGTTCACGGCCGCGAATCGCGAGCGCCTGCGAACATGGTGGCGCGCGTTCAACGACCCCATGCTCGATCGGCTGGTCGATCAGGCGTTGGCCAGCAACCAGGACCTCGGCATCGCCCAGGCGCGGTTGCAACAGGCGCGCGCCGAGCGCATCCAGATCGCATCCGGCCTCGGGCCGACTGTTTCGGCGGGCGGAATAGCGCAGGCCCTGCGGTCCAGCAAGACCCTGGATTGGCCACCGGGCATCGGTCAATCCCGTACCTGGCGCGCCGGCCTCGATGCGAGCTGGGAGTTGGATCTGTTCGGTGGCACCCGGCGAGCCGTGGAAGCGGCCGATGCGGGCATCGACGCTTTGACCGACGACCACCATGCCTTGCAGGTGAGTTTGCTGGCCGAACTCGCTGCCGACTACGCCGAACTGCGCACGGCGCAGGCGCGCCTTGCCATCGCACGCGACAACATCGGCAATCTGCGCGAAGGCGAGCAACTGGCCGAGCGGGCATTGCAACGCGGCCTGGGCACGTCCGCCGAGGTCGCACAGGCCCGAGCCGAGCGTGAAGCTGCCGAGGCGCAGCCTCCCGTGCTGGAGGCTGCGATCGCACGCCTGAGCCATGCCATCGGCGTGCTGGCCGGCGGGTTTCCCGGCGATTGGCGAGCCGCGCTGGTCGAATCCGCGCCCATGCTACCCGTGGCGCCGTCGCTGCCGCTGGCGTTGCCTTCGGAAGTCATTCGCCAGCGTCCTGACCTGCGAGCGGACGAACGGCGCCTGGCCGGCGCCACGGCGCGGATCGGGGTAGCCGAGGCCGCGCGGCTTCCGCACTTCGCCATTCCGTTGAGCTTCGGCACCACCGCCAGCCTGTTGCACGACCTGTTCTCCGGCGCGAGCCTGGCGTGGTCGGCAGGTGTGCAGGCGAACCAGACGCTTTACGACGGCGGCCGCGCACGTGCCGGCGTCACAGCCGCTCAGGCCGGTGCTGATGCCGCGCGGCTGGCCTACGAACGTGACGTGCGGCTGGCGCTGCGCGACGTGGAAGACGCCTTGACGGCGCTGAACAGCGAACGTCAGCGCCGAGCATCGTTGGCCGCAGCGGCCGATGACAGCCAACAGGCGCTCGATCGCGCGACCCGGCTCTACCGCAACGGTCTGAGCGCCTATCTGCCGGTACTCACTGCCCAGCGCGCGGCCTATCAGGCCCGTGACGCGCTGGCCTTGAGCCAAGGGGGAGAAGTGCTCGGCGCCATTGCGCTCTACAAGGCGCTGGGCGCGGGCTGGCAGGACGAGCCCGCTGCCGACTTTACCGGCAACTCTAGTCCAATCGAACAGCATCCAGTGACCGAAACGGCCGCTGGCCCATGAGCACCATCCCATTGTTTCAAGGAGTCCATCAATATGAGCCTCGATCCTAAAACCTTCACCATTCACGATATCCGCGAGTTTCCATTCGTGGTGTTCGACCAGGCTGCGGCACAGCCGGGTTATGCGTCCCAGTGGGAGGCCGAAATGGTGGCCCTTTTGCAGAATGGCCAGCCATTCGTCGTGGTGTACGACCAGCTTCGCAGCGACGAAACCCACGAGGATCGCAAGCATCGTGGTGTTTGGCTCAAGCACAACAAGGAACCGTTGGGCCAGGTCTGCAAGGCGCTCATCAGTATAGAGCCGGACGACGCGCGCCGCGCCGAGGTCGCAGCCATGTCCGAAATTGCCGTCAAAGCCTTCGGTATTCCACATGAGGTGGTTGCCACACGCGATGAGGCTCTGGTTGCTGCGCGTCGGTTGACGGCCAGCGAGGCCTGAGAAGCCGTTTTCGTGAGCGGGAGGACGTACACCTATGGAATTACGTCATCTTCGCTGTTTCTTAGCCGTTGCCGAAGAACTGCACTTCGCCCGCGCAGCCGAGAAGCTGCACATCGAGCAGTCGCCGCTGTCGCGCGCCATCAAGGACCTGGAAGAAGAACTTGGTGTGGTGCTGTTCGCCCGCACCACGCGTAGTACGCGGCTGACCCGTGCCGGCAAGCTGTTTCTCGATCATGTGCCGCGCGTCTTCGCCGCCTTGCAGCAGGCGCGCGACAGCGTGAAGGCGGCGGCCAATGGCTTCCACGCCCAGCTACGCATCGCCCTGTCCGACGGCATCACGCCGTCGCGCCTGCCGTCGTTGCTTGCGCTGTGCCGGCAGGAAGAACCCGAAGTGGAAATCCGCCTGACCGAAGTGCCACTGTCGCAACAGATCAAGGGCCTGCACGACGACCTATACGACGTGGGATTCGCTCGCGCCGACGAGGTGGGTGACGGCATCGTGGCCTCGCCCGTCTGGGGCGATCCGCTGCTGGTGGCGGTGCCGGCGCGGCATCCCTTGCTGGCGCATAAACGCATTCCGTTGGAAGAACTGCTTCGCTATCCGCTGGTGCTGTGCGACCCGCAGGCGTGCGAAGGCCATGCGCGGCAGGTGGATCGCCTGCTGCGCCGTGTGGACATGGAGCCGCTGGTGGCGGAGCGGGTGGCGTCCTGCGACCTGATGATGGCGCTAGTATCGGCCGGTTTCGCCCTGGGGCTGACTGGTGCTGCGCACATCACGGCCAGCCGCGAACAGGGCGTGGTCGCGCGGCCGCTGGCGGGATGCGCGCCATTGCTGACGACCTATCTGTTGCGCCTGGATGCCGAACCATCGGAAACGCTGACTCGTTTCATCGACCGCGTGCAGGCCATCGACTCGCCCGAGGCCGCAAAGCCGATGCGGGGCGATGGCCCTGATTTCCCCGAGGAACCCGAATCATGAAGAAGACCATCCCGTTCCTGTTGGCTGCGGTGCTGACGGCCTGCGGCCCCACTGACACGCCAGAGAAGACGGACGTTCCCACGGCCGAAGAACTGGCATCCGATCCTGCGCGGCTCAAGGAACTGCGCCAGCAATGCAAGACGGACCGCCCCAACCTGGGCGATGTGCTGTGCAACCGAGTCGCCGAAGCCACGCGCAAGCGTTTCTATGGCGACCGCAATACACCCTACACTCCGCCGAAGGAACCTCCCAAGTTCTGACCATAGGCGATCCGCCACGAAACTTCCGTTTTTCCGCTCGACACGCCGCAATGCGCCCTCGCTTGCGGCGTTTTTCTTTGGTGCGATGCAGCCCTAATTCTTTCCAATTACTCGACCTTTCTCCCGATAACGGTCTTTGACCGGCACCGACCCGGCACCGATCCTCACGCCATGCGGCACGTCCTTGTGCCGCGCTTGAACGAGGAATCAGCACAGGGGAAATCGGAGGCCAGTCATGCAAGGTCAGGGCGTGCTGTTCGGGCAGATCGCCGCCGTCTTCGGCATCGTGATCGCCGGCGTATGGAGTGCAACGCAATGGACAGCCGCCGCCCTGGGCTATCAACTACGCCTTGGCTCGCCTTGGTTCGACCTCTTCGGCACGCCGGTCTATCACCCTTGGCGGCTGTTCGAGTGGTGGTTCTTCTTCGATGCCTATGCGCCACATGTCTTCGACATCGGTGGGGCCATCGCTGGCGGCAGTGGTTTGGTGGCCGTGGTCGCCGCCATCGCCATGTCGGTGTGGCGCTCGCGGCAAGCGCGGCTCGTCACCACCTACGGATCGGCGCGCTGGGCCGAAGCGGACGACATTCGCAAGGCCGGGCTGACGCAGCCGGCCGGCGTCTTTCTCGGCAAGTATCGCAACGAGTACCTGCGCCATGAAGGCCCGGAACACGTCCTGACCTTCGCGCCCACGCGCTCAGGCAAAGGTGTTGGCCTGGTGGTGCCCACCTTATTGAGCTGGCCAGCGTCCGCCGTCATTCACGACATCAAGGGCGAGAACTGGCAGATCACGGCTGGCTGGCGTTCGCGCTTCTCGCATTGCCTGCTGTTCAACCCCACCGATGCAAAGTCGGCCGCCTACAACCCGCTGTTGGAGGTTCGGCGCAGCGCCCATGAAGTGCGCGACGTGCAGAACATCGCAGACATTCTCGTTGACCCCGAAGGCGCGCTGGAGAAGCGCAGCCATTGGGAGAAGACCAGCCATGCGCTACTGGTGGGGGCCATCCTGCATGTGCTGTATGCGGGCGAGGACAAGACCCTGCGCGGCGTCGCCAATTTCCTCTCCGACCCGGCCAGCCCGTTCGAGCTGACCTTGCATCGGATGATGACGACGAAGCACCTGGGCGATGCACCTCACCCGGTCGTCGCATCCGCTGCCCGCGAAGTGCTGAACAAGTCGGACAACGAACGCTCGGGCGTGTTGTCCACGGCCATGTCGTTCCTCGGCCTGTACCGCGACCCCACGGTGGCCGAAGTCACCTCGCGCTGCGACTGGCGCATCGCTGACCTGATCGCGTCCGCATCCCCTGTGTCGTTGTATCTGGTGGTGCCGCCTTCGGACATCAGCCGCACCAAGCCGCTGATTCGGCTGATTCTCAACCAGATCGGGCGACGACTCACCGAATCGCCGGATGGCAGCGACGGCATTGAGCGCCGGCACAAGCTGCTGCTGATGCTCGATGAGTTTCCGGCGCTGGGGCGCCTGGACTTCTTCGAGACGGCGCTGGCCTTCATGGCCGGCTACGGCATCCGCAGCTTCCTGATCGCACAGTCGCTCAACCAGATCGACAAGGCCTACGGCCAGAACCATTCGATTCTGGATAACTGCCACGTCCGCGTGACGTTCGCCACGAACGACGAACGCACCGCTAAGCGCATTTCCGAATCGCTCGGCACGGCCACCGAACTGCGCGCGCAGCGCAACTATGCCGGGCACAGATTGGCCCCGTGGCTGGGGCACCTCATGGTGTCGCGCCAGGAGACGGCCCGCCCGCTGCTGACGCCCGGGGAAGTCATGCAACTACCGCCCGACGAATCGGTGGTGATGGTGTCCAGTGTGGCACCGATCAAGGCGAAGAAGCTGCGCTACTACGCCGACGCCAATTTCAAGCGGCGCGTGCTGCCACCGCCTGCGCTCGTGGCCGGGCAGTACGCCGACGTGCCACCGGCCCGCGCCGACGACTGGATCGGCCTGGCAATCCCCGCCGTGCCCGCCGCATCAGCCACGGCATCCGCCGCTGAACTGGGCGGCACCGACGACGGCGGCCCGCGCCGCCAACCCGAACTCTCCGAATCCGTCGCCTACGACCCCGAGCTGGATGCGCCCTATGACCTGGCGCTGCTCGATGACGACGACGACCTGCCGCTGCCGCTGCCGCTCCCAGGGCAGCTTGACCCGGCCATGCAGCGCACGGCGCGGCTGGCCTCTCTCGACCCCAACGACGGAATCGACTTATGAGCCAATACCGCCTCAACCTGTTCATCCAGCACGAGCACGCCAAGCGGCTGGAAGAACTGGCCGCCAAGAAAGGCGTCTCGAAATCCAGCATCGTCGCGGCGGCGCTGGCGTCCTGGCTGTCGCCGGACGCGGGCGACCAGCGTGAGGCCGCCATTGCCAAGCGGCTGGATCGCCTGTCGCGGCAGGCCGAGCGCCTGGAGCGCGACCAGAACATCCAGATCGAAACGCTGGCGCTGTTCATCCGCTACTTCCTGACGGTCAGCACGCCGGTGCCCGAGGCGCATCAGGACGCGGCCCGTGCCCACGGCAAGGCGCGTTTCGAGCAGTTCATCGAACAGCTTGGCAGGCACCTGCTGCGCGGCCGGAGCCTGGTGCGCGACGTGGTGGAAGAACTGCATTCCGATCCGATGCGGATGGATGACGCGGCGGCGCTGGCCGAAGCCCATGAACGTGCGGCGGAGCGTGCCTCATGAGCGCCGTTCCACAGATCCCGCCCGAACCACGCTCGTCGGCCACCACTTCACAGGATCGCCGCATCCAGATGCTGCGCACGGCAATGGGGCCGCTGATCGCCGCCGCGCTGGAAGACTCGGACGTGGTGGAAATCATGCTCAATCCCGACCGCACCCTCTGGGTAGATCGGCTGTCGTCGGGCCGCATCCCACTGGGTGTCGAACTGCCCGAAGCCGACGGCGAACGCATCATCCGCCTTGTCGCCGCCCACGTCGGCGCGGAAGTGCATCGCGGCCAGCCGCTCTTGACCGCCGAATTGCCCGAGACGGGCGAGCGTTTCGAGGGCATCTTGCCGCCCGCAGCACCGGGGCCAGCCTTCGCGCTGCGCAAGCGGGCCGTGAGCATCATCGGCCTGGATCGCTATGTGGCCGACGGCATCCTGACAGCTGGGCAGGCGGACTTCCTGCGCCGCGCCGTGCGCGAGCGGCAGAACATCCTGATCGCCGGCGGCACCAGTACCGGCAAGACCACGCTGGCCAACGCCTTGCTTGCAGAGATCGCCGCTACTGGTGATCGCGTGCTCGTGCTCGAAGACACTATCGAGCTGCAATGCGCCGCCCGCGACCATGTGCCGCTGCGCACGCGCGCCGGCGTCGTGTCGATGCAGGAGCTGGTGCGCGCCACGATGCGCCTGCGCCCTGATCGCGTGATCGTCGGCGAGGTGCGCGGCGGCGAAGCGCTGGATCTCATCAAGGTGTGGGGCACCGGCCACCCCGGCGGCATCGCCACGATTCACGCCGGTTCCGCCTTGGGCGCGCTGCTGCGCCTGGAGCAACTGATTCTCGAAGTGGCGGTGAATCCGCCGCGCGCGTTGATCGCCGAGGCCATCAACGTCGTCATCCACATCGCCGGGCGTGGCCGCAAGCGCCACGTCGAAAGCATCGCACGCGTCGTCGGCTTCGACGGCGTGGGCTATCGCATGGCGGATGCGCTGGAAACGCCGTTTCCCGAGCTGCCGCCAGTTCCTTCCCCGTCCCCTGAACCCTCTGGAGAACTGCCATGACGCAGATGCACATTCATGCTTTCCGCATTTCCGTAAATCCGGCTTCGGCCTTCGCGCGTATGCGGCGCCTGGCCGCGCCGGCGCAGCACGGCCTGCTACTGGCCGCCGTCATGCTGATGACGGCTGGCACCGCGCAGGCCGCCGGTTCCAGCATGCCCTGGGAAGGCCCGCTGACCTCCATCCTCGAATCCATCCAGGGGCCGGTGGCACGCATCGTCGCGGTCATCATCATCATTTCCACCGGCCTGGCGCTGGCCTTCGGCGATACCAGCGGCGGCTTCCGCAAGCTGATCCAGATCGTGTTCGGCCTGTCCATCGCGTTCGCCGCGTCCTCGTTCTTCCTGTCGTTCTTCTCGTTCTCCGGCGGGGCCGTCGTATGAGCACCGCCAACGAAGGAGCGCCGGGCTTCGCGCCCGGCTTCGAGATCCCGCTGCATCGCTCACTGACCGAGCCGATCCTGCTGGGCGGCGCGCCACGCACCGTGGCGATCGCCAACGGCACGCTGGCCGCCGCCGTCGGGCTGGGCCTGCAACTGTGGATTCCCGGTGCGGTGCTCTGGATCGTCGGCCATTCGCTGGCGGTCTGGGGCGCGCGCGTCGATCCGCAGTTCATGCAGGTCTTCGCCCGGCACATCAAGCACAAACCGCTGCTGGACGTGTAGGGGGACGCCGCCATGCTGAACCTTGCCGAATACCGCCAGCGCCCGGCCTTGCTCGCCGACTGGCTTCCGTGGGCCGGGCTGATCGCGCCGGGCATCGTCTTGAACAAAGACGGCAGTTTCCAGCGCACGGCGCGCTTTCGCGGGCCTGATCTGGACAGCGCCACGCAAGGCGAGTTGATCGCCACATCGGCGCGGCTCAACAACGCGCTGCGCCGTCTGGGTTCGGGCTGGGCCTTGTTCATCGAAGCCGAGCGCCGGTCGGCGGCGGACTACCCACACTCCGACTTTCCCGAGCCGCTGTCGTGGCTGGTCGATGAGGAACGCCGTGCCGCCTTCGAGGAATCGGGCCACCACTTCGAGAGCGGCTATCACCTGACGCTGGCTTACCTGCCGCCGGAGGAATCGCGCGCCCGCGCGGCCAAGTTGCTCTATGAGAACTCGACGGGCGACGGCGTGGACTGGCGCGGCCGGCTCGATGCCTTCGTGGCGGAAACCGATCGTGTCTTCGACCTGCTCGATGGCGTGATGCCCGAAATCGCCTGGCTCGATGACGCCCAGACGCTGACCTACCTGCACGCCACGGTGTCCACGCGGCGCTATCCGGTGGGCGTGCCGGAGGTGCCGTTCCATATCGACGCGCTACTGGCCGACTCCGCGCTGGTCGGCGGCCTGGCACCGATGCTGGGCGACCAGCACCTGCGCGTGGTGTCGGTGCGGGGCTTTCCGACCTCGACCTGGCCGGGTCTGTTGGACGACCTCAACCGCCTGGGCTTCGCCTACCGCTGGAGCACGCGCTTTCTCTGCCTGGACAAAGCCGAAGCAGAAAAGGAACTCGGCCGCCTGCGCCGCCAGTGGTTCGCCAAGCGCAAGAACGTCATCGCGCTGTTGCGCGAAACGATCTTCCAGCAGGAAAGCCCGCTGGTCGATACCGACGCCAACAACAAGGCGGCCGACGCCGATGCCGCCTTGCAGGAACTGGGCAGTGATCAGGTGGCCTTCGGTCACTTCACTGCCACGGTGACGGTGCTCGATGCCGATCCGGCCGCGGCCGACGAGAAGCTGCGCATGGTGGAGCGCGTCATCCAGGGCCGGGGGTTCGTCACCATCCCCGAAACCCTCAATGCGGTCGATGCCTGGCTGTCGTCCATCCCCGGCAATGCCTACGCCAACGTGCGCCAGCCCATCGTCTCGACGCTGAACCTGGCGCACATGATGCCGCTGTCCGCCGTATGGGCCGGGCCGGAGAAGAACGACCACCTGGACGGCCCACCGCTGATCGTCACCCGCACCGATGGCGCCACGCCGTTTCGCTTGGTGACGCACATCGGCGACGTGGGGCACACGCTGGTCGCCGGCCCGACCGGCATGGGCAAGTCGGTGTTGCTTGCCATTCTGGTGCAGCAATTCCGCCGCTATCGCGGCTCGCGCGTGTTCGCCTTCGATATGGGCGGCTCGATGCGCGCCACCATCCTGGGCCTGGGCGGTGAGCACTACGACTTGGGTGCCGACGGTGGCATTGCCTTCCAGCCGCTCGCGCGGATCGACCGGGAAAGCTATCGCTCCTGGGCGGGGGAATGGGTGGAAGGCCGCCTGCTGCACGAAGGCGTGACGGTCGGCCCGGACGAGAAGGCGGCCATCTGGTCGGCGCTGGGCAGCCTGGCCGGTGCGCCGGTGGAGCAACGCACGCTCACCGGCCTTTCCGTGCTGCTGCAATCGAACGCGCTACGGCAGGCACTTGCGCCCTATGTGCTCGGTGGCGCGCACGGCAAGCTGCTGGACGCGGACACCGATCGTCTCGGCTTCGGTGACGTGCAGGGCTTCGAGATGGAAGAACTGATGCACAGCCCCGCCGCCGTGCAAGCGGTGCTGCGCTACCTGTTCGCCCGCTTCGATGAACGTTTCGACGGTGCGCCCACGCTGCTGATTCTCGATGAGGCGTGGCTGTTCCTCGATGAGCCGTCTTTTGCCGCTCGCATTCGCCAATGGTTGAAGACGCTGCGCAAGAAAAACGTGTCGGTGATCTTCGCCACGCAGTCGCTCGCCGACATCAAGGATTCGAGCATTGCGCCAGCGATTATCGAGAGCTGCCCGAGTCGGATTTTCTTGCCCAACCCGCAGGCGACCGAACCGCAGATTCGCACGATCTACGAGGGCTTCGGCCTCAACAGCCGGCAGATCGAAATCGTCGCCACCGCCCAGCCCAAGCGCGACTACTACTACCAATCGCGTCTCGGCAATCGCCTGTTCGACCTCGACCTGGGGCCGGCCGCGCTCGCCTTCGCGGGCGCTTCCACACCGCAAGACCAACGCGACATGGATCGCGTTCTGGCGCAGGCCGGCGCTCCCGGCTTCGCCGGTGCGTGGCTGCGCCATCGCGGCCTCGATTGGGCCGCCGACCTGCTGCCGTCCTCACCGGCGGCTTCTTTCCTCGCTTCTCAACCGCTGGAGGTTTCTCCATGAAGACCCGTGCTCTTTCCGTATCCCTGGCCGCCGTGCTGTCGGTGACGCTGCTGACCGCGCAGCCCGCATCGGCGCTCACGTTCATCGACCCCGCCAACCTTGTGCAGAACACGCTGACAGCAATCCGCACGATGGAGCAGATCAACAACCAGATCAATCAACTGCAAAACGAGGCGCAGATGTTGATAAACCAGGCCCGCAATCTGGCGAGCCTCGATTTCAATATCGTTAACCGGCTGCGCTCCACGCTCGCCACCACCGAACGCCTGATCGCCGAGGCGCAGGGACTGGCCTACGACGTGCAGAGCATGGATGCCACGTTTGCCCGTCTGTACCCGGAGCAGTACGCCGCGACCATCAGCGGCGACCGCATGGCGCAGGACGCCCGCGAACGCTGGAAGAATACGCTCGATGGCTTGCATACCGCGATGCGGATGCAGGCGCAGGTGTCGCAGAACCTGGCCCAAGACGAAGGCGCGCTGGCCGATCTGGTTAGCCAGAGCCAATCTGCCACCGGCGCCTTGCAGGCGCAGCAGGCAACCAACCAGCTTCTGGCCTTGCAGGCCAAGCAGTCCATCCAGTCCCAGCAGCTCCAGATCACGCAAGACCGCGCCGCGTCGCTGGAACTAGCGCGGCAGGCGGCGGCCACCGAGCGCGCCCGCGAAGTGCGGCGGCGCTTCCTCGGCAGCGGCACGCCGTACACGCCGCAGTCTGTCAATTTCTACAACAACTGACGGGAGACGGCCATGCGATGCGCTCCCGTCTTGCCGGTTTCGCTGCTGGCCCTGCTGCTGACCGCGTGCGGCCAGCAGTCGGTTGAGAACCTGGCCGACGCTTTGACAGTCGATCCCGTGCGGCTCAAGCCGTTGCGTGCGCAGTGCGCGGCCGACCGGCAGTGCGTGGGTGACGACGACTGCCGCGCCGCCGCCGACGCCTTCCGGCGGCGCTTCTTCTCCGGCCAGGCCGGGCCGGATGAATACCGGACGCTGGCCGAGCTGCCGCCGATTCCGGCGAGCTTCGATGAACTCATTGGAGAGGACACGCCATGAACGACGTGACCATCATCGACCGCTTCCTCGATACCTTCTCGCGCTACATCGACTCCGGGTTCGGCTTGCTGCAAGGCGAAGTGGCGTTCCTGACGGCCACGCTGATCGTCATCGACATGACCATCGCCGGCCTGTATTGGGCGATGAGCCACGCCACCGGCCAGGGCGAGGACGTGATCGCCAAGCTGCTGCGCAAGGTGCTCTACGTCGGTGCCTTCGCCTACATCATCGGCAACTTCAACTGGCTAGCGGGCATCGTGTTCCGCTCGTTCGCCGGGCTGGGCCTGACGGCCACCGGCTCGGCCATGACGATGGAGAACTTCCTGCAACCGGGGCGGCTGGCCAAGACCGGCATCGACGCGGGCGCACCGATTCTGGAGCAGATCGGCGACATGGCGGGCTTCCCCGAAGTCTTTGTGAACATCGACCCCGTCGTAGTGATGTTCCTCGCCTGGCTCACCGTCATCCTGTGTTTCTTCGTGCTGGCGATCCAGCTTTTCATCACGCTGATCGAGTTCAAGCTGACCACGCTCGCGGGCTTCGTGCTGGTGCCGTTCGCGCTTTGGAACAAGACCTCGTTTCTCGCCGAAAAGGTTCTCGGCAATGTGGTGTCGTCGGGCATCAAGGTCTTGGTGCTGGCCGTCATCGTCGGCATCGGCTCGGGCCTGTTCGCGGAGTTTCAGGTTCATCCCGCCGAACCCTCCATCGACCACGCCCTTGTCGTGATGCTGGCCTCGCTCGCGCTGCTGGCGCTGGGCATCTATGGGCCGGGCATCGCCACCGGCCTGGTGTCCGGTGCGCCGCAGCTCGGCGCCGGCGCGATGGCCGGTGCTGCCATTGGCGCCGCCGGTACGGCCGTTGCCATCGGTGCTGCCGCGACCGGCGTGGGCGGTGCGGTCATGGCTGGAGCACGCATGGCACCGGCGGCCGCCAAGCTGGCCGGCGCCGGTGCGCGTGCCGCCACCTCGGCGGCCGGTAGCGCACGCTCGGCGTTCCAGGCCGGTTCCGCCGCTGCGGGCGGCGGCGCCAAGGGCGCGATGGCCGGCTTGGGCAATGTCGCCAAGACCGGTGCGCAGGCTGCCGGGCGCAGCGCCGCATCCGGAGCTTCCGGTGCCGCGCAGAAGATGACCGGCGCCTTCCGTGCTGGATGGAACGGCACAGAGGCCGGAGGCGGCGGGGCGTCGGGTGCGACTGGCTCCGGCCAAGCGGCCGCAGGCGAAGCCGCATCCGACGCCGCCAGCTCGCAGAAGCACGAGCAACCCGCATGGGCGAAGCGGATGCACCGCCGCCAGCAGATCACCCATGCCGCGACCACTGCCGCCCACACGCTGCGCGGGGGCGATGGTGGCGGCTCCGGGCAAGGCCCGAGCCTGCGTAGCTCCGACGACTAAAGCGATTCACAAGGAGAACTGACCATGCGATTCAAACGACAGCAGGTGCGCTATGCCGATACGCCGCAGCCTGCCACTCCATATCAAGCCGCCGCCCAGGTGTGGGACGAGCGTATCGGCTCGGCGCGCGTACAGGCGAAGAACTGGCGGCTGATGGCCTTCGGCTGCCTGGTGCTGGCCTTGCTGATGGCCGGTGGCTTGGTGTGGCGCTCGGCGCAGTCCATCGTGACCCCCTACGTGATCGAAGTCGATCAATCCGGCCAAGTGCGCACCGTCGGTGAGGCCGCCACGCCGTATCGGCCTGCCGATGCGCAGATCGCGCATCACCTGGCGCGCTTCGTGACGCTTGTGCGCTCGCTGTCCATCGACCCCATCGTGGTGCGGCAGAACTGGCTCGATGCCTACGACTACACCACCGACAAGGGCGCGGCCGTGCTCAACGACTACGCGAGCAAGAACGATCCGTTCGCCCGCGTCGGCCGCGAATCGGTGACGGTGCAGATCACCAGCGTCACGCGCGCCAGCGATGCCTCGTTCAACGTCCGTTGGACGGAACAGCGGTTCGTCAATGGCGCACCCGCTGGCACCGAGCGCTGGAACGCCGTGGTGTCGATCGTCCTGCAAACCCCGCGCACCGAACAGCGCCTGCGCAAGAACCCGCTGGGTATCTACGTCAACGGCCTGTCGTGGAGCCGCGAACTGGATTCTTCCGAAGGAGCCAAACCATGAACGTGCCTTTCCGCTTTTACGCTTTGGCATTGACGCTCGCGGCTACCACGTCGTCATTGCTGGGCTGCGCCTCGCAGGGCAAGCCGCCGCCGACCATCTCGCTCGATGAGCCGGTGCAGGCGCAGCCGCTACCCGAACCGCCCAAGCCGGTGGAAGTCGTCGCCGTGCCCGAGCCGCTGGCGCTGCCGGCGCAGTTGAAGCCGCTACCGGAGCTGGACGAGGCAGCGACCGTGCCGGAGCCGACCGACGAGAAGGTGCGCGTCTCGCGCGCCAATGCAGAAGCGCGCATCGCGCCGACCCGAGAGGGCTACGTCAACGCGATTCAGGTGTGGCCGTATAGCGACGGCGCGTTGTATCAAGTCTATGCCGCGCCGGGGCGCGTCACCGTGGTTTCGCTCCAGCCCGGCGAGGAACTGGTGACGGTCGCCGCTGGCGATACCGTGCGCTGGATCGTCGGTGACACGTCCAGCGGCAGCGGCGAGGCGCTGCGCGTCAATGTGCTGGTCAAGCCCACCCGCTCGGGCCTGAAAACCAATCTGGTCATCACCACCAGCCGGCGGACGTACCTGCTGGAACTGACCTCGACGGAAAAGGCTTGGATGGCCTCGGTGTCCTGGGACTACCCGAAAGACCGGATGCTGGCCTTGCAACGCCAGTCGCAGGCCGCACAGACAGCCGCACCGGTCGATACCGGCTTGGCGTTGGAGAAGATCCGCTTCCGCTACGCGATCAGCGGCAGCAATCCGCCGTGGAAGCCGCAGCGGGCCTTCGATGATGGCGAGAAGGTCTATATCCAGTTCCCGCCGGGTATCGCCCAAGGCGAACTGCCGCCGCTGTTCGTCATCGGCGCGCAGGGTGACGGCCAGCTCGTCAACTACCGCTTCCGTTCGCCGTACTACATCGTGGATCGACTCTTTGGTGCGGCCGAACTGCGCCTGGGTGGCGATGGTGGTGACGTGGTGCGGATCGAGCGCACTGACGGCGTGGCGCGGAGGAACTGACCATGAGCCAGGACGACACTCCCGATCTCACCGCGCCGCAGGCGGCGGGCAAGATCGCACCCGAAGCGGTGGCGCTGCGCGCCCAGCCGCGCCCGGTCACGCGCTTGAACCGGCGCACGCTGGCCATCCTCGCTGGCGTCCTGTCGGTCGCCGTGCTCGGCGCGCTGATGTGGTCGCTGCAACCGCAGCGGCGGGGCGCTGGCGAGCAGACCGAGCTTTACAACGTCGATCGCGTCTCCAAGTCCGAAGGGCTGGATGCGTTGCCAGCGGACTACTCCAAACTGCCGCCGGCCTTGCCGCCCAAGGTGCCCGAGCTGGGGCCGCCGCTGCCGGGCGATCTCGGCCCGGCCATCGTGAAGACGCAGCAGCCGGTGACGGCCGCCTATGCGGCCCCCGGCCACGACCCGAACGATGCCCTGCGCAAGGAAGCCGAAGCGGCTGCGGGTTCATCGGTGTTCTTTCGCTCTGGCACGCAGAAGGCCGCGCCGGTGGCGCAGTCGCAGGCCGGCGCCGCGCCGGGCTTCGCCGCCAATGCGGCGTTCGACCCGATGGCGGCCGGGCCAGCCTCGACGGCAGCGCAGCCTGCCGACCCGACGGCGGTACAGAACCGGCAAGACCAGAAAGAGGCGTTCCAGAAAGCCGGTACCACGGAAACCCGTAATTCCGGCAATCTGACCCTGCCGGCTTCGCCGTATCAGGTGATGGCCGGGACGGTGATCGCCGGTGCGCTGGTGACGGGCATCAAGTCGGATTTGCCGGGCGATGTGATCGCCACGGTGACGGAGCCGGTCTATGACACGGCCACCGGGCGCTTTCTGCTGATCCCGCAGGGTTCACGCATCCTGGGCCGCTACAACAGCCAGGTCAGCTACGGACAAAGCCGCGTGCAGGTGGTGTGGAACCGGATCATCCTGCCCGACACGTCTTCGCTCACGCTCGACAACCTGGTCGGAGCCGACCCGGCCGGCTATGCCGGGCTGGAAGACGACGTGGACTACCACTGGGGCCGCATCTTCGCTGGCGCAGCGTTGACCACGTTGCTGGGCGTCGGAGCCGAGTTGGCCGCGCCCGAGAACCGCCAGGATGGCGACCGCATCATCATCGCCGGGCGCGACAGCGCGCAGGACAGCATCAATCAGGTCGGGCAGGAGATGACCCGGCGCAACATGAACATCCAGCCGACGCTGACCGAGCGGCCGGGCCTGCCGGTTCGCATCATCGCCAACCGGGATCTGGTGCTGCGGCCCTACCAGCCGTTGTTCTTCAACAAGGGGACTTCACGATGACGACGCGCAAGCTGCGGCTCGGGCCGCTCCCGAAAACCGAATCCACGAAGTTAACCTTCGCCTGCCCAGCCAGCCTGAAAGCCGACCTCGACCACTACGCCGCGCTGCACGCGCAGGCGTATGGCGAGGCCGTCGATGCCGTGACGCTGATCCCGCACATGCTTGAGGCGTTCATCGCGGGCGATCGGGGATTTAGGAAGGGAGGGGCGAGCAAGGTGCCACCGCCGAAGCCGAGTTGACGATGCGGACACATCCACCATCCGCCCTCTCAAAGCGAAATCGATCAACTGCCCTTGCTTTGCCATCGCCAACTCCTATTTGATGGCAACATCGCAGCAATCTTCAGGCCGATTAATTTCGTCTACACCCTCTAAGACGCATCTCGAATCCGTGCGTGATGTGCCGCATGAACACTAAATAAGATCCTCAGTCGAGGAAGACGTGTCTGAACCGCTCCGAGACAATTCAGAAAATACTTTTCGATGAACCTTACTGATCGATCAGCATCGTTGCTCCACAACATCGAAGTGCGGCGAAACTTGCGGCGACCTATGTTGCGTAGGTCAGTTGCTCTTTCAGGTACTCAATGAAGCGCTGAGTCTTCGCTGGCAGCAGACGGGTCTCGGTGATCGCATGCACAGCAATGGGAATGGGGCGCCATTCGGGTAAAACTGGCTGCAGGCTATGGCTATCTTCGGCCATTGCCATCAGCGCGCCTTCCTTTGCAAGCATGGCGATCCCGAGCCCTTCCATCGCCAGGCGCTGCATCATGCCGACGTTGTTGAGGCGAAACCTGCCGTCTACAGGAACCTCGCGCACCACCGCGTCTTGTCGAAGCGTCCAACTCAACTCGTTGGGGAACAGCAGACACTGATGCTGGGACAGGTCGTCCGGCACCTTCGGTTCGCCGTGGACGTCGAGATAGTCTTGCGACGCATAGAGTAAACGCGGTACCTCCGCGATCTTGCGCCCGATAAGGTGTGAATCGGGCAACTGGCCCATCCGAATTGCCACGTCGAACGGCTCAGCGACGAGGTCGACCCGGCGCGGTGTCAAGTCGAACTCAAATTGGATGCTAGGGTAGCGGCGGCCGAACTCCGGCAGGCAACGCGCCAGGAACATGATGGCGAAGTCCACGGGCAGCGAGACCCGCAGCACGCCCTGCGGCTGCGAGACGATTTCGCCAAGTTGTTCGTGCGCCAGCCGCGCTTCCTCGACGATCCGCTGGCTGCGCTCGAAATAGATCTGGCCCGCTTCCGTGAGCTCGATCTGGCGTGTGGAGCGATGTAGCAGGCGCAGACCGATGGCCCGTTCCAGTGCGAGGATCCGGCGCGAGAGGGTAGAACTCGGCATACCGAGCGCCTGGGCGGCGCGACGAAAACTCATAGCACGCGCCACCTCGACAAACAAGCTCATGTCTCTCAGATGATCTGCTTGCATTGATCAAAAAATGGCATTCTCAATCCATTTTTTCCATGTGTTTTTTTATATATACGACAAATATGGTCTGGTGGATAGTGGTACCGTGAAACGGCGGACGCAGTGTGCACCGCCGCGAATCAAGGAGAGCCCAATGGCAGAGGAACGCGCTACCTGGCGCAACGCCGCCGTCCTGCTCATCGGCCATAAGGTCGACACGATGATCTGGGTGCAATCGATGCCCTTGGAGGAGATGAAGCGCAACATATTTATGCTGGCCAGAACCTCAAGGATTGTGGGGCCGCCTGTGGTCCTGCATCGAGCATGGAAGGCCGTGCCCAGGGGGCGCTGTTGGGCGAACTCGAAGAGATCCTGCTTGACGAATCCCAATCCCGCATCCGGCGGGCAGGCATCGTCAACGCCATGCATGACGAGAGGTTCGCCGCAGCAGTCCAGAAGACAGGCCGCAAGACCCTCATCATCCGGGCATCACGAACGACGTCTGCTCGGTGTACCCCGTGTTGGCTCTGCTCGAACAAGGCTACGAAGTATTGGTCGTCGCCGATGCTGGCGGTTCACCGGATAAGACAGCCAACGATCTGTCATTGAACGCGAGGACGCCACGCTGTTGGGCACCAACCAACTGCTGGCCGATTTGGTGGGCGACTGGTCGACGCCGGAAGGCAGCCAGATCGTAAAGTCATGGATCAGGCCCTGCGGGCCTCACAAGCCTAGATGCAGGCACGGACATCTGGAGAACGACCTCATGAAGCTCTATTACGCACCCGGCACTTGTGCCGTCGCTTGCTGGATCGCTCTGAAATGGGCAGGCGCAGACTTCGAGGTCGAGAGAGCCGACTACGCCTCGGAGACGTTCCGGCGCGTCAACCCGCTGGCCATGGTGCCGGCGCTGGACATCGGTGGCACCCGCGCCATGACCCAGGCCGATGCGATCCTGGCGTACATCGCGGAACTCCATCCACACGCGCGACTCGGCCCAGACGACAATGCGCCGGGCCGCTTCGAGTTTGGCGAGACCATGGCCTTCTTGACCGGCGATTTCCACCCCGCGTTCTGGCCCTTCTTCACGCCCGAGCGCTTCACGACCGACCACTCGCAGCAGGCGCTAGACCACGTCCGCGCTGCATCGCACGACCGCATCGACCGCGTAATGCAGCACCTCGACCGCCTGATCGGTCCGGGTAGCCATGTCTATCGTGACCGCCGCAGCGCTGCGGACGCGTACGCCTACGTCATGGCTCGGTGGACCGGTAAGCTGCAGAAAACGTGGAAAGACTATCCGGGCATCGCCCGCCTCTGCACCCAAATGGAGCAGGATCCCACCGTGCAAGAAGTGCTGCACCGCTCGGCTGCATGAGTTGATTTAGAAAAGAAATCGGATAATCAGGGGTAAATAAATGAACTCCGAAAAATATGACGTCGTGATCGTTGGCGCGGGTGCGGCGGGATGTACCGTGGCGGCCTATATTGCCGAAAACTCATCTGCGTCCATTGCTCTCTTGGAAGCTGGAGGGATGGATACCGATCCCTTGATCCATATTCCTGCCGGTTTCGCCAAAATACTGGCGTATGACCTCCACGTCTGGAAATATGAAACGATCCCGTTGTTCGGAACTCGGCGTCATTATCGCATGGGTAAAGTTCTAGGTGGCGGTTCGTCGATCAACGCCATGGCCTACGTGCGCGGGCAGGCACGTGATTACGATGCGTGGCAAATTGCTGTTGGCGACACGGGAAGTTGGTCATACAAGGACCTGCTGCCCCATTTCATCGCACAGGAAGACAACAAAGATATTCATAACGAATATCATGGCGACGATGGTGGATTGAAAGTCCAGATCCCGAGAAGAATAAATGCACTTAACCAGTACTGCGTCGATGCATTTCTGGAGTATGGTCTTCCCTATAATCCTGATTATAATGGGAAATCCCAGATCGGGGTTTGTCCCGTTCAAGCGACAATCAATACAAATGTTCGTTGCAGTGCGGTCGATGCTTTTTTGCGTAATCATATAAAATCTGGCCGCATTAGCCTACTGACCCATAAGACGATTACTAGAGTGCTTGTCGAAAACGGACGGGCGCTGGGAGTGGAGTTTTTTTCCGGGGATTCCGTGAAAAAAATTCTTTCGGATCGTGTCATTCTCAGTGCGGGCGCGGTTCAGTCCCCGAAAATCTTGATGCACTCTGGGATCGGCGCCGCTGAACAGCTCAAGCAACATGGAATCGAAGTGAAGGTGGATTCACCGGATGTGGGTGAGCATCTCCATGATCATTCAACCTTCCCGGTGCGCGCCTATGTCAAAGGGGCGCTGGGCTATCAGGCCGCCGCTCATGGGTTCGGTGCGATCAAGGTAGGGCTGCGCTATCTGGTCACCAGGGAAGGACCGGCCGCCGGCAACGGCATCGAGACTGTGTCGTATTGGAATCCTGCTGATTTCACTGCGCCGCCTACGATCCAGTGTTATCACACGCCAGTCATTGCCCACGGCGGGCTCGTTCCCACCGGCAATCGTTCTGGTATCACCTTGGAACTAGTTTTGCTTCAGCCGCGCAGTCGTGGCTGGGTACGGTTGGCTGACGGCGATCCAATGTCCATGCCTCTTATCAATCCGAATTATCTGGCGGATAGCCAAGATATCCAGGAGGTCGTTCAGGCGATCCGCGCGACGCGTGAAGTCATGAAACAGAAGGCGCTGGCCGGCGTCGTCGAGGAAGAGGCTGACCCCGGTATTGAGAACCAGACCGACGCACAATTGGCCAAATGGGCAAAAGGCATCACCGGCACCATGTGGCATCCCGTCGGTACGTGCCGCATGGGAGGCGACGACCGTGCTGTAGTTGATGCGCGTTTGCGCGTCAGGGGCGTGGATAATCTTCGGGTGATCGACGCGTCCATCATGCCCAGAATCATCAGCGGCAATACCAACGCGCCGACAATGGCCTTGGCCAGACACGGTGCAGCGATGTTCGTTGCCGACGAGCTCAAATGAGTGCCACGTTGGCATACGCCCTTGATGGCGCTTGCATTGCGAACGTCGCTGGATTCTTGTTCGATCAGCCATCGAGCAGTTGAAAATCGTAGGAATGACAGCGGCCTTCCTGCTCATGGACATCGTGATGCCCAGATCGGCTGTCAACGCCCGGTACTGCCCACTCGCATACTGCGGCCCGCGATCACTATTTACCAGCAACGCCTTGGTTGGCTTGCGCTGCCACCACGCCGATTTCAAGGCTGTGCACACCTGGGTGGCATCAATGGCCTCGGACATCGACCAGTCCACGATGCGCCGGCCAGCCAGGTGCATCACCGCCGCCACGTACAACCAGCCCTCACCTGTGGGCATGTACGTGATGTCCGCTGCCCGGGCCTGATCGGGTTGCCAGCCATCGAAGCGTCGATCCAGCAGACTGGGAGCCACCGGCAGTCGGTACGCAGAGTCGGTGGTACCACGAAGGGCCTTCTGTACACCGGCCGCAGGCCTTGGCACAAACTCTTGCGAACCCGCTCTGCACTGACGATCTGACCGTCTTGCCGCAGGTTCTGCGCGATTCGCGCACGTCCGTAGCTTAGACGACTCGCTTGGTCGCGGCGCGACACGGCCAGCACGCGGCACGGCCGGCTGACGGTGTACTGATCGCGATGCTCGTCGATCCAGCCGTGCTTCATCGCACCCTCTGGCGAAGTGCGTCGTCGCTTTTCGCAGGATTTCTACATCCAGCTTCGCTTCGGCCAGTTCCCTGCGCAGGCGGCTGTTCTCAGCCTCCAACTCGCTGACAAGGCGGAGCGCAGGTACAACTGCGCTAGCCCCATCACTCAATGCGCTGCCGCGCCTACACCAGTTGCCCAACGTCACCACCGGCACGCCCAGGCGGCGTGCTGCTTCGTGGCCACCCGCCGGGCTCCAAGCCTGACGGCTTCGCCCTTAAATTAATCTGTGTACTGCCTCTTAGGCAGCCTGCCATTTTTCATCCCGATTCTCCGTGCCATGGAAGTTATCAACTTCTTGCTGTACGTGAAATCGAGACAGGGTCATAAACCAACTCGAATTTCATTTCACACCTTAACAAGGTGTCTTTGAAACCGGCGCAGCCCAGGCCTGGCCTTGCTGGAGCCGCAACTGGAAGACTGGCTCTTCGTCCGGGAAACCGACGAACGATCATCGATGCCTTTGCCCTTTTGCTATGCCGTTCCATGGATCCGCTGGCCCAATGCGAGCTACCGGAAAAGCTGCAGAGCTTTCCACACATCCATGCGATGAAGGAGTGTCTGAAAGACGACCCTACCGTGAGCAAAGTCCAGGCCGCAGAAGAGTCGCGGGACTCGTATCCCTCACTTCCGATTGCTCCATGAATGGAATACTTAAATCCCTTCTGGAATATTTACACAACTGGTGCTTCTGGTGATCATGAGCTGCTTCCTCTTCAGAGGGAGGTTTCTTTCCGGGAACAAGAGATCGCCAATAGAAGTCGAGTTGAACGCAAGGCTGTTACACATCTTTACCGCGAAAGAGCTTCAACTGGACGCCAACACTTAGGGAAATATGCAATGAGTACTGAATTGTTCAAAGCAAGCGATGTCGCGATGCTCTTGATTGACCATCAGGTTGGGACTATGGGTTGGGTGAAGTCGATCCCCTTTGACGCACTCAAGCGCAATGCGATTCTGCTGGCCAAGACGGCCAAGACGCTGAAGATTCCGACCATACTGACAAGCAGTATGGAAGATCACGCACAAGGGCCGTTGCTGGCGGAACTGGAGACGATCTTGCCGAAGGAGTTCGCCAGTCGGGTCCAGCGCGCGGGCATCGTCAATGCCATGGAGGACGAGCGCTTCTCCAAGGCTGTTTTCGGCACAGAGCGCCGGAAATTCATTGTGGCCGGTGTCACGAACGATGTGTGTACGGTCTATCCAGTGCTAACTTTGGTTCGTGCCGGGTATGAAGTTCAAGTGGTTGCGGATGCTGGCGGCTCGCCGAGTCAATTGGCCGACGAGATGGCGCTGCGCCGCATGGACAAGGCCGGTGCCACGTTGACCAGCACGAACCAATTGATCGCGGAATTGGTGGGTAGTTGGGCCACCAAGGAAGGCGCCGAAATTGCCGTCGCTCTTCAGGGGGCACTGGACAATTGATCCCCCTCCAGTGGCTGCTAGTTCGTGCGCGCGAACAGTTGTTCGAGGCCATTTTCTGTAGAAATCGGCCTCGAAGGTCGTGTGCCTGATGGAGGCGTTTCATGAGCGCGGATAGCCCTATTTCCGCTCCGTCTCTCGACACAAAGAACACCATCCCGAAGGAAAACACAGGCATGTTTGGTGGCTTTCGCCACCGAGCAATGCTCGTCGTCCTTCTGCTTTTGATGGTAGTAGGTCTGACCTTTTTTTTGATGGCTGCGGACTCGGAATCGACCGATGACGCGTACGTCAACGGCAATATCATCCAAGTCACGGCCCAGATCAGTGGGACGGTTATCGGGATTGGTGCCGACAACACGGATCATGTGACGGCCGGGATGGAGTTGGTCCGACTCAATCCTGTGGACGAGGAGATTCAGCTCGAACGTGCCAAGGTGGCCTTGGCTAAGGCCACGCGTAATGCGCGCTCCCAGTTCCTGCAGGTCGAGCAGCAAAAGGCGGAAGTTTCACAGAAGATGACCGATGCGGCCAAGTCCAATGCGGATCTGGCGCGACGGGAAAAACTAGTGCTCCACGGGGCCGTCTCGAAGGAAGAATTCAACCACGCCGGTCGCTCCTCCCAAGCTGCAAACGCTGCTGTGGACTCCGCACGCTACCTGTTGGCTCAACGCGTCGCAATGATCGATGGCACGGAGGTACGGACGCACCAAGATGTGCTGGCTGCAGCCGCTGATCTGCGCGATGCATATGTCGCGCGCGTGCGTACATCGATCCTGGCACCGATCGACGGCACAGTTGCCAAGCGCACAGTACAGGTGGGCCAGCGCATCAGTGCGGGAACGGCGCTGATGTCCATTGTTCCACTGAAAATCCTATGGGTGGATGCCAACTTCAAGGAGTCTCAACTGCAGAACATTCGTATCGGACAGCCGGTGGCATTGACTGCCGACGTCTATGGACCAAAGGTCACCTATCATGGCAAGGTGCTCGGCCTGGAGGCTGGCACTGGCAGCGCCTTTTCACTGCTGCCGGCCCAAAATGCGACCGGCAATTGGATCAAGGTCACGCAACGCGTTCCAGTTAGGATCGTATTAGATGCGGCGGAAGTGGCCGAGCGTCCCTTACGCCTGGGACTGTCGATGCGAGCAACCGTCGACACCAGCGATCGTTCCGGCCTGGCCATCCGCCAGGGAGTTTCCCCTGGTTCTGGCTATGAAACCACGGTTTTCGGGCAGGAACTCAAGGATGCCAACGTGCTTGTGGAGTCGGTGATCCGGGCCAACGAAGGCAGCGCTGGCGCCGTCGTGCGGCGATAGGCACAAAATCGCCATGCGCCGCCACGCTGTCCTGTTGTCAATCGTCGCCTTGATGTGTGGGCTGCAGTTCCTAGAAGTGGGCATGGTCGCGTTTGCATCGACGCCGATACGCGGCGAAATCCAGGCAAGCCCGGAGGAGTACAGCGTAGTGACCATGCTGTACGCGACCGTTGCCGTGCTCGCCATCTCGCAGGTGCACCGATTTACCCAACGATTCGGGTGGCGGCTCTATCTGATGGGAACCATCGCCGTCTATATCGCCGGTGCTGGGTTATGCATCGCAAGCAGGGACTTGTATTCCTTTGCTGCAGGCCGGATGGTGATGGCAGCGGGCGGTGCGACTTTCTTTACTAGCGGTCGTGTTCTGGTCAACCTCATTCCATTTGGGAAGGAGCGTGTGATCGGCATTACCGTCTTTGCGATCGCAGTCTCTACGGGCACTGCAGCGGCACCTTTCGCCGCCTCGTTGGCAGTGACGCACGACCAATGGAAGGCGATCTTCTGGGGACTTTTGATCATCGCAGGCATTGTTGCACTGCTGGTGGTGCTCGGGTTTCCGGCTTCTGCCGGGCCTCGAGCGCAATGGACTGGCGGAAACTCCGCTGCCATTTTCTTCCTGGGTGTCGCCGCATTCTTACTGCTCTACACCATCCAGAGATCGAACTACGTCTTCTATAGTGCAAGGGGAATCGTCCTTACGACTTTCCTGCTGGCTCTTACATTTCTCTCACTCTACCTGTGGTATGAACGGCGACAACAGCGGCCGCTGTTGAGCGTGCGCAAGCTCGTTGGTGCACGTTACTTCGCGGGTATGGCGCTCTTCTGTTTCTCCTTTCTCCTGATTGGTGCCAACAGCTACGTCCTGCCACAGTTTCTTCAGACGGGGCTGGGCTACCCCTGGGAAGCTATCGGTTTGGTGCAGTCCGTCAGCCTGTGCTTCGCCATTGTGACGATCGTGGCGGCAATGGCAGTCCGGTCGAAATATCCATCGCCCAAGAAGTATTTTGTCGCAGGCTTTCTGGCATTGGCCGTCTTTGGCTGGCTGTTTTCCTCCATTGCGCCGGGGGCCGATTTGTGGACGCATATTTTCCCGGCCCTGGCCTTGAGCGGGTGCTTCACCTCTCTCGTAATGTCCACCGTCGCTATGGAGGCCTTTCGCGAGTTTGGTGACGACGATGCACTATTCATGCAGGCTCAGCAGGTCAAAAACATGGCGAGCCAAGTTTTCATCGCCGCTGGGATCAGCATTGCGACGCTGACCCTGCAATGGCGCAACAGTGTGCAGTACGGCAACCTCAATGTTCGGCTAAGCAACGGTGATCCTGTCTTCCAGGCACAAACGCAGCAGCTCACCCAGTACTTTTCCACTTTTCAGGACGGCATCGCAGCTCAGGGGATGGCATTTGCACAACAGGCGAGCCAACTCAGCCAACAGGCATCCATTCTTGCAGGGATTGAGTATTACTGGGGGCTGGCGCTGGTTGCTGCACTGGCGTTGCTGTTTTCGGCAATTCAGCGTGTATTCCGCTAGGTTCGACAGTGTCGACGCTGTTCAAAGGAGGCAGAACACTAACCTCACCATCTGGCGATTGGGTAATTACCTCACCCTCCACTCAAATCGGAGATTGCAATGAACGAGAAATTCCGCGCACAAGACGTTACGATGCTGCTCATCGACCATCAGGTTGGAACGATGGGCTGGGTCAAATCGCTTCCCTTCGAGGAAATGAAGCTTAACGCCATGCTCATGGCAAAAACTGCAAGTGTTCTCAAGATACCCACTGTGTTGACCTCGAGCATGGAAGATCGTGCTCAAGGCCCGCTACTTCCTGAACTCCAGGAAATTCTTCCCGCCGAGTTCGCCGCTAGGATCCAGCGCAAGGGCGTGATCGATGCCATGGAGGACGAGAATTTCGCGAACGCGGTTATGGCCACGCGCCGTCGCAAGTTTATCGTCGCTGGGGTCACCAATGACGTATGTACGGTACATCCCACGCTGACCTTGTTGCGTCTGGGGTATGACGTACAGGTTGTTGCCGATGCGGGCGGCTCGCCGTCAAAGCTGGCCGACGACATGGCGCTTCTGCGGATGTACAAGGCCGGCGCAACGCTGACTGGCGCGATGCAAGCGCTGACTGAGCTCGTTGGAACATGGGCAAGTCCTGAAGGGATTGAGTTGGCGCGTGAGACAGCGAAACTGCGGGAGCTGCGGCGTTAGCCGCGACTTGCTGCGGCCTACAGAGAGAGAATTATGGGCTACGACGAATTGGGACACTGGTTGCTGGGTGGCTATTTTGTGAGCAGCGGCATCCTTCATTTCCTTTCCTTCTCCGAGGTGTCGCAAAAGATGGCGGCGAGAGGCGTGCCTGCTGCTGGCTTCTTCTTGATGCTGGCCTCTGCATTTCAGATTCTGATGGGACTGGCGTTCATTCTCCGATTCCATTCTTTCTGGGCCGCGATGGGGTTGATTGCGTTTATCGTGGCCGCATCTTTCCTGATGCTGAACTTCTGGAGTATGAAAGAGAAGGCCCGGGAGGACGCAATCAGCAGTTGGCTGGTAAATTTGGCGATCATCGGCGGTCTGCTGGGCACGGGGGTATAACGCCGGCTACTTCCATGGCGCTATTGCCGATAATCGGCAATAGCGCCTTCCACTCGCCGAGATAGGTCTGGGCTTTCGTCCATCGGCTGCTTTTTTGGGTATCCCAGCGCGATGAGTCCGTTGCCAGGAAATCACTCGCCCAGGCTGTAGGCGCTCCAACGATTCCTGGCTCCGAGCAACCGCCGCATTTCAGTCGGGACGTTATAAGTTCTGTTGGATTGCCTGGCAACTAAGGCGAAGTTGTTGGCAGCGATCTCCCTGGAGCACGTCACATCGCCTCCGGGTGGCTAGATATCCGGGAACTAAGGTTTCCCCACGTTTTCATGGCATCAGCGCCATCTGATCGGATGCGATCCAGCCATCTGGAGACGGGCTTGAGCGGCCATCGTCAGATCAGCGCTCTGCGACCGATTCGTACGGTCGAATAGAGCTTGCGTGTGCTGCAGTGGGACGAGAGCCAGTGCGCAACGCCGGTGGCCTCGCAGTCCAGGCCTGCGAGCCAGTTGATGGAGGACGGTGGCCGCGATTGGGCTATGCTGACGAAGCAAGCCCACCGTCTGCTGGCAATCGCCCCCGATGCAGCACGCTCCGGCTTTATACCGCGACGCTCTTATGTGGCTCCTAGCCCTCAACGCCGCAGCCCCGCAAAGCGGCCAAAGTAGAGCTAATCCCGCGTCCCATATAGACTTCCAGCCATCCGGCCGGTTTCACGAAGCGCTTGACACCGGCCCTTTTTTGCCGCCGGGCCGCCCCAAGGCAAAAACGCCCCCTCGGGGGCAGCGACCCGCGAGCGGCGGAGCGTGGGGGCTTTTTCCGGCAGGACGGGCGGCGCGGCCGCCGCGGCGATCAGTCGTCCTGCCCGGGGGTATCCTCTTCGCCGCGCGCCAGGCGCTCGGTGTTCTTGACGCCGGTGTGGCGCACGTCCGCGCCCTTGACCATGTAGATCACGCGCTCGGACATGTTCTTGGCATGGTCGCCGATGCGTTCGAGGGCGCGGGCGATGAAGATCATGTCGATGGCGCGCGAGATGGTGCGCGGGTCTTCGATCATGTAGGTGATCAGGTGGCGCAACGCGCCCTTCCATTCCTTGTCCACTTCCTTGTCGCTGCGCACCACGGCAGCGGCCAGGATGGGGTCGAGGCGGGCGAAGGCGTCCAGCGCCTGGTGCAGCATGGTGCGCACGTTGGCGGCCATGTGGCGCAGTTCGATCACCGGGATGTGGCGGACTTCGGACTCGTGGATGCGGCGGGCCACGGTGGCCACCTTCTCGGCCTCGTCGCCGGAGCGCTCCATGTCCGTCAGCATCTTGGACACGGCCATCAGCATGCGCAGGTCGATCGCGGTGGGCTGGTGGCGGGCGAGGATGCGGCTGATGCTTTCGTCGATCTCCACTTCGTGGCGATTGACTTCTTTCTCGCGCTCGCGCACTTTCTCAACCAGCGTCAGATCGCCGCTGGCCAGCGCATCGATGGCCTCCTGGATCATGGCTTCGACCACGCCGCCCATTTGCAAGAATTGCGAACGGACGCTTTCCAGGTCAGCGTCGAACTGCTTGTTTGTATGCTCCGTCATCCGGGCTCCCTGCGTGGTTGATCTCATTGCATTGCCCCGATAAGAAAGCGTTTCGTGTGTGGGCCTGCACAACCCGCAAGGTTATGACCCAAGTGTGACAGGATTATGAATCGCGGCCGGACCGCCCGCAAGGGCGGTCGGCCATGCCCACTCAGGCGCGGCGGTCCAGGCGGCGGATGCCGTTCTGCGTGGCCAGCAGCGCCACGTCGGCGCCGGCGATCGCGAACAGGCCGCAGGTGACCACGCCGGGCAGATTGTTGACGCGGGCTTCCAGGCCGGGCGCATCGGTGATCGACAGGCCGGCCACGTCCAGGATGATGTTGCCGTTGTCGGTCACGAAGCCCTCGCGCAGGCGCGGCTGGCCGCCCATGGCCGTCATGGCGCGGGCCACCGACTCGCGCGCCATCGGAATGACTTCGATCGGCAGCGGGAACTTGCCCATGACCTCGACCAGCTTGGACTCGTCGACGATGCAGACGAAGCGGTCGGCCACCGAGGCGACGATCTTCTCGCGCGTCTGCGCGCCGCCGCCGCCCTTGATCATGTGCAGGTTGGCGTCGATCTCGTCGGCGCCATCGACGTAGATCGGCATCGACGTGACGTCGTTCAGGTCCAGCACTTTCAGGCCATGGCCGGCCAGCCGCGCGGCGCTGCGCTCGGAGCTGGCGACCGTGCCGCCGATCCGACCCTTGAAACGCGCCAGGCCGTCGATGAAGAGATCGGCCGTGGAGCCGGTGCCGACGCCGATGATGACGTCGGGGCCGGCGACCTGTTCAACGAGTTCCAGGGCGGCGTCGGCGGCTTGCTGCTTGAGTTCTTGCTGGGAGAGCATGGCGATGCGGAATAAAGGTGGTTGAAGCCGGGAAATTTAGCATGCGGCCGCCGCCGGCCAGGCCCGCGCCAGGATCGTCCCGACGTCCAGGCCCCCCGCCAGCTCGCCGAACACTCCGCCCACACCCGCCAGGCGGCTGCCGACGAACCCCTGCGCCACCGGCCCCGGCGCGTGCCGGATCAGCAGCGCCGCCTGCCACAGGCACGCCAGGCCGCAGGCGATGCGCCTGGCCTGGAACTCCGCCTGCGCCGGGTCCGCCAACAGGGCGCGCCACCGCGCCAGCGCGGCATCGAACTCGCGGTACTGGCCGAGGGCCGGGGCGAACTCGCCTTCCAGCGCGGGCAGCGCCTCGGGCTCGCGCTGCAAGGCACGCAGCACATCCAGCGCCATGACATTGCCGGACCCTTCCCAGATGGAATTGACCGGCGTTTCGCGATACAGCCGCGGCATCGGTCCCTCTTCGACGTAACCGTTGCCGCCCCATGCCTCCATGCATTCGGCCACCGCCGCGATCGCGCGCTTGCAGACCCACAGCTTGGCGGCGGGCGTGCCGACCCGCGCCAGCGCGCGCGCGCCGGCGTCGCCACGCTCGTCCACCGCGCGCGCCAGGCGCAGCGCCAGCGCCTGGGCGGCCTCCGACTCCAGCGCGAGGTCGCCCAGCACATTGCGCATCAGCGGCTGCGCCAGCAACGGCTTGCCGAAAGCCTGGCGGTGGCAGGCATGGTGCAGCGACTGCACCAGGGCCTGGCGCAGCAACGCGGCGCTGCCCAGCACGCAATCGAGGCGGGTGGTGGCGGCCATCTCCAGCAGCACCGCCAGGCCGCGCCCAGGTTCGCCGACCATGACGCCCCACGCGTCCTCGAACTCGACCTCGGCGCTGGCATTGCTGTGATTGCCCAGCTTGTCCTTCAGGCGCCGGATGCGGACCGCGTTGCGCGGGCCTTCCGGAATCCAGCGCGGCACCAGAAAGCAGCCAAGGCCCTCGTCGGTCTGCGCCAGCACCAGATGGGCGTCGGCCTGCGGCACCGAGAAGAACCATTTGTGGCCCACCAGCAAATAGGCGCAACCGCGCCCGATCGCGCCCAGCGGCGCGGCGCGTGTCGTGACCGCGCGCAGGTCGGAACCGCCCTGCTTCTCGGTCAGGCCCATGCCGATCAGCGCGCCGCGCTTGCCGGCCAGCGGCGCGTCGGCGCCGTCGAATTCGCGCGAATAGAGCGCGGGCAGCCAATCGCCGGTGTAGTCGATCACGCCCGCCGGCTCGCGTTGCAGCAGAGGCACGGCGGCAAAGGTCATGGTGGTGGGACACAGCGTGCCGGCCTCGACCTGGCCTTGCATCAGGTAGGCCGCCGCCCGCGCCACCTGCGCCCCCGGCACCGGCTGGGCCCAGGCGCGGCTGTGCAGGCCGCGCGCCACGATGCCGCTCATCAACAATTGCCAGGCGGGATGGAAATCGACATGGTCGATGCGATGGCCGGTCCGGTCATAGGCCTGCAGCCGCGGCGGATAGCGGTTGGCGTCGACGCCGGCGGCCAGGGTCTGGGCGCGGCCGAGCCAGGCCCCATGCGCGCCGAGGTCGCCGAGCCAGGCGCCAGCGCCCTCGCGGACCGCCGCCTCGCGCAACGCCGGGTCGGTCTCGAACAGCGAATAGTCTTCCAGGGGCGGGACCTGGTTGAGTACGGTATGGGTCACGAACGACGGCATGCTGGCTCCTCTTCGTTGATGCGCCGTGCTTGCCGGCGCGCCCCGCCCGGCGGCCTATCTGGCGATGGGCGCCACCCGCTGCCAGGGCCGCAGGGCCTCGACCTGGGCGGCCAGTTCCAGCAGCCAGGCCTCGCTGCCCAGCGGGCCCATGACCTGGATGCCGATCGGCAGGCCGTCGGCCGACAGGCCGAACGGAATGGAAATGGCGGGCATGCCCGTCAGGTTGGCCAACGGCGCGAACGGCGAATAGCCGATCACGCCCTTCTTGCCCAGGCGATAGGCCAGGTAATCGGCGTTGTCCATCGCATAGAGGCCGATGGGCGCCGGCAGTTGCGCCAACACCGGCGACAGGAACAGGTCGTGGCCCTGCGTGCCCTCGCGATGCAGGAAGCGGCCGATGCGGCGCGTGATCTCGTGGCAGGTATCGACGCAAGCCACGTACTGCGCGCCGGAAATCGCGCGGGCGTACTCGCGCGCGCCCAGCGTGGTCGGCTGCAATTCGTCTGCGGCAAGACGACGATTGCGCGCGCCGACGAAGCTGTCGATGGCATTGGCGGCGGCGCTGGCGATCAGCGGCAGCATCGGCGACAGCACTTCCTCGGAACCCACCGGCGGCGCGGCCACCACCAGTTCGTGGCCCAGGCCGGCGAACAGGCGCGCGGCCTCGTCGACCGCCGCCGCGACCTCGGGATGGATCGCTTCGCCTTCGTAGGTGGTGTTGATATAGGCAATGCGGCGGCGCGGCGATGAGCGCGGATCCGCCGACACCCGCGCCACGATGTCGCGATAGGATTCGCCTGGCCTGGCCGGCGCCGCATACGGCGCGCCGACGTCGGCGCCGGCGCTGATATCCAGCGCCGCCGCGCAATCGCGCACCGACAGCGTCATCATGTGTTCTGTCGCCAGGCCGCCCCAGCCCTCGCCCTTGAGCGGCCCCAGCGGCATCATGCCGCGCGACGGCTTCAGGCCCAGCACGCCGCAACACGAGGCCGGAATGCGGATCGAGCCGCCGCCGTCGCTGCCATGGGCGATGCGCACCATGCCGCTGGCCAGCGCCGCCCCTGCCCCGCCACTGGAACCGCCGGCGCTGTGGCCGGCCTTCCAGGGGTTCTGGGTCGGCGCGCCGTAGACCGGCGATTCGCTGGTGGGGCTCAGGCCCAGTTCGGCGCTGGTGCTGCGGCCGAAAGGGATCAGGCCGGCGCGGCGATAGCGCTTGACGATTTCAGCGTCGACATTCCATTCAACCTGGCCATACAGCACCGAGCCCATGGCGCTGGGCAACCCCAGCGCGGCGGTGCCCAGGTCCTTGAGCAAGGTCGGCACGCCCAGGAACGGACGCTCGCGCAGCAGCGCCAGCCGCTGCTCGGCCGTCAGCGTCGCCAGCTCATCGTCCAGCGCGCGGGCCAGGTCCAGGCCCAGCTCGGCCTGCACGCCGCACGCCGCGTTGATCGACGGATTGCGCGCCGCCACCCGTTCCACCGCCTGCTGCATCGCGGCCTGCGCCGTGGTGGCCCCCTGGGCGATCTCGGCGCCCAGCGCCATCGCGTCGAAGGAAGAGGAATCAACTCGGTCAGCCGTGCCCATGCTTACGATGCTCCAGATATCGACGGCGGAATGCCGCAAGTATGAGGATATCGGCAGAGCGCCCGGGTCACAAGCTCGGCCCCGGAGGGCGCCACGCCGGGCCGCGGGGGGGAAACGGCGCCCGGGCGATGGCCGCTGATGGCGGCGCGGCGACGCAGGCGCGTAAGGCCGGCAGCCGGGCGCGCCTGTCAGGCGCCGGAAGCGGGCGCCGCGGGCGCGTCGCCCTCGGCCGCGGTCTCGTCGGCGGCGCCTTCGCCGCCCAGCAGGCGCAGCGCCTCGGCTTCGGGCAGCGCTTCGACGCTTTTCAGATTGCGCAGCATGGCGCGCGTGCGCACCTCGGTCTGGCCGATCTTGCTGCTGGCGGTGTCCAGGGTCTTCTTCACGCCGGCCAGCGCGTCACCGAATTTGCCGAATTCGGTCTTGACCGCGCGCAGCACCTGCCAGACCTCGGACGAGCGTTGCTCGATGGCCAGCGTGCGAAAGCCCATCTGCAGGCTGTTGAGCAGCGCCGCCAGGTTGCTGGGCCCGGCCACGTTGATACGCAGGTCGTGCAGTCGATCCAGCAGCCCCGGGCGCCGCAACACTTCGGCATACAGGCTTTCGGTGGGCAGGAACATGATGGCGAAATCCGTGGTGTGCGGCGGCGCCACGTACTTGGTGGCGATCAGGCGCGCCTGCAGTTCGACCGCCTTGGCCAAGGCAGCACCGGCCGCCTTCACGCCCTCGGCGTCGGCCGCCTCCTGCGCATCCATCAGGCGCTCGTACTCTTCCTTGGGAAACTTGGCGTCGATCGGCAGCCAGACGGGCATGCCGCCATCGCCGCGCCCCGGCAGGCGGATGGCGAATTCGACCACCGCGTCGCTGCCCGGCACCGGTTTGATATTGCTGGCGTACTGCTCCGGCGTCATGTTGTCTTCGATCAGGCGCGCCAATTGCACTTCGCCCCAGGTGCCGCGCGACTTGACGTTGGTCAGGACCCGTTTCAGGTCGCCCACGCCCGCGGCCAGCGCCTGCATTTCGCCCAATCCCTTGTGCACCGCTTCAAGGCGGTCGGAAACCTGCTTGAATGATTCCCCCAGGCGCTGCTCCAGGGTGGCGTGGAGCTTCTCGTCGACCGTGCGACGCATATCATCGAGCTTGGCGCTGTTGTCATTCTGCAACGCTTGCAAACGCTGATCGACCGTCTCGCGCACCTCCATCAGGCGCCGCTCGTTGATCTGTATCAGCCCTTGCAACTGCTCGTTGAACCCGGCCGCGAAGCGCGCCAGTGATTCGGCCGATTCCGCCCGCGCCGCCTGGGCATCGCGGGTCAGCGCCGCGCGCAGCTCGCCGTGGGATTGCGCCAGTTCCTGCCGCAGGCCGCGGGTCGATTCCGAGAACTCGGCGCGCAGACCGCGCTGGCCCTCGGCGATATCGGCGCGCAGCGCGCGCTCGGTGCGTTCCAGGCCGTCCAGCAAGGCGTCCAGGCGATCATCACGAGCCGGGCGCGACAGCCAGGCCATCAGGGCCGCCAGGCAGGCCAGTACCGCGCCGCCGGCGGCGACCCAGAGCAGAACTTCGTTTGACAAAACGGACCCTCAACGCTGCGCGCCCACGCCGGGCGCGTGAAATTATAGGGCGGCATACCCGGCCCTCTGTAGCTATCCGAAACGACTTTCCCGGCACGCAGAAAAAACCAAAAGCAAACAACAGCATTAAACTGTTAACAACGTATGTATAAACCTTAAAAACAGTTGAATACAGCTGATTTCCCCACGTACTGTCCGCCTCCCGTCGCCTTCGAATCGATTTTCGGTCCATTGAATCTCAATGACGAAACTCCGGTCGCGGTGGGCGGGGACCGTCATATCTTCCAGCATCCCCATGCCCCTTCCCTGTTGGTCAAGGTCATGGACATGCAGGCGCGCGCGATTTACCTCGAAGCCCGGCCGTTCAAGCGCTGGTACAAGCAATACCAGCGCGAAAGCGCCTATCGCGTCTACCTGAACGAAATCACGGAATACGTCACCACGACCACGCGCCCGTCCGGCGTCTGGCAGGTGCCGATGGCGCGCATTCTGGGCGTGGCCCAGACCACACTGGGCCTGGGCCTGCTGGTCGAGAAAATCACCGATGAAGCGGGCAATATCGCCCCCACCCTGGCGGACCTGGCGCCCCAGGGAACAATGGATGCGGCCCTGTCGGCACAACTGGATGAGTTCATCGAGGACCTGGCCGACGCGCACGTGGTGCTGCACGACCTGACCGCCAGCAACATCGCCTGTGGCCAGAACGCGGAAGGCCGGTCGGGGCTGTTCCTGATCGACGGGTTCGGCGTCTTGCCGCTGGTGCCCATCTATGCGTGGAGCAAGCGCATCAACCGCCGGCGCATCCAACGCAAATACGCCGAGATGCGGGCCGGCATGGCCGAGCGCGCCCGCAAGGCGGCGCAACAGGCGGGCACGGGCGGCTCCGGCCCCCAGGGCTGAAGGCCGCGGCCCTGAGGCAAGCGCGCCGCGCCCGCCTCAGGGCGCCTGCTTGAGCGGCGCCCCCTGCCGGTCGACCCAGTGATAGTCCCGTCCGGCCACTTGCCCGCGACGCAAAGGGTTGCGCGTGCACCAGGCCGCATAGGCCGGATCGACGTAGCGGTATTCCAGGTGTTCGTCGCGCCCGGGCGGGATGCCAAGCCGGGCGGTGCTGATCAATGCCTGCGGCGATTCGCCCACGTCTTCGACGTACAGCGCGTCGGGGTCGAAGCGCCGCGCATCCCAGTCCGGCACCTTCAGGCCCAGCGCGCGGCACAGCAGCGTCTGGCCCGCGCACAGGCGCGCCGGCAGGCGCGGACGGCCCTGGGCATCGGGATTCAAGGCCTGCATGCGGGCCAGCGCCTCGGGGCCCGAGAGCGCGTCGACCCAGGGATAGCCGGACTTGATCAGCACCGCGTTGCCCGGCCCGCCCGCGCTGAAATTGAGCGAGTCGCCGCCGCGCGCGTAATACATGTAGACCACGCCGCCGTCCATGAACAGGGCGCGGCGCTTGTGGGTATAGCCGAGCGAGGCATGGCTGCCCTTCTCTTCCAGGTAGTAGGCCTCGGTCTCGATGATGCGCGCCGACAGCCACAGGCCGTCGACCCGGTGGCGCACCACCTTGCCCAGCAGTTCGCGCGCCAGCTGGCGCGCGTCGCGATTGAAAAAGGCATCGGGTAACGCCTTGCCGGCGCCGCGCGATGCCTTGTCGGCCTTGCCCGCCACGGCGTCAGGCGAAGCGTTCGCCGTAGCGCTTTTCGCTGAAGCCGACGCCGACTTCGCCATCCGGCGTCACCGCCACCGGGCGGCGCACCAGTGCCGGGAACTCGGCGATCAGCTTGGTCCACTGCGCGTCGGTGCTGGCCGTCTTGCGATCGTCCGGCAGGTTGCGCCAGGTCATGGAAGCGCGGTTGACGAGTTTTTCCCAGCCGCCGAGCTGGCCGGCCCATTCCTTCAGGGTGGCGGCCGGCACCGGATGGTCGCGGTAGTCGATGAACTGGTGGTCGACGCCGTGCGCGGTCAGCCACTCGCGCGCCTTGACGCAGGTGCTGCACTTGGTCAGGCCATACAGGGTGGTTTGCTTCATTTGGGTTCGGACTCCTTGCGCCATTGCATGCGGTTGGCCAGGATGACGCAGGTGCCCACCGCCAGGATGAACAGCGTCGCCAACGCATTGATCTCGGGTTTCAGGCCCAGCCGCACGCGCGAGAAGACTTCCATCGGCAGCGTGCTGGAACTGGGACCGGACAGGAACGACGCCAGCACCACGTCGTCCAGCGACAACGTGAAGGATAGCAGCCAGGCCGAGGCCAGCGCCGGCGCGATCAGCGGCAGCGTGATCTTGAAGAACACCGTGATGGGCGTGGCGCCCAGGTCCAGCGCGGCTTCTTCCAGCGAACGGTCGAGGTCGCGGATGCGGGTCTGGATCACCACCGCCACGAAGGCCATGCACAGCGTCACGTGGCCGACCCAGATGGTGAAGATGCCGTTCTCGGCCGGCCAGCCCAGATGGCCGCGCAACTCCACGAACATCAGCAGCAGCGAGATGCCCAGCACCACTTCGGGGATCACCAGCGGCGCGCTCAGCATGCCCACGTACAGCGCGAAACCGCGGAAGCGCCCCATGCGGCCCAGCACGTAGCCGGCCCAGGTGCCGATGATGACGGCCGCGGTGGCGGTCATGGCGGCGATGCGGAACGACAGCCAGGCCGCGCGCAGCAACGCGTCGTCGTTGAACAGCGAGTGATACCAGCGGAACGAGAAACCGGTCCAGGAGGTCACGGCGGGCGATTCGTTGAACGAGAACACCATCAGGCTGATGATGGGCACGTACAGGAAGAAGTAGCCCAGCCCCAGCACCACGGCGCGCAAGGTCTTGTTGGGACCGTTCATTTGCGCCCCCCGTTGGCCAGTTCCTGCTGCTTGACCTGGTTGTACTGGAACAGCGCCAGCGGCACCAGCAACAGCAGCACCATCACGCAAGTCACCGCAGAGGCCATCGGCCAGTCGGTGTTGTTGAAGAACTCGTTCCACATGACGCGGCCCATCATCAGCGTGTTGGCGCCGCCCAGCATTTCGGGAATGACGTATTCGCCGACCGCCGGGATGAACACCAGCATGGCGCCGGCGATGACGCCCTGCCGCGACAGCGGCACGGTGATCTGCCAGAACGCCTGCCAGGGCCTGGCGCCGAGGTCGTAGGCGGCTTCCAGCAGGCGCAGGTCCATCTTCACCAGCGTGGCATACAGCGGCAGGATGAAGAACGGCAGGTAGGCATAGACCATGCCGATATACACGGCCAGGTCGGTGCGGTAGATCTCCAATGGGCTGGAGATGATGCCGAGCCATTGCAGGAAGTTGTTCAAGAGACCGTCGTTGCGCAGGATGCCGACCCAGGCGTAAACGCGCAGCAGCAGCGAGGTCCAGAACGGCAGGATCACGCCCAGCAGCAGCAGGTTGCGCACCCGCGGCGACGATCGCGCGATGTAGTAGGCGATGGGATAGCCGATCAGCACACAGGCCAGCGTGGTGATGGCCGCGATCTTTACCGAACTGAGGTAGGTGGCGAAATACAGGCTGTCGGTGAACAGCAGGATGTAGCCGCGCAGGTGCAGGCTGAACTGCACCGCCTCGTCCTTGAATTCGGCCAGCGAGGTGTACGGCGGAATGCCGAACTTGAGCTCGGCGAAGCTGATCTTGAACACCAGCAGGAACGGCACCAGCAGGAACAGCACCAGCCAGGCGAACGGCGGCACCACCGCCAGCGTCCGGCCCGAGGGCAGCCAGTCGCGGGGCGAGAAGCGGCTCATGACGCCAGCACCGTCGCGCTGTCGGCGTCCCAGCTGACGAAGATCTCTTCGTCGATGCCCGGGGCGTCCAGTTGGGCCAGTTGCAGGCTGGGCACGCTGGCCTCGACCATGGCGCCGGAATCCAGGCGGATCTGGTAGAGCGCGTAGCTGCCCATCCATGCCATGTGGCTGACCATGCCGTGGGCCCAGTTGTATTCGCCCGCCGGCTGTTCGCGCGACACCACCATGCGCTCGGGGCGGATGGAGACGTGCACGTCCATGCCCAGCGGCTCGCTGACGCCGTGGCTGACGTACAGCGGGCGGCTCAGTTCGGGGCTTTCGATGGCGACGTGGTCGGGTTCATCGACCACGATGGTGCCGGTGAACATGTTGGTCGAGCCGATGAAGCTGGCGACGAAGCGCGAGTTCGGGAAGGCGTAGACGTCCTGCGGCGTGCCGCACTGCACGATCTGGCCCTCGGTCATGACCGCCAGGCGGTGCGCCATGGTCATGGCCTCTTCCTGGTCGTGGGTGACCATGATGCAGGTCACGCCGACCTGCTCCAGGATCTTGACCAGCTCGATCTGGGTCTTCTGGCGGATCTGCTTGTCCAGCGCCGACATCGGCTCGTCCAGCAGCAGCAGCTTGGGCCGCTTGACCAGGCTGCGCGCCAGCGCCACGCGCTGCTGCTGGCCGCCGGACAGCTGGTTGGGCTTGCGGCGCGAATAGCCGGCCATCTGCACCAGGTCGAGCGCCTCGAACACGCGGTCGTGGATTTCGGCGCGGTCCACGCCTTCCTGCTTCAGGCCGAAGGCCACGTTGGCCTCGACCGTCATGTGCGGGAACAGCGCGTACGACTGGAACATCATGTTCACCGGCCGCCGGTACGGCGGCACGTTGGTGATGTCCTCGCCATCGAGCAGGATCTGGCCCGAGGTGGCTTCCTCGAAGCCGGCCAGCATGCGCAGCAAGGTCGACTTGCCGCTGCCGGAGCTGCCCAGCAACGCGAAGATCTCGTTGCGCTTGACCGAGAGGTTGACGGAACGGACGGCGACCACGTCGCCGAAGATCTTGACCACATCGGCGACCCGGACGAACTCGTCCGGGTCGGCCGCATGCTGCGCCGAGTAACGGCTATCGCTCATGATGCTCAGCGTCCCGATTTCAGCTCGGCCCACATGCGCGTCTGCAGGCGCTGGATGTTCAAGGGCTGGGCCTTGATGACATACAGCGACTTGGAGACCTCGGGCGACGGGTAGATCATCGGGTTGTCGGCCACGTCCTTGACCACGTACTTGCGCGCCTCTTTGTTGGCGTTGGGGTAGAACATGGTGTTGGTGATGGCGGCGTGCACCTGCGGCGTCTCGATGTAGTTGATGAACGCCAGGGCCTCTTCCGGATGCGGCGCGTCCTTCGGGATGACCATCAGGTCGAACCAGGCCGGGGCGCCGCCCTTGGGAATGAAGTAGTTCACTTCATAAGGCTTTTTGGCCTCCTGGGCGCGCTTGCGGGCGATCATGACGTCGCCCGAGAAACCGTAGACCATGCACAAGTCGCCCACGGCCAGTTCGTCGATGTAGCCCGACGAGCTGAATTGGCGGATGTACGGACGGATCTGCTTGAGCACGTCCAGCGCGGCCTTGTAGTCGTCCGGGTTGGCGCTGTTGGGGTCCTTGCCCAGGTACTTGAGCACGGCCGGGAACACCTGCGCGGCCTCGTCCAGCATCGAGATGCCGCACTCCTTGAGCTTGGCGGCGTTCTCGGGCTTGAAGATCATGTCCCAGTTGGCCAGGTCGGCGTTCTCGCCCATGATCTGCTTGACCTTGGTGACGTTGTAGCCCAGGCCATTGGTGCCGTAGCCCCACGGAATGGCGTATTCGTTGCCGGGATCGACCGAGGCGACCAGCGCCATGACGTCGGGATCCAGGTACTTCCAGTTGGGGATCTTGGACTTGTCCAGCTTCTGGAACAGGCCGGCCTCGATCTGGCGCGAGGCGTAATGCGTGGACGGGACAACGACGTCGTAACCCGATTTGCCGGCCAGCAGCTTGGCCTGCAGCGTGTCGTTGCTGTCGTAGACGTCATAACGGACCTTGATGCCGGTTTCCTTCTCGAAACCGGGGATCGTGTCCGGGGCCGTGTATTCGGCCCAGTTGTAGACGTTGACGACCTTGTTCTGCGCCACCGCCGCCGACGTGGCTGCCGCGACCAGCATCGTCCCCAGCGCCCAGCGCATTCCCGCCCGTAGTTTCATTACCAGCCCCCCAGCTATATGCCGTAAGTTACAGGAGTACCAAAAGGCGGAATCATAAAGCCTTTTAGCGATGGCCTGCCCAACTTTACCGGCGGATTTAGCGCAATTTGCCGCAATTGGGCCCGGATCGGGCCGCGGGCGCCGCCCGTCTCAGGGCTGTACGCCGATCCCCCAGGCGGTCCAGTAGCTGTCGCGCAATTTGAGCCAGAAACGCTCGCCCTCGTCCCCCGCCACCTTGACCAGCGACCGGCGCAGGCGTTCCAGGTTGCCCTGGCGCTGGCGGTCGGAAAGGCCGCCGTCGGTGCCGCGGTCGAAATCGATCAGCCAGACCCGGCCGTCGGACCCGATCAGGATGTTGAAGGCGTTCAGGTCGGCGTGCCAGACGCCGGCCCGGTGCATGCGCACGATGGCCTCGGCCACCGGCTGCCACAACGGCTCGGCCAGCGCCTGGGCCAGCGGCCGCACGCCCGGGATGCGCTCGACCACGATGGCGGCGCGGTAGGTCGGCCCCTGGCGCCAGTAAGCGGCGGCCAGCGGCGCCGGCACCGGCAGGCCCTGGGCGCGCATGGCGGCGAGCAGGCGGAATTCGCGGAAGCTGCGGGTACGCGCCTGGCCCGCCCACAGGTAGGTGTCGCGGCTGAGCTTGGCGATCAGGCCGCCGCGCCGGTAGCGTCGCAGCACGCCCTGCCAGCCCTGGCCCTGCACGAACCAGGCCGCCTGGCGGCCGCCAGCATCCACCGGCCGGGCCCGGTCGCCATAGTGCGCCGGGTTGAACAGCTCGGGACCGGCATCGCCCAGGCGCGGGTCGGCCAGCATGGCGCCGGCCAGCGGCGCCGGCCAGGCATGGCGGCGGGCGCCAGAGGGATCCCGATCAGCCTTCACGGTTGCGCATCCAGTCGGCCACGCCGAAGAACGATTGCAGCAGGCGCTCGACCAGGGCGGGCTCGACGCCCTCGTCTTCCATGGCGCGGCCCATGCAGGCCACCCATTGGTCGCGCTCGACCTGGCCGATTGAGAATGGCAAATGCCGCGCCCGCAGGCGCGGATGGCCGAAGCGCTCTATATAGTGATTGGGGCCGCCGAAGTAGCCGCACAGGAACCAGAACAGCTTGTCGCGGGCTTCGTCCAGGCTGGGGCCGTGCGCGGCGCGCAGTTCCTTCAGGTCGGACTCCATGTCCATCAGGTCGTAGAAGCGGTCGACCAGGGCGCGCACGCCGCGTTCGCCGCCCAGGAGATCGAAAATGCTGGAGGAAGTTTCCACGGGTTCGGTAGGGGTTTGGACGGAGGACGTCATCAGGTTTCTCTCAGGGTGACCAGCGGCGGGGTGCGCAGCACGCCGCGCAACGCCAGCGCACCACCGGCCCAGGCGCCGAGCATACCCGCGCCGACCCCCACCAGCCAGGGCCAGAGGCTGAGGGTAATCGTGAAATCGAACACCTGGGTTGATAAAGCCCAAGCGATCGCGCTGGCGCCGGCCGCGGCCAGCAGGCCGGCCAGGCCGCCCACCGCCCACAGCTCGATGCGCTGCGAGCGCGCCAGCTGGCGCCGGGTCGCGCCCAGCGCGCGCAGCACCGCGGCTTCGCGCATGCGCTCGTCGCGGGTGGCGGTCAGGGCGGCCGACAGCACCAGCACGCCGGCCGCCAGGGTGAACAGGAACAGCAGCTGCACCGCCCGGCCGACCTCGTTGAGCACCGACTGCAACTGTTGCAGGATGGCGCCCACGTCGAACACCGTCAGGTTCGGGAACTGCCGCACCAGCGCGGGCAGCACCTGGGCCTTTTCCGGCGGCAGGTAGAAGGACGTGATCCAGCTTTGCGGCATGTCGGCCAGGGTTTCGGGCGTCAGGATGGCGAAAAAATTGACGCGCATCGTATCCCAATCCACCCGCCGGGTGCTGGACACGGCCACCTCGAACTGCTGGCCGGCCACGTCGAAGGTCATCTTGTCGCCCAGCTTGATGCCCAGCGTCTTGGCCAGACCCGACTCCAGCGACACCTCGGCCGAGCCCGGCTTGAGCCAGCGGCCCTGCTCGATGCGATTGGACGACGGCATCTGCTCGCCATAGGACAGGTTGAATTCGCGGTCCACCAGGCGCTTGGCGCGCGGCTCCTCGTAGTCGTCCGGCCCCACCGGCTTGCCGTTGACGGCGATGAGGCGGCCGCGCACCATCGGCGACAGCACGATCCGGCCCAGCCCCTCGCGGGTCAGCGCGTCGGTCACGGCTTGGCGCTGGTCGGGCTGCACATTGATGAGGAAACGGTTGGGCGCGTCCGGCGGCAGCGTGCGCTGCCAGCCCTGGATCAGGTCGGTGCGGGTCATGGCCAGCAGCAGCAGGGCCATCAGGCCCACCGCCAGCGCGCACACCTGGGTGATGGTGGCGGCGCGCCGGCGCACCACCCCGGCCAGCGCAAAACGCAGCGCCGGCAGGCCGGCGGCCAGGCCGCGCAGGCGCGCCAAGCCCAGGATGCAGAGCCAGGCCACCAACGCGAACAGCGCAAAGGCCCCCAGGAACCCGCCCGCCACCACGCCGCCCAACTTCGCGTCGCCGGCGAACCACCAGATCAGCAGGGCGAATCCGACGGCGCCGACGCCGTAGCCGAGCGCGCCGCGGGCGCTGATGACGTCGGCGTCGCGCCGCAGCACCCGCGCCGGCGGCACGTGGCGCAACTGCGCCAGGGCCGGCAGGGCGAAACCCAGCAACAGCAAAAGGCCGGTCAGCAGCCCCTGCAGGGCCGGAATGGCCGAGGGCGCCGGCAAGGTCGTGTCGATCAGCGAACCCAGCACCATCACCAGCACCTGGTGCACCGCGTAGCCCAGCAGGCAGCCGGCGGCCGAGGCGAACAGGCCGACCAGCGCGAATTCCAGGGTCAGCATGCGGGCGATCTGCGACTGCACCGCCCCCAGGCAGCGCATCACGGCAATGCCGTCGCGGTGCCGGGTCATGTAACGGCCGGCCGCCAGCGCCACTGCCACGGCGGAAATCAGCACCGCCAGCAGCGCCACCAGCGACAGGAAGCGCTGCGCCCGGTCGAGGGTGCGGCGCACCTCGGGCCGGCCCGATTCCAGCGTGGCGACCTTCTGGCCGCGCTTGAGGTTCTGGCCCAGCCAGGCGGAGTAGTCGGCCACCGCATCCGGTTCGCCGGCCACCAGCAGGGCATAGCCGATGCGGCTGCCGGGCGCGATCAGCCCGGTGGCCGGCAGGTCGCTGGCGCGCAGCATCACCCGCGGCGCGACATTGACGAACTGCATGCCGCGGTCCGGTTCGTAGGTGATGACCCGGTCGATGCGCAAGTGGGCGTCGCCCACGTTCAGGGTGTCGCCGACCTTCAGGCCCAACAGCGACAGCAGTTGGCCGTCCACCCAGACCGCGCCCTCGGGCGGGATGTCGCGGGTGGGGCCGTCGGGGTTGAACGGCGCGTCCGTCACCCGCAGGGCGCCGCGCAGCGGGTAGCCGGGCTCGACCGCCTTCAGGGCCGCCAATTGGGCGCCGTCGCCGGCGCTGACCATGGACGGGAACTGCCAGGTATTGGAGACGGACAGGCCGCGCTCGCGGGCCTGATCGAGGAAGGCCGCCGGCACCGGTTCGTCCGCGTCCAGCACCAGGTCGGCGCCCAGCATCTGGCCGGCGTCGCGTTCCAGCGCCCGGCCGACCCGGTCGGCCAGGAAGCCGACGCTGGTGACGGCAGCCACCGCCACCACCAGGGCCAGCACCAGCAGGCGCAGCTCGCCGGCGCGGGCGTCGCGCATCATCATGCGGGCGCCCAGCGCCAGGGTGGTCCAAAAGCCGGGGCGCCTGGCCCGTGAGACATCAGGGAAATCCATCATCTGCCAATGTTAACCAACGGCCGGAATGGGGGCCGAATCCCGCTATCATGCGCGAAGCGCCTTGCGGCGCCGCATACCGACTGCAAAACCCACTGCAAAAAATACTGATATCCCTGGAGAAGACAATGCGTAAATCCTGGCTCGCGGCCACGATCCTGGCTGCCTGCGCGGTCGCCGCGCCCCTGGCCGCCTCGGCCCAGGCTCCCCTGAAGATGGCCTATGCCCTGTCGACGTCGTCGCACTACGGCGCCGGCGCCGACGCTCTGGCCAAGTCGATCGAGGCGTCCAGCAACGGCAAGTACAAGGTACAGCAATTCGCCAACAGCGCGCTGGGCGGCGAACGCGAAGTGATCGAAGGCCTGCAGATCGGCACCATCGACCTGGCCATCGTCTCGACCGGCGCCACCCTGAACTTCGTGCCCGAGACCGGCGTCTTCGACATCCCCTTCCTGCTGCGCGACCTGCAACACGCGCGCAACGTGCTCGACAGCAAGATCGGACAGGATATGCTGGCAAAGTTCCCCAGCCGCGGCATCATCGCGCTGGCCTGGGGCGAGCAGGGCTTTCGCCACCTGACCAACAACGTGCGCCCGGTCAAGACGCCGGCCGACGCCAAGGGCCTGAAGATCCGCACCACGGAAAACCCGATCCACATCACCGCCTTCCGCCAGATCGGCATCCTGCCGACGCCGATGGCCTGGCCGGAAGTGGCCACCGCCCTGCAGCAGGGCACCATCGACGGCCAGGAAAACCCGCTGTCGGTGATCACCTCGGCCAAGCTGTCGCAGATGCAGAAATACCTGTCGCTGACCGGCCACGTCTACGGCCCGGCGCTGGTGCTGATGTCGGCCAACGTCTATGACGGCCTGTCGGCCGACGACAAGGCCAAGTTCGACAAGGCCGGCAAGGAATCGGCCCAGGCCATGCGCGCCTATGTCGACAACATCGAGAAGACCGGCGTCGAGCAGCTCAAGAAGGAAGGCATGCAGGTGTCCGAAGTCGACCGCGCCGCCTTCGCCGCCGCCGTCGAGCCGGCCTATCCCGAGTACTACAAGAAGTTCGACAAGAAGCTGATCGAGTCGATCCGCGACACCAAGTAAGCGCAAGGCCGGCGCGGCGCGAGGCGCCGGGATGACGGAAGCGAATTTCGTCCCCGGCGGCGCCTGCCGCTCCGCCCTCCGCGCGCTCCGCCATCCGTCCTGGAAACCCCCATGCGTCTGCTCTGCGCCTTCGACCGCATCCTGTTCAAGCTGGTGTCGGTCATCGCCCAACTCCTGCTGGTGGCCGCCGCGGCCGCCGCTTTCTACCAGGTCATCGCCCGCTTCGTGCTGCATTCGCCCGCCGACTGGAGCGAGGTGCTGACCCGCGCCCTGCTGATCTGGACCGTGCTGCTGGGCGTGGCCCTGGCCTTTCGCCACGGTGCCATGATCAGCGTCGAACTGCTGCGCAACCTGCTGGGCGGCATGCGCCGCCGCATGCTGGAAGCCGTCATCGGCCTGATCTGCGCCGGTTTTCTCGGCTTCATCGCCTGGATCGGCGGCCAGATGACCTACCGCGTGCGTTTCCAGAACGTGCCCAGCCTGGACATCTCGATCTCCTGGATCTACCTGGCGATCCCGGTGGGCGCGACGCTCGCCGCCATCGCCGTGCTGGCGCGCTGGTGCGCCGGCGAAGAAGAAGACGTCCCCGTGCGCAACGACGCGCAGGGCTGAGTCCCGTCCCGAATTCAAGCAGCCGATATCGCCATGTCCCAATTAATGATTGTCTCGATGCTGATTTTCTTCGGGCTGTCCGTGCCGGTCGCCGTGTCGATCGGGCTGGCCAGCCTGGCGGGGGTGGGCGCCGCCAACCTGCCCTGGCTGGTGGTGGCCCAGCAGCTCTATGCCGCGCTGGACAAGTACCCGCTGGTCGCGATCCCGTTCTTCATCCTGGCCGGCAACCTGATGGAAGCCGGCGGCATCTCCGAACGCATGGTGGAGTTCGCCAAGAGCGTGGTCGGCGGCATCCAGGGCGGCCTGGCCTGCACCTGCGTGCTGACCTGCATGATCTTCGCCGCCGTGGCCGGCTCCAGCGTCGCCACCACCTTCGCGGTGGGCGCCATCCTGATCCCGGCCATGATCCGCCACGGCTATCCCGCCCCCTTCGCCGCGTCATTGCAGGCCAGCGCGGCCGAACTGGGTGTAATCATCCCGCCGTCGATCCCGATGATCCTGTTCGCGGTGTCCACCGACACTTCCACCGGCGAACTGTTCATCGCCGGCGTCATGCCCGGCATCCTGATCGGCGTGGCGCTGATGTTCTACGTGTGGCTCTACGCCAAGCGCAACAACCTGGGCAAGCGCGACGGCGAAGGCCGCCTGCCGCTGTGGCCGGCCTTCAAACGCGCCTGGCTGGCGCTGATGATGCCGGTCATCATCCTGGGCGGCATCTACGGCGGCGTCTTCACCCCGACCGAGGCGTCGGTGGTGGCGGTGATGTACGCGGTGGTGGTGGGCAAGTTCGTCTACCGCCGCCTGAGCTTCAAACAGCTGTCGGACACGCTGCACAAGTCGGTGGTGTCCACCGCCGTGATCATGTTCGTGATCGCCAACGCCGGCGTCTTCAGCTTCCTGCTGAACCGCGCCGGCATCCCCGACGCGCTGGGCGTGTGGCTGGCGCAGCTGTTCGACACCCAGTTCTCGTTCCTGATGGGCGTGAACCTGGCGTTGTTCGTGATCGGCATGTTCATCGAGACCTCGGCCTCGATCGTGGTACTGGCGCCGCTGCTGCTGCCGGTGGCGCTGAAGTTCGGGGTGGACCCGGTGCACTTCGGCATCATCATGGTGGTCAACCTGGCCCTGGGCATGATCACGCCGCCATTCGGGGTGAATCTGTTCGCGGCGTGCGCGGTGGCCAAATTGCCGCTGGAGCGGTTGATCAAGCCGTTGATTCCGTTCGTGGGGGTGGTGATTGTCTGCCTGATGGTGATTACGTATTGGCCGGGGTTGTCGTTGGGACTGCGCGACCTGGTCTACGCCAAGTAGCAACGCGGCCGGCCGCCACGCGGGCGGCCGCGCGCCACCCCGCCCCGGCGAGAGGGGCGCGGCCTGTAGCAAGCCTGAAAGACAAAGCGCCCGATTCGGGCGCTTTGTGGTTTCGGCAAACCTAGATTTCGCGTTCTTCCGTCTTGAGGTGGTTGTCGCGGGCGAAATCCACCACGAACTTGTACGCCAGCGGTTCGAGGTCGCGCAAGCGCTGGTCGACCACGATGCCACGCACGCCGTCGATGACGACGGGCAGCACGTAGGGCGAGTAGGTGAGGTGGTTACCGGCACAGCCGGCGGGCCGGAACTGTGCCATTACGCCGGCGAGCCGTTCCGCCCAATCGCTGGGGCGAAAGCGGCTACCGCTTTCGGTAACGCCATGAATTACGAATTGTCTGACGCGAGTTGCCATGGATTCTTCACTACGGAACGCCCTTCACGAAGCCGGATCGTCGGCGTGATCAAACATGCGCCCCGCGCCGCGAATTGTATATGATTGATCCTTTGCCCTGTCCCGAAAGGCGATCCGCCCAGGGAAAAAGCCCAGGAGGACCTGTCATGACCTCGCCTCTGGCCAACATCTATGCCCGGCTGCCGGTATCGTTCACCCACGGCCAGGGTGTCTGGCTGTGGGACGCGCAGGGCCGCAAGTACCTGGACGCGCTGGCGGGCATCGGCGTCTCCTGTCTGGGCCACGCCCATCCCCGGCTGGTCGCGGCCATCAGCGAGCAGGCCGCGCGCGTCATCCACACCTCCAATATCTACGAAGTCCCGCAGCAGACCGAGCTGGCCGCGCGCCTGGCGCGGCTGTCCGGCATGCGCGACGTGGTCTTCAACAACAGCGGCTCCGAGGCCAACGAAGCCGCCATCAAGCTGGCGCGCTACTACGCCTACCGGCACGGCAACAGCCACGCCCACATCATCACCATGGACTCGTCCTGGCACGGACGCACCCTGGCCACGCTGGCCGCCACCGGCAGCGACAAGGCGCGCAAGGGCTTCGAGCCCCTGCCCTCGGGCTTCATCCAGGTGCCGTACAACGATGCCGCCGCGATCCGCGCCGCCGGCGACGCCGAGCCGCGCGTGGCCGCCGTGCTGCTCGAAGCCCTGCAGGGCGAAGGCGGCATCCGTCCCTCCGATGCCGCCTTCCTCCAAGAGGTACGACAACTGTGCACCGAGCGCGGCTGGCTGCTGATGATCGACGAGGTCCAGTCGGGCATCGGCCGCACCGGCAAGTGGTTCGCCCACCAGTGGGCCGACATCGTGCCGGACGTGATGACCCTGGCCAAGGGCCTGGCCGGCGGCGTGCCGATCGGCGCGATGCTGGCCGCCGGCCCTGCGGCGGGCGTCTTCACCCCCGGCAGCCATGGCACCACCTTCGGCGGCGGCCCGCTGGTCTGCGCGGCCGGCCTGGCGGTGCTGGACGCGCTGGAATCGGAAAACCTGCTGGCCAATGCCCACGACGTGGGCGGACACCTGCAGGCGCGGCTGGCCGCCGAACTGGCCGGCGTGCCCGGCGTGGTCGAGGTGCGCGGCCGCGGCCTGATGCTGGGCATCGAACTGACCCGTCCCTGCGGCGTGCTGGCGTTGCGCGCCCTGGAAGCGGGCCTTTTGATCAACGTCACCCGCGACCGCGTCATCCGCCTGCTGCCGCCGCTGGTCCTGTCGCGCGCCGAAGCCGACCAGATCGTCGGCATCCTGGCGCCGCTGATTCGACAGTTCCAGGCCGAACATCCATAATCAACCTCCCGCCCGGGCCACGAGCCCGTCCGGGCCCAATGACCTGCGACATCACCATGACTCCTCCCACGACTCAAAACGGCCCCTTGCGGCACTTTCTGCAGTTCAAGGACTTCTCGTCCGCCGAGATCGCCTACGTGCTGGACCGCGCGCGGCTGATCAAGGAAAAATTCAAGCGCTACGAACCCCACATGCCGCTGCACGACCGCACGCTGGCGATGGTGTTCGAAAAAGCCAGCACCCGTACCCGCGTCTCGTTCGAGGCCGGCATGTACCAGATGGGCGGCTCGGTCATCAACCTGACCTCCAATGATTCCCAGCTGGGCCGCTCCGAGCCCATCGAGGACACCGCGCGCGTCATCTCGCGCATGGTCGACATCGTCATGATCCGCACGTTCGAGCAGACCCGCATCGAGCGCTTCGCCTCGCACTCGCGCGTGCCCGTGATCAACGGCCTGACCAACGAATTCCACCCCTGCCAGATCCTGGCGGACATCTTCACCTACATCGAGCACCGCGGCCCCATCGCCGGCAAGACGGTCGCCTGGGTCGGCGACGCCAACAACATGGCCTACACCTGGCTGCAGGCCGCCGAGATGCTGGGCTTCACGCTGCACGTGTCGACCCCGGCCGGCTACGAGCTCGAAGCCGCCCGCATCGGCTCGCCGTCCGACAAGGTGCTGCGCCAGTTCAAGGACCCGATGCAGGCCTGCCAGGGCGCGCACCTGGTCACCACCGACGTCTGGACCAGCATGGGCTACGAGGCCGAGAACGAAGAGCGCCGCGCCGCCTTCGCCGACTGGTGCGTGGACGCCGAGATGATGGCCGCCGCCGATCCCCAGGCCGTGTTCATGCACTGCCTGCCCGCCCATCGCGGCGAGGAAGTCACCGGCGAAGTCATCGACGGCCCGCAGAGCGTGGTCTGGGACGAGGCCGAGAACCGCCTGCACGTGCAGAAGGCGCTGATGGAGTTCCTGCTGCTGGGCCAGTTGAAGTAAGCAGCTCGCCCATGAAAAAAGCAGCCCCGTGGGGCTGCTTTTTTTATCCGCGCCAGGCGCGGCATTCAGGGTTTGAGCGACTTTTCCCAGCGCACGATGGCGTCGACCACCGCCTGCGGCGCTTCCGGCACCAGCGCGTGGCCGGCGCCCGGGATCACCACCACCGACACGCGCTCGCCGAATTCGTCGCGGATCTCGTTGCGGGTCGATTCCGGCTTGAACAGGTCGGCGCCGGCCTGCAGATCGAGCAGCGGCTTGCTGCCGCCCGACCACCAGTCCGACTGGCGCGTGGCCTTGCCGGCCAGGCGCTGGCTTTCGCTGACCTCGGGATACCAGCCGTTGAGCCAGACGCTCGCGTCATGGCCCGGCGCAAAGAACGCGTACTGGATGGACTTGAGGCGCTCGGCGTCGGGCAGCGACAGGTCGGCGCTGCGGTCGACGTGCTCGCTCAGGCCGGCGGGATACTTCTTGGCCGCCGCCGCCACGATCACCACGCCGCGCACCAGGTCGGGATGGTCCACGCCCGTGGTGCGCGCCACCCAGTTGCCGAAGGCGTGCCCGATCATCACCACCGGCTGCTTGGCCACGTCGCGGATCACCGCCGCCATGTCGTTGCCGAAGTCATGCAGCGTGATGTCCTTCATCGGTCCGCTGCTGCCGCCGATGCCGCGCGGCTCGGGCCGCAGCACGCGGTAGCCAGCCTGCGCCAGCCGCGCCGCGAGGTCGTCGAAATCCTCCTGGCCGCGGCCGCGCGATGGCAGCAGCACCAGGGCCGGGCCCTGGCCCTGCACCAGCACCTCGATACGGGCGCCGTTGCCCGGCAGCACCGTCACGCGCTCGACCTTGTCCGCAGGCGTCACCGCGGCAGGCGTCGGTGCGGCCTGCGCGGCCACCGATACCCCCGCCGCGCTCAACGCGCCCCACAGCACAATCCTCGCCCATCGCTTGCCCATCGTTGTCTCCTCGTTCTTCTGTGTCAAAGAATCTTCTGGAACATGGTGCGGCGCGTGTTGCGAAACGACGGCCGCACCCGGCTGCTCCAGTCGGTGGCGCGCACCGCCAGCCACGGCGGGCTGCCGAAGGTCTCGCGCGTCTCCAGGTCATAGCAGGCCAGGTAGCGCGGCCCCTGGTCGCGGCATTCATAGCGCTGCGCGCGCACGGTGCCGGGCACCGCGGCCAGCCCCGGCAGGTGTTCCTGGTCGTACCAGGCATTCAGGTCCGCCTCGGCCTCGGGCAGCACGTCGGTCTCGACGATGTAGTGCCAGGGCGCATCCAAGCCGGCCGAGGCGCCGGCCAGGTCCAGGGTCCGGTGCAGCACGCGCGCCTGCGCCCCGGGGAACAGTTCGGCCAGGCGCGCCTGCACTTCCGGCTGGCCACCGGCATCGCCGTCGACATATACGTAGGTCTCGTCCTCCTCGATCGCGGCGAAGGCGCGCAGCCGCACACCGTCCAGCCCTTCGGTCAGGCGTTGCGCCATATCGGCCGCGCGCGTCGCGTCGAAACGCTCGCCCAGCGACACCAGCAATACCGTCTTGTCCATGCAAAGCTCCTTTCAGTGCCCGACGCGCAGCGCCACCAGGAAGCGCGACACCATGTTGTAGGCGGCTACCGTCGCGGCCAGTTCGACCAGTTCCTGATCGTTGTAGCGCGAACGCAGCGGCGCGAACAGCGCGTCCGGCACCTCGATGTCGCGGGTCATGGCATCCGTCAGGGCCAGCACGTCGGCCTCGTCCGCCTCCAGCCCGGCCACCGTGTCCGCCTGGGGGCCGCCGCGCAACTGGTCGACCACCGCCTGCGGCATGCCGGCAGCCAGCGCATGCGGCACGTGCGCATCGAACTCGTAGGGCGCATTGTTCAGCGTCGCCACGCGCAGGATGATCAGTTCGCGCACCCGCGGCGACAGCGACGTATTCAGGCGGATCGCGGTCAGCATCGCCTCCCACCCCTGCACCACGGCGGGACTGTTCAGCAGCACCTGGTACAGCGGCGAGATACGGCCGCGCGCGGCCGCGATGCGCGCTTCCATTTCTGCCAGGGCCGGGCGCGTGCCCGGCACGACCGGCGAGACTCGGCAATCGCTCATGCTCACTCCGGACGAATGTTCTTGCGTTGGATCAGCGAACCCCACTTTTCGCGGTCGGCGGCGATCAGCGCCGCCAGCTCCTGCGGCGAGCTGGGCGCTGCCTGGGCGCCGAACTTCTCCAGCTTGGCGCGCACCGCTTCATTGCCCAGCGCGGCGCGCAGGGCCTGGTTCAGTTTCTCGACCGTGGCCGGCGGCGTGGCGGCGGGCGCAACGATGCCGTACCAGTTGTTCGACTCGACGCCGCTGATGCCCTGCTCGGCCAGCGTCTTGACGTCCGGCAGCAGCGGATGGCGCGTCGGCGCGGCGATGCCCAGCGGCTTGAGCTTGCCGCCCTGGATGTGGCCGATCAGGCCCGGCACGTCGCCGAAGAAGCCAGCCACCTGGTTGCCGAGCACATCGTTGATGACGGGCGCCGCGCCCTTGTACGGCACGTGCAGCACCTTGGCCTTGCTGGCGTCGGCGAACATTTCCAGCGTCAGATGCGGAATGCTGCCGATGCCCGACGAACCGATGGCCACCGATTGCGAAGCCGCCTGCGAACGCTTGACGAAATCCGCCGCGTCGGTCGCCGGATTGGCCGGATTCACCACGAACACGGTGGCGTTGTTGACCACGCGCGACACCGGCGCAAAGTCGCGCACCGGGTCATACGGCAGGTCCTTGTACAAGGCCGGGCTGATGGAGACCGCGCCAACGCTGGTCAGGAACAGCACCGAACCGTCGGCCGGCGCCTTGGCCACGTAGGCCGCGGCGATGTTGCCGTTGGCGCCCGCCTTGTTCTCGACGATGACGGACTGCTTGAGTTCCTTGCCCAGTTGTTCGGCCAGCACGCGGCCCACCAGGTCCACCGGGCCACCGGGCGGGAAGGCGATGATCAGGCGCACCGGGCCATCGGCGTGCGCCGTGGCGCCCAGGCTGGCCAGGCCCAGCAGGCCGGCGAATACGAGTTTCTTGAACATGGATTGTCTCCTCGGGATATCGTGTTTTCTTGTCGCCTGGCAGCAGGCGATGGCGCGGCTACGGAAATCCGTAGAGACGCGCCGGGTTGTCCACCAGGACCTGCCGGCGCGTCTCGGCGTCCGGGCAGGCCAGGAAAAAAGCGTCGGCCAGCTCGCCGTCGTCGGGCATATCGCCCGCCACGTTCGGATGCGGCCAATCCGTGCCCCACAACGTGCGTTCCGGCAGCGCCTGCACCAGGGCGCGCACGAACGGAATGCCTTCGGCAAAGGGGCGCTTGCCCGAGGCGATGCGGTCGATCCCGGACACCTTGACCCAGGCGCGCGGCTCGCGCGCCAGGTCCAGCAGCGCGCGGAACGCCGGCGCGCCCAAGCCTTCGGCGGCCTTGACGCGGCCCATGTGGTCGATCACGAACGGCACCGGCAGCGCCCGCAGGCGCGGCAGCAGCTCCGGCAGCATGGCTCCGTCCAGGTGCAGGCAGACGTGCCAGCCCAGCGGCGCGATCAGCCCGATGACGTGGTCGAACACCGCCGGATCGGGCGCGCCGCCCAGGTGCGGCACGAAGTTGAAGCGCGCGCCGCGCACCCCGCCCTCGTGCAATCGGCGCACGCTGGCCGGCGTGGCGTCCGCGCCCAGCAGCGCCACGCCGCGGTAGCGGCCCTGGCTCTGCGCCAGCGCGTCCAGCAGCGCGGCGTGGTCGCTGCCATGGCAGTTGGCCTGCACCACCACGGCGCGCTGCACGCCAAGGTGCGCATGCAGGGCTGCCATCCTGGCGTAGGGCGCGTCGGGCGGGGTGTAAGAGCGCCCCTCGGCATACGGAAACACATCGGCGGGGCCGAAGACGTGGCAATGCGTATCGCAGGCCCCGGCCGGCAGCGCATGGCGGGGACGGGAAGGCGTGGCTAGCGGGGGACGACAATCGGGCACGGGGCGGGTTCCTGCGGGCAAAACGCCATGCTCATCGATTGCGAGCCGCTTAACAATGCTATATCTTTGATTTCAGATATAGAAAATACAAATATCCATACACCCTTTCCCGCCTCCCGGCCCCACCATGGACCTCAAGCAAATCGAGTATTTCGTGCGCGTCGCCGAACGCCGCAGTTTCTCGCGCGCGGCCGAACTGCTCGACGTGGCCCAGCCCACCCTAAGCCGCCAGGTGCGCCTGCTGGAACTCGAACTGGGCCAGCACCTGCTCTACCGCAACGGCCGCGGCGCCGAACCGACCGAGGCAGGATTGCGTTTCCTGGAGCATGCCCGCGCCCTGCTGGCGCTGGCCGACCGCGCCAAGCAGGACCTGCAGACCCTGCGCGAAACCCCGACGGGCAAGGTGGTGGTCGGCCTGCCGCCCCGCATCGCGCGGGTGCTGACGCCGCCGCTGGTGCAGGCGTTCCGGCGCCGCTTTCCCGATGCATCGATCGCCGTGGCCGAAGGGCTGAGCGCGCAGATGCGCGAATGGCTGCTGGCTGGACGGGTCGACCTGGCGCTGCTGTACGACCCCGCGCCTTCGCCGCAACTGGGCTATGAATCGCTGTTCCGTGAGAATCTGGTGCTGGTGGCCGCCGCCGACCACCAGCCGCCGCTGCCCGCCCGCATCGCGGTGGCCGGCCTCGGCGCATATCCCCTGGTCCTGCCGAGCCTGCCCAACGCCATCCGCACCCTGGTCGAGAGCATCTGCCGCGCCCAGGGGGTACGGCTGCAGGTCGCGGCCGAGGTCGACGCGGTGCAGACCATCGTGGAACTGGCCGCCCAGGGCGACGCCTACGCCATCCTGCCGCGGTCGGCCGCGCGGGGCCCGGCGGCCGAGCACGCGCTGTCGCTCAGCGAGATTGAAGCGCCCCGCATCACCAACAACCTGGTGCTCGCCAGCGCCCGCCACCGCCCCGC
>NZ_QHHO01000049.1:2174444-2211843 GCF_003184165.1 Achromobacter sp. RW408
CCGCCGGGCCGCCCCAAGGCAAAAACGCCCCCTCGGGGGGCAGCGACCCGCGCAGCGGCGGCGTGGGGGGGCTTTCTCGGCCGCCGGCCGCGCCTGTGCCGGCCGCGTTCGAGCGCCTGGCCTCGGGCCGTCACTTCGGCAAGATCGTGATCCGCGTCGACGCCTGAACGGCGCGGAGCCGATGGTAAGCTGCAAGCTCTTCGCGCGCGGGCCGGCACGGTTTCGCGCTGCCCCCGCGCTGAACTCCATCACGCCCGCCATGACCGACAAGCCCGATTCCCATCTGTACGAAGAACGCGTCTCCAGCGAGGCCGCCTACGACGGCCGTTTCCTCAAGATCCGCAACGACGTGGTGCGCCTGCCCAACGGCAACACCTCCACCCGCGAATACGTGGTGCATCCGGGCGCGGTGGTGGTGATCCCGCTGCTCGACGACGGCCGCGTGCTGCTCGAGCGCCAGTATCGCTATCCGATCGGCCGCGTCATGACGGAGTTTCCGGCCGGCAAGCTCGATCCCGGCGAGGACCCGCTGGCCTGCGGCAAGCGCGAACTGCTCGAGGAAACCGGCTATACCGCCACGCAGTGGGCCCGCGCCGGCGCCCTGCACCTGGCCATCGCCTATTCCACCGAGATCATCCACATCTACTTCGCGCGCGGGCTGCGCGCCGGGCCCCGGCAACTGGACCAGGATGAATTCCTGGACGTATTCAGCGCCGACCCCGCCGATCTGTACGCCGCCTGCGCCAAAGGCGAGGTCACCGACGCCAAGACGCTGACCTGCACGCTGTGGCTGCAGAACGTGCTGTCCGGCGCCTGGCAGCTGGACTGGCAGGAACACGCCGCCTGAGCGCCGGGGACAACGCCCATGCCGTCCTTTGCCGTGCTGTTGCAGCCGTCCGGCTGGCGCTTCGACGCCGATGCCGACACCTCCGTGCTGGCCGCGGCGCAGGCGGCCGGCATCAAGCTGCCCAGTTCCTGTCGCAACGGCACCTGCCGCGCGTGCATGTGCCAGCTGCGCGCGGGCGCGGTGCGCTACCGCATCGAGTGGCCCGGCCTGTCGCGCGACGAAAAGGACGAAGGCTGGATCCTGCCTTGCGTGGCCCACGCCACCGCGCCGCTCGAGATCCTGTCGCCACACGCCGAACGCATCACGGCCGCGCCCGAGGCGCCGGCGCGGCCCTTGACGGGCGCGCGCCGTTAGCGGGGTCGGGAGGGCGCCTACGCCGCGCCGGCCAGGTCGGCCGCCAGCCGGTCCATCGCGCCGGCCCAGCCGCTGCCATGGCTGTCGCGGGTGGCCTCGTCGACGAACGGGGTCTGCAGGAAGTCCAGGTCGGTGCCGTGGTCCGCGGGCGTAAATGTCAGCGTGATCAGCGAGGTTTCCTGCGGCGCGTCGCGCCAGGTCCAGGTGAAGACCAGTTTGCGCTGCGGCTGCACTTCCCGGTATTGGCCCCGGGCGTAGTGCGCCAGCCCGTCTTCGGTCGCAAAGCCGATGTGATAGGCGCCGCCGACCCGCAGGTCGGTTTCGGCCAGCAGCACTTCGCGTGTTTCGGCGGGGCCGAACCAGCGCATCAGCGCTTGCGGTTCGGTCCAGGCTCGCCAGACGCGTTCGACGGGGGCGTTGAAGCGCCGCCGGAGGCGCAATTCGAGGTCGGTGTCGGTGGACATGGGTGGGTCTCCTCTTCGTGGTAAAGGTAGCGGGCCAGCGAGTCGAGCTGCCCGTTCCAGAATTTCTCGTAGCGCGCCAGCCAGTCGGACGCCGACCGCATCGGCCCGGCCGACAAGGTGCAGCGGACCACCCGGCCATCCTTGGCCCGGGCAATCAGGCCGGCGTCCTCCAGCACCCGCAAGTGCTTCATGAAGGCAGGCAGCGACATTGCATGGGGCCGGGCCAGCGTGCCGACGGAAGCCGGGCCCGGCTCCAGGTCGGCCAGCACCCGGCGCCGGGTGGTATCCGCCAGGGCGGAGAACACACGGTCCAGTTGAGCGTCGTCGAGCGGGGAATTCATTAACTTAACCATAAGGTTAAGTGTTGGCCGAAGCGGCTGCCACCGCAAGCCCCCGGGCCGCACGCTTACACTTTTTTTCAAGGGACCCCGGCGCGACGGGCGAATTGCCGCGCCGCGCCCTGGGAAGCCGGATCACTCGTGCCGGTGCATCGCCGACTGGTGCTTGGTGTCGCGCATGGTGGCGTACACCAGCAGCGAAATGAAGATCACGCCCGCCAGGTAGTAGTAGAACCACTGCTCGTGGCCCTGCTGCTTGAACCACAGGGCGATGGCCGGCGCGGTGCCGCCGAAGATGGACACGGTGATCGCGTATGGCACCGCCACGCCGGTGGCGCGGATGTTGGTGGGAAAGAGCTCGGCCTTCACCACCGCGTTGATCGAGGTGTAGCCGGCGGTGAAGAGCCAGGCCGCGCAGATCAGCAGGAAGGCGATGAACGGCGAGCGGGTATGCGACAACGTCATCAGCAACGGCACCGTGAGCAGCGCGCCCGCGATGCCGAAGAACACCAGCAGCGGCTTGCGCCCGATCTTGTCGGACAGCGCGCCGTACAGCGGCTGCAGGATCAGCGCGAAGATCAGCGACGCGGCGATCACGTAGGTGGTGACGATGTCGGAGAACCCGGCCGTCTGCCGCACGAAGGTCTGCATGTAGGTGGTGAAGGTGTAGAACGCCGCCGTGCCGCCGGCCGTCAGGCCGACCACGATCGCGACCTCGCGCGGATAGCGCAGCAGGCCGCGCAGCGAGCTGGTCTGCGGCTTGTGCTGGCTGGCCTGCTTGTAGGAATCGGTTTCCGGCATGTCGCGCCGCATGACAGCGGTGATGATGGCGAGCATGGCGCCGATCACGAAGGGAATGCGCCAGCCCCATTGCACCAGCTGCTCGTGCGTCAGGAACACGTTCTGCAGCAACAGCAGCACCAGGATGGCGCAGAGCTGCCCGCCGATCAGCGTGACGTACTGGAAGCTGGAATAGAAGCCGCGGTGGTTCGGATCGGCGATCTCGGTGAGATAGGTGGCGCTGGCGCCGTATTCGCCGCCCAGGCTCAGGCCTTCGATGACCCGCGCCAGCGCCAGCAGCGCCGGCGCCGCCAGCCCGATCGAGGCATAGGTGGGCGTGACCGCGATGATCAGCGACCCCACGCACATCATGCCCACCGACACCATCAGCGACAATCGTCGCCCGTGGCGGTCGGCCAGGTGGCCGAACAGCCAGCCGCCCAGCGGCCGCACGATGAAGCCGGCGGCGAACAGCGTGGCGGCGTTCAGTTGCTGCACGACCGGGTCGTGCGAGGGGAAGAAGGCGGGGGCGAAATACAGGGCGAAGGCGGTATAGGCGTAGAAGTCATACCATTCGACCAGGTTGCCCATGGAGCCGACGAAGATCGCCTTGATGCGGCGTTTGGCGTCGGGCATGTCGAGATACGCTTGGCTCATATCTGTCTTCCACGGAGACGGTACCCGCCTATGTTGCGCCTGTCGGCGCCAAAATGCACCCCTGCGTCCGTCCGGGATATTCGTTCAGTTTCGCGTCAATAACCGGCACATGGCTTTCCGGGCTATTTGCGCGGCGGCTCGATCACCGTGCAGGCGGCCGCGCCGGCTGGCGCGATCGCGTTTTCACCCAGCAGCGCGCGCGCGCCGCAGACCGAGCTGAACATGCCCTTGTTGTCATGGCCGACGCCGGTCACTTCGAAGCCGGCGCGGTGCAGCGTCACGGGGTGGTTGCCGCGCGCCGCGACGATGCGCTCGTATTGCAGGTAGGCCGTGCCGCGCGCCAGCCGCGTGGCGCCTTGCGCTTCGGCGCCGCAGGTCTTGTCCAGCAGGCGGTGCTCGGGGTTGTTGTCCGCGCCGCCCAGCAGGTAGGTCACGTCGCGCTCCGCGTAGCGGATGAACAGGCGCGTGTCGTCGGTTTCCTGCGCGTACGCCGGCAACTTGTCGGTGCCGTACTTGTACTGGTTATAGGTGGGGCAGATGCCGCGTTCGTAGGGCGCGTAGCCCTTGCCGTCGGGGCGCGGGCGCTCGCGGGTCAGGTACAGGTAGGAGGAAGGATTCGCGATCACGTAGCGGATGGCGATGCCGTCGCGCCGCAGCGGGCCGTCGACGGGATTGAGCACCGCATAGCGCTGCACCAGCTGGCCGCCGCCGGAGTGGCCGGCCAGCACGATGCCGGCCAGTATCGGCAGGCGCTTGCGGTCGTCCAGGCTGCGCAGCAGGTCGTCGATCACCTGGAACGAGCTGACCGGCGCCGGTCGGCCGCTGGCCTGCACGCTGTCCTCGCCGTCCTCCCAGCTGGCCTTGCGCCACGCGGCCATGCCGGCGAAGCCCGAGTCGATCGAGCCGACGAAGCGCGGCGCCAGGATCAGCGTGTCATTGGCGCGGGCGGGATTGGCGGCCAGCAGCGTGGCGACGGTTTCGTAATAGGCGTCGGCGTTGCGCTTGACGCCGTGGAACACGATCACGATTTGCTTGATATCGCGCAGGTCGGCGCGCGCCAGGTTCCGGTTAGCATAGACCGGTACCTTGTAGCGATGGCCCGGCCTGCCCAGTTCGAGCGCCTGCCAGCGCGGCACCGCCACCCGCTTGGGCGCGGGCACGGGTTCGTCGTAATCGTAGGGATCGGGCAGCGGCGTCTGCGCATGCGCCGCCAGGGGTAGCAGGGCCGCCAGGGCCAGCGCCGCCGCGCACCAGGCCCGGGGCGAGCGCGACAGGCGCGGCGCCGGGCAGGGCTGTGAGGCGCCGGGTGCGGCGGTGCGGCGCATGGCGCGGGCGGGCGTCAGCAGCCCTCGTGGCCCAGCAGTTGCTTGAGCGCGGGCTGGTCCAGGATGCGGACTTCGCGCTGGTTGATGCGGATCAGGCCGTCGCGCGCGAAACGCGAGAACAGCCGGCTGACCGTCTCCAGCGTCAGGCCCAGGAAGTTGCCGATTTCCTCGCGGCTCATGCGCAGCACGAACTCGGTGGACGAGTAGCCCAGCGAGGCATAGCGCTGCGACAGGTTCAGCAGGAACGCGGCCAGGCGCTGTTCGGAACGCATCGAGCCCAGCGACGCCAGCATCTGGTGCGAGCGCGTGATCTCGCGGCTCATCAGGCGGCGGAACTGCTGCTGCAGCGAGGGCAGGTGGGCGGCCACGCGGTCGACTTCGTTCAAGCGGATCACGCAGACTTCGGAGTCTTCCAGCGCGACGGCGGCCGAGACGTGCTTGCCGTCGAGCATGCCGTCCATGCCGACGATCTCGCCGGGCAGGTGGAAACCGGTGATCTGGATCTGGCCGGTGGCGTCCTCGAGCTGCGTTTTCAGGCTGCCGAAGCGCACGCCGTAGACGGCGTCCAGGGGGTGATCCAGCGAATACAGCGTCTTGCCCTTTTCAAGGCGCACACGCTCTTTCACCAGCTCGTCCAGCTTTTCCACTTCGGCGGCTGCCATCCCGACCGGGACACACACGTGGCCCAACATACACGTGGAACAGTGGGCGGCATCAGGGGCAACGGGAACCCGTTTTTGCATACGATGACCTTTATAGTGCCCGGACCCGGCGGGTGGCCTGGACGGGCTTAAAGCGTGAAGACAGGTACCCATTGTAGTCCGTTGTTACTACGGGTGTCTTACGGGGCGGTTTTGCAGTAGAACCTTACGGCGATACGGGGTGTCCGCGGGCCTGGCGGTAGGCGATCCAGTCGTCCGCGGCGACGTCCGGCGCCGCCCCGCGCCAGGCCGGATCGATGGGGTAGTACTGGCAGGCCACCGCGGCGGCGCCGGGCGGCGCCAGCGGGCGGGCCAGTACAGGCCGGCGCACGAAGCAGCCGGGCCGGCCGGGCGCGTATTCCTCGATCTCGTCCATCAGGGCGAGCAGGGCCGGGCAGACCGCGTAGATGTCGCCGCGCACGCGGCGGCCGTCCCGCACCGGGACCAGTCCGGGCCAGTCGCCGAAGTCCACCAGCGCGCCCGGCACGGTGGCCGCGCCGAGATGGCGGGCGGGCGGCAGCGCGCGCCGCGCGGCCGCTTGCGCCAGGTCGTTGATTTCGCCCGCGCGTAGCGTGCCGTAGACAAAAACGTATATGCTCATAGTTCAGATTGTTGCTGCACGCGGATGTGTCCACGGACATAAAGCCATGAGGCCGGCGAGGTATTGAAATTCTCGCATCCGGCCGCATATTCAGGTCATCGAGCCCGCCGGCGCGTATCGGTCAGGCTCACCAACAAGCCACAACGACCATTATGCGATTCGACAAACTGACCACCAAGTTCCAGCAAGCCCTGGCCGACGCTCAGAGTCTGGCCGCCCGCAACGATCACCCCTACATCGAGCCCGTCCACGTGCTGTCGGCGTTGCTGTCCGACCCCGACAGCGGCGCCGGCAGCCTGCTGGCGCGCGCCGGCGTGGCCGTCAACCGGCTGCAGCCGGCCCTGGATGCCGCGCTCAAGGCGCTGCCCCAGGTGCAGGGCGATGACAACGTCCAGGTCGGCCGCGACCTGCAGGGCGTGCTGACTCGCACCGACAAGGAAGCCGCGCGCCGCGGCGACACCTACATCGCCAGCGAACTTTTCCTGCTGGCCCTGGCCGACGACAAGGGCGAGGCCGGCCGCATCCTGCGCGAGGCGGGCCTGCAGAAAAAGGCCCTCGAAGCCGCCATCGACGCCGTGCGCGGCGGCGAGAACGTCTCCGGCGCCGAAGGCGAATCCAACCGCGAGGCGCTGGCCAAGTACACCCTGGACCTGACCGAGCGCGCCCGCCAGGGCAAGCTCGACCCGGTGATCGGCCGCGACGACGAAATCCGCCGCACCATCCAGATCCTGCAGCGCCGCACCAAGAACAACCCGGTCCTGATCGGCGAACCCGGCGTGGGCAAGACCGCCATCGTCGAGGGCCTGGCGCAGCGCATCGTCAACGACGAAGTGCCCGAGACCCTGCGCGGCAAGCGCGTGCTGTCGCTCGACCTGGCCGCGCTGCTGGCCGGCGCCAAGTTCCGCGGCGAATTCGAAGAGCGCCTGAAGGCCGTGCTCAAGGAACTGTCGCAGGACGACGGCAGCAACATCGTCTTCATCGACGAGCTGCACACCATGGTCGGCGCCGGCAAGGCCGAAGGCGCGATGGACGCCGGCAACATGCTCAAGCCGGCGCTGGCGCGCGGCGAGCTGCACTGCATCGGCGCCACCACGCTGGACGAATACCGCAAGTACATCGAAAAGGACGCCGCGCTCGAGCGCCGCTTCCAGAAGGTGCTGGTCGACGAACCCGATGTCGAGTCCACCATCGCCATCCTGCGCGGGTTGCAGGAGCGCTATGAGATCCACCACGGCGTCGAGATCACCGACCCGGCCATCGTGGCCGCGGCCGAACTCTCGCACCGTTATATCACCGACCGCTTCCTGCCCGACAAGGCCATCGACCTGATCGACGAGGCCGGCGCCCGCATCCGCATGGAAATCGACTCCAAGCCGGAAGTGATGGACAAGCTCGACCGCCGCATCATCCAGCTCAAGATCGAGCGCGAGGCCGTCAAGAAGGAAACCGACGACGCCTCCAAGCGCCGCCTGGGCGTGATCGAGGACGAGCTCGAAAAGCTGCAACGCGAATACAACGACTTCGAGGAAATCTGGAAGGCCGAGAAGGCCGCGGTGCAGGGCACCCAGGCCATCAAGGAAGAGATCGACAGCGTGCGCGCCGAAATGGCCGAGCTGCAGCGCAAGGGCCAGTTCGACAAGCTGGCCGAGCTGCAGTACGGCAAGCTGCCCGACCTGGAAGCGCGCCTGAAGGCCGCCGAGGTCGGCGCCGCTGAAGCGGCCGAGGAGGCCGAGGGCGGCGAAGGTCGTCCGCGCCTCTTGCGCACCCGTGTCGGCGCCGAGGAAATCGCCGAGGTCGTGTCGCGCGCCACCGGCATCCCGGTATCCAAGATGATGCAGGGCGAACGCGAGAAGCTGCTGCACATGGAGGAATACCTGCACAAGCGCGTGGTTGGCCAGGACGAGGCCGTGCGCCTGGTGTCCGATGCCATCCGCCGTTCGCGCGCGGGCCTGGCGGATCCCTCGCGCCCGTACGGTTCGTTCCTGTTCCTGGGCCCCACCGGCGTGGGCAAGACCGAGCTGACGCGCGCGCTGGCCGAGTTCCTGTTCGACTCCGAAGAGCACATGATCCGCATCGACATGAGCGAATTCATGGAGAAGCACTCGGTGGCGCGGCTGATCGGCGCGCCGCCCGGATACGTGGGCTACGAAGAGGGCGGCTACCTGACCGAGGCCGTGCGCCGCAAGCCTTACAGCGTGGTGCTGCTCGATGAAGTCGAGAAGGCCCACCCGGACGTCTTCAACGTGCTGCTGCAGGTGCTGGACGATGGCCGCCTGACCGACGGCCAGGGCCGCACCGTGGACTTCCGCAACACCGTCATCGTGATGACCTCCAACCTGGGTTCGCAGCATATCCAGACGCTGGCCGGCCAGCCGTACGACGTGGTCAAGGAAGTGGTCTGGGGCGAGCTCAAGCAGACGCTGCGGCCCGAGTTCCTGAACCGCATCGACGAAGTGGTGGTGTTCCACGGGTTGGAAGCGCAGCACATCGAGTCCATCGCCCGCATCCAGCTGCGCCGCCTGGCCGAGCGACTGGAAAAGCAGGAGATGCGGCTGGAAGTGACCGAGCCCGCGCTGGCCGAACTGGCACGCGATGGCTTCGATCCGGTGTTCGGCGCGCGTCCGCTCAAGCGCGCGATCCAGCAGCAGATCGAGAACCCGGTCGCCAAGCTGATTCTGGAAGGCCAGTTCGGGCCGCGCGACGTGGTGCCGGTGGATTGGCGCGACGGCAAGTTCGTCTTCACGCGCACGTTGCAGTAAGCGCCTACGCGCCGCCCGTCCAGGCGGCGTGTACAGAAAGCCCCGCAGGCGATCGCTTGCGGGGCTTTGTTTTGCCGGGCCGGGACCCGGGGGGCGGTGCCGGCCTACCGCATCAGGAGGCGGTGTAGTCCTGCCGCTGGTCACCCAGTTGCCGGCCCAGCCCTTGCAGCGTCCGCAGCACCAGCGCCAGCCCGCGCCGCGTATCCTCGTCGCGCGAGAGCTGGAACAGTCCGCCCAGGCCCGGCGGGCGCGCCTCTTGCAACCCTTGCGCCTGGGCCGCGCGCCAGGCGTTGGACAGGGTCCAGGCGGCGCCCGTGGCCTGCTCCGACAGCGCGCCCAGTTTTTCCACCATCGGCGCATCGAGCAGGTCGACCAGGTCGGACGCCAGCGCCAGCAGGTCGACGATATTGTCCAGGCGTCCGCTGTCGGCCAGCGGTTGCAGCTTGTCCGCCAGTTGCGCCAGCGCATCGTTGCCGCCAGCCGCGGGCGGCGCGTCGAACACGGCGGCGCATTGCCCGGCCGCGGGCAGGCTGTTGTCGTGCGGAGCGTTCATAGCATTCCCCTGGCGACGGACCAGTACAGGCCCCGGTTGAAACCATGCCGCAGCAACCCGCCCAGCTTGGTCGGCGGTGTCGGCCGCACGTCATGGGTGTAGTCGTACCAGAGCGGCATGCCGGCGTTCAGGCCCATCTGCGCCACGGCCTGGACGCGGCCGTCGTACGCGCTGCAGGGATGGCCCAGTCGGATCTCGCCGGCGATGTTGTTGGCGATGACGGGCGCCTGGTTGTGGCATGAGCCGCCGGCCTTGCTGACCGGCAGGTCCACGGTGTCGCCGATCACGTACACGTTGCGCAGGCCGTAGACCTGCATGGTCTCGTGATCGGTCGGCAGCCAGCCTTCGTTGTCGGGCGCCTGCGAGGCGCCCGATTCCAGCACCGCATCGACCGCGCGGATCGGCGGCGTGGCCATGAGGATGTCGAAGGGTTGCTCGACGCCTTCTTCCGAATAGGCGATGCGCCGGTCGGGGTCCACCTTCGCCAGCGTGAAGCCGCGCTGGAACCGGATGCCGCGCTGTTCGAAGATGGCCGGCAGCACTTCGCAGGTGGGCTTTTGCAGGAACAGGCAGTTGCGCAGCAGTTGCGAGGTGGTCGGGTAGGTGTAGACGATCTCGACGCGGTCGCGCACGCCGCGGCGGCGCAGATAGTCGTCCAGCATCAGCGTGGTCTCGATCGGCGCGATGCCGCACTGGTGCGGCACGTTCGGCGTCTTGGGAAAGGTGACGCTGACGAACACGCGGCCGCGCTCGATCGTGGCCAGGCGGCTGGCCAGTTGCCGCGCCGGCTCGTACTGGTAGAAATGATCGCCCGCTTCGCGCAGTCCCTCGATGCGCTCGGGGGCGGGCACGCAGCCGGTGGCGATCACGAGATAGTCGTAGCCGTGGCGCTTGCCGCCGCGGGTGTGCAGTTGCTGGGCATCGAAATCGAAGCGCGTCACCTTGTCGACGCGGAACTCGATCTCGGGCCGCAGCAGGGAACGTTCGGGGCGTTTGAGTTCTTCCTGAAAGAACAGATTGAATGCCACATACATGAAGGCCGGCTTGTAGTAATGATCCGGCGAATCGGACAGCAGCATGATGCTGACCTTGCCGGCCGCCACTTCGGGGTAGAGCTTGTGCACCAGTTGGTTGGCCAGCATGGTGCCGCCGACCCCGCCTCCCACGACAACAATTCGCTTGCTCATAAAAATCCTCCGATGAGAATAATCAGGAACCAAGTGCAGTTGCGCCCTCATATGTAGCAAGCGAGGGGTTGGAGGTCAACAAAATAACTGTGACTTATAAAAGAGAATCCGTGCCGCTCGCGTTTCGGGCCGGGCCGGCGCGGCTCGACATGCCGCGCCGGCGCGAGCCGTCCTACTGTTTGACGGTGACGAACACCGGATTCGAATAGAACCACAGGTCGTTGTAGTTGCGCGCGTTGATGGCGTTGAAGCGGGCCGCGTTGTCGGCCAGGTCGATCTTGGCGTCCGCCAGCGGTTCGCCGTTGGCGGTTTCACCGGCCACGTCGGGCGCCAGGTTGGTGCCGCGCAGGCGCAGGTACTGGCTCTTGTCCGCGGTCAGCTTGACCTTGATGACGCTGTAGCCGTCCTGGTCCACCGTCCAGTCCTTGCTGGTGTAGCGGCCCAGCACCCGGGTGCTCGGATTGGTGGCATTGTCATAGGCCGGGGTGCCGGCGGCGGCGCGGGCGCCGACGTCGCCCACGATCAGGTCGACGTGATGCACGGTCGGCTTGACGTAGGTCGGGTTGCCGCTTTCGATCGGGTATTCGTAATGGTTGCTGCCGGGGCTGCGGAAGCGGATGGTCACTTCCACCTGCTCGCCCTTGGCCGCCACCAGTTCGCCGCCCATCTGCGCGGTGCCCGAGGCGCCGCGCGCCTGGAATTCGAGCGCGTCGATCAGGTCGCCGAACACGCCGAACAGGCGGCCGCTCTTGAGGCCCGCGACCACCGCCGCCATGTCCTTGCCGTCCTTCCAGACATAGGTCTTGGCGTATTCGCCCGGCGCGTAGCCGCTGCTGTACTGGCCGGTGGCGTTGACGCGGAAATGGAAGTCCGAATCGGCCACGGTCCAGATGCGGCGGCCTTCGCCCAGCAGCGCGTCCCAGGTGCCGCCGAGCTTGGCCACCAGGTAGTCGACGCCGCCGTAGGTGCGGTTGGGCAGTTTGTCGGCCGTGTAGGCCTCGGCGTAGCCGCCGCGGTCGGGTTCCATCTGGTTGCCCACCATGCCTTCGATGGCGAAGAAGATCGACGGCGCCAGGTCGTGCATCTCACGCAATTGGCCGACGGTGTACTTGCCGGCGTAGCGCGACGGGTGATTCAGCAGCATGTAGCTGTCGGGGTGCCTGTCGCGCAGCCACTTGAGCGCCGTCAGCGAATCGGCGTGGGTGGTGTAGGCGCGCGCCTGGCCGGCCAGGTCCGATACCAGCTGCGGATCGAACAGGTTGGCGGCCTTGTTGGTGTAGAGGTATTCGAACTCGGCCACGGCGCGCAGCGACTTCTCGGACATCGGGTCGTTGGTGCCGATGCCGATGTTGACGTGATCGTGCGTGGGCATGTCCCACTCGAACGACGAGAAGATGATCTTGCCGGCGTAGCGGCCCGCGGCCTGTGCCTGCTTGATGAACGGCACTTCGTAGCGCGCCATGCCGGTCGAGAACGGAATCGATCCGCCCGGGATCGCCAGGCCGGTGTGGTCGCGTCCGGACATGCGCAGGTGGTTCGAGAGCGCGGCCCAGTCCAGTTTGTAGCGGTCGAAGGCCTGGTCCAGCACGCTTTCCAGCGTGGTCTGCGCGTCGTCGGACTGGATGGTGTGCACGTGCAGGTCGCCGGCGCTCCAGGCGCCCGTGCGGACCGGCGGCGTGGGGTCGGTCACGACCGGGGGCGGCGTGACGGCGGGGGTCTCATCGTCGTCATCGCTGCCGCCACAGGCGCTCAACAGGGTTACGCAAGCCAGCGACAGCGGCATCAGGGTCCGCCGCAGGCGGGTTACTTCGAACTGCATTCCATGCTCCAGCGTCATGCGGGCCGCAAGGAGGCGCGGCGCCGCGAAGGCCCGCACTATGAGGCGCGCGGGTGACGTGGCAATGACAGGGTATGCGGGGCGAGGCCGTGGCTGCGCCTCGGGCGGCGCGCGCGGCGCTCAGCGCCTGCGCGGATCCGCCGCCGGCGCGTCGGCGACGTCGGCCAGCGCCTGCCGGATGATGGCATTGGCGGTCCAGCGGGCGACCTCGGTGACCTCGGCCTGGCCGAGGCCCCAGATGTCCTTGAGCACCAGGAACACTTCGGTGCCGTAGACCAGCGATAGCGCCTGCGCCACGCGATCCTGCTGCGCCGGCGTCAGCACGCCGGCCAGCGGCGCGATGGCGCGCCTGAGGATGTCGACGCGATGGCCGCGCACCAGCCGGGGTTCGTTGCCGGCGCGGCCGGCGCTGGCATCCGCATGCTGCTGCAACGACACCTGGATGGCGGCGCGCAGCGGCGCTTCGTGCGCTTGCAGGCGCGGATAGGCGAAACGCAGCAGTTCATCCACGCGGGTGGCGGCGTCCGGCGCGGCCGAGTCCCACGCCAGGATCGGGCCCAGGCTCTCGTCGACCACGGCGGCGATCAGCGCGCTCTGGCTGGGAAAGTAGCGGTAGGCGGTGGCGCGCGACACCTGGGCATGCTCGGCCAGCTCCGCCACCGACGGCGTGATGCCTTGCGCCATCAGCCGCTGCGCGGCGTCCAGCAGGATCTTGCGCATGCGCGCGCGCGGCCCGTGCGGCGGCTCGCCGCTGGCTGCGGCCTGGCGGCTGGCGGGCGCGATCAGGCGCGCGGGCGCGGCCGGCGGCTTGGGGGCGGGTGTCGTGGTTTGACGTGAGACAGGTGTCTCAGTATGATTCTTTCGTCTCATTTCTTGATTCTACAGGCCCTGGGCGGCCCCAGACATATCGAGGCGCGCACCGAGTGTAGCCGCCCGCGGAGGAGTCATGACGCATTCGAATCGGCGGGTCTTCGTGGCCGCCACCTACGATACCAAGGGCCACGAGGCCGAGTACGTGGTTGCGCTGCTCAAGCGCGAAGGCCTGGACGTGGTCTCGGTGGACGTGTCCACCACGGGCGCGGCCAGCGCGGCGCAGGTACAGGCGCGGGAAGTGGCGCGCAGCCATCCGCGGGGCGAGCAGGCCGTCTTCACCGGCGACCGCGGCACCGCCATCGCGGCCATGGCGCTGGCGTTCGAACGCTACGCGGCCGCCAACTCCGATATCGGCGCCTTGCTGGGCCTGGGCGGTTCCGGCGGCACCGCGCTCATCACGCCGGCCATGCGCGCGCTGCCCATCGGCGTGCCCAAGCTGATGGTATCGACCATGGCGTCGGGCAACGTCGCGCCCTACGTCGGGCCGTCGGACATCGCGATGATGTATTCCGTGACCGACGTGGCCGGCCTGAACCGCATCTCGCGCCGCGTGCTGGCCAATGCCGCCGGCGCCATCGGCGGCGCCTTCCGCCTGGCCGCCAGCGTGGCCGGCGACGACAGCCGTCCGGCCGTCGGCATCACCATGTTCGGCGTCACCACCGCCTGCGTGCAGCAGGTGACGCCGCTGCTCGAATCGCGCTACGACTGCCTGGTGTTCCACGCCACCGGCACCGGCGGCCAGTCGATGGAAAAGCTGCTCGACAGCCATCTGTTGTCCGGCGTGCTGGACCTGACCACCACCGAGGTCTGCGACTTCCTGTTCGGCGGCGTGCTGGCCTGCACCGAGGACCGCTTCGGCGCCGTGGCGCGCACCCGGGCGCCGTACGTGGGTTCCTGCGGCGCGCTCGACATGGTCAATTTCGGCGCCATGGACTCGGTGCCGGAACGCTACCGCGGCCGCACCTTCTACCCCCACAACCCGCAGGTGACGCTGATGCGCACCACCGCGGAAGAGAACCGCCGCCAGGGCGAATGGATCGCTGAGCGGCTGAACCGCTGCGACGGCCCCGTGCGCTTCCTGATCCCCGAAGGCGGCGTGTCGGCGCTGGACGCGCCGGGCCAGGCATTCTGGGACCCGCAGGCCGACGCGGCCTTGTTCGAGGCGCTGCAGGCCAATCTGGTGCAGACCGCCGACCGCCGCCTGGTGCGCGTGCCCTGCCACATCAACGACCCGCTGTTCGCCCGCACCGCGGTCGAACAGTTTCTCGACATCGCCACACACTGAGGATTGCCGCCATGCCGCGCTTTGACCGTAACCAACTGCTGGACAAGTTCCGCGCCATGGTGCGCGACCGCACCCCCATCGTGGGCGGCGGCGCCGGCACCGGACTGTCCGCCAAGTGCGAGGAAGCGGGCGGCATCGACCTGATCGTGATCTACAACTCGGGCCGCTACCGCATGGCCGGGCGCGGCTCGCTGGCCGGCCTGCTGGCCTACGGCAACGCCAACGAGATCGTGGTCGACATGGGCCGCGAAGTGCTGCCGGTGGTCAAGCGCACGCCGGTGCTGGCCGGCGTCAACGGCACCGATCCGTTCTGCGACTTCGACGTGTTCCTGGACGACCTGAAGCGCCAGGGTTTTGCCGGCGTGCAGAATTTCCCCACCGTGGGCCTGATCGACGGCACCTTCCGCGCCAACCTGGAAGAGACCGGCATGGGCTACGCGCTGGAAGTGGACATGATCCGCCTGGCGCACGAAAAGGGCATGCTGACCACGCCCTACGTGTTCAACGAGGACGACGCCGTGGCGATGACGCAGGCCGGCGCCGACATCATCGTCGCGCACATGGGCCTGACCACCGGCGGCTCGATCGGCGCCGAGACCGCGCTGACGCTGGATGACTGCGTCGCCGCCATCGACCGCATCGCCGCGGCCGCGCTGGCCGTGCGTCCGGACGTGATCGTGCTGTGCCACGGCGGCCCCATCGCCACGCCCGAGGACGCCGCCCACATCCTGCGCCACTGCCGGCATTGCCATGGCTTCTACGGCGCCAGCTCGATGGAGCGCCTGCCCACCGAACAGGCGCTGACCGCCGCCACCCGCGAGTTCAAGCAACTGACATTCTGAGTTTTCCCCTTCATCCGTTTCCGCCGGGGCGCCGCGCGCCCGTCAGGAGTCCGCATGCCGCATACCGTCTACACCAGCGCCATCGTCCAGGCGCCGCTGGCCAAGGTCTGGCCGCTGTTTCGTGATTTCAACGGCCTGGCGGGATGGCATCCCGGCATCGCGCAAAGCCGTCTGGAAGAAGGCGGCCGCCACGATGCCATCGGCTCGGTGCGTTACCTGTCGCTCAAGCCCTCGGGCTTCGTGCGCGAGCAATTGCTGATGCTGGACGATCCGGGCACGGCGCTGCGCTATTCGATCATCGAGACCGACCTGCCGATGCGCGACTATGTCGCCGGCGTCGCCTTGCGCGCGATCACCGAGAGCGGTGCCACGCTGGTCGAATGGTGGGCCGACTTCCGCGTCGAGGATGGCGCCGACCTGCAGGCGGTGGCAACCGCCGTGGGGCAGGGCGTGTTCGCCGCCGGACTGGCGGCGCTGGACAAAAAGCTGCGCGCCTGAGCGGCGCGTATCGTCGCGGCGGGGCGGGCGCATGCCCCGCCGGCGTTGCCACGGCGACGCCGATGCGCCTCAGGCGCGCCGGCGGGTCGCGCCCGCGGCCAGCTTGCAGCCGGCCGGCAACGGCGCGCCGCGCAGGTAGTCGCGGATGGCGCGGATCAGCGCTTCGGCGGCCGGACTCAGCGCGTGCTCCTTGTGGCGGATGATGCACAGCGTGCGCACCACCGTGGGCCGCGCCAGCAGCGCGTAGTCCAGTCCGGGTTCCAGCACGCGTTGCGCCGCCAGCGCCGGCAGCAGCGCCACGCCCATGCCGGCCTTCACCAACGCTGCCTGGGAAGTGGTACTGGAGGCCTCGTAGAACGGCGCGGCGGCTTCGATCGGCAGGTCCGCGCGAGCCCGCAGCAGCGCCATGATGCCGGTCTCGTCCACCACCCCCACCAGCTTGCGGCCCGCCAGGTCGGACCAGCGCATGGCGCCGTCGCGCCCCGGCCGCAGGCTGGCGTCGTCGCGTCGGTACAGCACGCCGAAGCGGTCCTCCAGCAGCGCGTCGAACTGCAGGCCGGGCGCGTCGGCCCAGCGGCTGGTCAGGCCGAAATCGACCTCGCGCGCGGCCACCTTGCGCTGGATGCGGCCGGAGTTGTCGTCGCTCAGGTACAGGCGGATGGCGGGGTACTGCGCCGCGAATGCCGCCGCCGCCGGCGCGATCACCTGGGTGATGGCCGAGGGCGCGGCCGCCACGCCGACACGGCCGCGCTCCAGCGCGCCGAAGCGCACCACGTCCTCGATCGCGCCGTCGAAATCGGCCAACAGGCGCATCACGCGCGGCAGGAATTCCTCGCCCGCCGCGGTCAGCAGCACGCGCCGGCTGGTGCGCGCGAACAGCCGGGTGGCCAGCGCTTCCTCCAGCTGGCGCACCAGGCTGGTGACCGACGACTGGGTCTGGAACAGGCGCTTGCCGGCGTGGGTGAAACTGGACTCCTGCGCCACCGCGACGAACGCGGTCAGGTGCTTGAGGGTGACGTGCTTGGGTAGGCGATACATTTCAAATCACGATAGATGGATCAATAAAAACAATTTTTCCAGATTGATCGGCCGGACGATACTAGGGGCTTCATCAAGCACCAGGGCCGTCCACGGGCGGCCCGCACAAGCGGCCGGCGTCATCGCCGGCCCCATCAAGGCGGAAGTTGCATGCAGGAAAAACTGGATCTGGTCATCGAAGGCGGCTGGGTGATCGACGGGCTGGGCGGGCCGCGCCGCCGCGCCGACGTCGGCATCCGTGGCGAGCGCATCGCCGCCATCGGCGACCTGTCGGCCGCGCCAGCGGACCGGCGCCTCGATGCCGGCGGCAGGATCGTCGCGCCCGGCTTCATCGATACCCATGGCCACGATGACCTGATGTTCGTGGAAAAACCGGGCCTGGAATGGAAGACCAGCCAGGGCATCACGTCGGTGGTGGTCGGCAACTGCGGCATCAGCGGCGCGCCGGCGCCGCTGCCGGGCAATACCGCCGCGGCGTTGGCCCTGCTGGGCGACTCGCCGCTGTTCGCGGACATGGCCATGTACTTCGGCGCGCTGGAGGCGCAGCGGCCGATGATCAACGTGGCCGCCCTGGTGGGCCACGCCAACCTGCGCCTGGCCGCCATGCGCGATCCGGCGGCACGGCCCAGCGCGAAGGAGCAGCGGGCGATGGAGCGCATGCTGGCCGACGCGCTGGAGGCCGGCGCGGTGGGATTCAGCACGGGCCTGGCCTACCAGCCCGGCGGCGTCGCCGAGCAAGCCGAACTGGACGGCCTGGCGCGCGTCGCGGCGGCGCGCGGCGCGCTGCACACCAGCCACATCCGCAACGAGGGCGACGCAGTCGAGGCCGCCGTCGACGAGGTGCTGGCGGTCGGTCGCCGCACCGGCTGCGCCACGGTGCTGTCGCACCACAAATGCATGATGCCGGCCAACTGGGGCAAGAGCGCCGCCACGCTGGCCAACATCGACCGCGCCCGCGCCGCCGGCGTCGACGTGGCGCTGGACATCTACCCGTATCCGGGCAGCTCCACCATCCTGATACCCGAGCGCGCCGACCAGATCGACGACATCCGCATCACCTGGTCGACCCCGCATCCCGAATGCGGCGGCCAGTCGCTGGCCGAGATCGCCGCGCGCTGGGGCTGCGACGCGGTCACGGCGGCGCGCCGCCTGTGCCCGGCGGGCGCGATCTACTTCGCCATGGACGAGAACGAGGTGCGCCGCATCTTCCAGCACGAATGCTGCATGGTCGGCTCGGATGGCCTGCCCAACGATGCCCATCCGCACCCACGCCTGTGGGGCAGTTTCACGCGAGTGCTGGGCCGCTACGTGCGCGAAGCCGAACTGCTGACGCTGGAGGCCGCCGTGGCCAAGATGACCGCGCTGCCGGCGCGCGTGTTCGGCCTGGCCGATCGCGGCCGGCTGGCCGTGGGCGCCTGGGCCGACGTGGTCGTGTTCGACGCCGACACGGTGTGCGACCGCGCCACCTGGGACGCGCCGACGCTGGCCTCGGCCGGCATCGAGCACGTGCTGGTCAACGGCTGCGCGGTGTTCCCGCAAGCCCCCCCGTCGCATCGCCCCGGCAGGATCCTGCGCCGCGACGCCAGCATCGCCGGCGCGCCGGAATTTTCCCGATAACAAGCAGAACCGATCCCCACAGGAGACAACCCCATGATCCGCAAGACTTGCGCCGCCCTGGCGCTGGCCGCCCTGTTGCCCGCGGCGCACGCCGAATTCCCCGACCGTCCCATCACCTTGATCGTGCCGTTCCCGGCCGGCGGCCCCACCGATATCGTCGGCCGCCTGGCCGCCGCCAAGGCGGGCGAGATCCTGGGGCAGCAGGTCGTGGTCGAGAACCGCACCGGCGCCTCCGGCACCATCGGCATGGCCGCCACCGCGCGCGCCAAGCCGGACGGCTACACCGTGGGGCTGGCGACCGTCAGCACCCATGGCACCGCGCCGCACTTGTTCCCCAAGCTGGCCTACGACCCGGTCAAGGACTTCACGCCCATCAGCAACCTGGTGACCAGCCCCAACATCCTCAGCGTCAACCCGCAATACCCGGCGAAGACGCTGGCCGAGTTCGTGTCGCACGTGCGCGCCAATCCGGGCAAGGACGGCTACGCCAATGCCGGCGCCGGCGGCGTCAATGACCTGGGCATGATCTGGTTCCTGCAGATCACCGGGGGCAAGATGAACAGCATCTCGTACCGCGGCTCGGCGCCGGCCTTGACCGACACGGTGGGCGGCGTGGTGCCGGTGATCTTCGACAACTTCCCGTCGTCGCTGCCCTACATCAAGAGCAATCACCTGCGGGCGCTGGCCATCACCGGGACCGCGCGCAACCCGCGCCTGCCGGACGTGCCGACCTTCGCCGAGCAGGGCTACAAGGATTACGACGTCACCGCCTGGTACGGCGTGGTGGGGCCGGCGGGCATGCCGGCGGACGTGCGCGACAAGCTCGCGCAGGCCTTCGCCCAGGCGGTGCGCGACCCCGCCACCGCCGCCAAGATGGAAGAGACCGGCGCCTTCCCGCTCGGCAATACGCCGGCCGAGTTCGGCGAACAGATCCGCGCCGAACGCGATCGCTGGAAGTCGGTGATCGAGCGCGCGCAGATCAAGCTGCAATAAGCCGGGTTGCGCGAGCCGCTTGCAACGGGCGGCCCGGCGCTCGTACGCGCGACGCCGGCGCGGCCTCAGTACACGTCGCGCCGGTAGCGACCGTCGTGCTGCAGGGCTTGCAGACGCTCGGCGCCCAGGATGTCGCGCAGGGCGGCGTCCACGCCGCCGGCCATGCCTTGCAGGCTGCCGCAGACATAGATCGCGGCCCCCTCGTCGATCCAGGCGCGCACGTCGGCGGCCTGCTCCAGCAGGCAATGCTGCACGTAGCGGCGCCCGGGCTGGTCGCGCGAATACACGCTGTCCACGCGCGCCAGCGTGCCGTCCTGGCGCCAGGCCGCGATCTCGTCGCCGCAGAAGTTGTCGTGCGCCGCGTGCCGTTCGCCGAACACCAGCCAGTTGCGCTCGTGCCCGGCGGCGCGGCGCGCCTTGATCAGGGCGCGCAGGCCGGCCAGGCCGGTGCCGTTGCCGATGAGGATCATTGGCCGGCCGTCGACGGGCGCATGGAAGTTGCGGTTGCCGCGGATGCGCAGCGCGATGCTGTCGCCTGGCTGCGCGATGTGCGTCAGCCAGCCGCTGCCCACGCCCAGCGTGCCATCGGGCTTGCGCATCTGGCGCACCAGCAACTGCAGCACGCCATCGGCCGGCAGCGATGCGATCGAATACTCGCGATGCGGTTGCAGCGCGCCGCCGCGCGCCAGGCGCGGGCCGATTTCGGCGATGTCGCCCGCCAGCCAGACGGGCGCGCCGCTCGCGGGCGGGGCCAGCGTCAGCAGGTAGCAGGGGCCGCCTTCGCTGCCGGGATTGAGCAGTTCGCGGCCGGCGAGCCGCCAGGCTTCGTAGGCAGGCGTCTCCCAGTCGGGCAGGTCGGCGCGGCCGGCCAGCAGGCCCAGGTGATGTTGCCAATGGCGCAGGTCCGCCGGATCGCCGCCGTCCACCTCGACCCGGTCGAACAGCGGCGTGGCGCCCTGTTGCCGCAGCCATTCATCGAGGCGGCGGCCGAAGCCGCAGAAATGCGCGTAGTCGCTGTCGCCCAGCGCCAGCACCGCGTAGCGCAGGCCGTCCAGCGGCGGCGTCGCGGCCTGCATCGTCTGGCTGGCGAAGGCCGCGGCCGCGTCGGGCGCATCGCCTTCGCCGTAGGTGCTGGCGATGAACAGGATGCGGCCGCTGGCGGCCAGGCGCGCGCCATCCAGTTGCGCCAGGGGCGCGACACGCACCGCCAGGCCGCCGGTCCGCAGCGATTGCGCGGTCTGCGCCGCCAGCGCTTCGGCCTGGCCGGTCTGGCTGGCGTAGGCCACCAGGATGGCGTCGTCCGCCTGGGGGGCGTCCAGGTCCCGCAGGGCCTGCGCCGCCTGCGCCTGACGTCGCCGCGCGCGACGCCAGGCCCAGCCGCACAGCAGCAGCCAGGCCAGCACCACGCACGCGGCGGCGATCCAGCGGGACGTCATGACTCAGCGCGCGGCCAGGGCCTGGAAGGCCGCGCTGGCGCCGACGCGGTAGCCATCGGCGTCGCGCACGATGAACAGCGCCGCCAGGCGGTGGCGCTCGGCGTAGGCCAGTCCATCGCGTTCGCCGAGCACCGTCAGCGCGGTGGCCAGCGCATCGGCCTGCATGCAGCCGGCATGCAGCACCGTGACCGAGGCGACGCCGTTGCGCACCGGCTGGCCGCTGCGCGGGTCGATGGTGTGGGCATAGCGGGCCGCGCCTTCGCCGGCGAAACGGCGGTAGTCGCCCGAGGTGGCGATGGCGAGGTCGCGCAGCGGCAGGGCCAGCGCGTGCGCGTCGCTGCCATCCGGCACTTCCACCGCCACGCGCCAGGGCTGGCCGTCGGGGCGCCGGCCGCGCGCGCGCAGCTCGCCGCCCACTTCGACCAGGTAGTCGGTGATGCCAAGCGCGTCCAGCGCCTGCGCGGCGCGATCCACGCCGTAGCCCTTGGCGATGGAAGACAGGTCCAGGTAGACACCGCCCGGCTGGAAGGCGGCGCCGCGCGCCGCGTCCAGCGCCACCCGGCGCCAGCCGCAGCGCTGGCGCGCGGCGTCGATCGCGGCGGGAGAGGGCGGTTCGAAGGCGCGCTGCCAGGGGCCGAAACCCCAGGCATTGACCAGCGGACCGACGGTGGGGTCGTAGGCGCCGCCGCTGTCCTCGGCCAGCGCCAGCGCGTGTTGCAGCACGTGGAAGAAGGCCGCCGGCAGCGCGCGCCAGCCGGGGCCGGCGCGGTTGTAGCGGCTGATGTCGGACTCGGTCTCCCAGGTGCTCATCTGCGCCACCACCTCGTCCAGGGCTGCCTGGATCGCCTGGCGCGCGGCGCCGTCGCCCAGGCCGGCGGGCAGGGACAGCCGCGCCGACCATGTGGTGCCCATGGTGGCGCCCGCCAGCGCGGCGGGGCGCGCCGGCAGGCCGCCGAAGCTGACCCGCGGCGTTGCCGCGACCGCGCCGCGCGGCGCGTAGGAGGGCGTGTCCGGCATGCGGTCGGCGGCTGTCAGGGTTGCAGCACTTCGACGGTGCCGGCGTACGACAGGCGGCGCTTCTTGGCCTGGGCCACCGTCACCTTGGCGTCCTCGGCGCCGGCTTCCACCCAGTACAGGCCGGGTTGCGGCCACTTCACCGAGAACTTGCCGTCCTTGTCGGTCTTGACGGCGATCTCGCCGACCTTGTCGCGGTAGCGGGCGCCGCCCGGCACGATGGTGACGTCCAGGTCGGCGGCGGGCTTGCCGTCCAGCAGCATCTGGAAGCTGGCCGCTTCGCCAGCGTAGAGATCGTTCGGGTGCGTCACCGGCGCCAGTTCCAGGCCGCGGCCGACGGGTTTGACCGCGCTGGGCTTGCCGGCGGTGACGAAGGTCTCGACGCGGCCCAGGCTTTGCGTGACCTCCAGGTCGGCGGCGTTGGCCGGCACGGCCTGCGCCAGGCCCTCGGGCTTGCCGAAGTAGCGCTTGGGCTTGCCGTCTTCCTTCCAGCGCGCGAACACGCCGTCGTTGACCACGGCGATGCGGTAGGTGCCGGCCTGCTTGAGCTGCAGGTCGAAGGTGCTGCGCAGCTTGCCGCGGTTCAGGTTCTCGGCGTCGGCGGCGGAGCCGTCCGGCGCCACCACGGCCAGGCCGTCCAGGCGCAGCGGCGCGTGGTTGAAGTAGAACTTGTCGTTGCCGACGGCGGCGTCCACGGTGATCCAGCTGTCGGTGCCGGACAGCACCGTCGAGGACGGCACCATCCAGACGTCGTGGGCCTGGGCGGCGAAAGGCAGGCTCAGGGCCAGGGCGGCGGCCAGTTTGGCGGCGGATTTCATGGTGGCGTTCCTCAGGGTCAGGGTTTCAGGTCCAGGGCGATGGCGCCCAGCTCGTGTTCACCGCGAGCGGTCAATTGCTCGGCCTTCTGCGGCGGCCACTGGAAGGGGATGCGCAGCAGCTCGCGGCCGCCGACTTCGCGTGCCGCTTCCACCACCACCGCATACTGGCCGGGCTTCAGGCCGGCCAGCGGCTTGGCGGCGGCATCGAAGCGCAGGGCATGCTTGCCCACCGGCTTGGTGGCGCCACTGACGCCGTCGACCGGGAAGGTCTGGTTGCGGCCGCTGCGGCGCCACCACTGGCGCATGTCCTTGAGCCATTCGGTGCCTTCGTTGTTCTTCTTGGCCACGTCGTACCAGACGGCCAGGTCGGCGGCCACGCTCTGGTCGGGGTTCTCGATCCAGATGGCGACGTAGGGGCGGTGGTACTCGGCCACGTCCAGCCGCGGCACTTCGATGGACAGGCCGATGTCGGCCGCATGGGCCGTTCGGGCGATCAGGCCGGCCAGCATGGCCGACAGCAACAGCTTGCGCATGGATATCTCCAGGGCGGATCGGATGGATCAGTGAATGAAAAGCAGCGCCAGTACCAGCGGGATCACGACGCCCAGGCCGACCATGGGCCAGGTGGCGCCGCGGTTGCCCGCGTGCATCTTGAGCAGTACCAGCCCGGTCAGGGCAAAGACCAGACAGGCGATGGCGAAGATGTCGAGGAACCAGCTCCAGGCCAGGCCGGTGTTGCGCCCCTTGTGCAGGTCATTCAGATAGGCGATCCAGCCGCGCTCGGTGCGTTCGTATTCGATGTCGCCGCTGGCGCGATTGATGGACAGCCAGGCGTCGCCGCCGGCGCGCGGCAGCGACAGGTAGACCTCGTCGGCCGACCATTCGGCCGGCCTGCCGCCGGTGGCCGCGCCCAGTTCGCGGTCGAGCCAGTCGGCCACGGCGATGGGCAGCGGGGCCTTTTTCTGTCCATCGGGCGCCGTCAGTTGCGCCCGCACGGCGTCGGGCAAGCGGGCCTCGCGCGTGGTGACGACGGCCTTCGATTCGATGTGGGAGGCGTTGTTCAGCGTCAGCCCGGTGATGGCGAACAGCAGCATGCCCAGCAGGCACAGCGCCGAGCTGATCCAATGCCATTGGTGCAGCGTCTTGAGCCAAGAGGCCCGGCGGCGGGAGGAGGCGTGACTGTCCATGGGGGGCTGGAATTCAAGGGCCGGAGTCTAACATCCAATGAGAATGAATCTTATAAAACACATCGTTAATGTGCGAAGGAGATTTCAATCGGTTTCGGAGGGAACCGGGGCGGGGCTAAGATAAAGCACCCGTTACACACCACCGGAGGTCGTCATGCTTGACTCGCAAGTCGTGGATCAGATCGGTCGTCACTGGGGTTGGGTGGCATTGCGCGGCGTCGTCGCCATCCTGTTCGGCCTGATGGCCATGTTCATGCCGGCGATCACCTTGTCGGCGCTGGTGCTGGTGTGGGGCGCGTTCGCGCTGGCCGACGGCGTGCTGGCGCTGATCGCCGGCATCCGCATCCGCGAGCGCGGCAAGCCGCTGTGGGCGCTGATCATCGTCGGCCTGTTGGGCGTGGCGGCCGGCATCGTCACCTTCCTGTGGCCAGGCCTGACGGCGTTGATCCTGCTCTACATCATCGCCATCTGGGCGCTGGTGGCGGGCGTGTTCCAGATCGTCGCCGCAATCCGCTTTCGCAAGGAAATCCGCAACGAGTGGTTCCTGGCGCTGTCCGGCCTGGTATCTATCCTGTTCGGCGCCATGCTGGTGTTGCAGCCGGGCGCGGGGGCGCTGGCCCTGGTGTGGGTCATCGGCATCTACGCCGTGTTCTTTGGCATACTGCTGCTGGTCTTTTCCTTGCGCCTGAAGCAGCACCGCGCGCCCTGAGTCCATGTCCGCCTACCAGACCCTGATTCCCCTGAACTTCCTGGCCGTGGGCCTGGGCGCCATGTTCGGCGCCTGGGCGCGCTGGCTGGTCAGCCTGTGGCTCAACACCGAGTCGTGGCCCTGGGGCACGCTGGCGGTCAATCTGGCCGGGGGATATCTGGTGGGACTGGCGCTGGCGCTGGTGGCCGGTCATCCGGAATGGCCGACCTGGGTGCGGCTGGGGGCCATCACCGGTTTCATGGGCGGGCTGACCACGTTTTCGACTTTCTCGGCCGAAACCGTGGCGATGCTCGAGCGCGGCGCCTATGGCGGCGCGCTGGGCTACGCCGGCTTCAGCCTGCTCGGGTCCCTGTTGCTGACGGGCCTGGGACTGGCGACGGCCAGCCTGTTGCGCTGAATCTGCCGCTGCCCGCGCCAAGGCGGCGCGGCGCGCGCCGATACGCGCCGGCGCATTGCCATGGGCGCTGCGCGCCTCAGTCGTCCGCCCGCGGATTCAGCACCCGCGCCGCGTCCAGGCCGCTGCGCACCGCGCCTTCCAGCACGCCGGGGTAGCCGGTGTCGGTCCAGTCGCCTGCCAGCGCCAGCGTCGGCCACGGCGTGCTGTTCAACGGCCGGGTCAGGCCCGGCACCGCCGCAAAGGTGGCGCGCTTTTCGATGAACAGTTCCGCCGCCGCGACTTCCGGCATCGGCGGCAGCCGCTGCGGATAACCGGCGGCCTGCTCGGCCACCTGGTCGATGAGGGCCTCGATGGCCTGCTGGCGGTTGCGTTCGGCCAGGCCGGTGGCCGCGCTCGCCACCACCGCCAATTCACCGGCCTGGGCGTCGCCGGCGAGTTGCGCGCGGTCGAACAGCCATTGGCCGATATGGCCGCGGCCCGGTTCCTCGCGCAGCATCATCATGGGTTCGGGCAGGCGCCACGGGCCGGCCAGGCGCAGGTTGAGGGTGGCGATCGGCAGATAGTCGAAGGCCCGCAGCGCGTCCAGCAGGCCGGTCGCGCCCACTGCGCGCAGCGGCGCATCCAGCAGGCGCGCGGCGAACGCCGGCGGCACCGCCAGCACGGCGGCGTCGAAACGTTCCTGGTTGATGTCGATGCCGTCTTGCGAGGGCCGCAGCTGGCGCACCGTGCTGCCGTAGCGCATCGTGACCTGGCGCGCGGCGGCGTCGGGCCACAGCGCCGACAGGTCGGTGCAGGGCAGCAGCAGGTCGCTGTCTTCACGGCGGCCGGCCAGGCTGTCGCGCAGCACGCGGGCGAACAGCGCGGCGCTGGCGCTGGCCACCGGCGTGTTCAGCGCGGCCAGGCACAGCGGTTCCCAGACCTGGCGGATCAGGGCGTCGGACTGCGCGTGATAGTGCAGCAGCTGCTGCACGGTCCAGTCGCGCGGCGGGGTCCAGGACATGGCGCGCAGGCCGCGCATCAGGCGCAGTGTGGCGTAGCGGTCGGCCCACGACAGGCCGCGCGCGCCCAGGATCGCCACCGCCATGTGCAGGGGCGCGGGCAGGCGCGGCGCCGACAGGCGGAAGCGCCCATCCAGGCTGGCCAGCCGCAGCGGGCGGCGCATCAGCAGGGCATCGGGATTGCGGCCCACGCGGCGCATCAGCGCCAGCGTGTGCTTGTAGGCGCCCGACAGCAGGTGCTGGCCGTTGTCCAGCGGCGATTCGAAGCCGTCATGGAACACGCGCCGGGCGCGGCCGCCGGGCGTGTGGCCGGCTTCGAACACGGTGACCTTGGCGCCGGCCTCGCGCAGGGCGACGCTGGCCGCCAGGCCCGCCCAGCCGGCGCCGATGACCGCGGCCTTCACCGCGCCAACCGGCGGACCAGCCCGCGTCCGCCGCCCACCCAGGTTTTCCACGCCAGCCACAGCTTGCGCAGCGGCGTCAGCGAGATGCGCTGGTGCAGCACCTGCCAGTTGTCGCGCTCGATCTCATCGAGCAGGGCATGGTAGATCGCCGCCATCATCAGGCCGGGACGCTGCGCGCGCCGGTCGGCTTCGGGCAGGCTGCGCATCGCCTCGCGGTACAGCTCGCGGGCGCGCTCGGCCTGGAACTTCATCAGCGCCGAGAAGCGTTCGGAATATTCGCCGTTCAGGATATCCGAGGCCTTGACCTCGAACTGCTGCATGTCGTTGACCGGGATGTAGATGCGGCCGCGGCGGGCATCGTCGCCGACGTCGCGGATGATGTTGGTCATCTGGAACGCCAGGCCGAGCTTCTCGGCGTAGACCAGCGTGGCCGGATCGGTGTAGCCGAAGACGCCGGCCGACAGTTCGCCGACCACGCCGGCGGCGTGCCAGCAATACTTGCGCAGGCCGGGCCAGTCCAGGTAGCGGGTCTGGTCCAGGTCCATTTCCATGCCGTCGACCACCGCCAGCAGGCGCTCGCGGGTGATCGAACAGCTCTGCAGGTGCGGCTGCAGCGCGCGGGTCACGGGATGGTCGGGCTTGCCGTCGAACATCTGGTCGACCTGCGTGCGCCACCAGGCCAGCTTGATGCGCGCCAGCGACGGGTCGGTGCATTCGTCAACCACGTCGTCGACCTCGCGGCAATAGGCGTACAGCGCCGTGATGGCGCGACGCCGCTCGGGCGGCAGGAACAGGAAGGAATAGTAGAAGCTGGAACCGCTCTTGGCGGCTTTCTCCTGGCAGTACTCGTCAGGGGTCATAGTTGGCAGGGCCGGTTGCTTACTTGATGGAGCGCCAGAGCATGATGGCCCAGTCCTTGGCGCCCAATTCGGGTCGGTTCATGAATACATCGTAGCCGCTCGCCTCGATCCGCTCCAGCACGCGCAGCCCGCCTTGCACCACCAGGCGCAGCTCCAGGCCGATGCGGCCCGGCAGGCGGCGCGCCAGCGGAGCGCCGAAGTGTAGCAGTGCGCGGGCGCGTTCCACCTCGAACGCCATCAGGGCGCGCCAGCCCGGCGTCAGGCGGCAGGCGGCCAGGTCCTCTTCCGAGACGTCGAAGCGGTTCAGGTCTTCCTGCGGCAGGTAGACGCGGTGCTTGTGCCAATCGACCCGCACGTCCTGCCAGAAGTTCACCAATTGCAGCCCGGTGCAGATGGCGTCCGATTGTTCCACGTCGCGCGGATCGGTGGCGTCGAACAGGTGCAGCATCAGCCGCCCGACGGGGTTGGCCGAGCGGGTGCAGTAGTCGGCCAGCGCGGCGTAATCGTCGTAGCGCTTGACGCTGATGTCCTGCTCGAAGGCCGACAGCAGGTCGTAGAAGGGCGTGATGGGCAACTGGTGGCGGGCGATGGTGGCCGCCAGCGGCACGAAGATGCCGGCCAGTTCGGGGGCGCCGGGGGCCGGCACCGCGCCCGGTTCGGCGCCGATACGATGCAGCTCGGCGCGGAATGCGGCCAATTGGGCCAACCGTTCGTCGTCGCTGGCCGCGCCTTCGTCGGCGATATCGTCGGCGGCGCGGGCGAACCGGTACAGATCGGTCACGGCGCCACGCAGCCGACGCGGCAACAGCAGCGAGGCGACGGGAAAATTCTCGTAGTGATCGATGGGCATGGGTCTGGTCCTGCGGTCCTGCGGGGTTGCTTTTTTGCGCGGCGCTCCGGCCGCGCCGGCGCAAGTGCGGCCCAGGCGGGAGGCCGACCCATTTTAGATGACCGGCGCGCCCGCGGCCCCGCGCCGCCGCCGCGCCGATCAGTTAGACTTAAGCGCCACAGGATCTCATACCATGCCCCGCCCAATTTCCGCCACCGTTTCCGTTTCCGCCCTGGCCCACAACCTGGCCGCCGTACGCCGCCACCTCGACCAGACCGCCGCCGCCGCGTCCGGCGTGGCGCCGTCGATCTGGGCAGTGATCAAGGCCAATGCCTACGGCCACGGCATCGAGCAGGCGGTCGCCGGCTTCTCCAAGGCGCAGGGCCTGGCCATGCTCGACCTGGACGAAGCGGTGCGCTGCCGCGAGGCCGGCTGGGGCGGGCCGATCCTGCTGCTCGAAGGCTTCTTCAATCCGTCCGATCTCGACATCGTCGACCGCTACCACCTGAGCGTCACGGTGCACCAGCGCGAGCAACTCGACATGCTGGCCCGCGCGCGCCTGTCGCGGCGGGTCGACATCATGCTCAAGCTCAACAGCGGCATGAACCGGCTGGGTTTTTCCCCGGCCGCCTATCCCGCCGCCCATGAGCGGGCGCTGCTGCTGCAACAGCAGGGCGTGATCGGCTCGCTCGGCAAGATGACCCATTTCGCCTGCGCCGACGGTCCCCAGGGCATCACCGAGCAACTGGCCGTGTTCAATTCGGTGACGCATAAGATGGCGGCGGGACCCATCAGCGTCTGCAACTCCGCGGCCACGCTGCGCTTTGCCGAGATCGCCGTGGGGTCCGAGGCCCAGGCGCACTGGGTCCGCCCCGGCATCTGCCTGTACGGCGCCTCGCCATTCGCCGACGCCGAGGCCGCCGCCTTCGGCCTCAAGCCGGCCATGTCGCTGCGCTCCGAGATCATCGCGGTGCAGGAATTGAAGGCCGGCGATTCGGTTGGCTACGGCGCGTTGTTCCGGGCCGACCGGCCCATGCGGGTCGGCATCGTGGCCTGCGGCTACGCCGACGGCTATCCGCGCCACGCCGCCACCGGCACCCCGGTGGTCGTGGCCGGCATCCGCACCCGGTTGGTGGGCCGGGTTTCGATGGATATGCTGATCGTCGACCTGGACCCGATTCCGGCCGCGGGCGTCGGCGCCCCGGTTTCGCTGTGGGGCGAAGAGGGGCCGTCGGTGGACGAAGTCGCGCTGGCGGCCGGCACCATTGGTTACGAGCTGCTCTGCGCCCTGGCGCCCCGCGTCCCGGTCACCCGGGACGCCTGATGCGTTCCGGCGCGGTCGCTGGCCACCCCTTGATCGTTTTTTGAGCACTCCCGGCGCGTTTTTCCGGCGCCTGGGCAGCGGGCGCCTTCCAAGCGCCTGATTTTTCTCCGGAAAGCCGCGCGCCCGATCCGAGGCGGAGGGTGTCCGGCACGCAAGAATTGCTACGCAATTTACAAGACAGGTAACGCCGGATGGTGTCTACTTGAAGACCGGGCGCCCAAGCGCCCGTTTTCGCCCCAGTAACGAACAACGAGGTTTCGATCCATGAAGGACAAATGCGTGCTCATCACGGGCGCCACCAAAGGCATAGGCTGGGCCCTTACTCAGCGGCTGTCCGACATGGGTTGTCATGTGGTCGGTATCGCGCGCAATACCGGCGATGTGGACTTTCCCGGCTACCTCTATGCCTGTGACCTGGCCGACGCCGGCCGCACCGAGGAAGTGCTGCGCGAGATCCGCGAGAAATTCCCGGTCGATGCCGTGGTCAACAACGTCGGCATCGCCTCGCCCCAGCCGCTGGGCGAGATCGACCTGGCCACCCTCTACAACGTGCTGGACCTGAACGTGCGCGTCGCCGTGCAGGTCACCCAGGCCTTCATCGAATCGATGAAAGCGCGCCGCGCCGGCCGTATCGTCAACGTCTGCAGCCGCGCCATCCACGGCGGCCTGGAACGCACCGCCTATTCGGCCGCCAAGAGCGCGCTGGTCGGCTGCACCCGCACCTGGGCGCTGGAGCTGGCCGAATACGGCGTGACCGCCAACGCGGTGGCGCCGGGCCCCATCGAAACCGAGATGTTCCGCGCCACCCGCCCGGCGGGCAGCGAAGGCGAAAAGCGCGCGCTGGCCTCGGTGCCGATGAAGCGCCTGGGCACGCCGGCCGAAGTGGCCGCCGCCATCGCCTTCCTGCTGTCGGACGACGCCGGCTTCATCACCGGCCAGGTGCTGGGCGTGGATGGCGGCGGCAGCCTGGGCGGCCGCTCCTGATCGCCCGGATCGGGCCAGGCGGCACGGCCCATCTGGCTACGCCGTTCCTGGCCTCCGATGGAAAAACCGGCGCCCGTGGGCGCCGGTTTTTTCCGTTGCTTCCCGCCGGGCTCAGTACGGCCCGCCGGCCTTGCCGACCGGCTTGAGGTCCTTGAACTCGCCGGCCAGCTTTTCGGCCGCGCGCGCCAGCAGCACCGCGTCCACGCCCACCGCGACGAAGGTCGCGCCCAGCGACAGATAGTGCCTGGCCTGCGCCACGCCGCTGTGCAGGATGCCGGCCGCCTTGCCCGACTTGACGATGCGGCCGATGGCCGCGTCGATGGTGCGGGCGACCTCGGGATGCTCGGGCTGGCCCAGGTAGCCCATGCTGGCCGACAGGTCGGCCGGGCCGATGAAGGCGCCGTCCACGCCGTCCACCGCCAGGATGTCTTCCAGCGCATCGACGCCGCGCGGCGTCTCGATCTGCACCAGCACGCACATCTCGTCGTTGGCGCGCTCCAGGTAGTTGGGGATGCGGTTCCAGCGCGACGAACGCGCCAGCGCGCTGCCCACGCCACGGATGCCGGCGGGCGGATAACGCACCGCGGCCACGGCGGCGGCGGCCTCTTCGGCCGACTGCACCATCGGCACCAGCAGCGTCTGGGCGCCCGTGTCGAGGATCTGCTTGATCTGCACCGGGTCGTTCCAGGCCGGGCGCACCACCGGCGCCACCGGATAGGCGGCCACCGATTGCAACTGCGCCAGCGTGGTCTGCAGCGTGTTGGGGGCGTGCTCGCCGTCGATCAGCAGCCAGTCGAAGCCGGCGCCGGCGATGATCTCGGAGGTGTAGGCGCTGGCCAGCCCGGCCCACAGGCCGATCTGGGGCGTGCCGGCGCGCAGCGCGCGCTTGAACTGATTGGTCAGGATATCCATGGGCCGCGTTGAGGTCAGATGAAATGGCAGTTGACGGAGCCGAGCACACCGTAGTCGACGTTGAAGGTGTCGCCGGGGCGCGCGGCCACCGGACGGGTGAAGGACCCCGACAGGATGATCTCGCCCGCTTCCAGCGCCACGTCGTGCGCGGCCAGCTTGTTCGCCAGCCATACTACGCCATTGGCGGGATGGTTCAAGACGCCGGCGGCCACGCCGGTTTCTTCGATCACCGCGTTGCGCGACAGGATCGCGCCGATCCAGCGCAGGTCCAGTTCGCCGATCTTCACCGGCCGGCCGCCCATCACCACGCCGGCGTTGGCCGCGTTGTCGGCGATGGTGTCGAACACCTTGCGCGGGCGCTTGCTGTCGGGGTCGATGCCGTGCGAGCGGGCATCGATGATCTCCAGCGCCGGGATCACGTAGTCGACCGCGTCGTACACCTGGAACAGCGTCACGTTCGGGCCTTGCAGGCGCTTGCCCAGCACGAAGGCCAGCTCCACTTCCAGGCGCGGCAGGATGAAGCGGCCGGCGGGAATGTCGCCGCCGTCCTCGAAGAACATGTCATCGAGCAACATGCCGAAATCGGGCTCGTCGATCTGCGACGACAGCTGCATGGCGCGCGAGGTCAGGCCGATCTTGTGGCCGCGCTTGACGCGGCCTTCGCCCAGCTTGATGTCCATCCAGGCGCGCTGGATGGCGTAGGCGTCGGCGATGGTGATGTCGGGGTGCTCCAGCGAGATCTGGCGGATCTGCTGGCGGCTGCGTTCGGCGTCGTGCAGGCGCGCCGCCAGGGCGCGCACGGTGGAAGTGTCAAGCATGCGGGGAATATCCAGGTAAGGGAAATCAGGCGGGGCAGGGCACCAGCGTGTTGACGAGCCGGCCGATGCCGTCGATTTCGGTCACGACCTCGTCGCCCGGCTGCACGTTGACGATGCCGTCGGGCGTGCCAGTCAGGATCAGGTCGCCGGGCGACAGCGTCATGAAGCCGCTGAAGTAAGCGATCAGGGCGGGGATGTCGAACACCATGTCGCGGGTGTTGCCGCGCTGGGTCTCGACACCGTTGACGGTGGTGCGCAGGTCCAGGTTCATCGGGTCGGCCACGTCGTCGCGGTCCACCAGCCACGGCCCCAGCGGCGTGCAGGTGTCGCGGCTCTTGACGCGCAGGTTGGGGCGATACCAGTTTTCCAGGTAGTCGCGCAGCGCGTAGTCGTTGGCCACGGTGTAGCCGGCCACGTAGTCGTAGGCCTGCGCGCGCGTCACGTTGCGGGCGGTCTTGCCGATCACCACGGCCAGTTCGCATTCGTAGTGCATGAAGCCCACGTCGGCCGGCCGCAGCGTGCGCGCGCGATGGCCGACGAAGGTGTTGGCGGCCTTGAGAAAACCCAGCGGTTCGGCCGGCGCCTTGAACGCCAGTTCCTTGGCGTGGTCGGCATAGTTGATGGCCAGCGTGAAGGTGGTGCGCGGCTCGATCGGCGGCAGCCAGGTCACCGCGTCCTCGGCCAGCAGGCGGCCGTCCGCCAGGCGGATCTGGCCGTTGCCAGCGTCGGTGGCGGCGTGGATGGCGCCTTCGTAGGCGATGCGTGCGTGTTTCATGGCGGGTTCCGTGAGGGCGCCTCAGGCGCCGGCGATGAGCGTGTTGCCGAGCGCGCCGACCTGGGCGATGCGGATTTCGTAGCGTTGCCCGGCGCGCGCCAGCGGGGCGTCGGCGCGGGCGCCGGCCAGCAGGATGTCGCCGGGTTCGAAGCTCATGAATTCGGTGACGTCGGCGATCAGGCGCGCCACCGGCCGCACCAGGTCGGCGGTGCTGGCGCGCTGTGCCAGCGCGCCGTCGACCCAGACCTCGATGCCGAGCGCGTCGGGATCCGGCACCGCCGCGACCGGCGCCAGTTCGCGGCCGATCGGGCAGAAGCCGTCGCGGCACTGCTGCTTGAGCGCGGGCCGGAAATAGCTGTCGTGCGGCGCCGACAGGTCGGCCACCACGCGATAGCCGGCCACGTGGGCCAGGGCCTCGGCTTCGCTGACGCGGCTGGCGCGGCGGCCGAACACGATGCCCAGGCTGGCGCCGATGCGCACTTCGGGCACGTCGGCCGGCAACGCGATCGCATCGCCGTCGGCGGCATAGGTGTTGGCCGGCTTGATGTACAGCACCGGCGCGCGCGGCGCGGCCTGGTAGGGCGGCGCATTCATCGCCTCGCCCAGCGCGGCCAGCGCCTGGCGCGTATTGAGCGCCGCGCCCGCAACGGTGCGCGGCAGCGCGGCGGCGCGGGCCGCCAGGTATTCGCGATAGTTGCTCTGCTTGTAGTTGAGCACCGCGTCGGCTTCCTCGACCTGCAGCGACAGGCCCAGCGGCCGGCGCGCCATTTCCGGCGCCAGCGCGTCGCGCAGGGCCTGGAACGTGCGCTCGCCCAATGCCGCCTGCTGCGCGGCGCTGCGGCCGTGGCCGATGCGCAGCAGCACGTGCACGAAAGCGTTGTCGGGATGGCCGTCGGCGATCAGGTAGTCATCGATCCGCACGGCGCGGCTGCGGGCGCCCGCCAGCGGATACAGGCTGCCGTCGCCCACGGCGGCGTCCTGGACCGCGCGCATCAGGGCGCGGGTGTCCAGGTCGAGGTTGGCGGAATACTCAATCCAGATATGGGGCATGGCAGGCGCGGGACCGGGCCGATATAGTTAGCATGTTAATCATAATAGTGAAAAACCGGGGCCGCGGCAATCGACGCGGCTGGCGCGCGACAGGGGTTTTCCGCCGTTGACAGGGGCGCGAAGGCCAGCATAAAGTTAACTCGTTAACTAAATTTTCGCATCGCCGCCGGATTCCCTCCGCCGGCCATCGCGGGACGCGAGGAGACGCACGTGAGCATCAAGCACTGGATCAACGGCAGGCAGGTCGATAGCGCCGACCGCTTCACCACCTTCAACCCGGCCACGGGCGAGGCCATCGACGAAGTGGCCGCCGGCGGCCAGGCCGAGATCGATGCCGCCGTTGCGGCCGCGGCCGAGGCTTTTCCCAAGTGGGCCGGCACGCCCGCCAAGGAGCGCGCGCGCCTCATGCGGCGGCTGGGCGAACTGATCGACCGCAATGTGCCGCACTTGGCCGAGCTGGAAACGCGGGACACCGGCCTGCCGATCTCGCAGACGCGCAAGCAGCTGATTCCGCGCGCCTCCGAGAACTTCACCTTCTTCGCCGAAGTCTGCACCCGCATGAACGGCCACACCTACCCGGTGGACGACCAGATGCTGAACTACACGCTCTACCAGCCGGTGGGCGTGTGCGCGCTGGTATCGCCCTGGAACGTGCCTTTCATGACCGCGACCTGGAAGACCGCGCCCTGCCTGGCGCTGGGCAATACCGCCGTGCTGAAGATGTCGGAGCTGTCGCCGCTGACGGCCGACCAGCTCGGCCTGCTGGCGCTGGAAGCCGGCATTCCGCCCGGCGTGCTGAATGTGGTGCAGGGCTATGGCGCCACCGCCGGCGACGCGCTGGTGCGCCATCCCGGCGTGCGCGCGATCTCGTTCACCGGCGGCACCGTCACCGGCAAGAAGATCATGGCGAGCGCGGGCGGCATCAAGAAGTTCTCGATGGAGCTGGGCGGCAAGTCGCCGGTGCTGGTGTTCGACGATGCCGACGTCGAGCGCGCGCTGGACGCCGCGCTGTTCACCATCTTCTCGCTCAACGGCGAGCGCTGCACCGCGGGCTCGCGCATCTTCGTGCAGGAATCGATCTACGATGACTTCGTGCGCCGCTTCGCCGAGCGCGCCAACCGCCTGGTGGTGGGCGACCCGACCGATGAAACGACAAACGTGGGCGCGATGATCACGCGCCAGCACTGGGAAAAGGTCACCGGCTACATCCGCCTGGCCGGCGAAGAGGGCGCGCGCATCCTGGCCGGCGGCGCCGACGCGCCGCAGGGCATGCCGGCGCACCTGGCGGGCGGCAACTTCGTGCGTCCCACCGTGCTGGCCGACGTCGACAACCGCATGCGCTGCGCCCAGGAAGAGATCTTCGGCCCCGTCGCCTGCCTGATTCCGTTCAAGGACGAGGCCCATGGCCTGGCGCTGGCCAACGACGTCAAGTATGGCCTTGCCTCTTACATCTGGACCAGCGACATCGGCCGCGCCCACCGGCTGGCGCGCGGCATCGAGGCCGGCATGGTGTTCATCAACAGCCAGAACGTGCGCGACCTGCGCCAGCCGTTCGGCGGCACCAAGGAGTCCGGCACCGGCCGCGAGGGTGGTGAATACAGTTATGAAGTGTTTGCCGAGATCAAGAACGTCTGCGTCTCGATGGGCAGCCACCACATTCCGAAGTGGGGCGTCTGAAGGACGCCCGGATACCGAGAACAACAGGAGACAAGCATCATGGGCAAGCTCGCGCTGGCGGCCAAGGTAACGCATGTGCCGTCCATGTATCTATCTGAAATGCCCGGCCGCCATCACGGTTGCCGCGAGGCCGCCATCGAGGGCCATCGCCGCATTGGCCAGCGTTGCCGCGACCTGGACGTCGACACGCTGGTGGTGCTGGACGTGCACTGGCTGGTGAACGCCGGCTACCACATCAACTGCAACGAACGCTTCGCCGGCCGCTACACCAGCAACGAACTGCCGCACTTCATCAAGGACATGGACTACGCCTACCGCGGCGATCCGGCGCTGGGGCGGCGCATCGCCGAATGCGCCGGCGCCGCCGGCGTGCCTGCCCGCGCGCACGAGATCGCCAGCCTCGAACTGGAATACGGCACGCTGGTGCCGATGCGCTACATGAATGGCGACGACCGCTTCAAGGTGGTGTCGGTGGCGGCCTGGTGCGCCTGGCACGCGTTGGACGACAGCCGTCGCTTCGGCGCGGCCCTGCGGCAAGCCATCGAGCAGAGCGACAGCCGCGTGGCGGTGCTGGCCAGCGGCTCGTTGTCGCACCGCTTCAACGATAACGGCAGCCCCGAGGCCGCCATGCACCAGATCAGCCGCGAGTTCTACCGCCAGGTCGACCTGCGCGTGGTGGACCTGTGGCGCCAGGGCGACTGGAAGACCTTCTGCGCCATGCTGCCGGAATACGCCGAGCTGTGCGTGGGCGAGGGCGGCATGCATGACACCGCCATGCTGCTGGGATTGTTGGGCTGGGACGCCTACGACCGGCCGGCCGAGATCGTCACCGACTACTTCACCAGTTCGGGCACGGGGCAGATCAACGCCATCCTGCCCGTGCCCGACTGATTCATTCCGAGGCGGGGTCGCGCTTGATCAGCTCGACCATCGCGTCGACGTCGGTGTACAGGCGCTCGAGCAATTCCTTGCCGATCCGGTCTTCGATTTCCTGGTACTTGGCGTCCACTTGCGGACGCATGCGGTCGATCAGCTTGTTGCTCTTGGGCGTCAGGGAAATCTCCTGGCGCCGCTGGTCCGCGCTCGAACGCACCCGCTTGATCAGACCCTGTTCCTCCATGCCCGCCAGCATGCGCGTCAGGCTGGGGCTGAGGATCTGGCAACTGCGGGCGATCTGGTTGGGCTCCATCGCGCCCACTTCGCTCAGGGTGCGCAACACCCGCCATTGCTGCTCGGTGACGCCGGCGGCATGCAGGATGGGCCGGAAATGCGCCATCAGGGTTTCGCGCGCGTAAAGCAGCAGGTGGGGGAGGTTGCGGTGGTGGAAGCTGGGACTCATGGCGGCTATGTTAGCAAGAAGCCGTTCTTTTTCTGTTTGATTTCCGGGGACATCAACGTCCAGGCCCGCGACGGGCGCGGGCCTGGCAAACGAACGGGGGAAAGAAAAAAGGGTCAGGAAGCCGGGTTCTGCTGCGCCAGTTCCTGCAGGTCGTCGGGCAGCGTCAGGTCTGGCGCGCCTTGCTGCAGTTCACGCAGCGCGGCCACGGCGTCTTCCTGCTGATCGTCCTGCATCAAGGCACGGATGTGCGCCACGCGCGCCTCGATGTCCTGGTCGCTGAAGGCAACGGGTTCGGCGCTGGCGGTTTGTTCGGCCGCGG
>NZ_QHHO01000049.1:2211853-2237470 GCF_003184165.1 Achromobacter sp. RW408
GGCGCCTGGCGGGGCGGGCGGCGGGGTTCGGCGGCCAACTGGCCGGCTGCGCCATCGCCTGCGTGGTCGGCGGCATCGCGGTGGTCTATGCCTTCGGCGTGCCGTGGCTGGCCACGGTCACCAAGATGGGGCTGGCCAAGGCGGCGACGGCGGTGGTGGTGTTCGTGCCCGGCGACCTGATCAAGGCCGCGCTGGCGGCGTGGGTGGCGACGCGGGTCGAGCGGGTCTGGCCGATGCGTGGCCGGTGAGCGCGACGCAGCGATCATGGCCCCAGGGAATCCCCCAACTGACGCCCGTTTGGCTTTCAAGTACAAGTTCGCCATTAACGAATGCGTTTGCTGAAACATGGTTTCCGTAGCACATCAGGGATTTACCGTAGTTGCGCGAAGTCATTTGATACTGTTTTAACCCTATAATATTTTTTTCTGTATAACTTTAACTAGGCTCGCTTCCGCCTCGACCGGGGCATAACAGAGCCACCACAGGAGACAAAACATGCGCAAGCACTTCGGCTTGTCCGCGGCCGCCGCCGCCGTTGCCCTGACCCTGCCGCTGCTGGCCAGCGCCCAGGTCAAGGTGGGCGTCACGGTGTCCAGCACCGGTCCCGCCGCGTCGCTCGGCATCCCCGAGCGCAATACGGTTGCGCTGCTGCCCAAGGAAGTGGCCGGCCAGAAGATCGAATGGATCGTCCTGGACGATGCCACCGACACGACGCAAGCCGTCAAGAACTCGCGCAAGCTGGCGTCCGACGACAAGGTCGACGTGCTGATCGGCACGTCGGTCACGCCGGGCTCGCTGGCCATGGTGGACGTGGCCGCCGAAGCCAAGGTGCCGATGATCAGCGTGGCCGCCAGCGCCAAGATCGTCGAACCCGTGGACGACAAGCGCCGCTGGGTCTTCAAGACCCCGCAGAACGACGCCCTGATGGCCGGCGCGCTGGCCGACGCCATGTCCAAGTCCAAGGTCAAGACGCTGGGCTTCATCGGCTTTGCCGACGCCTATGGCGACGGCTGGCTGGACGTGATGCAGAAGGCCGCCAAGGCCAAGGGCATCGAGATCGTCTCCATCGAAAAATACAGCCGCACCGACACCAGCGTGACGGGCCAGGTGCTCAAGCTGATCGGCGCCAAGCCCGACGCCATCCTGATCGCCGGCGCCGGCACCCCGTCCGCGCTGCCGCAAAAGGAACTGAAGGCCCGCAACTACGGCGGCACCATCTACCAGACCCACGGCGCCGCCAACAACGACGTGCTGCGCGTCTGCGGCAAGGACTGCGACGGCATGTACCTGCCCGCCGGCCCGCTGCTGGTCGCGGCCCAGCTGCCCGACAGCAACCCGGTCAAGAAGTCGGCCCTGGCCTACGTCGAGACCTACGAGAAGGCCAATGGCGCCGGTTCCACCAACACCTTCGGCGGCCACATGTGGGATGCCGGCCAACTGGTCGTTGCCGCGCTGCCCGCGGCCCTGAAGACCGGCGCCAAGCCCGGCACGCCGGAATTCCGCGCCGCCATGCGCGACGCCCTGGAAAACGTCAAGGACCTGGCCGCGTCGCAAGGCGTGTTCAACATGTCGCCGACCGACCACGCCGGTTTCGATGAGCGTTCGCGCGTCATCGTCAAGGTCGAAGGCGGCAAGTGGGTCTACCAGCCCGGCCTGTAATTCCCCCGGATTGCCCGATCCACGGGCGCCTGCAAGGGTGCCCGAGCAATGCTTCGCACCGGCCTCTCCGGCCGGTGTGTCGTATCAGTGTTCCGGGCGGGGTCGGAACACCAAGAATCAATAAGGTTGTTAGATGGATTCCTCAATTGCGCTGATTCTGCTGCAAGACGGTATCGTCAACGGCGCCATCTATGCCCTGCTGGGCATGGCGCTGGTGCTGGTGTTCGCCGTTACGCGCGTCATTTTCATTCCCCAGGGCGAGTTCGTGGCGTTCGGCGCCCTGACGCTCGCGATGCTGGTGGACGGCAAGGTGCCCGGCACCGCCTATCTCCTTCCGCTGCTGGGCGTCGTGTGCCTGGCGCTTGAACTGCTGCGCGCGCTGCGGACCCGCAGCGCGGCAGGCCTGCCCAAGGCCGTGTTGACCTGTCTCGTCATGCCGCTCGCGTTGCTGTGGCTGACGGTCACCTACACCGCCGCCGGCAATTCCCTGTGGCTCAACATGCTGTTGACGCTGCTGCTGGTGATCCCGATGGGCCCGATGGTCTATCGCATCGTCTACCAGCCGCTGGCCGAGGCCACCGTGCTGGTGCTGCTGATCGTGTCGGTCGCGGTGCACTTCGCGTTGACCGGCCTGGCCCTGGTGTTCTTCGGCGCCGAAGGCTGGCGCACGCCCGCGTTCGTGAGCGGCCAGGTCGACCTGGGCTTCACCACCTGGTCGGCGCAGAGCCTGTTCGTGGTCGCGACCTGCGCGCTGCTGATCATCGCGCTGTGGCTGTTCTTCGGCAAGACGCTGTACGGCCGCGCGCTGCGCGCCACCGCCGTCAACCGCCGCGGAGCGCGTCTGGTGGGCATCAGCACCACCATGTCGGGCAGCCTGACCTTCACGCTGGCCACCGCCATCGGCGCCATGTCCGGCATGCTGATCGCGCCCATCACCACGGTCTACTACGACACGGGCTTCCTGATCGGCCTGAAGGGCTTCGTCGGCGCCATCATCGGCGGCCTGGCCAGCTACCCCGTGGCGGCCGCCGGCTCGCTGCTGGTGGGCGTGCTGGAATCGTTCTCGTCCTTCTGGGCCAGCGCCTACAAGGAAGTGATCGTCTTCACCTTGATTATCCCGGTTCTGGTCTGGCGTTCGTTCAGCACCCATCACGTGGACGAAGAGGAGTAAACGCCATGAACCGCATTCTGCTTGTCGTCTTCATCGTCGTCCTGGCGGGGCTGCCGCTGCTGCCGGTCACGCCCGAGTTCTGGGTGACGCAATTGAACTACATCGGGCTGGCCAGCCTGGTGGTGCTGGGGCTGGTGCTGCTGACCGGCGTCGGCGGCCTGACCTCGTTCGGCCAGGCCGCGTTCGTCGGCCTGGGCGCGTACACCACCGCCTACCTGACCACGCAATACGATGTGTCGCCGTGGCTGGCGCTGCCCGCCGGCCTGATCCTGACCGCCGTGGTGGCGTACCTACTGGGCGCGATCACGCTGCGCCTGTCGGGCCACTACCTGCCGCTGGGCACCATCGCCTGGGGCCTGTCGCTGTACTTCCTGTTCGGCAACCTGGACTGGCTGGGCAAGCATGACGGCATCGCCGGCATCGAGCCCATCAGCATCTTCGGCATGTCGCTGGCCAGCGGCCGCCACATCTACTACCTGATCTGGGTGTTCGTGCTGCTGGCGCTGTGGGCCACCCGCAACCTGCTGAACTCGCGTCCGGGCCGCGCCATCCGCGCGCTCAAGAGCGGCGCCGGCATGGCCGAGTCGATGGGCGTGAACACGGCCGCCTACAAGGTCGTGATCTTCGTCTGGGCGGCGCTGCTGGCCTGCGTCTCGGGCTGGCTCTACGCGCACATGCAACGCGCCGTCAGCCCCAGCCCGTTCGGCATCAACTACGGCATCGAGTACCTGTTCATGGCCGTGGTCGGCGGCGCCGGCTACGTCTGGGGCGCGCTGCTCGGCTCCAGCGTCATCCTGGTGCTCAAGGACCAGCTGCAGAACCTGCTGCCCAAGCTGCTGGACACCAACGCCAACTTCGAGATGATCGTCTTCGGCGTGCTGCTGATCCTGATGCTGCAATACGCCCGCAACGGCCTCTGGCCGATCCTGGCGGGCTGGTGGGGCAGCCTCACCGGCGCCGACGGCTCGCGCCGCAACCTGGCTCCGCCCAAGCCGGCGCCGGCGCTGCCGCTGCGCGCGCGGCCGCAGGCCGGTCAAGTGGTGCTGGAGGTGGATGCCATCCGCAAGGAATTCGGAGGCCTGGTCGCCGTCAACGACATCAGCTTCAAGGTCCGCTCCGGCGAGATCATGGGCCTGATCGGCCCCAACGGCGCCGGCAAGAGCACCACCTTCAACCTGATCAGCGGCGTGCTGCCGGTGACGCGCGGCAAGGTCACCTTCATGGGCGAGCGCATCGACAGCCGTTCGGCCCGCGAGATCGCCAAGCTGGGCGTGGGCCGCACCTTCCAGCACGTGCAGCTGCTGCCGGGCATGACGGTGCTGGAAAACGTCGCGCTGGGCGCGCACCTGCGTTCCGACGTGGGCGTGTGGGCGGGCGCCCTGCACACCGACCGCGCGCGCGAAGCGCAACTGCTGCATGAGGCCGCCGAGCAGATCAAGCGCGTCGGCCTGGGCGAATACCTGTACGAACAAGCGGGCAACCTGGCGCTCGGCCAGCAACGCATCCTGGAAATCGCGCGGGCCCTGGCCAGCGATCCGGTGCTGCTGTTGCTGGACGAGCCGGCCGCCGGCCTGCGCTACAAGGAAAAGCAGGACCTGGCTCGCGTGCTGGAACAGCTGCGCGCCGAGGGCATGAGCATTCTGCTGGTTGAACACGACATGGATTTTGTGATGCGCCTGACCAACCACCTGGTGGTGATGGATTTCGGCACCAAGCTGGCCGAAGGCGTGCCGGCCGAGGTGCAACAGAACCCGGCGGTGCTGGAAGCCTACCTGGGCGGCATCGACGATGACCTGCCCGAAGCCGACCAGGCCAAGCCGGTGTCCGCGGGAGGCGTGCAATGACGACGTCCAAGCCTGTTCTCGAAGTCAGCAACCTGTCGGCCCGCTATGGCAAGGTCGGCGCGCTGGCCGGCGCCACGCTGACGGTTCCGGCCGGCAGCATCGTCACGGTGATCGGCGCCAACGGCGCCGGCAAGTCGACCATGCTGAACGCCATGATGGGATCGCTGCCGCAGACCGGCCACGCGGCCGGCTCCGTGCAGTACGCGGGCACCGATGTGTCGAGCTGGCCGGTCGAGCGCCGGGTCGCCGCCGGCATGTCGCTGGTGCCCGAGCGGCGCGAGCTGTTCGGCAGCATGTCGGTCGAAGACAACCTGCTGCTCGGTGGTTTCCGCCGCTACCGCGCCCGCGAAAGCGGCTGGCGCGACACGCTCAACGAAGTCTTCGACCTGTTCCCGCGTTTGCGTGAACGCCGCGCCCAGCAGGCCGGCACGCTCTCGGGCGGCGAGCGCCAGATGCTGGCGGTCGGCCGCGCGCTGATGGCCAAGCCGGCGCTGCTGATGCTGGACGAACCCAGCCTGGGCCTGGCGCCGCGCATCGTGCGCGAGATCTTCCACATCATCGCGCGCCTGCGCGAGACCGGCGTGGCGATCCTGCTGGTGGAACAGAATGCGCGCGCGGCGCTGCAGGTGGCCGACTACGGCTACGTGCTCGAGACCGGCGAAGTCATCCTGCACGGTCCGGCGCGCGAGCTGGCTGGCGATCCCAAGGTGATCGAGAGCTATCTCGGCCTGGGCAAGGGCGCGGAGCAGGCCGAAGCCTGATCCACGCCGCGAGGCGGGCGCTTCAGTCCGCCTCGCGCTTGAACACTTCGACCACGCGGAAGCGCTCGCACACCAGCAGCATGTCCGGCGCGTAGCCGCCATTGCGGTCGAAATAGGCGATGTGTCCGGTGCGCCAGACGTCGTAGGGGCCTTCACCCTCGGCCACGGCGAAGGCTTCGTCCACTTCGTCGAAGCGCTGGATCACGATGCTGATCGTCTCGATGGCGCAGGCCGGACGGCGGCGGCCATCCAGCACCACGTCGCGCCGGCCCGGCTCGGGCACCGGTTCCTTCTCGTCGAAGTCGCGCAGCGCGCCGCAGGTCGCGGTCTTGGCGCCCGACAACACCAATGCCAGCAATTCATCGGCCAACTCGGGCGAATCGCCGAACTGGAAGGTCACGGCGTTCTCGTAAGGGGCGGGCGGTTTCATGCGGGTGGCGCCCATTGCAGGATCAATTCTTCGTCCATCGCGGGGTCGGAGATGGAAGGGGCGCCGGTCTCGACGCGTCCGGCGAAGCGGCGGATGAAGCCGGGCGCGTCGTCGGCGCGCACGCTGAAGTCGTACCAGCCGCCGCTGGCGGCCAGGTTCCAGGCCAGGGTGGCGCCGACACCGGGCGCCAGCGCCGGTTCGTGGTGGCCGGCATGCCCATAGGCGTTGGCCTCGACCTGGAAACCGCGCGCCAGCCCGCCGGGGTTGTGGATCTTCAGCCGCAGCGTCGGGCCGGCGGCATCGCAGGCGGCTTCGACCGCCAGGGGCGCGGGATCGGCGCGCAGCCGGCCGGCAAGGTGGCGGTGAAAGCCGTTCGGGCCCAGTATCCACAGATCGTAGCGGCCGTCGTCGCCCGTCACCTGCCAGCCATCCTCCAGGTGCTTGCCGGCTTCGACGGTGTAGCGGCGTGGGCCGTCTTCCAGCCGCTGGCGGTCGTAGACGTGCAGCACGGCGCCGGCACTGCCGGTATTGTCGAAACGCAGCATGATGCGTTCATCCGCCACGCGGGCCCGCGCCGACAAGGCATATGGCAGCGGCCGCGACGGCCGCGTGCCGGCCGCCTGCCGCGCCAGGGCGGGCCGAGCGGGCGCGGGCGGGGTGATGGTGCCCGGCAGCGCGGCGGCCTGGGCCGCGCGCGTGGCGGTGGCCGGCAGGCCACGGGTCAGGTCGGCCTCGTCGGGCGTGGCGAAATCGAAGATCGACGTCAGGTCGCCGCAGACGGCGCGGCGCCACGGCGATATGTTGGGCTCGGCGACGCCGAAGCGGCGCTCGACGAAGCGCAGCACCGAGGTGTGGTCGAATACTTCGGAGTTGACCCAGCCGCCCTTGGTCCAGGGCGACAGCACGTACATCGGCACGCGCGGCCCCAGGCCGTAGACGCCGTGCAGGTGGGCGGCCGTATCGTCCTTTTCGGCGCCGGTGACGATCTCGTGGTATTCGCCGGCGGTGTCCACGGTGGACGCGCCCGCCAGCCGGCCGTCCGGGCCGCGCGAGGGCGGGGCGGGCGGCGGCATGTGGTCGAAGAAGCCGTCGTTCTCGTCGAACATCAGCAAGAGGACGGTCTTGCTCCAGACCTCGGGATTGGCGGTCAGCGCGTCCAGCACCCTTGCCGTGTAGTCCGCGCCCTGCGCCGGGCTGGAGGGGCTGGGATGCTCGGAGCCGGCCTTGGTGGCGCAGATCCACGACACCTGCGGCAAGGTGCCATCGAGCACGTCCTGGCGCAGCAGGTCCAGGCCGCGGGTGGTCAACGCCTTGTCCTTGAGCGCGGCCAGCGAGCCCGGCACGCCGTGGTAAGCGTCGCGGTAGGCCTTGAAGCCCGCGGTCGGGTTGAGCGAGTAGTTGTCCGCCATGTCCTGGTAGATGCGCCAGCGGATGCCGGCGCGCTCCAGGCGTTCGGGATAGGTGGTCCAGGTGTAGGCGCCGGCTGGATCGCCGCCGCCCAGCTTGTTGTAGGTGTTGCCCAGCGCCGGCCCGTGGCCGCGCCCCAGGCCGTCGTTGGTGCCGCTCCAGAGGAACAGCCGATTCGTATTGGTGCCGCCGGTGAACGAGCAGTGGTAGGCGTCGCACACGGTGAAGGCGCGCGCCATGGCGTACTGGAACGGCATGTCGGCCTCGGTGTAGTACGCCATCGAATGGTTCTTCTTGGCGGCCGGCCATTGGCCCATGCGGCCGGCGTCCCAGGCGTCCTGGGCGTTGGACCAGGTGTGCGGCGTGCTGGCCACGCGCATGGCCTCGTAGGCCGCGCCGGTGTCGAGCCGGAACGGCAGCACGCTGCGGGGCGCGCCGGCATCGGGACGGCCGTTGTACTGCGCCCAGACCGTGCGGCGTTCGAAGTCGGGACTGGCGGGCACCGGGATGGGAAAGCGGTCGCCGAAGCCGCGCACCCCGGCGAGGCCGCCGAAGTAATGGTCGAACGAACGGTTTTCCTGCATGAAGATGACGATGTGCTCGACGTCCTCGATCGTGCCCTTGCTGCGGTTGGCGGGAATCGCCAGCGCGCGGCGGATGGAGGCGGGCAGCAGCGCCAGGGCGCTGCCGGCGCCGGCGATCGCGGCGCCGCCGCGCAGGAATTCGCGTCGGGATTGCATGCGGGGGGTGTCCTTGCGGGGTGTCCTTGTCATGCGGCGCCGTCCCGGACGGGGCGGCGCGTTCCGTGGCGCCGCGGGGCGCCTACTGCTTGCGGGTGCTTTCGGCGTAGTCCATGTACAGCTTGTGGGCGCGGCGCGCCAGCGGGCCGTATTCCAGCTTGCGGTCTTCGACGCGGTTCACGTGCACCACCTTGCCGTAGTTGCCGGACGAGAACACTTCGTCGGCGGCCTCGATGTCGGCGCGCGTCAGGCTGCGTTCCTGGACTTCCACGCCGTCGGCCTTGAGCAGCGCCAGCACGCGGCGACGCGTGATGCCGTTCAGGAAGGTGCCGTTGTCCACCGGGGTCGAAACCACGCCGTCCTTGGCGATCCACAGGTTGCTGGAAGCGAACTCGGCGACGTTGCCGGCGCCGTCCAGCATGATGGCGTTGTCGAAGCCCTTGTCCATCGCCTCGCGGATGGCGCGCTGGCCATTGGGGTAAAGGCACGAGGCCTTGGCGTCGGTCGGCGCCATGTTGGGCCAGGAACGCGCGAAGCTGGAGAAGCAGGCGGCAAAGCCCTGGTCGCCCGGCATCGGCACCTTGAACACGTGCAGCACGAACAGGGTCTTGTCGGCATCCGGCAGCAGGAAGCCGTCGGCGCAGAAGAACATCGGCTTGATGTAGAGCTCGCTGCCTTCGGGGAACTTGGCCACCGCCTGCAGGCACAGCGCCTGGATTTCCTGCCAGCTGATCTGCGGCTTCATCAGCATCTTTTCGGCCGAGCGCACCACGCGCTGGCAGTGCAGGTCCAGGTCGGGCGTCAGGCCGCGGAACGCGCGCGCGCCGTCGAAGACCATGCTGGCCATCCAGAAGGCGTGGTCGGCGGGGCCGAGCAGTTTGGGGTTTTCGGTGGTCCAGTGACCGTTGTGCCAGAACAAGGCGTCCATGGTGGTTTCCTTCGGTGTCAGGTTGGCGCATCTCGGCGCCGAAACGTCAGGATACATGAGGCGCGGACCGCCTCACTCCTTGTCGAGCGCCGCCTGCACCCGTTCGGCCGCATCGGCCGGCATCCACTGCCGCCAGACCGGGCCGTACCGCTTGAGGAAATAGCGCGCCGCCTCTTCGGGCTCCTTGCCTTCGTTCTCCAGCCAGCCCAGCGTGGCGTCGATGGCGTCGCTCGGAATGGTCAGCTTGGCCAGGAACGCGGCCAACTGCGGCGCCTCCTTGGCGAAGGCGCTGTTGACACCGGTGACCACGGGGTTGGGCTTGAATTCGGTGGCCACGGGCTTGGCGCACTTGGGATCGGTCAGGCAGGTATAGGCGGTCTGGTCGAAGACCGGCAGTTCCAGCTTGACCAGATCGAGCGCGCCGACCAGCGCGGTGGGCGTCCAGTAGTAGAAGACGATGTCGCGCTTGCGCTTGTAGGCCGACAGGATGGCGGCCTTCTGCGCGGCGCCGGAACCGGGCGCGAACAGGCTGTAGTCGCGCTCCAGGCCCAGGGCGCGCAACAGGTTGTCGTTCAGCGTGCCGCAGGCCCAGCCGGCCGGGCAGCCGTAGATGCGGCCGCGGCCGGGATCCTCGGGGTCGGCGAAGACGTCCTTGAAGCGCGCCAGGTCCGCCGCCGATTTCAGCTCGGGATGGCGCTGCACGGTGTAACGCGGCACGTACCAGCCTTCGCCGGCGTCGTAGACATGCCCCAGGCCCTGCACCCGACCGCTGGCCAGCGCCTTTTTCCAGGCCACCTCGATCTGCCCCGGCCACACCTCGGGCGTGACGTCGACGTCGCCCCGCTGCAGGGCGGCCAGCATGGGCAGCGTCTCGCCGATCTCGACGCTGGTCTTGCAGCCGTAGCCGTGTTCCATCACGTAGCGTTCGATGCCGGCCAGCACCAGGTTGGATTCCCAGTTCAGGCCGCTGAAGCGGACCGGGCGGTCGACTTCGCAGACCGGCTTGGCGGCGTGGGCCGCGGCGGGCGCGAGCAGGGCGGCGGACAGGGCCAGGACGCCGGCGAGCAAAGGCTTCATGCGCATGATGGAGCACCTTTCTGATTGCGTGCCGGTCATTGTAAAGGCGCCATGCAATCGGGGCCGCGTGCAGCGGCCCCGAAGGTCAGGCAGGCGATGCGGCCGGCGGCCGCGCGGATCAGGCGCGCGCGGCGCGCCGCTTCTCGATCAGCGCCCCGATCTCGCCGACGATGCCGCGGCGGAACGCCAGCACGCAGATCACGAAGATCAGGCCGATCACGATGGTCACCGATTCGCCCAGGCGCAGGAACCAGTCCACGCCGGTCAGGCTGGCCATCATCTGGCCGAAGTCGCCGACCTTGTTTTCCAGCAGCACCACGATGAACGCGCCGAGGATAGGCCCGGTCAGCGTGCCGAGCCCGCCGATCAGCGTCATCAGGATCACCAGGCCCGACATCTGCCAGGTTGCGTCCGACAGGGTCGCGGACACGAACACCAGCGTCTTGGTGGCGCCCGCCAGGCCGGCGATGGCGGCCGACAGCACGAAGGCCAGCAGCTTGAAGCGATCGACGTCGTAGCCCAGCGAGATCGCGCGCGGCTCGTTCTCGCGCAGCGCCTGCAGCACCTGGCCGAACGGCGAATGCACCGTGCGCCAGATGATGAAGTAGCCGATGATGAACACGCCCATCACCAGGTAGTACAGGTTCAGGTCCTTGGACAGGTCGATGATGCCCAGCAGCGTGCCGCGCGGCACGCTCTGCAGGCCGTCCTCGCCGCCGGTGAACTTGGCCTGCAGGAAGAAGAAGAACACCATCTGCGCCAGCGCCAGCGTGATCATGGCGAAGTAGATGCCGCTGCGGCGGATCGCCAGCGCGCCCATCGCCAGGCCCAGCAGCGCGGCCACCGCGACGCCGAACAGCAATCCGATCTCGGTCGGCACGCCCCATACCTTGAGCGCGTGGCCGGCCGCGTAGGCGGCGCTGCCCAGGAAGGCGGCGTGGCCGAACGACAGCAGGCCGGTAAAGCCCAGCAGCAGGTTGAAGGCGCAGGCGAACAGGGCATAGCACATGATCTTCATGGCGAAGATCGGATACACCCCGACGAAAGGAAGTATGGCCACCACGACGGCCAGGACCGCATAGCCCAGGAATTGACGATTCATTTCTCTTTTCCGAACAGCCCGGCCGGGCGGAGCAACAGGACAATGGCCATGATGATGAAGACGACCGTGCTGGACGCCTCGGGCCAGAACACCTTGGTCAGGCCTTCGATCACGCCCAGGCCCAGGCCGGTGACGATGGCGCCCATGATGGACCCCATGCCGCCGATCACGACCACCGCGAACACCACGATGATGAGGTTGGACCCCATCAGCGGGGAGATCTGCAGCACCGGCGCCGCCAGCACGCCGGCAAAGCCGGCCAGCGCCACGCCGAAGCCGTAGGTCAGCGTGATCATGCGCGGCACGTTGACGCCGAAGGCCTCGACCAGGCGCGGGTTCTCGGTGCCGGCGCGCAGCAGGGCGCCAAGCCGCGTGCGTTCGATCACGAACCAGGTCGCCAGGCACACCACCACCGATGCCGCCACCACCCAGCCGCGGTAGTTGGGCAGCACCATGAAGCCCAGGTTGGTGGCGCCGCGCAGGGCGTCGGGCGTGGGGTAGGGCTGCCCCGACACGCCGTAGAAGCTGCGGAACAGGCCTTCGATGAGGAGTGTCAAACCGAAGGTCAGCAGCAGCCCGTAGAGGTGGTCGAGCTTGTACAGGTGCTTGAGCAACAGCTTTTCGATGATGATGCCGAACAACCCGACCACCAGCGGCGCCAGGATCAGCATGACCCAGTAATTCAACCCCAGGTACGACAGCCCCATCCAGGCCAGGAAGGCGCCCAGCATGTAGAGCGCGCCGTGCGCGAAGTTGATGACGTTCAGCAGTCCGAAGATAACCGCCAGGCCGAGCGACAGCATGGCGTAGAACGAACCGTTGACCAGTCCCAGCAGCAACTGGCCGAACAAGGCCTGTATGGGGATGCCGAAAATATCAGTCATCTTGTAAAAATCCTGCGCGTACGAAGGGAAGCGGGCAAATTCAGGATGCGACCCGGCCGCGCGGGCCAGGTCGCATCAATGGGTCGCATCGACGGGAATTACTTCTTGACCAGCTTGCAGGTCGACTCGGACAGCTTGGTGTAGACCTCGTCACCCGGCAGCGTGGCCACGACCTTGTAGTAGTCCCACGGGCCCTTGGATTCGGCCGGCGTCTTCACCTGCATCAGGTACATGTCGTGGATCATGCGGCCGTCTTCGCGCACATAGCCGCCCTGGGTGAAGAAGTCGTTGATCTTGTTCGACTTCATCCACTTCATGAGGGTGTCGGCATCGTCGGTGCCGGTGGCCTTCACGCCGTTCAGGTAGAACGTGACGGACGAGTAATCGCCCGCCTGCAGCATGGACGGCTTGCGGCCGACCTTGGCTTCGAACTTCTTGGACCAGGCGCGCGAGGCGTCGGATTGATCCCAGTACCAGCCGTCGGTCAGGTACATGCCCTTGGTGGCTTCCAGGCCCAGCGAGTGCACGTCGTTGATGAACACCAGCAGGCCGGCCATCTTCATGGTCTTGGTGACGCCGAATTCGTTGGCGGCCTTGATGGTGTTGATGGTGTCGCCACCGGCGTTGGCCATGCCCAGGATCTGCGCCTTGGACGACTGCGCCTGCAGCAGGAACGACGAGAAGTCGGAGGCGCCCAGCGGGGCGCGCACCTGGCCCTTGATCTCGCCGCCGGCGGCCTTGACCACGGCCATGGTGTCGCGTTCGAGCGCGTGGCCGAAGGCGTAGTCGGCGGTCAGGAAGAACCAGCTCTTGCCGCCATCTTTCACCACCGCCGAACCGGTGCCGCGCGCCAGCGCGACCGTGTCATAGGCGTAGTGCACGGTGTACGGCGAACATTGGGCATTGGTCAGGTCCGAAGCGCCCGCGCCGATGGCGATGAAGGGCTTCTTCTTCTCGGCGGCCACGGCCGCCATGGCCAGGCTGGTGGCCGAGTTGGTGCCGGCGATGATGACGTCGACCTTCTGCTGGTCGAACCATTCGCGCGCGCGGGCCGAGGCCACGTCGGCCTTGTTCTGGTGGTCCGCCGACAGCACCTCGATCTTCTTGCCGTTGACGTTGCCGCCGAAGTCCTCGATCGCCATGCGGACCGCTTCCAGGCCCGCCTTGCCATCGATGTCGGAATACACGCCGGACATGTCGGTGATGAAGCCGATGCGGATGACATCGTCGGAGATGCCTTGTGCCTGGGCGGTCGCCCCGGCGAATCCCAGGCCCGCCATGGCCAGTGCAGCAGTGATGGTGTGCAGCTTCATGGGATGACTCCTCTTCCCTTTGGTGTATGGGATGCCGGGAACCCGGCGGATGACAGGTTATTCAGACGCCCAACAATTCGTTGAGCGTGTCCTGTTTTTCTGAAAGTTCGGCGGCTTCGAAATGCTCGACGATCTGGCCGTGCTCCATGACGTAGAAGCGATCGGCCAGCGGCGCCGCGAAGCGGAAATTCTGTTCCACCATGACGATGGTGTAGCCACGCTGCTTGAGGGCCGTGATCATGCGGGCCAGCGCCTGCACGATGACCGGCGCCAGGCCTTCGGAGATCTCGTCCAGCAGCAGCAGGTTGGCGCCGGTGCGCAGGATGCGCGCCACCGCCAGCATCTGTTGTTCACCGCCCGACAGGCGCGTGCCGGGCGAATGCCGGCGTTCCTGCAGGTTGGGGAACATGTCGTAGATTTCGGCCAGCGACATGCCGCCGCCGAGCGAGCCCACCACGGGCGGCAGCAGCAGGTTCTCCTCGCACGACAGGCTGGCGAAGATGCCGCGTTCCTCGGGGCAATAGCCCACGCCCAGATGGGCGATCTTGTAGGTCGGCAGGTCGATGGCCTCGGTGCCGTGGATGCGCACGGAACCCTTGCGGGAACCGGTCAGGCCCAGGATGGCCCGCAGCGTGGTGGTACGGCCGGCGCCGTTGCGGCCCAGCAGCGTGACGACCTCGCCTTGCCCCACGCGCATATCCACGCCGTGCAGGATATGCGATTCCCCGTACCAGGCCTGCAGGCCCGAGATTTCCAGTGCCGGGGTACTCATGCGTGCGCTCCTTGGAGTTCGCCGTCGGTGGTGCCCATGTAGGCCTGCATCACGGCGGGATGGCGGGACACTTCGGCGTAGTTGCCCTCGGCCAGCACCGCGCCGCGCGCCAGCACGGTGATGGTGTTGGCGATCGAGGACACCACGTTCATGTTGTGTTCCACCATCAGGATGGTGCGGCCGGCGCTGACGCGCTTGATCAGCTGCGTGACGCGGTCCACGTCTTCGTGGCCCATGCCCTGCGTGGGTTCGTCCAGCAGCATCAGCTCCGGTTCCATCGCCAGCGTGGTGGCGATCTCGAGCGCGCGCTTGCGGCCGTACGGCAGGTTCACCGTGGTCTCGTTGGCGAAGGCGCCGAGGTCAACCTGGTCGAGCAGGGCGCGGGCCGGCTCGTCCAGCGCGGCCAGGCGCCTGGTGCTCTGCCAGAAATGGAACGACAGCCCGGTCTTGCGCTGCAGGCCGATGCGCACGTTCTCGAGCACGGTCAGGTGCGGGAACACCGCCGAAATCTGGAACGAGCGGATCACCCCGCGCCGCGCGATCTGCGCCGGGCGCTCACCGGTGATGTCGATGCCATTGAACTTGATGGTTCCCGAGGTGGGAGAGAGAAACTTGGTCAGCAGGTTGAAGCATGTGGTCTTGCCCGCGCCGTTCGGCCCGATCAAGGCATGAATCTCGCCTCGCTTGATACGCAAATCGACCCCATTGACCGCGACAAAACCGCGGAATTCCTTGGTGAGGCCTTTTGTCTCCAGGATCGTGTCGTCCATGTCCGCTGCACCGGCGTTGTATTTATTTGGACCCTGCCCGGCGTTATTCGCAGGGCCCCCCGCGGGGTAAGGAAAATCATGGCGATGCCACGGTTTTCTATAAGAGTTGCCGGCGAGTATGCGCACCTCCGAATCAAAATTCCATGAGGGTTTGTCATAGGTTTTGCGGTGCGGAAAGGTGAATTGTCGGATAGCGGACAATTCGCATGGCTACTGGGCGAAAACCCTATATCCTCATGCAATGCGTTGCAGCAAATCCGTATTGACCGTCATCAATCCGTCATCGTTGCAATCATCGGGAAAAACCCGGATTTGCCCATGCGCGAACGAACTTTCCGCGCGAATCCGCCGCGCGGGCGGCGCGGATCTCAGGCGGGAGTTTTGGCTTTGAATTCACAGAGATCCGAAATGCCGCATTGCGGGCATTTCGGTTTGCGCGCCACGCACACATAACGGCCGTGCAGGATCAGCCAGTGATGCGCGTCCTGCAGATACTCGCGCGGCACGAATTTCTCCAGCTTCAGTTCGACTTCCAGCACGTTCTTGCCGGGCGCCAGGCCGGTGCGGTTCGAGACCCGGAAAATGTGCGTGTCGACCGCCATGGTGGGCTGGCCGAAGGCCGTGTTCAGCACCACGTTGGCGGTCTTGCGACCGACGCCGGGCAGCGCTTCCAGCGCTTCACGGGTCTGCGGCACTTCGCCGCCATGCTGTTCGATCAGGATGCGGCAGGTGGCGATGGCGTTCTTGGCCTTGGTGCGGTACAGGCCGATGGTCTTGATGTAATCGGACAGGCCTTCCTCGCCCAGCGCCAGCAGCGCCTGCGGGGTGCCGTAACGCGGGAAGAACTTGCGCGTGGCGATGTTCACCGACTTATCGGTGGCCTGCGCCGACAGCAGCACCGCGATCAGCAGCTGGAAGGGCGTGTCGTATTCGAGTTCGGTGGTGGGCTGCGGATTGGCGGCTTGCAGGCGGGCGAAGATCTCTCGGCGTTTGGCGGCGTTCATGGGCGCGGGGCGTTGCGGCGGGCGCGGGCACGGGCCAGCGCGGATTCAATGGCGGCGCGCTTGCGGTCTTCGCCTTGCGCGTCATCGGAAGGGGCGGCGGGCGCCGGCGCGGCGGCGGCGGGCTCGGGTGCCATCAGGCGGGCGTTGTCGGCCGCCAGCCGCTCCATGCGCGCCTGGTGGTGGCGATGGCGCTGGCGGCCGGCGGCGGCGTCAGCGGCGCTCCAGGCGCGGCCGGCGGGGACCATCTCGATGCAATCCACCGGACAGGGCGCCACGCACAGGTCGCATCCGGTGCACCAGTCGGGCAGCACGGTGTGCATGTGCTTGTTGGCGCCGACGATGGCGTCGACCGGACAGGCCTGGATGCACAGCGTACAGCCGATGCAGTGCGCCTCGTCGATGCGGGCCACCAGCAGCGGGCCGGGCTCGCCGCGGCTGGCGTCCAGCGGCAGGGCGGGAGTTTCCAGCAGCGCCGCCAGGGCGGCGATGCCTTCGTCGCCGCCCGGCGGGCAGCGGTTGATCGGAGCGGCCCCGGCGGCGATGGCCTCGGCATACGGCAGGCAGCCGTCGTAGCCGCACTTGGTGCATTGCGTCTGGGGCAGCAGGGCGTCGATGCGATCGGCGAGTGAGCGACAGGACATGGCGGACAACGGGAAAAGCAAAGGGGCCCGCGAGGGCCCCCGTGGACGGACGGTGAAAGGCCTCAGGCCGATTGCCGGATGAATTCCGCGATTTTAGGACAGATCATTTCGCGCCAGCGGCGGCCGGAGAAAATCCCGTAGTGGCCGCAGTTGGGGGCGGTGTAGTGCATCTTGCGGTCGGCCGGGATGTTCTTGCACAGCTTGATGGCGGCGCGCGTCTGGCCCTGGCCGGAGATGTCGTCCAGCTCGCCCTCGATGGTGAACAGCGCCACCTTCTTGATGTCGGCCGGGCGCACCAGCTGGCCGTCGACTTCCCAGGTGCCGTTGGGCAGCGCGAATTCCTGGAACACCATGCGGATGGTGTCCAGGTAGAACTCGGCCGGCATGTCCAGCACGGCGTTGTATTCGTCGTAGAAGCGGCGGTGGGCCTCGGCGTCGCTGTCGTCGCCGCGCAGCAGGTCCAGGTAGAAGTCGTAGTGCGACTTCATGTGGCGGTCGGGGTTCATGGCCATGAACCCGGCATGCTGCAGGAAGCCCGGGTAGACCTTGCGGCCCGACCCCGGGTAGCGCGGCGGCACCGGGTGGATGACCTGGTTCTCGAACCACGAATAGGGCTTGGTGGTGGCCAGGCGGTTCACCTGCGTGGGCGACTGGCGCGGATCGATCGGGCCGCCCATCATGACCATGCTGCGCGGTTGGCAGGGATCGTTGGCCGAGGCCATCAGCGACACGGCGGCCAGCACCGGCACGGTGGGCTGGCAGACGGAAATCACGTGCACGTCCGGCCCCAGGTGGCGGATGAAGTCCTGCACGTAGCGCACGTAATCGTTCAGGTGGAACGGGCCGGCCGACAGCGGCACCATGCGCGCGTCGATCCAGTCGGTGACGTAGACGTCATGGCCGGGCAGCAAGGCGCGCACGGTATCGCGCAGCAGCGTGGCGTGATGGCCCGACAGCGGCGCCACCAGCAGCACCTTGGGATCGTCCTGCGGGGTCTGGCGCACGTCGCGATGGAAATGCACCAGGCGGCAGAAGGGCTTGTCCAGCACGACCGATTCCGTGACCCGGACCGGCTTGCCGGCAATTTCCGTGGCGGGCAGGTTCCAGGCGGGTTTCTGGTATTCCTTGCCGATGCGCGTCATCAGCTCGTATCCCGCGGCCATCTGGCGCGAGATCGGGGTGTAGGCGAGGGGACTGTAAGGGCTGGAGAACAGCTGGGAACCGGCATCCGTGAATGCAGCGAACGGAGTCAGGAAGGCGCGCTGCATTTCGTGCAATTGGTACAGCATTTGGGGAAGTCCTTCTGGGTCGTGCGTGTGCCCCGATTATTGCGCCGGGGAGTAACGGTATTTCCAATTTGTCTGACGAAAGCGCCCGAAAACCGGATTTTGTGTTGCAAAAATGCGACCCGTCATCCCTTGCGCACCAGTTTAGGGCGCAATCGTGTTGCATTGGAGGGTAAAACGGCGGATTTTCGCCCTAGGCCGGACGGGCCAGGAGGGGCCGATCCGGACCGGGCGAAGACTCACCAGTAGTTTTCCACCGCGAGGTTGCCGGGGATGCCGCGGCGGCCCGGCTTGAAGCCGCGTTCGCCCAGCAGCTTGCGGGCGTCGGCCAGCATGTCCGGATTGCCGCAGAGCATGATCTTCGCTTGCTCCGGGTCCAGCGGCAGGCCGGCCAGGCGTTCCAGTCCGCCGTCGGCGATCAGGGCGGTCAGGCGCGCCTGCGGCATGCCGGGCAGCGTCTCGCGGGTGGCGATCGGCAGGTAGGTCAGCTTGTCCGGCTCGGCCGCGAACAGCTCCGCCAGGGACGGGTCATTGCGCCAGCCTTCGATTTCCTCGCGGTAGGCCAGCTCCGCCGCGGTGCGCACGCCGTGCACCAGGACGATGCGGCGGTAGGCACGCCACACGGCCGGGTCGCGCAGGATCGACAGGTAGGCCGACAGGCCGGTGCCGGAGGCCAGCAGCCAGAGGTCGCCGCCGGGGGCGAAGCGTTCCAGCGTCAGGAAGCCGTAGGGCGCTTTCTCGACATACAGCGCGTCGCCGGGCTGCAGCCGCGCCATGCGCGGGCTGAACAGGCCCTCGGGCACCACGATGGAATAGAACTCCAGCCAGGGCTGGTGTGGCGCCGAGACCATCGAATAGGCGCGCCACAGCGTCGGCAGGCCATCGGGGTCGTCCGCGCCCGGCAGACCGACGCGGGCGAACTGGCCCGGCTGGAAGGCATACGCGTCGTCGCGCGTGACGCGCACCGAGAACAGTTTGTCGGGCACCCAGGTATGGACGTGGGTGACGGTCTGGCGCGTGTATTTGGAATCGTCGGTCATCGGCACATCGCGCGGCGCGGGCCGCTGGCGGCCGCGCGCTCGCGGATCATTTTTCCAGGTATTGCAGCTTGTCCTGCTTGCCGTTCCATTCGTCGGCGTCGGGCAGCGGCTTCTTGGCTCGGCTGATGCTGGCGAACTCGGGCGAGAGTTCGGCGTTCAGGGCGATGAAGTTGAGCTGGTCCTGCGGCACGTCTTCCTCGGCGTAGATGGCGTTGGCCGGGCACTCGGGGATGCACACGGCGCAGTCGATGCATTCGTCGGGGTCGATCACCAGGAAGTTCGGACCCTCACGAAAACAGTCCACCGGGCATACGTCGACGCAATCGGTGTACTTGCACTTGATACAGTTTTCGGTGACTACGTGGGTCATTCTCAGGAGCTCCGGGCTGGCGGCATTTGTGTCTTGTTGCGCCAATTTTACCCAATGCGGGGCCGATACGCCGCCAATACCCTGTTGACATCGTGGCGCAATGGGGGTTCGGCCGGGCCCGCTATGCTATGGTGTCGCGAAACGATACGCGCAATCATGATAATCACCTCGCTGCTCGACACCGACCTGTATAAATTCAGCATGATGCAGGTGGTGCTGCATCAGTTTCCCGCTGCCCAGGTCGAGTACCGTTACAAATGCCGGACTCCGGGGGTCAACCTGCGCCCCTACCTGGACGAAATTCGCGAAGAAGTGCACCAGTTGTGCCAATTGCGCTTCACCGAGGACGAACTTAAATATCTGGGTGGCTTGCGTTTCATCAAAAGCGACTTCGTCGATTTCCTCGAATTGTTCCACCTGCCCGAGCGCTGCATCAGCATCGAAGAGGGCGAGGGGCCGGGCGAGATCAGCATCGAGGTCAAGGGCCCCTGGCTGCACACCATCCTGTTCGAGATCCCGGTGCTGGCCATCGTCAACGAGGTCTACTTCCGCAACACGCGCAAGAACCCGGACTGGGCCGAGGGCCGCAAGCGCCTGCAGTCCAAGATGCACCTGGTGCTGGACGACCCGGCGCTGGCCGATTTCCGCGTGGCCGAATACGGCACCCGCCGCCGCTTCTCCAAGGTCTGGCATGAAGAGATCGTGTCGACCATGAAGGCCCAGATGGGGCCGCACTTCGCCGGCACCAGCAACGTGCTGCTGGCCAAGCAGCACGAAGTCCTGCCGCTGGGCACCATGGGCCACGAATATCTGCAGGCCTGCCAGGCGCTCGGTCCGCGGCTGCGTGATTCGCAGGTGTTCGCGTTGGAAGTGTGGGCCAAGGAATACCGCGGCGACCTGGGCATCGCGCTGTCGGACGTCTATGGCATGGACGCCTTCCTGCGCGACTTCGACATGTATTTCTGCAAGCTGTTCGACGGCGCGCGGCACGATTCGGGCGATCCCTTCGTCTGGGGCGAACGCTTGCTCGAGCACTACCGCAAGAACCGCGTCGACCCGCGCGCCAAGACGCTGGTGTTCTCGGATTCGCTGACCTTCCCGCGCGCCATCGAGCTGGCGCGCCAGTTCGCCGGCCGCTGCAAGGTGTCATTCGGCATCGGCACCAACCTGACCAACGACCTTGGCCACGAGCCGCTGCAGATCGTCATGAAGATGGTGCGTTGCAATGGCCAGCCGGTGGCCAAGGTGTCCGACGCGCCCGAGAAGACCATGTGCGACGATCCGGCCTACCTGGCCTATCTGCGCCAGGTGTTCCAGCTGCCGCCCGCCTGAAACCCGGTCAGGGTAAAGTTCGCCATTCTTCGCATTGTTCAACCCGCAACTCGTCATTAGGGGAATATTCATGAGCAGCATCAAGCGCTTCCACGTCGCCAAGCGCCTGTCGGACATGGCCGTGTACAACGGCGTCGCGTACCTGGCGGGCCAGGTGCCGGACGATTCCACGCTGGACATCACCGGCCAGACCGAGCAAGTGCTCGCCACCATCGACCGCCTGCTGGCTGAAGCCGGCACGGACAAGACCAAGATCCTGATGGCCCAGATCTACGTGGCCAACATGAAGGAATTCGACGGCATGAACAAGGCCTGGGACGCCTGGGTCGCCGACGGCAACTCGCCTCCGCGCGCCACCGTCGAGGCCCGCCTGGCCAATCCCGACTTCAAGGTCGAGATCGTCGTCACCGCCGCCGTCGCCTGATCGGCGCGTCCGCGCGATGAAAAGCCCTCCGGCAGGCCGGAGGGCTTTTTTTGTTTGCGCAGGCCGTCGCGTGGCGTCACGGCGCCGTGACCGCCGGGAAGAATTGCCGACTCTGGCGACGCGCGCCGGGTCGGCCGGCCCGCGCTGACCGGCGGCTGGCCCGCGTCAACCCGCCGTCAGCAGCAGCCCCGCGAGCAGGCCGCCGGCTTGCTCGCAGCGCGCCAGCTCGGCCGGGGCCACGGTCTTGGGGGCGGCGATCTGTTCCGGCGTCTGGGCGCCCAGGTTGACGATCAGGGCCGGCGCCAAGGCCCGCAGCCGCCAGCCGGTGCAGATGCGCTCCACCTGGCGCGCCGCGCCGGCGCCGTCGCTGCCGGCGCTGACCAGGCAGGCGTAGGGCCGGCCGGATATGCGATCGAGCACGCCGTAGTAGCAGCGGTCGAAGAACTCCTTCATTTCGCCGCTCAGGCTGGCCAGGTTTTCCGGCGCGCAGAACAGGAAGCCGTCGCTGGCCAGCACCTCGTCGACCCCGGCGTCCGCGGCGCGGCGCAGCGTCACCGCCAGGTCGTCCGCCTGTTCCAGCTGCGCCGCCGCCGCGGCCGCGCCGCGGGCGGCGGCCTCGGCCATCTGGCGGGCCGCGCCGGTGCGGGAATGCCACACGATCAGCAGCCGTTTCATGGGTAGCGCGCCAGGGTGTCCTGGCGGTAGTAGGCCCGCAGCAGGCCGAACCATTCGGGCAGGGCCTCGGCCATGGGGTGGGGATCGACGAAGAAGTGCTCGGAACTGACGGCGAAGAACTCGGCCTCGTCGGTGGCGGCGTAGGGATCCAGCGGCAACTGGCCGTACCAGGCGTCGGCCTCGGCGCTTTCCGGGTCCACGTCATGCGGAATCGCGGCTTCCACCGCGTCCACCGCGGCGATGAAACGGTCCAGGCTGTCGTCCAGGACGCGGCGCCATTCGCGCGGCTTGATATCGCCGTGCGCCGCCAGCGACGGCATGCCGTCGGCAAAGCCCGCTTGCAGGTCGAGCTTGTGCGCGAACTCGTGGATCACCACGTTGAAGCCGCCCTCGGACAGTTGCGTGTCCTCCCAGGACAGCACCAGCGGGCCGCCTTCCCAGGCCTCGCCGGCGGCGTCCTCCAGGTATTCGTGCATCACGCCGTCCTCGTCCATCTGCTTGCGCGGGATGCGAAAGCCCGCGGGGTACACGATGATTTCGTCCCAGCCTTCGTACAGCGTGGGCGTCAGGTTCAGGATAGGCAGGCTGGCCTGGGCGGCGATCGACAGCCGCATGAAGTCGGTGACCTCCAGGCCGCGGGCGCCATTGATGGTCTTGCTGGCCAGCAGCCAGGCCGAGCGCGCCAGCAACTGCGCGGATTCGTCGGCGTCCAGCGCCGCCAGGAAGGGGTGGGCCTGCAGCACCTGCCGCCAGAGGTCGGGCGCGATCCGGGCCTGCATCTGCGCCACCTCGGCGGCGCGCGCTCCCCGGCCCTTGAGCCAGCGCAACATAAGCTTGGGTTCCTTGTATATGTGCCCGGTGGTTGCCGGGGTTTTCAGCGTTGATTCCTAGTGTAGAGTGTCGGAATCCTCGATTACCGTAACCGCAATACGCCCGCGATGTCCGCCCCGCCCGTTCCTGATGCGCCTTCGCCTTTCGACGCTTCCTGGCGACAGGAGGCGGGGGCGGGCCTCGACGCCGACGGCCTTGCGCTTATCGACCAGGCGGTGGCCTGGTCGGTTCCCCGTTTCGAGGGCCAGCAGGCCCTGACCGGCGAACCGCTGGCCTCGCACGGCGCCGGCGTGGTGCGGATCCTGGCCGGCTTGCACACCGACGCCGCCACGCGCGCCGCGGCCCTGCTGGCCGCCTTGCCGACCGACCTGACCGCGCCGGCTCCCGCGCTGCGCAACGACCCCGTCGCCACCACCTTCGGCGCCGAGGTCGCCCGCCTGGTGCAGGGCACCCGGGCCCTGTTGCGGCTGGGCGTGGTCGCGCGCCAGGCCAGCGACGCCGAAGCGGAAACCGGCTCGCAGAAGGAAATGCAGCGCAAGATGCTGCTGGCCATGGCGGCCGATCTGCGCATCGTGCTGATGCGCCTGGCCTCGCGCCTGCGCACCCTGCGCTGGCACGCCGAAAGCAAGACGCCCTGTTCGACCGCCTTCGCCCGCGAAACCCTGGACCTGTACGCGCCGCTGGCCAACCGCCTGGGCATCTGGCAGATCAAGTGGGAAATGGAAGACCTGGCGTTCCGCTTCCTGGAGCCCGACCGCTACAAGCAGATCGCCCGCCTGCTCGAGGAAAAGCGGGTCGAGCGCGAAGCCTTCATCGCCGGCGCCATCGAACGCCTGCAGACGGCGCTGGCCAAACATGGCATCGAAGCCGAGGTCAGCGGCCGGCCCAAGCACATCTACAGCATCTGGAACAAGATGCGGGTCAAGCGCCTGGATTTCTCGCAGATGTACGACCTGCGCGCGCTGCGCATCATCGTCGACGACGTGCGCGCCTGCTACACGGCGCTGGGCATGGTGCACGAGATGTGGACGCCGCTGTCCGACGAATTCGACGACTACATCTCGCGGCCCAAGCCCAACGGTTACCGTTCGCTGCATACCGTGGTGGCCGACGACGACGGCCGGCCGTTCGAGGTGCAGATCCGTACGCGCGAGATGCACCAGTTCGCCGAGTACGGCATGGCCGCGCACTGGCGCTACAAGGAAGCCGGCGCCAAGGGCGGGCAGGTGGCGGCCTCCAGCGAGTACGACCGGCAACTGGCCTGGATGCGCCAACTGCTGGCCTGGAACACGGACGTCGAGGCGGGCGATGGCGCCGCGGCCGACAAGTCCGATGCGGCCAAGCCCGCCGCCGCCAAGTCCGGCCCGGGCAAGAGCCGCCACGCCGCCGTCACGCCGGCTCCCACGGACGAGCGCATCTACGTGCTGACGCCGCAGGCGCGGGTGATCGAGCTGCCGGCCGGCGCCACGCCGGTCGACTTCGCCTATCACCTGCATACCGACCTGGGCCACCGCTGCCGCGGCGCGCGGGTCGACGGCCAGATGGTGCCGCTGCAGACACGCCTGGCCACCGGCCAGACGGTCGAGATCATCTCGGCCAAGTCCGGCGGCCCGTCGCGCGACTGGCTCAATCCACAGCTCGGGTTCCTGGCCAGCCCGCGCGCCCGCGCCAAGGTGCGCATGTGGTTCAACGCCATCGAACTGCAGCAGCGCATCACGCAAGGCCAGGCGCTGGTCGAAAAGGAACTGCAACGGCTGGGCAAGACCGCGGTCAATCTCGAACAGCTGGCGCAGAACCTCGGGTTCGCCCGCGCCGACGACCTGTACGTGGCCGCCGCCAAGGAAGAATTCAGCCTGCGCCAGATCGACGCCGTGTTCCAGCAGCCGGCGCCCGCCGCCGAGCCGCAGCCGGCCGCCCTGCGCCACGCCAGCGCCGGCAGCGCCGAGAAAAGCGGCAAGAGCGGGGTGCTGGTGGTGGGCGTGGGCTCGCTGCTGACGCAGCTGGCGCGCTGCTGCCGCCCGGCGCCGCCCGACGCCATCGCCGGTTTCGTGACGCGCGGGCGCGGGGTGTCGATCCACCGCAGCGACTGCCACAGCTATCTGGCGCTGGCCGCGCGCGAGCCCGAGCGCGTGATCGAGGTGGCCTGGGGCGAGACCCCTGCGGACACGTTCTATCCGGTCGACATCAGCGTGCGCGCGCACGACCGCTCCGGCCTGCTGCGCGACCTGTCCGAAGTGTTCGCGCGGCTGCGCCTGAACGTGGTGGGCGTGAACACCCAGAGCCGGCAGTCGCTGGCCCATATGGTGTTCACGGTGGAAGTGCGCGGCGGCGAATCGCTGGCGCGCGCGCTGGATGCCCTGGCGGAAGTGCCGGGCGTGTCGTCGGCGGTGCGCCGCTAGCCTGCGATGCAAGACGGGCCGCCCCGGGGACGGGCGGCTCGGAAGAGGGCGCCCATGCAAGGTCGTTGCCAGGGCCGCCCCGTAATGGACCATCGCCCGGGCCATTGCGGCCCGGGAATATCAGTGATCCAGGTTCTCGTGGGCGCGTTCGCGCATGAAGAACGACGCCACCAGCCCCAGCGCCACGCCGAACATTACGTAGTAGGCCGGCGCCATGGGAGAACCCGTGGTCTTGATCAGCCAGGTCACGATGAACTGGGCAAAACCGCCAAAGATCATCACCGCCACGTTATAGGCCAGCGACAGGCCCACCGAGCGTACCCGCGCCGGGAACAGTTCCGCCATGACGGTGCTGAACACGCCGAAGAAAGCCGACACGAAGAAGCACACCACGATCTGCACGGTCAGCAGCCGGCCGATCGACGGCGCGTCCGACAGCCAGTAGTACAGCGGATACAGGACCACCAGGTAGCCGATCAGCGAGCCGATCACGATGGGGCGGCGGCCGGCGCGGTCGGACCAGGCGCCCATGAACGGCGTCAGCAGCACCATCAGCGCGGCGCCCGCCATCTGCACCAGGAAGGTCTGGTTCAGCGGCAGCTTGAGGATCTGGGTCGAGTAGGTTACCAGGTACGTGAAGGTGATGTAGATCGACACCGTCGCCGTCACCACCAGGCCCACGCCGATCAGCGTCTCGCGGGTGTGCGTGCGGACCATCTCGCCCAGGCTCAGGCGCTGTACTTCGCCGCGCGCGGCG
>NZ_QHHO01000049.1:2237480-2276930 GCF_003184165.1 Achromobacter sp. RW408
ACTCCTGCCGTCTCCGCGGCCCCGGTGCCCGCCAAGTCGGCCCCGCTGGCCGTGACGCCCGCGGCCGCCGCGGTCGCGCCGGCCGCCGATGACGACGGCCCTCCGTCCTGGGTCGACGAGGAAATCCCGTTCGAGGCCGAAGGTGGCTTCGTACCCGATGGTGGCTTCGCGCCCGACGGCGGCTTCACGTCCGACCCCGACGACGATTTCGAAACGCTGGCCAGCGCGCCATCGTCCGCGCCCGCGCCTTCCGCGGCGCCGGCCCGGCGCGAAGGCCCGGCCCCGGCCCGCAAGCGCCAGTCGCGCGCGCGCCTGGCCGACATGACCTCCGCCGCCTGGCCCGAACTGGCGGCGCGCCTGCCGGTCACCGGCCTGGCCGCCGAACTGGCGCGCCAGAGCGAATGGGCCGGCGTGCAGGGCGATGCCATCATCCTGCGCGTGGCCGTCAAGACGCTGGCCGAAAGCGAAAGCCGCGTGCGCCTGCAGACGGTGCTGTGCGAACACTTCGGCCAGGGCATCCGGCTGGACGTGGACGTCGGCGCGGTCGGTGAAGCCACGGCCCACGCCGTGGCCCAGGCCGAGCGCGCGGCGCGCCAGCAGGCCGCCGAGGACGCGGTCGCCGTCGATCCCTTCGTGCAGGCGCTGGTGGCGGACTTCGGCGCCCATGTCGTGGCCGGTTCGATCCGCCACGTCGATCCCCCTTCCGCCGCCGCGTGACGTGTAGCGCGTAACGCGGCGGCAATCCCTACATTCCCTCGTTCAAGGAAGCTCCATCATGATGAAAGGACAACTGGCCGGCCTGATGCGCCAGGCGCAGCAGATGCAGGAAAACATGAAGAAGGCGCAGGACGCGCTGGCCGAGATCCAGGTCGAAGGCGCCTCCGGCGGCGGCCTGGTCAAGGTCACCATGACCTGCCGCCACGACGTCAAGCGCGTCGAGATCGATCCGTCGCTGCTGGCCGACGACAAGGACATGCTGGAAGACCTGGTCGCCGCTGCCTTCAACGACGCGCTGCGCAAGGCCGAGGCCACCTCCCAGGAAAAGATGGCGTCCGTCACCGCCGGCATGCCGCTGCCCCCGGGCATGAAGCTGCCGTTCTGATCGAACGTTCCGGCCGCCGCCGCCCCGGGCGGCGCGGCCTTTGCCGTCCGCAAGTTGCCGTCGTGTCATGGACCCTCTACTGCCCGAACCCGAACCGCTGGTCTCGCTGATCGAGGCGCTGCGGCGCCTGCCCGGCGTGGGTGTGCGTTCCGCGCGACGCATGGCCTATCACCTGTTGCAGCACGATCCCCAGGGCGCCGATATGCTCGGACGCGCGCTGGCGGGCGCGGTGCGCGATCTGCGCCATTGCTCGCGCTGCAACAGCTTCGCCGAAGAGGATGTGTGCGCGACCTGCGCCAATCCCAAGCGCGATCCCTCGCTGCTGTGCATCGTCGAGACGCCGGCCGATCAGAACATGATCGAGTCCAGCCACGGCTACCGCGGCTTGTACTACGTGCTGATGGGTCGGGTGGCGCCGCTGGAGGGCATCGGCCCGCGCGAACTCGATTTCGACAGGGTCATCCGCCGCGCCACCGACGGCGTGGTGCAGGAGGTCATCCTGGCCACCAACTTCACCGCCGAAGGCGAGACCACCGCGCACTTCCTGGGCGAGGCCCTGGGCGAGCGCGGCCTGCGGGTCACGCGCCTGGCGCGCGGCGTGCCGGCGGGCAGCGAACTGGAATACGTGGACGCCGGCACCATCGCCTGGGCGCTGATGGAGCGCAAGACTACCTGACACGCCCCCACAATAGCGCGTCGGCAATGTACCGGCGAGCATTGGAAAAACGGCCCGCCCCGCGCCGGCGCGGCCTCCACGAGAGGAAGACAACCAACATGTCAGCCCTGACCGGCCTGAAGGTCCTGGAACTCGGCACGCTCATCGCCGGCCCGTTCGCCGCGCGCATCTTCGGCGAATTCGGCGCCGACGTCATCAAGGTGGAAACGCCGCACGGCCCCGACGGGACCGGCGGCGGCGACCCCATTCGCAGCTGGCGCCACCTGCACGAAGGCAATTCGCTGTGGTGGACGGTGCAGGCCCGCAACAAGCAATCCATCGCGCTCAACCTCAAGCATCCCGAGGCCCGTGAAATCGCCCGCAGGCTGGCGCTGGACGCAGACGTGGTGGTCGAGAACTACCGTCCCGGCGTGCTCGAGAAGTGGGGCCTGGGCTATGAACAGCTGCGCGCCATCAATCCGGCGCTGATCATGGTGCGCCTGTCCGGCTATGGCCAGACCGGCCCGATGAAGGACCAGCCGGGCTTCGGCGCCATCGGCGAATCGATGGGCGGCCTGCGCTACGTGTCCGGCCACCCGGACCGCCCGCCGCTGCGGGTCGGCATCTCGATCGGCGATTCGATCGCCGCGCTGCACGGCGTGATCGGCGCGATGATGGCGCTGCGCCACCGCGACGCCACCGGCGGCCGCTGGAACGGCGTGCAGGGCGAAGGGTGCCAGGCGGGGCAGGGCCAGATGGTCGACGTCGCCCTGTACGAGGCCGTCTTCAACATGATGGAAAGCCTGGTGCCCGAGTACGACGTGGCCGGCGTGGTGCGCGAGCGCACCGGCGGCGCGTTGCCCGGCATCGTGCCGTCCAATACCTACACCACGCGCGACGGCCAGAACATCGTCATCGCCGGCAACGGCGATGCGATCTTCCACCGCCTGATGCTGGCCATCGGCCGCGACGACCTGGCCTCGGATCCGGACCTGGTGCGCAACGACGGCCGCGCCCGCCGCGTCGCCGAGATCGATGGCGCCATCCAGCAATGGTGCGATGGCCGCGGCATCGAGGAGGCGCTCAACACCCTGAAGGCGGCCGACGTGCCGGTCGGCAAGATCTACAGCGTGGCCGACATGTTCACGGATCCGCAGTTCCTGGCGCGCCGCATGATCGAACAGCACCACTTCGCCGACGGCAGTCCGGTCAAGCTGCCGGCGGTGGTGCCCAAGCTCTCGGAAACCCCGGGCGGCACCCGCTGGATCGGTCCGTCATTAGGGGAACATACCGAGGAAGTCCTGAAATCGCTGGGGTATGATTCAGCGGCTATCGACAAGCTGGCGCAGACCGGCGCTATCGGTATCCCCGCACCCAAGGAGACAACACATGTCAGTCACACGTCGTGATCTGCTCAAGATGGCCGGCGCCGCCGGCGTCATGGGCATGGCCCCCGCCATCGTGCGCGCCCAGAAGCTGGAAAAGACCAAGGTCCAGATCGCCGTGGGCGGCAAGCCCCTGATCTACTACCTGCCGCTGTCCATCGCCGAGGCGCGCGGTTACTTCAAGGACGAGGGCCTGGACGTCTCCATCGCCGACTTCGCCGGCGGTTCCAAGGCCCTGCAGGCCGTGGTGGGGGGCAGCGCCGACGTGGTTTCGGGCGCCTTCGAGCACACGCTGTCGATGCAATCGAAGGGCCAGGCCTACCGCGCCTTCGTGCTGCAGGGCCGCGCGCCGATGATCGGCGTGGGCGTCTCCAAGAAGAACCTGCCCAACTACAAAGGCCCCGCCGACCTCAAAGGCAAGAAGATCGGCGTGACCGCGCCGGGCTCGTCCACCAACATGGTGGTCAGCTTCTTCCTGGCCAAGCACGGCCTGAAGGCTTCGGACGTGTCGATCATCGGCGTGGGCGCCGGCGCCGGCGCGGTGACCGCGCTGCGCAGCGGCCAGATCGACGCCATCTCCAACACCGACCCGGTGGTGTCGATGCTGGAAATGCCGGGCGACATCCAGATCATCGTCGACACCCGCACGCTCAAGGACACGCAGGACATCTTCGGCGGCAACATGCCCGCGGGCTGCCTGTATGCGCCGCAGGCGTTCATCGACGCCAATCCCAATACCGTGCAGGCGCTCACCAACGCCATGGTGCGCGCCGACAAGTGGATCCAGAAGGCAGGCCCGGACGAGATCGCCAAGGTCGTGCCCGAGACCTACCTGCTGGGCGACCCCGCGGTGTACAAGGCCGCCATCGGCAAGAGCCTCGAAGGCCTGTCGCCCGACGGCCTGATCCCCGAGGACGGCGCCGCCACCGCGCTCAAGGCCCTGGCCGCGTACCAGGCGGACTTCGACGGCGCCAAGATCGATCCGTCCAAGGTCTGGACCAACGACTTCGCGCGCCGCGCCAACGAGAAGTACCCCAATGGCTGAAGCCGCGCTTTCGCTGGAAAACATCAGCTGCACCTTCGTCTCCCGCGACGACCGCTCGCAGCGCTACACCGCCGTCAGCGACACCAGCCTGGCCATCGCGCCGGGCGAGTTCGTGTCGGTGGTGGGGCCGACGGGCTGCGGCAAGTCCACCCTGCTCAACGTCAGCGCCGGCCTGCTGGCGCCGTCGTCGGGGCAGGTCAAAGTGTTCGGCCAGCCGCTGTCGGGCATCAATTCGCGTGCCGGCTACATGTTCCAGGGCGAGGCGCTGCTGCCCTGGCGCAGCGCGCTCGACAACGTGGTGGCCGGGCTGGATTTCGCCGGCGTGCCGCGCGCCGAGGCGCTCGAGCGCGGCCGCGACTGGATGCGTCGCGTCGGCCTGGGCGGCTTCGAGAGCCGTTACCCGCACCAGATGTCCGGCGGCATGCGCAAGCGCGCCATGCTGGCGCAGACGCTGATCCGCGATCCCGACATCATCCTGATGGACGAGCCGTTCTCGGCGCTCGACATCCAGACGCGCCAGCTGATGGAAAACGAGGTCCTGGACCTGTGGATGGCCAAGCGCAAGGCGGTGCTGTTCATCACCCATGACCTGGATGAAGCCATCGCCATGAGCGACCGCGTGGTGGTGCTGTCGGCCGGGCCGGGCACGCATCCGATCGGCGAATTCGCCATCGACCTGCCGCGTCCGCGCGACGTGGCCGAGGTGCGCAACAACCTGCGCTTCGTCGAACTGCACGCGGCCATCTGGGCCGTGCTGCGCGAGGAAGTGCTCAAGGGCTACGCCCAACAACAGAAGCGGGCCTGAGGCCGTGCCTGATCCCGGCCACGCCCGCTTCCCCATGAACAGGCCCTGACCATGTCCAAGTCGTTCAAACCAGGCTCCGCCAGCCTGCGCTTCTGGCAGTTGCTGCTGCTGGTCGTCATCCTGGGCGTGTGGCACTTTGCCTCGCGCGATCCCAAGGTGGCGTTCTTCTTCGGCGAACCCCTCAAGGTGTGGGGCCGCATCTGGGCCTGGTTCGTCACCAACGCCGACATCTACACCCACCTGTGGGTCACGCTGACCGAAACCGTGCTGGCCTTCTTCATCGGCACCATCGCCGGCCTGGCCTTCGGCCTGTGGTTGGGGCTGTCGCCACGCGCCAGCGCGATTCTCGATCCCTACATCAAGGCGGCCAATTCGATGCCGCGCGTGATCCTGGCGCCGATCTTCGGCATGTGGTTCGGGCTTGGCATCTGGTCCAAGGTGGCGCTGGCGGTGACGCTGGTGTTCTTCATCGTCTTCTTCAACGTCTACCAGGGCGTGCGCGAGGTCAGCCCGACCCTGCTCGACAATGCCCGCATGCTGGGCGCGCGCCAGCGCCAGCTGCTGCGCCACGTCTACCTGCCGTCGGCCACCAGCTGGGTGTTCTCGAGCCTGCACACCTCGGTGGGCCTGGCCTTCGTCGGCGCGGTGGTCGGGGAATACCTGGGCTCGGCCAGCGGGGTCGGCTACCTGATCCTGCAGGCCGAAGGCACCTTCGACGTCAACACCGTGTTCGCGGGCATCGTGGTCCTGACCGCGTTCGCGCTGGTGCTCGACTACATCGTCGGCGTCGGCGAGAAGCGCCTGATGAAATGGCAGCCCAAATCGGGCGAAACCGAAAAACTCTAGCCACGGGCGTCCGCCGTCAAGCACGGCCGCCGGCGCGGGCCATGCCTATGCCTGGCCGTTCTGCGCTGCCGGCGGAGGCTGGCCGCGTAGCGCATGTTGCGCCCGCAGCCACGCGGTGAGACTGTCGAATGCATCCCGGGCGCCTTGCAGCGCCTGGGTTTCCTGGCCCCTCGCCGCGCTGTCCAGGTGCAGCAGGAAGACCTTCCACAGCGGGCCGACTTCCTCGCCGTAGCCGCGCAGATAGCGCAAGGGCAGGGGCGGGGAGACGCTTTCGAGGCGCTTGGCCAGGAACCGTCCTCCCAATTGGGAACCCTCCACCACGTAGGCCACGCCCAGCGCGTAGGCATCGGCCGCCCGCGGCGTGGGCGCGGCCGGGCACCGCGGCACCGCCCCGTCATCGCCCGCATCCCGCAGGTCGGCGCGGATCAGGGCGCTTTTGCCGTCGCGCTCCGGCGCCCGCATTGCGGCCGGCCAGCCCAGTTGCCACAGTTGTTGCTCGACCGGTTCGAGCCAGCCCAGCAGAGCGCGCAGATAGGCCAGGTAGCGCGCCTGGCCGACGTCGCCGTCGGCCAGGCCCAGTCCCCGGTCCAGGATTTCATGGCGTTCACGCGTGCCATCGCGCAGCACCTGGTGCACCGGAGAGATCATGCGGACTCCTTGCCGGGGGCGGAGGGAAGATGCAGCGACCAGCATTGCGGCTGGCGTTCCAGGCGCCAGCCCGAGGCGCTGGCCAGGCATTCGATGTCGTGCGGCTCGAACAGCGCCGGCGTGGCCGGCGCTTGGATCGGCGCCGCGAACCGGGCCTGCCAGACGGCCGGGTTGGAGGCATCCAGCTCCAGTTCGGCGCCTTCGGGCAACCACGGCAGCAGGCACAGCAACCAGGCCATCACCAGGTAGCGGGTGGTGAAGACCGGCAGTTCGAGGGGCGCGGGATCGTCGGGCCAGATGACCTTGCGCCCGGACCACATCAGTTGGGAAAACAGCAGTTTGCGGCATTGCCGCAGCAGCGTCGCCGCCGGCAGCGAGGCGCCGTCGTCGTCAAGCCACTGGTCCAGGCCGCGGATCACGTCGACACTGTCTTCCAGCATCTGGTTCAGGTCGCCGGCCAATCGTTGGCAACGCAGCTGCCGAGCCTCGGCGTCGGCGCCCTCGGGCGCCTGGCGCAGCATGGCCGCGGCCAGCGTGGCGTTGGACAGCGGCGCGATCGCTTCGTGGCGCAGGACAGGGAAGATCTGCGCCAGGACCTTGAATCGCACGCCGTGGGCGGCCATGGCCAGGGGCGGGGCGGATGGGTCGGTGGCGTGCATCGGCGCGCTCAGTCCGCCTGCCGCAGCAGGGCCAGCAGGGCGTCGGGGTCGGCGGGCTTTTCGATCCAGCCGTCGAACAGGTTGGCCGCGTCTTCATGCCGTTCGTGCCGCGCCAGGCCGCTCAGGGCATAGATGCGCGCGGCGCTGTCGCGCTCGCGCAAGCGGCGGGCCAGTTCGTAGCCATCCATGTCGGGCAGCAGGATATCGACCAGCACCGCCTGCGGCGCGAACGCGCCGGCTTGCGCCAGGGCATCTTCGCCAGTGCCGGCGCAGCGCGTTTCCAGTCCGGACAGGGCCAGGAATTCGGCCAGCAATTCCGAGCCCATTTCGTTGTCGTCTACCAGCAGGACGCGTAACGCGCGCGCATCGTTCAAATGATCTCTCCAGGATTCAAGGGGTGGGCGGCGCGTCCATGCCGCGCGGCAGGGTGACGGTGAAGATGACCAGGCCGTCGCGGCAGGCGACGGTGATGTCGCCTTCGTGGTCGCGCACCACCTGGTCGGCGATATACAGGCCCAGCCCCAGGCCGTTGCGGTTGCGCGAGTGGCCCAGCGATTCCGGCTTGAAGGGCGAGAACAGGTGCGCCATGACCTCGTCCGGTATCGGCGCGCCGTGGTTGGCCACGGCCAGTTCGATCGTGTCGCCGGTCTGCGTGGCGCTGACACGGATCGGCATGCGCGGCGCGCCATGCTGGCGCGCATTGCTCATCAGGTTCGTGACGACCTGGGCGATGCGGTCGGTGTCGGCCATCAGCGTCAGGCCCGGTTGCACTTCGGGTTCGATACGCAGGCCGGGGTAGGCCTGGCGCTTTTCATCGATCAGGCCGTTCAGCAGTTCCGACAGCAGGCATTCGCGCTTTTCGATTCCCAGGCCCATGCCGCCTTGCAGCCGCGACAGGTCCAGCACCTGAGAAATCAGCCGCTGCATCCGTCCGCTCGAATAGCGGATGCGTTCGCCCATGCGGGCGCCGGCGTCGGTCCTGGACAGCAGGGTGGCCGCCATCGAGATGGACTGCAGCGGATCGCGCAGGTCGTGGCCGAGCATGGCCAGCAGGGCGGTGCGGGCGCGGTCGACGTCGGCCGCGCGGCTGGTGGCGATATGGGAAAGCTCGTCGCGCAGGTTGTCGACCGCTTCCAGTTCGGCGGCCAGCCAGGGGGCGCTGGTGTCGCGCATGACTTCGCGCCAGGCCTCGAACGACCCGCGCGGGGTCAGGCGCGGCCCGAGAGTGCCAACGGCATACTGCTTTTCCGGCTTGCCGCCCCAGATCACGGTTTCGATCTGCTCGCGCCGCAGCCAGACCAGCCAGCCGTTGTTCATGGGATCGAACTTGCAGGCCATCAGGCCGGCGTAGGGCACCAGGTCGGTCTGCAGCTCGGGATAGTCGCGCGCGATGTTGTTGGTATGAACCAGGCGCTGGCCGCTCTGGTCCAGCGCACACAGGATGCCGGCCAGTTCGCCGCGCGGCGCGATGCCGCCAAAGACCGTCACGCTGTTGCCCCACAGGCATAGCGCGGCGTCGTTGGGAACCAGCGAGGCGGGCGTGTCGGGTCCGCCGGACAAGGCCTGGTGCACGTTTTCGGAGTCCGAGACGCGCTCGGCCAGCCGGCTGACCAGCGCGGCGCTGCGGCGCGCCTGCTCGGCGCGTTCGCTGCCTTCGATATTGGCCAGCGCCGCCGACAGCACCTGGGCCAACGCTTCGCAGGCCAGGCGGGCCGGGTAGGGAACGAGGCGCGGCGCATGATGGTGGCAGGCGATCATGCCCCACAAGCGGCCGCCGATCACCAGCGACAGGCTCATCGTGGCGCGCACCCCCATGTTGGCCATGTATTCGAGGTGGATCGGCGAGACGCTGCGCAGCACGGAAAAGCTCATGTCCAGCGGCGTGCCGCCATGGCCGTTCTCGCCCAGCACGCGCACGGGCTGGTACTGGCCGTCGGCGATCTGGCGCAGCGTGTTCACGGTGTACAGGCGGCGCGCCTGGGCCGGAATGTCTCCGGCCGGATAGCGGCGCCCGACCCAATCTTCCAACGTCGGATCGCCGCGCCGTTCGGCAACGATCTCGCCGCTGTCGTCGGGATGGAAGCGATAGGCCATCACGCGGTCAAAGCCGGTGGCGCGCTGCACTTCCTGCACCGTGCGTTCCAGCAGGCCGGCGATGTCGCGTTGCGAGCGGATTCGTTCGATTCCGCGGTAGATGCGCGCGGGTTCCGCGATGCCGGAATCGTCGCCGCGGCGTTCGAGTTCGATCAGCGTCAGGCCGTCCGGGTTGCGGTGGACGATGACGTCGTAGGCCTGCCCGTCCAGCGTGATGACGAGCGGGTCGAAGACCGGGTCGGTGCTGGCCAGCCAGCCCGGCAGCATATGCGCCAGGCCGGGCGGCAGCGCGTCCGGCGCGCAGGGGTAGCCCAGCGCCAGCGGCCTGCCCAGCACCTGGGGGGCGTTCTCGCTGGCATAGCGCAGCACGCCTTCGGGGTCGAACGCGAGCAGCGCGCCCAGCGGCTGGATGGCGCCCGGTACGTGTATCGGTTCGCTGTCGCAGTTGGCGAGCGTGACTGGCGGATGGGACTGGGTTGGCGCATTCATTCTAGGCTTGTCCTGGAGGTGCGCGATGTGTTGTCATTATGTCAAAGTTCTTGCGAATGTGTGCATATGCAGCGTGCGTCTTTTTGGCGCGCACCGCCTGGTCCGCGTCGCTCGGTCTTTCGGGTGTCCCCTGTCCTTGGGGAACCACCGTCCCCCGGGTCAGTCGGCGCAAGCCAGCCCGATCCCTACGGAGTTTCCATGGCGCGTCTTCCCTACGCCGATCTGTCCCATCCTGAAGCACGACCCCTGGTCGACAGTATCGTCGCCGAGCGCGGCAGCGTGCTGCACCTGTACCAGATGCTGCTGCACAGCCCCGCCGTGGCCGGCGGCTGGCTCAACTACCTGACTTCCATCCGCCAGTTGTCCACCCTGCCCGGCGATATTCGCGAACTCGTGATCATGCGGGTGGCGGCGATCAACGGCGCGCCCTACGAGGCCGACCAGCACGCGCCGATCGCGCTGAAAGAGGGCGTGTCACAAGCCCAGCTGGACGCCTTGCCCGACTGGGAGGCGTCGACCCTGTTCAGCGAGCGCGAGCGCGCGGTGCTGGCCTACACCGATGCCATGACGCGCCACGTGCAGGTGCCCGAGCCGGTGTTCCAGGCGGCCCGCGCCGCCATGGGATCGGAAAAACTGATCGTGGAATTGACCGCCACCGTGGCGGCCTACAACATGGTGTCGCGCTTCCTGGAAGCGCTGCAGGTGCATTCGCACGATCACCGCTGACGCGCGGCCCGGCGGTGGCCGCCGGGCCAGCGCCGGCGGTCTCAGGCGCGCTGCGCTTCGATCAGCGCGTCCAGCTTGATGGCATCGGCCACGAAGGCGCGGATGCCTTCGGCCAGCTTGTCGCTGGCCATGGCGTCGTCGTTGAGCTGGGTGCGGAAGGCCACTTCGCCCGATGCGATGCGGGCGATATCGCCGCCCGCCGCATCGGCGCGCAACTGCGCCGGCGCGTCGCCCTCGGTCTGCGACAACTGGGTCAGCAACTCGGGGCTGATGGTCAGCAGGTCGCAGCCCGACAGCGCCAGGATCTGGCCGACGTTGCGAAAGCTCGCGCCCATGATCTCGGTGGCGATGCCGAAACGCTTGTAATAGTGATAGATGCGGGTCACCGACTGCACGCCGGGGTCGCGCGCGCCGGCGTGGTCGGCTTCGACCCAGGCGGCGCCGGCGGCCTTCTTGTGCCAGTCGTAGATGCGGCCGACGAAGGGCGAGATCAATTGCACCTGGGCGTCGGCGCAGGCCACCGCCTGCGGCAGCGAGAACAGCAGCGTCAGGTTGCAGCGCACGCCCTCGGCCTGCAGCGCGCGGGCCGCCTGGATGCCTTCCCAGGTGGACGCGATCTTGATCAGCACCCGTTCGCGCGGCACGCCGGCCGCTTCGTACAGCGCGATCAGGGCGCGGGCGCGCTCGATGGTGGCGCGGGTGTCGAACGACAGGCGCGCGTCCACTTCGGTGGAGACGCGGCCGGGCACGATATCCAGGATGGCGCGGCCAAAGGCGACCAGCAGCCGGTCCATCAGCTCGGCGGTGGGCGCGCCGCGATGGTCGCGGGCGGTCTTTTCGAGCAGCGGGCGGTAGGCGTCCTGCTGGACGGCCTTCAAAATTAGGGACGGATTTGTGGTGGCGTCGGTGGGACGCAGCGCCTTCATTGCCTCGAAATCGCCGGTGTCGGCGACAACGGTGGTGTGATTGCGCAGGGCGTCAAGTTGGCTGGACATGGACAATACGGCTCGCAGCATCAGGGGTTGAAGGTGCTTTAGCGTATCACCGAGCCGCCGACGGCGCTGTCACCGTTGGTATGGCAAAGGAGGGGCACGGCCGGCCCGCCGCGGCGGCTGAAATCTCCGATCTCAGCCTTATTTGGCGCGGTTCCCCGGGAAAAACGCCCGCTCAAGGTATAATTCCAAGGTTTGATTATCGATTCTAAAACCGGGGTTTACTGTGCTGCCGCAACTCTTTCCCGAGGGGATCAACCGCTTCCCTCCTGCAATTCTGGCTCTGGCGGACGGTACCATTTTTCGAGGCGTGTCGATCGGTGCGCCTGGCCATACCGTCGCCGAAGTGGTGTTCAACACCGCGATGACCGGGTACCAGGAAATTCTCACCGATCCCAGCTATAGCGGCCAGATCGTCACGCTGACCTATCCGCATATCGGCAACACCGGCGTCAACGCCGAGGACGTCGAAGCCAATCGCGTCTACGCCGCCGGCCTGGTGGTGCGCGACTGTCCCGCCCGCGTGTCGAACTTCCGTTCCACGCAATCGCTGCCCGAGTACCTGTCCGAACAGGGCATCGTCGCCATTTCCGGCATCGATACCCGCAAGCTGACCCGCATCCTGCGTGAAAAGGGCGCCCAGGGCGCCTGCATCTTCGTCGGTTCGGATGCCGACCGCGCCGTCGAACTGGCCCGCGGCTTTGCCGGCATGGCCGGCCAGGACCTGGCCAAGGTCGTTTCCATCAAGGACAGCACCACCTGGACCCAGGGCACCTGGCAGCTGGGCGAAGGCTACACTCAGCCCGACCAGTCCAAATTCCATGTCGTTGCCTACGACTTCGGCATCAAGTCCAACATCCTGCGCCTGTTGGCCGACCGCGGCTGCCGCCTGACGCTGGTGCCGGCCCAGACCAGCGCCGAGGAAGTGCTCAAGCTCAACCCCGACGGCGTGTTCCTGTCCAACGGCCCCGGCGACCCCGAGCCCTGCGACTACGCCATCGACGCCACCCGCGTGTTCCTGGACAAGAAGCTGCCGGTGTTCGGCATCTGCCTGGGCCACCAGATCATGGGCCTGGCCGTCGGCGGCAAGACGCTCAAGATGAAGACCGGCCACCACGGCGCCAACCACCCGGTGCAGGACCTGGCGTCCAGGCGCGTGTTCATCACCAGCCAGAACCACGGTTTCGCGGTCGACGCGGCCAGCCTGCCGGCCAATGCGCGCGTCACGCACGTCTCGCTGTTCGACGGCACGTTGCAGGGCTTCGAGCTCACCGACCGTCCGGCCTTCTGCTTCCAGGGCCATCCCGAAGCCAGCCCCGGTCCGCACGACATCCTGGAGCTGTTCGACAAGTTCATCAGCCTGATGTCCGGCCAAAAGTAAAGATTGCATCATGCCCAAGCGTACAGACCTAAAAAGCATTCTCATCATCGGCGCCGGCCCCATCATCATCGGGCAGGCCTGCGAATTCGACTATTCCGGCGCGCAAGCGTGCAAGGCGCTCAAGGCCGAGGGTTACCGCACCATCCTGGTGAACAGCAACCCCGCCACGATCATGACGGACCCGGAAACGGCCGACGTCACCTACATCGAGCCCATCACCTGGCAAGCCGTCGAAAAGATCATCGAGCGTGAAAAGCCCGATGCGCTGCTGCCCACCATGGGCGGCCAGACCGCGCTGAACTGCGCGCTCGATCTGGCCCACCACGGCGTACTGAAAAAGCACAACGTCGAACTGATCGGCGCCAACGAGCACGCCATCGAGAAGGCCGAAGACCGCCAGAAGTTCAAGCAGGCCATGACCGATATCGGCCTGGAGTCGGCCAAGTCGGGCGTCGCCCACAGCATGGACGAAGCCTGGGAAGTGCAGCGCCGCATCGCCGCGGAAGTCGGCACCTCGGGCTTCCCCGCCGTGATCCGCCCCAGCTTCACCATGGGCGGCTCGGGCGGCGGCATCGCCTACAACGCCGAAGAATTCGAAACCATCTGCCGCCGCGGCCTGGAAGCCTCGCCCACCAGCGAGCTGCTGATCGAAGAGTCGCTGCTGGGCTGGAAGGAATTCGAGATGGAAGTGGTCCGCGACAAGGCGGACAACTGCATCATCGTCTGCTCCATCGAGAACCTTGACCCCATGGGCGTGCACACCGGTGACTCCATCACCGTGGCGCCGGCCCAGACGCTGACCGACAAGGAATACCAGATCATGCGTAACGCATCGATCGCGGTGTTGCGCGAGATCGGCGTGGACACGGGCGGCTCGAACGTGCAGTTCGCGGTCAACCCCAAGAACGGCCGCATGATCGTCATCGAGATGAACCCGCGCGTGTCGCGCTCGTCGGCGCTGGCGTCCAAGGCCACCGGTTTCCCCATTGCCAAGGTCGCCGCGCGCCTGGCCGTGGGCTACACGCTGGACGAGCTCAAGAACGAAATCACCGGCGGCGCCACGCCCGCCTCGTTCGAACCGTCGATCGACTACGTGGTCACCAAGGTGCCGCGTTTCGCCTTCGAGAAATTCCCCACCGCCGACGCGCGCCTGACCACCCAGATGAAGTCCGTGGGTGAAGTCATGGCCATCGGCCGCACCTTCCAGGAATCGTTCCAGAAGGCGCTGCGCGGCCTGGAAGTCGGCGTCGACGGCCTGAACCAGAAGACCACCGACCGCGAAAAGCTGCAGGTCGAGCTGGGCGAACCCGGTCCGGAACGCATCTGGTACGTGGGCGACGCCTTCGCGCAGGGCTTCACGCTGGACGAAGTGCACAACATCACGCACATCGACCCCTGGTTCCTGTCGCAGATCAAGGAAATCGTCGACATCGAGCTGGCGCTCGAACAGAAGACGCTGTCCGACCTGGACCACGCCACCCTGTGGGAACTGAAGCGCCGCGGTTTCTCCGACCGCCGCCTGGCGTTCCTGCTGGACACCGTGGAATCCGAGGTGCGCAAGCTGCGTCACCAGCTGAACGTGCGCCCCGTCTACAAGCGCGTGGACACCTGCGCCGCCGAATTCGCCACCCGCACGGCCTACATGTACTCGACCTACGAGGAAGAGTGCGAAGCCGCGCCCACCGACCGCAAGAAGATCGTGGTGCTGGGCGGTGGCCCGAACCGCATCGGCCAGGGCATCGAGTTCGACTACTGCTGCGTGCATGCCGCGCTGGCGCTGCGCGACGACGGGTACGAGACCATCATGGTCAACTGCAACCCGGAAACCGTCTCCACCGACTACGACACGTCCGACCGCCTGTACTTCGAGCCGCTGACGCTGGAAGACGTGCTGGAAATCGTCCACAAGGAAAATCCGGTCGGCATGATCGTCCAGTACGGCGGCCAGACTCCGCTGAAGCTGGCGCGCGCGCTGGAAGCCAACGGCGTGCCGATCATCGGCACCAGCCCGGAATCCATCGACATCGCCGAAGACCGCGAGCGCTTCCAGAAGCTGCTGAACAAGCTCGGCCTGCGCCAGCCGCCCAACCGCACCGCCCGCACCGAAGGCGAGGCCCTGGCCCATGCCGCCGAGATCGGCTACCCGCTGGTGGTTCGCCCCAGCTACGTGCTGGGCGGCCGCGCGATGGAAATCGTGCACGAGCAGCAGGATCTCGAACGCTACATGCGCGAGGCCGTGAAGGTCAGCAATGACTCGCCCGTGCTGCTGGACCGCTTCCTGAACAACGCCACCGAAGTCGACGTGGACTGCCTGGCCGACGGCGAAACCGTCTTCATCGGCGGCGTCATGGAACACATCGAGCAGGCCGGCGTGCACTCGGGCGACTCCGCCTGCAGCCTGCCGCCGTACTCGCTGTCGGCCGACGTCATCGCCGAGATCAAGCGCCAGACCTCCATGATGGCCAAGGCCCTGAACGTCAGCGGCCTGATGAACGTGCAGTTCGCCATCCAGGGCGGCGACGTCTACGTGCTGGAAGTGAACCCGCGCGCCTCGCGCACGGTGCCCTACGTGTCCAAGGCCACCGGCCTGCAACTGGCCAAGATCGCCGCGCGCGCCATGGCCGGCCAGACGCTGGCGGCCCAGGGCATCACCCGCGAAGTCGTGCCGCCTTACTTCTCGGTCAAGGAGGCCGTGTTCCCGTTCGTGAAGTTCCCGGGCGTGGACACCATCCTCGGCCCGGAAATGAAGTCGACCGGCGAAGTCATGGGCGTGGGCACCAGCTTCGGCGAAGCCTTCGTCAAGTCGCAGCTGGCCGCCGGCGTGCGCCTGCCGGAATCCGGCACGGTGTTCATCAGCGTCAAGAACCAGGACAAGCCCCGCGCCGTGGAAGTGGCGCGCGGCTTGCACGCCCTGGGCTTCAAGCTGGTGGCAACCCGCGGCACCGCCGCCGAGATCGAAGCGGCCGGCATCCCGGTGCAGTTGGTCAACAAGGTCACCGAAGGCCGTCCGCACATCGTCGACATGGTCAAGAACGGCGAGATCTCGCTGGTCATCAACACTGTCGAGGAACGCCGCAACGCCATCGCCGACTCGCGCACCATCCGCACCCAGGCGCTGGCGGCGCGCGTGACCTTCTTCACGACCATCGCGGGCGCCCGCGCGGCCGTCGAGGGCATGCAGTATCTGCGCCAGGGCCTCGGCCTGCAGGTTTACCCGCTGCAGGAACTTCACGCGTCTTTATTGGACAAATAACGCTTGGGCGCGCAGGGGGCGCGTCTCAAGTGAATTGAGGACAAAAGAATGAAGTGGTTCATTCTGGCGTTATTCATCGTGTGCGCCACGGTAGTTCACTACCGTGGCCGCGTACGACACCGGTTCTCGCGGCAGGCGTTGGATCATTCCACCTTCACCGCGCCGCTGAACTGCTTCATGTACGCATTCTCCAGCGTGCCCAACAAGCCCTATCTCGACCTGGACCAGTTCCCGGAACTGAAGGTCTTGCTGGACCGCTGCGACGAAATCCGGGCCGAGGCCGTCAACCTTTATGGCGACGGCCACATCAAGGCCTCGGACAAGTACAACGACGCGGGCTTCAACTCGTTCTTCAAGACGGGCTGGAAGCGCTTCTACCTGAAGTGGTACGACGCCGACCATCCGTCGGCCGAGGCGCTCTGCCCGGTGACCACCAAGCTGCTGGCGGGCATCCCGACCATCAAGGCCGCCATGTTCGCCTCGCTGCCGCCGGGCAGCCGGCTGCCGCGGCACCGTGATCCCTACGCCGGTTCGCTGCGTTTCCACATGGGCCTGATCACGCCGAACAGCCCCGACTGCTACATCAACGTCGACGGCCAGGAATACTACTGGCGCGACGGCGAGGCGGTCGTGTTCGACGAGACCTTCATCCATTACGCCGAAAACAAGACCGACCAGAACCGGATCATCCTGTTCGCGGACGTCGAGCGGCCCATGCGCTATCGCTGGGCCCAGGCGTTCAATCGCGTGGTCGGCGGTTTCCTGCTGCGCGCGGCCGCCGCGCCCAACCAGGAAGGCGACGCCACCGGCGGCATCAACCGCATCTTCGGCGCGGTCTACGCCGTGCGCCGCTTCGGCAAGGCGCTCAAGAAAAAGAGCAAGCCGCTGTACTACCTGTCCAAGTGGGCGCTGGTGGCGGCGATCTTCGCGCTCATCTTCCTGTAAACCCGGCGCCAGCGTTCCTGTAGCATAGCGGGCGGAGCCTCTCATCCGGGAGGCTCCGCTTTTTTACATCCGACCGGGGCCACCTTCATGGACAGGGTTTTCATCACCGGCGCCAGCAGCGGCCTGGGCCGCGCCCTGGCACGACGCTACGCCGCCAGCGGCGCCACGCTCGGCCTGCTGGGCCGGCGCGAAGACGCGCTGCGGGAACTGGCCGACAGCCTGCCCGGCCAGCATCGCTGCTACGCCGTGGACGTGCGCGACCGCCAGGCGCTGCATGCCGCCGCGCAGGATTTCATCGCCTTCTGCCAGGGGCGGGTGGACGTGGTCATCGCCAGCGCCGGCATCAGCGCCGGCACCCTGACCGGGCATCACGAGGACTATGAGGTCTTCAAGGCCATCGTCGATACCAACCTGCTGGCGACCGTGGCGACCTTCGAACCCTTCGTCGAGCCGATGCGCGCGACGGGCGGCGGCCGGCTGGTCGGCATCGCCAGCGTCGCCGGCGTGCGCGGGCTACCGGGCGCGGGCGCCTACAGCGCCTCCAAGTCGGCGGTGGTGACCTACTGCGAAAGCCTGCGGCTGGAACTGGCGGGCGACGGCATCCGTGTCGTCACCATCGCGCCGGGCTACATCAAGACCGCGATGACGGCGCACAATCCGTACAAGATGCCGTTCCTGATGGACGCCGACAAGTTCGCGCAGCGCGCCCAGGCGGCGATTGGGCGCGGCACCACGTACACGGTGATTCCCTGGCAGATGGGCGTGGTGGCGAAACTGATGCGCCTGCTGCCCAACGCGGTCTACGACCGGCTGGCGCGCAACGCGCCGCGCAAGCCGCGCAAGGCGGACAAAGCCGGCTGAGCCGCAGGGCGCCAGGACGACACCCTGGCGCCGGCCGTCACGGCACGACGTCGTCGCCGACCTCGGCGGCCACGTGGCCCACGTCGCCCCAATCCAGCACTTGCCACTGGCGGCCGCGCACGCCGACCCGGTTGATGCTGACGTTCAGCAATGCCGCGTCGCGCGGCGCATTCAACGGCACGCCGCTGGCATGGCGCCAGATGATGTCCAGCACGCCGCCGTGGGTGAACATCAGGATGCGTTCGCCGTCATGGCGGCTGGCCACGTCATCCACCGTGGAGATGACGCGCGACTGGAACTGGCCCAGCGTTTCGCCGCCGTCCAGCGCGCGCAGCGGATCGCGGCTGCGCCAGGCGGCCGCGGCTTCCGGCGCTAGCGCGTCGATGCGTTCCAGGTCCAGCCCTTCGAGCACGCCGAAGCCGCGTTCGCGGATGCCGGGCTCGACCCGCACGCGCAGGTCCAGCTGTTCCGACACCGGCGTGGCGGTGGCATGGGCGCGTTGCAGGTCGCTGCTGTAGATGGCGTGGATCGGCGTGCTGCGGGCGTCTTCACGCAGGCGCGAGGCCAGCAAACCGGCCTGGTTGCGGCCGAATTCGTTCAAGGGGATGTCTTGCCAGCCCTGCAGGCGGCGCTGGCGGTTCCAGTCGGTTTCGCCGTGGCGGATGAACCAGATTTCAGTCATTGCGGTGTCGATACGGTGGGGAAGGGCGCGGGTGGCGGACCGACCCGGCTCAGAGCGGCTCGGGCGCGACTGGCGCGCGCGGCTTCCAGATGGCTTGAATCACCGAGCTTAACGCGACCAGCGCGGGCTCGCTAGCGCGTTCGTAGGGCAGGATGAAACCCAGCGTGGCATCGGCTCGCGCCTGGCCCCACACCATGAAATCGCCCGAGGCCGCGCCGGCCAGCGCGGTTTCCTCGCGCAGCAGCGCGCAACCGGCGCCGGCCCGCACCAGCGCCTCCAGGTTGGCCTGGTCGTCGTTCTGCATGGCGATGCGCGGCGAGAGGCCGTGGCGCTCGAACATGTCGCGCAACAGCAGGTGGGTGTGGCTGCCGGCGGGGCCGTCCAGCCACGGCAATTGCGCCACCTCGCGCCAGCCGCCGCGCTTGAGCACGGCGGCATGTTCGGTCGGCAGCGCGATGCGGTAGCGCACGCTGCGCAGCGGCAGCCACAGCACGCCGCGCGGCGGGTGCGCGGCGATGGTCAACGCCGCCGGCAGCCGGCCGGTGCTGACCTGCTCGGCCAGCACGGCGGTGGGCTGGATCTGCGTCTTCAGTTCGATCAGCGGCAGCCGCTGCGTGATGGCCGCCGCCAGCTCGCCCAGCCGCAGGAAGTCGGGCTTCTCGCTGGGCAGGCCCAGTTCCACCACGCCCTGCAGGCTGCCTTGCAGTTGCTGCGCCTCGGACTTGAATTGCGCGCCCAGCACCAGCAGCGATTCGGCCGTGGGCAGCAGCATCTCGCCGGCCTTGGCCAGGGCCAGCCGTCCGCCGCTGCGGTCGAACAACGCCACGCCCAGGCTCTGTTCCAGCGCCTTGATCTGCGCGGTGACGGCGGGTTGGGTCAGCGACAGCGCTTCGGCGGCCCGCGTCAGGTTGCCCAGGCGGGCGACGGTGACGAAGGCGCGGATCTGATAGATTTCCATGCCGCCTTTGTAGGGGAAGCCGGCTCAGGCGGCAAGCAGCCGTACTTGCGTCGGCTCCAGCCCGATCGACACCGGCGCGCCCACCGGGAACGGCGACAGCCCCGCCAGGTGCGACTGGTCGGCCGTCAGGCGCTGTTCGCCGATCTGCACCTGGTAGCGGGTGAACTCGCCCAGGAACTCGCTGCTTTCCACCACGCCCGGCAGCCACACATAGCGCGCGTCGCCCAGCCCGTCGGCCATTTCGATCTGCACCGTGTGCGGCCGGAAGCTCGCCGCCAGGCGCTGCGCCGCCGGCGCTTCGGCCGCCAGCGGCAGGTGCAGGTCGCCCACGCCTTCCACCGCCAGCACCACGCTGCCGCTGGTGCGCTCGCGCACCTCGCCCTCCAGCACGTTCATGGTGCCGACGAAGTTGGCCACGAAGCGGTTCACCGGGTAGTCGAACAGCGTGCTGGGCGCGCCGATCTGCTGGACCACGCCGTGGTCCAGCACCGCCATGCGGTCGGCGGTGGTCATGGCCTCTTCCTGGTCGTGGGTGACGAAGATGGTGGTGATGCCCAGCCGCCGCTGCAGGCTCAGCAGGTCCTGCCGCATCTGCACCCGCAGCTTCTTGTCCAGGTTGGACAGCGGCTCGTCCAGCAGCAGCACCTGCGGCTCGATCACGATGGTGCGCGCCAGCGCCACGCGCTGCTGCTGTCCGCCGGACAGTTGGTTGGGGCGGCGGCGCGCGTATTGCGACAGGCCCACCAGCTCCAGCGCGGCCTCGACCTTGGCGCGGATCTGCTCGCGCGGCAGCTTGCGCTCGACCAGCCCGAACGCCACGTTGTCCCACACCGTCATGTGCGGCCACAACGCGTAGTTCTGGAACACCATGCCGATGTTGCGGTTCCAGGGCGGGATGGCGCTGATGTCCTTGCCGTCCACCAGCAACTGGCCGGCGTCCTGCCGGTTGAAGCCCGCGATCAGGCGCAGCAGGGTGGACTTGCCCGAGCCCGACGGCCCCAGCAGGGCGAAGAACTCGCCCGGCTCGATGTGGATGTTGACGTCCTTGAGCACTTCGGTTTTGCCATACGACAGCCGGATGTTGCGGCATTCAACGCTGACTTTCTTCATGTCGATTCCCCTTGATTCAGGCCGTCTCGTCGTGACGCGCCGGGCGCTGGCGCGCCTGGGCGCGTTCCACCAGCAAGTGCGAGACATACGTGCCGACCGCGACCGCGGCCACCGCCAGCACGCCCAGCGCCGCGCCCGGACCCCGGCCCGCCGCACTCTGCATGTACAGATAGATGCCATAGCTCATCGGCGCCTGGCTGTCCTTGGTGACCAGCATGATGGTGGCCGACAGCTCCACCGCCGCCGTCACGAAGCTGGTCACGAAGCCGGCCAGCATGCCGCCCGCCATCAGCGGTACCACCACCCGCCGGATGGTGCGCAGCCGCGTGGCGCCCAATGATTGCGCCGCTTCCTCCAGCGACACGTTGATCTGCTGCAGCGCGGCCACGCACGAACGCAAGGCGTAGGGCAGGCGCCGTACCGAGTACGCGATCATGATGATGATCCACGACGAGGTCAGCAGCGTGCCGGTGCCCGGGATCTCCACGCCGCGGAATGTGCGCAGCAGTCCGATCGCCAGCACGATGCCCGGGATCGCCAGCGCCGCCGAGGCCAGGAAGTCCAGCCATTGGCGCGCCGGCAGCCGGGTGCGCAGCATCAGGTAGGCGATGGCGGTGCCCAGGATCACGTCCACCCCCGCGGCCAGGCCGCAGTAGAGCAGGGTGTTGGCGATCATGCCCTGCGACTCGCTGAACACCGCGCCGTAGTGCGCCAACGTGTAGCCGTCCGGCAGCGGCGCGAAGCTCCAGACGCTCGCCAGCGACAGCAGCAGCACGCCCATGTGCGGCGACAGGACCAGCAGCAGCACCAGGACGATCCAGCCATAGGCCAGCACGCTTTCGGCCGGCCGCAGCTTGCGCTTCTGGATCGAGTTGCCGCCCTTTTGCAAGGTGGAATAGTCGCGCCCCTTGAGCACGCGCGCCGACAGCCACAGCGCCAGGATCGAAAAAGCGATCATGATGACGCTGATGACATAGCCCAGCGGATCTTCCAGCCCCACCTGCGTGATGCGCAGATAGGCCTGCGGCGCCAGCATGTTGGTGGTGCCCAGCACCAGCGGCGTGCCCAGGTCGTCGAACACCTTCACGAATACCAGCGAGGCGCCGGCCACGTAGCCCGGCAGCGCCAGCGGGAAGATCACGCGGCGGAACAGCCGGAAGCCGCGCGCGCCCAGGTTGAAGGCCGCTTCCTCCATGGCGCCGTCGATGTTGCGCAGCGCCACCACCAGGTTCATCAGGATGAACGGGAAGTAGTGCAGCGCCTCGACGAAGATGACGCCGTTCAGGCCTTCCATGAACGGGATGGTGAAGCCGAACCAGTCGTTCAGCAGCAGGTTGACGCTGCCGGAACGCCCAAAGATCAGCTGCATCGCCACCGCGCCGACGAAGGGCGGCATGATCAGCGGCAGCACGCCCAGCGTCTGGATGATGAGCGCGCCGCGGAAATCGAAGCGCACCGTGAAGTACGCCAGCGGCACCGCGATCAGCGAGGCCAGCAGCGCCGACCAGCCCGCCACGTAGAGGCTGTTGAAGAACGCCTCCAGCATCAGCGGCTGGTTGAAGAACGCGCCGAAGTGGCCGATGGTGAAGCCGCCATCGGCATTGACGAAGGCGCTGTAGAACACCGTGCCCACCGGCACGGCCAGGAACAGCGCCAGGAAACCCAGCACCAGGAGCGCGGCCAGCACGGGGCCGGCGGGCAGGCGTGAATGGCCCGGAAGATTCATCGAGATTCCCGTAAAGGTTCAAGACAGGCCGCCCGCGGCGGGGCGGCGGCCGGACGGGGCGAGCCCCCCGTCCGGCGCGAGCCGGGCCTACAGCGCCGCGGCTTCCCGCGCCAGCTTCACGGCCTGCTCATAATTGCTCTTGGCCGTGCCGTTCCATTCGCCTTCAAGCTTGGTGATCTGCTGGTTGACCGCGGCGTCCTTCTTGTTGCCGCTGAAGATCTTCAGGAACTCGGGATCGGCGGCCTGCTTGCCATCGACCAGCGGCGCCCAGGCCAGCTTGCGGGCCTGCGCCAGCAGTTCGGCCGGCTTGCCGCTCTTGCCCTTGTCGCCGAGCTTGGCCTCGGCGTCGTAGATCGCCTTGGTCGCCGCCTGCAATTCCTTCAGGCGGAACGTGACGGTCTGGTCGTACAGCGACTGCACCACGTAGTAGCGCGTCTGCGACAGGTCGGCGTTGAACTGCACCTTGCTGCGGCGCGCGATCTCGGCCGGGTCGGGGTAGCCCTGCGGCACCTTGCCCGCCAGCGCCGAATACGGCAACACCGGCAGGCGCGAGATCTTCGGTTCCAGCAGCAGCTCCTGGCCGGCCTGGCTGAGCGTGAAGGCGATGAACTTCCTGCCTTCCTCGGCGTTCCGGGCGCCGTCGATCAGCGCGATGTTGGCCGGCACGATGGCGGTCTCGGAGGGATAGACGAATTCCACCGGGAACTTCGAGTACTTGCTCGACAGGCCGAAGAAGTCGATCACCGGACCCGCGCCGAACTGGCCGTTGTTGACGCCGTCCGGCACGCCGAACGAGCGCTCGGTCACGGCGCTGCTGTTGCCCGACATGCGCAGCAGCGTGTTCCAGCCGTCGTCCCAGCCTTCGCCCTGCAGGATGGTCTCGACCGTCAGGTGCATGGTGCCCGAGCGCGACGGCGAGGTGATGCCGACGTGGCCGAACCAGTGTGGCGCCAGCAGGTCCTTCCATTCGACCGGGGCGGGGATCTTGTGCGCCGCGATGTAGCGCGTGTTGTAGACGATGCCGTAGCCGGCCAGCGCCTGGCCCAGGTACATGCCGCCCGGGTCGTTGATGGGGTAGTTGCCGATCTTGTCCGGCACGTCCTTGTTGGCGACGTCCGCCGATTTGGCCAGCAGCTTGTCGCGTCCCAGCACCTCGAAGGCGTCCGGCGCGCTGGCCCAGAACACTTCCGGGCGCTGGCCGGCCGGCGTCTCGCGCACGTAGGCGATGCCGGACACGGTGTTCTTGTTGAGGATTTCCAGCGTGATGCCGGGGTTGGCCTTCTCGAACGCGGTCTTGTAGGCCTGGGTCAGGTCTTTCGGGAACGACGTGATCACCGTGACGGTGCCCGCCAGGGCGGGGGCGGCGCAGGCGGCCAGCAGCGCCCCTGCAAGGGCTGTGCGCATTGCATGCATGGTTTGTCTCCGTGGTTTTTTCGATTTGTCCGGAGACCTTAGCGGCTGCATGCGCCGCCAGTCCAATCACAAATTTTGATGCGCGCCATCAGCCCTGCGGGCATTCGGGAGAACCCGCGCGAACTTGGGAGTCGAGCCGGCGGGCCCTTTTACGCGGTGGCGGACACCCCGCCGTTCGCCTTGGCCATCGCCTTGATCTTCTCGTTCATCACCTGCTGGATCTGGTTCATGATCTGCAGCGCTTGCCCATTCAGGGCCTGCAATTGCGTGGCCTTCTGCTCCGCCGACGCATTGCTGTCGCGCACGCGTTCGATCTGCTCCATGACGCGCTTGAGCTGGCGCTGGAGTTCCTTGATCTGGCGGGTGTAGTGGTCGTCGTTTTCGGACGATTCCGTTTCCTCGGCCTGGCCCACCTTCATGGCGCCCGCGTTGGTGACGCGGATCTTGCCGTCGGGGGTGACGGTGACGCCCGGGTCGCCCGCCTTGGCGTCCCGGGCCTCCTTGTTGGCCTGGATCTTCTGCGCCCACAGGTCGGCCATGCTGCCGATGCGCGAGGTGCCGCTGATGGAATCGATGGCCATGAAGGTCTCCGGGGAGAGGTTTGACTGGGGTTTCCACTAATACGGCATGCTGGCGGGGAACTTAAGTTGCCGCCCGTTCCCGGCCCCCTTTACACTGGCGCCCGCTCACACCAAACACTCCCGGGGAATCCATGTCCAATTCCTATTTTCCGCGCTGGCGCCTGGCGGACGACGCCGAGCCCGGCGTCATCATCGCGCCCGATGAACGCCTGTCGTGGCCCAAGAACGTGGCCATGGGCGCCCAGCACGTGGTGGCGATGTTCGGCTCCACCGTGCTGGCGCCGCTGCTGATGGGCTTCGACCCCAACGTCGCCATCCTGATGTCGGGCATCGGCACGCTGATCTTCTTCCTGTTCGTGGGCGGGCGCGTACCCAGCTACCTGGGGTCCAGCTTCGCCTTCATCGGCGGCGTCATCGCGGTCACCGGTTACGCCGGCGGCGGCGCCAACGCCAACATCGGCGTGGCGCTGGGCGCCATCATCGCCTGCGGCCTGGCCTATACGCTGATCGGCGTGCTGGTCTGGATCGCCAACGGCCGCGCCGGCGGCGGCGCCAACTGGATCGACACCCTGATGCCGCCGGTCGTGACCGGCGCGGTGGTCGCGGTGATCGGCCTGAACCTGGCCCCCATCGCCGCCAAGGGCGCCATGGGCGCCTCGGGCTTCGACAGCGCCATGGCGATCGTCACCATCCTGTGCGTGGGCGGCATCGCCGTCTATACCAAGGGCATGGTGCAGCGCCTGTTGATCCTGGTCGGCCTGATCCTGGCCTGCGTGGTGTACGCGATCTTCGCCAACGGCATGGGGCTGGGCAAGCCGATGGACTTCTCGGCCGTGTCGGCCGCCGCCTGGTTCGGCCTGCCGCACTTCGCCGCGCCGGTGTTCAAGGCCGAGGCCATGGGCCTGATCGTGCCGGTGGCCATCATCCTGGTCGCCGAGAACCTGGGCCACGTCAAGGCGGTCAGCGCCATGACCGGCCAGGACCTGGATCGCTACCTGGGCCGCGCCTTCGTCGGCGACGGCGTGGCCACCATGGTCTCGGGCGCGGTCGGCGGCACCGGCGTCACCACCTACGCCGAGAACATCGGCGTGATGGCCGTGACCCGCATCTACTCGACCCTGGTATTCGTGATCGCCGCGCTGATCGCCGTCGTGCTCGGGTTCTCGCCCAAGTTCGGGGCCCTGATCCAGACCATTCCCGCGCCGGTGCTGGGCGGCATGTCGGTGGTGGTGTTCGGCCTGATCGCCATTGCCGGGGCCCGCATCTGGGTGGTCAACCAGGTCGATTTCAGCGACAACCGCAACCTGATCGTGGCCGCGGTCACGCTGGTGCTGGGCGCGGGCGACTTCACCGTCAAGCTGGGCAATTTCACCCTGGGCGGCATCGGCACCGCGACTTTCGGCGCCATCATTCTCTACGCCCTGTTGCGCCGCAAGAAATAGGACGGGGCATGGGCGGCGGCCCATGCGCTGTTCCGGGGCCATGGGCCGCCCCGATCCCGCCCGGGGCGCCGCCGTGCCTGCGCCGCCCCGGATTCAGAAACCCGCCGCGCCTTTTCAGGGGCGCGACAAGCGCGAAGCCGGCGCCCGGCCGGTCATCTGCACCGGCGCCGCCTCGATCACCTGGCCCGACTGGGTCTTGAATACCGCGGTCGCCTCGGCCAGGCGCCTGGCCTGCTCCTCCATCGCCGATGCGGCCGCCGAGGCCTGTTCCACCAGCGCGGCGTTCTGCTGCGTCACTTCGTCCATCTGCGAGACCGCCAGGCTGACCTGATCGATGCCGCCCGCCTGTTGCGTCGATGCGGCGGAGATCTCGCCCATGATGTCGGCCACCCGCTGCACCGAGGTCACGATTTCCTCCATCGTCTGGCCGGCGGCCGATACCTGGGCCGAGCCGGCCGCGACCGTCTCGACCGAGGTTTCGATCAGCGCCTTGATTTCCTTGGCCGCCTGCGCCGCGCGCTGCGCCAGCGTGCGCACTTCGCCCGCCACCACCGCGAAACCCTTGCCCTGTTCGCCCGCCCGGGCCGCCTCCACCGCCGCGTTCAGCGCCAGGATGTTGGTCTGGAAGGCGATACCGTCGATCACCGAGACGATGTCGGCGATGCGTCGCGAGCTGTCGGAAATGCCCTGCATGGTGGCCACCACCTGGCCGACCGTGTGGCCGCCACGCTGCGCCACCTCCATGCTGACCGCCGCCAGCTGGTTGGCCTGGGCCGCGTTCTCGGCGTTCTGCTTTACCGTGGTGGCCAGCTCTTCCATGGTCGACGCGGTTTCCTCCAGCGCCGCGGCCTGCTCCTCGGTGCGGGTCGACAGGTTGGCGTTGCCGGCGGCGATTTCCGCGGCGCCGATGTTGATTTCCTCGACTCCCTGGCGCACGGCCGTCACCGTGCGGGTCAGCCCTTCCTGCATGCGTCGCACCGCCGAGAACAGCATGCCGATTTCATTATTGGAGCGGGCCTCGACCCGCTGGGTCAGATCGCCGGCGGCGATGCGATCGAAATGCCGGCCGGCGTCCTGCAGCGGCAACAGCACGCCGCGCCGGATGAAGGCCCAGCACAGCGCGGCCAACAACAGCGCCACCGACAGCAGCACGATTGCCGACATTCTTGCGGTGGAATAAGTGGTCTGCGAGCGCGCCAGCACGTCGTCGCTGCGTTCCTGCACCCGCGTCAGGAAAACCTGCATGTCCTTGGCGAAAGCGGCATCGGCCTGGCGCACCCGCGGCTCGCTCTGCTGGTAGCGGGCCGCCGAGCGTTCCTTGAGGGCGGCGTCCAGTTCGTCCAGCACTGCCACATAGGCATTGAACTGACCTTGCAGAATCTGCGCCAGCTCCTGGCCGCGTTCGCTCTTTGGCACCGCCATATAGCGGGTGAACCGCTCGCGCGCCTGTTGCAGCTGGCTGGCGGCGGCGGACTCGGCGGTGGCGGCCTGGTCGGCGGCGCCCGCCTGTAGGTCGGCGATACCGGCGCCGAGCGCCAGCCGCGCCCGCAGCAGGGCGCCGCTGGCCTCGTATAGCGGGTCGACCTGATGCACGGCCACATTATTCAGGTCCTCGATTTCCCGGACACTGTTTTCCGCATTGCGCCAACTCAGCCCGCACGCCAGGGCCAGGGTAATGACGAAAAAGAACAGCACCAGCATCATGCCCGTACGGACTTTCATTTTTTCCAGCATGGGAGCTCCCGTTCTTGAACGCGCTCCACCCCAGGCGCGGGCCTTTGCCCGCAAGCGCCACGGCGGAGGGACGAACGTCGAGCCGGATGACTGCGATGCGTCCGCCCAACCTGCAACACGCACAATCAATCGATTTACGCGGCGGCCATGAACAGCCGGCGCGTCCCTTCGCTGCGAACCAGAAAAAATGCCGGCGAATACCGGCATGTATTTAATTGTTATTAATGGGCCAGTTTGTCGGTTATACCTTTTTTATTGAATACAACCGGCCGTTTTTACATAAACCCGGCCACCGCCGGGTTTATCCCTATCGCGCAGTATCTTTTACGCAACGCGGGTTGTAGCTGGGAAACGACGGGTTTTAGCGGGTTACGGCGGCGAAATGCGCCGAAAACGCCGGTTTCTCCGGTGGCTTGCAATTCCCGCGGACTTTGACCACAATATGACCTTGATTGCCCCGGTTCCGACCCGAGCCGGGGTTTTGTTTTGGTCGCAGCTTGCCGCATTCGTCCGGCGGGCCGGCCCGAGCGGGCGCAAGGGGATCCATCGGGTTCAGCTTTGCCCGCCCCTGGCCGTTCCGCTCCTGGCGATGCCCGTCACGTATCAGCTTCCGACGGCGCCCCATGCGTCAGGTCCAAGACCTTCACACCGAGAACGCTCCGTCGGGGGCGTTTTCTACTTTTGTTTGGGAAACGACATGTCTGCCATTCCTTTGACCGTGCGCGGGGCCGAGCGCTTGCAAGAAGAGCTCCAGCGGCTGAAAACCGTGGAACGTCCCGCCGTCATCAACGCTATCGCCGAAGCGCGCGCGCAGGGCGATCTGTCGGAAAACGCCGAGTACGACGCGGCTCGCGAGCGCCAGGGTTTCATCGAGGGCCGGATCGCCGAGCTTGAGGGCACGCTTTCCAATGCCCACCTGATCGATCCGACCTCGCTCGAGGCCGAAGGTCGCGCCGTGTTTGGCGCCACCGTCGACATCGAGGACCTGGATTCGGGCGATCGCGTGACGTACCAGATCGTCGGCGACGTCGAAGCCGACATCAAGTCGAACCTGATCTCCGTGTCGAGCCCCGTGGCCCGCGCGCTGATCGGCAAGAGCGAAGGCGACGTGGTCGAGGTCAAGGCCCCGGCTGGCGTTCGTGAGTATGAAGTGTTGAGCGTGCGTTACATCTGACGCTGGCTCTGAGCGGTAAAATCAGCAAAACACCATAGCCCGCACCGGATATCCGGCACGGCAATATTGCGGAACGCTATGGTGGACCGGGCGCGTAAAGCGCCCGTTTTTGTGCCCGGCGGTACTATCTTTTGGGCGACGACTTGCGGCTGGTGCCGCTGCGGGCCCCGGCCCGCAGGCTCAGCGCGCTGCCGGCGCGGCGCGGAATGCCGTGGCTGCCGGAAGTGGTTTTCTTGGTGCCGGGACGTATCGGCTTGCCGTTCTTGTTGAGCTGGTCCTGCGGCACGAAGCGCGTCTTGGGCTTGGGCTCTTCGGTTTCGGAACGGCGCGGGCGCTTGGCCAGGGTCTTGCCCTCGGCGGCCAGCTTCTTGGGCGTATGCGGCTCGGAGGCGCGGCGCTTGGCGGGGCGTTCCGGCTCGAGGGCGGCCAGCACGGGCGGCTTGATGTTGCCGGCCAGCGGGCGGAACAGGATCAGGGTCTTGCCCAGGTGGTGCACCGGGGCGCAGGACAGCGTGTCGCAGATGGTCGACAGCATGGCCTCGCGGGCCTCGCGATCGTCGCCGCCGGCCCGGACCTTGATCAGGCCGTGGGAAGTGAGTGCCAGGTCGATTTCCTTGAGCACGGCTTCGGTCAGGCCGTTGTCGCCGATCAGGACGACGGGGCGCAGAGGGTGGGCGGCGGACCGAAGGTCGCTACGCTCACGAGAGGTAAGTTCTAATATAGGCATGCGTGGAATTGTACGGTAATGGCCAAGAATAAATTCTCCAAAGACTGGATTCACCAGCACATCAACGATCCCTATGTGAAGATGGCGCAACAGAAGGGCTACCGGGCCCGCGCCGCCTTCAAGCTGATCGAGATTCTCGATACCGAGAAGCTGTTGCGGCGTGGCGACCTGGTGGTCGACCTGGGTTCGGCGCCCGGCAGCTGGTCGCAGGTGGCGCGCGAGCGCCTGGCGGGGCCGGGCGGGGTGGTGGACGGGCGCATCATCGCGCTCGACATGCTGCCCATGGAGCCCGTGGCGGGCGTCGAATTCATCCAGGGCGACTTCCGCGAAGATGACATTTTGAAACAGTTGGAAGACATGGTCGGATCGCGCGCGGTCGACCTTGTAATTTCCGACATGGCCCCCAACTTGTCTGGCGTGGGTATCGCCGACGCCGCGCGCATCCAGCACGTGTGCGAACTGGCGATGGAATTTTCCCTTGCCCACCTCAAGCCCAACGGGGCGCTGATCGTCAAGGCATTCCACGGAACGGGCTTTTCGCAGATCGTGGAGTCCTACAAACAGCACTTCAAGCGGGTGGTCGAGCGCAAGCCGAAGGCATCGCGGGACAAGTCCTCCGAAACCTTTCTGGTTGCGCGCGATCTGAAATGACCCGCGCCGGGGCACGTGCCCTGGTGTCACAAGAACCTACCGGCCCGACGGCGGCCGGCCTGCCGAGACAACGACCAGCAAAATCACGAATCAGACGTAACTTAGCGGCCCGCCCCTTCCCAGGACGCAACCCGGTCCGACAGGGTAGAATGGGCTATTGACATACTTGTGACTGTGCCATATGCGGGTGCGCGGTCGCCGGTCGGAATCGAAAGCAGGAGATCGACCTTGAATAATTCATTTTCGAAAGTCGCCGTCTGGATGGTGATAGCCCTGGTGCTATTCACGGTCTTCAAGCAGTTCGACGGACGCGCGCAGACCCAGGACGGCGTGACCTACACGCAGTTCATGGACGACGCCAAGGCGGGCCGTATCCGCAAGGTGGACGTGCAGGGCGGCCCTGGTGGCGACGTGCTCTACGTCACGCCGGACGCGGGCCGCGCCTACACGCTGACCTCGCCGGGCGACCTCTGGATGGTTTCCGACCTGCTCAAGTACGGCGTGCAGGTGTCGGGCAAGCCGCGCGAAGAGCAGTCGCTGCTCATGAGCATCTTCGTGTCCTGGTTCCCCATGCTGCTGCTGATCGGCGTGTGGGTGTTCTTCATGCGCCAGATGCAGGGCGGCGGCAGGGGCGGCGCGTTCAGCTTCGGCAAGTCGCGCGCCCGCATGCTCGACGAGAACACCAACCAGATCACCTTCGCCGACGTCGCCGGCTGCGATGAGGCCAAGGAAGACGTCCAGGAACTGGTCGACTTCCTGCGCGACCCCAGCAAGTTCCAGAAGCTGGGCGGCCGCATCCCGCGCGGCGTGCTGATGGTCGGCTCGCCCGGTACCGGCAAGACGCTGCTGGCCAAGGCCATCGCCGGCGAAGCCAAGGTGCCGTTCTTCAGCATCTCCGGTTCGGACTTCGTCGAAATGTTCGTCGGCGTGGGCGCGGCCCGCGTGCGCGACATGTTCGAGAACGCCAAGAAGCACGCGCCCTGCATCATCTTCATCGACGAAATCGACGCCGTCGGCCGCCAGCGTGGCGCCGGCCTGGGCGGCGGCAACGACGAACGCGAGCAGACGCTGAACCAGATGCTGGTGGAAATGGACGGCTTCGAGTCGGGCCAGGGCGTCATCGTGATCGCCGCCACCAACCGTCCCGACGTGCTGGATCCGGCGCTGCTGCGTCCGGGCCGCTTCGACCGCCAGGTCGTGGTGCCGCTGCCCGACATCCGCGGCCGCGAGCAGATCCTGAAGGTCCACATGCGCAAGGTGCCGCTGTCGCCCAACGTCGACGCGACCATCCTGGCGCGCGGCACCCCGGGCTTCTCGGGCGCCGACCTGGCTAACCTGGTCAACGAGGCCGCGCTGTTCGCCGCGCGCCGCAATGGCCGCACGGTCGACATGTCGGACTTCGAAAAGGCCAAGGACAAGATCATCATGGGCGCCGAACGCCGCTCGATCGTCATGCCCGAAGAGGAACGCAAGAACACCGCGTACCACGAGTCCGGCCACGCCATCGTCGCGCGCATGCTGCCCAAGACCGACCCGGTCCACAAGGTCACCATCATCCCGCGCGGCCGCGCGCTGGGCGTGACGATGCAGTTGCCCGAGACCGATCGCTACAGCATGGACAAGAGCCGCCTGCTGTCGACCATCGCGGTGCTGTTCGGCGGCCGTATCGCCGAAGAGATCTTCATGAACCAGATGACCACCGGCGCCTCGAACGACTTCGAACGCGCCACGGCCATCGCCCGCGACATCGTCACGCGCTACGGCATGACCGACGAACTGGGCCCGATGGTCTACGCCGAGAACGAAGGCGAGGTCTTCCTGGGCCGCAGCGTGACCAAGACCACGCACATGTCCGAAGCCACCATGCAGAAGGTGGATTCCGAGATCCGCCGCATCATCGACGAGCAGTACGGTGTCGCGCGCAAGATCCTGGAAGACAACCGCGACAAGGTCGAAGTCATGACCGCCGCGCTGCTCGAATGGGAAACCATCGACGCCGACCAGATCGACGACATCATCGAGGGCCGCCCGCCGCGTCCCCCGAAGACGCCGCAGGGTCCGTCGGACACGTCGGACACGCCTCCGACCGGCCTGGCCGCCGGCGGCAACACGGCAGCCGCGGTCTGAGGTCTTTCGTCCTGATTTATGGCGAATAACTTCCTTTGCGGGCGCTTCGAGTTCGATCTCGAGCGCCCGCTTGTCATGGGTATCGTCAATGTCACGCCGGACTCGTTTTCCGACGGCGGCCAGCACGACGATACCGATTCCGCGGTGGCGCATGCGCGCCGCTTGATTGAAGAGGGCGCGCGGATCCTGGACCTGGGCGGCGAGTCGACGCGGCCGGGCGCCGAACCGGTGTCGGTCGCCGACGAACTGGCGCGCCTGCTGCCGGTGATCGAGGCGCTGCGCGATTGCGGCGTGCCGCTGTCCATCGACACCTTCAAGCCCGAAGTCATGCGCGCCGTGCTCGACGCCGGCGCCGACATGATCAACGACATCTACGGGTTCAGGCAGCCGGGCGCCATCGAGGCGGTGGCGCAATCGCGCTGCGGATTGTGCGTCATGCACATGAAAGGTGAGCCGCGCACCATGCAGGCGACGCCGCCCGAATATTCCGACCTGATCGGCGAAATCGGACTCTTCCTGGGATCGCGGGCGCAAAAGCTGCGCGCCGCCTGGGTCGATCCCCGACGCATCGTGCTGGACCCCGGTTTCGGGTTCGGCAAGACCGCCGACCAGAATTTCCAATTGCTGCGCCGGCTGTCCAGCCTGCGCAGCGGCGGTTATCCATTGCTGATCGGCCTGTCGCGCAAGAACATGATCGGCCAGGCCACCGGCCGGCCGGTCGGCGACCGGCTGCCCGGCAGCATTGCCGCCGCCCTGGCCTGCGTGGCCCGTGGCGCCTCCATCGTGCGGGTGCACGACGTGGCGGCCACGGTCGACGCGCTCAAGGTCTGGCAGGCGGCTGAACAAGGAGCAATCACTTCATGATTCGACGCAAGTATTTTGGTACCGATGGTGTGCGCGGCGAAGTCGGCGGCGCGGTGATCAACGCCGAATTCGCCCTGCGCCTGGGCTACGCCGCCGGCCGCGTGCTGGCTCGCGAGCACGCGGTGCGTGGCGGCAGCCGCCCGCAGGTGGTGATCGGCAAGGACACCCGCATTTCCGGCTACATGCTGGAATCGGCGCTGGAAGCCGGGCTGTCGGCCGCGGGCATCGACGTGCTGCTGGCCGGCCCGATTCCCACGCCCGCGGTCGCCTACCTGACCCGCGCGCTGCGCCTGGTCGCCGGCATCGTCATCAGCGCCTCGCACAATCCCTACCAGGACAACGGCATCAAGTTCTTCTCGGCCCAGGGCATGAAGCTGCCCGACGAGATCGAGGCCGCCATCGAGATCGCCCTGGACGAACCGCTGGGCTGCGTCAGCTCCGAAGGCCTGGGGCGCGCGCGTCGCATGTCGGATTCCCAGGGCCGCTACATTGAATTCTGCAAGAGCACCTTCCCCAACGATCTGGACCTGAACGGCATGACGATCGTGGTGGACGCGGCCCACGGCGCGGCCTACAACATCGCGCCGCACGTGTTCCGCGAACTGGGCGCCGAAGTGCACGCCATCGGGGTGCATCCCGACGGTTTCAACATCAACAAGGGCGTGGGCGCGCTGCACCCCGAACTGCTGGCCAAGGAAGTGAAGGCGCGCGGCGCCCAACTGGGCATCGCGCTGGACGGCGATGCCGACCGCCTGCAGATGGTGGATGGCGACGGCCGCATCTACAACGGCGACGAATTGCTCTACGCGATCCTGCGCGAGCGTATGCAGCGCGGCAAGGTGGATGGCGTGGTCGGCACGCTGATGACCAACTTCGGCTTCGAGCGCGAATTGCAACGCCTGGGCGTGGGTTTCGAGCGCGCCAACGTGGGCGACCGCTACGTGCTGGAGCAGATGCAGGCGCGCGGCTGGCTGTATGGCGGCGAAAGCTCGGGCCACCTCCTGTGCCTGGACTGCCATTCGACTGGCGACGGCATCGTGGCGGCGCTGCAGGTGCTGACGGCGTTGCGTCGCAACCATGTGTCGATGGCCGATTGGGTCAAGGATCTGCGCATGTACCCGCAGAAGATGATCAACGTGCCGTTGACGCCGGGCCAGGATTGGAAAACCCACCCCGGCCTGACGGCGGCGCGCCGGGCGGTCGAGGAGGAACTGGCGGGCCGCGGGCGCATCCTGATCCGCGCCTCCGGCACCGAGCCCAAGCTGCGGCTGATGGTCGAGGCCGAGGACGAGGCCCTGGCCGTGGCCAGCGCCGAGAAGCTGGCGGCCAGCCTGGGGTAGGTTCAACCATCCGCTCCAGACCCGACATGGCCATTCATTGTTTCGCGATGAATGGCCATTATTTGTGAATATTTCGTCTTTGTTTGTAAAGTTTTGTCGAGCTTTGCAGGAATTGACTCTCCTCGCTCCAAACTAAACTTCATAGTCACGTAACATATTGGTCAAGTCATTGACATACAGGGCGTCCAAACTGACCGGACTCTCTAGGAGCTTCGCGCAATGCTGGAACTAGCACGCATCAACCCAAGCCGTAATGCCGCAGAACCATGGACGGGCGCCGCCCCCCGGGTGCTGGTGGTCGGCCTGGCGCGCACGGCCGAGGAAATCGAACAGATCCAGCGCCTGCGCTACGACGTCTTCACCGAAGACATGGGTGCGGTCTTCCCGGATGCCCAGGACGGAATCGAGCACGACCGCTTCGATCCTTTCTGCGAGCACCTGATGGTGCGCGAGCTCGACACCGGCCGCGTCGTGGGCACCTACCGCATCCTTACGCCCGAAAAGGCGCGCGAGGCGGGCGGCTACTACTCGCAGTCCGAATTCGACCTGTCGGGGCTGGGCGCCATCCGCGACGAGCTGGTGGAAGTGGGGCGTTCGTGCACCCACGCCGACTACCGCAACGGCGCGGTCATCATGCTGTTGTGGTCGGGCCTGGCGGAATACCTGCGCCGCGGCGGCTACCAATACGTGCTCGGTTGCGCCAGCGTCAGCCTGCGCGACGATGGCGTCACGGCGGCCGAAGTGTGGCGCACCATTTCCAAGCAGCTGCCGAAAGAGGGCGAGCCGCAGGTCACGCCCTTGCATCGCTACCCCGTGGAAAAGCTCAACAGCACGCTGCCGGCGCGCGTGCCGCCGCTGATCAAGGGATACCTGAAACTGGGCGCCACGGTTTGCGGCGAACCGGCCTGGGATCCCGATTTCAACGCGGCGGATTTTCCGGTACTGCTGAAGATGGACGGCATGGACGAGCGCTACCGCCGCCATTTCGGCCTGGATCAACCCGCGACCGTCGGCCAGCGCTGATCATGCGCCGCCTGCTCCGCCGTATGAAGATCAAACTGATTCGGCGGGCCACGCGGCCTTTCCGCCTGGAACTCAAGCAGCTCGATCGCCAGACCGACCTGTCGCCGTTCTAGCCGCCCCCCGCCGTTGCACGGCAAAAGGCCCCGGATATTTCCGGGGCCTTGCCGTTTTCAGAACTCGAGCAGCTCGAACGAGAAGCCGACCTTCGACCATTCCGCTTCTTCCGCCCGCAGCGTGAAGTCGCTGAGCGGGTGTTGCGCCAGCCAGTCACGGTTCACGCGCACCACGATGGAATCGTTGCGCATGGACGCGGTCAGGGGCAGCGGTTCGATTTCACCACGGCGGCGGAACAGCAGCACGGCCAGCCGCAGGCTCAGGATGGCCATCCATTGGGCGCGGTTGCGCACCAGCGGTTCCAGCTTGCCCAGCTTGCCTTGGTGGCCCAGCGCCAGCAGCGCCAGCAACTGCTGGTCGGCGCGGGAAAAGCCCGGCATGTCGGCGTTTTCAAGCACGTAGGCGGTGTGCTTGTGATAGGCGTTGTGGGCGATCGACAGCCCGACTTCGTGCAGGTCGGCGGCCCAGCCCAGGGCCGCGCGCAATTCGGTGCGTTCGGCGCCTTCGGGCATCATCGCGTCGAACAGGCTGAGCGCGGCGTGGCGCACGCGCCGGGCCTGGTTGACGTCGACGTGGTAGCGCTTCACGAACTGGCGCACCGATTCGTCGCGCTTGTCGTGTTCGTCGTCGCGGCCGAGCAGGTCGTACAGCACGCCCAGGCGCAGGGCGCCGTCGCCCGTGTGCATGACGTCGATGCCAAGCTCGTCGAACAGCGCGCTCATGATGGCCAGCCCGCCCGGCAGCACGTCGGCGCGCTCGACCTTGATGCCGGGCAGTTCCGACGGGATGACGCGGCCGGCGCGCACGATGCGGTCCTTCAGCTTGCTCAGGCCGGCGCGGGTGATGCCGCGGTCGGACATGCCGCCTTCGGTGAGGATGGCGAACAGTGCCTTGGCGGTGCCGGACGAGCCGTAGGCTTCCTTCCAGCCCGTCTTGCGGTACTGCTTGGCGATGACTTCGATCTCGCGCCGGGCGGCCAGTTCGGCCTGCTTCATCTGGTGGGCGTCGACGATGCCATCCGAGAAGAACTGCCGGCTGTAGCTGACGCAGCCCATATACAGGGACGACATCAGGCCGGGCTCGTGGCCCTTGCCGATGATGACCTCGGTGGAGCCGCCGCCGATGTCGATCACCAGGCGCTTGTTGGGCGAAGGGGGCAGGGTATGGACCACGCCCGAGAAGATCAGGCGGGCCTCTTCGCGTCCGGCGATGACTTCGATGGGAAAGCCCAGGGCAGCCTCGGCCCGGGGCAGGAAATCGCGGGTGTTGCGCGCGACCCGGAAGGTGTTGGTCGCCACCGCGCGCACGCGGTTGGGATGGAAACTGCGCAGGCGATCGCCGAAACGTTCGAGGACGGCGATGGCGCGCTCGATGGCGTCGTCGCCCAGGCGTTTTTCGGCGTCCAGCCCGGCGGCGAGCCGGACGGTTTCCTTGAGGCGGTCGATCTGGTAGATCTGGGGCGTACCGTCCTGCTGAACGATGCGTCCGATGGAGAGGCGGAAGCTGTTGGACCCGAGGTCCACGGCGGCCAGAAGTTGATCCATGCGGCTCGTGATTTTGGCTGTGAGGTGGCCTGATTATAGAGACCCCATATGACAGCGCCGGCCCCCGCGGGTTTTCGCTTATGGAACAGATAGTTGGCGCCGGGAGACCATGCGCCATACGTCCCGGTTTTGTCGTACGCTACGCATTTGGCGTTGTGTCATAGAACCGTCACTCTTTTGAAGTAAAACTCCACGCTTTCCTTACGTATGGAATCCGGTATGACCACTCGCCCGCCCGCCGAGCCGCTGCTGCTGAACCGTGAATTGTCGCTGCTCAAATTCAACGAGCGCGTGCTGGCGATGGCGGAAAATCCCGGCACGCCCCTGCTCGAACGGCTGCGCTACGTGTGCATCGTCAGTTCCAACCTGGACGAGTTCTTCGAGATCCGGATCTCCAGCCTGAAAGAGCAGCAGCGCCAGTCGCCCAACCTGGTGGGGCCGGACGGCATGACGCCTGACCAGGCGTTCGAGAACGTCCAGCAGGCGGTGCACGAGCTGGTGGGGCGCCAGTATGCGTTGCTCAACGACGCCATCCTGCCGGCGCTGCAGGCCGAGGGCATCGCGCTGCATCATGCGTCGGAATGGAATGCCGAGCAGCAGGAATGGGCGCGCGAGGTCTTCAACCGCGACGTCATGCCGCTGCTGACCCCGATCGGGCTGGACCCGGCGCACCCGTTTCCGCGGGTCTACAACAAGAGCCTGAACTTCATCGTTTCCCTGTCCGGCGCCGACGCCTTCGGCCGCCAGGCCTCTATCGCCGTGGTGCAGGCGCCGCGCGCGCTGCCGCGCCTGATCAAGATGCCGCAGGAGCTGTCCGGCCATCCGGAAGGCTACATCCTGCTGACCTCGTTGCTGCGCGCCTTCGTCGGCGAGCTGTTCCCGGGCCTGGAAATGCTGGGCTGCTACCAGTGGCGGGTGACGCGCAACAGCGACCTGTTCGTGGACGAGGAAGAAGTCACCAACCTGCGCCACGCCTTGCAGGGCGAGCTGTCGCAGCGCAACTTCGGCGCGGCGGTGCGGCTGGAGATCGACAAGCTGACCCCGGTCGAGCTGGAAACCTTCCTGCAGCGCGAATTCTCGCTCAAGCCCGAGGACACCTACCGCGTGCCGGGGCCGGTGAACCTGTCGCGCCTGATGCAGCTGTGCAATTCGCCCAACCGGCCCGACCTGCTGTTCCCCGACTACCGCGCGCCGGTGCCGGCGCCGTTCGACCGCGTCGGTGACAAGCCGGCCGAGCTGTTCGAGGCCGTGGCCGAGCAGGACCGCCTGCTGCACCACCCCTATCAGTCGTTCCAGCCCGTCATCGATTTCCTGACCGCCGCCGCGCTGGATCCGGACGTGATGGCCATCAAGCAGACCATCTACCGCACCGGCGAGGATTCCGAGCTGATGAAGATCCTGCTGGCCGCCGCGCGCGCCGGCAAGGAAGTGACGGTGGTGGTAGAGCTGATGGCGCGTTTCGACGAACAGACCAACATCAACTGGGCCTCCAAGCTGGAAGAGGTGGGGGCGCACGTGGTCTACGGCGTGGTCGCGCACAAGACCCACGCCAAGATGGCGGTGGTGCTGCGGCGCGAAAAGGGCCGCCTGCGCCGTTATGCCCACCTGGGCACCGGCAACTACCATCCGCGCACGGCGCGCCTGTATACCGATTTCGGCCTGCTGACCGCCGATCCGAAGCTGTGCGAGGACATGGACAAGGTGTTTGCGCAGCTGACCGGCCTGGGCGCGCGCCGCGCGCTCAAGTCGCTGATGCAGTCGCCCTTCACCATGCACGACGGCATGGTGGCGCTGATCCGCGCCGAGGCGCGCGCCGCCAAGGCGGGCCAGCGCGCCCGCATCATGGCCAAGATGAACTCGCTGCTGGAAGAGCAGATCATCGAGGAACTCTACAAGGCCAGCCAGGCCGGCGTGAAGATCGACCTGATCGTGCGCGGCGTCTGCGCGCTGCGCGCGGGGGTGCCGGGGCTGTCGGAAAACATCCGGGTGCGTTCCATCGTCGGCCGCTTCCTGGAGCACTCGCGCGTCTTCTATTTCTATGCCGACGGCGCCGAGACGGTGTACCTGTCCTCGGCCGACTGGATGGACCGCAACTTCTTCCGCCGCGTCGAAATCGCCTTCCCGATCTACGACAAGACCCTCAAGAAACGCGTCATCGACGAGGCCTTCACCTTCGCCCTGCGCGACAACCAGCTCGCCTGGCAACAACAGGCCGACGGCGACTACGTCCGCGTCCGCAGCCGCCGCGAACCCTTCAATCTGCACCAATACCTGATGCAGAAACTGGGCGTGTAACACCAGGCCGCGCGGATCCGACCCGCCGGCCCACCTCTGGCGCCCCCGGGGAAACGACT
>NZ_QHHO01000049.1:2276940-2338902 GCF_003184165.1 Achromobacter sp. RW408
AGCGCGGCATCTACGCCGACGCCGACGGGAAGATCGCCACTTTCCAGGACGCGCTCGGCAAGATCGAGGTGCAGCCCGGCGCGCGCCTGGCCACCGCCGCGCCCGGCAGCGCCACGCGCGGCGGCGGCTACGTGCTGCTGGCGGGCAAGGAAGTGCTCAATGCCGGCGAGATCAGCACGCCGCAGGGCCAGGCGCTCCTGGCTGCCGGCGACAATTTCATCATCCGCCGCGGCCAGGGATCGGACAGCAACATCGCGTCCACCACCCGCGGCAACGAGGTGCAGGTGGCCGGCGCCGGGCTGGCGCGCAACACCGGCCTGATCCAGGCGCCGCAAGGCGACGTCACCCTTACCGCCCAGCGCGTTGAGCAGGCCGGCGTGGTGGTGTCGACCACCTCGGTCGACGCGCGCGGCACCATCCATCTGGACGCGCGCGGCAATGGCGCCGCCGTGACGCTGACCGAGAGCGCCGTCAGCGCCATCCTGGTGGACGCCGGCCTGGCGACGGCGCTGGACGGCCAGCGCGGCAGCCTGCTGCAACCGGCCGTGAGCGGCAATACCGCGCTGGTTCCCGGCGACGAATTCCGCCGCGACCTGTCGCTGCTGCGCATCAGCAGCCAGGGCACGGTGGATTTCCAGGGCGGCTCGCTGTCGCTGGCCACCGGCGGCCAGGTGGCGGTCAAGGCCGATGGCCGCGCGCTGGTGCGCGACGGCGCCCGCATCGACGTGAGCGGCGCGGTCGGCGTGAGCGTGTCGATGGAGTCCAACAACCTCAAGATCAACCTGCAGGGCAACGAACAGCGCGACGCTCCAGTCAACCGCGACAGCAAGCTGCTGAACAACAGCGAGGTGTGGCTCGACCGGCGCGACCTGGTGCGCCTGGCGGCGGGCAGCGGCGGCAACGACACCGACCGCTGGTACACGGCCGGCGGGCTGCTGGAAGTGGGCGGCTACCTGGGCACGCTGGGCGTGCCGGTGAGCCACTGGCTGGCGCAGGGCGGGGTGGTGCGCTTCGATGGCGCCGAGGTGGTCACGCAGGCCGGCTCGGCCATCAACCTGTCGGGCGGCACGCTCGACGTGCAGAGCGGCGAGATCCGCCAGAGCTGGCTGCGCGGCGAGGACGGCCGCCTGTACCTGGCCGACCGCGCGCCGGGCGACCTGCTCTACAGCGGCCTGTACCGGGGCTACGAGGCCGTGTCGCGACGCTGGGGCGAGAACGCCACGCGGCGCTTCTACAACCCGCTGATCGCGCCGCCGACGCGCTACGAGTCGGGCTACACCGTGGGCCGCGACGCCGGCACGCTGGTGGTCTCGACCCGCAACGCGGTGCTGGACGGCGATCTGATCAGCGACACCTACCAGGGCGACCGCCAGACGCGCGCGCCGGTGGCCGGCCAGGACGGCTACAGCCAGTCGCACCGCAACGCGGCGCGCGCGGCGCAGTTCGTGGTGGGCAGCTACAAGCCGTACTACGACACCGCCGGCAATTTCCTGCGCTACCAGCTGGGCGCCACCGGCACGGCCGCCGAGGTGGCGGTGGGCAAGGACCTGGCGGGCCGTTCCGCCGGTCTGGACCTGGCCGATGCGCTGCCCGCCGACCTGACGGGCAAGCTGTTCCTGGACGCCGACCGCCTGAACGGCTTCGGCCTGGGCGCCATCCACATCGCCGCCAGCCGCGGCATCAGCGTCGACGCCGCCTTGCGCGGCGCCGATGGCGGCGAGATCACCCTGTACGCGCCCACCGTCGACATCAACGCCGACCTGGTCAGCCGCGGCGGCCTGATCCAGGCCGGCAACCTGCTGCGCCAGGCTGGCCAGACCGGTCGCGTCGAGGACGTCGCGCTGGCGCCGGCGGCCGGCGCCAAGGCCGCGCTGCGCGTGGCGGGCGGGGTCGTGCTCGATACGCGCGGCGTGTGGAGCAACCTCAAGCAGGACCCGGCCGCGCAACGCGGCCTGGCCGTCATCGATGGCGGCCGCGTGTCGCTGCGCGGCACCGGCGACGTGGCGCTGGCGGCGGGCAGCCTCATCGATGTGTCGTCGGGCGCGGCGCTGCTGACCAGCGGCGCGGTGCAGGGCGGACGCGGCGGCAGTGTGACGCTGGAAGCCAACGCCGTCAGCACGCAGGCCGAGTCGGGCGGCAAGGTGTCGCTGGCCGGCGCGGTGCGCGGCTACGGCGTGAGCGGCGGCGGGGCCTTCAGCCTCGCCAGCGGCGGCACCGTCGTGCTGGGCGGCCCGGCCGACGGCCTGGCGGCCGACGCCGTGCGGCTGGATCCGTCCTTGTTCCAGGCCGGCTTCGCCAGCTATGACATCAACGGCCATGGCGGCCTGCGGGTCGCCGAGGGCGCCGACATCGCCGTCGCCATGCCGGCATGGCGCATGCGGCGCGAAGCCGGCGCGCTGCCGGTATCGGGCGCCGACCCGGCCCAGGCCCTGGCGCTGTGGACGCCGCCGCTCTACTCGGAAGATCCCAAGCGCGCCAGGCTGAGCCAGCGTGGCGGCGCCAGCCTGACGCTGCGCTCGGATCGCGCCGCCCTGGGCGGCGTGCTCGAGGTGGGCGAGGGCGCGCGGGTCGCGGTGGATCCGGGCCAGTCGATCCGCCTGGTCGGGGGCGACCAGATCACGGTGCTGGGCCGGCTGGTGGCGCCCGGGGGCCTGATCTCGATCCTGGACACGCGCGTGAATTCGCAGCAGAACTACACCCCCAAGGCCAACGGCCGCTCGGTGTGGATCGGCGGGCGCGCGGTGCTGGACGTGGCCGGCGACAGCCACGTCGCGCTGGCCACCGACGGCCGCCGCTATGGCGTGGCGCGCGCCGGCGGCAAGATCGAGATCGGCGGCATGCTGGACTGGGAAGCCGATGCCTACGCTCCGCGCCGGCCGATGGATCGGCACCTGATCCTGCGTCCCGGCTCGCTGCTGGACGCATCCGGATCACAGGCGCTGGTGGACCTGCCCGGCCGCGGCGCCACGCTGCTGGCCTACAACGGCGGCAGCATCGTGCTGGCGTCGGCCAACAGCCTGTACCTGGACGGCGACCTGCGCGCCGCCGCGGGGGGAGCGGGCGCGGTGGGTGGCACCCTGGGCGTGGCGCTGGCGCCCGCCTTCTACCTGAGAAGCCTGGCCGAGGCCGCGGTGCTGACGCCGCGCGTGCTGACGCTGTCGCAGCAGCGGGGCGCCCCGCTGCTGCCCGCCGACCTGCGTCCGGGCGAGCTTGCCGCGGACCTGCGCTATGGCGCCGGCGGCCTGGGCGTGGATCAGGTCCAGGCCGGCGGTTTCGGCAACCTGGCGTTGTTCGCGTCGGTAAGGGCCGAGAACGGCCTGTCGCTGGCCATGCCCCAGAGCCTGCGCCTGTCGGGCCCGTTGATGCTGAGCGAGAACGCGCCCGCGGACAGCCTGGTGCACCTGGCGGCGCCCTATGTGTTCCTGAATCACGCGGCCTATGAGCCGCCGTTGGGGTCCGACAGCGTGGTGCAGGTCGGCATGGTGGCGCCGGATTGGCTCAAGCGCGGGCATCGCCTGGTGCTGGACGCCGGCATGATGGATCTGCGCGGCATGCGCGACTTGCGCAGCTTCGATGATGTCCAGATCAACCTGGCCGGCGACCTGCGCCTGGCGAGGGTGTCGGTGGGCCAGGACTTCAATGGCAATACGCTGCTTGGCGCGCCGAACCGCCTGACCATCACCGCGGCCCAGATCTATCCCACCACCGGCGGCGGCGGCGGGATCGCCGCGGGCGAATACTACGGGCAGGGGGGCGGCAATGTACTGAGAAATCCGGATGCGGTGCTGACGATCCGGCGCGCCACGGATGAATTGCCCGATATGCCATATTCCGCCTTCGGTTCGGTGACGCTGTCGGGGCCCAATATCGTCCAGGGCGGCGTGGTGCGCGCGCCGCTTGGCTCGATTTTCTTCATGGGGCCTGAAGACGCGCCGTCCAGCGTGCGTTTCCTGGCCGGCAGCGTAACGTCGATCAGCGGCCAGGGGCTGGTAATGCCCTATGGAGGGACAACCGACGGCATCAAGTACCTGTACGGCGGGCAGGAGATCCGCACCACGGGCGTGGGGGGCAATGATCTGAACGGCGCGCCGCCCCGCATGATCCAGATCAACATGAAATCCATCGTGGCCGACGCCGGCTCGCTGCTGGACCTGTCAGGCGGCGGCGAACTGACCGGCGCCGCGTTCGTGCGCGGACGCGGCGGTTCCGTGGACGTGCTCAAGTACGCCATGGCCGACGCCAATCCCGGCTTCGGTTTCAGCAAGTCCGGCAATGCCGTCTATGCCATCGTGCCCGGCTTCGGCGGCGACTATGCGCCGGCCACGAAAGACGCCGCCATGCCTGCGTACGGCCAGCGCGTCACCATCGGCGCCGGCGTGCCGGGCTTGCCGCCCGGCACCTACACGCTGTTGCCCGCCAATTTCGCCATGCTGCCGGGCGCGTTCCGCGTCGAGGCTGGCGCGCCGGGCGTGTTCGACGCCGCGCAGGCCGCGCCGACCCGCGGCGGCTCCTGGGTGACCACGGGCCGGATGACGGCGCCGGGCGTCAACCCGGGCGCGGTGGCCGCCAGTCAGCTGCTGGTGACGCCGGGCGAGGTGGTGCGTCGCCATGCGCAATACAACGAAACCTCGTACAGCGCCTTTCTGGTGGCGAACGCGGCGCGCACCGGCACGCCGTTGCCGATGCAGCTGGCCGACGCGGGCATGCTGCGCCTGAAACTGACGCCGGGCGCGGGCCGCGAAGGCACGCCGGCCCTGTCGTTCGGCGGCGTGGCGCGCTTCTCCGCGGCGCCGGGCAGCACCGGCGCGGGCGGCACCCTGGCCGTGGACGTGCGCGGCGGCGGCCTGGAAATCCTGGGTCCGGGGCAGGCGCCGGCCCTGGCCGGCCCTGGCGTGGCCGTTTCCGCGGACGCGCTCAACGCCCTGCGTCCGGCGCGCATGGTGCTGGGTGGCGTGATAGGCGCCTCCACCCAGGCCGATGCGCTCGGCGCGATCAGCCTGGGCGGCGACGCCCAGCGCGTGCTGGTGCGCGGCGGCGCCAGCCTGTACGCGCCGGAGATCGTGCTGTTCTCACCCCACAACGGCAATATCACCATCGAGCAGGGGGCCGTCCTGTCCACCGTCGGGCTGGGGCCGGCGCCGCAGGACGCGCGTGGCGGCTATTACTATTCGGTCCAGTCCAACGGCGCGCTGGTCCTGTCCAATGGGCTGGTCAACCTGCGACCGCCGACGCAGGACGGCCGTGTGGCCATCGACATCGGCGCCTGCGCGGGTGTCTGCTCGGGAACCACGCGCCTGGTGTCCGAAGGCACCATCGGCGCCGCCACCAACGGCGCCTTCACGCTGCGCGACAACGTCGAGTACGGCACGCGCAACCTGATGCTGAGCGTGTCCGGCCTGAATCTGGGCTCGCCGCAGGCGCTGGCCCAGGCTGCGGCGGCAGGACAATTGCCGCCCGGACTGGCGCTGGACCAGGATGCCCTGGCGCGGCTGCTGCGCGGCAATACGGCGTTGGGCGCGCCCGCGCTGGAAAGCCTGATCTTCAATGCCGCCGAATCCATCAACGTGTATGGCGCGGTGACGCTGGACACCCGCGCCGCGGCCGGCCCCTCGGCCTTGCGGCGGCTGGTGCTGGGCGCGCCGGCGGTGTATGGCTATGGCGCGGCGGGCGACACGGCGCGCATCAGTGCGTCGGAATTCGTCTGGGCCGGCTCGGTCAGGGCCGCGGTGGCCGGCAACGTGCCGTTGGGCTACGACCAGCCCGCGGCGCCGGGCGGCGCGGTGCTCGATCGCCTGGGCGACGGCAGCCTGACCATCGCGGCCGATGTCATCCGCTTCGACTACTCGCCCTACACGGTGCCGGCCTCGCTGGTGCCGGCCAACCGGCTGGCGCTGGGCTTTGCCGCGGTCAACCTGGAGGCGGCCCAGATGATCACGGGCGTGTCGACCGGCAGTCTGCACGTCTATCACAAGCAGAACGGCTATGTGGCGGAAGAAGGCTGGCGCTACCAGGGCGGCGATCTGACGCTGCGCACGCCGCTGTTGACGGGCGAGGCGGGCGCGACGCTGGCGTTGCGCGCCGGCGGCGCGCTGGCGCTGACGGGCACCGGCGCCGTGGCGCCCGCCCGCGACGTGCTGGGCGCCACGCTCGATCTGAAGGCGCAGCGCGTCACGCTGGATTCGACCGTGGCGCTGCCGTCGGGCAAGCTGGCCGTCAAGGCCGATGGCGACATCACGTTGGGCGCGGGGGCGCGCATCGACCTGGCGGGACGCGCCTTCACGGCGTTCGATGCCACCCGCTACAGCTGGGGCGGCGACCTCGAACTGAACAGCGTGGCCGGCAACATCGTCCAGGCCGCCGGGTCGGTCATCGACCTGTCGGCGCGCAACCAGCGCGGCGGCCGCATGCAGGCCTTGGCGCTGGGCGCGGCCGGCGGCCGCGTGGCGCTGGACGGCGTCATTCTGGGCGGGGCCAGCGGCGAGCACGATGCCGGCGGCACGCGCGTGCCCTATGACGGCGCCGAGATCACCCTGCGCGCGCAGACGCTGGCGGATTTCGCCGGCCTGAACCAACGCCTGAACCAGGGCGGCGTCACCGGCGCCCGCCGCTTCCAGCTCAAGCAGGGCGACCTGGTGGTGGGCGACGAGGTGCGCGCGCGCGTGGTCGAGATCAGCGTCGACGGCGGCAGCCTGACGGTCAATGGCCGCATCGACGCCAGCGGCCGCCAGGTCGGCAGCATCCGCCTGGCGGCACGCGACGACCTGCGCATCAACGGCCTGCTGGACACGCATGGCACGCGCCTGCGCCTGGACAGCTATGGCAAGGTCATCGACGCCGCCAACCGCGCCATCATCGAACTGACCTCGCGCGACGGCACGTTGGCGCTGGACGCCGGCGCGCGCTTCGATCTGCGCGCCGGCACCGACGACGCCAGCCGCCTGGGCGGCCGCCAACTCGGCACGCTCGACCTGAACGCCCGCCGCCTGGGCGGCGGCGGCGAGCGCGGCGCCATTGCCGGGTCGGGCGACGGCGCCAACGACGTGGCCATCCGCATCACGGGCACGCCGCAGATCCTGGGCGCCAAGACCGTGGCCGTGAATGCCTTCCGCCGCTACGACGACGCGCCGCTGGCGCCCAAGCCGGACGTCAGCGGCAAGACGCCGCAGCTGATCACGCAGGCCTACCTGGACGGCATCGACGGCGAAAGCGTGGCCTACATGAACGCCGCGCTCGGCAACGGCGCGCTGGCCGCCCGCCTGGCGGCCCTGGGGCCGTACCACCTGCGTCCCGGCGTCGAGATCGTCAGCGCCACGCCCGATGGCAACCTGACGGTGTCGGGCGACATCGACCTGTCGAACTACCGCTACGGCCCCAATGCCAATCGCACGGTGGCCGCGCTGCGCGGCTACGGCGAGCCCGGCAAGCTGGTGCTGCGCGCCGGCGGCGACCTGGCCATCCACGGCAGCATCAACGACGGCTTCGCGCCGCCGCCCGAGACCCTCGACGACAGCGGCTGGAAGCTGGTCGAAGGGCGTTTCCTGGACAATGGCCAGACGCCGTTCGGCGAAGACCTGGTGGTGCCCATCGATGGCGTCCAGCTGGAAACGGGCACCATCTTCCCGGCCGGCCGCGCGCTGAACTACGACCTGCCGGCGCAGGCCGCCACGCTGCCGGCCGGCACCGTGCTGCCGATGGCGGCGACGCTGAACGGCCCGCTGGCGCTACCCGCCGGCCTGGTGCTGACCGGCGACCTGACGCTGGCCGACGGCCGCGTGCTGCGCGCCGGCTCGGTGCTGCAGGAGGCGCTGACGCTGGGCGCGGGCGCCCGCCTGGGCGTGGGCTTCACGCTGCGCAACGAGGCGGTGCTGCAGGCCTTCACCTGGCCCAAGGGCGTGCCGCTGCCGGCCGCGCTCAAGGCCAGCGCGCGCCTGGACCTGGCGCGCGGCTCGCTGATCCCGTCGCAAACCTTCATCGAACTGCCCGGCGACCAGCCCATCAACCTGCGTCCGGTCGGCCCGGACGGCCGGCAGGGCCGCAACTGGGCGCTGGCGCCGATGCTGGGCGAAGGCGCCAGCGCCTGGAGCCTGATGGCGGTGGCGGGCGCGGACCTGACGGCGGCCGACATGGCGGCGCGGCGCGCCGACGGGCAGGGCGACATCATCCTCGCCGACACGCACTACGGCAGGCTGGGCTTTGGCACCAAGACCATCACCAGCGTCTTCATCGGCGATCGTGTGCTGACGCAGCTCGCCATCACGGACCTTGGCTTGGACCCGTCGTTGCTCGGGACCTCGCCAAAGGCCATCGCCGAAAGCTTCTTCATGACCGAAGACGAATTCTGCGCTGGCACGGGCTACTGCGAAACGGCCTCGCGCACGCTGACGCTGGCCGGGGCGATCATGTATTTCGGCGACCCTGCCTACGTCGGCTACTCCGTCAGGAAACTGGCGGAAGAGTGGTTCATCGATGAGAACGAGGTGTGCTTCGACGCCAGTTATTGCGAAGGCGGCGGCCGCATGGAGACCACCGTGACGCGCGACTACCGCTACGCGGACCGCGCGCCGCTGTTCAGCGTGCTGCGCACCGGCACCGGCGACCTGTCGCTGCTGGCCGGGCGCGACGTTGGCATGGCCTCGGTCTACGGCGTGTACACGGCCGGCGCGCCCTCGTCGCTGGGGGCGCCGCTGGACGCGCGCTTCAACCTGCCGCGCGGCACCACAGACGATGACGCCGTGCTGGGCACCATCCAGCACGATGGCAAGTACGACGCGGCGCTGGCCGCCTATCGCGCCTGGTACCCGGACCAGGGCGGCAACCTGACCGTGGCGGCGGGCCGCGACATCTACGGCGATGCATGGAGCGCGAATTCCATGAACGCCCAGCGCTATGGCACCCAGGATGTCGAATACACCAAATACCCCAGCGCCGCGCTCAGCAACTGGCTGTGGCGCCAGGGCAGCGTGGGCATGCCGGGCGTGAACGACATCGCGTCGAGCTGGTGGATCAACTTCGGCACGTACGCGGCCTATGCCTCGACCAACAGCCAGCAGCCGCGGGTCGTGGGTTTCACCGGCTTCGGCACCCTGGGTGGCGGCAATCTCAGCATCAGCGCCGGACGCGATGCCGGCGTGCGCGATGCGCGCGGCGACGCGCTGCTCAACAACAATCTGGCATCCGGCCGTTCGCAGGCCCTGGTGGCCGTGGTGGCCGGCACCGGCCGGGTGGTCGACGGCGACCTGGTGTTGACGGGCGGCGGCGACATGGATCTGCGCATCGGTGGCGCCTACAACCCCAATCTGCGCGCGATGCAGCAGACCGACGGCAGCGCTGGCACCGGCACCGGCTATGCCGGCAACTTCGAGGATGTCGATCTGAACGGGCTGCTGGTCAATCTGCGCGGGCAACTGGCGTTGACGGCGGGCCGCGTCGGCGGCATCTCGCTGTTCTATGGCGACGGCGCCCAGCTACGCGCGCCCGATATGTCCGCGGTGGGCGGCGGCAAGCCCATGGGCGGGCCGCGCCTGCTGCTGGGCGATGCGGTGGCCTCGCTGGATACGCGCGGCGACCTGGTGCTGGCCGATGCGCCGGACCCCGGCCGCGTGCGCCAGATCAACACCAGCCCCTACACCCAGGGCAGCCTGTCCAAGGGCGGCGGCGCCGAAAGCTGGTTCACGTTGTGGACGCCGGCCACGGCCATCGACCTGTTCTCGGCGGGCGGCAACCTGACGCCGCTGACCACCAACAATACCTTCAAGCCGGGCACCGACTTGCAGATCGATGAAACGACCCGCGTCGGCGCGCAGCGGCAGGTGAGCTACCTCTACCCGTCCAAGCTTGGCGTGACGGCGGCCGGCGGCAATATCATCCTGGCCGCCACCACGCGCGAGGCGGAAAGCGTCAACCACGTGCTGTTGCTGGCGCCGTCGTCCAGCGGTGAATTGTCGATGCTGGCCGGCGGCTCGATCTTCGCCGCGGGTGCTCACGCGGTGTCGATCTCCGGCGCGGACACGCCGCTGCCGACGCCGTGGCGCCCCGGTTTCATGGCCATCAATGCGGGCGAGAACAACGACCAGACCATCTTCAATGTCTCGGTCGAGGGCAACAAGGTCTGGCAGAACTCGCCCAAGCCGTTGTTCACGTTCGGTCCCAATACACCATTGGATGCGTCGCCGCGCCAAGGGGGAACGGCAGTGGCGCGTTTCCATGCCGTGGATGGCGATATCGTCGGCCTGCGCGCCGGCGCCGAGACGCGGATCATGACGGATGCCTTGCAGGGGCGGCCGCGCACCGTGCTGACCTGGTACGAGGCCGCATTGCCGGTCTCGGTGCGGGCGGGGCGCGACATCCTCGGGATGAGCGCGCTGGGCCTGCACAGCAACGCCAACGACCTGTCGCAGGTGAGCGCCGGGCGCGACATCGTGCGGGCCGACCTGACGGTGGCCGGCCCCGGCACGCTGCTGGTGCAGGCGGGCCGCAACATTCGCCAGGACGACGTGGCCAGCATCGTCAGCGTCGGCGCCATCGTGCGCGGCGACGCGCGCCCCGGCGCCAGCGTTGCCGTGCTGGCGGGCGTCGGCCCGCAGGGGCCGGACTACGCCGGCCTGCTTGCGCGCTACCTGGATCCGGCGCGGGCGCTGGCCGCCGGCCAGACGCTGGGAGCCAATCCGGACCGCGTGGTGCAATCCTACGCCGGTGAACTGTCGCTGGCCGGCTGGCTGCGGCAGGTGTATGGCTACCAGGGCGACGAGGCCGGCGCGCCGGCGGAACTGTCGCAGCGCCAGGCGCAGCTGGATGCCGAGGTGGCGGCCGATCCGTCGCGCAAGCGCCGCGACCTGATGCAGGACTATCGCCAGGAAAGCGAGCTGCACCTGGTCAACTGGCTGCGCGCGCACCATGGCTACGACGGCGGCGAAGACGGCGCGCGCGCGGCGCTGGATGCCCTGGCGTCCGAGCAGCAGGGCATCTACGCGCGCCAGCTGTACTTCGCCGAACTGCGCAAGGGCGGCCGCGAGTACAACGAGCAGGGCGGCCCGCGCAGCGGCAGCTACCTGCGCGGCCGCCGCGTCATCGCGGCGCTGTTCCCGCAGACCGACGCCGAAGGCGCGCAGCGCTTGTACCAGGGCGACTTCACCATGTATGGCGGCGCCGGCCTGCGCACGCAGTTCGGCGGCAACATCCAGGTGCTGACCCCGGGCGGACAGCAGGTGCTGGGCATCGAAGGCGCGGCGCCGCCGGCGACTGCGGGCGTGGTGACGCAGGGGCAGGGCGACATCCAGCTGTACGCGCTGGGCAGCGTGCTGCTGGGACAGAGCCGCATCATGACCACCTTCGGCGGCCACATCCAGGCCTGGTCGGCCGAGGGTGACATCAACGCCGGCCGCGGCGCCAAGACCACCGTGCTGTATACGCCGCCCAAGCGCGTCTATGACGCCCTGGGCAACGTCACCCTGGCGCCGACGGCGCCGTCCACGGGCGCCGGCATCGCCACGCTGGCGCCGATCGCCGAGGTGCCGGCGGGCGACGTCGACCTGATCGCGCCGCTGGGCACCATCGACGCGGGCGAGGCCGGCATCCGCGTGTCGGGCAACGTCAACGTGGCGGCGCTGCATGTGGTCAATGCCGCCAACATCCAGGTGCAGGGCGACAGCAAGGGCATCCCGGTGACGGCGGTGGTCAACACCGGCGCGCTGTCGTCGGCCAGCGCTGCGTCCTCGGCCGCGTCCGGCGCGGCGCAGGAATCGGTGCAGCGCGCCCGCCAGCAGGCGCGCCAGAACCAGCCGTCCATCATCAGCGTGCAGGTCCTGGGCAACGGCAACGAACCGCTGACCGGCGCCGGCGCGGCGCCGCAACCGCGCGCGGCCGCGCCGTCCTATCGTCCCGACGGCGTGGTGCAGGTGCAGGGCGTGGACAACGGCGGTTGATGCCAGGGTTGCAACCGGTCGGAAAAAATCCGGCCGGTTGTCATGCCCGCGTCATGAAAGCACGGCGCAAAACGCGTGGCAGGGCCCGGTGAAAACCGGGCCCTGATTCTTTTCTGCGCACCTTTTCCGCGGGCCGGCGCTGTTTCATGAAATTTTTCTTACAACGCGCAGTCCGCGCCGTCCGGGAACGTCTAGTAACAAGCAGAAGCTGTAGACGCGGGTATGCGGGCAGAAAGCCGTAACAGGATTGTCGCAAGCGCGCTGCACGGTAGCGGCCGGTGCCAGACCGGCTATCACACAAGGAACTGAGTGCATCGCTATGCATGATTTCGAGAGCAGGGGCGGCGCGCTGCGCGCCATGATGCGCGGCGCGCCGGGAGCGGTGGCGCTGGCGTTGGCCGTGAACGTGGCCTGGGCGCAGCCGGCGCCGGCCGCGCAGGAGGCGCGCCGCGTCAACATCAACGAATACATCGTGCGCGGCAATACCGTGCTGGAAGCCCGCGACATCGAGAAGGCCGTCTATCCCTACCTGGGGCCCGACCGCACGCTGGCCGACATCGAGGCCGCGCGCGAAGCCTTGCAGGCCGTCTACCAGGAACGGGGCTACCAATCCGTGTACGTCGATCTGCCCGAGCAGCAGGTGGCCGACGGCATCGTGTTCCTGCAGGTGGCCGAAACCAAGGTCGGCCGCGTGCGCGTGGTGGGGGCCAAGCACTATTCGCCGCTGGCCATCCGCGACGAGGTGCCGGCGCTGCGGGAAGGCGAGGTGCCCAACTTCAACCAGGCGCAGGCCGAGCTGACAGACCTGAACAAGGGCGCCAGCCGCCAGGTGGTGCCGCTGGTCAAGGAAGGCCGCATCCCCGGCACCATGGACGTGGACCTCAAGGTCGAGGACAAGAATCCGTGGCACGCCAGCCTGGGCCTGAACAATGACTACAGCGCCGACACCTCGCGCCTGCGCAGCACCGCGTCGCTGGGCTATGACAACCTGTGGCAGCTGGGCCATTCGGTCAGCCTGACCTTCTTCACGGCGCCGCAGGAAACCGACAACGCCAAGGTCTGGTCCGGCTCGTACTCGATGCCGCTGGACAAGCAATGGAGCCTGCAGTTCACCGGCTACAAGAGCGACAGCAACGTTGCCACCATCGGCGGCACCAACGTGCTGGGCAAGGGCTATTCGTTCGGCATGAGCGCCATCTACACCCTGGCGCCGCAGGGCGATTGGTACAACTCGCTGTCGGTCGGCCTGGACTACAAGAAGTTCGACGAGACCACGCGCTTCGGCGGCAACGAAGACCTGATCCCGCTGAAGTACGTGCCGTTCACCTTCTCGTACAACGGCTACCGCTATTCCGAAGCGTCGCAGAGCAGCATCGGCCTGTCGCTCGTCGGCGCCAGCCGCTCGTTCTTCGGCCTGGGCAGCGACTGGAAGGAATTCGACGACAAGCGCTACCGCGCCAGCCCCAGCTTCGCGCTGCTGCGCGGCGACGGCACCCATACCCAGAACCTGTTCGGCGACTGGCAACTGGGCCTGCGCGCCGGCTTCCAGCTGGCCTCGGGCGCGCTGGTGTCGAACGAGCAGTTCTCCGCCGGCGGCAGCACCAGCGTGCGCGGCTACCTGGCGGCCGAGCGCACCGGCGACGACGGCTTCCTGGGTTCGGTCGAGTGGCGCACGCCGTCGCTGGCGCGCTGGCTCGGCAGCAATGTCAACGAATGGCGCTTCTACGCCTTTGCCGATGCCGCCACGCTGCGCCTGCGCGATCCGCTGCCCGAGCAGGATTCGAGCTACTCGCTGGCCAGCGTCGGCCTGGGCACGCGCCTGCAGGTGCTGGACTGGCTGTCCGGCTCGCTGGACTGGGGTTATCCGCTCAAGGACGGCCCCAACACCAAGAAACACGATCCCCGATTGAACTTCAGCGTCCGCGCCAGCTTCTGAGCGCGCGCGAAACCGTATTTATCCCGGAGTCCTGACCATGCAACGCTTATTGATGCTCCTACTGACCGTGCTGGCCGGCGTGCTGCCGTCCGCCGCCAACGCCTGGTGGCAACCCGACTGGCAGTACCGCAAGCAGATCACCGTCGACAGCACGCCGCAGGGCGCGCCCTTGGGCGGGCCCGCTGGCCGCACGCCGCTGCTGGTGCGCCTGCACACCGGCAATTTCACCTTCGACGGCATCAACGAGAAGGGCGCCGACATCCGTTTCGTGGCCGGCGACGACCAGACCGTGCTGAACCACCAGCTGGAAGCCTTCGATCCGCTGCTGGGCATGGCGCTGGTGTGGGTCGACCTGCCGGACCTGGCCGATGGCCAGCGCCAGGACATCTGGATGTACTACGGCAACCAGAAGGCGCCGGCATCGGCCAACGGCCAGCTGACGTTCGATCCGAACTACACGCTGGTCTACCACTTCGACAATGCCGCCGGCGCCCCGCCGCGCGACACCACCGGCAACAGCAACAATGCCCAGACGCCCATGGCCGCCGCGGTCGACGGCGTGATCGGCCGCGCCGCGCAATTCGCCGGCGGCGCGCCGCTGATGCTGCCCGCCAGCCCCTCGCTGGCCGTGCCCGCCGCGGGCGCCTTCAGCTTCAGCGCCTGGGTGCGCGCCGACCAGCCGGCCGGTGAGCAGCTGGTGTATGCGCGCCGCGACGCCGGCAACGCGCTGCTGATCGGCATCAACCAGGGCGTGCCCTTCGTCGAAGTGAACGGCCAGCGCAGCCAGCCCGGCCAGTCGCTCACGCCGGCCGCCTGGCAGCACCTGGCCGTGACGGCCGACGGCAGCCGCGTCACGCTGTACGTGAACGGCCGCGCCACGTCCTCGCTGGCCGCCAGCCTGCCGCCGCTGAACACGCCCGCCGCCCTGGGCGGCGACGTGCCGGCCCCGGCCGTGGCCGCCGCGCCGGCCGCGCCCGCCAATGGCGAAGCCGGCGCCGCGCCGGTCGAAGCGGCCGCCGCCCCGGCGCCGCACGTGTACGCGCCGTTCGTCGGCGCCATCGACGAAGTGCGCCTGTCGCGCGTGGCCCGTCCGGCCGCGCTGCTGCTGGCCGACGCGACCTCGCAGGGCGCCGAGTCGCGCCTGGTGGCCTACGGCAACGACGAAGAACAGTCGGGCTTCGGTTTCGGCGGCCTGGGCTTCCTGCTCAAGGCCGTGCCGGTCGACGCCTGGGTCATCATCGCCATCCTGGTGCTGATGATGGTGCAGTCGTGGGTCATCATGATCAAGAAGAGCCGCAACGTGGCGCGCGTGGCCAGCGCCAACGAGACCTTCCGCGAGTCCTTCGCCAAGGTCGGCCAGCGCCTGGAACTGCTGGCCGACGACGCCGCCCTGGCCAAGCGCCTGGAGCACGCCTCGCTGTGGCGCCTGTACCGCGTGGCGGTCAATGAAATCCGCACCCGCCGCGAACAGGGCGCCGACACCAGTTCGATCTCGGCCGCCACCATCGAAGCCATCCGCGCCTCGATGGACGCCGTGCGCACCAAGGAAAACCAGGTGCTGGGCGCCAAGCTCGGCTCGCTCTCGAACGCCATTGCCGGTGGCCCGTACATCGGCCTGCTGGGCACGGTGCTGGGGATCATGGTGGTGTTCCTGGGCACCGCCATGGCCGGCGACGTCAACATCAACGCCATCGCCCCGGGCATGGCCGCCGCGCTGTTGGCCACCGCCATGGGCCTGTTCGTGGCCATCCCGGCGCTGTTTGGCTACAACCGCCTGGTCTCGCGCAACAAGGAAGTCAGCGCCGACATGCGCGTGTTCGTTGACGAGTTCGTGACGCGACTGGCCGAAGTGCATGGCGAAAGCCAGGCCCAGGAAGCCGCCCACCAAGGCGGCGCGCGCGCCGCGGCCGCCGCCCGCCCGGCCGCGCGCGAGCCGCAGCCGGCCGCCGCCGAAGCATAAGGAGACGACCCCCATGGCTTCCGTATCCGCATCCCAGGACGACGATGACGACGCGCCCGTCGACGGCATCAACATCACGCCGCTGGTCGACGTGCTCATGGTCGTGCTGGTCATGTTCATCCTGACCGCCACGGCGCAGATCGCCGGCATCAAGGTCAACCTGCCCAAGGCCAGTTCGTCCATCGCCCTGTCGCAGCCCAAGACGAAGGCGATTTCCGTCAACGACGCGGGCCAGGTGTTCCTGGACGCCTATCCGGTGACCCTCCCCGAGCTGGAAGACCGGCTGCGCACGGAAAAAGCGTTGAACCCGGACTTTCCGGTGATCGTGCGCGGCGACTCCGCCGTGCAGTACCAGAAAGTGGTGGAAGTGCTGGACCTGCTGCGCCGGCTGGAACTGGCCCAGGTCGGGCTGGTCACCGGCAAGCCGCGATAGGAGCCGAGGCGACCGTCATGCCGCAACACGCATCCGATTCCCCGCGCACGCCGCACCCCGCGCGCCGCTGGCTCAAGCTGGCCGCGGTCGCGGTGGCGCTGATCGCGGCGGCCTACGCGCTATGGCGCTGGGCCAACGACATGGCCGGGGTGCGCCGCGAGGCGCCCAAGGCCACCGCGATCATCCCGCTGCCGCCGCCGCCTCCGCCGCCGCCCGAGCCGGAAAAGCCGCCCGAGCCCGAGCCGCCCAAAGAAGAGCCGGTGGCGCCGCCCGAGCCCGAGCCGCAGCCCACGCCCGAACCGCCCAAGCCGCAGGACGAGGCGCCGCCGCGCCCGGCCGACGACCTGGCCAACCCGATGCAGATCGATGGCGATGCCCAGGCCGGCACCGACGCGTTCAACATCGGCGCCGGCCAGGGCAAGGGCATGGCCGGCGGCGGAGGAGGGCGCGGTGGCAACGGCACCTACAACCAGTACGTCGCCTACGCGCTGCAGAAGATCCTGAGCCAGGACGATCGCACCCGCAATCTGAGTTTCCGCACGTACGTGGACATCTGGTTCGACGCCGACGGAAAGATCACGCGCGTGGCGCTGGGTCGCGCCGGCGCCGACGCCGAGATCGATGCCCGCGTGGTGGAGACGTTGCGCGCCGTGCCCCGTATCGACGAGCGGCCGCCCGCCTCCATGGGCATGCCGATGCGAATCCTGGTGACGGGTCGCCGTCCCTCTCCCTGAAGTGCTGAATTGAACCGATCCTGGAGTGCCAAGAGAATGAAGTTCCAATTGAACCGGTTGGCGGCATCGCTGGCCCTGGCCGCGGCGGGCGCCGCCGCCGCGTTGCCGGTCACGGCCAACGCCGCGCCCGCCCCGTCCGAAAACGCCACCATCAACCTGATCCGCCTGCTGGTGCAGCAGGGCGTGCTCAAGCCGGAGCAGGCCGACGCCCTGGTGGCCCAGGCCGAAGCCGAAGCCAAGGCCGCGCGCGCCGCGCCGCAGGATCGCGGCGCCGCCGTGGCCCAGGCGGGCGACGTGCGCGTGCCGTACATCCCGCAGACCGTGCGCGACCAGATCCGCGACGAGGTCAAGGCCGAAGTGATGGTGCAGGCCAAGGAAGAGAACTGGGCCCAGCCCAACACGTTCCCCGACTGGGTTTCGCGCATCACCATCGATGGCGACGTGCGCGTGCGCGACGAGTCGCGCCTGTACTCGGGCGGCAACAGCAACGAAATCGTCGATTTCGCCAAGCTCAACGCCAAGGGGCCGTACGACCTGAACCGCAACACCAACGGCAACTATCCGCCGATGCTGAACACGCGCGAGGACCGCCGCAACCAGCTGCGCGTGCGCGCCCGCCTGGGCGTGCGCGCCGACATCTCGGAAGCCTGGACGGCCGGCATCCGCCTGGCCACCGGCAGCGACGACAGCCCGGTCTCGACCACCCAGACGCTGGGCGGCGGCATGGGCAAGAAGGACATCTGGCTGGACCAGGCCTACCTGACCTACCGTCCCGCCAAGTGGGCCACGGTGACGGGCGGCCGCATCGCCAATCCGTTCGAGTCCACCGACATGCTGTTCTCGAACGACCTGAACTTCGACGGCGTCGCCGCGATCTTCAAGCACCCGCTGGAAGGCCGCGACGTGACCCTGTTCGGCACCCTGGGCGCGTTTTCGACCGAGTACGGCTCGAACGGCTGGAACTCGTCGTCGTTCTCGGAAGGCAAGAGCGAAGACAAGTGGCTGCTGGCCGCCCAGGCCGGCGCCGACTGGAAGATCGACAGCCGCAATAGCCTGCGCGGCGCGCTGGCCTACTACCACTTCGACAACATCGCCGGCAAGCGCTCCAGCCCCTGCTCGCCGTGGGCCGGCCAGGAAAACTGCGACACCGACTGGTCGCGCCCGGCCTTCATGCAGAAGGGCAACACCCTGTTCCTGCTGCGCGATATCACCTCCAACCCGCAGGATCCGGCCAACACGCCGCAGCCGCAGTACGTCGGCCTGGCGTCCAAGTTCGACCTGCTCGACGTGAACCTGCGCTGGGACACGCGCGTGTTCAACGGCCTGGGCCTGCGCGTGAACGCCAACTACATCCGCAACCTGGCCTACAGCAAGAGCAAGATGATGAACCGCTCGCAAGGCAACATCGTCAACAACTTCGGCGAGAACGGCGATGTCGAAAGCGGTCCCAACGCCTGGATGCTGCAGGCCACGCTGGGCCGGTCGTACGACCTGAAGGAGAAGGGCGACTGGCTGGCCTTCGTCGGCTACAAGTACATCCAGCCGGATGCGCTGCCCGACGCCTTCAACGATTCGTCGTTCCACCAGGGCGGCACCAACGCCCGCGGCTACTACATCGGCGGCGGCTACGCCTTCGACAAGAACGTGTACGGCGTCCTGCGCTGGATGAGCACGCGCGAGATCTATGGCGCGCCGCTGTCCATCGACACCATGCAGTTCGAGATCAACGCCAGGTTCTGAGGCCATGGACATGCATACCTTGTGGGATGAGTCGCGCCAGCCGCGGGCGCGGGAACGCGGCCGGCGGCTGGCCGCCGCCGCGGCCCTGTGCGCCGCGGGCCTGAGCGTGGCGCTGCCGGCGCAGGCCGAGAGCATGGAAGAGCGCCTGCGCGCCCAGTTGCGCAGCACCACCCAGCAACTGCAACAGCTGCAAAGCGAGCAGGCCCAGGTCAACGCCGCCAAGGCCGCGGCCGAAGCGCAGCGCGACGCCGCCCAGAAAGAGCTGGTCGCCTTGCGCAGCCAGCTGGCGAGCGCCAAGGGCCAGGCCGAGAAGCTGGCCGGGCAGCAGGAGGCCGTGATGGAAAGCGCCCAGGCGCAGGTGGCCGCCAGCCATGCCCAGCTGGGCAAGTTCAAGGGCGCCTACGATGAGCTGCTGACGCTGTCGCGCGCCAAGGAGGCGGAACGGCAGACGCTGGCCCGCACCCTGGCGCAGCGCGACACCGAGGCCAAGGCCTGCATCGCCAAGAACCGCGAGATGTACGAGGCCGGCAAGGAAATCCTGAACGCCTACGAGCGCATCGGCGCCGGCGGCATCCTGGCCATGAAACAGCCGTTCGCCGGCAGCGCGCGCGTCAAGTTCGAGGAGCAGGCGCAGGCGTATGGCGACAAGCTGTACGACGCGCAGGTCGGCGCGACCGCGCCGGCGGCGCCGGCGGCCCAACCCTGAGCATCCAGGCGCTGTCTTATCTCTTTCATGCAGGGAGACTGTAATGAACGGCTTTGCTTGCGAACCGATCTCTCTGAATTGATCTCTTTTACCTAGGAATGACTGTAATGACCGACTCCAGCCTGATTCTCGACGTGAACGCCGAACGCCTGCAGGAACTGCTGCAATCCGCGGGCTATCGCGTCACCGTGTCCGAGCAGAACGGCATGGTGCAACTGCTGAGCGCCAGCCAGGGCGTGGGCTTTGCCGCGCGCATGGGCAACCCCGCCGTCGAACCCGGCAGCTACCTGGACTACACGCTGAGCTGCGCGCTGCGCGTGCAGGGCGAACTGCCGCCCGGACTGGCCGAGCGCTGGAACGTCGAAAAGCGCTTCGCCCGCCTGACGGTGCAGGGCGTGTTCCTGGTGCTGGAACTGGACGTGATCCTGGCCGGCGGCGTGTCCGAGAACTACCTGCGCGCCACCGCCGAACTGTGGGATCGCCTGCTGCAGGAATTCCTGTTGTTCCTGCGCGCCAACGCCAGCGCCGAAGCCGGCGCCGATACCGACGCCGTTGAACCGCGGCAGGACGCCGCCACCGAGGCGCTGAACTGATCCATCCGCCAGGCCCGGCGCCTGGCGTTCGGGACGGCAACGTCCCCAACCCCCCAGGCCGCCGTGGCGGCGAATGGCGCATCCAAGCAAGCGAGGTTCCGACCATGAACATTCTTTCCAATCAGCCCGCGCGGCTGCGCGTGACCGCCGCGGTGCTGCTGATCGCGGTGCTGGCCGGCGCGGTGGCGCTGATGCGCGGCAGCCCGGCGCAGAGCAGCGAATCCAGTCCCGTGCCCGCCAAGGCGGCGGCCGCGCCGGAAAAGGGCGCGGCTCCGGCCGCCGCCGCCACCGCCCAGCCGGCCCCGGCCAAGGCGCCGGCCGTGGCCACCCTGGGCGCGGTGCAGGTGGACCGCGACGAACTGGTGCGCCAGCTGGAGGCGCTGCCGCCCGAGGCCCGCGCCCAGCTCAAGGGCAACCGCGCCGGGCTGGACCAGTGGCTGCGCGCCCGCCTGGCCGAGAAGGCGCTGGTCGAGCAGGCCCGCGCCCAGGGCTGGCAGGAGCGCCCCGAGCTCAAGCGCGCCTTCCAGGCGGCGCAGGAGCGCATCGTGCTGCAGACCTACCTGGATTCGGTCAGCCGCGCGCCCGACGACTACCCGGCCGAAGCCGACCTGCGGGCCGCCTACGAGCGCGCCAAGCCGCAGCTGGCGCAGCCGGCGTTGTACCGCGTCAGCCAGATCTTCCTGCCGGCCGCGCCGGGCGACGGCGACGCGGTGGCGGCCGCGCGCAAGCAGGCGCTGGACCTGGTCAAGCGCGCCCAGGCGCCCAAGGCCGATTTCGCCGCGCTGGCCAAGAGCCATTCGCAGGACGCCTCGACCCGCGCGCAGGGCGGCGACATCGGCTACGTGCCGCTGGCGCAGCTGACGCCGGAAATGCGGCCCGTGATCGAGCAGCTCAAGGCGGGCGAGGTCGCGGCGCCGGTGCAGTCGGCGGCGGGCTTCCATATTCTGAAACTGGTGGATCTGCGCGCGGCCAGTGTGGCGCCGTACGAGCAGGTCAAGGATGAGTTGCGTGCCGCGTTGCGGACCCAACGCCAGGAACTGGCGGCGAGGGCTTACCTGGAGGGGTTGCTGAATGCAGGAACCGTCAGCATTGATGGCGCGGCCCTCAATGCCGCCTTCGACCAAACCGCGGCTGCCACGGCGGCCCAGCCCGCCGTCGCCGCCCGCGCTCCCTGAGCCGGGCGGCATCGCGGCGGCGCTGGAGGCGCGGCTCAGCCAGGCCCTGGGCCAGTCCGGGCCGCCCGCCAGCCTGCAGTGCGCGGCCGCGCTGTTGCAGTCGTTGCGCGTTGCGTTCGCCGGCGAGCTGCTGCACTGGCTGGCGCTGGTGCCGCGGGTCGAACCCGGCCGGCCGCGCGATCCGCTGCGCGACCACAGCCTGGACCTGGCCGACCTGCGCGTGCTGTACCGGGCGTTGCGGGTGGCGTGGCTGGCCGAGCTGGTGTTCGGCGGCGTGGAAGATGCGCGGCGCTGGCTCTGCAGCCCCAAGCGCCGGCTGCATGGCCGGGTGCCATTGCTGCTGTGCCAGCACGGCCGCTACGCCGTGCTGATCGAACAGTGGCTGATCAACATCGATGAAGGAAACGGCCCATGACCGCGCTCTGGCGCTTGAGCAACAGCCAGGACCTGATGCCGCGCGCCCGCCCCGCGGGCCGCTGGCACGCCGCCGGCGCGGCGGTGGTGGTGCTGGACGCCACCCCCGCCGCCGCCGTGTTCGCGCGCCTGGCGCAGGCCGAGGTGGCGCATCCGCGCGCCCTGCCGCGTAACTACTTCCTGCTGGAAGTGCGGGTGCCGGCGGCCGCCGTGGCCGAGCCGCGCCCGCCGGCCGGCTGGCAGACCGACTTGCAGGCCTCGCGCGCCTTCGGCAACGCCTGGCTGGCGCGCGGCGATACCTTGCTGCTGAAGGTGCCGTCGGCGGCCGGCAGCTGCCAGTACCTGCTGAACGCCGATCATCCACAGCTGGCGCAGTGCCAGATCGTCTCGTCGCTGGGCTACCCGTTCGCGCCGCACCTGGCCGGCATCGACGGCGCGGTGCTGGACGGGGCCGGCTGGCTGGCCGCCGCGCCGGACTGACGGGAAGGGCGGCGGCCCCGGCGGCGGCGGGGCCTGCCACCGGCAAGAGGGGGGCGGCTGGGCATAGAATAGGGCGCATCCCGTCTCTGTCCGCAGGAGCCTTCCGTATGACCGCCATTCCCGCTGCCCCGACGCCCGGCGCAGCGCTGCCCGCCGTGACCGCGCGGGTCGACGTCGTTTCCATCCAATCCCAGGTCGTCTATGGCTGCGTCGGCAACAACGCCGCCATGCCGATATTCCGCCAGGCCGGGCTGCGGGCCGTCGCGCTGCCCACGGTCATTCTGAGCAATACTCCGCACTACCCCACGCTGCACGGCGGCGCGGTGCCGCTGGACTGGTTCCAGGGCCTGCTGCGCGGGCTGGACGAGCGCGGCGTGACCGCGGTGGCGCGCGTCGTGGTCTGCGGCTACCTGGGCCAGCCCGGCCAGGCCGACCTGCTGGCGGACTGGCTGAGCGGGCTGCGGGCCACGCGGCCCGAGCTGCGGGTGCATATCGATCCGGTCATGGGCGACCGCAACGATGGCCTGTACGTGGACGCCGGGCTGGTGGCGCAGTATCGCCGCAAGCTGGTGCCGCACGCCCATGGCATGACCCCCAACCATTTCGAGCTGGAGCAGATGGTGGGCCGGCCGCTGGCCTCGATCGACGAGGTGGCGGCGGCCGCGCGCGAACTGATCGCCGAAGGGCCGGAGTGGATCGTGGTGACCAGCGCCGCGCCGCAGACGGCCGCGCCCGGCACGCTGCGGCTGGCGGTGGTCACGCGCGACGACTGCGTGGTGCTGAGCCATCCCGAGATCGCCATCCCGCCGTCGGTGCACGGCACCGGCGACGTGTTCATGGCGGCCATCACCACCCGGCTGCTGGCCGGCGATGCGCTGGAAGACGCGGCGCGGGACGCGGCGGCGGCGGTGACCGGCGCCCTGGCCCGTACCCGCGACCTGGGCTGGGAAGAACTGGCGGTGGAAGGCTGACGCGCCGGCGGCGTGATGGCCCGCTTTGATACCGTTTTCCAAACACACCGTTCCGCCAGGCCGAACAAGCCGCCCGCGGCAGGCGGGTAAAATCAGCGGTTGTCCACCACGCTGGGAGCCAGAGTGCAGCCGGTCATTTCAGTTCAAGGCCTATCCAAGCGATACGCCTCGGGATTCCAGGCGCTCAAGAGCGTCGACCTGGAAATCCAACGCGGCGAGATCTTCGCCTTGCTCGGCCCCAACGGCGCCGGCAAGACCACGCTCATCAGCATCATCTGCGGCATCGTCAACCCGACCGAGGGCCGGGTGCTGGCCGACGGCCACGACATCCTCACCGACTACCGCGCCGCCCGCAGCGCCATCGGCCTGGTGCCGCAGGAGATCTCCACCGACGCCTTCGAAAGCGTGTGGAACACGGTCACCTTCAGCCGCGGCCTGTTCGGCAAGCCGGCCAATCCCGAATACATCGAGAAGGTGCTGCGCGACCTGTCGCTGTGGGACAAGAAAGACAGCCGCATCATGGCCCTGTCCGGCGGCATGAAGCGGCGCGTGATGATCGCCAAGGCGCTGTCGCACGAACCCAAGATCCTGTTCCTGGACGAGCCCACCGCCGGCGTCGACGTCGAATTGCGGCGCGGCATGTGGGACATGGTGCGGCGCCTGCGCGAAAACGGCGTCACCATCATCCTCACCACCCATTACATCGAGGAAGCCCAGGAAATGGCCGACCGCGTGGGCGTGATCCGCAAGGGCGAGATCATCCTGGTCGAGGAAAAGAACGCGCTCATGACCAAGCTGGGCAAGCGCCGCCTGACGCTGACGCTGAAGGCGCCGCTGCCGGGCATCCCCACCGCGCTGGAGCCGTTCCACCTGGAAATGTCGGCCGACGGCCGCCAACTGGTCTACACCTACGACAACCAGGGCGGCGGCGAGATCTCCGGCCTGCTGCGGCGCCTGACCGAGCTGGACATCGAATTCACCGACCTCAACTCCTCGGAAAGCTCGCTCGAAGAGATTTTCGTCAGCCTGGTGCACGGACAATCATGAATTTCTACGCAATCCGCGCCATCTACCGCTTCGAAATGGCCCGCGCCTGGCGCACGCTGATGCAGAGCGTGCTGTCGCCGGTGATTTCCACCTCGCTGTACTTCGTGGTGTTCGGCTCGGCCATCGGGTCGCACATGGTGCAGATCGACGGCGTCAGCTACGGCGCCTTCATCGTGCCGGGCCTGATCATGCTGTCGCTGCTGACGCAGAGCGTGGCCAACGCTTCGTTCGGCATCTACATGCCGCGCTTCTCGGGCACCATCTACGAAATCCATTCGGCGCCCATCTCGTACCTGGAGATCGTCGCCGGCTACGTCGGGGCGGCCGCCAGCAAGTCCATCATCCTGGGGCTGATCATGCTGGCCACGGCGCGCCTGTTCGTGCCGTTCGAGATCGCGCATCCGTTCTGGATGCTGGGGTTCCTGCTGCTCACCGCCGTCACCTTCAGCCTGTTCGGCTTCATCATCGGCGTGTGGGCCGACGGCTTCGAGAAGCTGCAGATCATTCCGCTGATGATCATCACGCCGCTGACCTTCCTGGGCGGCACCTTCTATTCCATCAAGATGCTGCCGCCGTTCTGGCAGGGCGTGACGCTGTTCAACCCGGTGGTGTACCTGATCAGCGGCTTTCGCTGGGCCTTCTATGGCGTGGCCGACGTCAACGTCACGGTCAGCGTCGCCATGACGCTGGTGTTCCTGGCGGTCTGCCTGGTGGTGGTGCGCTGGATCTTCAAGACCGGCTATCGCCTGAAGACCTGAGCGCGGCGGCGCCACGGCTGCGTGGCCCCGCCCGCTTGCCGATCAGGCGGCCGCGACCGGCGCCTGGCGCGCCAGGCCGCCATGCGCATCGAGCAGCCGCTCGCGCCATGCCGCCACGGGGTCGTCGGCCGCCAGCAGTTCCAGCGCGCTGGTGCAGCGCGCCCACATGAAGAACCCGAACACCGCGTAATCCGCATAGGCCGGCTGCTGGCCGGCCAGGTACGGCTGGCGCGCCAGCATCTGGCGCAGCGGCAGCAGCGAGGCGCGCAGCGCCGCCAGTTGTTCCTCGCGCAGGGCGGGCAGGTCTTCCAGGGGGCCGAAGCGCTTTTCGCGCGTGTGGCGGAAATAATCCTGGTCCTTGGCGTCGATCAGGGCGTGGATCTCCGGCAGCAGCAGCCGCGCCAGCGTCGGCACCAGGGTGGTGTCGGCCCAGGTGTTGGCGAACAGGCTGAGCGCGCGGCCGGTGTCGCCGCCGAACAGCGAGGGGCGTTCGGGGAACGTGTCTTCCAGGTAGCAGGCGATCTGCCAGGAATCGCTGATCACGTGCTCGCCGTGCACCAGCACCGGCACCAGCTTCTGGCCCGAGAATTCGATCGCTTCCTTGTCGGTGAAGCGCCACGGCACGGTGTTGGCGGACAGGCCCTTGTGGGCCAGCGCCATGTGCGTTTTCCAGCAATGGGGGCTGAAGCGCAACGTCGGATCGGCGCCGGCCAGGTCATACAGGGTGAGATCGATGGTCAAGATGCCGCACTCCTTGGAAGTATCCCGGTAGGATACCGCCAAGGCGCGGCCAGCAGGGCAGGCGGGGAAAGACGGACGGACCTACTGCACCGTCGCGCCAGCCTTGCCCATCTTCATCAGGCGCTCCTTGAGCTGGGGATTTTGCTGCACGGCCTGGCCGATGCCATTGAATTCCTCCACGGACAGGCCATCGGCCTGCACCAGCTTGACCATCTTGGCGTCGGCTTCCTGGATCACTTTCTGTTTGTCCGCGTCGGTCTTGGCGGCGTCGACCTTGGGACGGTATTCGTCCACCACGCCCGACACCTTCTGCGACGCCGAGGCGAAGCGCTGCAGTTGCTGGTCGGTGGGCTGCACCGCTGCCGGCGCCATGGGCGTCTGGCTGGCGGGGGCGTTCTGCGCCAGGACGGGGGCACCGGACAGCGCGGCCGTCAACATGATGGCCGACAGGATTGCGGTTTTGGAATACGGCATGAAACCTCCTTGTTCCGGATGAATGTCCGACCATGATGGCAAGGCACCCCGGGAGGCTTCAAGTTTCGCAATGTGTTTTCCTGTGTCGGCAGGCCACGAGGGGCCGGCCGCGCACAGCAGGGCGGCGCCCGGAGGCGCCGCGGAAACGTTTACGCGCAGTTCTGTGACGTCTTAAAACGAGGGCGTGACCCTTTTTTAGACCATTTCCAGCGCGATCGCGGTGGCCTCGCCGCCGCCGATGCACAACGTGGCGACGCCGCGCTTGCCCTGCGTGGCCTTCAATGCGCCCAGCAGCGACACCATGATGCGCGCGCCCGACGCGCCGATGGGATGGCCGACCGCGCAGGCGCCGCCGTGGATGTTGACCTTGTCGCGCGGGATGTCGTGTTCCTTCATGGCCGCCATGGTCACCGCGGCGAAGGCCTCGTTGATCTCGAACAGGTCCACGTCGGCGGTCTTCCAGCCGGTCTTGTCGTAGAGCTTCTTGATCGCGCCCACGGGCGCGGTGGTGAACCATTCGGGTTCCTGCGCGAAGCTGGCGTGGCCGACGATGCGGGCGATCGGCTTGCAGCCGAGCTTGCTGGCGGTGGATTCGCGCATCAGCACCAGCGCGGCGGCGCCGTCGGCGTTGCCCGACGAGGACGCTGCGGTGATGGTGCCGTTGGCGGCGAAGGCGGGCTTGAGGGTCGGGATCTTCTCGACGTTGAGCTTCTGCGGACGCTCGTCCAGCTCGATCACCGTGTCGCCCTTCTTGGACTTGATGGTGACGGGCACGGTTTCCCATTTCAGCACGCCGTCGCGCGCGGCCTTCTGCGCCCGCGAGACCGATTCCACCGCGAAGGTGTCCTGTTCTTCGCGGGTGAAGCCGTATTTGGCGGCGCAGTCCTCGCCGAACGTGCCCATGGCGCGGCCCACCTGGTAGGCGTCTTCCAGGCCGTCGAGCATCATGTGGTCGTACATGGTGGCGTGGCCGGCGCGATAGCCGCCGCGCGCCTTGGTCAGCAGGTAGGGCGCGTTGGTCATGGATTCCATGCCGCCGGCCACCACCACGCCATAGGTGTCGGCGATGATGCCGTCGTGCGCCAGCATCGCGGCCTGCATGCCCGAACCGCACACCTTGGACACCGTGATGGCGCCCACCGACGACGGGATGCCCGCCTTGATCGAGGCCTGCCGCGCCGGCGCCTGGCCCTGGCCGGCCTGCAGCACATTGCCCATCAGCACCGCGTCGACCTGGTCGGGCTTGAGTCCGGCGCGCTCGAGCGCGGCGCCGATGGCGACGGCGCCCAGCTCGTTGGCGGAGAGGGTGGAAAATTCGCCCTGGAAGGCGGCCAGCGGGGTGCGCGCGGCACTCACGATAACGATGGGATCAGACATTTGAACGCTCCTTGTCGATGGGAACAACGTAAGGGGGGAGATGCTTCAATGGCCAATTTCCAAGGCAGTATAGACGTGGCCTTGTGCACTGCGATAGCCGCATTCAAACAGGCGACCCGGCACGAATTCCGCCGTCGCGGCGCGCAGCAGGCGCAGTTCCAGGCACTGCCGCGCCGGATCGATCCGGGTGACGGAAACGTCGGCGAAATCGAACGCCACCCGCGTGAGCGGCTGCATGCATTTGTAGAACGCCTCCTTGGCCGAGAACAGCAGCGTGGCGAACTCGGCGCGGGTCAGCGCGCCGGCATCGAACGCGCGTTCCTCGGGCCGCATGCAGAGCGATTCGATCGCCTCCACGGCGGAGGGGTCGGCAATCGCTTCGATGTCGATGCCGACCGCGCGCACGTCGCTGTGACGCGCCACCGCCACGCCTACCAGCCGCCGGCTGTGGCTGATGGAGCCAACGTAGCCCGCGGGCCAGATGGGTGAGCGGTCCGCGGCCACGCCGACATCGGTGGCGGGCGCGCGCAGCGCCGCCAGCAGCGCCGCCGCCAGCCGCCGGCCGGCCTGGAACTCCGCCTGGCGGCGCTGTGTCGGCGGCAGGCCGCCGGCGGCGCTGGCGCCGGGCGTGATCCATTCCAGCCGCTGCGCCAGGCGGGCGCTCAACGGCAGCGAGGGCAGGGCCTCGGTCGAGTCGCCGGTCATGGCCGGCCGCCGCGGACAAGCGGCGCGAAAAAAGAGATGGCGCGCAGGTGCATGAAAAGGAATGAAACGGGGTGGAAAAACCCGCCTGAAACCGCTGGAAAAAGCCCATTCCAGGTGCCGGAAGCTTCTTATACACTGGCGCCTCGAAGCCCGCACGGACAAGATGCGGGCCGCCAGAAAAGCGCGGTGGATTCCGCCGCGCAACGGCAAGACCGGCACGCTATCCGGGGAGACAATATGAGTGACTTTCACCTGACATTGCTCGCCTTCAAGGAATCTCCCGCGCCGCAGGTCATCTGCAGCGCGCGCAAGATCTCGGAATGCAATCACTCCTTCGCAAATCTGTTCGGCTACACGCGCAGGGAACTGGTGGGCAAATCGATACTCCAGCTTTACCCCTCGCTTTCCGATTTTCACCAGATCGGCCAGCGCTGCCTCAAACACCTGGAAAGCAATTGCTACTACGAAGACGAGCGCTTCATGCAGCACCGCAGCCGCGAGGTGTTCTGGGCGCGCGCGCGCGGCATCACCCTGACTCCGGAAGACCCTTTCGACCTGATGATCTGGAGCTTCGAGCGCATCGCCGAAAACTGCCTGCGCACGGCCAACCTGACGCGGCGCGAACGCGAAATATCCGCTTACGTCGCCAACGGCCTGAGCTGTAAGGAGATCGCCATGCGGCTGGACATCTCCTATCGCACGGTGGAGGTGCATCGCGCCCGCATCATGCGCAAGCTGGACGCGAAGAACACCGCCGAACTGGTGTCCAAGATCATCCTGGTCGACAACATGGCCTGAGCGGGGCCGCGCGTCCCGCTTCATTTTCCGAGCATCATCTCAGGCAGGATCGTGACGATGACCGGGAAGAAGAACAGGATCAGCGTGGTCACCACCTCCATGATGACGAACCACCAGGCGCCGTGGAAGATCCGCGTCAACGGCGTCTGGCGGTCTATGCCCGCGATGACGAACACATTCAGCCCGACCGGCGGCGTGATCAGGCCGATCTCGCACATCTTCACGGCCAGGATGCCGAACCAGATCGGGTCAAAGCCCAGCGACACCACCGTGGGGAACATGATCGGCAGCGTGATCACCAGCATCGAGAAGGCATCCAGGAACATGCCCAGCGGGAAGTAGGCCAGCAGCATCAGCCCCACCACCAGCAGTGGCGGGATGTCCGAGGACACGATCACCTCGGCGATCTGCTGCGGGATCTGCACCAGGCTCAGGAACAGGCTGAACAGGCCCGCGCCCAGCATGGTGAACAGGATCATCACGGTGGTGGTGACGGCGTTGCGCAGGCTTTCGACCAGCTTGCCGCCCAGCTCGCCGCGCGCCTGCCGGGCGCACAGCAGCATCACGAACGCGGCGAACGCGCCGACCGCGGCGGCCTCGGTCGCCGTGACGAAACCCAGGTAGATGCCGCCCAGCACGATCAGGAACAGCACCAGCACCTGCCAGCCGTTGCGGATCGACAGCACGCGTTCGCGCCACGGGCTCTTGGGCAGCACCGTCGCGGCCATCTGCGGCGAAGCGCTGATGACGCGGATGCCCAGGATGAACACCAGCGTCGACAGCAGTCCGGGCAGCACCCCGGCCACCAGCATCTTGCCGGCCGAGACCTCGGTCAGGGCGGCATAGAAGATCAGCAGCACGCTGGGCGGGATCAGCACGCCCAGCACGCCGCCGGCCGCCACCGCGCCCGCCGACAGGCGCGCGTCGTAGCCGGCGCGCTTCATCTCGGGAATGGCGACCGCGCCCACGGTAGCCGCCGTGGCCACGCTGGAGCCCGACGTGGCGGCGAAGCCGGCGCAGGTCAGCACGCTGGCGATGGCCAGTCCGCCGGGCATGTGGCCGACCCACTTGCGCGCCATGTCGAACAGTCTGCGGCCCACGCCCGCGTGATGGGCGAAGGCGCCCATCAGGATGAAGAGCGGGATCACAGTCAGCAGGTACGAGGCCGACTGCGCATAGGAATACGACTTGAGACGGTTCAGCACGAAAGCGCTGTCCTCTACCAGGACCAGGCCGGTGATGCCGGCCAGCGCCAGCGCGGCGAAGACCGGCGCGCCTAGCAGCAGGAATACGAAGATCAGGCCGGTGGCGACCAGGGTGATGGTGACGTCATCCATGGAGGGAATTCCCGCGAGAGGGTCAATGCGAGGCCAGCGCCGGGGTGGCGCGGGCGGCGGGTTCGGCGCGGCACAGGCTGCAGCCGGCCTGGGCCAGCATCTGCAGCGCGCCGAACCACAGGCCGAGGGCGACGATGGCCTTGGTCCACCAGATCGGCACCTCCACGTAGCCCCAGCGGAACTCGCGGATCTCGATCGATTCCAGCGCCTCGCCGGTGGCGGGATAGGCCAGCATCGCCAGCACCGCGGCGGCGGCCAGCCACGCCAGCGCGTCCATCCATTGCGCCACGCGCGGCGGCACCTTCTTGTGCAGCAGCGTGACGCGGATATGGGCGTCGTCCATCTGGGTCCAGCCCAGGCCGAAGAAGACGATCACGACCAGGCTCAGTTCGGACATCTCGAACAGGCCGGGAATGGAGTGGCCGTAGATGGCCCGCACCATGGCGTCGAGCGTGATGCCGAACATCAGAAACAGCAGGAACAGCGTGGCGATGGCGCCGAACACGTTGGACACGGCGCGCAGCGCCACGCCCAGTCGGGAGGAATAGTCCATGGGTCTCTGCCTGTGGCGGCCCGGCGCGCGCCGGGCCGCGGGGAAGGAAACGGCGTCAGGCCTCGGCGGCCAGTTCGTCGAAGCGTTTCAAGCTGCCCTGCGCGTCGTACTTGGCGATGGCCTGGTTGACCAGGGCCTGCATCGCCAGGCCGTCCAGGCCGGCGGGCTTGGCCACCCGCTCGACCCAGCCCTCGGTCTGCGCCGGCTGCACCAGGGTGCGCGCCCGGTCCTTCTCGGCCTGCGGCAGCGACGAGAACTTGGCGCCCTCGGCCTTGGCGGTCTTGACGTACTGGCGCGCGGCCGCCTCGTAGATGCGGGCGTATTCGCCGCCGTAGATTTCGCTGACGATCTGGTCGCTGACCTGCTTGACCGGATCGGGGAAGTTGTTCCACACGCGGGCGTTGATAATGGTCGCGGCCGGGCCGTGCGGGCCGTCGCCGATATCGGTGAAGTACGGCGCGATCTCGTGCAGCTTGTAGGCCACGGCGGTAATGAAGTCAAAGCCGTACACGCCGTCCAGCACGCCGCGTTCCAGCGCGGTGTAGACCTCGGGCGCAGCCATCGGCACGGCGGTGCCGCCCAGCCGCTCGATGACCTCGTTGGCGGCGCCGTAGCCGCGGATGCGCTTGCCGCGGATGTCCGCGATCGAATTGATCGGCTGGCGCGTCACCAGCGGCGCGTAGTACCAGTTGGTCCAGTACAGCACCTTGCTGTTGTAGCGGCGTTCCCATTCGTCGCGCAGCGGCTGGTATTCGGCGTAGACATCCCGGCACAGCCATTGCAGCGCGTCCGAGCGGTGCATGCGGTAGTACCAGTCCAGCCCGCGTGTCACGGGCAATTGCGACTGGTAGTAGCCCGGCGAGATCAACGACATTTCCGAGGTGCCGTCGCGCACGGCGGACAGGTGCTCGCCGACCTTGTTCAGGGATTGGGCCCAGTAGCGCCGCACCTTGACCGCGCCGTTGCTGCGGGTTTCGAGCTGCTTCAGGTACCACTCGTCCAGCCGCGACGGGCCGGAGGTTTCGCTGATGTAGCTGTCGAACTTCAGGGTGACAGGCCTGGCCGCGGCGGCCGCGCGGCCGGTCCAGATGGCCGGGGCCGATGCGCCGGCCAGCAGGCTGGCGGCCTTGATGAAATCGCGTCTTCTCATGCTCTCCTCCTTGGGGGATTCCGGCTTCTGATGCGCCGGTTCATCGGCCTGGGCTGGCATCTCCCTGGCCGCCTGGTTCCGCGCCGCGCAAGGCTTCGCGCAATGCGGTCTTGAGAATCTTGCCGTAGCTGTTCTTGGGCAGTTCTTCATGGAATACGTAGCGCTTGGGCTTCTTGAACGAGGCGATCTCGCCGCGGCACCAGGCGTCCAGTTCCTCGGGCGCCAGGGTCGCGCCGGGGCGCGACACCACGAAGGCCACCACCTCTTCGCCCCATTGCGCGCTGGGCGCGCCGACCACCGCCACCTCGCGCACGCCGGGATGCCGCGCCAGCGTTTCCTCGACTTCGCGCGGGTAGATGTTGGAGCCGCCGGAGATGATCACGTCCTTGCTGCGGTCGGTCAGCGTCAGGAAACCCGAATGGTCGAGCCGGCCGATGTCGCCCGTGCGCAGCCAGCCGTCCACCAGCGTTTCGGCGGTGGCGGGATCGTTGCGCCAGTAGCCCTGCATCACGGCGTTGCCGCGCACCAGCACCTCGCCCTCGGTGCAGGACGGCACGGCCCGCAGCGCGGCGTCGACCACGCGCAGCTCCATGCAGCTCTGCGCGGTGCCGACCGAAGCCAGCCGCGCGGCGCGCTCGGGGTGGGCGGCATCGGCGATCACCTCGCGCGACAGCGCGGTGATGGTCATCGGGCTTTCGCCCTGGCCGTAGATCTGCACGAAGCGCTGGCCCAGCACCGCCAGGGCTTCTTCCAGGTCGGCCAGGTACATCGGCGCGCCGCCGTAGATGATGGTCTTGATGCCGCGGCCGTCGCGGCCGCCGGCGCGCGCCTGCTCGACCAGGCGCTTGATCATGGTGGGCGCGGCGAAGAACGACAGCGGGCCGGTCTGTTCGGCCAGCGCCAGGATCTCGGCCGGCTCGAAGCCGCGCGATTCGGGCACGACGTGGCGCGCGGCCTTGCGCACGTACAGCACGTGGTACAGCCCGGCGCCGTGCGACATGGGCGCGGCGTACAGCATGCCGTCGCCGGGCTCCACGGTTTCCACGTCCACCGCATAGCACAGGCCCATGGCCACCAGATTGCGGTGGCTCAGCATCACGCCCTTGGGCCGGCCGGTGGTGCCGGAGGTATAGAACAGCCAGGCCAGCGCATCCGCGGCCAGCGGCGCCGGCGGCGCCCAGGGGCCGGTCCCGGCACAGGCCCGGGCGTAGTCGGCGCCGTCGATCTCCAGGTGGCGGCAGCCATCCGGCAGGCAGCCCGCCGGCAGATCGTCGAGCCGGTCGGTGAAGATCACGCTGGCGTCGGCGTTAGCGGCGATCCAGCCAACCTCCTTGGGATGCAGCTTGGGGTTGATCGGCACCGCCACCGCGCCCAGCCACCAGGCCGCGTACAGCAGCTCCAGGTATTCGACGCGGTTGCGCGCGAACAGCGCGACGCGATCGCCCGGGGCCAGGCCATGGTCGCGTTGCAGCCAGCCGGCCAACGCCGCGGCGCGGCGGGCGAAGTCACGGTAGTTCGCATGCAGGCGCAGGCCCGTATGCAGGGCCGGCCGGCCTCCGTGCTCCAGCGCGGCCGCCTGCAACCAGTTCGCGATATTCATGCCATTACGCCCGCACCGCCTCGAGCACCGACGCGTAGTTCGCCACGGCCATGCCGCCCATGTTGAAAACCAGCCCGAGCTCGGCGCCGGGGCGCTGCATGTCGCCGGCGCGGCCGGTCAGCTGGCGGTAGGCCAGCGCGTGCATCGACACGCCGGTGGCGCCGACCGGGTGGCCCTTGGCCTTGAGTCCGCCCGACAGGTTGACCGGCAGATCGCCGTCGCGGCGCACCGTGCCCTCGGTGAGCACGCGATGCCCTTCGCCGGGCGCGGCCAGGCCCATGGCCTCGTAGATCAGCAGTTCGGCGATGGTGAAGCAGTCGTGCACCTCGGCGAAATCCAGGTCCTGCAGCTGGATGCCGGCATCCGAGTAGGCGCGCTGCATGGCGCGGTGCGGACCCTCGAACGCCAGCAGGTCGCGGCCCTCCAGCGGCAGCATGTCGTTGACCTGGGTGGCGGCGCGAAAGCGCACCTGGCGCGCATAGCGCGGCGCGCGCCGCTCGCAGGTCAGGATGACGGCGGCGGCGCCGTCGCTGATGGGCGAACAGTCGGTCATGCGCAGCGGCGCCGCGATCATCGGATTGCGTTCCGAGATCGTGTTGCAGAAGTCGGCGTCCAGCTCGCGCCGCAGCTGCGCCAGCGGATTGCGCAGCGCATTGGCGTGGTTCTTGGCGGCGATGGCGGCCATGACCGGCAGCGGGTCCTCGTAGCGCTCGGCGTATTTCTCGGCCAGGCGCGCGAACTGCTGCGGAAAGCTCATGGCGCTTTCGCGCGGATCGTTCTTGTAGCCGGCGCAGGCCAGCGCCTCGGTCACCTCGGGCGTGCTGCGCGAGGTCATCTTCTCGACGCCGATCACCAGCACGGTGCCGGCCGCGCCCGACTGGATCGCGCGCAGGCCGGCGTGGATCGCGGCCGAGCCCGAGGCACAGGCGTTCTCGCAGCGCGTGGCGGGCTTGAAGCGCAAGGCCGGATGCGCCTGGTGCACCAGCGAGGCGGGGAAGGCATCGGGCACCAGCCCCGCGTTGAAATGCCCCAGGTAGATCGCGTCGATCTCGGCGGGATCGACGCCGGCGTCCTCGATCGCCTCGTTGGCCGCCATCACGATGAGTTGCTCAAGATTCAGAGCGTCCAATTTGCCGAACGGCGTATGGCCGCTGCCCACGATCGAAACGCCCGAATGATCGAACATGTCCCTCTCCCCATGCACGGTGATGTGCGGCGGTGGTGTGCTTGTGCGATCAAGTGTAGGACTGCGCCAATACGTATCTCTATACGTGCATCCACGTACGCGAATACGTAGTGGGGGGATGCGTATGTCGACCCGTACGTACCGGACGGGTCGCGCATCGATGCGCGAAATCGCGCCGTCGTGCAGCGGCGATATGACGCTCGAAATACGGCGTAGAAGCGCGGATTCAGGCGCTTGCGAGCATGTTCACATGTGTTCCAAATGGCGTTTGACCGCGCCAGGCGTGAACGGCCGGGACGTGTTTTTTTGCTCGAAGAAATGGGGGTGTACGTACGTGTTTGGAGGCAGTGACGCGTCTGGAATTTTCAAATCATCTGTATAAGAATTCGTCGACGCGAGCATGCGGGCGGCAGGCAACGCATTAGAAAAAAACGTGCTGCCGCCAGGGTCAGAATGTCTTTCATAGGAAGAACAGATCATGACGAGTTTCGTATCGCTTTTGGTTGGAGACGGCAGTGTCCTGGTTCGTTGCGGCGAACTGCTGATGGCAAAGGGACACCGCATACAGGCAGTGATTTCCACCGATTTGACCGTGCGCGCGTGGGCCGCCAAGGCCGGCATCCCGCAGTACGCGCTGGACGACGCGGTCAAGCCGGAATCCCGGCTGTCGGCCGACATCCTCTTCAGTATCGGCAACTACTCGGTGATCCCCGATGCGCTGCTCGAGCGCGTGCGGCGCATGAGCATCAACTACCACTATGGCCCGTTGCCGGAATACTCGGGCCTGCACGTGCCGGCCTGGGCGGTGTACGACCGCGCCACCGACTACGCCATCACCTGGCACCGCATCGGCGAGATCATCGACGGCGGCGGCATCCTCAAGCGCGTCGCGGTGCCGATCGAATCGACAGACACGGCCCTGTCGCTGGGCCTGAAGTGCGACGAAACCGCCATCCAGAGCTTCGGCGCGCTGGTCGACGACCTGGCCGCCGGCCGCGAGCGCGAGACGCCGCAGGACCTGTCGCGGCGCCGCTATTTCTCGCGCCATTCGCAATTTTCGGCCGAAGGCCTGATTGACTGGCACCAGGACGCCGAGCAGATCGCCGCCATGGTGCGCGCCACCGACCACGGCCCCTTCAGCAGCCCGCTGGTATGGCCCAAGGCCTTGATCGATGGCCGTGTGCTGGCCGTGCGCAAGGTCAGCGTCGAGGCGCGCGCCGCGGGCGCGGCGCCGGGCGATGTGGTGGCGGTGGATGCCTTCGGCGCCAGCATCGCCACCGGCAATCGCGTGCTGCGCCTGGAAGCGCTGTGCACGCTCGAGGGCGAGGACGTCGCCATCGCCGACCTGGCCAGCGCCGGCAGCCTGCGGGCGGGCGCGCGCCTGGCCTCGGCCAGCGAGCAGGTGCGCGCCCAGGTCACGGCCGCCGGCACCGCGGCGTCGGGTTCCGCCGCCTACTGGCGCGGCCAGTGGGCCGCCTGGCAACCGTACCGCCTGCCGTATGCGCGGCCGACCGCCCCCGAGACCAACACGGCGCCTATCGTGGGCAAGCTGCCCGCCGCGCCGCAGGGCGCCGGGCGCGAGCAGGCCTTCATCGAGCAGGCCGCGGGCGGCCTGTGCACCTTCCTGGCGCGCGCCTCGGGCGCGGCCGACGTCCACCTGGCGGTGGCGCTGCCGCGCACAGATGTGGACCCGGAGTGCCGCGATGTGTTCTGCGCCTGGGCGCCGGTGCTGGCGCAAATGGACCCGGCGGCGCCGGTGTCGCGCAACCTGGACGCCGTGGCCGGGGCCTTGGGCCAGGCGCGCGAGCATGGCCTGATCCGGCGCGACCTGATCGGCCGCGACGCGGCGCTGGCCGCCCGCCATGCGCGCGGTGAACTGACGCCGGACGTGCTCGTGTCCAGCCAGGTGCCCGCGGCCTACGCGGCGGACGAGGATCGTCCGGCGCTGGAGTTCGTGCTGCTGGCTGGCAGTGAAGCCTTCGAACTGCATTTCAATCCGCGCAAGATCACGCGCCGCGCCGCGGCGCAGCTGGCCGCGCAGGTGGCGGACTGGTGCCGCCGCCTGCCGGCGTCGGCCGACCGCAAGCTGGGCGAGGTCGAGGCCTTGTCGGCGAGCGAGCGGCAATCGCTGGTGGAGCAGTTCAACGCCACCGGCGATACCGCCACGCTCGGCGCGGTGGTGCACGAACTGTTCGAGCACGCCGCGGTCCAGCACGAGGGCAGGGTGGCGCTGCGCTGCGCCGACCAGTCCATGTCGTATGGCGAACTGAACGCCGCCGCCAACCGCGTGGCCGGCGTGCTGCGCGGCAAGGGCATTGGCCGCGGCCAGCTGGTGGGCGTATGCCTGGACCGTTCCATCGACATGGTCGTGGCGCTGCTGGCCGTGCTCAAGACCGGCGCCGCCTATGTGCCGGTCGACATGGCGTTCCCGGCCGAGCGCATCCGCCAGATGCTGGAGGCCGCCCAGCCGGCGCTGCTGATCGCGCCGCCGGCGGCGCGCGACGCCAGCCTGAGCGCCTGGGCCGAGCGCTGCCTGGATCTGGGCGCGGCCCTGGCCCAGGCCGGCGACGACAGCGCCAATGCGCCGTCCTCGGCGCAGGCCGACGACCTGGCCTATGTCATCTTCACTTCCGGGTCCACCGGCAAGCCCAAGGGCGTGGAAGTCACCCACGGCGCGCTGGGCAACTTCCTGCTGTCGATGCGCGCCGCGCCCGGCTGCGACGCCGGCGACAGCCTGCTCGCGGTGACCACGATTTCCTTCGACATCGCGGCGCTGGAACTGTTCCTGCCGCTGATCAGCGGCGCCAGCGTGGTGATCGCGCGCCAGCAGGAAAGCCTGGACGGCCAGACGCTGCTGGACCTGATGCGCCGCCACGCCGTCACCATGATGCAGGCCACGCCCACCACCTGGCAGCTGTTGCTGCAATCGGGCTGGCCGCGCGCCGTGGCGCTCAAGCGCCTGCTGTGCGGCGGCGAAGCGCTGCCGCGCGCGCTGGCCGACGAGCTGCTGGCGCGCGCCGAGTCGGTGTGGAACATGTATGGCCCGACCGAGACCACCGTGTGGTCCAGCGTCTGGCAGGTGCGTCCGGGCGAGGACATCGTCATCGGCCTGCCCATCGCCAACACCCAGCTGTACGTGCTGGACGCCAACCTGGCGCCGGTGCCGGCCGGCTTTGCCGGCGAGCTGTGCATCGGCGGCGCCGGCGTGGCGCGCGGCTATCACAAGGACCCGGCGCAGACGGCGGCGCAGTTCGGCGCCAACCCGTTCGCGCCCGGCGCCCTGTACCGCACCGGCGACCTGGCCTGCTTCAAGGAGCCGGGCAAGCTGGTGGTGCTGGGCCGCAACGACGGCCAGATCAAGCTGCGGGGCTTCCGCATCGAACTGGGCGAGGTCGAGGCCGCCGTGGCCAGCCACGAAGACATCGGCCGCGCCGTGGTGGTGGGCCGCAACGACCAGCTGGTCGCCTACTGCCTGCGCAACAGCGCGCCGGCCAGCGCCGCGCAGGACCGCCGCGCCGAGACCACCGCCGTGACCGAATGGCGCGATGTCTGGGACCGGGCCTACGAGCCCGGCGCGGCCGATCCCACCTTCAACACCGCCGGCTGGCACAACAGCTACGACGGCCTGCCGTTCGCCGCCGACGAAATGCGCGACTGGCAGCAACGCACTGTCGACCGCATCCTGGCCACCGGCCCCGAGCGCGTCTTCGAGATCGGTTCGGGCACCGGCCTGGTGCTGTTCGGCGTCGCGCCCAAGGTCGCCCAGTACCGGGCCATCGACGCCTCCAGCCAGGCGGTGGAACAGATCAACCGCCACCTGGGCGGCCTGCCGCAGGCCTCGTGCGAACACCGCCTGGCCAACGATTTGCCGGAGGTGGAGCCGGGCAGCTTCGACACCGTGGTCATCAACTCGGTGGCGCAGTACTTCCCCAGCGCCGGCTATCTGCTGTCGGTGCTGGACTGGGCCACCCAGGCCGTGACCGAGGGCCGCATCTTCGTCGGCGACGTGCGCGACCTGGCGCTGCTCGAGGCATTCCATGCCGACGTGGCCAACTTCCAGGGCCTGTGCAGCTTGTCTCCCGACGAGCTGCGGCGGCGCGCGCAGCGCGGCCTGCGCGCGGAACGCGAGTTGGTGCTGGCGCCCGAGTTCTTCGCCAACCTGCCGGCGCTGTACCCGCAGATCTCGCGCGTTGAAATCCTGCTGCGCGACGGCGCCTACGTCAACGAGATGTCGCGCTTTCGCTTCGACGTGATCCTGCACGTCGGCGCGCCGGCTTCCGGCCGCGCCAGGTCGCGGGCCATGACGGCGCTCGATTGGGGCCGAGATGGACTCGACCTGCCGGAGCTGGCGCGGCGCCTGGGCAAGGGCGGCAAGTCGCTGACCATCGCCAATATTCCCAACGGCCGCCTGGCCGACGTGCACCAACGCGTGGGCCATGTGCTACAGGCGCAGGCCACGGCCGGGCCGGGCCAGTGGGTCGACCCGCGCGACCTGGCGCAGGCGGCCGAGGCGGCCGGCTATCGCATGGTCATGCTGCCGAGCCGCGCGCGCGACATCTGGGCGTTCGACGCGGTGTTCTGGCAGGCCGGCGAACAGCCCGACCTGGGCTGGCAGGCGCCCCAGGCGCTCGACCGCGATGCGCTGGCGCAATGGGCCAACCAGCCCGCGGCCGGCGCGCCGCCGCGCCCCGCGCTGCAACGCGTGCTGCGGCCCTGGCTGGAAGCGCGCCTGCCGGGCTACATGATTCCGGACTTCTTCGTCGAACTGGACGAGTTCCCGCTGACGCCGAACGGCAAGATCGACCGCAAGGCGCTGCCCGAACCCACCGAGGTGATGCTGGAGCCGGCGGTGCAGCCCACCAATGAGCTGGAACAGCAGTTGCAGGCGGTCTGGGCCGAAGTGCTGGGCCATGACCGCATCGGCATCCACGACAGCTTCTTCAAGATTGGCGGCAATTCGCTGCGGGTGGTGCGGGTGCAGGCCGAGCTGCAGAAGCTGCTGGGCCGCAACGTGTCGACCTCGACGCTGTACGAGCATTTCACCATCAAGGACCTGGCCGCGCATCTGGCCGGCAACAAGAAGGCCGCGCTCAACACGCCCAAGCGCCGCAATGCCCTGGCCGACGAACCCATCGCCATCGTCTCGATGGCCTGCCGCCTGCCGGGCAACGTCAACAGCCCCGAAGACCTGTGGAACCTGCTCGAGCGCGGCGGCGACGGCATCGTCGAAGTGCCCAGGGAACGCTGGGACGCGGCCGCCATCTACGACGCCGACCCGGACGCGCGCGGCAAGTCGTACTGCATGCGCGGCGGCTTCGTGACGCCGATCGACCTGTTCGACGCGCCATTCTTCGGCATCTCGCCGCGCGAGGCGCGGGCGCTCGACCCCGCCCAACGCATGATGCTCGAAGTCACCTCCGAGGCGATCGAGCTGGCCGGCTATTCGATGGACCAGTTGCGCGGCAGCCAGACCGGCGTGTTCGTCGGCATCGGCAAGGGCTACCACGAGTACGGCCTGGCGCTGGCCGGCGGCCTGGCCGACCTGGACGGCTACGTCGGCACCGGCTCGGCCGGCAGCACCATGTCCGGCCGGGTCTCGTACGTGCTGGGCCTGGAAGGGCCGAGCATGACGGTGGACACCGCCTGCTCTTCGTCGCTGGTCACCACCCACCTGGCCTGCAATGCCTTGCGCCAGGGCGAATGCGACCTGGCGGTGGCGGCTGGCGTGACGCTGATGCTGTCGCCCGACCTGCACGTGGAATTCAGCCGCCTGCGCGGCATGTCGCCGGACGGCCGCTGCAAGTCGTTCTCGTCCAGCACCGACGGCACCGGCTGGAGCGAAGGCGCCGCCGTGGTGGTGCTCAAGCGCCTGTCGGACGCCCAGCGCGACGGCGATCCGATCCTGGCCGTCCTGCGCGGCACCGCGGTCAACCACGCCGGCCATAGCGCCAGCCTGACCACGCCCAGCGGCCCGGCGCAGCAGCGCGTGATCCGCCAGGCGCTGGCCATGTCCGGATTGCAGCCTTCCGACATCGATTACCTGGAAGCGCATGGCACCGGCACCAAGCTCGGCGACCCGATCGAGGGCAATGGCCTGGCGGCGGTGTTCGGCGGCAGCCATACGCCCGAGCGGCCGTTGTGGGTCGGTTCGGTCAAGTCCAACCTGGGCCATACCCAGGCGGCGGCCGGCCTGGCGGGCGTCATGAAGGCGGTGCTGGCCATGCATCATGACAAGCTGCCCATCACGCTGCACGTGGTCGAGCCGACCCCGGCGGTGGACTGGGCCGCGGCGCAGATGGCGCTGGTGCAGCAGGAGCAGCCGTGGCCGGCGGGCGAACGGCCGCGCCGCGCCGGCGTCAGCTCGTTCGGCATCGGCGGCACCAATGCCCATGTCATCGTGGAAGAGCCGCCCAAGGCCGCCGCGCCGGCCCGCGCCGCCAAGCCTGCGGCCACGCCCGAGTCGCTGCCGTTCGTGCTGTCGGCCTTCACCGTGCCCGCGCTGCGGGCGCAGGCCGACAAGCTGCACCTGCACATGGGCATGAACATCCAGGACCGCTTCCTGGACGTGGCCTATTCGCTGGCCACCACCCGCACGCACTTCCGCAAGCGCCTGGTGGTGTTCGCCAAGGGCAAGTCCGACCTGCTGGACGCGCTGGCCTCGTACGGCCGCACCGGCGAGGTGCCGGCGGGCGCGGTCAGCATGGTCGATGACCGCGACCGCGAATGCCGCCTGGCCCTGCTGTTCACCGGCCAGGGCAGCCAGCTGCCGCGCATGGGTCACGGCCTGTACCAGTCCAACCCGGTCTTTCGCCAGGCGCTGGACGAGATCGCGCAGCGTTTCACCACGCTGGAAAAGCCGCTGCTGGAGGTGATGTTCGCCGAGACCGGCAGCGACGAGGCCGCCTTGCTCAACCGCACCGACTTCACCCAGCCGGCCCTGTTCGCGCTGGAAGTGGCGTTGTGGCGGGTGTGGCAAAGCTGGGGCGTGCAGCCCGAGCTGCTGTTGGGCCACAGCATCGGCGAGATCGCCGCGGCCCATGCGGCCGGGGTGTTCGACCTGGACGACGCCTGCCGCCTGGTGGCCGCGCGCGGCCGCCTGATGCAGGCGCTGCCCGCCGGTGGCGGCATGGCCTCGCTGGAGGCCAGCGCCGACGAGGTCGAGACGGCGCTGGCCGCGCTCGGCCTGGCCGCCCGTGTCTCGCTGGCCGGCCTGAACGCGCCGCAGCAGACGGTGGTGTCCGGCGACATCGACAGCATCGAAAAGGTGGTGGCGCACTTCAAGCAGCAACAGCGCAAGGCCAAGCGGCTGGAGGTCTCGCACGCGTTCCACTCGCATCTGCTGGAGCCGATGCTGGGCACCTTCCGCCAGGTGGCGCAGTCGCTCGACTACGCCACGCCGAAGCTGGCCCTGGTCAGCAGCCTGACCGGCGAGCTGGCCAGGCGCGGCGAGATGACCCAGCCGGAATACTGGGTGCAGCAGGCGCGCCAGGCGGTGCGCTTCAACGCCGGCATGCGCACGCTCTACCAGCAGGGCATCAACGCCTTCCTGGAACTGGGTCCGCAGCCGGTGCTGTCCGGCATGGGCGCGGCCTGCCTGGCCGATGACGGCCCGGTGACCTGGGTGGCCTCGCTCAACCCGGCCAAGGACGAGACCCAGACCATGCAGAAAGGCCTGGCCGAGCTGCACGTGCTGGGCGCGCCGGTGGACTGGCGCGGCTTCTTCGCCCCGTATGGCGGCGAACGGGTCAAGCTGCCCACCTACGCCTTCCAGCGCGAGCGCTACTGGCTCGAACCCATGCCCACGCGCACGGTCGGCGCCGGCCTGAACGACGCCAATCACCAGTTGCTGGGCGGCGGCGTGCAGATCGCCGGCACCGACATGACGATGTTCACGACCGTGGTGGCGGCCGACGAGCCGGCCTGGGTGCAGGAGCACCAGGTGATGGACGCGGTGCTGATGCCGGGCACGGCGTTCTTCGAGGCCATGCGCGCCGCGGGCCGGCAGGTCAAGGGCCAGTGGGACCTGGCCGACGTGATCATCCTGGCGCCGATGGTGCTGGCGCCCGGGGTATCGCTGCGCATGCAGATCACCGTGGGCGCGGAATCGGGCGGCGCCCGCACCGTGCACGTCTACAGCGCGCCGGAGTCGGACGAGGACGGCGAATGGCAGCTGCATGCCGAAGGCAAGCTGGTGCCGGCCCAGGCCGCGCGCCAGGATTCGGTCGAGTTGCCGCCGCCGGATGGCGATCCGATCGACGTGACCGCGCTCTACCAGGATCTGCATGAACTGGGCTACGGCTACGGCCCGACGTTCCAGGGCATCAATGCCGCCTGGCACGTCGACGGCGACGTCTGGGCGCGGGTGGCGCTGCCGGAAGCGGCCGCGTCGTCGGCCATCCGCTACGGGCTGCACCCCGCGCTGCTGGATTCGTCGATGCATTCGCTGCTGCTGACCCAGCGCCTGAAAGCGCAGGTGGGCGATGACGTGTTCGTGCCGTTCGAGGCCGAGCGCCTGTCGGTCTGGAAAGACGGCCTGGCCGAAGTGTGGGTCAAGGTGGCGGAGTTCGAGCTGGGCGAGGGCGAGTTCTGGGCCTCGCTGGACCTGTACGACACCAGTGGCGAGCACGTGGGCCGGCTGCAGCGCCTGCATGCGCGGCGCATCGACCGCGCGGCGCTGCGGCGCCTGGCGGCGGCCGGGGTCGACCGCTTCCTGTTCCGCACCGAATGGCAGCCGGTCGAGGCGCCCGAGGCCGTGTTCGGCGGCACCTGGGGCCTGCTGGGCGGCGCCGACGCGCCCTGGGCCGATGAGGTCCGTTCGCGCCTCATGCAGGCCGGCGCGCAGGTCGTCGACATCGCCCGATTGAGCGAGGCCGAGGCCTGCGATGGCGTGATCCAGCTGTGGGGCGGCGATGGCCAGGTGGCCGAGTCGTCGCACCGCCAGGCCGCCAGCGCGCTGGTGCAGGTGCAGGAACTGGCGCTGGCCGGCTTCGCCAAGCCCGTCATCTGGCTGACGCGCGGCGCCGTCGGCACCAGCAGCGACGATCCGGTGTCCGACCTGGGCGCCAGCCCGTTGTGGGGCCTGCTGCGCACCGCGCGCAACGAGCATCCGGAACTGGCCCTGCGCATCGTCGACCTGGGCGAGACCGCGGCCGACCTGGACACGCTGGCGTCCGCGCTGGCGCTGGCGGAAGAGCCCGAGTGCGCGCTGCGCGGCGCCAAGGTGCTGGCGCCGCGCCTGAAGAAGGCGCCCGCCAACGCCGGCCTGGTGTTGCCGGCCGAGGGCAACTGGCGCCTGGAGATCGCCACCAAGGGCCGCCTGGACCAGCCGCTGTCGGTCAAGACGCTGGTGGACGAGCCGCTCGCGGCGGGCGAGATCCGCGCCGCGGTCAAGGCCACCGGCGTGAACTTCCTGGACGTGCTGAACGCCCTGGGCATGGTCGAGATTCCGGCGCTGGGCCTGGAGTTCGCCGGCGTGGTCACGGAAGTCGGCAGCGCCGTCAAGCACCTCAAGCCGGGCGACCCGGTGCTGGGGCTGGCGCGCGGCGCCTTCGGTTCCTCCATCGTGGTGGACGCGCGCCAGGTCGTGGCCAAGCCCGACAATCTCAGCTTCGAGGAAGCGGCCACCATCCCCATGACCTTCCTGACGGCGTGGTACGGCCTGCACGTGCTGGGCAACATGCAACCGGGCGAGCGCGTGCTGGTGCATGCCGCGGCCGGCGGCGTCGGCATGGCGGCGGTGCAACTGGCGCTGCTGCATGGCGCCGAGGTCTACGGCACCGCCAGCGAACCGAAGTGGCCGGCGCTGCGCAAGCTGGGGCTGGCCGATGATCACATCGGCACCTCGCGCAGCCTGGACTTCGCGCAGACCTTCGCCGAAACGGCGCCGGGCCGCAGCTTCGACATCGTGCTCAACTCGCTGGCGCGCGAGTTCATCGATGCCAGCTTCGCCATGCTCAAGCCGGGCGGCCGCTTCCTGGAGATGGGCAAGATCGACCTGCGCGACCAGGCCTGGGTCGAGGCCAATCATCCGGGCGTGACCTACCGCGTCTACAACCTGCCCGAGGCCGGCGTCGAGCGCATCCAGGAAATGCTGGGCGCGATCGCCGCGCTGTTCGCCGAAGGCAAGCTCAAGCCGCTGCCGCTGCGCACCTTCCCGCTGGACAGCGCGTCCGACGCGCTGCGCTTCATCGCGCAGGCCCGCCACGTGGGCAAGGTGGTGCTGGTGCCGACGCAGCGCCGCGGCATGGTCGATCCGGACGGCGCGGTGCTGGTCACCGGCGGCCTGGGCGGGCTGGGCCGCTACGTCTCCAAGTGGCTGGTGCAGAACCACCAGGTGCGTGAGCTGGTGCTGACCTCGCGCAGCGGCATGCGTTCGCCGGATGCCGAGGCTTTCGTCGCCGAATTGGCCGAACTGGGCGCCCGCGCCACCGTGGTGGCGTGCGACGCGGCCGACGCCGACGGCCTGCAACGGGTCATGGGCGAGTTTGGCGAAGACCGGCCGCTGCGCGGCGTGGTGCACGCGGCCGGGGTGCTGGACGACGGCATGCTCGCCGGCCAGACGCCGGAACGCTTCGACACCGTGTTCGCGCCCAAGGTCGACGGCGCCTGGCACCTGCATCGCCTGACGCAGGACCTGCCGCTGGACTTCTTCGTGCTGTTCTCGTCGATCTCCGGCGTGACCGGCGCGCCAGGCCAGGGCAACTACGCCGCCGCCAATACCTTCCTGGACGCGCTGGCGCACCATCGCCGCGCCAAGGGCCTGGCGGCGACTTCGGTGGCCTGGGGCGCCTGGGACGGGCAGGGCATGGCCGCGCGCCTGAGCGACGCCGACAAGACGCGCTTCAGCCGCCAGGGCATGGAGGCGCTGGGCCCAACCGAGGCGCTGGACCTGTTCGAGGCCGCCGTGATGAGCGACGCGCCGATGGCCGTGGCCGCCGCGCTCGACCTGGGCCGCCTGCAGCGCACGCTGGAGGACAACAACGGCGGCAGCGCGCCGGCCCTGTACCGCGAGCTGTTCAGCCGCGCGGCGGGCGGGCGCGGCGCGGGCGGTGGCGCGGGCGGCGGCGCCGGCCTGCGCAAGCTGCTGGTGGAGACCGCGGTCGAACAGCGCGAGGCCGCGGTGCTGGAGGCGGTGCGCGCCGAGGTGGCCAAGGCGCTGGAGTTCGCCTCGCCGGAGGACGTGGACGTCAGCCTGCCGCTGCAGGATATCGGCATCGACTCGCTCACCGCCGTGCTGCTGCGCAATCAGCTCTCGGACATGACCGGCCTGGCGCTGCCCGCCAAGATCGCCTTCGACCATCCCAACCTGCGGGCGCTGAGCCAGTTCCTGCTGGAGAAGCTGACCGAGGCGGGGCTGGACAGCCAGGAGGCCCCGGCCGAGGCTGGCGCGGCGGCGAAGGAGGCGGCCGGCGGCCGTCGCCTGGACGACCGCGTGGCGCGTCGCGGCTACCTGGAGCCGGAACTGCAGTTCGACAACGTGCTGGCGATGGAGGCCGAGCCCGAAGCGGTGTTCGTCACCGGCTCCACCGGCTTTGTCGGCGCCTTCCTGTTGCACGAGCTGCTGCGCGCCAACATCATCGCCTACTGCCTGGTGCGGGCCGACGACGCCGAGAAGGCCATGGCGCGGCAGGTGGAGATCCTGCAGAAATACGATCTCTGGAAGCCGGAGTACGCGGCGCTGCTGAACCCGGTGGTCGGCGACCTGACCCAGCCGCTGTTCGGCCTGTCCGAGCACGAGTTCGACCAGTTGGCGAACCAGGTGGATGCCATCTGCCATTCGGGCGCGCTGGTCGACTGGATGCTGCCGCTGGACAACTACCTGGCGCCCAACGTGGTGGGCACGCACGAGGTGCTGCGGCTGGCCTCGCGCGGCCGCGGCAAGGCGGTGCACTTCGTCTCGACCGCCGCCACGCTGCCGCGCTACCTGGGCTACGAGGTGTCCAAGGACGAACGCGAGTACGGCTACCTCAGCTCCAAGTACATGGCCGAGCAGATGGTGGCGGCGGCGCGCTGGCGCGGGGCCAAGGCCTCGATCTACCGCCTGCCGTTCGTCGGCGCCAGCGCCAGCAGCGGCCATTTCCGGCTCGATCGCGGCGATTTCCTGCACAACCTGATCTCGGGCTGCATCGCCATGGGCAGTTTCCCGCTGCTGGGTTCGGACATCGGCGGCGTGCTGCCGGTGGACTACCTGGCGGGGGTCATCGCCCAGGTCATGATCCGCGACCAGGACCGCATCGGCCAGGACTACGACTTCGCCAACCCGCAGGCGCCTGGCTTCAACAGCCTGGTGCAGCACATCCGCGGCGCCGGCGCGCAGGTCGGCAGCCTGCCGTTCGAGCAGTGGCGGGAGGAAGCCCTGGCGTATGCGCAGGCCAACCCCAGGAGCGCCATCGCGCGCATCGCGGCGGTGCTGGACGGCCTGGGCGTGCAGAGCGACCTGGAGCAGATGTTCGACTGCTTCCCGGTGGGCCGGCAGGTGTTCGGCGGCGAGGTCTATCCCTGCCCGCCGGTCGATGCCCGGCACGTCCGGCCGTATGTGGAACGCATCCTGGCCGCCGCGCCGGCCGCCGCGCAAGCGCAGGAGTTGTCGCCGGTATCCCAGCCGGCTTGAGCAAGTTCGACCCGCCGCCGGGGCAGCGCCATGCAGGCGCTGCCCGCCGGGCGGCGTCCTCAGACCGATTTCCACGACCCGTGGAGGATTTGAATGACTACCCTCGAATTGCAAGAGCAACCACAAGCCGCCGCCCCCGAAGCCCAGGGCACCGGCATCTGGCAGAAGACCGGCACGTTCCTGAACGAGGCGGCCGGCGTGCACGCCCGCCACCTGGTGCGCGTGCTGGACCGCTACACCGTCGATCCGGCCGCCGTGGCCTCGCGCCTGCCGCCGAACCGCGCGCTGAACGCCTGCTGCTTCTATCCCGAGCACCAGCCCACCCAGGTCATCCAGATGAACGTGGACGCCGACCTGGCCGGCAAGCTGCGCCGCGAACTGCGCCTGCAGGCCAAGGTGGCGGGCACGTTCTCGGACACCTCCGTGGGCACCTATTTCCCGCTGTCCACCATGTTCGAGAACAGCGCGCTCTTCATCCCCTCGGCCAAGCGTTTCTACGACGACAACCAGGACAAGGTGATGGAGCACTTCCCGCAGGCGGCCACCACCGTGGTCAATGCCTTCGTGGTGCCCGCCGGCAAGAAGCCCTACGGCACCCATTCGGCCAGCGGCATCGCGCTGCAGATCCCGTCGCTGGTCAAGAAGGGCCTGGGCTTTCCCAAGCACTACAAGAGCTTTCACACCGCCCTGACGCCGACGCCGATCACGCGCCAGCCCTTCGTCATCTTCGAGGACGCCGAGGTCGAGGCCCCGAACCTGAACTTCGTCTACATGAAGATGCTGGAGATGGACCTGGACGCCGAGGAGCGCGCCGCCGTCGACAAGGCGCTGTACCTGTACACCGAAGGGCTGCTGTCGGAAATCGACCTGCCCACGGTGCGCGACTTCCTGATGGCCAAGTACTGGGAAAAGAAATACGCCGACAAGCCCTCGTCCGGCTGGTTCTGCGACTCCAAGGTGGGCCAGGCGCTGTTCTTCGACAACTACCGCGCCCACGCCGACAGCACCTTGCCGCAGGCCACCGAGGACCGCGTCACCATCGACTTCCGCTGCTTCTCCAAGGTGGAGTATCCGGCGGGCATGACCAGCGGCCTGGACTTCATCGTCGACCCCAAGGAACGCGCCTACCAGACCAAGCGCAAGCGCGCCGGCATCGAGTTCCTGCTGACCGCGCTGGGCTACCACGACATCGACGAATTCCTGAAGATGATCTTCGGCACGCCCTACGGCCACATCAACCCGTTCGAGCTGCTGACCGACCTGCAGTTCGGCGTCTACAACAAGACCCGCCATCATCTGCTCGACCAGAACCTGGACGCGCACTACGAGCGGGTCGAGCGCCTGTACGAGCGGATCGAGCGCGACGGCGAATACGTGTTGCCGGAGCGCGCGCGCCAGTGCCTGGCGGCGATGGCGGGGAGTTGATGATGGCGGAAACCTCGCAAGATCCGGCCTTCGCCGCCATCCTCGACAAGTACTTCGCCATCACGCGGGTGCCGTATGACGCCTTCACCCGCGCGTTCCTGGGGCGCTGCCAGTCGTTCTCGGTGAAGGCCGACGGCGGCGTCTACAAGTACTACCGGCGCGGCGCCGGCCCCACCGTGGTGCTGGCACACGGCATCCACAGCCACCTGGGCAGCATGGTGCCGATCGCCGAGCAGTTGCTGGACCTGGGCTACGAGGTGGTGCTGTTCGACATGCCGGCGCATGGCGAGGCCGCGGGCAGCGGCACCGACCCGGTGCAGGTGCGCGACTTCATCCGCAAGGTCTGCGCCCGGGTGGGCGACATCCACGCGGTGGTGAGCCATTCGCTGGGCGGGCTGTGGGCGCTGTCGGCCATGCACCAGGGGTTCCGCGCCGATGCCTTCGTCTCGATCTCGACGCCGTCCACCACGCGCTTCCTGGTCGAGAAGTTCGTCCAGCTCAACCAGCTCGACGCTGCGGTCGAGACCCGGCTGTGCACCGAGCTGGAGCGGCGCTACGGCGCCTCGCTGTGGACCGACTATGCGCCCCGGCACATCGCCGGCGCGCTCGACGTGCCCGGCCTGGTCATCCACGGCGCCCAGGACGACTTCGTGCCGCCGGCGCATGCGCAGGAACTGTATGACGCGTGGCCCGGCGCCACGCTGGAGATCGTCGATGGCGCGGGCCACTTCGAGATCCTGGGCCTGGCCGCCGTGGGCAAGCGGGTCGGCGCCTATCTGCGGGAGGTGCCGGTGGCCGCCGCGGCATGAGCGGCCCGCCCCGGCGCCGGCGGGGCCGGGGCGTCTTTTTCCATAAAACGCTTTTGACAGGACTTGGGATCTCAGATGAAACACGCGACGCAAGTAGAAACCCTGCGCAAGATGTTCAAGCTGCGCGAAGTGGACCGCGACGAGGACATGCTGGGCCGGGTGGTGCAAGTGCCGGCCAGCGTCTATATGGACAACGCCGTGCTGGAGCGCGAACTGGAAACGGCCTTCCGCGACTATCCCCTGGTGGTGGGCGCCTCGACCCAGGTGCGCGAGCCGGGCTCCTACCTGCTCAGCCCGTGGGACCGACTGCCGTTCGTGGTGGTGCGCGACAAGGGCGGCGCGCTGCGCGCCTTCCTCAACGTCTGCCGCCATCGCGGCGCGCGCCTGGTGTCGGGCAATGAGAAGGAACTGAAGTTCTTCACCTGTCCCTTCCATGGCTGGGTCTACGGCCTGGACGGCGAACTGAAGGGCGTGACCAAGCCCTATAACTTCCCCGACCTGGACTGCGGCAAGCACAAGCTGGTGGAGCTGGCGGTGACCGAGCGCTCGGGGCTGGTCTGGCTGCATCCGACGCCGGGCGCGACCATCGACCTGGACGCCAGCCTGGGCGCCGACATGAGCGAGGAGATCGCCGGCTTCAAGCTCGACGAACTTTCCCTGCACAGCCGCAAGGTCAGCACCCTGAACGCCAACTGGAAGCTGCTGCTCAAGACTTACCTGGAGCGCTACCACGTGCCCATCCTGCACAAGAACACCATCGGCCCGGTGTTCGAGAAAGGGGTGATCGCGCACTTCGAACACGGCCTGCACATCCGCATCGCCGCGGCCAAGACCAACCTGATGGACGCGGCCGCCGCCGACCCACAGTCGTGGCGCATCCTGGACTATGCGTCGGTGTTCTACACGCTGTTTCCCAATACCTTCCTGATCAACCACGCCAACATCGTCTCGCTCAATTCCTTCTATCCGATCGCGCCCGACAAGACCATCTGGACCCACGACATGCTGTACCGCGAGGCCGATTACGCCGGCGAGGAAGGGCAGGCGACGCTGGCGCAGCGCTTCGGCAACATCGACGCGGTGTTCCATCGCGAGGACTTCGGCATCGTCGAAGGCGTGCAGGCCGGCCTGCATTGCGGTGCCAACCCGCAGCACACGCTGGGGCTCGAAGAGGGGCTGCTGGGCATGTTCCAGCACAACATCGACCGCGTGACCGCCTGACGGAGCCGCGCCATGACCGGCATTGATTGGGTCTTCGTCCTGGGCACGGCCGCCATCCTGCTCACGCCCGGTCCGACCAACACCCTGCTGGCGGCCGCGGGGCTGGCGCAGGGGTTTCGCCGCGCCGCGCCGCTGGTGGGTTTCGAACTGGCCGGCTACCTGGTCGGCATCACGGCGTGGGGCCTGTTCCTGGCGTCGGCGCAGGCCGTCTATCCCTGGATAGGCATCGTGGTGCGCGTGGCCAGCAGCCTCTACCTGGCCCACGTCGCGGTCAGGATCTGGTGCGCGGCGGGCGAGGATGTGACGACGCGCAAAGAGCCCATCGGGCCCTACGCGCTGTTCATCGCCACGCTGCTCAACCCCAAGGGCCTGGTGTTCGCGTCGACGCTGTTCCCGCCGCATGCGTTCGAGCACATGCCGGGCTACCTGGCCGCGATGGCGCAGTTCATCTGCCTGCTGGCGCCGATCGCGTTCCTGTGGATCAAGTTCGGCGCCGTGCTCGCCGGGCAGCGCATCGGCTTCATCAACCCGGAACGATTGCAGCGCACCGCCGCGCTGGTAATCGGGGTATTCTCTGTATCGATTGTTGGGTCCGCCGTTCGCTTGTCTCTGCTACCAGGATGAAACGACGTATGACGACTGAAAACAAGCTCTCCGCCGTTGCCGCCGCCGACACGGGCGCCGCGCGCAAGCCTCGCAAGAAACCCTTCCTGGCCAGCGCCATCGGCGCCGTGTTCGGCTTTGCCGGCACCGTGGCGCCGGGCGCCACCGCCAAGGTGGTGCAGAAGTTGCTGTTCACGCCCACACGGCTCAAACCCTCCGAACCCGGACGCAGCGTGCTGGCGCAGGCGCGCGCCGAGCCGCACGAGATCGACGGCCAGACCGTCTACTACTACGTCTGGGGCGACAGCGGCCCGCGCGTGCTGCTGGTGCATGGCTGGGGCGGCGACGCCGCGCAGATGACGGCCTACGTCGAACCGCTGCGCCAGCGCGGCTGCCAGGTCGTGGCCATCGACATGCCGGCCCATGGCCGCTCCACCGGCAAGCAGGCCTCGGTGCGCCACTTCGAACCCTGCGTGGCCCACGCCGCCCAGGCCTACGGACCGTTCCATGGCGTGATCGCGCATTCGCTGGGCGCGGCCGCCGTCACCTTTGCGCTGTCGCGTGGCTTTACCGTCGAGCGCGCGGTGTTCCTGGGGCCGGTCAGCCGCTACGACAGCGTCTGGGAATATTCGCGGCGCATGATGAACCTGCCGCCCAAGGTCATGCCGCTGGTGCTCAAGCGCGCCCAGGACTGGCTCGGCATCACCTTTCCCGAGATGGAGCCGGCGCGGCTGGCGCCGTCCATGACGACGCCGCTGCTGATCGTCCACGACCGTGCGGACCGCGAGAGCCCCTACGAGGATGCCGCCGTGCTGGCGCAGGCCTGGCCGGGCGCCGAACTGGTGGCCACCGAGAAGATGGGACACACCCGCGCGTTGCGCGATCCCGCGCTGGTGGCGCAGGTGGCGGCTTTCGCCGCGCAATAGCGTCGCCCTGGCGCTTGGCGGAACGCCGGGGCGGCCCGCGGCACGGCGCGTCGGACGGGCCGCGCGGCCGTTCAGGCCAGCGCCATGCTCAGCAGCACCAGCGCCAGCAGCGCCACGTACACCCGCGCATGCAGCCGGTCCGGGATGCGCGGGATCAGCGGCGCCGCCAGGCGGATCCCCGCCAGCGACCCCAGCGCCAATGCCGCGAAGGCCAGCAGGTCCACGTAGCCGATGATCCACGGCGCCAGCGGCGCGGGCAGCGCGCGCGCCGCCGCCATGTAGGCCAGCGTGCCGACAATGGCCACCGGCAGCGTCAGCGGATTGGCCATGGCCGCGGCCTTGGCCATGGCCAGGCCGCGCCGCCGCAGCAGCGGCACCGTCATCACGCTGCCGCCCACGCCCAGGAAGGTGGCGATCACGCCGATCACCACGCCGCCGCCCACGGTCACGCCCTGGCCCAGCGGCCGAGCCGCTTGCGCCTCGTGGCGCGCCATGAAGCCCTGGCGCAGCAGGCAGTCGAGGATGGTCACGGCCAGGTAGGCGATGAAGGCATAGCGCACCACGTCGCCGCTGGCGCGGGTGGCGGCCCAGGCGCCCAGCAAGGCGCCCACGCCGATGAAGCCGGCCAGCGGCCAGACATAGGCGCGCACGATGTTGCCGGCGCGCTGGTGCTTGCGGGTGGCGGCCACCGAGTTGACGATCATCACGCAGGTCGAGGTCGCCACCGCGATGTGCATCGCGGCCTGGCCGATGGCGTCCTGCGCGCCGTGGGTGGCGGTCAGCACGCCATACAGCACCGGCACCACCACGAAGCCGCCGCCGAAGCCGAACAGCACCGTGGTCACGCCGCTCAGGGCGCCAAACAGCGCCAGGGTCACATACAACATCGCAAACGTCCTTTCCGGGCAAAACGCCACGATAGGGCGGGGCGCGGTGGCTCGCTTTCGAGGATTGGACAATAATGTTCGCATTCCGGCCAATCCCGCCATGCGCAACACTCACATCGACCTGCACGACCGCCTGGACCGCGAGGTGGTCGCCATCGGCAACGACTATCCGCCCGGCCATCTGCTGCCGGCGCACACGCATCGCCGCGCCCAGCTGCTGTACGGCGCCACCGGCGTCATGCACGTGGCCACGCGCGACGGCAACTGGGTGGTGCCGCCGCAGCGCGCCGTCTGGATTCCCGCCGGGCTGGCGCACCAGGTGCGGATGCAGGACGTCAGCACCCGCAGCGCCTACATCGAGCCGGGCGCGGCGCGTGCCGCCAGCACGGCCTGCGAAGTGGTGGAAGTGTCGCCGCTGCTGCGCCAGCTGCTGCTGGCCGCGGTGGACATGCCGGCGCGCTACGACGTGGCCGGCCGCGACGGCGCGCTGGCGGCGCTGCTGCTGCACGAAGTGGCGCGCGCGCCGGTGCTGCCGCTGCACATCCCGCTGCCGCGCGACAAGCGCCTGGCGCCGCTGTGCCGCGCCTTCATCGCCGCGCCCGACGTGCGCCAGTCGCCCGAGGCCTGGGCCGAGCGCCTGCACATGAGCCCGCGCACCTTCAGCCGCCACTTCCGCCAGCAGACCGGCATGGCGTTCTCGGCCTGGCGCCAGCGCGCCTGCGTGGTGCTGGCGCTGGCGCGGCTGGCGGCGGGCACGCCGGTGACGGCCATCGCGCTGGATTTCGGCTACCAGAGCCCGGCGGCATTCTCGACCATGTTCCGGCGCGTGCTGGGCCGTCCGCCCACCGGCTACCTGCAACAGCCCGAGTGAATGACGCGGACGCTAGCGCCGCAGCTTCATCGACACGTCGGTGTGCGTGCCACGGTCCAGGTCCGCGCCCAGGGATTGGCTCCAGTCTGGTAGCTTGAGCAATTCGTTGCCGGTTTCGCCCGCTTCGATGCGCCGCGCGATGTCATCGAGCAACTGCGTGCGGTTGGCAAATCCGCGTCCCTGCAGGCCGCGCGCGAACAACCGGTAGGTCAGGTTGGGTTCGACCCCCTTCATCACCCCGAGATCGAGGATGCGGCCATGTTCGTCGCGCAGCAGCAAGTGGCCTGGGCGGGCGTAGATGCGGTAGATGCGCCAAGGCGAGGCCACTGCGGCATGGTCGCGCGGCGCGGCCGGCCGAGTGGCGGGGTCCGGCGGCGTCGCCGGCGGGAGCAGTTTCACGCAGGCGTTGGCGAATCTGGCGATGGACCTTCTGATGACGCTCACGTGCGCTCCGCGACAGGCGCGCGCAGCGGTTGGAACGATTGCGCCGGGGAGCGCGGGGGGGTGCGATGCGCGGCGGGCGCCGCGTGTTTGCTGTGGTCATGGCGCATGGGCGTCGTCCTCCTGTATGGCGATACGGCGAGGTGACGCGCGTTCAAGCACCATGTCCGCAGGATACGCGCTTTCTCGCGCGCTGACGGCGTCTCCCGCCACGAAAGTGATTCAGGACATCACGGCCGCCCTAATTGGAAACACCCGTTGACTTTCCGGGGCTGGGCACCCATAGTCGATTGAAGCTGTTCGAGCATCGTGATTTTCGTCCGGTATCGCACCCTCCCAGGGGCGCCTCATTGTTCGCTATCCTTTCCTTGACTGGCTCTTTCTCGGGCAGCGCCCGTCATGCAAGGAGTGGAAATATGGAAACCGGAATCGTGAAGTGGTTCAACGACGCCAAGGGCTTTGGCTTCATCATGCCCGAAAATGGCGGCAAGGATCTGTTCGCGCATTTTTCTGAAATCGTCGGCGACGGCCATAAGGCTCTGGTCGAGAATCAGCGCGTCAGCTACGTCACCGCGCAAGGCGCGAAAGGCCCTCACGCAACGCAGATTCGCGCAATGTGAGCGCAGGCCCCCACGGCCCGTATCTCGGATGGGAGCGAACATGTTTCATAACAACATGGTCTACAAGGGTTACCGGCTGACCGCCAATGTTTCCCGCATTTCCGTGGATGGCAGCGGCAGGCCCGCTTTCACCGCGACCGTGGCGGTGGAGCTGGCCGCCGAACAGGATCGCCGCAACGACCACCACGTCGTGGTGCCCTTGTTCGCATCAGGCGGCTCTGTCTCCAGCCCCGTCATGGCGGTGGATGCGGCCATCCACCATGGCCGCTTGCTGGTGGACAGCCACGCGCGCTCCGCCAGCGCGGCGCTGCAACGGTAGGCCCGCCTTCGTAACCAGCCGCGATCGCGCCGACCGGCGCGGCGGGGCCGCGCTGCCTACGCCGCGTACCACAGCACCGCGAAGAAATGGCACACCGTGCCCGTCAGCACGAACAAGTGCCAGACGAAATGCGCATAGCGCCAGCGGTTGTCGAACACGAAGAACACCACGCCGCCGGTGTAGGCCAGTCCGCCCGCCACCAGCCACCACAGGCCGCCCTCGGGCACCCGTTCCAGCAGCGGCTTGACGGCGATGATGACCAGCCAGCCCATGGCCAGGTACAGTCCGGTGGAGATCGCCGGCCGGTTGAGCCGCTTGCTGGCTTTCAGGCCCACGCCCAGCAGGGCCAGCCCCCACACCAGCCCGAACAGCGTCCAGCCCCACGGCCCGCGCAGCGCGCCCAGCGCGAACGGCGTATAGGTGCCGGCGATCAACAGGTAGATGGCCGAGTGGTCGAGCACGTTGAAGAGGCGCTTGGCGCGGTTTTCGGGCAGCGCGTGGTAGATGGTGGAGGCCAGGTACAGCAGGCACATGCTGGCGGCGAACACCGCCGCGCCGGCGATGAAGGCGGCGTCGCCCTGGCGCGCGGCGGCGACGATCAGGATGGGGGCGGCGGCCAGCGCGCCGGCCGCGCCCAGGCCGTGGCTGATGGTGTTGGCGATTTCTTCGCCCAGGGTCTGGCGGCGGTCGTTCGGGAACATGGTTTGCTGGCGGCGCGTGGCTTGGATTCTCAGGGTTTCCACCATAAGGGTTTTGGGCCGCCACCTCAAGCCGGACCGCCGCGCGCGGGGGGATGGCTTGATTTTCTGCAAACCGCATCGCCGCCGGCATGCCTCAGGAGCATCGATGGAAAGTTACTGTGTGATACATTTCACACGCTCGATCAGCCGCCCGCAGAGGCGGCGCTTTTGCTGCATGGCGTTATCGAGGGCAGCGCATCCGGCGGGCCCGCAAGACTCTTCAAGGGGAGGCTCTTCTATGATTCCGGCAATCGGCCTGATGGTTGGGGCGTATATCATCACGCGCATGACCGCGATGTTGACCCAGCCTGGCACCAGCAAAGTCCTCAAGGTACTTTCCCTCATCACGATCGCGGTGGCGCTGGTGTCCTGTCTGGACCTGTTGACCGGCAGCGCGGCGATCCCGCCGGGCCGGTTCTGACGGGATTTCCAGCCCGAACCATGGCGCGCAGTCTGACCCATCTCTTTTTCAATGCCGCAAAGAAGCTGAGCAAGATCCAGCGCGCGGCCTTGCGCATGGCCGCGCCCCGGCGCGCCCGCAAGCGGTCCGCCCCGGCGCGCCAGGCCGTGGTCCGTTCCGGCGCGGCCAGCCCCGCGGCAGCCAACCTGGGCGGTGGCCGCTGGGAGGCCTCGCGGCAGTTTTCCGACGCCCATGGGCGGCGCCTCACGTTCGCCCGCTATACCCCGCCGGCCGCGCCGCGCCAGGGCATGCCGCTGGTGGTGATGCTGCATGGTTGCCGCCAGACCGCGCTGGCGTTCGCGCGCGGCTCGCGCATGAATCAATGGGCCGACGCGGGCGGCTTCATGGTGCTGTATCCGCAGCAGTCGATGACGCGGCAGGTGCAGCGCTGCTGGCGCTGGTTCCAGCCCGATTCCCTGCATGGCGGCGCCGAGGCCGACCTGATCGCCGCCTTGATCCGGGCCGAGGTGGCGCGCCATGGCCTGGATCCGCAACGTGTCTACATCGCCGGCCTGTCGGCGGGCGCCGGCATGGCGGCGCTGGTGGCGCTGCGCCACCCCGCGCTGATCGCCGCGCTGGCCATGCATTCCGGGCCGGTGGTGGGAGACGCGCACAGCGCCACGGCCGGGCTGCACACGATGCGCCGCGGCACGCTCAGGCCGCTGCTGCCGCTGGTGCAGGCCGTGGCCGACCCGGCGCTGTTCCAGCTGGGCATGCCGACCATGATCCTGCACGGGCAGATGGATCCGGCGGTGGCGCCGCGCAACGCCCGGCAGTTGTTCGAGCAGTTCCGCGCGGTCAATGGCCTGGCGCCGGACGAGCCCACCGTCGAGCGCGTGCTCGGCCTGGGGACCGAAAAGGCCTACCGCCGCGTCGACCTGCTGCGCAACCGCAAGGTGGTGCTGCGGTTGTGCGAGATCACGCGGGTCGAGCATGGATGGAGCGGCGGCGATGCCTCGGTGCGCTATCACGCGCGCAGCGGGCCGGATGCCTCGGCGCTGGCCTGGCGTTTCTTCCAGGGCCAGCGGCGCGTGCTCGTGTCTTCCTAGGACCTGTTGGCGCCATTGTTCAGGAAACGGAAACAGACATGTCGCCTCGCCCGTCGCGCGCGTGCCATGGCGCGGCGGTAACATCGCGGCACGCCCGCGATCCCCGGCGCCGTTCCGGTCGCCGGCCAGGCAAGCCTATTCGGAACTTCCCATCATGTCCCTGTCCATTTACCAGGCCTCGGTGCCTGTCTTCATTCGCGGCCTGAGCGTCCTGGCCACATTGCTGGAAAAAGGCGCGGCGCACGCGGCCGCCAATGGCATCGATCCCGCCGAGCTGGTCAATGCCCGGTTGGCGCCGGACATGTATCCCTTGTCCGGCCAGGTGCAACGCGCCAGCGACGCGTCCAAGTTTGCCGTGCAGCGCCTGTCGCAGGTCGAGTCGCCGCGCTTTCCGGACGAGGAAACCACCTTCGAGCAGCTGCGGCAGCGCGTCGCCGACACGATTGCCTACCTGCGTTCGGTGCCGGCCGACAAGCTCGACGGCGCCGAAGACCGCAGGATCACGCTCAGCTTCGGCGAGTTCAAGCCCGAATTCCAGGGCGACGCCTACTTGCTGACGTTCGCGCTGCCGAACTTCTACTTCCACATCACCACCGCCTACGACATCCTGCGCCACGCCGGCGTGCCGATCGGCAAGCTGGACTACCTGGGTCCATACCCGGCCTGACGCCGGGCGCGCGCGCCGGCGGCGCGCCGCCGACCGCGCATTGCCATTCAACCCGGCTTGCGGGCCGGATCGCCGCAGCCTTCCATCGGGCCCATCTTGGCCATGTTCGCCTGGATCTCCTCGGGCGTCAGGTCTTCCTTGTGGGTGGCGATGGACCAGCGGTGGCCGAACGGGTCCACCACCTGGCCGTAGCGGTCGCCCCAGAACATGTCGGCCGCCGGCATGGTGACCTGCGCGCCCGCCGCCACCGCCTGCTTGATTGCCGCGTCGACGTCTTCCACGTACAGGTGCAGGGTCACCGGCGTGCCCTTGAGCGCCTTGGGTCCCAGGCTGCCCCACTCGGGAAAATCGTCCATCAGCATCACCACCGAATCGCCGATGCGGATGGCCGCGTGCATCACCTTGCCGCCTGGACCGGGCAGGCGCGCCAGTTCCTGCGCGTCGAAGGCCTTGCGATAGAACGCGATCGCGTCCGAGGCGCCTTCGCACACGATGTGCGGGGTCAGAGTGTGCATGCCGTCGGGAATCGCCTGCTTTGCGGGGGTCGCCATGATGTGTCTCCGAAATTCCTGGATGAAAGTTGCTCGTGGAAGGGGCGGCGCGCCTGCGCGAACCTGCCCGTCCTTGTCCTACGACGAACGGAGGCCGCCGGGATCGACACGCCGTCCGGTTTTTTTTACTGGGCGCGGGCCGATTTGCCGACCAGCGTGGTGAATCCGCCCCAGCACATGCGTTTGAAGTCGAACACGCCTTCGCACGACACGCTGTTCAGGCGCGGGTCGGCCATGACCTTGGCGTTGATGCGGTCGCGCTCGGCCTTGCTGGTGAACACGATCCACGAGAACACCACCGTCTCGCCTTCGCGCGCGCTGGCCGCGGCGCTGAACGAGCCGAAGCCTTCGCCGTCGATGTCGTCCGCCACGCATTCGCGATATTCCAGCGCGCCGTTCTCCAGCCAGATCGAGCCGGCCAGATCGGCCATCTTGCGGTAGGCCTCGAGGTTGGCCTTGGGGACGCTCAACAGGTAACCGTCTATGTACTGTTCCATCTGATGCTCCTTGATTTGGTGTTGTTGTGGGCCCCGGCGCGGAACCCGCCAGTCCGCGCGGGCCATGTCGGCAGCGATGCCGGCAGATGTCACTGTATCGGGATCGGCGGCGCTTTCAGATAGGCGTTTGCGACATTCTTGAGGGTGGATTGCGACAGGCCGCAGGCGTATGCTTGGCGGCATGAAAAACATCGCGTTCCTGCTGCCCAGCGGCGCCAATATCGCTTCGCTGGAAACCGCCCGGCACGGCTTTCTGGTGGCCAACGAATACCTGGCCGCGCAGGGGCGGCCGGCGCGCTTCACGGTGCGCACGCTGGCCGCCACGCGCCAGGTCAGCCTGGACGACGGCCGCATCACCGTGCAGGCCGACCTGGTGCTGGACGAGGCCCGCGATATCGACATCTGCATCGCGCCGCCATTGCTGGGCGCGGTGTCCGACGCGGTGCTGTCGAACCGCGATCTCATCGAGTGGCTGTCCCGCCACTACCGCGGCGGCGGCGAAGTGGCCAGCCTGTGCCTGGGCGCGGCCTTGCTGGCCGCCGGGGGGCTGCTGGACGGCCAGCAGGCGGTGGTGCATTGGGCCGCGCGCAATCTGTACGCCAACCTGTTTCCGTCGGTCGACTGGAGCTGCGACCGCGTGGTCCAGTCCGGCAACGGCATCTACACCAGCGGCGGCGCCTTCTCGGCGGCGCACCTGGTGCTGCACCTGATCGAGAAATACACCGACCGCGACACCGCCATCTGGTGCGCCAAGTACTTCCAGCTGGACTGGAGCCGCCAGAGCCAGCTGCCGTTCTCGGTGTTCATGGGCCAGAAGTCGCACGCCGACCAGGTGGTGCGGGCGGTGCAGGATTTCATCGAAAGCCGCTACACCGAGAAGATCACCGTCGAGGACCTGGCCGACCGCCACGCCATGGGCCGCCGCACGCTGGAGCGGCGCTTTCGCCAGGCCACCGGCAACAGCATCGTCGAATACGTGCAGCGGGTGCGGGTCGAGGCCGCCAAGAAACGCCTGGAAAGCTCGCGCAAAAGCGTGGCCGAAGTGATGTACGAGGTCGGCTACAACGACACCAAGGCCTTTCGCGACATCTTCAACAAGTACTGCGGCATGTCGCCGGTGGGCTACCGCGAACGCTATCAATGACGGCGGGCGGCGTTGCCGCAAGCCGGAGGCCGCGCGGTTCGCCGGAACGCGCGGCGCCCGGCCTGGGCCTGGCCGCTACGAGGCCGCCAGGGCCTGGCGGGTCCGCCGCGCCAGGCGTTCGAGCAGGGCGCTGCTCAGGCAACCGGCCAGCGCGAACGCCACCGCCACCCACAAGGCCCAGGTGGCGCCGCCGCGGGCATTGAAGGCAAAGCATGCCGCCACGAACGCCGCGCCCATGGTCTGGCCCAGCAGCCGCGCCAGGCCGGACAGGCCGCTGGCCACGCTGGCGCGGTGCGCCGGCACGCTGAACATGATGAAGCGCTGGTTGGGCGACAGGAACAGCCCGAACCCCGTGCCGCACAACGCCATGGGCAGCATCACCGCCCACATCGGCGCGCCGGCCGGCAGCCCGCTCACGGTCAGCAGGCCGGCGGCCAGCAGCGCCAGGCCGACCGCGCCCAGCAGGCTGGCGGACATGCGGTCCGACCACCTGCCCGAGAACGGCGCCAGGCAGGCCCCCATCACCGGCCAGGGCGCGATCAGCATCCCGACTTCGGCGATGCCGCGGCCGAGCGTCTGGTTCAGCAGGAACGGCAGCGCCACCATGGCGGCGCCCTGCGCCGCGAAGGCCAGCACGCACACCAGCACGGCCATCGAGAAGGGCGCCAGGCGCAGCAGGTCCAGCGGCACGATCGCGTGCGCGCTCAGGCGTTCGCGGCGCAGCAGCAGCGCCCAGCTCAGCGCGCAACATGCCCAGATCAGGGCCGTGCCCCAGTCCGGTTGCGCCGCACGTTCCAGGCCCTGCACGGCCAGCCCGAACGCCAGCGCGCACAGCACGGCCGCGCCGGCGTCGAGCGCCTTGCCATCGCCGGGCAAGCGTGGCAGGTGCCGGCCGGCCAGCATCAACGCCACCAGGCAGAAGGGCACGTTCACATAGAACAGCCAGTGCCAGCTCAGCACCGTCAGCATCGCCGACGCCAGCACCGGCCCGCCGGCCAGCGACGCCGCCGCGATCATCGCGTTCAGGCCCATGCCGCGGCCCAGTTCCTCCTTGCGGTAGATGGCGCTCACCAGCGCCATGTTGCAGCCCATCAGCGCCGCGGCAGCCAGGCCCTGCGCCGCCCGCGCCGCTTCCAGCGACCACAGCGACTGCGCCGCGCCGCACCAGACCGAGGCGGCCAGGAACAGCCACAGCGCAGGCAGGAACACCCGCCGGTGCCCGATCTTGCCCGCCAGCGCGGCAAGCGGCAGCATCGTCGCCACCATGACCAGCTGATAGACGGTGACCACGCCGATCACGTCGGCCGCGCCGACGCCCAACTGCGACGCCATC
>NZ_QHHO01000049.1:2338912-2375824 GCF_003184165.1 Achromobacter sp. RW408
CTCTATGGCGGCTATGGCTACATGGCCGAATACGGCATCGGCCGCGCCTGGGCCGACGCGCGCGCCCTGCGCCTGTTCGGCGGCACCAGTGAAATCATGCGGGAAATCATCGGCCGCGGCTTCGCCTGAAGCCGCGTGGCGTCAGACGCGCGCGGCCATCCAGGCGTCCATCAACGCGCGGGCCTCCGGCGTGTCGCCGATGACCCAAGGGTCGAGGGTGAATGCCACGATGCGCTTGGCGCCGTAGCCGCGGGCCACGTCCCATTGCTGCCTGACCCGGTTGAAATCGGCCGAGCGCGCCTTGAACGTGGTGCCGTCCGTCTTGCCCGACGGCAATTCCTCGAACAGCTCCATGACCAGGTCGAACGCGGCGCGGCGCTTGAGCAACATGTCGTGCAGCGGCTCCAGCGCCTGGTAGTTGGCCAGGCCCGCCACGCCCACGCCGTCCTGGATCATCGGATGGATGCGCACTTCGTCCAGCACCCGTGACCACAGTTGCATCAACGAGCCGGTGCCGCCGAGCCGGCTATGGTAGGTCGAGACCGACGGGATGCGATGGCAGCTGGCCAGCGAGGCGCGGGTGAAAGCGTCCAGCCATGGCACCAGCAGCGCCTGGCGCTCCGGCCGGGCCCAGTTGTACTGCTCCAGTTCGTACGGCACATACCAGCCGCGGAAATTGCGGCGCTCGGGCCAGGCGGCCGCGCGCATGTAGGCAACGCCGCGATCGCGGGTGTGGTCAAGGTAGGCCGCCAGCGCCGCGTCGTCGGGCGCGGCCAGCATGTTCCACCAGCGCTGATCGTAGGGCAGGCCCACATGCACGCCCAGGCCGCTACGGTCGGCTTCGTCGAAGATGGCATCCAGCATCGACCGCGGCGCCATCCAGTCATCCGGCCGGCCGCCTTCCAGGCCGACCCATTGCAGGAAAATCTCGCGGCAACCCAGCCGCCGGTAGGTGGCAATACGGCGCCGCCATTCATCGCGCGTCAGGTCGAGATGGCTGAGCCACAGTTGCAGAAAGGTCGCGTTCAGCGAGATCGGCGGCGCGCAGGCCGCCAGGGGCGCAAGCGCGCCCAGCGCCGCCGCCTGCAGCAGGCGGCGGCGCGCCAGCGATTGAAGCCGCGGGCGCGTCAGGGAAAGGCCCCTTGCCGGATCAGCCGCGATTGCCGAACAGGCCGGACAGCGAAGCCAGCAGGTCGGTCGGATTGAAGGACTGGCCCGGCTCGACGGCGCCCTCGGGCGTGGCCTTGTCGACCAGCTGCGGCAGCAGCGCGGACAGCGAGCCCAGCACCGAACCGGTGTCCTGCCCGGTCTTGGCGGCCAGTTCGTTGACCACGCCGGGATCCAGCACCCGGCCAAGCTGATCGGCGCTGACCGGCAGGTTCTGGCCCTTGCCGATCCATGACGCGACGATTTCACCCAGGCCGCCCTGCTGGAAGCTGGCGATCAGGCCGGACAGGCCGCCGGGGTATTTGTTCAGTTGTTCGATCAAGGCCGGCAGCAACGAGGCCGAGCCCCCTTGCTGACCGCCGCCAGCCATCGAGGCCAGGGTATCCAATAGACTCATCGCCGTGCTCCAGGAAAATCGGAAATCCAGTATAGGCCCATGACGCCGCGCATTCCGTCATCCAAAGGATACCGGCCCCGATCTTTGCAAAACTTGTCCTTTGGCGCGCCGGCCGCGCCTCAGGCCGCCTCGCGCAGGGCCCGCAGCGCCTTCTGACCGGCGCGGCCATCGGCCGGCAGGCCCAGGGCGCGCTGCGCCGCCCGCAGCGCCTCGCGCGTGCGTTCGCCGATCATGCCATCGGGTTCGCCCAATTCATAGCCACGGGCAATCAGCAGCCGTTGCAATTCGCGCCGCTCGGCCCGCGACAGGCCGGGATCGTCCGTCGGCCAGGCCTGCGCCAGCGGCCCGCCGCCGCGCAGGCGGTCCGACAGGTGCGCGATCGCCAGGGCGTAGCTCTCGGCCGCGTTGTACGAGTACAGCGCATCGAAGTTGCGCGTCACCAGGAAGGCCGGCCCCGTGGGCCCGGCAGGCAACAACAGGCCTGCCGGGGTCTCTCCCGGCGGCAACGGCGTCCCGTCGACCCGCGTCACGCCCTGGCCGCGCCAGGACGACAGCGGCCGCTTGTTCTTGCGCCCGGCGCCGGCCGTGGCCAGGCCCGCGGGCAGCCTGACCTCATAGCCCCAGTCCAGGCCGCTGTTCCAGCCGGCCCGCTTGAGGAAATTGGCCGTGGACGCCAGCGCGTCCGGCACGCTGTCGATCAGGTCGCGGCGGCCGTCGCCGTCGAAATCCACCGCCAGCCGCAGGTAGGTCGACGGCATGAACTGGGTCTGGCCAAAGGCGCCCGCCCAGGACCCCTTGAGCTTGTCCGGGTCGATGTGCTCGTCCTGGATGATCTTGAGCGTGGCGTAGAACTCGCCGCGGAAGTACGCCTGCCGGCGGCCGAAGCACGACAGCGTCGACAGCGACGTCAGCAGCGGCCGGCCGCCCAGTGTGCGGCCGTAATTGCTCTCGACGCCCCACACCGCCGCGATGGTGGCGGGATCCACGCCATAGCGCGATGCGGCGCGATCGAGTTCGGCACGCCAGCGCGCGATACCTTCCTTGCCGTCGGCGACGCGCTCGTCGTCGACCAGCGCCGCCATGTAGTCCCAGATCGGCGTCTTGAATTCCGGCTGGGCGTCCAGCAGGCCGATCACGGCCATGTCGGGCGCCAGGTTGGCGGTGTGCGTGGCGAAAGTGGCGCCGGACACGCCGGCCTTGGCCGCGGGCGCGCGCAGGCCGGCCAGGCAGGTCGCGAACGCGTCGGCGGCCTGCGCGGAAGTGGACAGCGTCAGCGCCAGGGCGGCCAGCGACGCGGTGTAGCGGATTATCATGTCGAGGGAGTTCCCGTGGAAGCGTCGGCCGGGTCGCCCTGCAGGCGCCGCTGCCAGTCTTCGACCTGGCCCAGCCGGGCGCGCTTCTCGAACAGCGCGCGCCAGTTGGGCGACAACGCCGGCAGCGCCGCCAGCTCGACCAGCGTCGGCAGGTCCAGCACCCGGCGGTTGAGAATGTCCTGGATGCGGGCCAGCGACCACTGTGGATGGGGGCGGTCGCGCAGCGACAGCGTATCGCCCGGCGCCAGCCAACCCTCGCGCAGCACGCGGTAGTACCAGCCAGTCTTGCCGCTGGCCTGCACCTGGGCCGACATGCCCGGGTGCGCGAAACGGTGGTTCAGCTTCCAGCATGGCTGGCGTGCCTGGGATACCTGTATCAGCGCCCCGCCCACCGCGTACGTGTCGCCCACGCAGACATCTTGTTCGGTCATGCCGTGAGTGGAGAGATTTTCGCCGAACGCGCCCGGGGCGCGCAGCACGGCGCGTTCGCCCAGTTCCCGCAGCCATGCGGGATAGTGCTCGCGGGCATAGTGATGCAGCGCCTTCTCCGGGCCGCCGTGAAAGCGGCGGTCAGCCTGTTCGTCGCCGCGCAACCCCTCCAGGCCGAGCCACAACGGCCCTTCGACCGGATGCTTGTCGATGCCGCTGTCGCGGCCGGAATCCCCCAGCGGGCGCACCGCCCCCGCCAGCAGCGCGTCGATCACGATTTCCATGCCGTCATCCTCGATCCGCCTGCAGGGCAGCCAGTTCGGCCTCGTCGAAACCCGCGGCGCGGCGCGCCGCCAGGTTGAAGGGGCCGCGCAAGCGCGGCGCGTTGTAGCGGCTGGCCAGTTCGGCGTAACAGGCGACCGGCTCCCTGCCCTGCCGCGCGCACAGCAGCTTGTACCAATGATTGCCGATCGCCACGTGGCCGATCTCGTCGCGCAGGATGATGTCGACGATGGCCGCGCTGCGCGCGTCGCCGGCGCCCGCCAGCTTGTTGCGGATCAGTGGCGAGGCGTCCAGCCCGCGCGCCTCCAGCGTGCGCGGGACCAGCGCCAACCGGGCCAGCAGGTCGTCGCGGGTACGTTCGGCCATTTCCCACAGCCCGTCATGGCCGGGAAAATCGCCGTAGGCGTAGCCCAGGTCGGCCAGGCGCTGGTTCAGCAGCTCGAAGTGGGTGGCCTCTTCGCGCGCCACGCGCAGCCAGTCGCGGTAGAAGGCGTCCGGCATGCCGGCGAAACGCCAGAGGATGTCCAGCGCCAAGTTGACCGCGTTGAATTCGATATGCGCCAGGGCGTGCAGCAGCGCCGCGCGGCCCTCGAGCGTGGCCATGGAACGCTGCGGCACCTCGGACGGCGACACCAGCACGGGCACGGCGGGCCGCCCCGGCAGCGCGCCATGGGCAACGTAGTGGCGCGCGCAATCCAGCGGCGCCTGGTCGCCGATGGCGCGCACCCGCGCCAGCTTGTCGGCCCAGCCGACGGCGGCCAGCGCCTCCAGCGCCGCCGCCCGCAGGCAAGCCATGCCGCCTGTGCGAGGTTCATTGCCGCCCGGGGCGGCGATTGAATTGCTATCCATGAAAATTTCCGCCGCGAAACGGCTCGGGGCCGCACGCAAGACCATGACCATACGCAATAACCCTGCGCGCTCATCAGGTGCCGCGCACCGCGCGCCAGTGAAGACTTTATCATTCGTGCATGGATTCGCCGCTACGCCTGACCATCGAGACCGACCTGTCCCGCGTCGACGCCCGCCAGTGGGACGCCCTGGCAGGCGACCAGCCGTTCCTGCGGCATGCCTTCCTGCATGCGCTGCACGACAGCGGCTGCGCCGCGCCGCGCACCGGCTGGTCGCCGCACTACCTGATGCTGTGGCGCGGCGATGCGCTGGCGGGCGCCGTGCCGCTCTACCTGAAATCGCATTCGCGCGGCGAGTACGTGTTCGACTACGCCTGGGCCGACGCCTTCGAGCGCCACGGCCTGCGCTACTACCCCAAGCTGCTGGCGGCGGTGCCGTTCACCCCGGTCTCGGGCCCGCGCCTGCTGGCCGCCAGCGACGAGGACCGCGACACGCTGGTGCGCGGGCTGGTCGCCTTCGCCGAGGAAATCCAGGTGCCGTCGCTGCACCTGCTGTTTCCGGCCGCGGACGACCTGCGCGCCCTGCGCGAGGCCGGCTTCATGGTGCGCGAAAGCGTGCAGTTCCACTGGACCAATCCGGGCTACGCCGACTTCGACGCCTTCCTGGCCACCATGAGCCACGACAAGCGCAAGAAGATCCGCCAGGACCGCAAGAAGGTGGCGCAGGCCGGGCTGGCGTTCCGCTGGCTACGCGGCGCGCAGATCGACGCCGCCGAACTGGATTTCTTCCACCAGTGCTATTGCCACACCTACTTCAACCACGGCAATCCGCCGTACCTGAGCCGCGAATTCTTCCTGCGCGCCTACCGTGACCAGCCCGACGCCTTCGTGCTCATCCTGGCCGAGCGCGACGGCCAGCCGGTGGCGGCGGCCCTGAACCTGGCGGGCGGCGACACGCTGTACGGAAGGTATTGGGGCGCGACGGAATACGTGCCGGGGCTGCACTTCGAAACCTGCTATATGCAGGCCATCGCCTATTGCATCGCCCACGGCATGGCGCGTTTCGAGGGCGGCGCGCAAGGCGAGCACAAGATGGCGCGCGGTTTGCTGCCCACGCCCACCTGGTCGGCGCACTGGGTCGCCGATCCGCGCTTCGCGGCCGCGATCCAGCACTTTCTCGATGAGGAAACCGCCGCGGTCGACGACTACCTGGGCGAACTCGAGGCCCACACGCCGTTCAAGCGCGCGGCGGCGGATTGACCGCTCAGAGGAAGCGGTCCAGCAGTTTGCGGCTGTGCTTGTCGAGCGACAGGATGTCGCGCACCAGGTAGAAGATGCCGTGGCTGTCGGCAATCAGCAGCGTCTGCGGGTTCAGGCGCCGGATGTCCTCCTCGCCGCGCAGCGTGAAACTGGTGGGGCCCTTGTCGGTCTCCACCTTCCAGAGGCTGGGCGTGGCGAAGGTGGACACGCTGGCCAGCTTGCGGATCTCGGGCATGAATTCCCGCCCAGCCAGTTCCTCTTCGATCAGGGCGCGTTCGGCGGCGGGCACGTCGGCCAGCCGCTCGATCCACAGCAGTTCGCGGCCTTCGCCTGTCACCAGCGACAATCCGCGATCGGCCTCGCTGATCGGAAAGGCCCGCACCGGAATCACGCCTTCGTGCGCGACGCCGTCGGCGCCCTGGAACACCAAACGCCCGAACGCGTTGCGTCGCAGCTGGAAAACGGGAAGCGTCATGACGGTTATCTCGCTCAGGCCACGGCGGCCATGTCTTCGCTGCCGGAGGCCTGCGCGTCGGCCTCGTTCTGGCGCGCCTGCGCCTGGTACAGCCGGTAGTAGGCGCCTTCACGCGCCATCAGTTCCTCGTGCGGGCCCTGCTCCACGATCTGGCCGCGGTCCAGCACCACCAGCCGGTCGGCCTTGCGCAAGGTGCTCAGGCGGTGGGCGATGGCGATGGTGGTGCGCCCGCGCACCAGATTGTCGAGCGCCTTCTGGATTTCCTTCTCGGTGGTGGTGTCCACCGACGACGTGGCTTCGTCCAGGATCAGGATGCGCGGATCGATCAGCAGCGCGCGCGCGATCGAGATGCGCTGGCGCTCGCCGCCGGACAGCGCCTGGCCGCGTTCGCCGACCAGCGAATCGTAGCCATGCGGCAGCCGCAGGATGAATTCATGGGCATGGGCGGCGCGGGCCGCCGCCACGATCTCGTCGCGGGTGGCGTCCGGCTTGCCGTAGGCGATGTTCTCGGCGATGGTGCCAAAGAACAGGAAGGGTTCCTGCAGCACCAGCCCGATGTTGCGGCGATAGTCGGCCACCCGCACCGAACGGATGTCGGCGCCGTCCACCAGGATCGCGCCTTCCGACACATCATAGAAGCGGCAGATCAGGTTGATCAGGGTGCTCTTGCCCGAGCCGCTGTGGCCCACCAGGCCGATCATCTCGCCGGGCGCGATGCTCAGGTCCAGGCCGCGGATGACCTGGCGGTTGCCGTAGCGGAAACCGACGTCGCGCAATTCGATGCGGCCGTTGATCTGCGGCAGCTTGGCCGGGTTCTGCGGCTCCGGCACGCTCGACACGTGATCCAGGATGTCGAAGATGCGCTTGGCGCCGGCGGCCGCCTTCTGCGTCACCGACACGATGCGGCTCATCGAGTCCAGCCGCGTGTAGAAGCGCCCGATGTACGCCAGGAAGGCCGCCAGCACGCCCACCGTGATCTGCTTCTGCGACACCTGCCAGATGCCGAAGATCCACACCACCAGCAGGCCGACCTCGGTCAGCAAGGTGACCGTGGGCGAGAACAGCGACCAGGTGGTGTTGACGCGGTCGTTCACCTCCAGGTTGCGGTTGTTGGCCTCGCGGAAACGCGCCACTTCGCGCTTTTCCTGGGCAAAGGCCTTGACCACGCGGATGCCGGGAATGGTGTCGGCCAGCACGTTGGTGATCTCCGACCAGATGCGATCGACTTTCTCGAAGCCATGGCGCAGGCGGTCGCGCACCGCGTGGATCATCCAGATGATGAACGGCAGCGGCACCAGCGTGACCAGCGCCAGCCACGGATTGATCGACACCAGGATCGCCGCGGTCATGGTGATCATCAGGATGTCGTTGGCGAAGTCCAGCAGGTGCAGCGACAGGAACACGCAGATGCGGTCGGTCTCGCTGCCGATGCGGGAAATCAGGTCGCCGGTGCGCTTGCCGCCGAAATACTCCAGCGACAGCTGCTGCAGGTGCTCATAAGTGGTGGTGCGCAGGTCGGCGCCGATGCGCTCGCTGACCCAGGCCAGGATGTAGGTGCGGGCCCAGCCCAGGCCCCACGCCAGGATGGCGGATCCAAGCAGTCCGCCCAGGTACAGGCGCACCTTGCCATAGTCGATCGGCGCGCCGTTCTGGAACGGGATCAGCACGTCGTCCATCAGCGGCATGGTCAGGTACGGCGGCACCAGGGTCGCCGCGGTGCCCAGCAGGGTCAGCAGGAAACCGGCCAGCAACGGCAGGCGGTATGGCCGCGCGAAACGCCACAGGCGCAGCAGCGCCCAGGTGGTGGATGGGGATGCCTGTTCCTGGTTGCAGGTGGGGCATTCGTCCTGGCCGGCGGGAATGACGTTATTGCAGATGGTGCACTGGCGTTCGCCCGGCGCCGCCTCCTGGTGGCCGGACAGGCGGATGGCCTGCTGCGCCTCGAACTGGCCCAGCAGCCGCAGCGCGGCCGGGTTGCAGGCCAGGGTGAAGCGCCAGACGCCCAGGCGGGCGCTGTCGTCGTGCAATTCCAGCACGGCGGCGCCGGCGTGGTCGGAAAGATTCAGGGACAGTTGAGGGCCATAGGGCCAGGCTTCCCAGCCGGTATCGGCGGGATTGCGGGCGATCAGGCGGCGGTCGGTCACCGCGACCAGGCCCGGACGGAACTTCAGGCGCTGGTCCAGGTCTATTTCGAGCCAGGCCAGCAGGGTTTCGCCCTCCGCCAGTTCTGCGCGGAATTCATCCCGCCAGCGGGCAGGAAAGGCTTCGGCTAGGCCGGAAAGCAGGTGTGTTTTTTTCATTGGAACGCATACCGGGCCAGGACTCTGCCCTACAAGGCGGCGACGGCATCCCAACCCCGGGTTGGAAACGTGTCCCTTCCTTACAACACAACGAGTTCACGCCTTTGAAGGCGTCGTATAGTATCAGCCGATTTTTCTAATTAGGAATATCTGGGATCCCCCACTCGTTGGCATTATTCTTAAGGCGCAACCCCAATAAATTCGCGGTCTTGCATAGGGGCGTCCGCGCGTGCCAACCTGCTTCTCAAGTAAATTAAAACATGAAAAAGAAAGACATTGAATTTCTCGATGTCGTGGCTTTGCGCGGCCCGAACATTTGGACGTACCGTCCGGTACTTGAGGCGTGGGTGGACATCGGCGAGCTGGAGGACTACCCCTCCAACACGATCCCCGGCTTCTACGAGCGGCTGACCGCCTGGCTGCCTACCCTGATCGAGCACCGCTGCAGCCCGGGCGTGCGCGGCGGCTTCCTGTCGCGCGTCAAGGAAGGCACCTGGCCCGGCCACATTCTCGAGCATGTCACCCTGGAATTGCAGAACCTCGCCGGCCTGCGCGGCGGTTTCGGCAAGGCCCGTGAAACCTCCACCCGCGGCGTCTACAAGGTCGTCGTGCGCGCCTGGCAGGAACAGGTCACCCGCACCGCCCTGAACGAAGGCCGCGACCTGGTCATGGCCGCCATCGAAGACCGCCCGTTCGATGTGGACGCCGCCGTGGCGCGCCTGCGCCGGCTGGTCGACAAGCACTGCCTGGGTCCCAGCACCGCCTGCATCGTCGATGCCGCCGACGACCGCGACATCCCCTACATCCGCCTGTTCGAGGGCAACCTGGTGCAGTTCGGCTACGGCTCGCGCCAGCGCCGCATCTGGACGGCCGAGACCGACCGCACCAGCGCCATCGCCGAAGGCATTTCGCGCGACAAGGACCTGACCAAGGAACTGCTCTCGACCTGCGGCGTGCCGGTGCCGGAAGGCCGGCTGGTCGACAGCGAGGACGACGCCTGGTCAGCCGCCGAGGACATCGGCCTGCCGGTGGTGGTCAAGCCGTACGACGGCAACCACGGCCGCGGCGTCTTCACCAACCTGACCACCCGCGAAGAAGTGGTTTCCGCCTACCGCGTCGCGGTCGACGAAGGCAGCGGCGTCATCGTCGAACGCTTCGTGCTGGGCAACGAACACCGCCTGCTGGTGGTCGGCAACCGCATGGTGGCCGCCGCCGCGGGCGAGCCGGCCTGGGTCACGGGCGACGGCAAATCCACCATCACCGAACTGATCGACAGCCAGATCAACACCGACCCGCGCCGCGGCCGCACCGAAAACCACCCGCTCAACCCGGTGCGGCTGGATTCGGCCGCGCGCCTCGAGATCGCCCGCCAGGGCCTGTCCGAAGACAGCGTGCCGGCCGATGGCCAGCGCGTGCTGGTGCAGCGCAGCGGCAACGTCGCCTTCGACGTCACCGACCGCGTGCACCCCAGCGTCGCCGCCACCGTGACCCTGGCGGCCCGCGTGGTCGGCCTGGACATCGCCGGCGTCGACCTGGTGGCCGAGGACATCTCACGTCCGCTGGACGAACAGCGCGGCGCCATCGTCGAAGTCAACGCCGGCCCCGGCTTGCTGATGCACCTGAAGCCGGCCGACGGCGCCCCGCGCCCGGTCGGCCGCGCCATCGTCGATCACCTGTTTCCCGAAGGCGACGCCGGCCGCATCCCCATCGTCGGCGTCACCGGCACCAACGGCAAGACCGTGGTCGCGCGCCTGGTCGCGCGCCTCCTGCACCTGTCGGGCAAGCGCACCGGCCTGGCCTGCAGCGAAGGCCTGTACCTGGACCGCCGCCTGGTGCAGAAAGGCGACCGCGCCGACTTCGCCTCCGGCACGCGCGTGCTGATGAACCGCAACGTCGATGCCGCCGTCATCGAGAACGACAGCGGCGTGATCCTCGGCCAGGGCCTGGCCTACGACCGCTGCCAGGTCGGCGTGGTCACCAACATCGACGACGCCGACCATCTCGGCGACTTCGACATCAATGAAACGGAACGCATGTTCAACGTGTTCCGCACCCAGGTCGACGTGGTGCTGCCGACGGGCGCCGCCGTGCTCAACGCGCGCGATCCGCGCGTGGTGGAAATGGCCGAGCTGTCCGACGGCGCCGTGATCTTCTTCGGCATCGATCCCGCCCTGCCCGCCATCACCGCCCACCTGCAACAGGACGGCCGCGCCGTGTTCGTGCGCGACGGCGGCATCGTGCTCGCCCAGGGCGCCCACGAAGAGCGCCTGGCCGACGTCGCCGCGATTCCGCTCACCCATGGCGGCCGCGTCGCCTTCCAGGTCGAGAACGTGCTGGCCGCCGTCGGCGCCGCGTGGGCGCTCGACATTCCGGTCGAACTGATCCGCGCCGGCATCGAGACCTTCGACATCGACCAGGCCGACGCGCCCTGGCAGTTCACGCTGTTCGAGCGCAACGGCAGCACCGTGGTGGTGGACGACGTCCACAACGCCTCCGCGCTGCGCCCGCTCATCGCCGCCATCGACCAATTCCCGTCGACCACGCGCGCCGCCGTCTATTCGGCCGGCGCCGACCGCCGCGACGCGGACCTGATCGAGCAGGGCAGGCTGCTGGGCGACGCCTTCGACCGCGTGGTGCTGTACGACGACGCCACCGTCACCAGCAAGCGTCCCGCCGGCCAGGCGCGCGCGCTGCTGCGCCAGGGACTGGAACAAGGCAGCCGCGTAAAGCAGATCATCGACGAGCCGGACCACGGCAAGGCCATCGAGAGCCAGCTGTCCGGCATCGCCGCGGGCGACTTCGTGCTGCTGCAATCCGACGAAGCCTTCTCCGGCCCCACCATCGATCTCGTCCGCCGCTGGATCCAGCAACACTGACATCATCGCGCGCGCCACGGCCATCGCCGCCGGCGCGCGCAAGCTAGACAGGAATACCTGCCATGGAAGTTTCCCGTATCCGAGCGCTGCGCGGCCCCAACCTGTGGAGCAAGAACACGGCGATCGAAGCCATCGTGTCGTGCGCCGACGCCGAATGCTCCATCGACAACCTGCCCGATTTCGAAGCGCGCCTGCGCGCGCGGCTACCGCAGACCGGCCTGCTGCGTCCCGAGGGCCACCAGGGCGCCGTCTCGATCGCGCACGTGCTGCAGATCGTCGCCCTGACGCTGCAGGCCTACGCCGGCTGCCCCGTCACCTTCGGCCGCACCTCATCCACCATCGAGCCCGGCGTGTTCCAGGTGGTGGTGGAATACAGCGAGGAAGAAGTCGGCCGCCTGGCCATGGACCTGGCGCAGCAGCTGGTGCAGGCGGCGCTGGACGATGCGCCGTTCGACCTGGCCGACGCCCTCAAGCGCCTGCGCGAGCTGGACGAGGACGTGCGCCTGGGCCCCAGCACCGGCTCCATCGTCAACGCCGCCACCGCCCGCAACATTCCCTACCGCCGCCTGACGCAAGGCAGCATGGTGCAGTTCGGCTGGGGCAGCAAGCAGCGCCGCATCCAGGCCGCCGAAACCGACCTGACCAGCGCCATCTCCGAATCGATCGCGCAGGACAAGGACCTGACCAAGATGCTGCTGGACGCGGCCGGCGTGCCCGTGCCGCTGGGCCGCTCGGTCACCACGGCCGAAGACGCCTGGGCCGCGGCCCAGGAGCTGGGCGGCCCGGTGGTGGTCAAGCCGCGCGACGGCAGCCAGGGCCGCGGCGTGGCGGTCAACATCGAGACGCGCGAGCGCGTGATCCAGGCTTTCGAAGTGGCCGAGGAGATCAGCTCCGAAGTCATCGTCGAGCGCTACATCCCCGGCCACGACTTCCGCCTGCTGGTGGTGGGCGGCGCGCTGGTCGCGGCCTCGCGCCGCGATCCGCCGCAGGTGACCGGCGACGGCGTGCACACCATCCGCCAACTGGTCGACCAGGTCAACGCCGACCCGCTGCGCGGCGACGGCCACGCCACGTCGCTCACCAAGATCCGCTTCGACGACATCGCGCTGGCCACGCTGAAAAAGCAGGGCTTCGACGCCGATTCGGTGCCCGCCCCGGGCACACTGATCTTCCTGCGCAACAACGCCAACCTCAGCACCGGCGGCTCGGCCACCGACGTGACCGACGAAGTGCACCCCGAGATGGCGGCGCGCGCGGTCTCCGCGGCCCGCATGATCGGCCTGGACATCTGCGGCGTCGACGTGGTGGCCGAAAGCGTGCACTACCCGCTCGAAGACCAGAACGGCGGCGTGGTGGAAGTGAACGCCGCGCCCGGCCTGCGCATGCACCTGAACCCCTCCTTCGGCAAGGGCCGCGCCGTGGGCGAAGCCATCATCGCCAACATGTACGCCGATGGCGACGACGGCCGCATCCCGGTGGTGGCGGTGGCCGGCACCAACGGCAAGACCACCACGGTGCGCCTGACCGCCCACATCCTGGGCACGGCCGGCAACCGCGTCGGCATGACCAACTCCGACGGCGTCTACGTCGACAACCTGCGCATCGACACCGGCGACTGCAGCGGTCCGCGCAGCGCCCGCAGCGTGCTGATGCACCCGGACGTCGACGCCGCCGTATTCGAGACCGCGCGCGGCGGCATCCTGCGCGAAGGCCTGGCCTTCGACCGCTGCAACGTCGCCATCGTCACCAACATCGGCATGGGCGATCACCTCGGGCTGGGCTACATCAGCACCGTCGAAGACCTGGCCGTGGTCAAGCGCGTGATCGTGCAGCACGTACATCCGAGCGGCACCGCCGTGCTCAACGCCGCCGATCCCATCGTCGCGGAAATGGCCTCCAGTTGCCCCGGCTCGATCACCTACTTCGCCGAGGACCGCAACCACCCGGTGATGGCCACGCACCGCGCCCAGGGCCTGCGCGTGGTCTACCGCGACGGCGACGCCATCGTCGCGGCCCAGGGCGGCGAGGAAACCCGCTTCCCGCTGGCCGAGATTCCGCTCACGCGCAACGGCACCATCGTGTTCCAGGTCGAAAACGCCATGGCCTCGATCGCCGCGGCCTGGGCGCTGGGCCTGGACTGGAGCATCGTGCGCCGCGGCCTGGCGACTTTCGTCAACGACGCCCAGACCGCGCCCGGCCGCTTCAACGTGTTCGACTATCGCGGCGCCACCGTGATCGCGGACTACGGCCACAACCCGGATGCCATCCTGGCGCTGGTGCGCGCCGTCGACGCCATGCCGGCCAAGCGCCGCTCGGTGGTCATCAGCGGCGCCGGCGACCGCCGCGACGAAGACATCCGCATGCAGACCGAGATCCTGGGCGAAGCCTTCGACGACGTGCTGCTGTACCAGGATCAATGCCAGCGCGGCCGCGCCGACGGCGAGGTGCTGGCCCTGTTGCAGCAAGGCCTGGTCAACGCCAGCCGTACTCGCCACATCGAGGAGATCCACGGCGAGTTCCTGGCCATCGACACGGCGTTGGCGCGCCTGAACGCCGGCGACCTGTGCCTGATCCTGGTGGACCAGGTGGAAGAAGCGCTGGCGCACATCGCCCAACGCATCCGCGAAGCCTGATCCCGGTCGCGGGACCGAATGAAAACGGGGCGCCTTGTGCGCCCCGTTTTCATTGCCCGGCCCTTCAGCCGCGGGCCGATAGGTCGGGCGCCGCCGCCTGGTACCGGTCCGTCACGTGGGTGCAACCGAGCGCCGCCATCGCGGCCAGCGCCAGCAGGATCGTGCCAAGGAATCGTTGCGTCATGCATGTCCTCTCTGTGTGAAGGGGGCCCGGCCACGCGGGCAGCAAACCCGTGCGTGGAACCTGCCCCAAATATACCGGTGCCCCGGCCACCCGGCCAGCCTCGGATGGCCCGCCTGCCGGCCTCAATTGCCGTCCCGCCCGAGGCGCGGGTCGGGCAGGCCTGCGTCGGGTAGGGCTCCGTTACCTGCCCTGCTCAAAACGGCTCAAGACGTTGCTCAGATGTAACTTCCCCTCCTGGTGCGCCTGCGCTACCTGCCGTCGAAAGACGCGCGCTTTGCCCCGTCCCCCGCCGTTACATTTGCCCACAGCGTCCTTTGACAGGGCTCGCGGACGGCCTGTACCTTGAACTCAAGCTGATCAGTGTCCAACTCAACCGCGAATGCACAAGCTTATCGGCCATAAGCCGCCGCATCCGCCACAACGAAGAGAGGTCACCATGAATAACGACATCATCGCTGGCAAGTGGAAGCAACTTACCGGTAAGGCCAAAGCGGCCTGGGGTGAACTCACCGACGACGAGTTGACCCGTACGGAAGGCAACGCCGAGCGCCTCGCTGGCCTGATCCAGGAGCGCTACGGCAAGACCAAGGAACAGGCGGAAAAGGAAGTGCGCGATTTCTTTGATCGCAACCCCTGATCCCCACGCCACCAGGAGAAGCTGACATGTTGCACTACGCCGTAGTTTTTTTCGTTATTGCGATCATCGCGGCTGTCCTGGGCTTCGGCGGCATTGCCGCCGGCGCCGCGGGCATCGCCAAGATCCTGTTCTTCGTCTTCCTGGTTCTGGCGCTGCTGTCCATCCTGGGCGGCGCATTCCGCAAGAAATAGAAGAACATCGCACCCCGAGAATTTTCGCTTAGCCGTTGCGTCCCGAACGCGCTGAACCACACACAAGGAGCACCACTATGGAAATTCGCAAGCTGATCGCCGCCGCCGCACTGGGTACGGGCGCTGTCTTCACTTCCATGGCCTTTGCCGCCAATGACGGCAAGCCCAAGCAATCCGTGGGCGAATACGCCTCCGACGCGACCGTGACCACCAAGGTCAAGGCCGCCTTTGTGGCCGACAAGCAACTGAGCGCGCTGGACATCGCCGTTGAAACCACCGATGGCGTGGCCAAACTGACCGGCACCGTCGGCACCGCCGCCGAAGCCGACCACGCCGCCACCGTCGCCCGCGGTGTCGAGGGCGTGAAGCAGGTTATGAACAACATCAAGGTCGACCCGGCCAAGAACAAGAAGTAACCCGCCGGGCCTTGATGGCCATCCAATGAAAAACCGGCGCCTGTGTGTGAGCACAGGCGCCGGTTTTTCATTGGGCGCGGGATCGCGGCAGCCCGAAGGGCGCGCCAGACCGCTTTGCCGCCAGCGCTACCGCGGCCCGCCTGACAGGCACAGCCCGTTCATGCCGGACCCGCGCGAACACTCAGACGTCCACCGTGCCGCGCCCGATCTCCAACGCGCGGCCGCCCACCTGGATGCGGCCATCGACCTGCACGTCCAGCAGCAACCGGCAAGGACGGCCCATCTGGTCGCCCTGCTCCACCAGGAAACTGGCGGGCAGCGCGTGCTGCCGATGCCGCAGCCAGCCCCCCAGGTTGGCGCAGGCCGAGCCGGTGCCGGCATCTTCCTGCACCCCGCCGCCGGGCTTGGCATAGAAATAACGCGTCACCACGACGTCGCGCCCGTCCTGCCGGCGATTCGGGTCGAAGGCGAACAGATAGCAGACCTTGCGCCCCAGGCTGTTGGCCTGCCAGCGCTCCAGCTGCGAAGCATCCGGATGCGCGCGCCGCAACGCGTCGACGTTCTTGAGCGGCACCAGTAGCTGGTCCGCGCCCGTGTCCACCCAGATCGGATCATCCGCCAGGTCGTCCAGGTCCAGCCCCATCAGTCCGGCAATATCAGCGGCCGGCAGCGTCGGCGCCGCCGTGCGCACGCCATTCGGGCAAGGCGCGGTGAAAGTCCAGGCGTCACCCTGCGCGGTGACCGGCACGACGCCGGCCTTGAATTCCAATGTCAATGCATCGCCACGCTTGAGCAGGTCGCGCACCACCTGCGACGTGCCGATGGTCGGATGGCCCGCGAAACCCATCTCGAAGCCGGGGGTGAAGATGCGCACCCGCGCATCGGCCACGTCGGACGGCAGGATGAAAGTGGTTTCGGAAAGATTGAACTGCGCCGCCAGCTCGCGCATGGTGGCATCGTCCATACCACGCGCGTCTTCGAATACACAGAGGGGATTGCCGGTGAAGGTGCTGGAGGCGAAGACGTTGAGAAGACGGAATGCGTAGGTGGCCATGGGCTGGAGGGAGGTTGCCGTGGGGAGGAAGGCCATTACTTTATCGCAACGGGCCGGCCAAGAGACGCTCCCAGTGCTGCCGGGTCCCATCGCTTTTTAGGCGTAGGCGTATATGAATAGCATCCATCCTACGACACCGTAAAAACGCCCTCTCAAGCAGCCAGCAACTTTCATTTCCTATTGCTCCAAGCCAAGCCGGAGAAATCGCAATTCCTACATGAACATGTTTATTTAATAAAAGTCATCCTCCAATTGCCCCTCATATTTCAAAATTCCCAAGAATTTTCCATAGGCATTTTCATCCCGCTCAAGCAGATCATCCAACAATCGTTCCTTTACTAGAGCCCAGTGAAGAACACCTGGAATCCCACTACCGTCTTTACAATAAATCAATTCGAAATTCAACGCGGCATCCACCACACCAACTTCGGAAAGATCATATACACACAATCCACCATAATTTCTCGGAAACCCCAAACACAGAGTTTTATTACTTACCCAATAAATGGCAAACACGTTAATAATTTCACCATCCGATATTTTGACTTTCACCTGCCCCACCTTTCATGGAATCTTTCAAGTCGCAGCCATCACCCATGCCGTACCGTCATCGAACCCCATGGCTTCAAAGCGCGTCTACCACCTACAGTAGGACTTTTTATTAGCTTCCAGCATGGTTGTAGCGTGCCGGAATTTCATAATCTTCTGGAATATCAGCTAGCGGCTTATCATCAGGCCACCCTGCCTTTTCTATATCATCAAAGATTCTCTTAAAGAAATCTGAAAGGAACTGAGCGGAAGATTGCACCCTTTCGAGTGCGTACCTCACTGCCCCCCAATCGTTCGTTCGCATCGATTTCTCAACAAGATCTAGGTTTATGAGCAAACTCTTTATATCACCATAAAATATTTCATCTAAATTCGACACACGATCCACCCCCCACCCACCCATTGAAAACCGACGCTCACTGTCCGACAAAAAAATCAAGGAGGAGATTATTTTTTTCATTAGATTAAAATTTAATCCCTTTGCAAAAAGAACATCTGAGGAGTTAGAAACACTTGAAACCTCGCAAGCCACCACGGCACCACTCAATCGTGGAATCAATGAACTCACTCTATCCACATCTTCAACAATGTTATAAAAAAATCCATAAAGGCTTAGCGAATAAACTCTAACCCGAACTATGGCGACCATAGCTGCAACCAGATCTTTTTCCTGCAAAGCCTCATTCGAGATGTTTATCCATACTTGAAGACTAGCGGTCTCCCTTCTTAATTCTTCATCTAAATCCTGCTTGTAATTCACGCACCAGTCCATATCCGACCACTTTTGATCAGAACAAAGCGACCCATACAAACGCGGCAGCAAATATTTTATTTTGTCGATGCCATTCATTTCAACCTTCTCCCTTTCGCTGCCATAGTTTTTGAATCGTTAATAGAACCGTCCAAATTCAGAACCACCTTAAAATTCCCGTGCCTATCAAATACCTCAATATGATCCTTATGCCTCTTATCTAAATAGAAATTATCACCTTTTTTTATATAACCACCAATATCATCATTTGCTTTATAAACAGTCATCCCGTGATAGTGCTGACTTGTTCTTTGTGAATTATTTTTTATTTCGCCACCAAAACCAGGCCGCTCGAAAATTGCCGTCATATTTTCAACAGCATCCTTATTTGGTTTATATCGATCGGGCTCCTTATTGAAATGGGTAGTTTGCTTGGATGCTGCCCCCTTCCCTCCTAACTTACCTCCTTTCCCCCCACCCACACTACTAACCACCGCTGGCAACGTCGCAGCCATCACCCGTGCCGTATCGGCATCAAACCCCATGGCTTCAAAACGCTTGGTCCAACCGTGCTCGGCAACAATCCCTCCCGCGTCCACGTCCGACATGTACACCGCCGGCATATAGTCGCGAAAATCATCAGGTAGCGACTTGTCCTTCGCCAGCCTTTTTATCGTGTCGTCGAACAACTCCCACTCGTCAAGCAGATAGCCATATCGTTGCTGGCATTGCTGAGGTGACTTGGCGCAGACTTCCTTTATTTCATCCTGCTGGCGGACATTGGTATCCACCATGTCCCGAATGACTTTCTGGCGTTCTTCCCCTGTGCCGACCTTCGCACGATGCGCGAAGTCTTCCAACTGAACGACATCTAGAAAGTTATTCTCGACCGCATTCCTGCCCGCCTGGGCGCCAGTCACCCCGCCGGCCGCATCCCCCGTGGCGAGGCCCCCCGCAATTCCCGCCGCCAACTGGCTCAGCGCGCTTACCTGCTGCTTCTCGGTTTCGCTCAGCGCGTCGGGGTCTTTACCTGGAAACAGCTGCCGCGCGATCACCCGCGCCGCCACTTCGCCGCCGCCTGCGCCCAGGCCGCCAGCCAGCGGCGATTGGCCGTTCAACTGCGCCGTCACCGCGCCCAGCACCGCGTGCGCCATGGCGTTGGCCGCGGGATTGTCCTCGCCGATCCGCCGCTTGATTTCGGTCGCCAGGTAGGGCGCGGCGGCGCTGCCCAGTGCGCCGGCCAGGTTGTCGCCCGCCAGCGCCGTCAGCGCGCCGGTCACCGCCTGCGCCGCTTTCTGCAGGTCGCTGCCGGTGCCGTAGTGCTTCATGGCATTGGCGTACGCCCTGTCCATCACGTCCGCATCGGTGTAGAGCCGGCCCTCCTTGCCCAGCTGTGCCCTCGCCTCGGCCAGCGCCTTCGGGTCCGTCTGCGCCTTCAGGCCCGCGATATCGCCCTGCGTGCGGATGACGTCCATCGACTGGCTGCCGATCTCGCCGATCAGCTGCACCTGCCTGAGGCGGTTCTGCTCTTTCTCCTTGTTGAAGATCGGGCTGATGCTGCCGTCGTTCGCGTGCGCCGCGTCATGGTTCAGTTCCGCCACGTCCTGGCGCTGGTTGTCCTGGTCGCGCACGCGTAAACCGCCTTCGCTCACCGCCGCCCGGGTGGTGCCCGACGCATGCCCCCCGTGATTGGCGCCGGACAACATGCCGCCGGCCGCATTGGTCAACAGGTCCTTGCCCACCGGCCCGCCGGTTCCCATCGAACCGCCGCTGTGCCGCGCCTGGAAGTCCGCCCGGTTGTCGATGTCGCGCCAACCCAGCGTGCCGGTATCCAACAGGTTCTGGTCCGGGCCGGCCGTGCTTGCGATCACCGCGCCATCCAGCTGGGTGTGATGGCCCACGTTGATGTCGTAGCCGCCCCGGCCCGCGAACAGGCCCGTCTGCTCCTTGACCGAATCGAAGTCGCTGCGCAGTTTGTCCTGGCTGGCGCTGATGTTCGCCGTGCCGCTCATCGAGCCGAAGCTGAAGCTGCCTCCCGCGCTGATGTCGCGCTGGCGCGCGGAATAATGGTCACTGTCTTGCTCGCTCTGCAACGTCAGATTGCGGTCGGCGTTGACCTCGATGTATTCACCGCCGACCTGCGCGCCCTTGAGCAGCGTGTCCCGACCGCTGGCCAACATCACCGTGCCGCCCGCGTCCAGCGAGGTCTCGGTATGGGTCAGCCCACGTCCTTTTTCGCGGCCTTTGTCCGCATTGACGCCGGCCGACACATTGATGCCGTAGCCCCCGGCCCCCGCGCCGATGCCAATGCCGACATTGCCGCCGTGGCTGCTGCTTGTGCCGTCGATGCGCTCGACGTTCCGCGCCGACAGCAATTCAATATCGCGGTCGGCCGAAAGCAGCACGTCACCGCCGGCCTTGACCTGGGTGCCGGCCAACACGACATCGCCGCTGTCGGCCCCCCTGCCCGCGCCGGTGGCGGTGATCGAGATATCCCGCCCCGCATTCAGCGTGCTGCCCTGCGCGCGCCGGCTCTCGCTGCGCGTTTCGGTTTTGGACGACTGGCTGCCATAGGAAATGTTGACGCCGATCGTGTTGGTCGCCCCCTGCGCCGCATCCTTGTCGCCGGCGCTCAAGCCTGCCGCGGTGTTTTTTGCATCGGCGGCTTGCGTCTGCAGATCGTCCCGCTCCAGCGCCTGCGCGGCCTGGACGCCGGACAGCGCCGCCTTGGCGCCCTGCAGCGCCCGCAACCGTCCGTCGCTCTCTTGCCCGGCCTGCCGGGCCGCGCTGACCGCGGTGTTGAGCGCGCTGCCCACCGTTCCCGACAGCGCGATGGTCAGGCCGCGTTGTTTCGATTCAAAGGTCTCGTGGCGGGTGCGCTCGTCATAGCCCGGGTCGATACGCACGCTGTCGCCAGTGATGTCCAGGTCCGTCCCCGCCACCAGGTCGGCGCCGCGGACATGCACGCGGTTTTCCGCAGTGATGGTCACGTTGCCCTGGGTACTGCCTATGGTGCTGGCGCTCTGGCTCTGGATGACGCCGTGCTCGTCCGCTTCGTGGCGCGAGGACTGGTTGCCGAGGGTGAAGCCGATGCCGCCGCTGTCCAGCAGTCCGCTCTTTTTCTTCTTTTCCAGCAGGTAGTGGGATTCGGTTTCGGTGGCCGCTGAAATATCGACGTCGCGCCCCGCGCGCAGATTGACGTCGCGGTCGCCGACAATGGCCGAACCGGTCACCGTCAGGTCGTTGCCCGCCACGATGCTGACCCGATCTCCGCTCAGCACGCTGCCGGCCTCGCGCGTCATGCGGTCGTCCTTGACCGTATCGCTGCTGCTTTTGCGCAGGAAGCCTTTTTTCTCGGCGTGTTCACGCGACTGCCGCGTCTCGCTCTCGGTGCTGCTGGCGATCCGCACATCCTGCCGCGCCTGCAGGGCGAGATCCCCCTGCTCGCTGTGCAGCGTGCTGGCCTTCACGGCGATATCGCCAGTGCGGGCGACGATCGTTATGCCATCCTGGCCGCTGAGCGTGCTGCCAGTGGCTTCATTGCGCGACGATTCCATCTCGCGCCAGCCCTTGGTCTTGCCGTCACGCGTATGCTCGACGTCCCGATCGGTCACTCGCCGACGCGCGCTGCCGACGGAGACGTCGTTGGCCTCCAGGCTTATGTGTCCCTGCCGACTGTCGACCTGCGCGCCTTCCAGCACGGCGGCGTCGCCCGCCAGTACTGTGACGCCTTTATCACCGCTCACGCTCGCCAGGCTCAAGCGCTGCTCTTCCCGCTGGTTGTCGACCGAAGACGTGCTGCTGCCGGCCTTGAGCCGGGTCGTGTTGGTGGTGGAGGCCGCCGACAACCGCACATCGCCCTCGGCCTGCAAGTGCGCCGAACCGCCCGCCACGACCTGGCTGCCCTGCAGGACCAGATCCCGCCCCGCCGTCACGCTGACGTTGTTGCCCGCCTTCAGGCCGCTGCCCTGCGACTGCTGCCATTCGCCGCTGACTTGCGCCATTCGCTGGCCGGCGGTTTCCATGCCCGAACGGGTGCGGTTGCCCATGGCGCCGGAAATCACGTCGACGCTGGCAGTGTGGCGGCTCTGCGCGACGCCGATGTCCAGGCTGTCACGCGCGCTCAGGTTCAAGTCGTGCGTGGCGTCCAGCCTGGCGCCCCGCAAACGGATGTCACCGCCACTCAAGGCAATGTCGGTGGCGCTCATGCTGGCCTGGCGCAACGCGTCCTGCAGATTGCTGCTGATCGCCAGGTGATTCGCCTGTATATCGATGCGGTCGGCCTTGATATCACCGCCTCCATGCAGGAACTGGTCGGCATCGATCCCGAGCGCCCGGTCGGCGAAGAGATTGCCCGCGTTATCGACGCTGCCTGCCGACAGCTGAAGGGCGCCGCCGCCAACCAGCGCGCCATCGCCAGTGAGGCGCAGCGTGGATGCGGCCAGGTAGACTTTGGGCACCCATACGGTCTGCGGACCGGTAGCGGTATCGACCGATTCGCTCACCATCCACACGATATCCTGCTGCAGCGCCGCGATCTGGGCAGGCGTCAAGGCCACGCCTGGCACCAGTTGCAGGTCTTGCGCCGTTTTTGCGCCATTGGCCATCAACGCCTGGTACTGGTCCATCGCGCTTTCACCGCGCACGGACGGCCGCCCGGTCAATTGCAGCACCTGTTCCCGCACCAGCCGCTGTTCGTAGAAGCCATCCCCCAGGCGCTTGTGCGCCCGCGCCGGATCAAACCCGACCTGCTTCAGCAGATAATCACTGCTGATGAATCCGCTGCGGCTGGTGAAGCGGGCATCGGTCACGACCAGGTATGGGCTGTCCTGGGCCGCGGGCTGGCGGAACAGGCCGTTGTCCGGGATCGAGGTCGCCACGCGGCGCAAATGCCGCTTCTGCGTCAACGCCTGTTCGGCGGGCAGGAGCGGACGGTCGCTCGCCAATTGTGTATCGCCGTCGATGCGGTCCGCGTCCGGCACCGTGACCGCCAGCGGGTTGCGCTCCCATTCGGCGCGTTCGGCCTGCACCGCCTCGAATGCGGCGGCCACGTCGCTGATCTGCGCCTGCGCGACTGTGGTGTTGGTGATACTGGCGCCGCGGATGGTGACGTTGCCATTGCCGCTGATGATTCCATCGACGGTACTCAGCGCCGTGGTGACGTCGCGATTGAAGGTCGGATACCAGTGCACCGTATCCTTGTCGTAGTGGTCGACAATGATTTCCTGGCGCCGCTCATTCACCGAATACCCGCGGTTGTCGACCACGCCGTCATCAGGGATATCGAGGTTGCCGTTTGCGGTGATGACGCTGGCGTCGTTCAACAGGCTGCCGGAGATGCGCAACGCCATGTCGCCGCCCGCCAGGATGCGGGCGCCCGTGCCTTCGGATACCAGGCTGTCGCGCGTGACGGTGCTGGTGACGGTGCGCTCGCGGAAATTGCTGTAATCGGTCACGAAAGGCGCGGCGGCAATATCGACGTGCCTTTCCGGATCCCACTGTTCCAGGCGCCCCCAGTCGAACTCGCGCCAGACGGTGTTTTGATACGGCGTCGGCACGAGGCCCTGCCGATGCCCGCGCGTTTCGTAGAAGGTCATGGCATAGCTGCCATCCGCGCCAGGCACCAACGCCAGATAGTTGACCCATAGGTCGGTCAGCTTCCCCCATCGGTTGCGGACCCGCAGCTGTGCGCGTTTGGCCGGCGCATCAATCGCCAACAGGGTGCCGTACGGGTTGCTTTTGGCGGCATCCTCATCCTGGAAGGTCAGGCGTTGCGTGGTGGGCGCCACGCTGCTCAGGTCGACGTTGACCTTGGAGCCGTAGGAACGCCAGTAGTAGTTGTAGCGTTGCCACTTGGTGGCGGGATCTGTCTGCGCGTCCCGGGCGATCACCAGGCCTTCGCGCAGATTCTCCAGGCGCTTGGCTTCGATCGCCACGTCGCCATCGGCTTCAATGAAGCTTGCACGGTTCTCCAGCAGGTCGCCGCTGCCCAGGTTCAGCGCGCCGCCGCTATACAGCAGGCTGCCGTCCCGGTTGCTCAACCGTTCCCGGGCCTGCAACGACAGCTGCTGCGTCGCGGCGACCACGCCATCGCGGCCATGGTTGTCGATCACGCGGCCACGCACGGCGACGTCATCGCCCATCACGCTCGCGGCGTTGTCCAGCGTATCGACATCGAGCGCCATGCGGTCGGCTTCCAGCCGCCCCTGGTTGCGCAAGGCGCCCGTCGTCACTTGCAAGTGCCTGGCCGCCAGGGATCCCTGGTTGGTCAAGTGCGTGGAGTGCACGACAAGATCGCCCGGCAACAGCCATTCGGCCTGGTTGGTCAACGTGCCATCCACGGCAAGCGTGACCTGGGCATTACTGCTGATCGTGTCACCGGCCTGGTGGGTGTAGTCCTGCCCGATCGAAAGGGACAGCGCGTCCTGGCTGCGCAGGGTGCCCGCCCGGTTGTCCAGGGCATGGGCATCGATGGCCAGCGTGCCAGCGCTTTCCACCAACCCGTCCTGGTTGAACAGGAACAGCGCGGAAGGCGAATCCGCTTCGTCCGCCTGGATCCGCAGCGCCCCGTTGGCCTGGATGCTGCCCTGTCGATTGTCCAGGCTCGCCAGTCCCGACAGCGTGAGGCTGCCGACGCTCTGCAAACGTCCCGACGTGTTGTCCACCGAGCGGGCCGCCACGCCGGTATGGATTGCCCCCAGCAACAGGCCGCCATCGCTATTGTTCAACCAGTCTGCCGTGATGTTCAGCCGCTCCTGGCTGGTGATGTTGCCGCGCCCGCTGTTGTCCAGCCGCGCCGCATCCAGCAGGAATGTCCTGGTGGCAACCAGCTGGCCGGCCTGATTGTCCAGTTGCTCGCTGTTCAGCGTCAGGGCATCGCCGCTGTGCATCTTGCCTTGCCGGTTATCCAGCATGGCAACGCGGTAGTCGCCCGCCCCCTGGCTGATGAACATGCCATCGGCGTTGTTCAGGTGATCGGCGACCACGGCCAGCCCGCCCCGGCTGCTGAACACGCCAGCCCGATTGCCGACCCGGGCAGCAACGATCCGCTGATCACCATTGCTGCGCACGGCTCCACGGTCATTGCCCAATCGTCCGGCAATGCGTAGATCGAGCTCGCGCTGGCTGTCGATTGCGCCGCCTTCGTTCAGCACCTGTCGCGCATCGAGTTGCAAGGCCTCGCCGCTTTGCACGTGGCCGTCGCGGTTGTCCAGCGATTCGCCCAGGTCGAGCCGCAGTTGGCGCTCGCTGTGAATCAGGCCCTGCCGCGTGTTATCCAGGCCTTGCGCGGCCAGCGCCAATCCCGCGCCGGTCGATATCCGCCCCGCGGCGTTATTGAGGGCGCCGGCGCGGGCGCCCGCCTCGGCGCCTTGCACGTCCAGCCGCCCCCCGACGCTGATGTCGCCGGCCTGGTTATCGATGTCCTGCGCAACGCGCAGCGTCAGATTTGCGGCCGACCGCAGCACGCCCTTGCCGTTGTCCAGGGCATTCGCGGCAAGCGTGGCGTCGCCCAGCGTCTGTATCGACCCGTCCCGATTGCTGAACGCGCCACCGACGGCGGACCACTCCCCCTGGCTGCCCATCCACCCTTGCGTATTGAGGATGTCCTGCGCATGCAACCGCTGGCTTTCGCGGCTGAAAATACGGCCATCGCGGTTGTCCAACGCGCCCGCGAACCAGAGATCCAGGCTGGCGAGCGACTGGATGCTGCCTTGCGCATTGCGCAACTGCCCGGCACGAACCGCCGTCTGGCCGTGGCCGGTCAGCATGCCGCCCTGGTTGTCCAGCGTTCCGTCCAGCGTCAACGCCAACGCCTGCTGGCTCAGGACGACGCCTTGGTGGAGATTGCGCAGCGCTCCTCCCGTCAACGACATGGCGCCGCCGCTTTGCAGCGAGCCCGCGCCGTTGTCGAGCAGGCTTGCCGCGCCGCCCTGCCAGGTCAGCGCTTGCCCGGCCGTCAGGATGCCCTGCCGGTTGACGAGATCGTGGAAGGTGCCAAGGCGCAGGTCACCGCCCGATTGCAGCCTTCCGGCGGTGTTATCGAGCCCGTCCACCGTCACCCGGACCTGCTCGCCTCCCAGGGCGGTCGCGTCGCGGTTATCCCAATGGCCGCCTGCCTGGACCGACAGTGTCCGCCCGGCTTCGAGCCAGCCCTGCGCGTTATCCAGCGCCTGCCGCGCCGTCAGGCGCAGGTCGCCCTGGCCAATGAGTTGCCCCTGCCTATTGCGGACGCGCTGCGCCGTCACATCGACCTGCGCGGCGGCAATCATTCCGCTGGCATTGTCGAGCACGCCCTGGGCATTCAATTTCAGCCCCTTGCCAACCCGCAGCGTGCCTTCGCTGTTATGGAAATCACCACCTGACACAACGTCCAGCGACTCCGCGCTGGAGATCATGCCGGACCGGTTATCCATGCTTGCGGCGCTCAGCGCCAGGTCACCATTGCCGCCCAGTTCGCCGCCGCGGTTATCCAGCAGGCCAGCGATGCGCCCATGTGATGCGCCACCGCCGAGCATCACCAGGCGTCCCTGTCGGTTGTCCAGGGAGCCGGCATCCAGCTCCAATTGGCGAGCTTCGATCACGCCGCCGCTGTTGTCCAACGCCCCGGTCAAGGCGAAGCGGCTTTCTCCGTCTTCCACCTGGGTCCAGACGGCGGCCTGGTTGAGCAGGCTGTTGCCACCGACCCGCCAGCTGCCCGCTCGAACCTTCGCCTGTTGCGCATCGATGGCGCCGGTGGCGCCCAACGCCAACCGGCGGCTGTCGATCGTGGTTTGCCGCAGCGCGATCTCGCCGTCTTGCGCGTGGATACGCAATTGGTCTGCCGCAAGCGTGCCCTGGCTCAGGTCGATGCGGTTGCCCTTTATATCGATTGATTTCCGACTCAGCAGATTGCCGCTGGCCCGCACGTCCTGCTGGCTGGTCAATACCAGGTCCGCCATCCGAGTCAGCGAGCTGTTGATGTCGCTGCCGGCCAGCAGGTTGCCGCGGCTCTGGATGCCCTGCCCGGCCGTCAGCCGGACGTCACCCGCGGCCGCCAGCGTGCCGGATTGTTCGATGTTCCCGGTCCGGCTTGCGACCGACAGCGCGCCGCCGCCATACAGCTTGCCGTGATGCTCGAGGCCGTCCCGCGCGGCCAGGGAAATATCACCGCCCGCCTGGGTCACTGCCTCGGTGGAACCGGATAGCCAGCTGAGCCTGCCTTCGCTGCTGACCGTCAGCGTTCCCGCCGCCTGCAGATGCCCGCCCTGATTGCGCACTCCCACTCCGGCCTCAGTGCCAATCATGCGGATGTGGCCGCTGTACATGCCGCCCAGCTGGCCCATGTCTATCGCCAGTTGCGGCGTCATGGCTTCAGCACCCAGCGGCGCGACCGTTTTCGCATCGGCGCTGACGCGGTTGCGCCCCGCTATCACCGACACGGCGTCCCTGGCCCAGACGCCGGCGTTTATTTCGACCGCGCGCGCCAGGATGTCCACATAGGCGGTGTCATGGCGCGCATCGCCGTTCAGGCCGCCGCCTTCGATGCGCACGACGCCCCGCTCGACCTGGAATCCCGCCAGGCTGCCGTCGGCGTTGCGCTGCGGACTGCCGGTGCTTAGCGTCATGCGCCCCGCATTGATCGTGCCGCAGCCATCGCACACAATGCCCGACGGATTGGCCACGATGACCTGCGCCTTGTCGCCCGCCACCTCCATGAAGCCGCGCAGCATGCTGGGATTGCTGCTGTTGATCTCATTGAGAATGACACGCGCCGTGGCGCCGTTCGGACCGAAGTTGGGATTGCCCTGGATCATCCCGGCCAACCCGGTGGAGGTCATCGTGGCCGAGTTGTTCAGAATCGCGCCACGCCGATCCACGTCGAACCGCAGGTACCGGTTGTGCGACAACCCGCCCTGATCGGGCGCGGCAATGTTGACTTGCGGCAGACCATTCTGCGTGGTCACCACATGCGGGCGCTGCCCGGTTGGCGCCGCGCCGTCGGCAACGATTCCGTCCGCGGCCGCCGGCCTGCCAGGCATGACCAAACCCGCCAGCCAGACGGTCCACAGGATGAAAGCGAAGCGGTAGCGGTATTGCATGAGCCAGGTCTTTGAAAAAGCGGGATCAGATTTCCAGATTCATGCTGAATCCGATCGTCATTGCCGCGGTGTGGAAATCACGCGGTTTGTAGAGGGGCACGCCGGCAAACAGGTCATAGCCAAGTTTTTTCCAGAGCGCGCCCCGCACGCCCAAGGCTGCGCCCGCCAACTGGCGTCCGACCAGATATCGGGCGCCCTGGCCGCCTACCCGCCCATAGTCCAAAGCCACATACAGCGCATCGCTGGATGAAAGCCCGTTCCAGGCCAGTTCATTGCGCCAGAGCAGGCCGTTCTCGCCGGACAGTGTCTGCTCGCCGTCAAAGCCGCGCACCGTATAACGGCCGGCAATGGCCATGCGTTCCTGTGGCGTCAGCGCGTCCGGGCTCCATTGGCCCCGGACGATCGCCAGATACCGCCAAGGCTGCTTGCCCCAGGCGAAGGGTTGATCGAGGCTTACGTCGCCCGACAGCACACCGCCGCGGGCACTGCCGCTACGCGACGCTTCCTCGGGCGCCGCGAGGGCGCCGAATGCGCCGGTGCCGTGGCGCCAGCCGAGGTTCGCATCCAGCGTGGCGCTTCCGAGATAGCTGTGCTGGTTGACGCCGAACTCCCATCCGGCCGTGCGGCGCCGCTGCTGCTCGATGGCGATGTCATTGACGGCATTGGTGGAGTATTTGCGATACACACGCAGGTTGAGCGTGGTCTTGTGGGACTGGTCGCGATATGCCAGCCGTGACACGGCGGCCTGAAGGCTCGCGCTTTTTCCGCTGTACCGGAGTACTTCGTTGGCGCTGGGGATGTTCTGGTGATAGGCGTAGTTGTTGTAATTGACGGAGTAGGCCCAATAACCGACCGGGAATACGTAGTTCAAGGCATGTGAACGGTTACCGAGCGGCGCATGCTGGAACAGATCCCTGCCGACGTTGGCGTAGAACAGATCGTTGTGCGCGAAGGGAGCATCCACGGCCAGGGTGGCCGAGCCCAGGTAACGCCCGGTGCTATCCGAACCGCTATCGTCCAGGCCGAGGCTCAGCCGGATGGGTCGGCTTTCCTGCCAACTCACCAACAGGTCGCTGGTGGCCTCGCGCTGCCCTGGCGTGATCCGGATATCGGCGGCCGCGCTGGGGACTCGCTTGAGATTCTCCAGGCCCTGCTCGATATCGCGCAGATTGAGAATATCGCCGGACGATGCCGGGATGGCATTCCATAACCGGCCGCGCCACGACACTGGCTGGTCGAAGCGGATATCGCCAACGCGACCGGGCAGCAGCGTCAACGTCAGAAGGCCGCGGGTCAGGTCCTGCTCGCGCGCCATCACGCGTGTCGTGACGTAGCCTTTGGCCAGAATGGCGTTCTGCACCCGGTTGATGGCCGCCGTGATGCCCTGGCCGCCCAGGCAGTGGCCTATTGTGTCGGCGGCGGCATCGAGCGCCCATTGAAAGCTGGCGGCGGAATCGCCGCTCAGCCGCAGGGCATCGATGACGAAGCAAGGGCTTTCATCGGCGGGATAATCGGATGGGGAGGCTTCAGGACGAGGAAGGCGCTCGTCGACCCGCGGGGTATTCTGCTGTTGCAGGACACGTTCACGCTCTTGCTGGCGCAACTGCTCGCGGGCATCGATGGAGAGTGCTGGCGGTGTCGGCGCCTCTGGCACCGAGGCGCCGAAAACCGGTGAAACGACGGCGGCGAGAACCAGAAACCCTGGCCCCAGGAAAAACAACAGCTCACCGCGACGACCGCACCGCATCTCTGCTCCTTGATTGCGCGGAGCCAGAGTAGCAACGAATTACCAGCGTACGTAATTGTTAAATGGTCGTACAAATTCAAGCGCCACCGCGGATGCGGGAAATGGCGCGCGATATTTCCCGCGCGTGACGCCGCGGTTTCTTCGCCTGCTTGCTTGTTATCTTGCGGGCTTTACCAGATGGCGAAGAACAGCACCCAGGACCAACAGAAAGGCGCCAGCCCGGCGGCCAGCACCAGCCATGCCGCGGTCTTCCTGAACACGCCGACCGGACGCTGGTTCAACAGGCGCGCGAACAGGCGCAAGGTCCACAGCACCGCCAGCGTCAGCAGCGTGAAGCGCACCGGCGCCGCCCAGGCGGCGCGCACGCCTTCGTGCTTGAGCAGGTTGATGGTGGTGGCGGACAGGCCCAGGAACACGCCGATGCCGGCCGAAGGAATCAACCCCTGGGCCAGCTTGTGCAGGCCCGGACGGAACCAGCGGTTCGCTTCCTGACCGATGACCGGAGCGGCCGGCGCCAACCGGTCGGCGATCCACAATGACAGGAAGGTGGCGCCGCCCACGCACACGGTGGCGCCGACCACGAACATCAGGATGCCCGCGCCATCCAGCCACGAGAAGCTGTCGTTCACTTCCGGATAGTGCGTCAGGATGAACCACGGCGCGTTGTCCAGCAGCGGCCACATGATGTCGTGCTCGACCAGCCAGGTCGCGGCCCACTGCTTGGCGGTCACGTACCAGGGGCTGGCGCTCCAGAGGAAGGCGCCCATGGCGATGCCCATCAGGCCGAAGCACAGCAGCGCGGTCTGCCACGGTTCGCCATCGGTGACGCTGACGACCTCTTCCTCGGGCGAGCGCGGCGTCAGTGCGATGGCGCCGCGATAACCGCTGCAACGGCCGCATACATGGCAGTCGCCGGCGCCCTTCATGTGCCGCAACGGCACCAGCGGCGCACAGTTGATGGGCTCGATGCGGATAACCGGATGGCGCCACTTTTCCTCGTCGACCTTGAAGTGCCACGGCGCCAGCTTGGCCAGCAGATTGAAGACGCCGTTGACCGGACAGAGGTATTTGCACCAGACCCGCTTGCTGCGGCCGTAGCGCCAGCCGACGACCATGGCCGCCGCGGTGGAGCCGCCGAGCACCGCCAGCACCGCCAGCGGATACTGGTAGACGCTGACCAATTGTCCGTAGATGGTGGTCAGGGCGAAGGCCACGAACGGCCAGCCCCCCCAGCGCATCCACTTGGGAATGGCATGCCCCTGGCCGCGTTCGCTGGCCCATTCGGTGAGCATGCCCTCCGGACAGAACCAGCCGCACCAGGCGCGTCCCAGGATCGGCATGGAAATCAGCACGAACGGCCACCATACGCCCCAGAAGGCGAACTGGGCCACGATGGTCAGGTTGTTGAATACCGACGCCGAGTTGTCCGGCAGGGGCATGATGGCCGGAACGATCAGGAGGAAAGCGTATATCGCAACAATGCCCCACTGCAGCTTGCGCAACAGAGGGGCATGGTCTCGGAGAAAGTCGGCGATACGGGAGGTCGCCCTCCCGAGTGCAGCTGCCATGGTCAAACCTTCATTAATTCAGTCCGATCAATACGTCGGAGTCCGTGCTCAAGAGGCGGCGCGCGCCGCCACCGGCGCGGGCTTGCCGCCCACCCAGCGCAGCAGCGCCCACACCACGATCCAGTAAGCAACCCACAACAATACCGAAATCAGGGCCGGCAGCGCACGATAGCCGGCAAAATCAGCCAGAACCTTGCCGAAACCGGTGCTGTCGCTGAGCAGCCACGAGCTGTCCCAGACCGGATCGATGATGGTCGGCAGCACGTCCAGCGAAATCAGGTGATCCAGGCCGCCCACCAGCAGCGCCCCCGCCAGCAGCAGCAACAGGATTTCGGTCACGCGGAAGAAACGGCGCCAGGTGATGAGCTTGCCGCCCAGCTGCAGCAGCCAGAAGGTCAGCAGCGCCACCACGAAGCCGGCCACGCCGGCCAGCGCCAGCATCAGCATGTTGCCGCCGCCTTCGCCGGCCGCCACGGTGCCGTACAGGAACACCACGGTTTCGCTGCCCTCGCGGGCCACGGCGATGGCCACCAGCACGAACAGGCCCCACCAGTTGTCATTGGCCATCGACGAGCGGGCGCCGCTTTCAAGCTCGCCCTTGAGCGTGCGACCGTGCTTTTTCATCCACACGACCATCTGCACCACCAGCGCGCACGCCGCCAGCGACATGATGGCCTGGAACCATTCCTGGCCTTCGTCGCTGAGCCACGAGGATACGCCCAGCAGCACCAACGCCAGCGCCACGGCCAGCGCCAGCCCGGCGCCCACGCCGCCCCACAGATATTTCAGTCCGCGTTTGCCTTCGGGCGTCGAGCGCAGCCAGGTGTACAGGATGCCCACCACCAGCATGGCTTCGACGCTTTCGCGCCAGACGATGAAAAGAACCTGTTCCATGTATTGCGGCTGCCTATTCCTTGGGCTTGACGACCAGCGTGCCTTTCACCGCCTGGTGGAAGTCATCGAAGAAGGGATACTCGCCGGGACGCGAGATGGTGATGACCACGAACGACTTCACGCCGGGACCCAGCACCTTTTCCTTGCGCAGCGGGATGCTTTCGAACTCGACCGGCTCGTTGCTTTCGTTGATCAGTTCAATCTTGAAACGGCCGGCAGGGACTTCCAGCGTGGCCGGTTCAAAGGTGCCGTTGGGCTTGAACGTCAGCGTGAACGTGGGCAGTTCGTCCGCTTGCGCGGGCGCCATGCCGGCCAGGCACGCCAGGCCGATCGACAGCGCGGCGCAGATGCGGAGCAGAGGGCGCGCGATTCGCACGATCAGTAGCCGCCCTTCTTGCCGGTGCCGGCATAGACGAATTCGTATTCCAGGTCGAACGGCTGGAACCAGTCGCCCACGCCGGTTTCCTTGTCGATGTGGCGGCCGAAGTGGCTCATCTTGTCGGCGGTCGGCGGCAGGATGGTGTACTTCAGCTTGTACTTGCCCGGGCCTTCCAGCTTGATGTTCTCGCCGTAGTGCGGGCCGTCGTTGGCGACCATGGGCATGAAGGTGCCCTTCTGCACGTTCTGGCTGCCGACCTTCTGGATTTCGTATTTGACGACCAGGTAGGGCATCCATTCGCCTTCGGGAAAGCCGGTGGGATTGCCGGCCGTGGCGTGGATGTCGGCCTCGAGGTGGATGTCGGAATCCTTGGCGGGGCGCATCATGCCCGGGGGGTCCATTTCGATCGGCTGCAGGTAGACCGCACCGATTTCCATGCCGCCCTTTTCCACGGGCTTGCCGATGGGGTATTCAGCCGCTTGGGCGGCGGACACGCTCAAAGCGACAATGGCCAGGGCCAAGGCTTTCTTCATCATGTGGGTCATCCTCGAAGCTCGATTGAAACGACGGATCCTAAAAACATAAACAAGAACCGTTTGCATTAATGTAACGGAAAAATCTGACACCTCCCTGAATCAGATAAGTCCGAAATCCGCGGATTGTTGCGTCCAATCAAGCAAAACAAAACCGGCGGGCAACGCCACGCCGGCCGGTCGACAGTCGGATCCGCGGCACCGCCGCGGTCGGACGTTGCGGTTAGGACTTGCGTCCGCCGCCCTGCGAGCCCCCGGGGGTGAACGGGAAGTTCGAGAACATGGCGCGGGTCTGGTCCTGCATCTGGTCCTGCATCTGCACGAACAGGTTTTTGCTCTGGTCGATGTAGTTGTTCATCATGTTCTGCAGCATCGGCGTCTGCACGTTCATGAACTGGGTCCAGGCCTCGGGACCGAACTGGCTGCCATACAGGCCCTTGGACTGTTCGGCCATGCGCTGCTGGATTTCCATGAAGGCCTGGATGTTCTTTTCCAGGTAGGAACCCATGATGCCCTGCATCGCGTGGCCGTAGAAACGGATGATCTGCGACAGCATGTTCGACGAGAACATGGGCATGCCGCCGCTTTCTTCTTCGAGAATGATCTGCAGCAGGATGCTGCGCGTGAGGTCTTCGGCGCTCTTGGCGTCGACGACCTGGAATTCCTCGTTGGCCAGGACCAGTTGCTTGACATCCGCCAGGGTGATGTAGGTACTGGTCCGAGTGTCGTACAGGCGACGGTTGGGGTACTTTTTAATCAGGCGCAGGCTGGCGCCGGTTTGTGCTTGCGTCATGGTTGTCCCCGGATCGGGCGATCTCTAAGACTTCGAATAGGGTGAAGTGTAATGCCGCGGCGCCGTCTCCCCGAGACACCGCGGCGCGAAAGGGCCGCCCGCCGGGCGACCCGCGATGCGTCAGCCCATGTGCAGGCCGCCGTTGAGCGAGAAGTCCGCGCCGGTGGAAAAGCCGGATTCGTCCGAAGCCAGCCACGCCGTCATCGAGGCGATTTCCTCGGGCGTGCCCAGGCGCCGCACCGGGATGGTGGCGACGATCTTTTCCAGCACGTCGGGACGAATGGCGCGCACCATATCGGTCCCGATGTAGCCGGGCGAAATGGTGTTGACGGTGACGCCCTTGCTGGCGACTTCCTGCGCCAGCGCCATGGTGAAGCCGTGGATGCCCGCCTTGGCGGTGGAGTAGTTGGTCTGGCCGAACTGGCCCTTCTGCCCGTTCACCGAGCTGATGTTGATGATGCGCCCCCATTGGCGCTCGACCATGCCGTCGATGACCTGCTTGGTCACGTTGAACAGGCTGTTCAGGTTGGTGTCGATGACCGCGCGCCAATCATCGGCGGTCATCTTGCGGAACAGCCCGTCGCGGGTGATGCCCGCGTTGTTGACCAGCACGTCGACCGGGCCGAGTTCCGCGGTGACACGCTCGAAAGCGGCCACGGTGGAATCCCAGTCGGACACATTGCCGACGGAAGCATGGAAGGTATATCCCTGCGCCGCCTGTTCATCCAGCCATTGCTGGTAATTGCGGCTCGGGCCGCAGCCTGCCACGACGCGAAAGCCCTCTTTGGCCAGGCGTTGGCAAATAGAGGTGCCGATCCCGCCCATCCCGCCTGTAACGTAAGCCAGTTTTCCGCTCATTGGACTTCCTCCTGTGTGCGACGGACGCCTCGTTGATTGACTTCTTATTGGCCTGGGCCCACCGCATGCGCGGCTTCAGGCAGCCCTGACCTTCACATACCTGCCCGGCGCCGGTTCTATCGGCCGGTACCGGGCGTTACCTGATTTTGCACGCGCCTTGACCTGCTTGCCGGAATGCCCGGCCAGCCAGGCGGCCCAATCGGGCCACCAACTGCCCGGCTTTTCCTGCGCCTGGGCCAGCCAGGCGTTGGGATCGCCCGGCAATGGCTGGCCTGCGCCACCCATATTGTCCGCCACCCAATAGCTGCGGCGCTTTTTGGCGGGCGGGTTCACCACCCCGGCGATATGGCCCGAGGCGCCCAGCACGAAGCGTTGCGGCCCGCGCAGCACCTGGGTGGAGGCATAGGCCGACACCCACGGCACGATATGGTCTTCGCGCGAACCGAAAATATACGCCGGCATCGACAGGCGCGTCAGGTCCAGCGGCAGCCCGGCGGCCTGGGCCCGTCCCGGCACCTTGAGATTGTTTTCGAGATAGGTGTTGCGGAAGTACCAGGAAAAGAACGGCCCGGGCAGGTTGGTGCTGTCCCCGTTCCAGAAAAGCAGGTCGAAGGCCGGCGGCTTCTGGCCTTTCAGGTAGTTGCCGACGACGTAGTTCCAGACCAGTTCGTTGGGGCGCAGGAACGAGAAGGTGGTGGCCAGGTCGCGCCCGGGCATCAGCCCGCCGTTGCCCAGTTGATGGTCGCGCAGCAACGCGTGCGCTTCGTCGACGAAGACATTCAGGATGCCGGTGTCGTGGAAATCGAGCAGCGAGGTCAGCAAGGTCAGCGCCGCGACCGGATGTTCGCCGCGCGCTTCGGCCAGCGCCAGCGCCGAAGCCAGCATGGTGCCGCCGACACAGAAGCCGAGCGCGTTGACCTGCGGCTGGCCGGAGATGTCGCTGGCCACGCGCAGGGCCTGCAGCACCGCGTCGTCGAGGTAGTCGGACCAGGTCGCGCGATCGATGCCGTCGGTATCACTGGCCAGCGGGTTGCGCCAGGAGATCAGGAACACCGTGAAGCCCTGCTCGACCGCGTGGCGCACGAACGAGTTGTCGGGTTGCAGGTCGAGGATATAGAACTTGTTGATGTTCGGCGGCACGATCACCAGCGGCCGCTCGTGCACCGTGGCGGTGGCGGGCTTGTACTGGATCAGCTGGAACAGCGCATTTTCGAACACCACGTCGCCGGGCGTCACGGCCACGTTGCGGCCGATCTCGAACTGGGTTTCGTCGGTCTGGGTGATGCGGCCTTTCTTGACGTCGCCGAGCAGGTTCGCCAGGCCTTCGTTCAGGGCGCGGCCGGCGCTTTCGACGATGGACTGCTGGGCATCCGGATTCAAGGCCAGGAAGTTCGACGGCGACAACGCGTCGACCCACTGCATGATCGAGAAACGCAGGCGATCGCGCATCGGTTCGCTGACCTGGGCCGCATCGACCATGCGCGACATGGCCCGGGCCGACAGCAGATAGGTGTGCGCCATCAGCAGATGCTGGCCACTGGCCGCCCAGGCCTCGCCGCCGAAACGGCGGTCGGCCGGCGGGGCCAGCGCGCCGCGGCGGGCATCATCACACAGCCGCTGCCATTCGCGCGAGAATTCAGCCTGGATATCGGCCAGGACGTCCGGAGCCACGCTCACCGGAAGAGGCCCTGAAGCGGAGAGATTGGCATTCACTTCGACACCTTGTTATCGAGACTTCCCGATTGATGTTGCATGTCGGGTCCGGGGCTGTCAATGCGGGTATTCAATGAGGCAGCCAGGGCCGCCCGCCCGCGCGCGCGGCCGCTTTGCGCGGGATCAAACCGGATCGAGCCAGGCCAGCAAGGCCATCCTGCCGGTCTCGCCGTCGCGCCGGTAGGAAAAGAACCGCTCCGCGTCCGCCACCGTGCACAGCCCGCTCAGGCTGATGTCCTGCACGCCGGCGCGGCGCAGACGGAATTGCGCCAGTCCGGCCAGGTCGGCCAGCCATTTGCCAGGCACGCCCGGGCGCGGCCGGAAATAACGTTCGGCGGCGGGGTCATCGGCCATGAAGGCGTCCAGCACGTCACGCCCGACCTCGAAGGCGTCCGGCCCGATACCGGGGCCGATCCAGGCGCGCCACGCGGTGGCATGCGGTGCCTTGGCGCGCATCGCCGCCAGGGTGTGCTCCAGCACGCCGCCAGACAGGCCGCGCCAGCCGGCATGCGCCGTGCCCAGGACCCGCCCGCCCGCGTCGGCGATGACCACCGGCAGGCAGTCCGCCACCATCACGGCCAGCACG
>NZ_QHHO01000013.1:0-673 GCF_003184165.1 Achromobacter sp. RW408
GCCCGCAATAACCGGCCGCCCTGCGCGGCCGGTTATTGCATACGCGATTTGTTGCGTCGGAACGGTGTTCGCTGCGCGCTTGCGGAGAGGGGCGCGCTGAAGGTGTTTTTTTGTTGGATAGGCGTGGTCTCGTTCTGCGGGCTCCGTGGAACGCCATTGATTTAGTGCTTGGCGCTGTCGATGCCTTGGACGCTTTAGTTGTCGTACTGCGTCATGCGTTGATTTTCTCCACGTCACTGCCTCGTGACTCGGCGCTCCCTCTTCCTTCCGATTCCATCCTTTGAGCTTGCCTGCCTGATCGTACGGGCTGGCGTCTTCCCACATTGCGTAACGCCATCCGGTTTCTTCAATATTCCGCCCACAAGTGCTGGGCCGCATAGGCGCGCCAGGGGCGCCAGGCTTCGGCGCGGGCCAGGAGCTGGGCGGGGGTGTATTGGCGGTTTTCCAGTTTTTCCAGGGCGCGGATCAGGCCGATGTCGGAGGCGGGGAAGGCGTCGGGTTCGCGTAGCTGGCGCAGGGCGATGTATTGGGCGGTCCATTCGCCGACGCCGCGCAGGGTGCGCAGGCGGGTGACGGCGTTGTCGAGGCAGTCGGCGGTGTCGAACAGGCGGGGGTCGGCCAGGGCCGCGGTGGCGACGGCGGAGAGGGTGGCGGCGCGCGTGCGGGGCATGCC
>NZ_QHHO01000014.1:0-553 GCF_003184165.1 Achromobacter sp. RW408
CGTGCGTGTCCACCAGCACCACCGTGCGCTCGTTGAGCAGCAGGATGTTCATGGCGGCGTAGACGTTGGCGCCCGGACGGCGGCCGATCACCTCGTCGACGAAGCGCAGGTGATCGTGATAGGCGCCGACCGTGCCGCAGACCATGCCGTCGGCATCGCCCAGGTGCACCATCATCGCGCCGATCAGCGTCAGGCGGCGGCGCATTTCCACGCGCGCCATCTCCTTGGTGATGCCGCGGCGGCACATCAGTTCCCAATATGTGGTCCAGTACTGGTGGAAGCGTTCGTCGTATTCCGGGTTGGTGACTTCCACGTCCTCGCCCAGCCGCAGGCGCAGGCCGAATTTCTCGATGCGCGACAGCAGCACGGCGGGACGGCCCACCAGGATCGGGCGCGCCAGCCCTTCGTCGACGATGACCTGCACGGCGCGCAGCACGCGCTCGTCTTCGCCTTCGGTGAAGACGATGCGCGATTTGCCGCCGCCCCGCACGATGCGCTTGGCGGCCGAGAACAGCGGCTTCATGAAGGCGCCGGAGTGGTACACGAACTGCTG
>NZ_QHHO01000015.1:0-457 GCF_003184165.1 Achromobacter sp. RW408
AAAAACAAAACCCCACAGGCGCGAGCCTGTGGGGTTTTGAGCAATAAAAGCCTGACGATGACCTACTTTCACAGACGTCCGTCCACTATCATCGGCGCAAAGGCGTTTCACTGTCCTGTTCGGGATGGGAAGGAGTGGTACCACCTTGCTATGGTCGTCAGGCGTAACGGGTTGAGAGATTGTCTTTGGGGACAACCGCTCCAATCTTGGAAGAAGCGCAACGTGTGGGGATCAGAGAGTGTCTCGATGATCCCGCACAGTGGGTGTAATTGGTGTTGGCTGGCTGCTGACGGGGCAGCCAGATTTTGTATTGAACGACACTTGGAACGCTATACCACCAGGTCATAACCATCAGTGTTATAGGATCAAGCCTCACGAGCAATTAGTATCGGTTAGCTTAACGCATTACTGCGCTTCCACACCCGACCTATCAACGTCCTGGTCTCGAACGACTCTT
>NZ_QHHO01000001.1:0-77254 GCF_003184165.1 Achromobacter sp. RW408
ATGGAGGGGGCGGGGCGGTCATGCCGCCAAGGATATCACCGGCCCCACCGGGTTTTTACTTATAGAACGCGTGATAGCTCCAGAACACGGCAATCACCAGCACCACCAGCGCCCAGGACCAGCGGGAGTTCGACAGGCCGCGCGGCTCGGGCTCGGGCGGCGGCGGGGGCGGCGCCAGCCGCGGCTGGGCCGCCATGTAGTCGATGAAGGCGGTGAAGAATTTCTCGATGATCTTTTCGCCGGCCTTCAGGATGAGGCCTTCGCCGCATTCGGCCAGTTTGCCGCCTGTCATGCCGGCGACCGTGTAGGCGACCCGCGTGCCTTCGTCTTTGGTCGACAAGTTGACCTGTGCGGTGCCGATGGCCAGGCAGGCGGCGCGGCCCTTGCCTTCGAACACCAAGGTGCAACTGTTGGGCGGATCGACGTCCGAGAGCAGGATCTCGCCTTCGTAGTCGGTATCCAGGCCGGCGACCTTGGCCCGCAGCGTGACGGCGTACTCAGTGGGACTGCGCTGGGTGACTTCGACGCAGCCGGGGATGCAACGCTGCAGCACGGCGGGATCGGTCAACGCATCCCAAGTCTGGTGCTGGGTTGAAGGAATCCACTGGGCATCTGCAATGCGCATGGTTGTCTCCTTTTGTCGGAATCCTTGTCCTTATTGTGGTTCCAAACCCTTTGATTGGCTACTGCTGAATTCCGATAAGCCCGATTCGTGGCAAATTTGTGAATAAATGATATTGATAATTAATTGAGGTTACGGGGGGCCCCGTTCATTGCATCGGCGCGATCTCGCCTGGCATCCGGTCCTGATCACGCGTGAATGGGGGCGAGAAATGGGGCCAATTAGGGCGTTGCCATTCTTAGGGAACGACCGTCAATCTGGATACAATGCGACTTTCGCTCAGAAAGAAAAGGGCATTCTCATGAAGCTTGCTGGTTCTAAGATTCTCGTCATCGGCGGTGCCGGTTTTATTGGCAGTTTTGTCGTCGCTGAACTCCTTAAGCACAATGTGGCTGAAGTCGTCATTTACGACAACTTCGCACGCGGGAAACACAGCAATATTGCTGAGTATCTCAAGGACCCCCGTTGCCGCATGTACCCCAACGGCGGCGACATTCGGGATATCGACCTGCTCAACGACGCCATGTATGGCATGGACGGCGTGGTTCACCTGGCCGCGATGTGGTTGCTGCACTGCAAGGACTTCCCGCGCACCGCGTTCCACGTGAACATCGAAGGCACCTTCAACGTGCTGGAAGCTTGTGTTCGCAACAACATCAAGCGCCTGGTCTACTCGTCGTCGGCTTCGGTGTACGGCGACGCCGTCGAGGTGCCGATGACCGAGGCTCATCCTTTCAACAACCGCAACTTCTACGGGGCCAGCAAGATTGCCGGTGAAGCCATGTGCCACGCGTTCCACGACCGCTATGGCCTGAGCTACGTTGGCTTGCGCTACATGAACGTGTACGGCCCGCACCAGGACCAGACCGCCGCGTACACGGGCGTGATTCCCATCATGCTCAACAAGATCGACGCCAACGAAGCGCCCGTGATCAACGGCGACGGCACGCAGGCGTATGACTTCATCTCGGTGGAAGACGTGGCCCGCTGCAACGTCCTGGCACTGGAGTCGGAAGCAACCGATGAGTTCTACAACGTCGGCACCGGCGTCCAGACCAGCATCAAGGAATTGTGCGACACGATTCTGGACATGAAGCAGTCCGACCTGAAGGTGGAATACCGTCCCTACAGCGCCGACGATGCGCGTCGCATGGTGCAGAACCGCATCGGCTGCCCGAAGAAGGCCGAGCAGGATTTGGGCTTCAAGTACAAGTTCGAACTGCGTGAAGGCCTGCAATCGCTGATCGACTGGCGTCAAAAGCACGGGGGCGAAGCTTAATCGTGTGTGGAATCGCCGGGTTTTTGAATCTTGACGGCGCCCCCGCGGCACCGGAACTCGTCAAGCGGATGACCGATGCCATTGCGCACAGAGGTCCGGATGGCGAGGGTTGTTGGACCGAGGGCCCCGTTGGATTGGGACACCGGCGATTGGCGATCATCGATTTGTCGCCGAGTGGACATCAGCCCATGCGCTCGGGAGATGGCCGCTATTCGCTCACTTATAACGGTGAGCTGTACAACTATCGAGAGCTGCGTGAGGAGCTCGAGGCGAAGGGGTATCGCTTCGGCTCCACCAGCGATACCGAGGTCGTGCTCTATGCCCTGGCGGCATGGGGCAAGGCCGCGCTGACGCGCTTCAACGGCATGTTCGCATTCGCCCTCTGGGATGGGCGTGAACGCCGCATGCTCCTGGCGCGCGATCGCTACGGCATCAAGCCGTTGTATTACTCCAAGGCCGAACAGTCGTTTCTGTTCGGCTCCGAAGCCAAGGCCATTCTTGCGCATCCAGCGTTGCGCGCGAAAATGAACCTGCCTGGCTTGCTGGAGTACTTCACCTTTCAGAATTTCTTCACCGACCAGACACTGTTTGAAGGCGTATCGATCCTGCCGGCGGGTTGCTCGGTGGAAGTCGATGCCGTCAAGGGTGTCGGGGCGATCGAACGTTACTGGGACTACTGCTTCCAGGAGCCGGAGAATCCCAAGTCGGATGCCGAGTACATGGAGGAACTGGACTTCCTCTTTCAACGGGCAGTCAAGCGCCAGTTGGTCTCGGATGTCGATGTGGGCGCCTATCTGTCGGGCGGCATGGATTCGGGCTCGATTACCGCGTTGGCCGCAAAACAGGTGCCGTATATGCGGACGTTCACCTGCGGCTTCGACATGACTTCGGCCTCAGGCGTCGAATTGAACTTCGACGAACGGCAGGCCGCGGAACGCATGTCCTACCTGTTCAAGACCGAGCATTATGAAATGGTGCTCAAGGCGGGGGACATGGAACGCATCATGCCGGCCATGGCTTGGCATCTCGAAGAACCCCGGGTCGGCCAAAGCTATCCCAATTATTACGCGGCCAAGCTGGCCAGCAAGTTCAACAAGGTCGTGCTGGCTGGCACAGGGGGTGATGAGATTTTCGGCGGCTATCCGTGGCGTTATTACCGCGCAGTGGTCAACGATGATTTCGAGCATTACATCGACAAATACTACGCCTATTGGCAGCGCCTGATTCCGAACACGCAGATTCGCGAAGTGTTTGCCCCGGTCTGGGGGGATGTCAAGCAGGTCTGGACGCGGGATATTTTCCGTGACGTGTTTGCCTCGCATGCCAGTACGCTGACCCGACCGGAAGACTACGTCAACCACTCGCTGTATATGGAGGCCAAGACTTTCCTGCACGGTCTGCTGGTGGTCGAGGACAAGCTCTCCATGGCGCACGGCCTGGAATCGCGCGTGCCGTTCCTTGATAACGACCTGGTCGACTTTGCCATGAAGTTGCCGACCCGCCTGAAGCTGGGACATCTCGAAGATGTGGTGCAGCTCAACGAAAACGAGCCGGGCAGCAAAACCGCGCGCTACTTTCAGAAAACGCGCGATGGCAAACTGCTACTGCGCAAAATGATGGCCCGGCACGTGCCACAGGATATCGTCGAACGCGAGAAGCAGGGTTTTTCAGCGCCGGACGCCAGCTGGTTCAAGGGCGAGAGCATGGACTATGTGCGTCGACAGCTCTTTTCCAGCAATGCGCGTATTTATGATTTTCTCGATCGCGGCACGGTGCAGAAGCTGGTGGATCAGCATTTGAACGGTGAGCAAAATCGCCGTTTGTTGATCTGGTCGTTGTTGAACGTCGAGAGTTTCTGTCAAGCTTATCTGGGCAAATAGCAATGCTGCTTACCGCACTGAATCCGGTCGCCAATTACAAGGCGGTGCGGCGGATCGTGGCGCTGTATGTCAAACAACGCCACCTGTTGATCGAGATGGTGAAGCGGGATATTCTGGACCCTCATGCAGGCCATGTGCTGGGCGGAGTCTGGACGTTCCTCCATCCGCTGTTCATGATGGGCGTCTACATGTTCCTGTTCGGCGTCGTCATGAAGGCGCGCGTCAACCAGTCGCATGAAATGCCGCTGGATTATTCCGCATACATTCTCAGCGGCATGGTCCCCTGGCTCGCCATCCAGCTCGCCATGGCGAAATCGGCGTCGGCGATCATCTCGAATGCGAATCTGGTCAAACAGACCATTTTCCCCATCGAAGTCCTGCCGGCGCGTGCGGTAATCGCTGCCATGGTGCCGCAGGCCATCTCGCTTGGGGTGCTGATCATCTATGTGCTGGCCACGCACGGCAGCCTGTTCTGGACCTATCTGCTGTTGCTGCCATTGCTGTTCATGCATCTGGCGCTGATGCTCGGCATCGCTTTCGTGCTGTCCGCAGTTTCGGTGATCGTGCGGGACATGAAAGAGTTCGTGCAGGTCTTTTCACTGGTCGGTATCTTTCTCGTTCCCGTCGTGTTTCTTCCGGATTGGGTGCCGTCGGTATTCAAACCGGTTATTTACGCCAATCCGTTCAGCTACTTGATCTGGTGCTACCAGGATGTGCTGTATTTCGGTCGAATAGCCCATCCGCTGGCCTGGGCGGTCACGTTCGTATTCGCCATTGTGTCGTTGGCCATGGGCAGCCGGTTGTTCGCTCGCTTCAAGGGCTTTTTCGGAGATGCGCTATGAGCACCGATATCGCCATCAGCGTCCGCAACCTGTCCAAGTGCTACCGGATCTACAGCAGTCCGGCGAACATGGTGCGTGAGATGCTTACCGGCAAGCCGCGTCATGCCGAGAAATGGGCGTTGCGCGATGTGTCGTTCGATGTGGCGCGCGGCGAAGTCCTTGGCATCATCGGATCGAATGGCGCGGGCAAAAGCACGTTGTTGAAGATCTTGACCGGGACGCTCGAGCATACCGGAGGCGAGGTACACATCAATGGCAAGGTGTCCGCCATTCTTGAACTGGGCACCGGCTTCAATCCGCAGTATTCGGGCCGTGAGAACGTCATCATGGGCGCGATGTGCATGGGAATGACGCTGCAGGAGATCCAGGCCAAAATGGATTGGGTCATCGATTTCAGCGAGTTGGGCGACGTGATCGACCAGCCGTTTCACACTTATTCGAGCGGTATGCAGGCGCGGTTGACGTTTTCGACGGCGATCTGCGTTGACCCGGATCTGCTTATCGTGGACGAGGCCCTTGCCGCCGGCGACGCCAGCTTCGTGCACAAATGCATGCGGCGCATGCGCGAGATTTGCGCCAGCGGGTCCACGGTGCTGTTCGTCAGCCACTCCGAAGCGACGGTCATGGAATTGTGCGACCGCGCGATCTGGATCGATGGTGGCAGGGTACGCATCGACGGGCCAGCCGAGCCGGTCTGCAAAGCTTATTCCCAAAGCGTGTGGGAAGTGGTGGACGAGCGCAACCGCCGTGAATCGTCGGCGGCGTTCGACCGCGTGAAAGAAACCGTGGAAGCGAATGGCAAGTACGAGCTTGCCGGCCAGGATGTCCGCATTACGGGCGTGCGCTTGCTGAATGCGGCAGGTGAAGAAGCAACGGTATTCACCGCCGGCAATCCGCTCACGCTAGCGATCGATTGGGAGGGCAGGACGGATCACCCGCAGGTCTATTGCAATTTCCGCATCGACGGCGAGACCACTCAGGCCGTGTCGGGTTATGACGCCGCCGATTTCAAGGTATTCATCAATAACGGTCAGCCCTTGAGGGGGCGGGGAACCGTGCATTACCGTATCGAGAGCCTGGATCTTGGCCTCGGGCGCTATTACCTCAGTGTCGGCTTGCGGTTCTACATGATCCCCAAGAACAAGACCGATGTATTGCATTATGTCGAGAAGGCTGCGATTTTTTCTGTCAAGCGCAAGGTGCTTTGGAATCAGAGTTTTCTGTATGAACCGACGGTTCATGCGACGTTTACATACGTCGAAGACACGGATACTGGCGGTGGATCGGCACTCAATGTGCATGCCGGGATAGATGATAGGGATACGAAATGAACTGGAAGGATGAGGCTCGGCAGTTTTTTTCCCACCGCGCCAAGGTCGTGGGTGAGCGGCCGGCCCTGCACGATCTTTGCTACGTGAGCGGGCGGGATCCCCGCGTGTGGGCCGATCAGTCGCGCTACGACGACATGATGGACAGTATTGTGCGCACTATCGGCGCCAACGCGTCCTCGCGGGTGCTGGAGGTCGGTTGTGCCGCGGGTTTCATTGCCTGCGGCGTCGCGCCCAAGATCGGCCAATATGTTGGTGTCGATGTAGCGGAAGGTGCAATCGAATGCGCTAGCAGCTTGAATCTGCCCAACGCGACCTTCCGGGTGGGCGATGGCGGTGCATTGCCTTTCGATAGTGGGGCGTTCGACAGTGTGTACTGTTATGACGTCCTGACCAACTTTCCGACGTTCGACAGCGTGAAAGGCCTGGTCCAAGATATGGTCAGAGTGGTGCGCCCCGGCGGCAAGGTTCTGTTGGGCTCCATTCCCGATGCCAGCAATGTCGATGCGTTTCTCGACGCCGTTGCACGATTTCAAGCTGAGCTTGCCCAACAAGCTCCGGCGACCGAGCCAGCTGTGACGCCTGTTTCCTCCGCTGCGAAGCCTGCCGCTCCGACATTATGGACGAAGGTGTGCGCAATTTTCGGAGGCGGACCCAAGACGGTGGCTTCTTCGGAACCAGCCCCGGCTCCTGCGTCTGTTCCGAGCGACCAAGGCGGTATTACCTGTTTCTATTTCGCGAAACAGGATTTCGAGTCCTTCGCCAAGGAGCTGGGTGTGGATTGCGTCATTGAAGAAGTGCATCTTCGCCATCCTTTCTACGGCTATCGCTATAACGTCGTGTTGACGAAACCGGCATGAGGCTGGTCGCATATCGCGATATCCCAAGTCATGACTGGGACGCTGTGTGTGATGCCTCCGGGCAGGCCTGGTTGTTTCATCGTAGCGACTGGATAGCCATCGAAGAGCGCTATTTCTCTGGGGAGAATCTCTCCGTCGGTTTTGAAAGCAAGGGCCGGCTGGTTGCGGTGCTGCCGCTCTATTTTTCAGATACCAGCAACGGTGCTGCCCAGGAAAACCTGCTCCATTCAGGCATACACCGGCACGCCGGTCTAGCGTGCGTGCCTGGACTAGATGCTGCCAGCCTAGCCGCTCTCAAGGCGCTGATGCGCAATTATATGTTTGAGCAGGCAGTGGCTAGGCAATGCCACCGGATTCAGCTTGCTTTCCAGAGCCTGGCGCCGGAAAGTCTGGATGGCGCACGCGGCCTGGAGGTTCCGTTCTGGGTGAGCGATTGGGGCTTTTTCCATGGTCTGGCTTTTGGCCCAGGAGGGATGTATCCGGCCCCCGCAATGAGCACGGTTGCCTGCGATCAGGTAGTCATGCTGGATGACGGCGACGAAGATGCCCTGTTCTCACGCCTGGCCGAAGCGTGCCGCCGCAATGTGCGAAAGGCACTCAAGTCGGGTGTCGAGATTCAGCGTGTGCAGGAGCCCGACGCGATCAATCTCTATTACGAGATGGCCAAGGTTTCGTCGCAGCGCACGGGCGAGTCCCTGGCGCCACTGTCGTACTACCGCGATATCTGGAATGCGCTGCATCCGTCGAATCGTTGCTGGCTGTTGGCGGCTTTGCACGATGGTGAAGCCGTCGCGATGTTGTTGGCCCTGATCGACAAGGGAGGCGCCAGTTATCTCGCAGGCGTGTCCACCGCCAGAGGCCTGGATCTTCGCGCGAACGACATGGTGCACTGGGGCTTGATCCGGACACTGAAGCGGGAAGGGCTGCGTTGTTATCGCCTGGGACCGGCGTTCCCGGGACTCCCCGATGATTGGCCGATCGTCCGCGTGTCGCGGTTCAAGACAAAATTCGGCGCGCGTTTTGTGCCATTGACGACGGGCAGCTATTTTCTGAAGCCCGGGCACTATCGAGAACGTGCGATTGAACTCGTCCGCTTGTTGTCCGCATCGTCGGAAGTGGAAAGGGAGTCCGCGGTCGTGGCGCCGGAGGTAGCCGAATCGTCGGCGGCGCGAAGCCGGGGGCTGCTGCGCAGGGCATGCCGCTATGCGATTGGCTTACTGGGTAGAAGATGAATTCCATCAACAGCACATATTTGGCGCGTGATGTCATCGCGCATCATCTTCGTTTGTTTGGCATCCGTGGCGCCCAGGCGCCCCGTATCCTGGTGGCGCCGCATGCCGAGGAACTGGCGCAGCTCGATCCTGACGGGGTGCTTGTCATTGTGCAGCCGCAGGAGAGCGCCTGTGCCGTGCTAGGCGTGCACCGGAAGATCGTGACAGGTATTGTGCCGCGGGTTTTTGTTGGATATCAAGGATTGCCCGCTGCAGCCCGGCTGCGTTCACTCCATGATTTTCATGCCTATGAGGCGGCCGGTGATGTGTTGCTGAGCGATGCGCAACATGGTCCTGTCTGGCTCGTGCTTCGGCATGGCCGGTCAACGGTGATTCTGGTCGGTACGGAATTGGCGGCCGACCTGATCCGGTATCGGCAGGGCGATCCGGCGCAAGTGATGGGGGACCGCGGTGGCGATCTATGGGGCATCGCGGGGGAGCGCCCGGTCTATCTCTATGCCGCGCAGCGCGAGGGCGAAGATGACCATTGCCGGCACGCAGATTATTGGGCGCTCTTGTTGGCGACTGCGCTGGAGCGCCACACTCAACTCGTGCGTGAACCGATGTTTCCCTGCAATGCGCCTGGCGCCGTTGTGGTCACCGGTGACGACGACCAGGCATTTCTCGACAAGTATGCGGAACAGCAACGGGTGCTGGGCGATACGCCAATCACCTATTTGCTACATCCCCTGACCAAGCACACCCGCAAGACGCTGCGACAGATGCGGCGCGCGAATCCGCGCGTCGACCTGGGTATTCATCCTGATGCGTTGGAAACGCCGGACGAATATGGCGACAGGCTGCAAGAGCAGGTTGAGTGGTATCGCGGCCTTGTTGGCGAGCAGCCGGAGTCAGTGCGCAATCATGGTTTCCTGAATGATGGCTATTGGGGACATTTGCCCTCCTGGGAGCGGGAGGGCATTGTCTTCAGTTCCAATTTGCCCGGCGTCGGCGGCACCGTCCTGAATGGGTCGCTTTTGCCGGCGCGCATGGCCATGCCTGAGGGGCTGACCGGGCACTGGTCGCTTCTGACGACATTCGGCGACGGGATGTGCTCGATCTACGGCTGGTCCCAAGAAGAGGCCAGGCAGCGCATATTGAAATACGGGCAGGCTGTGCGCGATAGCGGCTTGCCGGGAATCCTGGTTTTCAATCTACATCCTCAGAACATCAGCGAGATGCCGGGCCTGCACCAGGCAGTGCATGACCTAATCGCCGAAGGGTTCCTGGCATGGAACATGCGAGATTGCCTGGACTGGGCATTGGCCGCTGATGGTCAGGCCCCGCGCCGGCGGGCGCGCCAAGGAGGTCTCTCGCGGTTGCTGGCCGGACTGAAATTCTGGGAAGCCAGGGGTAAATAGGTTTGGGATGTCTATAAAGAAATTGCTCGCGATATTTAAGCGGCAGCGGCCCGCCCCCGCGTTCCGGGAGGCTTGGCATAGCTGGGATCCGCATCCCTGGAAGCACCCTTGGCTGACATCGAGGAACCTGCGCAAGATGCGTGACTACAGCCACGAGTTTTTCGAACGCGAGATTCGGAAAACGGTTGGTATGGATTCGCGCAAGCTGAAGATCGGCTTCTGTGGCAATTTGGCGAACAATCTGTACCTTCGGGCACGTGCGCTTCGTCGAGAGGGACTCGATATCGATATTTTCCTCCATCCAGATGACAAATTTGTGATGGGGCAGCCAGCTTGGGAGGAGTTTGACGGCATCCTCGAAGGCCCGGCCACTGTCGAAGAGCTGGATGCTGCTGGCGTGTGCTTGGGAAAGGTACCCGGGGTGTATGCACGGTTGCCGGACGAAGCGGATACATCGCTTCCACTTCCTTTCCTGCGCGATTACGACAAAAGCCATTTCCTGCCTTACGTGGAGGGGCCATATCGGGCCACGCTGCGGGCGTTGCACGGCAAAGATGTGCTGTGGGGAGCGCAGTCGACTTATTTGTCATACTTGGCGAACCGGCCTTATGTCGTGTCCCAGACCGGGGGCGATATCTGGTTGGAAGCGGCGCGTGATGACATGCTGGGCCATCTGCAACGGTTGGCGTATGCCAATGCACGGGTGTTCGTGGTTTCCAATCCCTGGAGCTACGCGCATGCCCGCCGATACGGCTTCAGGAATCTTATCTACCTGCCCATGACGCTGGACCAGACGCAGTATCGTCCTGGCCATGGAGATTCCCGTCAGGGTTGGGAGGCGCGCAGTGGCGGCAACTTCTTCGTACTCACCACCTCGCGGCTGGACGAAAAGAATAAAGGCTCGTCCCTCGCGATTGAAGGTTTTGCCGAATTTGCGAAACACTGTCCGGGAGCCCGGCTCGTTGCTCCCAGCTGGGGCAATGACCGTGAGCTCGCGGAAGACGCCCTTACCAAGTTGGGTATCGCTGATCGCATGGTCTGGTTGCCGCTGTCCGGCAAGGAGAAAGTACGGGATTACTTGCGCAGTGCCGATGTGTTCATAGACCAGTTTGTCCTGGGTTACTTCGGGGCGGCCGGGCTGGAGGCCATGGCGACGGGGCTTCCAGTAATCGGACGCACGGAAGTGGCCCAATATGAGGCGCTATGCGAAACGGGTGCGCCGCCGATCCTGCAGGCGATTAACGCCGAGGAGGTCGCGCAAGCGTTGCTCGGGCTGCAGTCCAATCCGGCCATGCGCAAGCAGGCCGGCGAAATTTCGCGAAAGTGGTTCTTGGAAAACCACGGGTCCGATCTGTGGTTTCCACAATACCAAGCGTTGCTCAACGCCACCGCCGCCAATCATCGGGTGAGCTGGCGGCGCTCTCCCTTGAATGCCCCTCTTGGCGGGGAAGAGCTCGAGTACCATCGCGCCGGACTCGCTACCGCACCGCCATTTCCCAACTATCAGTGGTAGCATCTGCCGTCGTGACAAGCACTTAGCCAGAACATATTTCCGTACGTTAAACGCCAATCGCGTTCGGCATTCCCAATGCCGAATCGAGCAGGAGAATGAGGAAATGGGTGGTCGCTGGACGCAGGGATTCAAATCAAGGATCGGACAAGCGATACGCCGCCGGCTGTATCGCGTCAGGGACCGCATCATGGGTCCGGACCCGGCAGTGGCGGCGGCAGTGCAAAGCGAGGTCCATACTCTGGAAGAGCGCCTCGCGGAACGACTCACCTATCTCCAGAACGAGATAAGCGAAGCGAGACAGTATCTTCGATTCCTATTGGGTGAATCCGAGCGGTATCACCAATGGATGAGCCAGACCCGGGCCAGTTTCAATACGCAATGGGATATCCTGCCTGAGGGAGCCCATCTGGTCACCGATGAAGCTTTTGTGACCAATGCCAGCCAGTTGATCGAAACCTACACGCAGCTGCCGGCTGCATGGTTCAAGGGTAAATCGATCCTGGATGCGGGTTGCGGCAATGGCCGATGGGCTTATGCATTTTCCAGACTGGGGGCCAACGTCATGGCCGTAGACCAGTCGGAACATGGGCTGCAGAACGTGCGGCGCCTGTGCGAAGAATTCCCAGGTTTTCGCCATCAGGCGGTGAATCTGCTGGAACCCCTTCCGTTCGATGACCAGTTCGATCTGGTGTGGTCATACGGCGTTTTGCACCACACCGGAGACACCAAGCGGGCCTTCGACAATATCGTTCCCGCCGTGAAGTCCGACGGCTCGATGTTCCTTATGCTCTACGGCGAGCCATTTCGGCCCGGAGAATACGGCGAGATCAACACGTACGTGCAACATCGTCGCGCTACGGTTGCGATGACCTTTTCCGAAAAGGTGGATTACCTGAAAGGTATCTACCCAGCGGAGTTGGTACACGGATACTTCGACGCGATCAGTCCCGCCATCAACGATTTATATCGGTATGACGAAATCCTCGACTGGTTGAACCTGTGCGGTTTTTCCCGTGTAACCCGTACGTTGGACAATCGCAATCTGCATATCATGGCGCATCGGAAACAGGTCTGACACGACTGGAGCGGTGCATCTTTCGCAGGTTCCGTCAGCGCCCGGGCTAGTGAGGGGCGGGGAGGCGTTCCAGTTGCTTCAGCAAGGTGGCGGCCAACGCCATCGCCTGCATGCGGAGCTCGGGCACCGCGGTGGTCTCCCACAGCCGCCCTTTCATGGGGGGGCCGATTGTGAACAATGCGGGTGAAGCTTGCCCGGTGGCATCGATCAGGGCGCCCGAGGCGTTCGTGGCAAGGCCAAAGCCGACGGGATTGGTTTGTACCCGGCCTTCCGCGAACAACTGTCGGAGCAGGGGGACATCAAGCTTCTGGAGATCGGGTTCGGGGCCTGTGCAATAGACAATCCGATCGACCTCCAGCTGCCGGGGCGGCAGGCCACAGCCCCGGAGCGTGGCAGTGACTCCGCCCGTAGCGCTGACCTCGTATCCCGTCACGCGTGCGCGGTGCAGGAGGATCGATCCGTCCGTCATCGCAGCGCGAAAGATGTCATCGATCGGCGCGGCGGTTCGATGCCGATGGTTATCCCAGTAGGGCCGGACATGCCGCATGAATGTCCTTCGATCGGACAGGGAGAGGGACAGCCAAAGGCGGGCACTGTGTGGCCGCATCGCGTCGATGACGCTGCGCCAGTCGCCACCCTTATCCATTTGGGTGGCGATACGCTGACGAACTTCGCGCACGAGCGCGCGCAGATTACCGCCTTTCAATGCGTCATGGTCCAGCACGGCGGTCTGTCCGTAAGCGCGATGGCGCTGCGGAGTCAGGCCGCGCCGTGAAACAATGTGAATTTTTCCGGCGTAGCGATTCGTGCGCAGCGCGACAACCAAATCCAATGTAGTCAGGCCGGAGCCAACCAACAGGCATTGTCGGGTCTTCAGCAGGGTTTCGAGTACGTCGGGCGCCCATGGGTTGCGGTGGCACACGGGAGGGTCGGCAGGGCGCATCTGGGCAAAATTGCCCAGGGCGAGCACACAGAGCTCGGTGTGCCACCACGCGCCGAGGCGCGTCCGAACATCGTAGCCTTCACCTGACGGCGTGACGGAGGTGACTTCGTCCGTCAGAATTTCAATGGCATGTCGGCCCTGGGCGGCGGTGATGGCATCGCGCAAGACCTGGGCCAGGTAGAGGCCATACCAGGCCCTGGGCAGAAAAGCCGTTGGAGAGATCTCTGGCACCCAGGGAGCTTCGGCGCGGCAGTTGGCCCGGGCCCAGTTGAGAAAATGGTCAGGCTCGTCTGGAAACGCGCTCATAGAGCCGGCAGGTACGTTGAGCAAATGGCAGGTCTGCGTGGTGTTGTAGGCTAGGCCCTTTGCAACTTGGTTTGCCGCTTGCTCGATCAGGCGAATGTGCAGCGGTATGGGGGCACCGCGTAGCAGGTGCACCGCCGTCAATGAGCCGCTGAAGCCGGCCCCTACAATCGTGATTTGCTTCATGGTAAAGGGGGTGCCGCTTTGCGAGGCGAAGATGTGATGGTCGCAATTTGCAAATTTCTTGGATATTCTACGCGAAATATAAAGATCAAGCGGTTGTTTTGGTAAGATAGAGAAAAATTTCGCATATTGCGACAGGATTGGCGGAAAATGGTGACAGACAATTTGATGGGCCTGGATGCGATCCAGGTCTGGGACACCGACCAGGCATTCCATCATTTGAAGGGGCAAGGACAAGCGGCCACCAAGCGCACGGCCGAACGTCGGCTGCATGAACTGGGAATCCTGCCGCCTGCCCTGACCGTCGAAGCCCTGCGGAGCGACGGTGGGGAGCCGCCCCTGCCCCAGGTGTTGGCACAAGAACTGGAGCGTGCTCGCGCCAAGCGCAAGTTGGTCCTGTTCGCCCAATTGTCGAACTTGCCGAATCAGCGAGCCTGCTTGCATGCCAACGACGCGCGCGGCGCGCACTATTGGGTGCCACTGGAGGCTATCGGCAAGCCGAGCCAGGCCGACGTGGACGGCGGCTTGCACCGTCTTGGCCTGTATGTCGGCAAGCCCGTTGTCGTCTTTCCGCACGGATGGTTGTTGCCCTATTGCCGGGCATTCAGGCCCACTGGGCAGCTGGAAGTCAGCGTGCTGAGCTATCCGTCTCCGCTGATCTTGAGCGGACAGCGGGGACATGGCGGTCAGGCCGGGGAGCATCGGCAATCAATGCCGCATCTTGACCAACTCGAAGCCGAGAGCATTCATATCATCCGCGAAGCGTTTGCCGAGTCGGAGCACCCTGCGATGTTGTATTCAGTGGGCAAGGACAGCACGGTCATGCTGCACCTTGCCCGCAAGGCGTTCTATCCCGCGCCGCCACCCTTTCCGCTGCTGCACGTCGATACCCGCTGGAAGTTCCGGGAGATGTACCAGTTCCGCGACCACATGGCGCGCGAGAGTGGCATTGAGCTGCTCGTCCATACCAACCCTGAAGCCATCGCGAAGGACATCAATCCTTTTGACCACGGGTCGGCGCTGCATACGGACATCACCAAGACCGAAGGCCTGAAGCAGGCGTTGGACAAATTCCAGTTCGATATGGTGTTTGGAGGCGCCCGCCGAGACGAAGAGAAGTCGCGCGCAAAAGAACGAATTTTCTCGTTCCGCACGCAGACGCATCAGTGGGATCCGAAGAACCAGCGGCCCGAACTCTGGAATCTCTACAATGCGCGCAAACGCAAGGGTGAGAGCATCCGCGTATTTCCTCTATCGAACTGGACCGAACTGGATATCTGGCAGTACATCTACCGCGAGAACATCCCGGTGGTGCCGCTGTACTTTGCCAAGGAACGTCCGGTGGTCGTGCGCAATGGCATGCTGCTGATGGTTGATGATGCCCGCATGAAGCTGTTGCCCGGCGAAGTCGTGGAGAAGCGCAAAGTACGTTTTCGCACCCTCGGCTGCTATCCGTTGACGGGTGCGATCGAATCCGATGCAGAATCGCTGTCCGAGATCATCCTTGAGTTGATCGGCGCGCGCAGTTCGGAACGGCAGGGGCGGGCCATTGATGCCGACGCCTCGGCCAGCATGGAAAAGAAAAAGCAGGAAGGATATTTCTGATGCCCCGCAAAATACCATCTGCCCAAGCGTCGCGCGCTCCCGCAGTGACCATGGAGGAGTTCCTGGCGTCGCAGCAAAACCAGGACACGCTCAGATTCATTACCTGCGGCAGCGTCGACGATGGCAAGAGTACCCTAATCGGACGGTTGCTCTGGGACTCCCAGCAATTGTTCGACGACCAGTTGGCGACGCTCAGGAGCGAGTCGCTCAAGTATGGCACGCAAGGCGAGGGCATCGACTTTGCGTTACTGGTCGACGGCCTAGCGGCAGAGCGGGAGCAGGGCATCACCATCGATGTCGCCTATCGGTATTTCGCGACCCGGCAGCGCAAGTTCATCGTCGCAGACACCCCGGGGCACGAGCAGTACACCCGGAATATGGTGACGGGAGCCTCGACAGCCGATGTGGCCATCTTGCTGGTCGATGCGCGTCAGGGCGTGCTTACACAGACGCAGCGGCACAGCTATCTGGTGTCCCTCATGGGCATACGGCACGTGGTGTTGGCGGTGAACAAGATGGATCTGGTCGACTACGACCAATCGGTGTTTCAGCGCATTGTGGAGCGCTTCAAGGCATTTGCGGAACCGTTGGAGTTCGAACAGATCGTCGCCGTGCCGTTGTCCGCATTGAAGGGCGACAATGTCGCGCAACGGTCAGCGCAAATGTCTTGGTACGGGGGGCCGACACTGATCAGCTACCTGGAGACCGTCAAGGTGCGCCATGCGCAGTCCTCGCGCCTGGTGTTTCCCGTGCAGTGGGTGAACCGGCCCGACTCTGCATTCCGCGGGTTCTGCGGCACCGTGGCCGAAGGGGTCGTCAAGGTTGATGACGAGATCCGGGTGACCGCGTCGGGCCAGACCGCGAAGGTCGCGGAGATCGTCACGATGGACGCCTCATTGCCAATGGCACGGGCCGGACAGGCGATTACATTGCGGTTGGATCGAGAAATCGACGCTTCCCGGGGCGATGTCATTGCGGCCGCGGACCAGCCGCTGGAGATGACAGATCAGTTTGAAGCGACGCTCGTCTGGATGGGCAATGAGGCGGGCCTGGTCGGGCGCAGCTATGACATCAAATTGGCTACTACGTGGACTACGGCGTCCATCACGGCGATCAAGTACCGCGTGGACGTCAATACGCTCACGCACGATGCCGCCAAAGCGCTGGACCTGAACGATATCTGCGTGGTGAATATCGCCACGAGCAAGCCACTGGTCTTTGATCAATACACGACCTCGAAAACACTGGGAAGCTTCATACTCGTCGATCGCTACACGCACGCGACCGTTGGCGCAGGAATCATCCGGCACACATTGCGCCGGGCGCAGAACGTGCATCGGCAGGCGCTATCCATTTCCCGTCAGGACCGTGAACGATTGAACGGCCATCGCGGGAAGGTGATTTGGTTTACCGGACTGTCCGGATCGGGCAAGTCCACACTCGCCAATGCACTGGAAATCGCGCTATTCGAAAGAGGCCGGAGGACTTATATATTGGACGGCGACAACGTCCGCCAGGGGCTGAACCGGGACCTGGGCTTCACCGAAGCCGATCGGGTCGAGAACATCCGGCGTATTGCTGAAGTGGCCAAGTTGATGATGGATGCGGGCCTGATTGTGTTGACCGCGTTCATTTCGCCCTTTCGCCAGGAACGGGATATGGCTCGTGAATTGATTGGAACGGACAACTTCATCGAGATCTATGTCAGCACGCCCCTGGAGGTGTGTGAGCAGCGCGACCCCAAAGGCTTGTACAAGAAGGCTCGTTCCGGGCAATTGCCGAATATGTCGGGCATCGGTAGCGCCTACGAGCCGCCAGTCGATCCTGACATATCGGTAAATAGTGTCGACACGCGGCAGATCCATGCACTGACAGCGGATGTCCTGGCGTGGCTGGACAAGGAAGCCAGCGAATCAGGCGTGCCGTAGCGAATCAAGCCTGGCTTTCCACACGAACACGGAAGGCGGGATAGTCCTCGAGCGCTCGCTCCAGCAGACGCCATTCGGCGGCCTGCAATCGGCGCACATCCGTGCTTTCGAACGCTTCCGGGCAGGTGCGCTCCAGCTTCAGCCTGGCGCCGGCGCTCTCACATCGTTCCACGACCTCGGCGACGATCCGCCGAGGTTCGGCGCACAGGCGCTCGTAGGGAGCGTGAACAAGTCGATGTGGCGCGATCAGGCGCAGTTCGTCGTCCATCTCGCGCTGGATCTCGAGCGCCTGGAAGACGACCTGCTGCTGCGGGGAGTACTGGATGATGGTCTCATAGGTCGACGGACGCACGGACCACCATTGCCTTTCGTCGCCATAGCGCTCGCGCCGCGCCATCAGTATGGACTGCGCGATGAACAACGGATTGCGTCTGCAGACCACGAAGAGCGAGGTGGGCAGTGTGCGCGCAAGATAGGCGGCCTGCAGCGTGCACCAGGTATTGTTCTTGAAAACGAAAGGCAGGTGCCGGACGGCCTCCAAGGCTCCCAGGGACCGAAGCATGGCGGCGGCATCTATCTGCGCAAGTTCCGCCGGCGCGAGCCGATGGGTCGTCTGGCCGCGGTCGAACCAGGACGACCAGTAATAACCGAATTCGTGGGAATTGCTCCAGCCCTTGGTCACGCCGTGCGTGGAGGAGAAATCGATGCCGTCGTTCTCACGTATTTTCAACGCCTGTTCGATGATGGCGCCGACTGCGGGCGTCTGCCAGAATCGGGCCAGGAAGTTGCTGGCGTAGGCGAAACCGCCGGTCGCCGCGAGCATCTGGCCGGCGAGGGTCGTACCCGCACGGGGCGCGCCGATGACAAGGACGATGGGTTGCGCCGGCTGGGGGGCATGCTGCTCCAGGCTCGCCTGAGCGGGACGCAACAACTCGTTCATCTGGGCGATGCGTTGCTCATCGAGCGGGCGTTTGGCGTACTTCTCTGTGCGTTGCACGTCATCCATGTCTTGAAACCTAACTGTGAGAAAAAACGGCGTGCGCCGCACTCAGTACCACATCGAGATCGTCGTCCGACAAGGCAGGATACAACGGCAGGGAGATGGTTCGGTCGTACAACGCCTGCGCCATGGGAAACGTGGCCGTCGTCGGGCGGATGTGGTGCAACAGGCTGTCGACGGGGCGGCGAACCGCCACGCCGTGGCGCGCGAACGCCGTGATGGCCTGTGCCACCTCGAACCCTGCCGGCAGCTGTACCGCAAAGCGGAAATACATGCCGTGCTCGATGCGCTGCGCTGGCACGATAACGGGCGTGTCGGCCAGCCCCGCGATATACCGCTGCGCCAGCATCTGTCGCCGCTCCCAGGTCTTGCTCAGGCGTTCGAGTTGGGATAGGGCCAGGGTGGCCTGCAAGTCTGACAAAGGATAGAGGTTGAGCTTGTAGGGTGATGACGCGATGCGCTTGGCTTGCACCAGGCGTTGTGCCAATTCAGGCGTGCGCGCCATTGCCATGCCCCCCTCTCCGGCGGCCACGACTTTGGTGGCCTCGAACGAGAATACCTGGATGTCCCCCTTGAATGCGCGCACGGGCCCTAGCCATTGGGCCAAGTCTTCAATGATGGGAACGCCGTGCGTGCGCAGGGGTTCGATATCGGTCCGGATGCCCATGACGTACGGGACGATGATTGCGCGGGTTCGCGGCGTAATTGCTGCAGCGGTGGCATTGGCGTTGATCAGATAGTCGTCGGCGATGTCGACGAGCCTGGCGGTCGCTCCGAGTGACTCCACAACGCCCAGAACTTCCGCGCAGACGTAAGTCGGGAGGATCACCTCGGCGCCGGCTCCGACCTCGAGCGCGCGCAAGGCCAGCAACAGGGCCTGGCTGCCGGAACCGGTAGCCACCGCAGTACCGCCGCCGCTGGCATGCTCGAACCACTGTTCCAGCCTACGAGTCGCGGCGCCCTCGTTCAGCATGCCGGATCTAAGGACCGCGACGACGGCCTCGCAGTCCTCGTCGGTAATCCAGGGGCGGCTATGCGGGATCATGGTTCAGCTGGTCGAATGGATAGACGTAATAGAACGGGAATGCGGATGCCACCTTGGCGGCATCCGACCTGAGGGTGGCCAGTCCGGTGTCCGACGCGCAGACGACATAGGTATAAGGCCAGTCCGCCGCACCCCAGCCAGCCTTGAAATGGTGTAGCGAATGCTGGGAGTGCCAGGTACCGCCCCAGTTCCAATGACGGTAGCCGGATCTGACGGCATCCAGCATTCCCTGCATGATCAGGAACGACAGAGGCTGCCGCGATCGGTGCTCCACCTTGATAACAGGGGTTATGTACTCGATTGTGTCATTGAAGCCGGCAAGCAACATGGCGGCGGCGGGCTGCCCGTCAAGCATCGCTACCGAAAGGCGGCGCCGGCCCGGTGCGAGATGGACGCGGAATGCGTCGAAGTGTTCACGGGGCTTGGCCTTGCCGCCGACGGCGGCCATGTTCTCGACATGTACATCATGCAGGAATTGCCAGGCCCAATCTTCGTCGCTCACGATTTCTTCAAAACCCTGCTTGCATGCCTTGCGCGCCAGGTTGCGCGTTTTTTGCGCAAAGCAGAATTCCAGGTCATGCAGCAGGTTGGGGCCGTCTGGCGGTAGTGCGGTGATCTGGCCATTGCGGGGATCCAGCACGCGTGGCTGGAGCGCGTCGATATATTCCTGGCGATAGGACTCCTCGACCGGCGTCAGGATAACCGTGGCGCTGATGACGTCGGGGGTGGCAGCGATGCGATTTCCGAACGCGGCCAGTAGCGCGCGGCGCACCTGCGGGTCGGGCTGCGTATCCAGCAGGCATGCGCCATGGCTGCCGTACCAGGGCAGACTGTTGATAATGGTTCCGATTCCTGGCACGGTTTTGCTGAGATACCGGAAAGCGCCGGCAATGCGCCCGCCGCGCCGCGCGATCAGGGTTGTCGACACCCCACCACAGGCCGCCACGAGGAAGTCGAGAAATTCCTGTCCAGCGTATAGCAGGGCACTGGGAACCTGGCTGAGCCAAGCCTCGAGTTCCGTCGTATCGGCCTCGGAGGATTCGGTGACGGATATGCCGAGGTGATCGGAAATGGCAGGGGAATGGGCCGCGGGGAGCATGGGCTTATGAAAAAAGGAGTCGTCCGGGCGCCCGCGGTACGGCTTGCCTAGGCAATCAGGGTGCCAATCCCGCCGCACGGGGCTGATTGCGTGTGGCGTTTTCCACTATGGCGCCGCCAGTGCAGGGTAAAATTGTAAGTATCGCACTTTCATGCCTATACGTGTTCCGTTCGACGCTATCGCTGCGAGCCGACGCACCCTTCATTTGCCATCCGGAGTAGATAAGATAATGCAACTCGCTGCCCCCTCGTTCGACGAAAGCGAAATCGAAAGTGTGCGCCGCTGTCTCGCCAGCGGCTGGGTGACGCAAGGTCCGATGACGCGTCAATTCGAAGAGCTGCTCGCCAAGCGCCATGCTGCCCCGTACGCGCTGGCCACGACGTCTTGTACCGCCGCGTTGCACCTGGCCACGCTGGCCTTGGGACTGGGGCCGGGGGACGAGGTCATCGTGCCGGCGTTCACCTGGATCACCTCGGCCAACGCCGCGGAATACGTGGGCGCCAAGGCGGTTTTCGCGGACGTCAATCCGAACACGTTCAATCTGGATCCGGCAGCGTTTGAAGCCGCCATCACGCCGCGCACCAAGGCCGTCGTCGCAGTCCACCTGTTCGGCCTGGCCGCCGACATGGATCCCATCATGGCGATAGCCCGTAAGCACAATCTGGCGGTCATCGAAGATGCCGCATGTGCGATCGGCACCACCTACAAGGGAACGCCGATCGGCACCATCGGCGATCTGGGCTGTTTCTCGTTCCATCCCCGCAAAGTGATCACAACAGGTGAGGGCGGCGCTGTCACCATGCGGACCGAGGCCCTGGCCAAGCTGGTCAACAGTTTCCGCAACCACGGCTCCACGGGATTGCCGTCGGCGGAAATCGAGCCGCATGGCCCGTGGACGATGTCGACCTTCGACAATCTGGGATACAACCTGCGTCTGTCGGATATCCAGGCAGCGGTCGGCATTGCCCAGTTTGCGAAGCTGGAGCATCTGCTGGCCGAGCGTCGTTCGCGGGCAACGCGGTATTCCGAATTGTTGGCCTCGGTTTCCGATCTGGTACTGCCGACCGAAGCTGCCGACGTCGATGGCCATTCGTATCAGAGCTACGTGGTGCGCGTGCGTGAAGGTGGTCGTGACCGCCGCAACGCCGTAATGCGGGCCATGGATGAAAAAAGCATACAAACCCGGCCGGGTACGCATGCGGTGGTGCGCCTGGGCTATTACGCGAACAAGTACAAGCTGGACGCGACGGCGTTTCCCAACGCCATCCTGTGTGAAGACACCACGATCACGTTGCCGATCTTCCCTAATATGACCGATGCGGATCAAGCCTTGGTGGTACAAACCCTGACCGACGCGCTGCGTAGCGCCTGACCGCGCATGAAGGCTCGTGCGGGCAAGAAGCGCTCTCACGAGCCGTATTCAAGTTATGGGGAAGCTCCGGTGCAAAACGCACAGCATAAGGTAGACGACGGCGCGCGGCCGTTGCGCGTCCTGTTCATCGACAATATCGCCAATAACGCATATCTAAATGCCAAAGCCCTGCGCCGCCACGGCGTTGAGGTTGACGTGTATGTGGGAGGCTATTACCACATCATGGCATGCCCGGAATGGGAGGAGGGCGGGTTCACCAACTTTGCGGGAACGCATAACCAACCCGACTGGACTCGCACCGTTGGCTTGAATTACGTCCGCCCCGATTGGGTAATCCAGATGCGCGAGCCCTTTGGTTTGCGTTATCTGCTGGCCAAAACCGAAGGGCGCCGCTGGGCCGCGCGCTTCTGGTGGAAAGTGGGCAATCTCGACAGGGAAATCGATTGCAGCGATGGCGGCGTGGGCAAGCGGTTGCGCAGTGGCCTGGTGGGAGGATACAAGCTTGTTCGCAAGGGAGCGGCCGCCGCACGCAAACTGTACCGCCTGGGCAGGCTGTGCCTGCGGGTGGGATATCGACTGATCACCGAAGGACGCTTGCGCTCCGGGCGTAAGCCGACGATACCCGCCGCCGTCGATGCGCTGCCGATCGCCATCGAACCCATGCCGTCGGTCCCTATCGACCCGGACATGCCCAATGCTCTACGCGACATCGAGGCGACCGCACCGGCCTATCGCGAGTCCGTCAGGACATTGATGAGCCGATACGATATCGTGCAAGTCTATGGCGCCGGAGGCCGGTTGCCGCTCATCGCGGGTACGCCTTTCCTGGCATTCGAGCATGGCACGTTGCGCAGCCTGCCATTCGAGTCTTCCTATATGGGTCAGCTCACGTACCTGACCTATACCCGCGCCAGGCATGCCTTCATCACCAATGCGGATGTCCTGGGATCGGCGCAGCGACTGGAGCTGCCCAGCTACAGTTTCATTCCCCACCCCGTCAATGAAGACAGTCTGCATGAAACGCCGGAATCGCAGGCATTGCGCGCTTCGCTTTGTCGCGAGCTCGACACGGATTTCATCGTTTTTCATCCATCGCGCCAGCACTGGGAGCCGGAGGTGCGCAGTCCCAATTGGGAAAAGGGCAACGACATCTTCATTCGTGGCTTCGCGCGCTTCGTCAAGGACGTCAATCCCCGCGCGTCGGCCGTGATGGTTGATTGGGGGTTGTCGGTGCCGGCTTCGCGCGCCTTGCTCGAGGAACTGGGCGTGGCCGACCGGGTGCGGTGGATTCCACCGGTTCCCAATGCGTTGATGTGCCGCTACATCGCGGCGACGGATCTGCTGGCGGACCAGTTCTGGTTGGGGTCGTTCGGCAGCACGGCGCCGAAGGCCTGGGGCTGCGGCAAGCCGGCCATGTTCTACTTGAATGAAGACCAGCATCGCTGGTGCTTCCCCGAGTTGCCGCCCGTCCTGAATGTGCGCTCTCCTGAAGATGTATTCGAATCGCTGCGCCGCCTGCATCAGGATCCCGTGTACATGCGCGCCGTTTCGCAGGATTCGAAGCGCTGGTATCAGGCTTACCATTCAAACGAACTAATAACGCAGAAGCTCCTCGACGTGTATCGAGGCCAAGCACAGACGTGATGACCATTGCCATGAAATCTCCTGATTCCAATCCCCTTTCCGGCCGACAGCGTATCCTCCTGACCGGCGCCACGGGTTTTGTGGGCCGTCATCTTGTCCAACAGCTCGTCGCGGGACATGAGGTGCTCGCCTTGAGTCGCCGCGAAGTCCCGGAGCTCACCCGGCTCGGCGTACGTTGCGTGCTGGCTGATCTCGGAGCCAATGCCGATCTCGCTGCCGTCCTGCCGGCCAGCGGCGTGGACCGGATCATTCACCTTGCCCAATCCGACGGCTACCGGGATTTTCCGGGATCGGCGATGGACATGTTCCAGGTCAACGTCGCCAGCACGGCGGCCCTGCTGGACTATGCGGCCAAATCGGGCGTGAAAGGCTTTGTGCTGGCGTCCACCGGAAGTGTCTATGAGCCCTATGCCAAGCCGATGGACGAAGCCTCGGCGCAGGCGCCGGAAAGCCACTACGCGCGAACCAAGCTGGCTGCGGAGCTTCTGGCGCAGTCCTATTCGAAGCTGTTCAATGTGTGCGCATTGAGGCTGTTTTTCCCCTACGGCCCGCAACAGACCGGCCGTCTCGTGCCCAATCTTTTCCAACGGGTGCAGGCCGGGGAAAAAGTCTCCCTGGATGGGGACGAAGGCGGCATGGTGTTCACGCCCACGCATATCGACGATGTCACCGCCGTGCTGCGTACCGCCGCGGTCTCGGGCTGGCAAGGGGCCATCAATGTGGCAACGTCCGAGGCCCTGAGCATCAAGGATGTTGCGCAGGCGATCGGCCGAATCATCGGTCGTGAGCCGACCTTCGAGCGTACGGGCAAGGCCGGGCAATTGACGATCGTGCCACCTACCGCAGTCCTCGCGGGTCTCATGCCGGACTTCCGGTTCAGGTCGTTCGAGGACGGCGCGCGATTCTTCGGTCAGGCCTAGGCCGCGGAACAACGAGAGGAAACGCGGGATGTCCGCCTTGCTCAAACCGTTGCTCAGGACGCTGTTGGACGTGCTTGTCCTGGTGGCCGGACTGCCGTTCCTGGTGGCTGGCTATCTGCGCCATGTGTTATCCGCGCGCTCCGCCACGGAGCGCCCACGCCTGGTTTGGCAATCCACGCCGATCAAGTCGTTGTCCTATATGGCGCGTGCAATGGCTGAACGCGGCTATCTGAGCGAAACTGCGGTGACGGAGCTGTACGCGATCAACCGCAGGGAAGATTTCGACCATCTGGTGTTTCCAGCGGTCTCTCGTGGCAAGCTGGCCGACTACCTGTGCTCCGGCTGGATGGCATATCGCTTTTTCGGGCATTCGCTGTCGCGCTATGACGTGTTTTTTATGTATTTCGACGGGGGGGTGCTGCGAGATACCTTGCTTGCCCCGCTTGAACTGAAACTGTTGCGCCTGGCTGGCAAGAAAATCGTGGTCATGCCCTACGGCAGCGATGCCTTCGTCTACGATCAGATGGGCGACCCGCTTTGGCGCCATGGGTTGATGATGAGCTATCCCGCCATGGGCAACCATGCCGGCCGCGTGCAAAAGCGTATCCGCCGCATGACGCATGATGCCGATGTTGTCGTGGGCTGCCTGGTGCATTTCACCAGCCTGCCTCGATGGGACATCCTGCCCCTGACCTGCTATCCGGTCGATACGCAGCGTATCCGACCGTTCGCGGCCCCGCAGACCAGTGGCCCGATACGCATTGCGCATGCCGCCAATCATCGCGGCGTGAAAGGCACGGAGTTCCTGGTGCAGGCCGTGCAGACGCTACGCGCGGAAGGCGTGGATATCCACCTGGACCTGATCGAGCGCGTGCCAAACCACGAGGCGCTCGAACGTATCGGACGGGCCGATATCTACGTTGACCAATTGGTCATGGGATATGCGCTGGCCGCCCTGGAGGGACTGGCTCTGGGGCGCGTGGTAGTCAGCCCCGTGGACGGCTTGCCGGCGACGGACCTGTTCCGCACATACTCCTACCTGGATGAATGTCCTATCGTATCCGCCGGGCAGCGCACCATCGAGGGGGTGCTGCGTGACCTGATTGCGCGGCGCGCCGAGTGGCCGCAGATTTCGGCCCGGTCGCGAGCGTTTGTCGAGAAACGTCATTCTTTCGCGGCGAGCGCCCAGATGTTCTCGGCCATTCTGGATCGAGTGTGGTTCGGCAAGCCCGTGGATCTGATCAATTTCTACCATCCCTTGCTCGAACGGGCCAAGGACGGTGAGCAGGCGTCCTCTTGAAATGACGCCGTTCCGCGTCCTGCACTTGCCCACTTCGGTCGGCGGCAATCCCCAAGGCTTGAGCGCCGCGCTGCGCCAGGAGGGCGTGGGCAGCGACACATTGACCACGGAGCAGAATTATCTGCAGTATCCGGTCGACATTGTGGTCAATCCGGACGACGCGGGGCCACTGCGCCGAGAATGGCGGCGGTGGCGAACCCTGTGGCGCGACGTGCCGGGTTATGACGTCCTGCATTTCAATTTCGGTACCACCTTGGCAAGACCGCACGCTTGGTCGGCCAGTCCGGGCTCGGGTCTGGCCAAGCGCCTGGCGTACCCGTTGCGTGCAGCCTACCTTTGGTTGTTGCAAGGCATCGAGCTGGCCCGCGCGAAGCGCCAAGGCGTGCCCATGTTTGTGACCTATCAGGGGGACGATGCCCGGCAGGGGGACTATTCACGGGCCCATTTTCAGATCTGCATTGCCCGGCAGGTCGGCCCTGACTACTACAATGCGGCCAGCGACGCCTTCAAGCGCCGGCAGATTAGCCGTCTGGACCAATACTGCGACCGGATTTATTCCGTGAATCCGGATCTGTTGAGAGTATTGCCGGCTCGCGCGGAGTTCGTGCCTTATTCGCACATCTTCCTGGACGAATGGTTGCCGAGCTATACCCAAGGAGAGCCGAGGCCCTTGCGCATCGCCCATGCGCCGAGCAACCGGCAGGTAAAGGGCACCGATTATATCCTCGCGGCGCTGGAGAACCTGCGTGTGCGGGGCTTCGAGTTCGAGCTTATCCTTGTCGAAGGCATGAGCCATGCCCAGGCGCGCCAGGAATACGAGCGCGCCGACGTGCTGATTGATCAGTTGTTCGCCGGTTGGTACGGCGGCCTGGCCGTGGAACTGATGGCGTTGGGCAAGCCTGTGCTGTCGTATATCCGGCAGGAGGATCTGTCATTCCTGCCGCCCGATATGGCGCGCGAGCTGCCTGTGTTGCAGGTGACCGAGGCAACAGTGGAGCAGTCGCTGGAGCAGGTATTGACGATGCCGCGATCTGAGCTGGTTGCCTGGGCGCGGCGTAGCCGGGCCTATGTTGAACGGTGGCACGATCCGCATGCCATCGCTCGCAGGATCAAGTCGGACTATGAAGAGGCGCTTGCGCGCCGGCGATCCTAGGACGCCTTGACGCTCAAAGGAGCGTCGAGGCGGATCGGTCGCCAGGCTGAGCGTGCTCGCCGCCGGGTAGCTGTGCCACCCTAGTCCTTGATCTGGTTGAGTTGGACCCAGCGCTGGAAATTGATCCATCGCCAGATCTGCCAGCTGAACGGACGCCGCCCTTCGATGACCGCGTCGAAATGCTGCAACATCTGCGCGTTGTCCAGCAAGGAAGATCCCTGTCCGGGCGCCAGCCATTGCCGGACCTGTGGAGCAAGTTTGCGCAGCCACGCAAGCTCCGGTGTTTCGAAACCGATCTTGTCCCTGCGGGCCAGGATGGATGCGGGTACGATGCCCTGCATGGCGGTGCGAAAGATGTGCTTGGTTTCGCCCTGCAGCGATACGAGATAGTCCTCGGGCAGGCCCATCAGAAAATCCGCGAGATCCGGCGTCAGGAAAGGAACCCGGCTTTCGATCGAGAATCGCATGGAATTGCGGTCTCCGTGGCGCAAGAGCCAGCCCAGCCCGCGCTGCGTCAGCGATATCGCCATCTCAGCCATGGCGCGCCGGCCGCCACTGCTTCCAGGCCAGCTCGCGCGGGGATATTCCATCCGCACACCGGCGCCCCTCAGCGCGTCGATATCCAGCCAGGCCGGGCGGGGATCGCGCCCTGACAGCGCACGCAGTCGCTGGTACAGCGGGTCCCCGGCCATGACGCTGATGGCTTCCTGCAGTGTTGCCTTGAGACTGCGCCCAGGCCAGTTGCGCTGGCCCCGCAGGTGACGCAGCGCCGATGGCAGGTGGCCGCGTTCTAGCAGGCTGACCAATCGTTGAGCGGGGTAGCCGTTATAGCCGGCCAGCAGTTCGTCCGCACCCTGACCCTCCAGCATGACGGTGACATCGGCTTCCCGTGCCGCCTTGAAGACACGATATTGGGCGTAGATACTGGTGCTGCCGAAGGGTTCTCCTTGGGCCAGGATCAGGTCGTCGATATCGTTGGCCAGTTCATCCGCCGTGACGCGGATCTTGTGTGCGATGGCGTTGGATCCGACGTTGACGATGTCGACCCATTGCTCCTCGGAGCGGTCCGCAGATTGGGAGATGAAGCTGAAAGTGCGCAATGGCAAATCGGGTTCGACATGCCGCATCGCACACACGATGGCGGACGAGTCAACGCCGCCGGACAGGGCCGCGCCCAGGGTGACGTCGCTGCGCAAGTGCAGTCGGATGCTGTCCAGGAACCGGTCTCGGAGTTCCGCGGCCGCGTCGGCATAGGCCGGGGTGGGTCTACGCTCGGCGATTACCGGAGCCCACCAGCGTTGGGGGACGTCAGCCTGGCCTGTGCGGATGGAAAGGGTAAGGGTGTGTGCCGGAGGCAGAGTGCACAGGTCTTTGACGAAACTGCGCTCTGTATGGTCGTAGTGCCCGTGGACCAGATAGTCGTAAGCAGCCTGAAAGTCCAACTCCCGAGAGGCGTGGTCCAGCGTCATGAGCGCTCGCGGCTCGGACGCGAAAGCGAGCGACTCAGAGGTGCGGCGGTAGTAAAGGGGTTTGATGCCAAAGGCATCTCTCGCCAGTGTCAGCGTCTGACTGCGCCGGTCCAGCATCGCAAACGCGAACATCCCAACGAAACGCCGCAATGCGGCGTTTCGCCATTGATACCAGGCGGCGAGTAAGACTTCGGTGTCGCTATCCGAGGAAAACTGATGGCCGAGCGCTTTCAGTTCCGCGCGCAATTCCCGGTAGTTGTAGATCTCGCCGTTGAACACGACCGTGAGGGCACCATCGTGGGTGGACATCGGTTGATGTCCGCCTGTGGATAGGTCGATGATTGACAGGCGAGTCTGTCCGAGCGCCACTTTGCCGATGGCGCCGTCGGCGAGTTCGCTACCTTGGTCGTTGGGCCCTCTGTGGCGCAATCGCACCAGGCCTCGTCCCAGCCGGTTCTCCAGATCTTCCGGTGGCGAGGCCCACCACCCGCCAAGAATTCCGCACATGGGTAGAGTTGGATCCTGAATTGTTATGGGGGCGTGATCTTGGCGTAGGCGCTGACGAGCTTGGCCTCTTCGTTTCGCCAATTGTAAGTGGTTTGAACCGCTGTACGGCATGCCGCGCGTATGCGTTCCAACTGGTCGACTGGCGTGGCCAGCATCGCGTTGATGGCTTGGGCGATCGAGGTCGTATCGAGGGGGTTGACACACCTGCCCGTACCCGACGATTCAAGGATCTCCCGCCAAAGCGGGAAGTCCGAAGCCAATACAGGAACTCCCGCGGCCATGTACTCGAACATCTTGACTGGCAGGGCATCCAGGTAGTTTGGTATAGGATGCAGGAGCACCAAGCCAAGCTGAGCTTCCGACAACGCCTGTCGAATGCCGGGCCGATCCAATACCCCGCGATAGTCGACCTTGCTCCAGGCGGGCATCGCGCGTAGCGAGGTGTGGAACGCTTCGCTTTCCATGGGGCCGGCCAGAATGAGTCGGGCATCCGCATGTTCCAGTGCCTGGACCATTTCCACCGCGCCACGGATCCGGGCGATGCCACCGATGTAGCAGATCGTCCGGTCCACGCGTGGGGCCAACCCGGTCGTTTCCTGGGTCGCAGGGCCGTCCAGCTCGCCAGGGATGGGGTAATTGTTGACGTCGATGCTGTTGGCGCCTTGCGCCGCATAGCGCTGTGCGATATGCGGCGTCGCGCATATGACCACGGCGCAACGACGTGCAACGAAATTCTCGAATCGTTCGAAAGGCCAGGCGATGGCCTGGCGGATCCAAGGCCGGATCCAAGGCTTGCTGAGAATCTGCCGGGGGACGTCTTCGTGCGCGTCGTAGATTATGGTGCGCCCCATGCACTTGAGCATCAGTGCGATGGGTAACAGCTCCGGATCATGGATATGAATGATCTGGGCATCCGTTTTTCGTACCCGGTTCCAGACTGTCCAGGTCTTCCCGAGCATTCGGCTGACGCGGCCGGTCGGTGGCCCGACGTCGAAAATCGAGACTCCGTCGCGCTGCCCATCGCCGCCGCCATCCGCGACATACAGATCAACCTGATACCCCTGGCGAGCCAGGCTGCGGCATTCCTTGTGGAATATCCGGACGTCGAAACGTGGATGGGCAGTGGTGAGATGCGCGATCCGTACCGTCATTGTGCCAAGGTAAGGGATTGATGACAGGGCTCACCGGCCGCCTGTGGAGTGTATTCGGCGACGAGTGCTGCGATAGCTTCGACCATCTGGTTGCGGTCGTAGGTACTCAGAGTCTGTTCAAGCTTGGCAAGTCCCGCCGTCAAGATTTCATGAGGCAGATCATTTTCCCGGGCCTGCATGATGCGCGGGTGTTGCGTGGATTTGACGTCACCGCCAATCAGTAGCTCTTCATAGAGTTTCTCGCCAGGTCGCAGGCCGACTACACGGAGTTCAATGTCACCGTCCGGATCGGACGCGTCGCGTATGGTCAAGCCGCACAGTCGGATCATGCGCTCCGCCAAGTCTCGAATGCGGACAGGCTCCCCCATGTCCAGGACAAACACCGAACCGGAAGCGCCCATCGCGCCGGCCTGCAGCACGAGCTGCGCCGCTTCAGGAATGGTCATGAAGTAACGTGTGATGTCCGAGTGCGTCAGCGTTACGGGGCCGCCAGCCAAAATCTGACGATGGAACAACGGCACGACGCTGCCGGAACTTCCCAGTACGTTGCCAAATCGCACTATGGAGAACCGGGTGACCGCCTGTTGTTGCGACAGGGATTGCAGGATCAGTTCAGCGAGGCGTTTGCTGGCGCCCATGATATTGGTGGGACGGACTGCCTTGTCCGTCGAGATCAATACGAAATCGCTGACGTTGGCGGCGATCGCGGCTCGCGCCAGGGACTGCGTACCCAACGCGTTGGTTGCCACACCCTCCGCAATATTCTGCTCCACCATCGGCACGTGCTTGTAGGCTGCGGCATGATAGATCGTCTGGATGGAGTACTGCTGGATGCGGTTCAGCGTGTGAGCGTGATCACGTACTGAACCGAGCGTCGCGATGAGTTCGATCGGCCGGTTTCCGATGAGTTGGATAAGCTCCTGCTCGATAGCGTACAGGGCGGGTTCGGACATCTCGAATAGCACCAGGCGCTTCGGTTCGAGCGCGACGATCTGGCGGCACAGTTCCGAGCCGATGGATCCGCCGGCACCGGTCACTAGAACGTTGCGACCGCTTACGCAGCGGCCCAGTAACTCAGGTATCGGGGCGACGGGGTCTCTGCCCAGCAGATCTTCTACCTGGACGTCGCGTAGTCGGAGTCCGTTGGAATCGACCAGTTCACGCAGGCTCGGCACCAGCCGAATGCGCAGCCGGTACTGTTCCGCGGACTCGACAATCTGGCGCAGCCGTGCCCGGCCCGCGGTGGGCATGGCGATGAGCAACTGACGCACAGAGTACCGCTCCACCAGCTTGGGCAGGTGCTGTGGAGGGTGTATCCGCAGACCCGATACCATCAGGCCGTGCTTGCGCCGGTCGTCGTCCAGCATGGCGATCGGCTTGTAATGGGGGCCCGCGCGCAGGGCGGTGGCCAATTGGGAGCCCGCACCGCCCGCGCCATAGATCACAACCGGTATGCGCAGATCGCTGACGTCTTTGGCGTCGGTGAACAGCACCCGGCGGCCAATCCAGCGTGAAGCGACCAGTCCGGCGATCGCCAGGGATCCGTAGATGACAAGTACGGCGCGCGACAGCCCGATCAACTGCAGGAAGGTGTTGGCGGCCGTGACCACCATGACCGATACCGCCACGCCTGCGGTGATCCCGAGGATCACCCGCTCGTTCATGTAGCGCAGGATGTAGTTGTAGACCCGAAACCCCGCCATGGCGAGAATGCCGCCCGCACAGGCGGCGAGAGACAGCGCCGCGTACGAGGTATTAAGGAAGAAAAGCTCGAAACGCAACCACAGCGCGAGGTAAAACGAAATCAGGAGAATTGTTGCGTCAAGCACCACGGCCAGCGCCTGCTTGGCCGGACGAGGCAAATTTACAAAAAGACGCCGGATGGCAAGGGGAAGGATCATGAGAGGGCGTCGATGAGGCGTATGTCTTTTATATGTATGGCGGATTTTACAGGCCTTGGCGCGTAACTAGATTTATTGTGTCAAACCGAGGGCCAAGCCGTCAGTGCTGGTCGACAGCGCGCTGGGATATCGCCGGGCGCTTTGTGGGCAAAGTGGCCGCCAGCACACCCAGGAATATCCAGAATGGCTGGAAATAGACCATGGAACTGGGGGCGAGACCGGCGATGCCGGCGACCAGCAAGCTGATCCGGCCTCGCCAGTCCAGCCGCCACATCAGCCAGCCCAGCAACAGGAACCAGCCCAGCCCGACATGAAAGAACATTTCCAGCCAGAAGAAATGAGGCGACGCCCACGGCGCCTTGTTGCCGGGCCAGATAAGGTTCAATTGTCCGGCGCCCAGGCCGGTGAGCCATTGCCACCAGGGCATTGCCCGCCATTCCGCCACCATGTCCATGGTGAGCCTGGCGCGGAAGGCGGAGGATTCATCTCCATCCTGCGCCTTGATGCTGACGTTCGCAGTCGGCGCAGGCGGTGGTGCATGGTGGGTCTCGGGCAGCGGCGCCGGTGCGACATGAGTGCCGGCACCCGGCGGGGGCGCCAACGTCGGGGCCGGGGGCTGGGTTTGTCCTATGCCGGAGGCAGGCGCCGGTGGCGTCTCCGTCATGGCGGGCTGCGCCGCCATGACGGGGGGAGCAACATGGGTTGGCGGGATTCCGCCGGGGGACGGGACGGCAGGCGGGGCCGTCGCCTGGATGGTTGGCAGGGAAACCAGATGCAGGGGTTCGCTCTGCAGCGGGAGCGCGGCCAGCGTCGCCAGCACACAGGTGGCCAGGAATTTCAGGCGTTCCCGCAGCCGGTCGCCGTCCACGAGCCACACCAGGTACATGATGCCCAGCACCAGGGCGGCGGCCATGTCTGCCCGTCGATTGAGCAACAGTGCGTAGAACCAGCACGCGCCGAACAGCAGTAACGAAAGGCGTCGGCGACAGAGCAACCAGATGAGGTTGGCGAATACCAGCGCGGTGGCCATGTCGTTGATGTTGTTCCATACGCCGCCGGTCAGCAGGTAGCGCGGCCGGAACCGCTGCGCTTCGGTCCAGGTGTCGAAGGCGGGAAAGTAGGCGGTGATGAACCAGTAAGCCAACAGCCCGGGGAACAGGAACAGAAACGGTTTGGGTCGGCGTGCGATCGTTTCGCCCAGTATGGCGGAAGCCGCGCCAATCAGGAGGTACATGGTGTATCGGGTGTAGCGGTCGTCCGCCATGACCCAAAGCGATTGCAGTGCCAGGAGAAGCACGAGAATGAGCACCGGCAGCTTCAGGCGGGTATGCCACGCCGCAATGCGCCAGGATGGAGCGATGGCCAGGGCCACGACGAAAAACGCCAACCCCCAATGGAATGGGCGCAGGGGATAGGGCACATAGATCGACGAGCCGGCCAGGCACAGCGCGAAGGCGGCCAGCACGAGCCGGTCGGTCAGGCGAGTTGTCCTGGTGTCAGCCGAGCGCATTGCCCAGGCTCCAGAACAGCGTTGGCGCCAGGATGCCGACTGCCAGCAGGCGGCCCGTCAGCATGGCCTGTACCGCATGGTAGACGTCGTGGGTGGGATGGTCGTCCACGATCGTGGCGATGCGGGGCTCGAGCACGAACGTGAGCAGCACGGTGGCGAATCCGTTCACGATGCCGGAGAGTTGCGAAATGGTGCTGCGGTAGTCGTGAAACACCAGGGCAAAGTAGTACGACACGAGCACGCCAACCGCATAGCAGAGGAACACTGCCGCCGCCAGTACGATGATGCGCGCGCGAGGGAACCTGGAGGGCGTTTCCAGCTGCTTGCGCACGTCGGCGGTGCGCAGCTTCGGTTTGCCGCTGCGCCGCTGGATGAAATTCGCCAGCAGGGTGATCCAGTGGAAACGGATGAAGAATGCGAGCAGCGAGAGTACCGTGGCGCCGGCCAGCGCGCCCAGTCCCATCATCTGGTAGGTGACAACCGGGATCTGCTTGTCGATCAGGAATCCCAGCAGGGGCATCAGCGCCAGATAGAAGAAGCGCGTGATCGTGGTCGTGGCGTTCTGAACGGCGTACCCCGTGACCGGCTTGCCCGCGAGCCGGCCGGCGATGCGGGCGTAATAGCTGAGGTACTCGAGCAGGTGAATGGTCGAGAAACTCAGGATGACGAGGGCGATCAGCAGCGTCATGACGCGCCGTGCGCCGTGGGGCCGTGGTGGATGCGCAAGGTTTCCCGGTAGGCCAACTGCATCAGGTCGAGGCTGTGATCCCAGCTGTAGCGGTCGCGCACGCGTTCGCGGCCGGCCGCGCCCATCCGGGCGCGCAGCGGCGCATCCAGGACCAGGGTTTCGAGCTTGCGGGCGGCGGCATCGGCATCTTCGATCGGCACGACGAAGCCCGTCACGCCATCGAGCACGACCTCGGCGGGGCCATCCGCATCGGACACGACGACGGGTAGCCCGCTCGAGCAGGCTTCCAGGATTGCCACCCCAAAACTGTCGCGGCGGCTCAACGCCACATAGATGTCCAGCTGGCCCAGCGCGGATGGTACGTCGGCATGCGGAATCTGCCCCTTGAGTTCGACGCAATCCGTGAGCCCGAGGCTTTCGGCCATCGATGCAAGCATGTGGAACTGGCTGCCGCCGCCATAGATCCGCAGCATCAGCCGATCAGCCAGATCGGGGTGCGTCATGGCAAGCCGGACCTTGAGCTTTGCGAACGCCTGGATCAAGGTGTCGATCCCATAAATCGCCTCCAGTGTCTTCACCGTGCCGATGACAATGTGGTCTGACGGATTCCTTACAAGCCTGGGTGTGAATTGGTGCTCGTCGATGCCGAAGGGCGTGACAAAAATGGGGGTGCTGGACAACTCACGCATTTTAATCGCCATGGCGTGGCTGGTCGCACCGAGCGCCGTTGCGCGGTCCAGGGTCTTGCCCAGTGCGGCATGGTGCCAGCGGCTCTTGTTCGGGAAGTCGTAGATATCGCTGCCCCAGGCCGACAGCAGGTTCGGCAGGAAGCCCGACAGTCGCGCCAGCAGGCCGTAGCCGGTCGCGTAGTGAGTGTTGAGCAGGTCGGGCTTGATCCGGGAGAGCAGTTGACGCAGCTTGAAAACAGCCAGGAAGTATCCCCAGGGGGAGCCACAGGGCAATTTGTATTGATGGACTGCTGCCGCGATGTCCGAGGAAGGATCGTCAAGCGACAGCAGATGCACGTCGTAGCCGCGTTCGCTCAGGCCATTGGCCCATCGTACGGTATGTATGCTTCGCGTCGCGCCCAGAAGCGCGACTCTCAGTGATGATGCGGTGCCGGTCTGGAATGCGGAATCTGCCGCTGACGAGGGTTCGGAATGGGTAGTCAATCTGATGCCGGATTTTTTATATATTGAGTCAGACGGCAGTCTAGCAACAGCCTAACACAGCCGATATTTCGGTCACGTTTCTCGGACTGAATCAATATGTATCAATGAGTCCGATTTCGTGATTGGCACACGTATTCGGACACATATTTACCGCCTGAAAATGGCGGAGAAAGTCGCGACAAGGATTTTCATGTCGCCGATGAAGGAGCGCGTGCGCACATATTCACTCTGGAGCCGCAGTTTTTCGGGCAGGATCTGTTCGCGGTAGGCCTGTTCCGGATCGCTGGCGCGCGCCAGCAGCTCGTTCTCATGCCGGAACTGGATGGATGCCAAGTCGGTAATGCCTGGTTTCACTGACAGCACGACGCGTCGTTGCGCGTCGGGATAGAGCGCGACATACCGGGGCACTTCAGGACGTGGACCCACCACGCTCATGCTGCCGGCCAGTACGTCGATGAGCTGAGGCAGTTCATCCAGCTTCCAGTGGCGGATCCAGGCTCCCGTGCGCGTGATGCGGGCGTCACCGCCAACGGTGATCTCTTTCGAATTGCCAGCGGTGCTGACCGTCATGCTGCGGAACTTGTGGATCCGGAAGGTCCGGCCGTCCTTGCCTACACGCACCTGGCGGAAAAACACCGGGCCGGGCGAGTCGCGCTTGATGGCCACCGCGATGACCAGGAACAGTGGTGACAGGACGATCAGGCCCAGCAGGGAAACGACAAAGTCGAACAACCGTTTCATCGGCGGCGAAGCAGCGTCTCGACGGCACTGATGACACGCGCGACTTCATCATCGGTCATGCGTGAATAGATCGGCAGGCTCACCATGCATTCGTAGGCCCGTTGCGAATGCGGGAACATGCCGGGCTGAAGGCCGTAGCGGTCACGCCAATAGGGCTGCAGATGCAACGGTACGTAGTGCACGCTGCAACCGACCCCGGCTTCCGTCATGCGCACGATGAAATCATCCCGGCCGATCGGCGCGTCCGCGGACAGGCGCAATACATACAGGTGCCATGCGTGTGTGTCGCTGACGTCGTAGCCGCGAGCGGCCAGCCGTTCGGGACTTGGCGGCAAGGTGAGCGGCAGATCGGCGAATGCGTTGTCGTAGCATGCGGCGATGGCGGCGCGGCGGTCGCGCATTTCTCGCACCCGCGCCAGCTGTATGCGGCCCATCGCCGCGGCGGTGTCCGGCAGGTTGTACTTGAATCCGGGAGCCACGATTTCGTAGTACCACGCCGGCTTTTTCGACGTGAAGCGATCAAAGGCATCGCGGTCGATGCCATGCAGCCGCATGACGCGGCAACGCTTGGCCAGTGCCGGATCGCGCGTGACCACCATGCCGCCTTCGCCGGTGGCGAGGGTCTTGGTGGCGTAGAAGCTATAGACCGTGATGTCGCTGGCCAGGCCGCCGATCAGTTCGCCTTTCCAGGTGCAGGGTAGGGCGTGCGCCGCGTCTTCGATGACGCGCAGTCCGTGGCGGCGGGCGATGTCGAGGATGGCGGTCATGTCACAGGACAGGCCACCGTAGTGCACCGGGATGATCGCCTTGGTGCGCGGCGTGATGGCACGCTCCACGGCCTCGGGGCTGACACAAAAGGTATCAGGATCGATGTCCACCAGCACGGGTTCAGCCCCAAGGTAGCGGGCAACTTCGGCGCTGGCGGTGAAGGTGTGAGTGGTGGTGATGACTTCGTCGCCCTCGCCCACGCCGATGGCTTCCAGGGCCAGGTGCAGGCCGGCGGTTGCCGAGTTCACCGCCACGGCTTCCACGCCACTGCCGATGAAGGCCGCGAATTCCTGCTCGAACGCTCGGGCGTTGGGCCCCGTAGTGAGCCACCCCGACTTCATGGCTTCAGTGACGGCCGTGATTTCGGCGTCGCCAATGTCAGGTAGTGCGAAGGGAATGAAAGACATGTTCGTGGCCTGGCGGCTAAGGACGTTGCGAAACCGGGATTGTAGTGGAGCCATGCACGGCATCGCCAAGCGACTCGAGGAATTGGCGAGCCAGGAAGGGGTAGCTGTGGCGTTGCTGCACAAAGGCCTTTCCACGTGCCCCCAATGCTTGACGTTCAGTTTTTGGTAAGTTGGCCAGGTCGCTGATTGCGCCGGCGATGGCCGGCACGTCATCCGCGGGGACGCTGATACCGCAATCCGCGTCGCTCACCAGGTCGTAAGGGGAACTCGTGGCGTGAACGACGGGCAGTCCCGCCAGCATGTAGTCGAACAATTTGTTGGGGCTGGTCCCGAACTGGTAGAGCGGGCTGTCGTGCCAACCGATGTAGGCAATGTCAGCGAGGGACAGCAGGGTCGGGATCGTGGGTTTTTCCACCGGATCCAGGAACAGGATGTTCTTCAGGCCCAATGATTGAGCCCGCTGCATCAAGCGTGCCTTCTCTACGCCTTTGCCGACCAGCAGGTATCCCACGTTCGCGGATTCCGGTCTTGCCGCGGCCTCGATCATCGGATCCAGCGCATTCGATACGGCGTGGCCGCCGGCATAGACGCAGGTGGCCTTGAATTGGCGCGTGAATTCGGTGATGCGCGCTTCGACGGGGGGAGGCAGCGCACGAGCGGTTTCGGCGGGATCGAATCCGTTGGGGATGTAGCCGAACTTGTCCGGGGCCATGCCGCGGCCTTGCAGATGCGGCGCGGTGCCAGGCAACAGGGAGATGACCTTGTCGGCATGCCGGCAGGCGTAGTCTTCCGCCAGCTGCATGGAGAAGATCATGGGATGCCGTTCGGAAAAACCGCCCAGCAGCCGCGGCGTCAATGGCCAGAGGTCATGGACTTCGTAGACGAGTTTGGCCCCGGCGATGCGGGCGATTTTCGCGGCGGGCCAGATGTCATAAGGATAGGTCGACGAGGCGATGACGACATCGGGAAGGTCCGCGGCCAGTTCGCGAGCCATGCCGCGGACCTTTGCCGTGAACTGCAGCATATTGAGCAGGCGCTTGGCGCCATTGCCGGCGTAGGGGTGGGTGCGCAACCAGAGATAATCGACGCCGTCGATCTGTTCACGTGTGACGGGGGATGAAACGGCGGGATTCTGCTGGCGCAGGTGCGAGACGCTGCTGGCGACGATGGTGACGCGATGGCCTTGTCGCACCCATTCGCGGGCCAGATAATACGGCCGGAATTCCATTCCGTGCCGGGGCGAACCGGCGTAATGGTTGATAAGCAGGATATTCATGCCGACATCGTAGCGTGTCGCCGCCAGGGGTGTGGCGGTGTGTCTGGCACGGCGCCGCGGTGGGCACCGTGCCAGCAGGACATCAGCCCAGTGCTGCGCGCAGCGCGGCGACGATCTGATCCTGGGTCGCTTCATCCAGGTCCGGGTGCATCGGCAGGCTCATGACGGTGGCGGCGAGGGTGTCGGACACCGGCGTGGCGCCTTCGGCCGCGGCGAATGCGGCATAGGCCGGTTGAGCGTGGATGGGCCGCGGGTAGTGGATTGCCGTCGGGATGCCGGCTTCCTTCAGGTGCGCGATCACGGCTTCGCGATTGGGCACCATGACCGTGAACTGGGCCCAGACACTGTCGCGATCCGGACGCACCGTGACCGTGCGGGCACCGCCCGGCAGGTCGGCCAGCAACTGCTGGTAGCGCGCGCCGATCTTGATGCGCTGTTCCACTTCCCATTCGAAGCGCTCCAGCTTGCCCAGCACCACGGCGCATTGCAGCGTGTCCATGCGGCCACCCACCCCGATGCGGGTGTGGTAATAGCGGGCCGATTGGCCATGCACGCGGATTTCACGCATGGCCTGGGCCAGCTCGTCGTCGTTGGTGAACAGCGCACCCCCGTCGCCGTAGCAGCCCAGGGGCTTGCTCGGGAAGAAACTGGTGCAGCCGATCTTGGACAGGTTGCAGCTCTTCTTGCCTTTGTAGGTGGCGCCGAAGCTCTGCGCGGCGTCTTCGATGACGGTGATGCCGTGCTTGTCGGCGATGGCATTGACCTCGTCCATGTCGCCGCACTGGCCGTACAGCGACACCGGGATGATGGCCTTGGTGCGAGGCGTGATCTTGGCCTCGATTTCCGAAACCTTGATGTTGCAGGTATCAGGCTCGACATCCACGAACACCGGCACGGCGCCCAGCAGCACGATGACTTCCGCCGTCGCCACGAACGTGAACGAGGTGGTGATGACTTCGTCGCCGGCCTTCACCCCCAGGGCCATCAGCGCGATCAGCAGCGCTTCGGTGCCGGAGGCGACCGTAATGCAGTGCTTGGCGCCCGTATAGGCGCACAGCGCGGCTTCCAGCTCCTTGACCTCGGGACCCATGATGTACTGGCCATGATCCAGCACGGCCTGGATACGTGCATTGATCGGGTCGCGCAGGACTTGGTACTGCTTCTTCAGGTCAATGAATTGCATGTTGTCTCACACCAGTTGGCAGACGCCGTCTTTGAGTACGTATTGGTCGCCGGTTGCCGGGCAGGTGGTCTGCCCGCTGCCGGTCAGCGGCAGGTCCAGCTGTTCGCCATGGCGGCTCATCCAGCCGATCTGGCGGGCGGGCACGCCTACCACCAGGGCGAAATCGGGCACGTCGCGGTTGACCACGGCGCCGGCGCCGACAAAGGCGTAGCGGCCCACGGTCGAGCCGCACACGATGGTGCAGTTGGCGCCCAGCGTGGCGCCCTGGCGCACGACCGTATCGCGGTATTCATTCTTGCGTTCGATGGCCGCGCGCGGGTTGTACACATTGGTGAACACCATGCTGGGGCCGCAGAACACGTCATCCTCGAGCGTCACGTTGTCGTAGACGGAGACGTTGTTCTGGATCTTGACGCGATTGCCGATCTTGACGCGATTGCCGACGTAGACGTTCTGGCCCAGCGAACAGGCCTCGCCGATGACGGCGCCGCCCGAAACGTGGACCCAGTGCCAGACGCGGGTGCCGGCGCCGATCTGCGCGCCGTCGTCGACGATAGCGGTGGAATGGATGCTCATGATGCTCAGTCCAGCGGCAGCGGTACGCGCAGGCCGTCGCGCGCGGAGCGGTAGATGGCGGTCAGCAGGGCCAGCGACTGCAGGCCTTCGCGTCCGTCGGTCTCGGGTTCGCATTCACCACGCAGCACGCGGATGACGTTGTCGTAATAGAGCGGATGGCCAAAGCCGTAGACCGACGTGGTCTCGTAGTTGGCTTCACGGATCTTGGCGTCGTCGGGATGCTCGTCGGCGAATTTCCATTCGTCGATGCGGTTGACGGCGACCCCGCCCACGCGCACGGTGCCCTTTTCGCCCAGGATGGTGATGGAGCCTTCCAGGTTCTGCGGGTAGGTCAGCATGGTGACGTTGATCGAGCCCATGGCGCCATGGCGCCAGCGGATCGCGGCCACGCCGGTGTCTTCGGCTTCGATGCGGCGAGCCAGCGTGGCGGTGTAGGCGTACACGCTTTCCACGGGACCCACCAGCCAATCGAGCAGGTCGACGTAATGGCTCGCCTGGTTCATGAAGGCGCCGCCATCCCACTCCCACTTGCCGCGCCAGCGGGCGGCATCGTAATAGTCTTGGGGACGGGTCCAGAAAACGTTGACCGTCACCATATAGATACGGCCGAAGCGGCCGCTGTCGATGGCCTTCTTGAGCAGCTGCAGCGTTGCGTTGCGGCGGTTCTGCTTGACGACGAACAGGCGCACGTTTGCGTCGTCGCACGCCTTCACCATGCGCTTGGCATCTTCCCAGCGGGTGGCCATGGGTTTTTCGCTGACCACATGGCGGCCGGATTGCGCGACTTCAATGGCCTGCCAGGGGTGTAGACCCGATGGCGTGGCCAGAATGACCGCGTCCGCCGTAGTATGGGCCAGCAATTCCGTCAGTGAGGCAAAGGGACGCGCACCGGTGGCTTCCGCGGCGGCTTTCAGCGCGGCGGGATTGGTGTCACAGACATCCACCAGCTCCGCACGGTCGCTGTGCTGAGCAATGGCTCCGATGTGGTTCTTGGAAATACGCCCACACCCTACCAGGGCGAAACGAACCTTGCGGTCGGTAACTGGATTAGCGGTCATCGGGAGAATAGGTTGTTTTGTTGTAAATTGCCGGGATAATTCGACAGCCCCTCCCGGAATAGAGCGTAATAATACTTGAAGACCGGGCTGCGTTACGAGCGCACAACCCGCCTTTTCCAATCGATGCCAACTCGCATTCTCATTGTCCGTACGTCGTCATTAGGCGATCTGGTGCACATGCTGCCCGCCATTTCCGACATCGCCCGCCACGTGCCGGACGCTGAAATCGACTGGATCGCCGAAGAAGCCTTCGCTGAAATCCCCGCGTGGCACCCCGCTGTCAACGAGGTCATCAAGGTGGCCCACCGAAGGTGGCGCAAGGCCTGGTGGTCGAGCCAGGTGCGGGCCGAACGCCAGGCGCTGAAAGAGCGCCTGCGCTCGAAGCGGTACGACATCGTGCTGGATATGCAGGCTTTGCTGAAATCCGCCTGGCTGGTGCGCCAGGCGCAAGGCGTGCGCCATGGCCTGGATTGGCGTTCCGCGCGGGAACCGCTGGCATCGCTGTTCTACAACGTCCGCCATCGGGTGGAGTTCTGGCAGCCCGCGGTCATTCGTCAGCGCAAACTGGCGTCGCTGACCTTTGGATACCAATATGGTGGTCAACCCGATTTCGGGCTGCAGGCGTTTTCCCGCGCGTCCGGGCTGGGGCGCGACAACGCCGACGCCGTCCACGAAATCTCCAGCGAAGGCCTGGATGCGACGGAATTGCCACGCCTGCATCATCTGGATACCGACCGCGGCTACGCGGTGATCATGCCGTCGGCCAGCCGCGACGACAAACTGTGGCCCGAGGATGATTGGCGCGCCGTCTTCCGCCGGCTGCGCGACGCCGGCTGTGCGCTCAAGTTGCTGGCGGGCAACGAGCAGGAGGCCGAGCGCGCGCGTCTGCTGGTGGCTGGCATGGAAGACGTCGAGGTGATGCCACGCATGGACCTGACGTCGGTGGCCCGGCTGCTGGCCGGTTCACGCCTGATGGTCGGGCTGGACAGCGGACTGACACACTTGTCGGCCGCGCTTGGGCGCCCCACTATCGGCATCTACCGGGCTTCCACGCCGGTGCGCACGCCGTTGGTCGGCTCGAACTACACGGCCAGCCTGGGCGACCGCGGCGCGTCGCCATCGCGCGAGGCCGTGATGGCATCGGTCGAGCAGGCGCTGGCTGCTCACTGATGAACCGGGCCGTCTATACCCTGGGGTTGCGGGCGCTCGCGCCCCTGGTCTGGCTATGGATGGCCCGCCGCGCCAAACGCGCGGGAGGCGAATGGGAAATCTTCTCGCCAGAGCGGTTCGGCAAGATCCGGTCGGCCCGCGCCGCCGATGCGCCGGTCTGGGTGCATGCCGTCAGCCTGGGCGAGACGCGCGCCGCGCAGCCGTTGCTGCAAGCGCTGCTGGACCGCGGCCTGCCAGTGCTGCTGACTCATATCACCGCAACCGGCCGGGCCGAAGGTGCGCGTCTGTTCGCGGATGCGATCGCCCGGGGCCAATTGCGACAGGCCTGGCTGCCCTATGATTTTCCGGGCGCGACGCGGCGTTTCATGGCCGCCACGGCGCCCCGTTGCGGCATTCTCGTGGAACGCGAAATCTGGCCCAACCTTTTGGCCGCGGCGCGGCGCGCGGCGGTACCGATGGCGTTGGTCAGCGCCCGCTTTTCGGCGTCTTCGCTACGTCAGTCCGGCCGGATGGGCGGCGTCATGCGCGAGGCATTGGCGGGCCTGGACATGGTGCTGGCGCAGACCGCGGCGGACGCCGGGCGGCTGGCCCGGGCCGGCGTGTCCCGCCCTCGCGTATCCGGCAACCTGAAGTTCGATCTGTCGCTGCCCGAGGCGCAAGTGCGGGCGGGGCAGGCCTGGCGGGCCAGCCTGGGCCGGCCGGTGATCGCCCTGGCCAGCACCCGCGAAGGCGAGGATGCACCCTTCATCGATGCGCTCAAGCATCGCGCCGGCCTGCCCGGTGGACCGCTGTTCCTGCTGATTCCGCGCCACCCGCAGCGGTTCGATGCCGCGGCGGCGCTGCTGGAGCAGGCCGGCGTGGCTTATGTCAGGCGGTCGTCCGGACAGGTGCCTGGACCGGACACGGTCGTGGTATTGGGGGACTCCCTTGGGGAAATGGCATTCCATTACGCCGCGGCCGACGTGGCCGTGGTCGCCGGCAGTTTTGCGCCGTTGGGCGGGCAGAACCTGATCGAGGCCTGCGCCGCCGGCGTGCCGGTGATCGTGGGACCGCACACTTTCAATTTCGAGCAGGCCGCCAGCGATGCCATCGAGGCTGGTGCCGCGCAGCGCCAGCCGGACCCCGACCAGGCCGTGGCGGCGGCGCTGGCGCTGCTGGAGGACCCCGCCGCGCGGCAGGCTGCCAGTCAGGCGGCGCGGGCATGGTTCGCCAGCCATTCGGGCGCCACGGCGCGGACCATGGACGCATTGGCGCCCTGGCTGGGTTGACGCCGGGCGGGTCAGGCAGGATTGCGCGGCACCAGCGTAACCGCGCCCGGGTTCAATTCCTGGCTGAAACGCCGCGTGTCGCGCCCTTCGTCTTCGGGCCGAGCGCCCAGCCACCCCTGGCCCAGCGCATAGACGCCGAGATTGGCCAGCAGGATCAGGATGAAGAGCACGCGCATGCCGTGGCCTTTGGATCAGGCGCCCGTGGCCGGGTTGGCGCGCGCCATGGCCGCCAATCCGTCGAGGACGGGATGGTTCAGGTAGGTCGGCACCGGCGCGGCGCCGAATGCGCCGCCGGCATCCGCCAGCAGGCGTTCGATTTCCTGGTGGACTTCCGGCCAACCACCGCCCGCGGCGAAGATCTGCGGCACCTGTCCATAGCGTTGCCGGCCGGCGAGCCACTGGCGCACCACCGCGCCGGCCTGGGCGGCGGCGATGCCGGAGGCGATGGCTTCGTGGGTATCGGTGGGATAGGGTACGACCTGGCCTTCCGCGATCGGCAGGTTGGCGGTGCCGTGCGCCAACGCGTTGCGCATCATGGCCGGGCCCGGCAGGATCAGGCCGCCGGCGAAAACGTTGTCCGGCCCCACGGTGTCGATGGTGGTGGCGGTGCCGAAGCTGGCCAGCAGGAAGGGCGGATGGGCGCCAGGCAGATGCGACAGCACGCCCAACAACGAGGCCCAGCGGTCCGCGCCCAGTTGCGACGGTGTTTTGTAGCGGTTGACCAATCCCAGCGTGGTTGCCTGCGACGTGGCCCAGGTGACCGGGCAGCCATGGCGTTGCAGCACGGCGGCGATGGCGGCGCCGCGTTCTGCACCCGCCACGTTCACGCCCAGCGCCCGTGACGGCCGTCGCGGCAGGGCGCCGAGCCAGCGGTCCAGCGCGTCCAGGTCCAGGCCATCGAAGGCGACCGCGGCCGGTTCGCGCGGCATGTCGGGGCTGCCGGGATCCAGCCAACCCACTTTGAGACGGCTGTTGCCTGAGTCGATGAGGATGATCATGCTTGGCGTCGAATCGAGATTTCACCGACCGAGATCGGCATGGCGCCCTGGGGCGTTTGCACCAGCAGGCGGCCCTGGCCGTCGACGCCACAGGCGGTGCCGCTGAGGATCACGTCGCCCTTGTCGAGCACGTTGATCGCGCGGCCGGCGAGCGCGTCGACCTTGTCGAAGCGCCGCGCGAAGGCGTCGAAGCCGTCGCGTTCGAGGGTGCGGACGGCTTCATGCCAGGCCGTTGCCGCGGCGCAGACCAGGTCGGCGGCGGTGGCGGCGTGGCCGGGGGCGTGGCCCGTGACACAGGTCCAGTCGGCGACCTGGCGGCCCAGCGCCTGCGACAAGGCGTCGGCGTCGACCAGGTTCACGCCCATGCCGATGACGACGGTATAGCCGGTTTCGCGGCTTCCGGGGTTGCGGGTGGTCTCGACCAGCACGCCGGCCAGCTTGGCGTCGTGCCACTGCACGTCGTTGGGCCATTTCATGCACAGGCCGTCGGCGCCGGGCCCGGCCACGGCGCGCAGCGCCTCGCAGGCGGCCAGGCCAGCCAGCGGCGACAGGGCCGGCAATTGCGCGGCCGGCAGGTGCACATCGAATGCACACGAGAACATCAGCGCCGCGCCCACGCGATTCTGCCAGGGACGGCCGGCGCGGCCGCGCCCGGTTTCCTGCAGATGGGTGCCCAGCAGCCAGGGTTTGCCGACGCCGGCGCCCGTGCGGGCGCGCGCCAGCAGGTCGGCATTGGTCGAGCCGGTGCTGGCGGTCCAGGCGATGTCTTGGAAGGCGGGCAGGCGCGAACCCAGCATCCGGGCCAGATCGTCTGGCGCGGGCAGGTCGGTGGGGCGGACGTGAACGGGCATGGCGGCGATTGTAGGGCACGCGCGGGCCGCGCTCGCGGCCTGTCGTCCCCAGCGTATATGATTGTGGATACATTTTGCATCGGTATTCCGCTACATGCCGCATTCCGCTCCGTCCGCACCCCGCGCCGCGCCGCCCTTCCGCCAGGAAGCCGGCGTGTGCCATGTCGGGGGCGACTGGAGCGTGCTGGCGCTGGCCGAGCCGGGCGAAGTCGAGCGCCGCCGCGCCGCAATGGCGAAGGCCGCCGACGCCGGGGCGCGCTGGGACCTGCAGGGCATCAGCCGGCTCGACACCATCGGCGCGCTGCTGATCTGGCAGGCCTGGGGCGAGAAATTGCCCGAACGCGTGCGGTGGTCCGCCGGCCAGCAGGACGTGTTCACCGCCCTGGCGACGAACAAGGGCGGCAAGCAGGCGCCGCCGCGTCCCGAGCCGGCCTGGGGCTGGCTGCGCGCCCTGGGCGGCGCTGTGCTGCAGGCGGGCGAGAACGGCCGCGCCCTGCTGACCATGCTGGGGCAGCTGGTCCTGGATCTCTTTGGCATGTTGAGCCGGCCGTCGCGCGGGCCGTGGCGCGAGATCTCGGCCCAGGTCTACCGCACCGGCGCGCAGGCGCTGGGCATTACGGCGCTAGTGGGCTTTCTGATCGGCGTCGTGCTGTCGTACCTGTCCGCGCAGCAATTGCAGATGATCGGCGCCGACCGCTTCATCGTCCGGCTGCTGGGCGTGTCGATCGTGCGCGAGCTGGGGCCGGTGCTCGCCGCCATCCTGGTGGCCGGGCGCTCCGGGTCGGCCATCACTGCGCAGATCGGCGTCATGCGAGTCACGCAGGAACTGGATGCGATGCTGGTGATGGGTATCTCGCACGGCCAGCGGTTGATCCTGCCGCGGGTGGTGGCGCTGGCCGTGACCATGCCGCTGTTGGTGCTGTGGACCGACGCCATGGCGATCCTGGGCGGGATGCTGGCGGCGCAGGTGCAGCTGGGCGTGTCGGCGCAGTGGTTCCTGCAGTCCCTGCCGGACGCCATTTCCCTGACCAATTACTGGATCGGCATCCTCAAGGGCGTGACCTTCGGCATCCTGATCGCGCTGATCGCCTGCCATTTCGGCCTGCGCATCCAGCCCAACACGGAAAGCCTGGGGCGCGGCACCACGACCTCCGTGGTCACCTCGATCACCGGCGTGATCCTGCTGGACGCGCTGTACGCCGTCATTTTCAGTTCGGTGGGCATCTGATGGCCGGCGCCGCACAGCATCGCCTGTTTACCGAGGAGAACATCACGGTCGCGCCCGTGATCACCGTGCGCGGGCTGCGCACGGCCTTCGGCGACCACGTGGTGCACGACAACCTGGACCTGACCGTCTTTCCCGGCGAGATCCTGGTGCTGGTAGGCGGCTCGGGCACGGGCAAGACAGTGCTGTTGCGGCAGATCATCGGGCTGGACCAGCCGGCCGCCGGTACCATCCAGGTGTTGGGCAATACCTTGTCCGAACTGACGCCAGGCGAGCGCCGGCGCCTGTCCTACCGCTGGGGCATGCTGTTCCAGGCGGGCGCGTTGTTCTCGGCGCTGTCGGTGTACGACAACGTCGCGTTGCCGCTGCGGGAGTTGCGCACGGTGCCGGAGGACCTGGTGCACGACGTGGTGATGTGCCGCCTGGCCATGGTCGGCCTGTCGGCGCAGGATGCCGGCAAGCGGCCGTCGGATCTTTCCGGCGGTATGGTCAAGCGCGTGGCGCTGGCGCGCGCGCTGTCGCTGGACCCGGAGCTGGTGTTCCTGGACGAACCCACGGCAGGGCTGGACCCGCTGCGTTCGGATGAATTCGTGGACCTGGTGCGCAGCCTGCACCGGCAGTTGGGATTTACCGTTGTCATGGTGACGCACGATCTGGACACGCTGCTTGCGCTGGCCACGCGTGTCGCCGTGCTGGCGGACAAGCGGGTGATCGTGTGCGACACGGTGCCGGAAGTGCTGAAGGTCGATCACCCGTTCATTCATACATTCTTCCTGGGCGAGCGCGGCTTGCGCGCGCTCGGGGACATGGCGCCGAAGGGAACGCATCATGGAAAACCGTAGTCACGCGCTCATGGCCGGCATCTTCACGCTGGTGCTGCTGGCCGCCGCTGCGCTGGTGGCCGTCTGGATCGGCCGCGACCGGACCAAACTGCAAACCTATGAAATCATCTCGGCAACGGCCGTCAGCGGGCTCAATCCGCAGTCGACCGTGCGCTACCAGGGCGTGCCGGTGGGCAAGGTGCAGTCGCTGGCGCTGAACCCCGACAAGCCCGGCCAGGTGCGTATCCGCATCGGTGTCGCGCCGAACACGCCCATCACCGAGTCGACCTGGGCCGAGCTGGGTGTGCAGGGCGTCACGGGCATGGCCAACGTGGAACTGCGCGACGATGGCAGTTCGTTCAAGCGGCTGGCGTCGAGCGCCGCCAACCCGGCCGCGATCCCGCTGCGCCCGGGTTTCCTGGACCGCATCGAGCAGCGCGGCGGGCGTCTCATTTCCAACGTCGAGGACGCCACCGAGCAGCTGCGGCGCCTCTTGAGCGAGCAGAACGTGCAGGCGCTGACCGCCAGCCTGCAGAACGCCACCGACATCACCCACTCGCTCAAGGAAGCCAGCCGCGACCTCGGGCCGGCGCTGGCCAAGCTGGGGCCCCTGGTCGATTCGCTGGGCAGCACCTCGCGGCAGGCGGATCGCGCGGCGCGCGAGGTGGCCGACCTGGCCCAGCAGGCGCGCCAGTCGCTGGCGCGCCTGAATGCGCCGGACGGCGCGCTGGCCGCGGCCACGCGCAGCTTGAACGACATTGCCTTTGCCGCCTCACGCCTGGATGGCGAGACGCTGCCGGCCGTCACCAGCATGGCGGCCAGCGTCAGCGAGGCCGCGCGCGGGGCCACCTTCACATTGCGTCGCGTGGACAACACGCCACAATCGCTATTGTTCGGACCGCCGCCGGCCGCGCCCGGTCCCGGCGAGGCCGGGTTCGCCGGATTTGGGAGACAGCAGAAATGAAGATGCGCAGTGCGATTCAGGCCCTGGCCCTGGCTTTGACGCTGGCGTTGACCGGCTGCGGCGTGGGCCGCGTGGGCGCGCCACCCGCCGTGTTCGACCTGGGGCTGGATGCCCGCCCGGCGCCGCAACTGCCGGCCCGCGAGCCGATGGCGCTGGTGTTCTCGGCGGTGCCGGCGTTGTCCGGCACCGGCGTCATCTGGCGCGTTGGCGACAGCGCCGCGCCGCAATCCTATGCCACTTATCGCTGGGCCTCGTCGCCGTCCGACCTGGTGCGCCAGCGCCTGATCGAGCGGCTGTCGCGCCAGGGGCCGGTGTTGGCCGAGCGCGCCAGCGGCCAGACGCCGCAGTTGCAGGTCTACCTGTCGCAGTTCGAGCAGGTGTTCACGCCGGATGGTTCCGCCAGCGAAGGCCGCGTGCTGCTGCAGGCGGTATTGCTGAATGGCCGCAACGTGGTTGGCCAGGTGCGCATCGCGACACAGGCGCCGGCGCCCACGCAGGACGCCGCCGGCGGCGTGGCCGCGTTGCGCCAGGCCACCGACGATGCCGCCGACCAGCTGGCGCAATGGCTGGCCAGCCAGCCCAAGGCCGCGGCCCGGGCCGGCGGTTAACATTCTTCCTTTTCAAGCAGCACGAGTCCGATATGCCCGCAAGCACAGAAACCCACGCCTTTACCGGAGCCGCCGGCCGCATCGACTGCGCCGTGGATTGGCCTGACGGCACGCCGCGGGGCTGGGCCCTGGTGCTGCATCCGCACCCGTTGCAGGGCGGCGCGCGCGAGAACAAGGTGGTGACCACGCTGTCGCGCGCCTGCGTCCAGCACGGCCTGGTGGCGGTGCGCCCCAATTTCCGCGGCGTCGGGCTGTCCGAAGGCGAATTCGACAAGTCCGTGGGCGAGACCCAGGACATGCTGGCGGTGGTCGCGCAAATGCGCGAGCGTCATCCGGAACTGACGGACGCGCCGTGGGTGCTGGCCGGCTTTTCCTTCGGCACCGCGGTTGCCGCGCAGACCTACGCCGCGCTGGCCGACCAGGGCGACACGGTACTGCCCAGCGCGCTGATGCTGATGGGGCCGGCCGTCAACCGCTTCCAGTCGCATGAGGTCCAGGTGCCCGGCGACACGCTGATGGTGCACGGCGAAGAGGACGAGGTGGTGCCACTGTCCGAGGCCATGGACTGGGCCCGTCCGCGTTCGATCCCGGTGGTGGTGATCCCCGGCGCCTCGCATTTTTTCCACGGCAAGCTGCTGGTGCTGCGCCAGCTGGTGCAGGCGCACCTGAAGGTCAAGTTTGACTGAATGGCGCGCCGCGCAATGCGGCGCGTTGCATCAGGTTGCATGTTTTAGCTGCCCGAGGAACCCATCGCGGGCCGGACGGGTCTCATCGACTGCCTATAATTGTCAGCCACTTGCCCCGCGCCAGCGGGCGTCTTTCCTGGACCCACGTTGCCGATGAAGAATTTGCCTCACTCCGTTCACTCCCCCGTTGTCTTTGCTCGTCGCGCCCTCGCCGGCGCGGTGCTGTCGGCGATGCTCGCGGCCTCGCTGCCGGCCTGGGCCCAGCAGGCGCCCGCCGCGGCGCCGGCAGCCGCGGGCGCCACGGCCCCCGCGCCGACGGCGGCGGGCGTGGTGCCGGTGGGCGACGTGTCGGCGGTGCCCGCGCCGACCATCGCGGCCAAGGCCTGGATCGTGATCGACGTGAACAGCGGCCAGACCCTGGCGGCGTCGAACCCCGACATGAAGGTCGAGCCGGCCTCGCTCACCAAGATCATGACGGCCTACGTCGTGTTCAATGCGCTCGAGGAAAAGCGCCTGACGCTGGAGCAGACCGTGCCCGTGTCCGAGCACGCCTGGCGCACCGGCGGTTCGCGCATGTTCATCGAGCCGCGCAAGCCGGTCACTGTCGATGAGCTGAACCAGGGCATGATCGTGCAGTCGGGCAACGACGCCTCGGTGGCGCTGGCCGAAGCGGTCGGCGGCAGCGAAGCCGCGTTCGCCACGCTCATGAACCAGGAGGCCGAGCGCCTGGGCATGCGCAACACCCACTTCATGAACGCCACCGGGCTGCCCGATCCGCAGCACATGACGTCCACGCGCGACCTGGCCACGCTGTCGGCGCACCTGATCACCGATCATCCGCAGTTCTTCCACTACTACAAGCAGAAGAGCTTCACCTACAACAAGATCACCCAGCCCAACCGCAACCGCCTGCTGTGGGCCGACCCGTCGGTCGACGGCATGAAGACGGGCCACACCGATTCGGCCGGCTACTGCCTGGTGTCGACCGCGGTGCGCGGCGACCGCCGCATCCTGGTGGTGGTGGTGGGCACCGACAGCGAAGCCACCCGCGCCGAGGAAAGCCTGAAGCTGCTGAACTGGAGCTTCCAGAACTTCGACACGGTCAAGCTGTTCGACAAGAGCCAGCCCGGCATCGACGCCCGCGTCTGGGAAGGCACCGCCGAGAACGTCAAGCTCGGCCCGCCCAACCCGGTCTCGATCGCGGTGCCGCGTGGCAAGGCCGGCGACCTCAAGCCGGTGGCGCAGCGCACCGATCCCCTGATCGCCCCGCTGACCAAGGGCCAGCAGGTCGGCACGCTGCAGTTCACGCTCGACGGCAAGGTGCTGCGCACCGAGCCGCTGGTGGTGCAGGACGCCGTCGAACGCGCCGGCTTCTTCGGTCGCATGGTCGACACCGTCAAGCGCTGGTTCCAGTAAGCGGACCCGCCGCGGGCGCGGCCGCGGGTGTAAGCTAGCAACGGGCGTTTCGTGCGCGAAACGCCCGTTTTGCATTCTTCCGGGGCGGGCCGGCGGCGCGCCCCTGTTCCATTTCAAATTCAGGAGTGCGTCATGATTCCGGGCGTGCCGGGCGAAAGCCAGGTGTATCTCAACGGTGAGTTTCTGCGCGTGGACGAGGCCAAGGTCTCCGTGCTGGATCGCGGCTTCATTTTCGGCGACGGCATCTACGAAGTCGTCCCGGTGTACCAGGGCAATGCCTTCCGCATGGCCGAACACCTCGACCGCCTCGATCGCAGCCTGGCCGCCTTGCGCATCGCGCAACCGTTCGACCGCAGCGGCTGGATCAACCTGATCCAGCAATTGCTGGAGCGGACCAACCTGGACACCTGCATCGTCTATCTCCAGGTGACGCGCGGCGTGGCCAAGCGTGACCACCAGTTCCCGGCCGAGCCGGTCAAGCCGACGGTGTTCGGCATGATCTCGGCATGGGCGCCGCCCGGGGCCGCGGTGCGCGCGCAGGGGCTGTCCGCCATTTCCATCCCCGACGAACGCTGGCTGCACTGCGAGATCAAGTCGGTGTCGCTGCTGGGCAACGTGCTGGCCAAGCAGCAGGCGGTTGACGCCCATGTCGACGAGGTGTTGCAGTTCCGCGACGGCTTCCTCACCGAGGGTTCGTCCACCAACATCTGGGTGGTCTCCGGTGGCAAGCTGCTGGCGCCGCCCAAGAACAACCTGATCCTGGAAGGCATCCGCTACGGCCTGATGGGCGAATTGGCGGCCGAGGCCGGCATTGCGTTCGAGGCGCGCCGCCTGACCCAGGACGAGGTGGCGCAGGCCGACGAGCTGATGCTGTCCTCGGCCACCAAGGAAGTGCTGCCGATCGTTTCGCTGGACGGCCGTCCGGTGGGAGCCGGCAAGCCCGGCCCCGTTTATGAGCAATTGCGTGCGGGTTATGATGCCCGCATCGCCGCGCTCTAGGCCCCGCGGGGCGGCCCTGGCGGCCGCCCGCGCCGCGCGCCCCGGCGGCGGGCCTTGCCTGCTCGATGCCTGCCCCCATATAGATGTATTGACGCCCCAGGCCATCCATCATGCATATTCCGCCCGAAGAATCCCTCATCGAGTATCCCAGCGACTTCCCCATCAAGGTCATGGGCAAGCATCATCCCGACTTCGCGCAGACGCTGACCGAAGTCGTGCTGCGCTTCGATCCGGGCTTCGATGCCGCCACGGTCGAGATGCGGCCCAGCAAGGGTGGCAATTACATGGGCCTGACCTTCACGGTGCGCGCCACCTCGCGCGAACAGCTCGACAGCCTTTACCAGGCCCTGCACGGCCACCCGATGGTGTCGATCGTCCTGTAAGGCCAGCGGTTGTGATCAAGTGGCTCGCGCGGCCGGCGGACTACCTGTCCGTGTGGCGGGACATGCAGGCGTACACCGACCAGCGGTCGGCCGAGACGCCCGATGAAATCTGGCTGTGCGAGCATGCGCCGGTCTATACCCTGGGGCAGGCGGGCCTGCCCGAGCACGTGCTCAACCCGGGCGCCATCCCGCTGGTCCAGTGCGATCGCGGCGGCCAGGTCACCTATCATGGCCCGGGCCAGGTGATGGCGTATGCGCTGTTCGACCTGCGCCGCGTCGACATGTACGTGAAGGAATACGTGGCCCTGCTGGAAACGGCGGTGATCGATACGCTCGATGCGATGGGCGTGGCCGGCGCCTGCCGCAAGCCCGGCGCGCCGGGCGTCTATGTGCCCGACCCCGACGGCGGCCGCGAATTGGCCAAGATCGCCGCGCTGGGCATCAAGATCCGCAATGGCCGCGCCTATCACGGCGTATCGCTCAACGTGGCGATGGACCTGGCGCCGTTCCTGGGCATCAATCCCTGCGGCTATGCCGGCCTGCGCACGGTCGACATGGCGTCCTGTAGCGTGCGGCGCGATCCCACCGAGGTGGGCGACGCGCTGGCCCGCAACCTGGCCCGCTTGTGGCGCCAGGCAAGGACAACACCCGCATGAAGACAAGCTTTACGCCGGCCGAAGTGGCCGCGACCACGCCCGAGCAACTGGCCGCCCTGCGCGCCGGGCCGGCGCCGCAGTATGCCGCCTGGATCCGCGCGGCGGCCGAAATGGGCCTGGTCGAGGCGCAGACCATCTTCGGCCAGATGCTGCTCGATGGCGTTGGCGTGCCACAGGATCAGGCCGAAGGGTTGGCCTGGTTCAAGCGCGCCGCCAATGCCGACCATCTCATGGCCATCAACATGATCGGCCGCTGCTATGAAAACGGCTGGGGCGTGCCCGCGGACGATACCGTGGCGGCGTACTGGTTCCGGCTGGCCGCCGACCGCGGGTTGGACTGGGGCATGTACAACTACGCCCACATGCTCAAGAGCGGCCGCGGCGGCGTGACGCAGAACCGCGCGGCGGCGCTGGCGCTGTACCAGCAGGCCGCGCAGGGCGGTCACGTCAAATCCATCGGTGTGGTCGGTCGCTTCTACGAAACGGGCGACGTGGTCGAACAGGACCTGGAACGCGCGTTCGACTGCTACCGGCGCTGCGCCGAAGGCGGCGATTTCCGCGGCATGTTCCACCTGGGCCGCATGCTGTTGCTGCGCGGCCGCAAGGAAGAGGCAGTGCAATGGCTGGTGCGCGTGCCGGAGACGTCCACGCCGGCCTTCCTGCGCGAGGCCGACGCCATGCTGCGCGACTGCGGCTTTCCAGCGTTGTACGAGACTGGCGCCTGAGCGGCGTCCGGGGCCGCGCCGCACGCCCGACCCCATCGATTCCTGGCCCGGCCGCGCGCGCCGGTCAGGTACTCAAGCGTGCCTCGAACACCGTATCCAGCGTCAGCCGCGTGCCGGCCGGCTGCTCGCCATCGAGCCGGTCCAGCAGCAGTTGTCCCGCGCGCCGGCCCAGCTCGGCCGCGTCCACGCCCAGCGTCGTCAGTCCCTGGACCCATTGCGGCGCGCTGCCGTCCTCGGTGAAGCCCAGCACCGCCAGGTCCTGCGGCACGTGGAGGTCGCGGTTGTGGGCCTCCGACACCGTGGCGGCGGCCAGCAAGTCCGAGGTACAGAACACCGCATCGAAGATCGTATTAGTGGCCAGCAGGCGCAGGAACGCCATGCGGCCGTCGTTCAGCTGCTGTGCCTCGGGTTGCACGATGTCGGCGACCACGGCCAGCCCCAGCGCGGCCGCGCTGCCGAGGAAGCCTTCGCGGCGGGCCCGTTCCCACGGGGTGTCGGCGCTGACACAGGCGACACGGGCATGGTCCTTTTCGGCCAGATGGCGGGCGGCCAGGCGGCCCGCCTCGGTATTGTCGATCGTCACCAGGCTGTCCAGCGGGGTGGCGGGCAGGCTCCAGGTCTCCACCACCGGGATTTCCAGCGCCGTTACGGCGGCGCGCAGTTGCGGGTCGTCGAGCGGGCCGATGACCAGCGCCGCGGCCGGGGCCAGTTGGGCCAGTAGCGGTAGCAGGGACGCATCACGCCACGGGCCGGCGGCCAGGTAGTAGCCGGCGGGCGCCAGCCGTTCGGCGCATGCCTGCACGGCACGGGTGGCTGGCGCAAGATCCAGCCGGGGGGCGATCAGGACGATAGGGCGGAGCGGGGACAGGGTGGACATGAGGGGAGGCGGCGCGAATTCGTCAGGCGTGACGATAACCCGGCGCGACCCGGTGCCGGGTCTTTCGGGGTGGATTCGGGCACAGGGGGTAAAATGTCCTCTTTTGTCTCAGACCGCAACGCCCTGCGCGCCGGTCGTGAAGGTGTTCCATGTCCACGCTTGCCGAGTCGTCTGTGCCCTCGAACGAAGCCGCCGCCGCGCCCGCGGAAACGGCGTACGATCCGACGCAGAAACAGAAATCCCAGGCCAAGACGGCGCGCATCCCGATCAAGATCGTTCCCGCCGAGCGCCTGAAGAAGCCGGAATGGATCCGCGTCAAGGCGGCCCAGCCGGGGTCGCGCTTCTACGACATCAAGCGCATCCTGCGCGAGCACAATCTGCACACGGTGTGCGAGGAAGCGTCCTGCCCGAACATCGGCGAATGCTTCGGCAAGGGCACGGCCACGTTCATGATCATGGGCGACAAGTGCACCCGCCGCTGCCCGTTCTGTGACGTGGGCCATGGCCGCCCCGACCCGCTCGACACCAAGGAACCGGAAAACCTCGCGCGCACCATCGCCGCGATGAAGCTGTCGTACGTGGTGATCACCTCGGTCGACCGCGACGACCTGCGCGATGGCGGCGCCGGCCATTTCGTCGACTGCATCACCCACATCCGCGAACTGTCGCCCAGCACGCGCATCGAGGTGCTGGTGCCCGATTTCCGCGGCCGCCTGGATCGCGCCCTGACCATCCTGAACGCCGGCCCTCCGGACGTCATGAACCACAACCTGGAAACCGTGCCGCGCCTGTACAAGCAGGCCCGCCCGGGTTCGGATTACATACACTCGCTCAAGTTGCTGGCCGAGTTCAAGAAGCTGCACCCCGACGTGCCGACCAAGTCGGGCCTGATGCTCGGCCTGGGCGAGACCGACGAGGAAATCCTGCAGGTGATGCGCGACATGCGCGAGCACAACGTCGACATGCTCACCATCGGCCAGTACCTGCAGCCGTCGGAACACCACCTGCCAGTGCTGCGCTACGTGCATCCCGACACCTTCGCGATGTTCGAGCGCGAAGCCTATGCGATGGGCTTCTCGCACGCGGCGGTGGGCGCCATGGTGCGTTCGTCGTACCACGCCGACGAGCAGGCGCATGCGGCGGGCGTGCCCAACTGAGGGCCGCATCATCGCCACGCCAGAATGAAAAATGCCCCGCGAGGGGCATTTTTCATTCCGTGGCCTGGCGCGACACCCGGCTGGTCCAGAACACGTCGGGCCGCCCCGCCTCGCGGTTCAGATAGCGCGCCAGCACGAACATCAGGTCCGACAGCCGGTTCAGGTATTGCCGCACAGGGGCGTTCACCGCTTCCTCGCGCGCCAGCGCCACCACGGCGCGTTCGGCGCGGCGGCAGGCGGTGCGCGCCAGGTGGGCCTGCGCCGCCGCGCGCGAGCCGCCCGGCAGGATGAATTCGCGCAGCGGCGGCAGGGCCGTGTTGTAATGCGCCAGCCGCGTATCCAGGTGCGCCACCTGGGCGTCTTCCAGCGCGACATGGCCGGGAATGCACAATTCGGCACCCATATCGAACAAATCGTGTTGGATCGTCAGCAGATCGGCGGCCACGTCGGCCGGCATGGGCTCGGTCAGCAGCAGGCCGATGACGCTGTTCAGTTCGTCCACGTCGCCCAGCGCGGCGATGCGGGCCGCGTCCTTGGGCACGCGCGACCCGTCCCCCAGTCCGGTGCTGCCGTCGTCTCCGGTGCGGGTGGCGATGACTGAAAGGCGATTGGCCATGAAACGTCCTTTGCAAACAACCGTCAGAATTGTTGCGTTATTGCGGGGAAACTATTGCACGAGGACGGTATCCTAGCATTGTGGAAAGCGTGCGCGGGCCGCAAGGCCGGTATGGCGCTTTCGTCGCAATCGGAGGATAAAGCATGGCTTTCAACCGCAAGTACGCAACGCCCATGGCTGTCGCCACCGCGATGGCCGTCGTGTCGCTGGCCACGCCGCTGGCGTTCGCGCAGCAGGCCGAGGCCAGCGGCGAGGTGCGGCGCGTGGACCCGGGCGCGGGCAAGGTCACCATCAAGCACGACGCCATCAAGGCGCTGGACCTGCCGGCCATGACGCTGGTGTACGACGCCGATCCGGCGTTGCTGGCCAAGATCAAGGCCGGCGACAAGGTGCGTTTCACCGCGGAGCGCAAGGATGGCAAGTACGTGGTGACCGCGATCACCAACTGAACTGCCTGGCCGGGCGCCGCCGGTGCGTCCGCCTGGCGACAGATTCCGCCGCCGGAGGTTTCGGTGGAGGTGGCCTTCGCAGGAAAAAGGCCCGCCGCAATTGCTTGCGGCGGGCCTTTTCGTATTCGTGCCGCCGGCCAGGCCGGGACGCGAGGCTTAGAGCACGTAGCGGGCCAGGTCCTGGCTGCTGGCGGCTTCGGCCAGTTGCGCGTTCACGTAGGCGGCATCGATCTTGACCGTCTTGTCGGTGCTGGAGGTCGCGTCGAACGACAGTTCGTCCAGCAGCTTTTCCATCACGGTGTAGAGGCGGCGGGCCCCGATGTTCTCGGTGGTTTCGTTGACCTCGTAAGCCAGTTCGGCCAGCCGGCGCACGCCTTCTTCGGTGAATTCCAGCTGCACGTCCTCGGTGGCCATCAGCGCGGTGTACTGCTTGGTCAGCGAGGCGTCCGTATCGGACAGGATGCGCACGAAGTCCTCGGCGGTCAGCGATTCCAGTTCGACGCGGATCGGGAAGCGGCCCTGCAGTTCGGGAATCAGGTCCGACGGACGCGCCAGGTGGAAGGCGCCCGAGGCGATGAACAGGATGTGGTCGGTGCGGACCATGCCGTAGCGCGTGTTGACGGTGGTGCCCTCGACCAGCGGCAACAGGTCGCGCTGCACGCCCTGGCGCGAGACGTCGGCGCCGCCGCTTTCCTGGCGCGCAGCGATCTTGTCGATCTCGTCCAGGAACACGATGCCGTTCTGCTCGACGTTGTTGATCGCGGCGGTGCGCAGGTCTTCCTCGTTGACGCGCTTGGCGGCTTCCTCGTCGACGATCAGCTTGAAGGCTTCGCGCACCTTCATCTTCTTGGATTTCTTCTTGTCGCGCGCCATCCCGGCGAACATGCCGCGCAGCTGCTCGGCCATTTCTTCCATGCCGGGGGGCGTCATGACGTCCATGTGCGGCGCGGTCTGGGCTACTTCGATCTCGATTTCCAGATCGTCGATCTTGCCCTCGCGCAGGCGCTTGCGGAACGTCTGGCGGGCGCTGTTGTCCTCGCCGCGCTCGGGCTCGCCCGAGGTGCCGCGGGGCGGCGGCACCAGGGCGTCGAGGATGCGGTCTTCGGCGGCGTCCTCGGCCTGGGTGCGCACGCGGCGCATTTCCAGTTCGCGGGTCTGCTTGATCGAGTATTCGGTCAGGTCGCGGATGATGGTGTCGACATCGCGGCCGACGTAGCCCACCTCGGTGAACTTGGTGGCCTCGATCTTGATGAACGGCGCGTTGGCCAGCTTGGCCAGGCGGCGCGCGATCTCGGTCTTGCCCACGCCGGTGGGGCCGATCATCAGGATGTTCTTGGGGTGGATCTCGTGGCGCAGCGGCTCGGCCACCTGCTGGCGGCGCCAGCGGTTGCGCAGGGCCACCGCCACCGCGCGCTTGGCGCGGTTCTGGCCGACGATGTACTTGTCGAGTTCGGAGACGATCTCTCCGGGCGTCATGTTGGATGCGGACATGAGGGCGGATCCTTGAAGCAGGGCTGGGCTGGGAGACGGGCCGCGGCGCCCCGGACGGGCGCCGCGAGGTTGGCGTCAGTCGCCCAGCGTCTCGATGACGTGGTTCTGGTTGGTGTAGATGCAGAGGTCGCCGGCGATCTCGAGCGATTGCTTGACGATGGTCTCGGGCGCCAGCTCGGTATTGCGCAGCAGCGCCAGCGCGGCGGACTGGGCATAGGCGCCGCCCGAGCCGATGGCGGCCAGGCCGTGCTCGGGTTCGAGCACGTCGCCGTTGCCGGTCAGCACCAGCGTGTGCTCGGCGTCGGCCACGATCAGCATGGCTTCGAGCCGGCGCAGGACGCGGTCGGTGCGCCAGTCGCGGGTCAGTTCGACCGCCGCGCGCATCAGGTTGCCCTGGTGTTTCTCGAGCTTGGCTTCGAAACGCTCCTGCAGCGTGAACGCGTCGGCGGTGGCGCCGGCGAAGCCGGCCAGGATCTTGTCGTGATACAGGCGGCGGATCTTGCGCGCCGTGCCTTTGATGACGATGTTGCCCAGGGTGACCTGGCCATCGCCGCCGAGCGCGACGCGGTTACCGCGACGCACGCACACGATGGTGGTGGCGTGAAATTGTTCCATGCGTTCCTTCCTTTGAAAGGACTAGCTGGGGGCGATGCGGACGAAATCAAGCCTTGCGGGTCGATGAAAATCGATCCGCGCGTCGCGCCTTCGGCTTTGCTGGCGCAGATTGCGGGCGCTTTCGCCCCGAGGCGGTGCGGCAATGAAAAAAGGCCATGCTGGAAACCAGCATAGCCTTTTGGTGTGGCGCTTGAATAACGGGACGGATCAGTCGCCGTACAGCTTCTGCCGCATTTCGCGCCGTTCCTGCGCTTCCAGCGAGAGGGTGGCGGTGGGACGGGCCAGCAGGCGCGGGATGCCGATGGGTTCGCCGGTTTCCTCGCACCAGCCGTATTCGCCACTGTCGATGCGGGCGATGGACTGTTGCACCTTCTTCAGCAGCTTGCGCTCGCGGTCGCGGGTGCGCAGCTCCAGGGCGTGTTCTTCCTCGATGGTGGCGCGGTCGGCGGGATCCGGCACGAATTGCGTTTCACGCAGGTGCTCGGTGGTTTCGCCGGCGTTGGCCAGGATGTCCTGTTCGAGTTGTTTGAGCCGTTCCTTGAAGAACGCCAGCTGGCGTTCGTTCATATAGTCGGACTCGGGCATGGCCAGCAATTCCTTCTCGCTGGGCAGATCAATCGCCGTATCGCTCGTCGACTTGCTTGATTTTTTGGTTGCTGCCTTGGTAGCCATGAAAACACTCCACTATGAATCGATCCTGGCGCGGGCTTGTCTTCCCGGTCCGTGTGCTTGCTGCCTACGCTATTCGTACCTCACAGTACTGCCTTCGTCGCACCGCGTCACGTATCCAAAAAGGGGATCACCCCGCCAGGCACTGCTCCAAGCCCCGGGTAAAAATCTCCTGGGGCAGCTTGCGGCCAATGAAGACCATCTTGGTGGACGGCTTTTCGGCCGCGGTCCACGGTTTGCCGGGTTCGGCGCCCATCATCATGTGCACACCCTGGAACAACATGCGGCGGTTGATGCCCTTCATGTACAGGATGCCCTTGTAACGCAACAGGTCCGGGCCATAGACCTGCACCACGCCGCCCAGGAATTCCTCGAGGCGGGCAGGATCGAACGGCTTGTTGGAGCGGAACACGAAGGCGCCGATCTCGTCGTCGTGCTTGGGGTGGTGATGATGCGCGTGATTGCAGTGCGCCCCGCATTCGCCGTCGTGATCGTGGTCATGGTCGTGACCGTGGTGGTCGTGGCCGTGATCATGATCGTGGCCGTGCCCGTGGGCATGGCTGTGGGCGGCATCGGGATGCTCATCGGCCAGGAAGTCCGGGTCGATGTCCAGAATGGAATTCAGGTTGAAGCCGCTGATGTCGATGATCGACTTCAGGTCGGCGTCGCCGAAGTTGACCGCGGTGATGGGCGCGCGCGGATTCATGCGCAGCAGGCGGTTGCGCAGCGCTTCGTAGTCGACTTCGTTGACCAGGTCTTTCTTGGAGATCAGGATGCGGTCCGCGAAGCCAACCTGCTTCTGGGCTTCGGGCTGTTCATCCAGCGTCGCCATGCCGTGCTTGGCGTCGACCACCGTGACCACCGCGTCCAGGCGGTAGTACTCGGCGATGTCGTCGTCCATGAAGAACGTCTGGCACACCGGGCCAGGATTGGCCATGCCGGTGGTTTCCAGGATGACGCGTTCGAAATTCAGGGTGCCGGCCTCGCGCTTGGCGCGCAGCTCGGACAGGGTGCGCATCAGGTCGCCACGCACCGTGCAGCAGACGCAGCCGTTGGACAGTTCGATGATTTCCTCGTCGCTGTCCTGCACCAGCAGGTCGTTGTCGATGCTTTCCGGCCCGAATTCGTTTTCGATGACGGCGACGCGGCGGCCGTGGAATTCGGTCAGGATGCGCTTGAGCAGGGTGGTCTTGCCCGCACCGAGAAAGCCGGTGAGGATGGTGACGGGAACCATTTTGTCCAAACTGCGCGGGGTGTTCATGGCGAAGCTGCTTGCGTGAAGTAAAGGCGGTTAGACACGGCGGTCAGGCGCTGGGGTCTGGCGGGCGGCAGCGGGTGCCGATTGCCTGCCAGACATCGCTCGACCGATGTTACTGCCACAGGCTGCGAGGGCCGCCGTTAGCGGCCGGACGCAGGATTACAGCACAGTCGGGGGCGGGGGGCAAACCCCGGGCCAACCCGGGGGCGTAGCCGCCCAGATCGCGGCTGTACGCCGTCAAGTATCGGGCGATATCACTATTTTGGGGCGATTTGCCGGATTTCAAGGGCCGGATCGAGGCGCACCCGATGGGACGGGCGACCGGTGAGCCCGTCGGGCGCCGGCGGCCGTGCCCGATGCCTTCAATGATGATGGTGATGGTGCCCGCCATCGGCGGGTTGCTGCTTCTGGCACTGCGGGCACAGCGCGCGGATTTCGGTCTCGTGGGTGGCCAGCGTGTAGCCGGTCTGGGCGACGCGCTCGGCCAATTGCCGGCTCATGGCGGGATCGGACACCTCGGCCACCGCGCCACAACTGGTACAGACCACCAGCAGATCGTGGGGAGCGCCGCCAGCGTCGTGGCAGGCGCTCCAGGCGTTGACGGCGTCCAGTCGGTGGATCAGGCCTTCGTCCATCAGGAAGTCGAGGGCGCGGTACACCGTCGGGGGCGCGGCGCCCGGATGCACTTCACGCATGGCGTCGAGCAACTCGTAGGCTTTCAGGCTGCGGCCATGGCGCAGCAGCAGTTCCAACACCTTGCGGCGGATGGGGGTCAGGCGGCGGCCGCGTTGTTCGCACAGCGCCTCGGCGACGCTGAGTTGGGCGCCTACGGTGTCGCTGCGGGGAGAGCGGGGCGGAGCGGGCATGGCGGGTTTCATCTGGAAAGGGAACGCGCGCGAGCGCGCGAGATGCCTGGAAGGTAGCAGAAAACCTCCAGGTGCGGGCGAAACCCTCCCATTCAAGCGGGTGTAGTTATGATATAACATAATAATATTCCGCTGTTTCTCTTCGTCATGTCCCATTTTTCGCTTTTGCCCCCGCGGTCCGGCGCCGCGCCGGGTCCGGGCGCCTCCTTGCGCTCCGCTTTCCTCGCCTCCGCCTGGCGCCGCATGGCTGCCGCGCTGGCCGCGGCGGCGGCGTTGTGGGCGTTGACCGGCTGGGCGCTGGACTGGTGGGCGCGATGAGCGTTGCGCCGGTGGCCATCGAGTTGTGCAACGCCTCCTTCGGTTGGCATGGCCATGCCGCCTTGCGCGGCGTGTCGGGCCGCTTCGAGGCGGGCGCGATGACCGCCGTGGTCGGTCCGAACGGGGCCGGCAAATCCACCTTGATCAAAGGCATCATGGGCGTATTGCGGCCCCTGTCCGGCAGGGTCAGCGTCGGCGGCGTCGGCCGTTCCGAACTGGCGTGGTTGCCGCAGGCCGCGGAGCTGGATCGCTCCTTTCCCGTGACGGTGCTGGACCTGGTCGCGATGGGAGCCTGGCGCCGGGTCGGCGGTTGGCGGCGCTATGGCGGCGAAGAGATCGACCGCTGCATGCAGGCGTTGCAAACCGTTGGCCTGGCCGACATGGCTGGCCGGGGGATCGATACGCTGTCCGGCGGACAGCTGCAGCGCACGCTGTTCGCGCGCATGCTGGTGCAGGATGCGCCGGTGTTGCTGCTCGACGAACCCTTTACCGCTGTCGACAGCCATACCGCCGATGAACTGATGGCGTTGCTCTGCGGCCTGCACGGCCAGGGGCGTACGGTGATCGCGGTGCTGCACGACATGGACCTGGTGCGTGACCACTTTCCACAGTGCCTGCTGCTGTCCGGTTCGGTGGTGGCGTGGGGCGATACCGCCGAGACGTTGACCGAGGCGAATCTGAAGACGGCGCGCCAATGGCACGCGAGGGCCTTCGCATGAGCGTGTCGCAATGGTTGATCGGCCCCTTTCTCGACTACGGCTTCATGCGGCGCGCGCTGGCTGGCGCCAGCGCCCTGTCCCTGGGGGCCGCGCCGCTGGGCGTCTTCCTGGTGCTGCGGCGCATGAGCCTGATGGGGGATGCCATGTCGCACGCGATCCTGCCGGGCGTGGCGGCGGGCTTCCTGCTGGCCGGCCTGTCGTTGGGCGCGATGATGCTGGGCGGCATCGCCACCGGGCTGGCCGTGGCGCTCCTGGCCGGCCTGGTCGCGCGCCTGACGCCGCTGCGGGAAGACGCCAGCTTCGCCGCCTTCTACCTGATATCGCTGGGCCTGGGGGTGCTGCTGGTGTCGCTGCGCGGGTCGAACATGGATCTGCTGCACGTGCTGTTCGGCACCGTGCTGGGGCTGGACGACGCGGCGCTGCTGCTGGTGACGGCAACGGCCAGCATCACGCTGCTGGCATTGGCCGCGCTTTATCGCATGCTGGTGGCGGAATGTCTCGATCCGGGCTTCCTGCGCGCCAGCGGCGGCCAGGGCGGCTGGGTCCACATGGGCTTTCTGGTGCTGGTGGTGGTGAACCTGGTGGCCGGCTTCCAGGTGCTCGGCACGCTGATGGTGGTCGGCATCATGATGCTGCCGGCCGCGGCCGCCCGCTTCTGGATGCGTTCGGCTGCCGGCCAGATCCCGCTGGCCGGCGGCGTTGGCGTGGCCGCTTCGGTGACGGGCCTGCTGGTGTCGTATCACTTCAACGTGCCGGCCTCGCCCGCGATCATCCTGGCGGCCGGCGGTTGCTATCTGTTTTCCATCGTCTGCGGCCCGTATGGCGGGCTGCTGCGGGCGTCGCGCGCATCGCGCCGGGCCTGAACCCTCAAGGAGATTCGCTATGCGTTCCATTCTGCCGGCGTTCCCGCGCCGCCGCGCCTTGCTGGCCGCCGCCGGCCTGTGGCTGTCCACGGCCTTCGGCGCGGCGCATGCCGCCGAACCGCTGCCGGTCGTGGCGAGCTTTTCGATCCTGGGCGACATCGTGCGCGAGGTGGGCGGCGACGATATCAAGCTGGGCACGCTGGTGGGCCCGGACGGCGACGCCCATGAATACGAGCCAACGCCAGGCGATGCCAAGAAACTGGCGGCTGCCAGGATACTGTTCGTCAACGGCCTGGACTTCGAAGCGTGGTTGCCGCGGCTGGTGAAGGCCGCGGGCTTCACGGGTCCGACCGTCGTCGCCTCCAAGGGAGTGACGCCGCGCAAGTTCGCCGGCCATGAGCATGGCAAGCACGATCACGGCCATGGCGACAAGGACCATGACCATGACCATGACCATGGCGCTGGCGAGGGCCATCACCATCATGGCGACGCAGACCCGCACGCCTGGCAGAACCTGGCCAACGGCGTGACCTATGCGCGCAATGTGGCCGAGGGCCTGGCCGCCGCCGATCCCGCCCACGCCGACGCCTATCGCAAGCGCGCCGATGCCTACATCGCCCGCCTTCAGGCCGCCGATACCGCCGCGCGCAAGGCCTTCGCCGCGATCCCGGCCGAACGCCGCAAGGTAGTCACCTCGCACGACGCCTTTGGCTATTTCGGCGATGCGTATGGCGTGGATTTCATTGCGGCAATGGGCGTATCGACCGCGGCCGAACCGTCCGCCGGCGACGTGGCGCGCATCATCGAGCAGGTCAAGCGCGACAAGGTGCCGGCGGTGTTCGTCGAGAACATCACCAGCCCGCGCCTGGTGCAGCAGATCGCGCGTGAAACGGGCGCCAAGGTGGGTGGTACGCTGTATTCCGATGCGCTGTCCAAGCCTGGACAGCCCGGCGCCACCTACCTGGAAATGTTTGAATGGAACGTACGTCAGCTCACCGCCGCATTGCGGCCCTGATCGCTGTCACGGGCGCACTGGCGGCCAGCACCGCCGGCGCCCATCCGCACATGTGGATCGATGCCCGCGCCGTGATCGACCTGGACGAGCAACATCGGGTCACGGCCGTGAGGCAGGTCTGGCTGTTCGACGAAATGTTCGGCGCCTATGCCACCCAGGGTCTCAAGAAGGGCAAGGGCGGCGCCCTGCCCGACGACACCTTGAAGACCATGGCGCAGGATTGGATGAAGGCGCTGGGCGAGCCGGTGTCGCATTACTTCACGCGTGTCACCGTGGCCGGCAAGAGCGCGGTGTTCGCCGCGCCGCGCGATGCGCGCGTGACCTGGAACCCCAAGACCGGTCGATTGGCGTTGGCGTTCACCTTGCCGCTGGCCGAGCCTGCCGCGCTGGACCCCGCCGGCGCCCAGGTCGATATCTATGACCCGACCTATTTCGTGGCGTACGCCTTCGAAGAAAAAGGGGCGGTCGCGTTGGGCGGACCCGGCGCGGCGGCCTGCAAGCAGGCTTACCGCAAGCCCAAGGAACTGGATTGGAACACCATGCAGCAACTGGCCGCGATCCCGGCCGATCCGGATGCCCTGCCGGAAGAGCTTTTCGCCATCACCAAGGGGCTGACGCACCGCATCGAGGTGCAATGCTCCTGACGCGGGGGCGGCCCATCGCGGCGGCCGCGTGCGCGTGGCTGCTGGCCCTGGGCGCGCTGGCCTGGACCGGCATGGCCGCGGCGCAGGGCGCCCATCCTTTCGGCGTGCCGGAAAGCGGCGCGGGGCTCGCGGGCGGTCCCGGTTGGTTGTCCGCGTTTTTCGGCCAGGTGTCGGTATGGCAGACGCATTTCTATCGCCAGCTCACTGCCGCCGTGCGTGCCTGGCAGGCCGACGGCGGCGCTGCCTGGACGCTGATCGGCCTGTCTTTTGCGTACGGCGTGTTCCACGCGCTTGGGCCGGGACACGGCAAAGCGGTGATTTCCTCTTATGTGCTCGCCAATCGCCAGACGGCCCGCAATGGCGCGCTGCTGGCGTTGCTGTCGTCGTTGGTGCAGGCCCTGGTGGCCATCGCGATGGTGGCGGCGCTGGCGTTGGTGTTCAACGCCACGGCGGCGGTGATGAATCAGGCGACGCGTTGGCTGGAGCTGGCATCGTATGCGTTGGTGACGTTGCTGGGGGCCTGGCTGGTCTGGATCAAGGCGATCCGGCCGTTGTTGCGCCGTCGGCGGGCCGCGGCAATGGCCACGGTCGCAGCGCCGACACCCGTGGCGTCCGCCCCGGCCTTGAAGGGCGCCGCGGCCTTGCGAGCCATCGCCGTACGGGCCTCGGCGCCGCATGGGGATGCGGCGGCACCTGCCCAACCGCATGACCATGCCCATGGCCATGCGCATCACGACGATTGCGGCTGCGGCCACGCGCATGTGCCGCCGCCCGACCAGGTGGCGGGGCCGTTGAATTGGCGTCGCGCCTGGTCCGCGATCTTCGCGGTGGGCCTGCGGCCGTGCAGCGGCGCGTTGATCGTGCTGGTGTTCGCGTTGTCCCAGGGATTCTTCCTGGCGGGGGTGGCGTCGGCGCTGGCGATGGGGCTGGGCACCGGCCTGACCGTGGCCGCGCTGGCCTGCCTGGCGGTCGCGGCCGGCGGCGCCGCCACGACACTGGGATCCCGCCTGTCGGGCGTGGCGGCGGTGCGGTTGCGCTACGGCGTGGAAGCGTTGGCCGCCCTGGCCGTGCTGGCATTGGGCGTGTTGCTGTTGGGTGGCATGCTGGCCGGCGGCGGATGAGCGCGCCCGGTGCTCAGGATTTGCGGCCGGCGCGTGGATGCGCCTGGTCGTAGGCGCGCGCCAGGTGTTGGAAATCCAGCCGGGTATAGATCTGGGTCGTGGAGATATTGGCGTGGCCGAGCATTTCCTGCACGGCGCGCAGATCCTGCGCCGATTGCAGCACATGGCTGGCGAAGCTGTGGCGCAGCACGTGCGGATGCACGTGGGTCGGCAGGCCCGCAGCCTGCGCGACGTGCGCCAATTGCAGTTGCACCACGCGCGGCGAGATGCGGCGTCCGCGCGCGCCCAGGAACAGCGCGGCGGCATCTGACGGCGATGCGGCGGGCGGGGCCAGTTGCGGCCGGGCTTCGATCCAGCGTTGCAGCGCCGCCACGGCCGCCTGGCCCACGGGTACGGAGCGGCGCTTGCCGCCTTTGCCCAGCACGATCACTTCCGCTTCATCCAGATTGAGCCAGCCGCGCGATTCATAGTCGGCCGAGCGCGCGTAGCGCAGGTCGAGCCCGACCAGTTCCGACAGGCGCAAGCCGCTGGAATACAACAATTCGAACATGGCCTGGTCGCGCAGCGCGGCCGGTTCGGTCGCCACTTTGGCAGGTGCGCGGTCCAGCAGGGCCTGCGTCTGTTCCACCGACAGGGCCTTGGGCAGGCTGCGCGGCGCCTTCGGCGCGCGCACGCCGGCGACCGGATTGCCGGCCAGGCCGATGGCGGGCGCCCACCACTGGTAGAAGCCGCGCCAGGCCGCCAGCGTGCGGGCCAGGCTGCGCGGACCGCGGCCCTGGGCATGCAGCCGCGCGACGAACTGGCGGATGTGGCCGTTGCCGAGCCGCTCGAGGGGCAGTTTGGCGCGTTCGGCAAGTGCGTGCAGGAAACCCAGCTCGCGCCGGTAGCCGTCCAGCGTGTGGGGGGAATAGCGGCGGTTGCTTTCCAGATGGCGCAGCCATGCGGCCATCGGATCGGGCAGGGGAGCGTCCGGCGCCGGGTCCTGCATGGCGTGTTCCGGGGCTCCCGCGCTCATGGCTGGATCACGCCTTGGGGGCGGCCGGGTTCAACCGGTGCAGCGCGGCCGAGGCCAACTGGCCGATGGACTCAAGGAACGCGGTGCCCATGTCGGGCGTGAAACGCTCGGCGTCGTCCGAACCCAGCACCAACAGGCCCACGCTGGCGCCTTCGGCCTCCAGGCGCAGGGGCACCAGCGCCAGCGACTTGGGCTTGGCGTCCAGCCAGGCGACCGCCTCGAAGGCCGTGTCGGTGCCGCAGTACGGCGCCTTCAGGCTGTCGGTGAAGGTGCGCACGTCCTGGCTGACGGGTTCGCCGTAGCCGGTTTCGGGCAGGTCGGGCAGGTTCCACAGGCGCAGCGCCACGTGGTTCAGTTCGAACTGTTCGGCCAGCCCCAGGGCGATCTCGCCAGGCACCAGCTGCGGATCCGGTTCCGACAACAGTCGGCAGCACCATTTGGAGATGTGGCTGCCGATGGTTTCGTTGGCGGTGGCGTTGCGCACCAGTTCGTTCAGGCGCCATTCGAGTTCGCGGTTGCGTTCGCGCAGCGTGAGGATCTGGCGTTCGCCCAGCGAGATGGCGCGCGAGCCGTGCGGATGCGGCACCTGCAGCGTGGCGAAGACGTCGGCGTGTTCGTCGAAGAAGCCGGGATGTTCCTGCAGGAAAGCGGCGATGTCCTGGGCGGTGAAAGCGGTATCGGTCATGGGGTCAGCGGTTCAGCGCCATGGAGAAGACGAGCTTGTCGATATCGACCTGGCCCGTGAAGACGGATTCGGCAGGGCCGGTCAAGCGCAGTTGTTCGCCATTCCAGGCGATGGTCAGCACGCCGCCGCGCGTCTGCACGCGCACCGGGGAGTCGAGCAGACCGCGGCGGATGCCGGCAGCGACGGCGGCGCAGGCGCCGGTGCCGCAGGCCAGCGTCTCGCCGGCGCCGCGCTCATGCACGCGCAGGCGGATGCTGTGGCGATCGACGATCTGCATGAAGCCGGCGTTGACGCGGCGGGCGAAGCGAGGATGGTTTTCGATCAGCGGGCCGACGATGGCGACGGGCGCGGTGTCGACGTTGTCCACCACCTGCACGGCGTGCGGATTGGAAATGGCCACGGCCGACAGGGCCACGCTGCGCGGCAGGCCGGCGGGCACGTCGAGCTCCAGCTGCCAGAGCGTGTCCTGGCCTTCGGTGCGCGAGGCCAGGCCGGCGGTGTCGAACGGCAACGCGGCCGGGTCGAAACGGGTGCTGCCCATGTCGACGGTGACCTGTTCGTCGTCGCCTTCGTCCAGCACCAGGATGCCGGTGGCGATTTGGGCGCGCAGCGGGTTACGGTCGGACAGGCCTTGTTCATGCACGAAGCGCACGAAACAGCGGGCGCCATTGCCGCAATGCTCGACCTCGCTGCCGTCGGCATTGAAGATGCGGTAGCGGAAGTCGGCATCGGGCCGGGTGGCGCGTTCGACCAGCAGGATCTGGTCGGCGCCGATGCCGAAATGGCGATCGCCGAGGGCGCGGGCGCGCTCGGGCGTCATTTCGATGGCCTGGCGGACACCGTCCAGGACGACGAAATCGTTGCCCGCGCCATGCATTTTGGTGAAATTCCAGTTCATGGGAGGATTATCGCCCATTCTGGCCCTGAAAACCGCGCCGCCGCACGGCGCATGTCCGAACGCGCGCTAGTAGATCTTGGGCTCGCCCGGCGGCCGCGTCTTGAAGCGGCGATGCACCCAGTAATACTGGCTGGGACAGCGGCGCACCCAGGCTTCCAGTTCCCGGTTCAGGCGCGCGGTGGCCTCCTCCAGCGTATCGTCGCCGGGGAAGTTCTCGAGCGGCGGCAGTACTTCGGCATGGTAGCGGCCTGTTTCCGGGTTCCAGAAATCCAGGATGGGCAGCACCGCCGCATTCCATTTCTTGGCCAGTTGGGCGGTCGCCAGCAGGGTCGCCGCGGGAATGCCGAAGAACGGCACGAATACCGAGCCCTGGCGGCCGAAATCCATGTCTGGCAGGTAGTACACCGGCCGCGGTGCGCGCAGATGGCGCAGCAGTTCGCGCACGCCGTCCTTGCGGCTGACCAGGAAGACCTCGTTGAAGCGGGCGCGTCCGGCCGCGACGACCGCGTCGATGTGCGGATCGCTTTGCGGCGTGTACATGGTGGCCGCGCTCGGCACTTCCATGGTGAGGCGGGTGGCGGCGGCATCCAGGCCGATGAAATGCGGCGCCAGCAGGATGACCGAACGGCCCTGGGCGGTCAGCTCGTTGATGCGCTCGGCGCCGCTTTGCGTGACCATGTCCTGGATTGCCTCGGGCGTGCCGTACCACAACACGCCGCGGTCGACGATGGACTGCGCCAGCGCCCTGAAGTGTTCGCGCACCCAGCGTTCGCGCACCTGCGCGGGCTGTTCGGGGAAGCACAGCTCGAGGTTGCGGCGCACGATGCGGGTGCGCGATCTGGCCAGCCGCATGGCGAGCCAGCCGAGCGCGGCGCCGATGCGTTGCCGGTTGGCGGGCCGCATGCGGCCAAACCACTTCAGCAGGGAGACCAACGTGCGCGTTTTCGAATCGTTCATGGGTAAAAAGCGTGGGACCAGGGCGGCGGGACGGAATGGGGCGACGGCCTCAGCCGGAGGCGGCGGCGGTGTCGTCGGCTGGCGCCGGGGGCGCGCCGCGAGGGGTCTTGTAGCGGTTGTAGCTCCAGAGATACTGCTGCGGGCAGCGGCGGATCAGGGTTTCCATGGCGGCGTTGAGCAACGCCGCCTGGGCCTGGGGATCGGCCGGCAGCGGTTCCGGCACCCGCACGTAGTGGATGCGCCAGCCGCGCCCGCCCGGCAGGCGCTCGCCCGCGGTCAGGATGATCGGCACGCCGGTCTGGGTGGCCAGCTTGCCCGGCAGCGTCATGGTGTAGGCCATGCGTCCGAAAAAAGGCGCCCAGACGCCGTCGCCGACGCCCGGAGCCTGGTCCGGCAGCATGCCGACGGATTCGCCGCGTCGCAGGGCGCGCACGAATTCGCGCACGCCCTGCATGGTCGCCGGCACGGCATTGACGGCCGAGCTGTTGCGCGCGGTTTCCAGCAGCGGCGCCAGGATGTCCTTGCGCGGCGGGCGGAACATCACGGTCATGGGCATCAGGCGGGCCAGGTAGCGCGCGGTGATCTCGAAACAGCCCAGGTGCGGGGTCAGGAACAGGATGCCGCGGTTTTCGGCGCGGGCGGCGCTGACCACGTCGTTGTCATCGGAAACGACCTGGGCCAGGCTTTGCTCGTTGCGAAACCAGACCCGCGGCATTTCCAGGATCATGGCGCCGGCCTCGCCCGCCGCCCGCCGGGCAAAGGCCGGCTCGGGATAGCCCGCCTGCGCCGCATTGGCCTGCAGGCGGCGCCGGTACTTGCCCGGAAACGCATACGCGGCGCGGCCAAGCAGGCGTCCCAGCGCGTGCGCGACGGGCAGGGGCAAGGAGGCGAACAGGCGAAATAGGACGAGCAGCATGCGGCAAATGAGCGATATCGGGCATGGTGATGCCGGTGCTCGCGGGAAAGACCCCACCCCCGGCACAAGCATAAGACCGACATTTTCGCTTAAAATCGACCCGTCGCCGAGTTAACCGACAACTTGCGGGGCGACGGCAGGATACCGATGCGTCATGCATCGCTTGCCAAATCCGCTAAAGCGTCGCGCCCAGATCAGCGTATGCCATGCAGTCCGGGGTGCAACGCGCCTCGTGAACCCAATGTTCCGGTTGTACCGGACACGAAAGGACGCATCTGTGGCCAATAACGACTTTCTCTTCACTTCCGAATCCGTTTCCGAAGGACACCCCGACAAGGTAGCCGACCAGGTTTCCGACGCGATTCTGGACGCCATCTTCACCCAGGACCCCAACGCCCGCGTGGCGGCGGAAACCCTGTGCAACACGGGCCTGGTCGTGCTGGCCGGTGAAATCACCACCACCGCCAACGTCGACTACATCCAGGTCGCGCGCGACACGATCCGCCGCATCGGCTACGACAATACCGAGTACGGCATCGACTACAAGGGTTGCGCGGTGCTGGTCGCCTACGACAAGCAATCGCCCGACATCGCCCAGGGCGTGGACCGCAGCTCGGAAGACTACCTGAACCAGGGCGCGGGTGACCAGGGCCTGATGTTCGGCTACGCCTGCGACGAAACGCCCGACCTGATGCCGGCCCCGATCTGGTACGCGCACCGCCTGGTGCAGCGCCAGAGCGAACTGCGCAAGGACGGCCGCCTGCCGTGGCTGCGCCCCGACGCCAAGTCGCAAGTGACGTTCCGCTATGTCGACGGCCGCCCCGCGGAAGTCGACACGGTGGTGCTGTCGACCCAGCACGCGCCGGAAGTCACGCAAGAGACCATCCGCGAAGCGGTCATCGAAGACATCATCAAGCCCAGCTTCCCCGAAGGCCTGATCACGCCCAAGACCAAGTTCCTGGTCAACCCGACCGGCCGCTTCGTCATCGGCGGCCCGCAAGGCGATTGCGGCCTGACCGGCCGCAAGATCATCGTCGACACCTACGGCGGCGCATGCCCGCACGGTGGCGGCGCGTTCTCGGGCAAGGATCCGTCCAAGGTCGACCGTTCGGCCGCCTACGCCGCCCGCTACGTGGCCAAGAACATCGTGGCGGCCGGCCTGGCGCGCCAGTGCCAGGTGCAGGTCAGCTACGCCATCGGCGTGGCCGAGCCGATCAACATCACCGTCTACACCGAAGGCACCGGCGTCATCCCCGACGACCAGATCGCCAAGCTGGTGCGCGAGCACTTCGACCTGCGTCCGAAGGGCATCGTCAACATGCTGGACCTGCTGCGTCCGATCTACACCAAGACCGCCGCGTATGGCCACTTCGGCCGTTCCGAGCCGGAATTCTCGTGGGAAGCCACGGACAAGGTCCAGGAACTGAAGAAGTCGGCCTGAGCGTCGCGCCTTCGCAAAAAAGCCCCTGCACGCAGGGGCTTTTTTTTCGGCCGGGGTTGGAATCAGAGACCCCAGGCTGACAGGTCGGGCGTGCGCAAGGCCGGCGCCAGGATGCGTTCCATCGCGGCGGCGCAGTCCAGCAGCGCGGCATCCGCGCCGGCGGGCGCCAGCAACTGCACCGCCATCGGCATGCCGTCGACGTCATGGCCGGCCGGCAATGCGATGGCCGCCGCGCCCAGGAAGTTGGCCGGACGCAGCAGCTTGCCCAGGCCGGTGTGGCGCGTGTCGGCAGGGTCCAGCGCCTGCGCGGCCTGGTCGCAGGCCGGCATCAGCAAGGCATCGATGCCCTGCATGGCGGCGGCGAACGTGGCCATGTCCGCATGCCGCCGTTGCAACGCGGCGGCGTAGTCGGCCGGCGCGATGCGGCCGCCGGCGGCGATGCGCGTGCGCACCACTTCCCACAGCGGTTGATCAGGGTCGTCGGCCAGGTGGCCGAAATGGCGGTAGGCCTCGTAGGCCAATACTAGCGAGTTGTCGTCCGCCATGCGCGCGAACGACAACGACGCCGGCGGATGCCAGGCCTCGGGCGTGATGCCGGCCTGGTCCAGCCGTTCCTGCGCTTCGTGCCAGATCCGCAGGCCTTCGTCGGCCAGTGTCGCGGGCCAGGCCTGTGGCGCCAGCACGGCCACGGCGCCGCCACGGCGGGCGGCCGGACGCCGCAGGGCGGCGATGCTGGCAGCGGGCAGGGCCAGCGTGGCGACATCATCGATGTCGGGGCCGGCCAGCAATTGCGTCAGCAGGCGGGCGTCGGCCACGCTGCGGCAGATCGGCCCCAGCACGTCCAGCGTTTCGGACAAGGGCAGGCAGCCAGCGCGGCTGATCACGCCAGAGGACGGCTTGTAGCCGACCACGCCATTGAGCGCCGCTGGCGCGCGCACTGAGCCGCCGGTGTCGCCGCCCACCGCCAGGGGCGCCAGGCCGGCCGCCACCGCCACGCCGGCCCCGCTGGACGAACCGCCGGGCGCGCGCGCGGTGGCGGCATCCCACGGGTTGCGGGCCGTGCCCTGTGTCGGGTTCTGGCCCGACAGGCCGAACGCGAATTCAGTCATGCGGGTCTTGCCCAGGATCACCATGCCCTGCGCGGCCAGGGCGCGCGCGGCGGCCGCGGTTTCGTCGCTGATGACGCCGCTGCGGGTTTGCGAGCCGCCGCTGGCGACCGTGCCGGCCCAGTGCAGGCTGTCCTTCACCGCCACCGGCACGCCGTGCAGGGGCCCCATCGAGATGCCGGCTGCCAACAGCCGGTCGGCGGCTTCCGCCTGGGCCAGCGCGCGCTCGGCCGTGACCTGGCTGTAGGCGGCCAGCGCCGGCGCGCGCTCGATGCGGTCGAGAAAGTGGACGGTGACCTGGCGGGAGCTGATTGCGCCGTCACGGATGGCGCGCGCGAGTTCGCGGGCTTCGCGGAAATGCAGGGGAGTGTCTTGGTCGGGCATGGCGCTCACGGAAATGGAAAAGCTTTCCGGCCCTGGCGGAGCCGGAAAGCGCTGTGGGGAGGCGTCGGGGCGCGGTTGCGCACGCGTCGGGGATTACTTCAGTGACTGCCCGCGGGTCTCCGGCATGCGGATGAAGGTGATCAGCGTGATGACGGCGCCGGCCAGCACGTAATAGAAGAACCAACGCTCCATGCCCTTGCTTTGCAGCCAGGTCAGCAGGTACGGGGTGGTGCCGCCCAGCAGCGCCACGACCAGGTTGTAGGGCGTGCCGATACCGACGGCGCGCACGCTGGTGGGGAACTGCTCGGACATGATGGCCGGCGCGATCGAGGTGTACATGGCGTACAGCACCAGGCCGAATAGTTCGACGGCGAGGATCGAGCCGAACGACGGGCCCAGCGTGGTCATCAACGGGTAGAAGAACACCAGATAGCCGGCGGCGAAGAAGATCAGCTGCGGCTTGCGGCCGATGCGGTCCGACAGCATGCCGAACACGGGCTGCACCAGCATGAACACGATCAGCGCGACGGTGTTGGCGGCGAACGCGACCTGCGGATCGGCCTTGACCTGGCGGATGGCGTAGGTCGGCACATAGGCCACGAAGATGTAGAACGCGAACGTGGTCAGGATCGAGAAGCCGACGATGCGCAGCACTTCACGCGGATGTTCGCGCATCAGGGTGCGCAGCGGCTGCTTTTCGACGCCGGCCTTCTTGGCGTGCGAGAACGCCTCGGTTTCCGGGATCGCGCGGCGGATCCACATGCCGGCCAGGCCACCCAGCGCGCCCAGGAAGAACGGAATGCGCCAGCCCCAGTCGGCCATTTCGGCCTTGCTCAGGGTCGAGGTCAGCAGCCAGCCCACGGCGGACGCGGCCAGGATGCCCACCGCGGCGCTGAAGAAGACGAAGCTGGAATAGAAGCCGCGCTTGTTGGGCGGCGCCATTTCCGCCAGGAAGGTCGTGGCCGAGGCATACTCTCCGCCCAGCGACAGGCCTTGCAGCAGGCGCGCGGCGGTCAGCAGCAGCGGGGCGGCCAGGCCGATGGTGGCGTAGGTCGGGGTGACGGCGATGATCAGCGAGCCGCCGGCCATCATCAGGATGGTCAGGCCCAGCGCGGCCTTGCGGCCATAGCGGTCCGAGAAGATGCCGAGCACCCAGCCGCCGACGGGCCGCATGAAGAAGCCAACGGCAAAAATGCCGAAGGTCGCCAGCAATGCGGCGGTTTCGTTGCCCTCGGGGAAAAACTGCTTCGAAAAGAAGATGGCGAACGACGCATAGATGGTCCAATCGAACCATTCCACCGCATTGCCTACACTACCGGCCAGAATCGTGCGGGCGCGCGACACGGGCGCGGCGTTTGCCCCCTGCGTGGCGCGCAGGGTTGCGGAAGGGGTACTCATAACGTCCTCTGTTTTATTTTTGGTCAAATAGACCGTTAAATTTTGTGTTTTTATCAATGCGCGAACGTTAGATTAATGAATATAGTCACGTCAAGTAAGGGTAAGCCCCTAATGCCGGCGCTCGATGACACCGATCTCGCCTGCCTGATCGCCCTGCAGGCCGACCCGCGCGCGTCCTGGCGCGAGCTGGGGGCGGCCACCGGTATCGCCGAACGCACCGTGGCGCGGCGCATCAAGCGGCTGATGGACGCCGACGCCCTGCGGGTCATCGCCGAAGCCGATCCGCTGGCCACGGGTCGCGGCGTGGTGCTGCATGCCTGGGTGCGCTGCCGGTCGGGACGCGTGGCCGAGGCGGCCGACGCCCTGGCGCAGCTTGGCATCACTCAGCTCGTGGTGACGCTGGCCGGCACGGCCGATTTGATGGCGGAACTGACGCTGGCGGACGCGGCCGACATGCCCGACGTGGTGACGCGGGTGCTGCCGTCGATCGATGGCGTCGAGCATGTGGAGGCGCGATTGGTGCTGCGGCCATTCCGCCGCGCTGGTCAATGGCGCATCCAGGCCGGCGACGCCTCGCCCGAGGGGCCGGAGTCCGCCGTTACGCAGCCGCCCGCAGCGCTGACCGAGTCCGAACAGCGCATCGTCGCGCACCTGATGCGCGACGGCCGCGCCAGCCTGGCCGAGCTGGCCGCGCATGCCGACGTCAGCGAGCCCACTGCCCATCGCCTGCTGCAGCATCTGGTGGAGCGGCGCGCGCTGAGCTTTCGCGTGGAAGTCGAGCCCGCCCTGGTGGGCTTTCCGGTCGAGGCGGTGATCTCGGTGCAGGTGCGGCCGCAGGCGGTCGATGCCCTGGCCGCGCACCTGGCGCTGGATCCGAATACGCGCTGCCTGTTCGGCACCAGCGGCGCCTCGCAACTGTTCTGGCACGTGCTGTGCCGCGACAGCCTGCACCTGTGGGACGTGGTCACGCGCAGACTGGGTGAACTCGATGGCGTGTTGGCCAGTGAAGTGGGCGTGGTGATGCGCGCCTACAAGCGCTGCGGCATCGTGCGCGAGGGCGCGCGGCTGGGTGCTGACGCCGCCTGAGTCTGCGCAAAAGCAAGCCTGGTGTGCCAGGCTTGCTGCATTCAGGTGCCGAGGTAGGCGCGTGCCAGCGCCCCATCCGCGGCGATTTCCCGCGCCGTGCCGTGCGCCGTCACGCGGCCGGACTCCAGCACGTAGGCGCGGTCGGCCAGCGCCAGCGCCAGCGCGGCCATCTGGTCCACCAGCAGGATCGTCATCGATTCCGCCCGCAGCCTGTCCAGGGCTTCGAACAATTCGTCGATGATCTTCGGCGCCAGGCCCAGGGACGGCTCGTCCAGCAACAGGATCACCGGCTTGGACATCAGCCCGCGCGCGATCGCCAGCATCTGCTGTTCGCCGCCGGACAGCAGGCCGGCCCGCTGGTGCAGCCGCTCGCGCAGGCGCGGAAAACGCGTCAGCATCTCCTCTACGCGCGCTTCGCGATCGGCCGGATGCAGGAAGGCGCCCAGCCGGATGTTGTCGAGCACGCTCAGGTCCGGGAACACCTGCCGCCCCTCGGGCACCAGGACCAGCCCTCGCGCCACGATGCGGTCCGCGCTCAGCCCCTGCAATTCCTGCCCTTGCAGGTGCATGCCGCCCTGGACGGGCCGGTGCAGCCCGGCCAGCGTGCGCATTAGGGTCGATTTGCCGGCGCCATTGGCGCCCAGCAGCGCCACCATTTCGCCCTCGCGCACCTGCAGGTCGATGCCATGCAGCACCGGGTTGGCGCCGTAGCCGGTGGTCAGGTTGCCCACGCCCAGCACTTCCGGCGCGACGCCGCCGGTAACCGGACGCGCACGCGCCGTGGGCGCCTGGCGCGCCGCATCGTCGCCCAGGTAGGCTTGCCGCACGGCTTCGGACTGCTGGATCTCGCGGGTGGATCCCTGCGCCAACTCGCGCCCCGCGTCGATGGCGACAACGTGGTCCGAGACGCCCATCACCAATGCCATGTCGTGCTCGACCAGCAGCACGCCGGCGCCGGCGTGCTGCTGGTCGAGCACGACATGGCAT
>NZ_QHHO01000016.1:0-2039 GCF_003184165.1 Achromobacter sp. RW408
TGGGTTTTAAACCCTTTCACAAGCACAATGAAATCAAGTGCTCACTAGAAGTGAAGTACCTTAGATGTCAAGTCTAAGCACATACCTCACTTCCTTTGAGTAGCGACGTATGACTCGGTTCTTCGGAACTAAGAAATACGAAACAAATACAGAGATTAAACTGAAGAGTTTGATCCTGGCTCAGATTGAACGCTAGCGGGATGCCTTACACATGCAAGTCGAACGGCAGCACGGACTTCGGTCTGGTGGCGAGTGGCGAACGGGTGAGTAATGTATCGGAACGTGCCCAGTAGCGGGGGATAACTACGCGAAAGCGTAGCTAATACCGCATACGCCCTACGGGGGAAAGCAGGGGATCGCAAGACCTTGCACTATTGGAGCGGCCGATATCGGATTAGCTAGTTGGTGGGGTAACGGCTCACCAAGGCGACGATCCGTAGCTGGTTTGAGAGGACGACCAGCCACACTGGGACTGAGACACGGCCCAGACTCCTACGGGAGGCAGCAGTGGGGAATTTTGGACAATGGGGGAAACCCTGATCCAGCCATCCCGCGTGTGCGATGAAGGCCTTCGGGTTGTAAAGCACTTTTGGCAGGAAAGAAACGTCGCGGGTTAATACCCCGCGAAACTGACGGTACCTGCAGAATAAGCACCGGCTAACTACGTGCCAGCAGCCGCGGTAATACGTAGGGTGCAAGCGTTAATCGGAATTACTGGGCGTAAAGCGTGCGCAGGCGGTTCGGAAAGAAAGATGTGAAATCCCAGAGCTTAACTTTGGAACTGCATTTTTAACTACCGGGCTAGAGTGTGTCAGAGGGAGGTGGAATTCCGCGTGTAGCAGTGAAATGCGTAGATATGCGGAGGAACACCGATGGCGAAGGCAGCCTCCTGGGATAACACTGACGCTCATGCACGAAAGCGTGGGGAGCAAACAGGATTAGATACCCTGGTAGTCCACGCCCTAAACGATGTCAACTAGCTGTTGGGGCCTTCGGGCCTTGGTAGCGCAGCTAACGCGTGAAGTTGACCGCCTGGGGAGTACGGTCGCAAGATTAAAACTCAAAGGAATTGACGGGGACCCGCACAAGCGGTGGATGATGTGGATTAATTCGATGCAACGCGAAAAACCTTACCTACCCTTGACATGTCTGGAATGCCGAAGAGATTTGGCAGTGCTCGCAAGAGAACCGGAACACAGGTGCTGCATGGCTGTCGTCAGCTCGTGTCGTGAGATGTTGGGTTAAGTCCCGCAACGAGCGCAACCCTTGTCATTAGTTGCTACGAAAGGGCACTCTAATGAGACTGCCGGTGACAAACCGGAGGAAGGTGGGGATGACGTCAAGTCCTCATGGCCCTTATGGGTAGGGCTTCACACGTCATACAATGGTCGGGACAGAGGGTCGCCAACCCGCGAGGGGGAGCCAATCCCAGAAACCCGATCGTAGTCCGGATCGCAGTCTGCAACTCGACTGCGTGAAGTCGGAATCGCTAGTAATCGCGGATCAGCATGTCGCGGTGAATACGTTCCCGGGTCTTGTACACACCGCCCGTCACACCATGGGAGTGGGTTTTACCAGAAGTAGTTAGCCTAACCGCAAGGGGGGCGATTACCACGGTAGGATTCATGACTGGGGTGAAGTCGTAACAAGGTAGCCGTATCGGAAGGTGCGGCTGGATCACCTCCTTTCAGAGCTTAGTGCTCGTGTTAAGCGTCCACTCTTATCGGTTGTTTGATATAGCTGGGATCGGTTGTGGGCTTGGGTAGAGGGACTCCTCCCTGTGTCCATGACTTCTGACTACTGATCCGGGAAGGTTTTGGGTCTGTAGCTCAGTCGGTTAGAGCACCGTCTTGATAAGGCGGGGGTCGTTGGTTCGAATCCAACCAGACCCACCAAGTATTCGCAGGTAGAGATGCCGTGAATATGGGGGTGTAGCTCAGCTGGGAGAGCGCCTGCTTTGCAAGCAGGATGTCATCGGTTCGATCCCGTTCACCTCCACCAAGACCTGTGCCTGGTGGGATGTAGAGGCTAACTCATAG
>NZ_QHHO01000017.1:0-432 GCF_003184165.1 Achromobacter sp. RW408
TGACGCTCTCGCGTGTGGGCGCGGCGGAATAGTTTGCTATTGAAAGTCTGCTGGCACCACGCCTGTTTGTGGTCGGCGCGAGAGGTCGTCCCGCGCAACATGTCTGATGCCGCGCCGACCACCACCGCCCCTCCCCCCTGACGTGCGGAATCATTAGAAAACCGCTCGCCACCAGCGCGCAGCGCACCCGCAACACGTTCAAATGCACAGACGCCCATCGTGGCCGCCCGCGCGGCCGCGATGGGCAGCCCCGCAGATTCCATTCCCCGCACACGGGTCTAGCAGCGCGACAAGCCTAGACGCTCGTAGCCCCTCGGGCGAGCGGACCCGGTGGCGGGCAACCTCGATGCGCCCGAGGGAATCCGAAGCCCAATAGTCGTCATTCACGACGCCCGTGACGAAGAAACTGTCTTCGTGGCTGCACCTGTGGCA
>NZ_QHHO01000018.1:0-2643 GCF_003184165.1 Achromobacter sp. RW408
AGTATCCCTGACTGAATACATAGGTCAGTGGAAGCGAACCGGGTGAACTGAAACATCTCAGTAGCTCGAGGAAAAGAAATCAACCGAGATTCCGAAAGTAGTGGCGAGCGAAATCGGAAGAGCCTTCACGTTTTAGCATGCAAGATAGTCGAACGGAATGGAAAGTCCGGCCGTAGCAGGTGATAGCCCTGTAGACGAAATTTTGTGTGTGGAACTAAGCGTGAGAAAAGTAGGGCGGGACACGTGAAATCCTGTTTGAAGATGGGGGGACCATCCTCCAAGGCTAAATACTCGTGATCGACCGATAGTGAACCAGTACCGTGAGGGAAAGGCGAAAAGAACCCCGGAAGGGGAGTGAAATAGATCCTGAAACCGTATGCATACAAACAGTAGGAGCCTCCTTGTGGGGTGACTGCGTACCTTTTGTATAATGGGTCAGCGACTTACATTCAGTGGCAAGGTTAACCGAATAGGGAAGCCGTAGCGAAAGCGAGTCCGAATAGGGCGATTCAGTCGCTGGGTGTAGACCCGAAACCAGATGATCTATCCATGGCCAGGTTGAAGGCACGGTAACACGTGCTGGAGGACCGAACCCACTAATGTTGAAAAATTAGGGGATGAGCTGTGGATAGGGGTGAAAGGCTAAACAAATCTGGAAATAGCTGGTTCTCTCCGAAAACTATTTAGGTAGTGCCTCAAGTATTACTGCGGGGGGTAGAGCACTGTTATAGCTAGGGGGTCATGGCGACTTACCAAACTATGGCAAACTCCGAATACCCGCAAGTACAGCTTGGGAGACAGAGCACCGGGTGCTAACGTCCGGACTCAAGAGGGAAACAACCCAGACCGCCAGCTAAGGTCCCAAATTATCGCTAAGTGGGAAACGAAGTGGGAAGGCATAGACAGTCAGGAGGTTGGCTTAGAAGCAGCCATCCTTTAAAGAAAGCGTAATAGCTCACTGATCGAGTCGTCCTGCGCGGAAGATGTAACGGGGCTAAGCGATAAACCGAAGCTGCGGGTGTGCACTTTGTGCACGCGGTAGGAGAGCGTTCTGTAAGCCTGCGAAGGTGGCTTGTAAAGGCTGCTGGAGGTATCAGAAGTGCGAATGCTGACATGAGTAGCGATAAAGGGGGTGAAAAGCCCCCTCGCCGTAAGTCCAAGGTTTCCTGCGCAACGTTCATCGGCGCAGGGTGAGTCGGCCCCTAAGGCGAGGCAGAGATGCGTAGCTGATGGGAAGCTGGTTAATATTCCAGCACCGTCGTACAGTGCGATGGGGGGACGGATCGCGGAAGATCATCAGGGTGTTGGATGTCCCTGTTGACGTATCGAAGATGGCGCTTAGGCAAATCCGGGCGCGTAAATCAAGGGTACGGCACGAGCGAGCATTGCTTGCGAAGTGATTGGAAGTGGTTCCAAGAAAAGCCTCTAAGCTTCAGCTGTACGAGACCGTACCGCAAACCGACACAGGTGGACGGGATGAATATTCCAAGGCGCTTGAGAGAACTCAGGAGAAGGAACTCGGCAAATTGATACCGTAACTTCGGGAGAAGGTATACCCCGGTAGTGTGAAGCGCCTGCGCGCTTAGCATGATGGGGTCGCAGAGAATCGGTGGCTGCGACTGTTTATTAAAAACACAGCACTCTGCAAAGACGAAAGTCGACGTATAGGGTGTGACGCCTGCCCGGTGCCGGAAGGTTAAGTGATGGGGTGCAAGCTCTTGATCGAAGCCCCGGTAAACGGCGGCCGTAACTATAACGGTCCTAAGGTAGCGAAATTCCTTGTCGGGTAAGTTCCGACCTGCACGAATGGCGTAACGATGGCCACACTGTCTCCTCCTGAGACTCAGCGAAGTTGAAGTGTTTGTGATGATGCAATCTACCCGCGGCTAGACGGAAAGACCCCATGAACCTTTACTGTAGCTTTGCATTGGACTGTGAACCGGCCTGTGTAGGATAGGTGGGAGGCTTTGAAGCGTGGTCGCTAGATCACGTGGAGCCATCCTTGAAATACCACCCTGGTTTGTTTGCGGTTCTAACCTTGGTCCGTTATCCGGATCGGGGACAGTGCATGGTGGGCAGTTTGACTGGGGCGGTCTCCTCCCAAAGTGTAACGGAGGAGTTCGAAGGTACGCTAGGTACGGTCGGAAATCGTGCTGATAGTGCAATGGCATAAGCGTGCTTGACTGTGAGACTGACAAGTCGAACAGGTGCGAAAGCAGGACATAGTGATCCGGTGGTTCTGAATGGAAGGGCCATCGCTCAACGGATAAAAGGTACTCTGGGGATAACAGGCTGATACCGCCCAAGAGTTCATATCGACGGCGGTGTTTGGCACCTCGATGTCGGCTCATCTCATCCTGGGGCTGTAGCCGGTCCCAAGGGTATGGCTGTTCGCCATTTAAAGAGGTACGTGAGCTGGGTTTAAAACGTCGTGAGACAGTTTGGTCCCTATCTGCCGTGGGCGTTGGATACTTGACGGAGCCTGCTCCTAGTACGAGAGGACCGGAGTGGACGTACCTCTGGTGTACCGGTTGTCATGCCAATGGCATTGCCGGGTAGCTAAGTACGGAAGAGATAACCGCTGAAGGCATCTAAGCGGGAAACTCGTCTGAAGATTAGGTATCCCGGGGACTTGATCCCCCT
>NZ_QHHO01000019.1:0-310 GCF_003184165.1 Achromobacter sp. RW408
ATCTGCGGATCAAAGCTTGTTTGCCAGCTCCCCGCAGCTTTTCGCAGGCTACTACGTCCTTCATCGCCTGTGATCGCCAAGGCATCCACCATATGCACTTAGTCGCTTGATCCTATAACGCTGTAGGCTATAGGACCTGAGTATTAGCGTTTGTGCCGTTCATAAGTTTCAAAGCAGTCTGAGGTTATTCACCCCAGTCTTGAGAACTTGGAACAAAATTAATGCAATCACAACCCGTACCCATCTTCATCAGCAAGCTGATTACTTGATGAGCACATTTCGTTGTGCTTCTTCCAGATTGTTAAAGAAC
>NZ_QHHO01000002.1:0-74807 GCF_003184165.1 Achromobacter sp. RW408
CGTGGGCGGCGCGCTGGCGGCCGGCGCGGGGGCGGCCGCGGGCGTGTTGTTGGAGGTCGGCAGGGTAGCGATCAGCGCGCCCAGGTCGTCCGACTTGCCCGCCGGCGCGGTGCCGCCCGCGCCCGGCAGCGGCGCGGGCGCCGTGGCGGTCGGGCCGGTGGGCGGGGAGCCCGCCGCGCCGTCGCGGCCGTACAGGCCGGCGTTGGGATCCGGCGCCTGGCGCGGATCGGGCAGCTTGCCGGCGTCGCCCTGGCGGGTGGCGCGATCGACAAAGGGCACGGGCGCCTTGGTGACGTAGAACGCCACGACGGCGGCGACGATCAAGCCGAGGAGCAGACCGGCCAGCGCCCCGTACAGGGTGCTGCCGCTTTCGCCTGACCGGCGGGTGGATTTGCGCTTGGTGGCCATGTACCGATGTTACATCCGCTCGGGGGCGGACACGCCCAACAGCGCCAGGCCGTTGGCCAGCACTTGGCGCGTGGTCGCGGCCAGGCGCAGGCGCGCCAGCTTGAGCGCGGGGTCGTCGACCAGCACGCGCTCCGCGTTATACCAGCCGTGGAAGTCGGCGGCGCAGTCGCGCAGCCAGAAAGCGATGTGGTGCGGGGCCAGTTCCTGGGCGGCCAGCGCCACCACGTGGGGGAACTCGGCCAGTCGCTGCATCAGCGCGAATTCGCTCGGCGCGGTCAACAGGGACGCATCGGCCGCGGCCACTTCCGCCGCCGGCATGCCGGCGTTGTTGATGACCGAGCAGATGCGCGCGTGGGCGTACTGGATGTAGTAGACCGGGTTCTCGTCGCTCTTGGACAGGGCCAGGTCGACGTCGAACACGAATTCGGTGTCGGCGCGGCGCTGGATCAGGAAGTAGCGCACGGCGTCGCGGCCGACCCAGTCGATCAGGTCGCGCATGGTGACGTAGCTGCCGGCGCGCTTGGAGATCTTGACCTCCTGGCCGCCGCGCATCACCTTGACCATCTTGTGCAGCACGTACGACGGGTAGTCCTTGGGAATGCCCTCTTCCAGCGCCTGCAGGCCGGCGCGCACGCGCGCCACGGTGCCGTGGTGGTCGCTGCCCTGGATGTTCACGGCGCGGTGGAAGCCGCGTTCCCACTTGGCCTTGTGGTAGGCCACGTCCGGCACGAAATAGGTGTAGCCGCCCTCGCTCTTGCGCATGACGCGGTCTTTGTCGTCGCCCGTGCCCAGTTCGGTGGTGCGCAGCCACAGCGCGCCGCCTTCTTCATAGGTATGGCCGCCGGCGATCAGCGCCTTGACGGTGGCCTCGACCCGGCCCGAGGTGTACAGCGAGCTTTCCAGGTAATAGTTGTCGAACTTCAGCCCGAACGCCTGCAGGTCCAGGTCCTGCTCGCGGCGCAGGTAGGCCACGGCGAAGGCGCGGATGTCTTCCAGGCTGTCGATGTTGCCGGTGGCGGTGACGGGTTCGCCGTCCGAGGCCTGGATGGTCTTGCCGGCCTGGAAGTCGCGGGCGATGTCCAGGATGTAGTCGCCCTTGTAGCCGTCGGCGGGCCAGTCGGGCGAGTCGGTGCCCAGGCCGCGGGCGCGCGCCTGCACGCTGATGGCCAGGTTCTCGATCTGGTTGCCGGCGTCGTTGTAATAGAACTCGCGGGTCACATCCCAGCCGATGGCGTCGTACAGGCGGCACAGGGCGTCGCCCAGGGCCGCCTGGCGGGCGTGGCCGACGTGCAGCGGGCCGGTCGGGTTGGCGGACACGAATTCCACCAGGATCTTCTCGCCGCTGCGGGCGGCGCGGCCAAAGGCCTCGCCCTGCTCGGCCACGGCCGTGATGACGGCCTGGCGGGCGGCGGCGGTGACGCGCAGGTTGATGAAGCCGGGGCCGGCGATCTCGGCGCTTTCGACCAGGTCGCGGGCGCCGGGCAGGGCCAGCAGCGCCTCGACGATGGCCTGGGCCAGTTCACGCGGGTTGCGCTTGGCCGGCTTGGCCAGCTGCATGGCCACGTTGGTGGCGACGTCGCCGTGGGCGGCGACCTTGGGGCGCTCCAGCAGCACGTTGGCTTGGGCCGTATCGGCCTGGGCGTCGGGCAGGCTCTGCGCGACGGCGGCCTGGATCAGGGAGATAAGCTGTTTTTGTTGCTCGGGGAGCATGGGCGTCTGGAGAAGTTCGGGTGGGTGACGAGGGTGGCTGCGGGCGCGGCCGGGCCGCGGGCCCGCGCGCTGGCCCACCGGCGGTGCCGGGGGCGGGGATCGGCCGGCCGGCGCGCCTGGGGAGGCGCGGCCGCGCGGGCGCCGGCAACCTGGGCCGCCGCGGATCCTGCCGTCACGGGAATCTCCTGAATCATAGCTTGATTTGGCGACCGCCACCGGCCACGGGCCGCCCCGGCGGGTAGGGCGGAGCGCCAGTTGGCATCCCCAGGGCGTTGCGGTAGTGTATTGAAGGTATTCAATCCGTAGGAGACCGGAATATGCTGATTACATTTCACTCCAAGGTCGTGGCCGAAGTCCTGATGCTTACCGACCATGCCGGCGCCCTGCTGCAGGCCGCGGGCAAGTCCTTCGGCGACAAGATCCCCGAGCGCGGCGTGTTCACCGTCGACCAGCTCGGTCCGGCCATCCAGGGCATCGAACGGGCCATCGAAGAGGCCCAGGGCACCCACGACGAGGACGAGGAAGACGAGGACAAGCCGCCGGTGGCGCCCATGGCGCGCGCGGTCGGCCTGAAGGAACGCGCCTTCCCGCTGCTGGACATGATGCGCCAGTCGCAGGCCGCCGGCGCCGAGGTCACCTGGGAAGTCTCCCGCGGCTGGTAGGCAATGTCGCCGGACGGACAATCTGCCCGGCGATTTTTCCCTACCCTTTGCGGTTGACGCCATTTCAAGGAATCCCTGCCATGCGCAGCGACATCACCATCGTTTTCGACACCCGGCGCTCGCTGGACCTGTCGGCCAACGTCGAACCCAGCCCGCAACGCCAGAACGACGCTCGCGACTGGTTTGACGGCGCCTGGGAAACCCTGGGCTGCGAGCCCCTGCGCCCCAGCGGCAAGGTGCTGCTGCTGGACAAGGTGCTGGGCGTGGCCGACGCGCTGGGCTACGACATCCTGTCCACCGACGCCAAGGAGGCCCGCGAGTTCGCCGAGCACCTGGCGCTGGCGCTGGAACGCCCGCGCATCACGGTGGACCTGCCCGGCCTGACGGTCGGTTACTGACCGACTGGCCGCGCCAACGAAAAGACCCCGCCTGGCGCGGGGTCTTTTGCTTTCCAGGGTAGGCTCAGCGGATGCCGGCCCGCATGAACGACTGCACGAACTGGCGCTGGAACAGCAGGAAGGCGATCAGCAGCGGCGCCGCCGACATCAGCGTGGCGGCGGTGATCACCGACCAGTCGATGCCCTGGTCGGTCGACGAGAACACCTGCAGGCCCACCGTCAGCGGCCGCGATTCCACCGAGTTGGTGATGATCAGCGGCCACAGGAAGTTGTTCCAGTGGTGGCTGACCGACACCAGCCCGTAGGCCACGTAGATCGGTTTGGCCAGCGGCACGTAGACCTTCCACAGCACCTGCAGCGCGTTGGCGCCTTCCATGCGCGCGGCCTCCTCCAATTCGCGCGGCACCGTCTTGAAGGTCTGGCGCAGCAGGAAGATGCCGAAGGCCGATGCGAAGTACGGCAGGCCGATGGCGAACACCGTGTCGCGGATGCCCAGCTGGCTCATGGAGCGGTAGTTCTCCACCAGCAGCACGTCCGGCATGATCATCAGCTGCAGCAGCACCAGCATGAAGACGAAGTCGCGGCCGCGGAACTCGAAGCGCGCGAAGGCGTAGCCGGCCAGGGTCGACAGCACCAGCTGCGCCGCCAGCACCATCGTCACCAGCAGGAAGGTGTTGGCGAAGTAGCGCGGGAACGGCGCGGCCTGCCAGGCCCGCGCGAAGTTGTCGAGCGTGAGCGGCGCGAACAGGTCGAAGCGGGTGGCGTAGGCCGGCGGGTGAAACGCCGCCCACACGGCGTACGCCAGCGGCAGGATCCACAACAGGCCAAGCGCCCACGCGCCCAGGGTATCGAGCTTGTCTTTCATTGGTAGTGCGTCCTGCGGTCCAGCCAGCGGAACTTGACCAGCGCCGTTAGCGCCAGCACCACCAGCAGCACGACGGTCAGCGTCGCGGCGTAGGCAGTGTCCCAGAAACTGAAGCCCACCTGGTAGATGTAGTACAGCAGCAGCGTGCTGGCGTTGTCGGGCCCGCCGCGGGTCATGACCACCACGTGGTCCACCAGCCGGAAGGCGTTGATCAGCGCATTGATCAGCACGAACAGCGTGGTCGGCATCAGCAGCGGCCACAGTACGCGCCGGAAGTACTGCCAGCGCGAGGCCCCTTCCAGCATCGCTGCCTCGCGTAGCGACGGCGACACCGTCTGCAACGCGGCCAGGTAGAAGATCATGAAGAAACCGGATTCCTTCCACACCGTCACCAGCATCAGCGCCGGCAGCGCGGTTTCGCGGTTGCCGAGCCAGTTGGGGCCGGGCGAGCCGAACAGCTGCATCACCTGCGCGATCAGGCCGTACTGCGGGGTGTAGAAGAACAGCCAGATATTGGCCACCGCCACCATCGGCAGCACCGTCGGCGTGAAGTACGCCATGCGCAGGAAGCCTCGCCCGCGCAGGTTGCGGTTGACCCACAGCGCCATGACCAGCGCGATGCCGATCGACGTCGGGATGGTGCCCAGGGCGAACCACAGGTTGTTCCAGAGCGATTGCCAGAACACCGGGTCGTCGCGCATGACGGCGTAGTTGTCCAGCCCGACGAAGCGGGCCGGGCGCGCGCCCTTGGGGGTGGAATAGAAGCTGTGCCAGAGCGTCGCCAGCGCCGGGTAATGCGTGAACGCGGCGAGCAGCACGATGGCTGGCAGCAACAGCAGCCAGCCATAAAGCGCATTCAAAGAGCGGCTCATCGTGCTTGCGGATTTACTTGTAGGAACGCAGTATGCGGTCGGCTTCGCGCTGGGCGTCGGTCAGCGCCTGCTGCGGCGTCTTCGAACCCGTCAGCGCCGCCTGCAGCGCGTCGTTCAGGGTCTTGGTGACGCGCTGGTTCTCGTGGGTCGAGAATTCGGCCACGCTCACCTGCAACTGGTCGCGCGCCACGGCGGCGGCCGGCACATCCTGCGCGTACTTCTTCATCTTCTCGGTCTGCCAGGCGGCCGGCGTCACGGCCACGTAGCCAGTGGCGATGCTCCAGTCGGCGGCGCGCTCGGGCGTGGTGGCCCACTGCGCGAACTTGAGCGCGGCCTGCTGCTGCTCAGGCGTGCCGCTCTTGAAGATGTAGAAGTTGCCGCCGCCGGTCGGGCTGCCGCCGCGCTTTTGCTGCGGCATCATCGCCACGCCGAACGGGAAGTCGGCGTTCTTGCGGATGTTGGTCAGGTTGCCGGTGGTGGTCCAGATGATGGCGGCCTTCTTTTCCAGGAAGTCCTTGGGCGTGGTGCCCCAGTCGATCGTGCCGGTGGGCATGACCTTGTGCTTGGCCGACAGGTCGCGCCAGAACTGCGCGGCCTCGACCACGGCGGGCTTGTCCAGGTAGACCTCGTTGCCGGCCTCGTTCATCAGGATCGCGCCGTTGGGCGTGGTCAGGGCCTGGAACAGCCAGTAGGCGAAGGCGCCGCCCGACGGGATCTCGATGCCCCACTGGGTGGTGTTGCCGCTGGCGTCCTGCTTGGTCAGCTTCTTGCCGTACTCGACCAGCTCGGCCCAGGTGGCGGGCGCGCGCTCGGGATCCAGGCCGGCGGCCTTGAACAGATCCTTGTTGTAGTACATCACGATGGTCGAACGCTGGAACGGCACGCCCCAGGTGTGGCCGCCGGTGCGGCTGTTCTGCATGAAGGCGTCGTAGAAGCCGCCCAGCCACTTCTTGTCGGCGTCGCTCTTGGCCAGCGAGTCGATCGGCACGATGGCGTCTTCGTCGATCAGCGTGAACATGTCGGTCGACAGCAGCACGGCCAGCTGCGGCGGCGTGCCACCCTTCAGGGCGGTCAGCGCCTTGGCGATCGAATCCTGATACGAGCCGGCGTAGATCGGCTTGATCTTGATGCCGGGGTTTTCCTTCTCGAAGTCCGTCACCATGTCATCGACGATCTTGGTGATCGGGCCGCCCACGGCGACCGGATAGTAGAACTCCACTTCGACGGGCTTTTGCTGCGCCTGCGCGGGCAGCGACAGGCAGGCGGCGGCAAGGCTGGCGGCCAGGGTCTTGAGTACGATGCGTCGCATGATTGCGTTTCCTTTCCTGTGGATTGGGCGTCTTCAGCGCCCGACGGTGTTGATGACCGCCGAATCGGCGGCAAAGAAATGCTGTTGTTCGGCCGGCCACGACAGGCGCAGCGCTTCGCCGGCGCGGGCGCGCAGGTGGCCACCCACGCGCACCGCGATCCCGCCGCTGTCGCCGATCCGGCAGACCACGATGGAATCGGCGCCGAAGTACTCCACGCTTTCCACCGTGGCGGCGATGCCGTCGCTGTCGATGCGGATGTGTTCAGGGCGCACGCCCAGCTTGGCGGCGCCCTCCGGCGCGCCGGCGATGGCCGGACCATGGGTGCCGGCGATCACCGTGGCGCCTTGCAGCGGCATCAGCTTGATCAGGTTCATGGGTGGCGTGCCGATGAAGCGCGCCGCGAATTCGCTGGCCGGACGGGCATACAGGCCGTCGGGCGTGTCGTGCTGTTCGATCTGTCCGCCGCGCAGCAGCACCACCTGGTCGGCCATGCTCATGGCCTCGGTCTGGTCGTGCGTGACGTACACCATGGTGATGCCCAGGTCCTGCTGCAAGGCGCGGATCTCGCGCCGCATCTCGTGGCGAAGCTGCGCGTCCAGGTTGGACAGCGGCTCGTCCATCAGGCACACCGGCGCTTCCGAAATCACCGCGCGGCCCAGCGCCACGCGCTGCTGCTGGCCGCCCGACAGTTGCGACGGCTTGCGGTCCAGCAGATGGCCCAGGCCCAGCAGCGAAGCCACGCGTTGCAGGCGGCGGTCGTAGTCGCGCGCGGGCTCCTTACGCACCTTCAGGCCGAACAGGATGTTCTCGCGCACCGACAGGTGCGGGAACAGCGCGTACGACTGGAACACCATGGAAATGCGGCGCTTGGCCGGCGGCAATTGGGTGACGTCGCGGTCGCCGATGCGGATGGTGCCGGACGTGGGCGTGTCCAGGCCGGCGATCATGCGCAGCGTGGTCGATTTGCCGCAACCCGATGGGCCCAGCAGCACGGTGAAGCTGCCCGCCGGCACGGTGAAGCTGACGCCGTGGATCGCGGCCGCGCCGCCGTATTGCTTGGTGAGATTATCCAGAACGATGGATGACATGCTGTCTCTTGGATCTAGTTTTCTGATCCGTCTGCGGCGCGTGCGATGAAAACCTTTTCATTGTGCAGCGCAAACATGACGGAGATATGGCAGGGCATAGTGTTTGTAATCGAGATCGGGGCTCAGGCGAAGGGATATGGCCCGGGGTATTCCCCAATCACGGCGTGGTGCGTGACCAGCGCGCCGTCGTGCCACCAGTGCAACTGGTAGCCCGGCGGCTCCATGATGTATTGCAGGGTCGGGCGCGGCCCCAGCTCCAGCGCCAGCTGGTGCGCGGTGCCCGGACAGGTCGAGGCAATGGTGCCGCCGAAGCGGCGGAAGATGGTGCGGTGCAGGTGGCCGCACAGCACGCGCTCGACGCGCGGATAGCGCGCCACGATGCTTTCAAGTTCCGGGCCGCCGGCCAGCAGGCCGATGTCGTCCATGTGCTCGATGCCGGTCTGGAATGGCGGATGATGCATCAGCACCAGCGTCGGTCGGTCGGGCTGTTCGGCCAGGCGCGCGGCCAGCCAGCCCAGGCGTTCGTCGCACAGCTCGCCGTGGCTTTTCATCGGCACCACCGTGTCCAGCGCCAGCAGGCGCAGCGGATAGGTTTCGACGGCATACTGGATGAACGGCCCCTGTCCTTGCAGATAGCCATGGTCCGGGAAGGCGGCGCGCAATTGCGCGCGGTCGTCATGGTTGCCGGGCAGCAGGAAATAAGGGATTTCAAGCGCCTGCAACTGCTCGCGCAGCGCCTGGTATTCATGCGGACGGCCCAGGTCGGTCAGGTCGCCCGTGATCAGCACGCAGTCGGGCCGCGGCGTCAGCGCGTTGAGCGCGCGCACCGCCGGGCCGAGGAAGGCGGCAGGGTCGATGATGCCGTACGCCTTGTCGCCCGGGGTGCGCATGTGCAGGTCGGTAATCTGTGCGATGAGCATGACACGTGTTTCGATCGGTATTTATTCTGGAAGGGGTTCAGCGGCGCACCGGCGCCGCGGTGCCGCCCACCACGATGCAGTGCGGCAGGCGGTTCGATTGCGGCGGCTGGCCATGGATCTGCGCCAGCAGGTTGGAGCAGGCCGCCTGGCCGATGCCGTCACTGGGTTGCGCCACCGTGGTCAGCGGCGGCGTCAGCAAGGCGCCGAAGCGCATGCCGTCGAAGCCGCAGACGGAAATATCGGACGGAACCGACAGGCCCAGCGCCACCAGGTCGGCAATCACGGCCGTGGCCAGCAGGTCGTTGGAACAGAACAGCGCCGTCGGCGCCTGTTTGCCGCGCAATGCGGACTTGATCGCCTCGGCGTCGCTGCCGGTGTGCGAATTCATGGCGATGTGCTGGATCGGTTCCAGGCCCAGCTTCTTGGCGCAGGCGCGCGCGCCCGACAGGCGGCGGCGGGCACGATCGGAGGCCGTCAGCGGGCCGGTCACGATGGCGATGCGCCGATGCCCCAGCGCCGCCAGGTGCGAGACCATGTCAATGGCGGCCGCGCGATTGTCGACCGAGGCATAGGGATGGTCGGCGGATTCGTTGTAGACCAGCACGTAGGGCATGCCGGCGCTGTCCAGGTCGTCCAGCGTGGCGCTGCGGGCCGCGTCCGCCACCGTCAGGATCAGGCCGTCGACCTGGTGGTCGATCAGGCCCTGCACCGCGGCCGATTCCACCGCCGGGTCATAGCCGGTGGCGGTCAGCATCACGCTGTAGCCGGACTCGCGGGCGCGCCGTTCGGCGCCTTCAAAGCACTCGGCGAATACCGGATTGGACAGCGTCGGCAGAATCAATCCGATCGTGCGGGTGCTGCCGGAACGCAGGCTGCGGCCGACGCGATTGGGCCGGAAACCCGCGCGCTTGGCGATGGCGCGGATGTGCGCCAGCGTATCCGGATGGACGATTTCGGGCTGGTTGAACGCGCGCGAAACCGTGGCGGGGGAAACCCCCGCCTTGCGGGCCACTTCGATGATGGAAAAGCGGGGCGATGCGCGCGACGCCATGGCTACATTGCTGCCGGTTTGCTGAAAACGTTTTCATCTTACAAGACAAATATGACCTTTGTGTTGCACCCGTTTGCGCTATGCTGATAACAACGCAACAACATAAGGCCAAGGCGCGGCGTGGCGCGAAAATCCCTGCGAAAACACGGTTTTTTCAGTGGTTTTCCCAATTGACGCGACGCGCACAATGGCTGGGTTTGTCATGAAGGGCACGCATCATGCCGCGTGCCGTATCGGGACAAACCCCAGGTCAAGGGGACCGGGTGCGGAAGTCAGTACCGCGCATATCGCGCGGCACCGGGATAGAGGAAAGGATCATGTCTACTGCCTTAAACAGACTTGGCGCGCTTGAAGCGGCGCGCAAGCTGCAACGGCGCGAATTGACCGCGGTGCAATTGGTGCGAGCCTGCTTTGCGCGCATCGAGCAACGCGAAAACACCATCCATGCCTGGACGGCGCTGCAGAAGCAGGCCGCCCTGGATCACGCGGAAGCCCTGGATCGCAGCCCCCTGCGCGGCCCGCTGCATGGCCTGCCGATCGGCGTCAAGGACCTGTTCGACACGGTCGATCTGCCCACCCGCTACGGTTCCCCCATCTACGAACGCCACCATCCCGGGCTGGACGCCGCCGCCGTGGCGTTGTGCCGCCATGCCGGCGCCATCGTGATCGGCAAGACCGTCACCACCGAATTCGCCACCTACCAGGCCGGCCCCACGCGCAATCCCCGCAACGAGGCCTACACGCCCGGCGGCTCCTCCAGCGGCTCGGCCGCCGCGGTCGCCGACGACATGGTTCCGTTCGCGCTGGGTTCGCAGACCGCAGGCTCCATCATCCGCCCTGCGTCGTACTGCGGCATCGTCGGCTACAAGCCTACGTTCGGCGCCATTCCGCGGGCCGGGGTCAAGAGCCTGGCCGAATCGCTCGACACGGTCGGCGGCTTCGCCCGCTCGGTACCGGACGCGGCCCTGTTCGCCTCGGTCATGATGCGCGATCCGCGGCTGCTGGACCTGGCCTACGACGCCAAGCCGCGCATCGGCATGTACCGCAGCCTGCAATGGCGCCATGCCCAGTCCGAGACCAAGGAAGCCTTTGCCCAGGCCGCCGCCACGTTGTCGCGCGCCGGCGCCCACGTCGAGGAAGTGCCGTTGCCGCCCGAGCATTGCATGCTGGTGCAGCTGCATGCCGACATCATGGCGTTCGAGTCGTCGCAGGCGCTGGCCTACGAACGGCTGGAACACGCCGCGCAGCTCAGCCCCAAGATCCAGGCGATCCTCGAGGCCGGGGCCCAGATCAGCGCCGAGGAACACATCAAGAATCTGGCGCGCGCCGCGGAATCGCGCGCGCGCGTGGACGGCTGGTTCGACAAGTACGATGTGCTGCTCGCGCCCGCCGCCAGCGGCGAGGCGCCGTTCGCCGACCTCGGCACGGGCGACCCGCAGTTCTCGCGCGCGTGGACGCTGTTCGGCCTGCCGTGCCTGAACCTGCCGTTCGCCACCGGCCCGCAGGGCCTGCCGGTCGGCCTGCAACTGATCGGCAAGCGCCACGATGACCACCGCACCCTGGCGATCGCCGCCTGGGTCCACGAGCGGCTGCTGGCCGCGCGCGAGCCCGACATCGGCGCATCCGATATGTGGCCGCGCGGTTGACGGGGCGCGCCGCGCGCCCGTCGCGGCGCGGTCGAAGGCATCACGCAAGAAGAAAGCCCGCCGGATAAAGGCGGGCTATTTTTTTGTGCGGCGCGGCTTCACCGTAAGAAGCGCGCGAGGAACGCGGCGGCGGTAACCGCCGCGCCCGCGGCCTGGCGGCGGATCACGCGGCCTGGGCGGCTTCCTGTTCAGTGATGACGGCGCCGGCGTTGATGTGGCGGTTCACCGCGCTCAGCACGGCCTGGAACGAGGCCGTGACGATGTCGCGGTCGATGCCCACGCCGAAGCCCGTGCTCGAATCTCCGACGCGCAGTTCCACATAGGAGGCGGCGCGGGTGTCGGTGCCGGTGCCGATGGCGTGCTCGTGGTAGTCCATGATGCGCACGGGCACGTCCAGCGCGGCCACGAAGGCCGAGATGGCGCCATCGCCCTTGCCCGTCACGATGCGGCGCTCGCCGTTGTATTCGAGCTCGGCCTCGATGCTGAAGTGCTGGCCTTCGCCGGCGGCCGGATTGCCGTCGATGCGGTGACGCACCAGCTTCCACGGGGCCTTCTGTTCCAGGTATTCGCGGTTGAAGATGGTGTGCACGTCGTCGGCCGTGACTTCGCGGCCGGTCTCGTCGGTGACGCGCTGGATGGCGCGGCTGAATTCGATCTGCAGGCGGCGCGGCAACACCAGGCCGTGTTCCTGTTCGAGCAGGTACGACACGCCGCCCTTGCCCGACTGGCTGTTGACGCGGATCACGGCGTCGTAGCTGCGGCCGAGATCGGCCGGGTCGATCGGCAGGTACGGCACTTCCCACACGGCGTCGGGCTGCTGTTGCGCAAAGCCCTTCTTGATGGCGTCCTGGTGCGAACCGGAGAAGGCCGTGAAGACCAGGTCGCCCGCATACGGGTGGCGCGGGTGCACGGGCAACTGGTTGCAGTACTCGGCGCAGCGGCGCACTTCGTCGATGTCCGAGAAGTCCAGGCCCGGGTGCACGCCCTGGGTGTAGAGGTTCAGGGCCAGCGTGACCAGGTCGACGTTGCCGGTGCGCTCGCCGCTGCCGAACAGGCAGCCTTCGATGCGGTCGGCGCCGGCCATCACGGCGAATTCGGCGGCGGCCACGGCGGTGCCGCGGTCATTGTGCGGGTGCACGCTCAGCACGATGCTGTCGCGGCGCGCCAGGTTCTTGTGCATCCACTCGATCTGGTCGGCGTACATGTTCGGCGTGGTGGCCTCGATGGTGGCGGGCAGGTTCAGCACCATCTTGCAGTCCGGCGTGGGCTCCCATACGTCGGCCACGGCGTTCGAGACTTCCAGCGCGAATTCGGGTTCGGTCGTGCTGAAGACTTCGGGCGAGTACTGGTAGCGCCACTTGGTTTCCGGGTGCCTGGCCATGTACTGCTTGACCAGGCGCGTGCCGGTCGTGGCGATGTTCTTGATCTCGTCCTTGGTCATGTTGAACACGACCTTGCGGAACGCCGGGGCGCAGGCGTTGTACAGGTGGACGATGGCCTGCTTGGCGCCGGCCGCGGATTCCACGGTGCGGCTGATCAGGTCTTCACGCGACTGTGTCAGCACGATGATGGTGACGTCGTCGGGAATGCGCTTTTCGTCGATGAGCTTGCGCACGAAATCGAAGTCGGTCTGCGAGGCCGACGGGAAGCCCACCTCGATTTCCTTGAAGCCGATCTTGACCAGTTGCTCGAAGAAGCGGAGCTTGCGCTCGACGCTCATCGGCTCGATCAGGGCCTGGTTGCCGTCGCGCAGGTCGGTGCTCATCCAGATCGGCGGCTGCGTGATGCGGCGGCTGGGCCAGGTGCGCTCGGAAAAGTCGCGGGCGAACGGCGTGAAGGGGACGTATTTGGTGGCGGGGTTGGCAAGCATCATCACTACACCTCGATCGGTTTCTTGTGAATCCCGGGATCGGTTTCCTCGGCCGGCATGCGGCCGGATGGCGGCCTGGTGCCAGGGTTGGCCGCATTCGCGCGGCGCAAGATTCAGTTTTGAAAAGGGGAAATCGCGTGTGGCAAGCGTGGCTGCCGAGCTACCACGGGGACACTAGGCCCGGCAACCGATCGGTAGGTATAGCGATAGCGCGATGAAGGCGGTACGAGCGCGCAGGCCGGCAACCGGAGCGGCAAAGCGTCCGGTGGCAATCGCGAGGGAGGTGCGGTAAGCGGCCATAGGTTGCTAGTCAAACATACTTTTGCGGGCAGCGCAATCGGGAAGGCGATAAAAAAGCCGGGGACAGATCGTCCCCGGCTGGCGTCACACGCGTTATTGCATTTGCATGTGGCCGTTCTTGACCACCTGGCCCAGGCGCTCGCGCTCGCTCCTGGCGAACTCGACGAAGCTGGCGCGCGAACCGCCGCCCGGCTCGATGCTGCTCTGGCGCAGCGCGTCCTGCACTTCCTTGGTCTGCAGCGACTTCTCGACGGCGGCGTTCATCTTGTCGAGCACGTCGGCGGGCGTGCCGGCCGGCGCGTACAGGCCCGCCCAGTGGCCGATGCGGATGGCCGGGAAGCCTTGCTCGGCGGTGGTGGGAATGTCGGGCGCGCTGGCCATGCGCTTGTCCCAGGTGGTCGCCAGCGCCTTGAGCTTGCCGCTCTGCACCAGCGGCAGCGTGACGATGCTGGCTTCCGAGGTGGCGTCGACCTGCTTGCCGATCACCGCGGTCACGCCTTCCGAGCCGCTCTTGTAGGCGATGGGCTCGACCGGCAGTCCGGTGGCCTCCTTGACCATCTCGGCCACGAAGTGCGGCGTACTGCCGTTGCCGGCGGTCGAGAACGTGATACGGTCGGTCTTGGCCTGCTTGGCGCGTTCGACGAAGTCCTTCAGGTCCTTGGCGGGGTTCGACGGATTGGCCACGATCACCGACGGCGTGATCGACAGCAGCGCGACGGGGGTCAGTTCTTCGTCCTTGTAGGGCTGGTCCGAGCGGATCAGGCTGTTGGTGACGGTGCCGTTGCTGCCCACCAGATAGGTGTAGCCGTCGGCCGCGCTGCGCGCGACGTGCGCGGCGCCGACCACGCCGCCGGCGCCGGGGCGGTTTTCGACGATGACGGGCTGGTTCAGGGTCGTGCCCACCGCCTTGGCGATGATGCGGGCGACCAGATCGTTGGCGCCGCCAGCGCTGAAGGGCGCGACGAAGGTGATGGGCTTGTCGGGCCAGGCGGCGGCTGCCGGGGCGGCGACGAAAGCGGCCGAGCAGGCCAGCAGAAGGCCGGCGGCATACCGGACGGGGGGACGGAACATGTAAAGCAACTCCAGGGGGGCTGGCCGCGCATCCGACTGGTCTCTGCAATCGGCTTGGTCTGGTTTTAAAGTGCGCGGCCGCGGTTGCGCGAGCCTGGAGGGCCAGTATAGGGGAGCCCGGCTGGCAGGGGACTGAAACAAGCAGGCCGCCTTGCGGCGGCCTGGGTCGTCGAACGGTGGGGGGCGCGCCGCTCAGCGGGCCGGGCCACCGATGCGCGGTTCGACGTAGCGCGGTTCGCGGGCGTCGCGAATGTCACGGGAATCGCGCGCATCGCGGCGGCCGTCGTCGCGTCCGTCGCGCGGCGGGCGGGCGGTGGCGCCGTCGAGGATCTCGGCCTGCTCGGCCACCATGGCGATCTTGCCGATGCGGTTGTGGCGGATTTCCGACAGCGAGCGATGCAGGTCGCCGACAGTGAACGGTTCTTCACGGCCGCCCCAGGTCCAGCGCAGCACGCCCAGGGACTCCTCGGACAACTGGGGCGCCAGGTCGGCCAGCACGCCGGTGCCGACCGGGGTGGCGCGGCCGGAGGCCAGGCTGGCCGACAGCCAGGCGCGCAGGATGAAGAAGACGATCAGGGTCCAGATGCCGGCCACGACCCACCAGATGTACGGGTTGACCTTTTGCACCATGTCCATGGTGGGTTGGCCCAGGGTGTGCAGGAAGTCGTAGTTGATGCGCTTGCCGAAATCCAGGATCCAGGAAGCGGCGAGATACCAGACGATCACGGCCACTGCGATCACGATCGCGCGCACGAGAAGTCGGGGAAGCGCCAGTTTGAGCAGGGTCTGGCCGATAAGTCGGCAATCCTGGCGAACGCGTGCGGGCGAAGTCTGATTCATCATGCAAAATATTGTACCTATGACCCGTCCTATTTTAGAACTGCGGCCCGGCCAGCATCTGACGCTGACCCCTCAACTGCAGCAATCGATCCGGTTGCTGCAGCTGTCCACGCTCGAGCTCGAGGCGGAAATCTCGCAAGTGCTCGCCGACAATCCGTTGCTGGAACGCGACGATGAGCCTGCCTCCGTCGAGACGCAGGCCGAATCCGAGCGCGAGTCGTCGGTGCAGGACGACGAACCCGCGCCCGAGCGCGACACCCCGGTCGAGGAAATGCCGGGTTCGGGCGGGGTCTACCCCGATGATGATTCCAGCCTGCCCGAGGCCGCCCGGCCCGATACCCTGCGCGAGCACCTGCTCGGGCAACTGGTGCTGACCCGCGCCGCGCCGCGCGACGCCGCGCTGGCGGCGCTGCTGATCGACGAACTGGACGAGAACGGCTACCTGGGCTCGCCCCTGGAGGAAATCCTGGGCTGGCTGCCGGCCGAGATGGAGCCGGACCTGGACGAGCTGCGCGCCGCGCTGTCGCTGCTGCAATCGTTCGACCCGGCCGGCATCGGCGCGCGCGACATGTCCGAGTGCCTGCTGTTGCAATTGCGCAGTCCCGACACGGCCCGGTTGCCCGAGGCCGCGGATCCCAAGGCGCTGGCCTGCGCCCGCCTGGTCTGCGCCCAGCATCTGGCGCTGTTGGCCACCGGCAACCATGCCAGGCTGTGCGCCGCGGTCGGTTGTGACGAGGCCACGCTGCGCGCGGCGCACGCCCTGATCCTGCGTCTGGAGCCCCGTCCGGGCCGCGCCTGGACGGTCCCGGCGGCCGATTACGCCGTGCCCGACGTCATCGTGCGCAAGACGCGCCGCGGCTGGCAGGTGACGCTCAACAGCGCCGCCGTGCCGCGACTGCAGATCAATGGCCTGTACGCCCAAATGCTGGCCAACCAGAAGGAGTCGGCCCACGCCGGCTTGCAGTCTCAGCTGCAACAGGCGAAATGGATGATCCGCAACGTGGAGCAGCGCTTCGACACCATCCTGCGAGTGGCCCAGGCCATTGTCGACCGCCAGACCGCCTTCTTCAGCCAGGGGCCGGCGGCCATGCGCCCGCTCATCCTCAAGGACATTGCCGGCGAGCTGGGCCTGCATGAGTCCACCATTTCACGCGCCACGACACAGAAGTACATGCTCACTCCCTTCGGTACGCTGGAGCTCAAGCGCTTCTTCGGGGCGGGGGTGTCGACCGATGGCGGCGACGCCACATCCGCCACGGCGGTGCAGACTTTCATCCGCCAGATGGTGGCCGAGGAGAACCGGGCCAAGCCGCTGTCCGACAGCCAGATCATGGAAAAACTGGCCGATCAGGGCATCGTCATCGCCCGCAGGACGGTCGCGAAATACCGCGAGGCACTGCGGATCGCGCCGGCCGCGCTGCGCAAGGCGCAGGCCGCGGCGCGGTGAAATAAGGGACTTTTTTGCGGCGAAGCATCGCGGCGCGCGGTGCCTCGACGAGCGTCCGTTACCGTACACTGGGCCTTCATCAGGAGCTTTTCCATGGGCCCAATCCCTTCCTCCATCCTCTCGGAATTCGAGACCGAAGAACAGGCGGTCAGCTACGACCGCTGGTTCCGCGCGAAGGTGCAAGCCAGCCTGGACGATCCGCGTCCCGCCGTTTCGCATCAAAGGGTGATGGCCCGCATCGATGCCATTATCGAAACGGCGTGCCGTCGTCAGCTGGATCCGCAAGACGGAGAAAACTGAAAAAAAGCTTGAAGCACGTCATGGGGGGACGTCAATCGCGCCCGGCCCCGGACGCGGCCCGGCTTTCCCATGCTCGACGTATCCTGGCTTCAAACCGCCGCAGACGATCTGGCGGGGATCATCTCCTACATCGCCGAGCGTAGTCCGCAGGCGGCACGCGACCTCCGGCAACGCATCGACAATGCCGTGCTGTCCCTGGCGCGGCACCCTTGCCGATATCGAGCCGGCCGCGTCTCTGGCACGCGCGAATGCGTCGTACACCCTAATTACGTGGTGGTCTACCGGGTGACCGCGTTGGCGATCGAGGTCGTCAACATCGTACACGCCCGCCGGGAATATCCCCCCTAGCGACGGCCCTGGCGCCGCGCTGCGGCCGCTTGCCCGGCGTCGCATCGGACGCCCGGCGAGGCATGAACCGCCTCGCCCCGCCTGAAACGGTTCCGATAAAACGTCCCTTATTTCAATAGGTTAGATGACCACGGGGTTGCAAATTATTTACGCTGAGTACTTGCCATTGCATGAACAAATGCCGATAATTATTCTCATGTACATTTGCGTATGTAATGCCATCACCGAACGCCAAGTCCGCGCCAGCGTGGACGCGGGCGCGACGTCGCTTTCCGACCTGCAGTTCGAGCTGGGCGTGGCCACGTGCTGCGGCTGCTGCGCGGCCACCGCCGCCGAATACCTGCCGGGCGGCCGCTGTTCCAGCGTGTGCGATGTGCGCTCGATCGCCGTTCCGGTCAACCCGCCGGCCACCATGGCCGAACCGGGCACGTCCGCGGCGAACAGCAGCTATCCGGTCATCCAGGTCGCCGTCGCCTGAGCGGCGCCGCCACCTGCCACGGCTTGCAGGCCCAGCCCTGCAAGCCGTTGTGTTTCCGTTTCACAAAAATCCCTGATCATTCCCGCCAACTGGCGCACTGGCTCGCGCGCTGGTTCGGACAGGCATAGCGCCAGCTCGGACGGCGGCACCGCGGGCAGCGCGTCGTCGACCAGCCGATGCCCCGCGGCGATGCAGCGGCGCTCCAGCAATGCCACCCCCAGTCCTCCCGCCAGCGCGGCCTGTATTCCCATCAGATTGGGGCTTTCGTAAGCGATGCGCCAGCGGCGTGCAGCGCGTTCGAGCGCGTGAATCGCGCGGTTGCGGTAGATGCAGCCCTGCGGAAAGGCCACCAAGGGCACCGGTTCGGTGCTGGCGGGCAGGGCTGGCGCGCCCGCGATCCAGTGCAAGTGTTCCCGCCAGGTCGCCAGGGCCGGCCCGGCGCCGGGTTCGCGCTTGAGCAGCGCCAGATCCAGGTCGCCCCGTTCCAGGCCGCGGGTCAGGGCCACGGTCAGGTCGCAGCGCACCGACAGCCGGACGCTCGGCCGGGCGCGGGCGAACTGCGCCACGATGGCCGTGAGCGTGTCGGCGGCGAAATCGTCGGGAATGCCCAGCCGGATCACCTCGACCCGCTTGCGGCCGCTGACCGCCTCACGCACTTCGGTGGACAGCGCCAGCATGCGGCGCGCATAGCCGAGCAGGCGTTCGCCGTCCTCGGTCAGGTGGACCTGGCGGCCTTCGCGCACGAACAGCGTGCATTCGAGGGTCTCCTCGAGTTTGCGGATCTGCTGGCTCACGGTGGACTGGCTGCGGTGCACCCGTTCGCCGGCGCGGGTGAAGCCGCCCGCGTCGACGACGGAGACGAAGCTGTGCAATAGATCGAGATCGAGCATGGGAGGCGCCTTTGCATCGGTTTTTCAAATACTTTTGATCCAAATAAAGCGTTTGTCAATGGATAGGGCCGCGCCCAGAATGGGCTCATCTTCCTTTGCCCGGACCTGCTGCCATGAAGGCGTCATCGACTTTGCCCGCCACCGCCCTGCCCGCCGACGCGCCGATGGGGGTGGCCTGGGCGCCCATCGCGGCATTCTGTTTCCTGTGGAGCTCGGCGTTCGCGGCGGCCAAGATCGCGGTGCGCGACTGTCCGCCGCTGACCCTGTTGACCATTCGCTTCCTGATCGCTGGCGCCCTGATGCTCGGCGTGGCCGCGGCCAGCGGCCGGTGGTCGCGGCCCGGCGCCCGCGATCTGGCGGCGCTGGTGCTTCTGGGGGTCTTGAACAACGCGGCCTACCTTGGCCTGAGCTGGAGTGGCATGACGACGGTGTCGTCCGCATTCACCGCGGTGCTGATCAGCACCAATCCGCTGTTGATCGGCGTGTTGGCCGGCCCGGTGCTGGGCGAGCGGCTCGGTTGGCGCAAGATGTTCGGGCTGTGCCTGGGCCTGGCGGGCGTGGCGCTGGTGCTGCGCTCGCGGCTGTCGGGCATGCAGGAGGATCTGCATGGCACCCTGCTGGTGACAGGCGGCCTGGTGGCGCTGGTGGCGGGCACGCTGCTCTACAAACGCCTCAAGCCGTCGACGGGACTGTGGATGGCGACGGGCATCCAGTCGCTGGCCGGGGCGGTGGCGCTGATGCCGGTGGCGCTGCTGCACGAGAGCCTCGGCGACGCGCGCATGACGGCCAGCCTGTTCTGGAGCATGGCCTACATGATCGTGGCGGTGTCCATTGGCGGTTATTACCTGTGGTTCATGATCCTCGGACGCGCCAGCGCCACCGCGGCCAGCGCGCTGCATTTCCTGATGCCGCCGCTGGGCCTGCTGTTCGGCTGGGTGGTATTGCGCGAGTCGGTGTCGTGGCTCGACCTGCTGGGCATCGTGCCGATCGCGTTCGGCATCTGGCTGGCGACGCGGCGCGCCGCCTAGGCGCGGGCAGCGCGCGCGTCAAGCTGGCCGAGGCTGGGGCGTGCGCGTGGCGCGGCACCTCGCGCAGCACGCCAGGGTTGGGTTTGCACAACGTGGCGTGCGGTCGGAACGGTCTGATAGATTCATGGCGTCATCACGCCATTCACGCGGTGCGGCGCGCTTGAAATGCCGCGGCAAATGGGACGCCCGTGTCCGCCCAGCCCGCGAAACCGCGATGCATTGCCCGCAGGACATCGCGCATGCATACTCATTCTCATTCGTCTGTCGCTTTCTTGTAGCGCTCGTAAAGCGGTTTACCAAATGCGCGCCAAGGCTAGGCGCGGCCCCGCGGCCGATGTTAGTCTGCCGGGGTTGCGTACTCGCGGCATCGTGCGCTTCTTGTCGCGATGCAGTGCGCGTCGCGCCTGACTGCAAGGAGTCCATCATGAAAGGCGATAAAACCGTCATCCAGTTCCTGAACAAGCAACTGACCAACGAGCTGACGGCGATCAACCAGTATTTCCTGCATGCGCGCATGTTGAACCACTGGGGTTTCGACAAGCTGGGCAAGCACGAGTACGAAGAATCCATCGGCGAAATGAAGCATGCGGATCGCCTGATCGCGCGCATCTTCATGCTCGACGGCCTGCCCAACCTGCAGGACCTGCACAAGCTGCTGATCGGCGAGGACGTGCCGGAACTGCTGGCCTGTGACCTGAAGCTGGAGCAAGGCGCCCAGGCCACCGTGAAGGAAGCCATCGCCTATTGCGAATCGGTGCGTGACTACGTTTCGCGCGACCTGTTCCAGGACATCCTGGACGATACCGAAGAGCACATCGACTATCTGGAAACCCAGATCGACCTGATCGACAAGGTGGGCCTGCAGAACTACCTGCAAAGCCAGATGTCCGTGCCCGACTGATCGATCAGCCCGGCATGAAAATGGCGCCCCTCGGGGCGCCATTTTTTTGCGTGATCGCGCGTGGCGCGATCTGGACGATGCGGCTTACTGCGGGCGCGCCGGGCACTCGGCCATCGTGCCCCAGGCCCGGTTGGGACCGCAGTATTTGTTGCGGGCCGCCCACGAGCACGAGGGGCGCTCGAAGAAGCCCTGCGTGGCACAGTGGGCCAGTTCGCGCTTGAGCGCATCCTGCCATCCGGGCGCGCCGGGGGCGGGCGACGAATTGGGCGGGGGCGGCGCCTGCACCATTTGCGTATTGCCGTAGCCAGCCGCCTGCTGCCCCGGGGCCTGGCCCTGCCCGCCATTGACGGCGGTGCCGGTGCCGGGCGCCTGCAGGTCGAGCGTGCTGACGTCTGATGTGCCTTGCGGCAGCGGCACTTGCGAGGCGGCGGCGATTTCGCGCGCCTGGTCCTGGCTGATGCGCTCGCGCGAGATCTTCACGGCGGGATCGCTGACGGTGTCGAAAAGCGAGACGGTATTGATGGCCCACTCGCGGTCGGCCGGTTTGTCGGGCACGCCGAGCGTGCCATCGATGCGCGGCTGCGGCGGCTGCGCCACGTAGGGGCGCCCGTTGGCATCGAGCACGGGCTGCTGCGACGCGGCCGCATCCTGGCCGGGCGCGGGCGCGGCCTGCGGCGCATGCGCCACCAGCCAGTCACCCAATTGAATACCGCCCCAGGCCGACGCGCCAAGCGCCAGCAGGAGCGTTGCGAATAATAAACGCCAAGACATTGCTACCCTCAATCTGCCGTGCGGTACCCGAACGGGTCTACGCCTTGTCTCCGAAAACCTTGCCGCCGTGCTCGCGCATGGCGTGGAATTTCACATCCGGATACAGTTCCTCGGCCACGCGCAACTGCGCGGGGGAACTGATCAAAAACGCCGCCGCATCGACCACATCATAGGCGATATGGGCGGCATTGGCATCCATGAACTTGCGCAGCGCCTTGGGGTTATCAGAGGTAATCCAACGTGCCATTGTGTAGCGCGAAGGCATCATCCGGGCGTCCACGCCGTACTCGGTCTTGAGGCGGTGGGCCACCACTTCGAACTGCAGCTGGCCGACCGCGCCCAGCAGCAGCGAACCGCCGGCGGCCTCGGGGCGGAACACCTGGATGGCGCCCTCTTCGCCCAGCTGCGTCAGGCCGGTGCGCAATTGCTTGGTGCGCAGCGGGTCCTTCACTTCGACGGCCTGAAACAGCTCGGGCGCGAAGAACGGCAGGCCCGTGAATTGCAGCGTTTCGCCCTCGGTCAGCACGTCGCCCAGTTGCAGCACGCCGTGGTTGGGGATGCCGATGACGTCGCCGGCATAGGCCTCGTCCAGCAGTTCGCGGCGTTGCGACAGGAACGACACCACGTTGTTGGGGCGCATTTCCTTGTTGGTGCGCGCGACCTTCAGGCGCATGCCGCGCTCGAAGCGGCCGGAGCTGACGCGCACGAAGGCGACGCGGTCGCGGTGAGCCGGATCCATGTTGGCCTGCACCTTGAACACGACGCCGGTGAACTTGGGTTCCTCGGGCTGCACTTCGCGTTGCAGCGCGACGCGCGGGCCGGGAGGCGGGGCCTGCTCGACCAGCGCGTCCAGCACTTCCTGCACGCCGAAGTTGTTGATGGCCGAGCCGAAGAACACCGGGGTCTGCTTGCCGGCCAGGAACTGGTCGCGGTCGAAGGCGGGCGCGGCTTCATTGATCAGCTCGATCTCGCCGCTGGCCTGGTCGAAGGCCGAACCGAAGCGGCGCGCGATCTCGGGGTTGCTCAGGCCTTCGATGAAGTCGTCGTTGTCCGAACGGCGCTCCTGTCCGGGGCGGAACACGCGCATGCGGTCGCGGCGGATATCGAACACGCCGCCGAAGGCCTTGCCCATGCCCACCGGCCACGAGAACGGCACGGCGTCCATGCCCAGATGGCCTTCGATTTCCGACAGCAGCTCGAGCGGTTCGCGCACTTCACGGTCCATCTTGTTGATGAACGTGATGATGGGCGTGTTGCGCGCGCGGCAGACCTGCAGCAGGCGGATGGTCTGCGGCTCGACGCCGTTGGCGGCGTCGATCACCATCAGCGCGGCGTCGACCGCCGTCAGCACGCGGTAGGTGTCTTCCGAGAAGTCCTGGTGGCCCGGGGTGTCGAGCAGGTTGATGACGCAGTCGCGGTATTCCATCTGCATCACCGACGAGGCCACCGAAATGCCGCGCTGCTTTTCGATTTCCATCCAGTCGGAGGACGCGTGGCGCGAGGCCTTGCGCGCCTTGACGCTGCCGGCGATCTGGATCGCGCCTGCGAACAGCAGCAGCTTTTCGGTCAGCGTGGTCTTGCCCGCGTCGGGGTGGGAAATGATGGCGAAGGTACGGCGCCGCGCTACTTCTTGTGGGATGTTCATGATCGGAGGATTCAACCTGACGCCGTGGCCTGGGCCCGGCGCGGTCCGGTATCGTGCATCGAAACAAGCGGGGCACGCGCCGTTGCCGGCGCGTGCCCCGCGCGTGGAAATTCAGGAATGGCGGCGGAACGAAGCCAGGAACACGCCGGCCAGGATGAACAGCGAACCGAAGGTGCGGTTCATCCAGCGGATGTGCTTGGCGTCGCGCAGCAGGCGCAGCACGCGCGCCGCCAGCAGCGTGTACACGCCCATCGCCACCAGGTCGGTGAACGCCAGCGTGCCGGCCAGCGCCGCGTACTGCGGCGTCAGCGGCAAGGCGGTGTCGACGAACTGCGGCACCACGGCCAGCAGGAACACCGTGCCCTTGGGGTTCATGGTGTTGATCAGGAAGCCGCGCATCACCAGCTCGCGGATCGAGGCCTGCTTGGGATCGCCGGCATCGACCGCGACCGGCGCGGCGTCGGTGCGGATCTGGCGCACCCCCAGGTAGATCAGGTAGGCCACACCCAGGTACTTGACCACGTTGAAGGCCATCTCGGAAGTGGCCAGCACCGCGCCCAGGCCGACCGCGACCACCACGAACTGGAACAGGATGCCCATGATCAGGCCGGCCGTGTTCCAGTAGCCGCGGGCAAAGCCGTACTTCAGTCCGGAGGACATCGCGGAGATGGCCCCCGCGCCGGGCGAGAACGAAATGGCCCAGGAGGCCAGGAAGAACGTCAACCAGGTGGAAAGAGGCATGATGGCGCGGGTCCGTGGGTCGCAGTTACAGGTATGCCGCTGATATTACTTGGAGAGCAGCGCCGCGCGTGGGCCGCCGGCCGGACGGCCGCCGTTGCCGGCGGGACGGGCGCTGCCTTCGGGACGGCGATGGTTCTGCTGCGGGCGGGCGTCGCCGCGGCCGGCGTGGGCCGGACGGTCGGAGGGCTTGCCGTCGCGCTGGCCCTGGCTGCCGCGGTTGTCGCCGCCGGCGCGGGCCGGCGCCGGGGCGCGGCCGCCGTTGGCGTTGCGCGGCGCGGCGTTGGCCGGGCGCGAACGGGGCGCGCCGGCATTGCCGCCGCGGCCGCCGTTACGGCCGCCGCCACGCGGCTGGCGCGAGTCTTCGTCGCGTTCCTGGCGTTCGAAGGCGGCGGCGCTGGTGGCGGGCGGGGTCCAGTCGGCCACCGGCTTGCGCTCGATCGTCTTCTTGATCAGGCGCTCGATGTCCTTGAGCAGCTTGATCTCGCTGTTGTCCACCAGCGAGACCGCGGCGCCGGTGGCGCCGGCGCGGCCGGTGCGGCCGATGCGGTGCACGTAGTCTTCCGGTACGTTGGGCAGTTCGAAGTTCACCACCTGGGGCAGCTGGTCGATGTCCAGGCCGCGCGCGGCGATGTCGGTGGCCACCAGCACCGTCACGGTGCCGTCCTTGAAGCCGGCCAGCGCGCGGGTGCGGGCCGACTGGCTCTTGTTGCCGTGGATCGCGGCGGCGGTCAGGCCGTCCTTGACCAGCTTTTCGGCCAGGCGGTTGGCGCCGTGCTTGGTGCGCGTGAACACCAGCACCTGGTGCCAGCCGCTTTCGCGGATGATGTGGCTGATCAGGTCGCGCTTGTGGTGCTGTTCGACCAGGTGCACCGTCTGGGTGACCAGTTCGGTGGCGGTGTTGCGCGGGGTGACCGAGACTTCGCCCGGATCGTTCAGCACGCCGCGCGCCAGCGCGCGGATCTCATCGGAGAAGGTGGCCGAGAACAGCAGGTTCTGGCGCTGCTTGGGCAGCAGGGCCAGGATCTTGCGGATGTCGCGGATGAAGCCCATGTCCAGCATGCGGTCGGCTTCGTCCAGCACCAGGATCTCGACGCCGGACAGGTCGACCGTCTTCTGGCCGCAGTGGTCCAGCAGGCGGCCGGGGGTGGCCACCAGGATGTCCAGCGGCTTGCGCAGGGCGGAGATCTGGGGGTTGATGTTGACGCCGCCGAACATCACCATGGACGTCAGCGAGGTGTGCTTGCCGTAGGTCTGCACCGATTCGGCCACCTGCGCGGTCAGTTCACGCGTCGGGGTCAGGATCAGGCAGCGCGGGCGGCCGGCCTTGCGGGCTTCCGGCTTGCGCTGCATCAGCAGATGCAGGATGGGCAGCGTGAAGCCGGCGGTCTTGCCGGTGCCGGTCTGGGCGGCGGCCAGCAGGTCGCCGCCCTTGAGGACCTGCGGAATCGCCTGGGCCTGGATGGGGGTGGGCGCGGTGTAGCCGGTATCGGCAATGGCGCGCAACAGGGAATCAGCCAGCCCGAGGTCGGCGAAAGAGGAAGAGGTAGTCAAAACAACTCCAGCGGCAGCCCGTCGCTCAAGTTGAGAGACTCCAATCCAGGCGGACGAATAAGGAGAAAAGGGAAGCGCCCCTGAGGGCGAAGCTTGGCGGCGAAGTGCCTAGCGGACGCGTGCGGATTGGCAAAGCACGCCTGGCGATTGTAGCCGATGCCGCGCTGCCGCATAAGGGACGCGCGCTATCGGTATAGCGAAGTAACATTTTGCACATAAAAAGCACGAAATTAGTGTAATCCCTAGTCCACGCTCCCTATAATCCGTCGGCTTACCTCCACCAAAAGAATTAAGGGTTGCTATGAAAAAGGCGGCAATAGCGGGTCTGGTCGTTGCACTGGGCGCAATCTGGACCGGCACGGCCTGGTACACCGGCCAGAAGGCCGAGGCGTTCGTCAAGCAGTCGATCGAAGACGGCAACGTCGAACTGCGCAAGCTCGGCGAAAAATGGGGCGTGACGCCCGTGATCGAACTGATGTCGTTCGAGCGCGGCGTGTTCTCGTCCACCGAGCGCTACCGCGTCAAGTTCGCCCTGCCCGCCAAGGATGGCAAGCCGGCCGAGGAACGCGAGATCCAGTTCGTCGAGCACCTGTCGCACGGCCCCTTCCCGTTCTCGAACCTGGCTTCGGGCAAGCTCGCGCCGGCGATGGTCGCCAGCCGCTTCCAGATCGAGGAAACGCCGGCGATCAAGGGCTGGTTCACCGCCACCAAGGGCGCCACGCCGCTGTCCGGCGCCTATAGCGTCAGCTACGGCAAGAACGTCACCGGCACCTTCAATCTGGCGCCGGCCGAAGCCTCGACCGACAAGACCAAGCTGACCTTCTCCGGCATGACCGGCGACGTCGACTTCGACACCAAGAGCAAGCACGGCGTCCTGGCGCTCAAGAGCGACAGCCTGACGCTGGCCGGTCCGGCCGGCGAGAGCGATATCGTCGGCATGGCGGTCAAGGGCATCACGCTCAACAGCGACCTGGCGCCGGGCAAGAACGACATGGCCATGGGCAGCCAGAAGCTGGTCCTCAAGGAATGGACCATCACGTCCAAGACCCAGCCGCCGGTGCTGCTCAAGGACACCAGCATCGCGGTGGACCTGGCCGAGGCCGATGCCGGCGTGAACGCCAAGATGGTGCTGGACTTCGGCATGATCAATGTCAAGGAAAAGGACATGGCGGGCCTGCAGCTGGCCATCGGCATGAAGAACATGGATCCCAAGGCGCTCAAGGCCCTGAACGACGTCTATGAAGCGTCGTCGCGCCGCATGATGCAAAGCGGCGACGACGAGGCCAAGCCCGAGTTCACGCCCGAAGAGCAGCAGATCCTGAAGACCAACGTCGAACTGCTGCTGGCCGGCAACCCCAGCCTGTCGGTGTCGCCGCTGCAGGTGCGCACCGCCAACGGCACCTCGACCTTCAACCTGGACGTGGACCTGGCCAAGCCGGCCTCGACCGACAAGCCGGCCAGCGACCTGGCCATGGAAGCCATCCGCAAGCTCAACGCCAAGCTGGTGCTGTCCAAGGCCAACGTGGCCGACCTGATGGCGATCGAGCCGCAGATGCGCGGCGTGCCGGCCGACCGTGCCGCCCAGACCGCCAAGGGCCAGGCCGAAATGGTCGGCACCATGGCGGTGGCGATGGGCGTGGCCAAGGCGGAAAACGACAACATCGTTTCCTACCTGAACTACGCCGACGGCCAGGTCGACTTCAATGGCAAGAAGATGCCGCTGCAACAGTTTGTGATGATGGTCATGAGCGGCGCGATGGGCGGCATGCGCTGAGGCGCGAACACGACTTCGGCGCCGGCATGATGCCGGCGCCCCATGCGGGCTGCGGCGCCATCGGGCGCGGCAGCCCGTTTTTCATGCGCGGCGTATGCTGTCACGGATCCGGTCCGCAAGGCCGGATGGCATCGACGAACGCGGGAAGGACACCATGAGGAAATTTGCAGCCGTGGGTTGCGCCGTGCTGGCGCTGGGCGCGATCTGGACGGGCACGGCCTGGTACACCGGCAAGCAGCTGGAGACCGGCATGGCGCAACTGGTCGACAGCGCCGATCAGTTGGCGCGGCAGATCGGCGTGAAGACGGGCGAACCGTTGTCGTTCGAGCCGTTGTCGTATGAACGAGGCGTGTTCACGTCGCAGGCGCGCTATCGGCTGAAGACGGGGCCTTCGCCGGAGGACGGCGCGGCCGCGGCGGGGCACGAGTACGAGATGGTGGTGCGCCTGGACCATGGGCCGTTCCCCCTGTACCGCCTGGTGCGGGGGCACCTGTTCCCGGCCATGGCGGCCGCGCGGGCCGACCTGGCGCAGACGCCTTCGGTCGACACCTGGTTCGCGGCTGCCGGGGGCGCCGTGCCCGTGACGGCCGAGGCCGTGGCGGGCTATGGCCGCGACATCAGCGGCACGCTGGAGCTGGCGCCGGTCGAGCGCGTGCGCGACGAGTCGCGCTTCAGCTTCTCGGGCCTGAAGCTCCTGGCCGACGTGGCCGCCGGCGGCAAGCACACCACGGTGGACATCCACTCGGGCCGCGCCGAGCTGTTCGAGCCCTACACCAAGGACGGCGAGCGACATACGCGCCGCCTGGCCATGCGCGACCTGGCGATCAGGTACGACGCAAGCCGCGCCGCCGATGAGGCGGGTACTGCGGCCACCCGCGCGAGCCTCAAGCAATGGACCATCGAGATCGACGGCGAACCGGTCACGCTGCGCGACGTCGTCGTGAGCACCGATGCCAAGGGCGCCGAGAGCGCGATGAACGCCAAGCTGGCCGTGCAGGTCGCGGGCATCGACACGCGAGCCGGACAGGCGGCCAATCTGCGCCTGGCCGCCGAGGCGCGCAACTTCGACATGGCGTCGTTCCGCGCATTCCAGGCGTCGGTGGAGGCCGCCCGGGGCGGCGCCAGCCTGGGCGACAAGATGGTGGGCGCGGGCCACCTGATGAAGTTCCTGCTGGCCCAGCCGGGCTTTTCGCTGTCGCCGCTGCAGGTCGATACCGCCAACGGTTCTGCGACGCTGCGGCTGGACCTGGATCTGAGCGCGCCCACGCTGTGGAACCACTCGCCGGGCGCAGTGGTCAAGGAAACCGTGCGCAAGCTCGATGCGCGGATGTCGGTGCCGGTCGTCAGCCTGGCCGACCTGATCGCGGTGCGGATGCGGGCCGAAGGCATGCCCGAGGCCGCCGCGCGCGAGGCGGCTGGCCGTCGGGCCGAGGAGATGCGCGACCGCTTCCTGCGCGGCCAGTGGGGGCGCCTGGAGGACGGCAAGCTGGTCGCGAGCCTGAACTACGAGGGCGGCCAGGTGGACGTCAATGGCGAACGCATGCCGGTCGAGAGTTTCCTGAGCTGGCTGATGGCGCGCGGCGTGAAGTAAGGCGCGCCAGCGCCGCCTTCCCGCCTTGCCTGTCAGGCCGGCAAGGCGCCCGACATGACTTCGCCGTTGCGCAGCACCGCCACGTGGAAGCGCTTGTCCGCGGCTTGCATGATGTCCTCGGTCGGGTCGCCGCGCACCAGCAGCAGGTCGGCCGCGCAGCCCGGTTCCACCACGCCGTGGCCGGCCATGCCCATCAGGTCATGGCCGCGCGAGGTGGCCGCGACCAGGGCGTCCACCGGCGTCATGCCGAACTCCACCATGTAGGCCAGTTCCATCGCGTTGTCGCCATGCAGGTTGAAGGGCGTGCCGGCATCCGTGCCCAGCGCGATGCGCCCGCCCGCCTTGTAGTACATCTGGATGGATTCGCGATGGCGCTGTTCCACCGCGCGCGCCTTCTCCACGGCATAGGCGGGAATGCCATTGTCGGCGTTGGCGACGATGTTGCGCACCGCGGCGATGGTCGGCACCAGGTAGGTCTCGGCCGCCAGCATTTCTTCCAGGCACTGCGCGTCCATGAAGATGCCGTGCTCGATCGAGTCGATGCCGGCGCGCACCGCGTTCAGGATGCCCTGCGTGCCCTGGGCGTGGCTGGCGGTGCTCTTGCGAAAGCGCTTGGCCTCGTGCACGCCCGCCTTCATCTCGTCGAAGCTGTAGTGCGCGTCCATCGGGCTCACGCCCGGCGTCATGACGCCGCCGGTGGCCATGATCTTGACCAGGTCGCAGCCGGCGTGGACTTGCTCGCGCACCGCCTTGACCACTTCTTCGCAGCCGTCGGCGACGCGGCCGATGCGATTGCCGTGGCCGCCCGTCATGCAGATGATGCGGCCCGAGGCCTTGATGGTCGGGCCAGGGAACACGCCGCGCGCGATGGCGTCGCGCACGCCGAATTCCAGGTAGTCCTTGCCGCCGCAATCGCGCAGGGCCGTGAAGCCGCCGCGCAGCGCGGCCTGCGCGTTCTCCAGCGCGGTCAGCGTAATCTGGGCTGGGCCCTGTTTCGACATCTGCGTCTGCGGGTCGGCGCCGCCGGTGTAGACCAGGTGCACGTGGCAGTCGGCCATGCCGGGCATCAGCGTCATGCCGCCGGTGTCGACGCGCCGTCCGGCAAAGCCGTTGAATTCGGCCGCCGGCGCCACCCACGTGACCTGCTTGCCCTCGACCAGCACGCCGTGGCCCGGCAGGATCCCGCCACGTCCATCGAACACCTTGCCGCCGATGTACAGGGTCTGTGGCAACGCACTCATGTCTCGCTCCTTGTCGTGTGGGTGGGGTTCAGCCCTCCACCTCCAGGCCCTCGCGGGACATGGATTGCAAGCGGGGCATCAGCCCCAGCAGGTGCTGGCTGTAGGGATGCTGCGGATGCTCGAACAGCGCTTCGGTGTCCGCCACCTCCAGCAGTTCGCCGTAGCGCATCACGCCGACGCGGTCGCACATCTGGCGGATCACGGGCAGGTCGTGGCTGATGAACAGCATGGTCAGGCCGAGTTGTTCCTGCAGGTCCTTGAGCAGGTTCAGGATCTGGGCCTGGATCGACACGTCCAGCGCCGAAGTGGGTTCGTCGCAGATCAGGAAGCGCGGCCGCGTGGCCAACGCCCGGGCGATGCAGATGCGCTGGCGCTGGCCGCCGGAGAACTCGTGCGGGAAGCGCTCGGCGGCGCGCTCGCCCAGTCCGACCACGTCGAGCAGGTCGGCCACCACGCGGCGCGCTTCGGCCTCGCTGGCCGCCAGTTTGTGGAAACGGATCGGCTCGGCCACGATGTCCAGCACCCGCATTCGCGGGTTGAGCGACGAGAACGGATCCTGGAAGATCATCTGGATCTGGCGCCGGAACGGGTTGAGCTGCTTCTCGCCCTTGAGCGCGGTCAGGTCGGTGCCGCCGAACGTGACCGAGCCGGCGCTGGGCGTATACAGGCCCGAGATCAGCCGCGCGACAGTGGACTTGCCCGAACCGGATTCGCCCACCAGGCCGAACACCTCGCCCTCGCCGATCGTGAAATTGACGCGCTTGACCGCGTCCAGCGTGCGCTGGTTGCGCTTGAGGAAGGCGCTCTTGAGCACGAAGCGCATGCTCAGGTCCCGGACCTGCACCAACGGCCCTTCGCCGCGCGCCCCGAAGTCGCGCCGCTGGCCCAGCCAGTGGGTGGCCAGGTCGAGTGGTTTGGTGGGGGTCCTGACGTCCTCGATGTAGGTGACCAGCGGAAAGCGCTTGAGCTTGATGTCCGGGCGCGGCACGGCCGAGATCAGGCTGCGGGTGTAGGGATGATCGGGGTCGCCCAGGATCTTGGCGGTGGGCCCCTGCTCGACCAGCTTGCCGTGGTACAGCACCGCGACGCGGTCGGTGACGTCGGCGATCACGCCCATGTCGTGGGTGATGATGATCATGCCGACCTGTTCCTGGCGGCAGAGCTTTTTCAGCAGTTCCAGGATCTGCGCCTGGATCGACACGTCGAGCGCGGTGGTGGGTTCATCGGCGATGATGACTTCGGGCTCGCAGCACAGCGCCAGCGCGATCACCACGCGCTGCCGCATGCCGCCCGAGAACTGGTGCGGATACTGCTGCACGCGCAGCTCGGGCTGGTCGATGCCGACCTGGGCCAGCAATTGCACCGCGCGCTTCCTGGCCTGGTCGTGGGTCAGGTCCAGGTGCACCAGCATGGTCTCGACCAGCTGGCTTTCCACGGTCTGCAACGGGTCGAGCGAGGTCAGCGGATCCTGGAAGATCATGCCGATGCGGCGTCCGCGCACCTTGCGTTGCTGCGCGGGCGTCAGCGTGTCGATGCGTTCGCCGTTGAGCAGCACCGCGCCGCCGGCCAGCCGGCCGGGCGCTTCCAGCAGGCCGATCACGGCGTTGCCGATGGTCGACTTGCCGGCGCCGGATTCGCCGACCACGCCCAGGATCTCGCCTTTCTCCAGCGACAGCGACACGCCGTCCACCGCCACCAGCGTGCCGCGGCGGCTGGGGAATTCGATGCGGATGTCTTCGATGTTCAGCAGGGCCATGGCATCCTCAGCGCAGCTTGGGGTTGAGCGCGTCGCGCAGCCAGTCGCCCAGCAGATTGACCGACAGCACCAGCGCGACCAGCGCGATGCCGGGGAAGATCGAGATCCACCACATGCCCGAGAACAGGTAGCTGTTGCCGATGCGGATCAGCGTGCCCAGCGACGGCGCGGTCGGCGGCACGCCCACGCCCAGGAACGACAGCGTGGCCTCGGTGATGATGGCAATCGCCAGGTGGATGGTGGCGATCACCAGCACCGGACCCATGACGTTGGGCAGGATGTGGCGGCGCAGGATGGTGATGGGGCCGATGCCGATCAGCCGCGCCGCCTGTACGTATTCCTTGTTGCGTTCCACCAGCGTCGAGCCGCGCACGGTGCGGGCGTACTGCACCCAGCCCGAGATGCCGATGGCGAAGATCAGCACATACAGGGCCAGTTCGTCGTGCATGTCGCGCGGCAGCAGGCCGCGCGCCACGCCGTCGATCAGCAGCGCCACCAGGATGGCGGGGAACGATAGCTGCACGTCGGCGATGCGCATGATGAAGCTGTCGACGCGGCCGCCGGCGTAGCCGCTGATGAGGCCCAGCGTGACGCCCAGCACCATCGAGAACAGCACCGAGGCGAAGCCCACCAGCAGCGACACGCGCGAGCCGTAGAGGATCGCCGACAGGATGTCGCGGCCCTGGTCGTCGGTGCCCAGCAGGAAGTCGGCGCTGCCGCCCTCCTGCCAGGCGGGCGGGGTGTTGGCGTCCATGATGTTCAGGGAAGCCAGGTCGAACGGATTGTGCGGCGCCACCACCGGCGCGAACAGCGCGCCCAGCAGGATGGCCAGCGTGACGGCGGCGGCGACGATGGCGCCGGGCGAGCGCTTGAAGCTGTGCCAGAGGTCACTGTCGGCGGCGCGCGCGAAGAAGGGAGCGATGCGGGCGTTCATGAGGCGGTTCCCTTATTTGCTCTGCACGCGCAGGCGCGGATCGACGGCGAAGTACAGCAGGTCGACGACGAGGTTGATGACGACGAACATGAAGGCGATCAGCACCAGGTAGGCGGCCATCACCGGGATGTCCACCATGCTGATGGCCTGGATGAACAGCAGTCCCATGCCGGGCCACTGGAACACCGTTTCGGTGATGATGGCGAAGGCGATGATGGAGCCGAGCTGCAGGCCGGTGATGGTGATGACCGGCACCATGGTGTTCTTGAGCGCATGGCGGAAATTGATCAGGCGTTCCGGCAGGCCGCGGGCCCGGGCGAACTTGATGAAGTCGGCGCGCAGCACTTCCAGCATCTCGGCGCGCACCAGCCGCATGATCAGGGTCATCTGGAACAGCGCCAGCGTGACGGCCGGCATGATCAGCGCCAGCAGGCCGGATTTGGTCAAAAAGCCCGTGGTCCACCAGCCCAGCCCGACCACGTCGCCGCGCCCGAAGCTGGGCAGCCATCGCAACTGCACGCCGAAGAACAGGATCAGCAGGATGCCGATCAGGAAGGTGGGCAGCGAGATGCCGGCCAGCGAGATCGCCATGAAGGTCTTGGACAGCACGCCGTGGCGCTTGAGCGCGGTGTAGATGCCCATGGGGATGCCGAGCGCCAGCGCCATCACGGCGGAGACGAACGACAGCTCCAGCGTGGCTGGCAGGCGCTCTTCGAGCAGCTCGCTGACCGGCCGCCGGTGGCGGTAGGAAATGCCGAAGTCGCCACGCACCGCGTTGGCGACGAAATGCGCGTACTGCACCACGAACGGATCGTTCAATCCCAACTGTTCGCGCAGCTGCTCGCGCTGTTCGGGCGTGGTGTCCTGCCCGACCATGCTGGCGATCGGATCGCCGACATAGCGGAACATGGAGAACGCGATCAGCGCCACCGTCAACATCACCAGCACCGACTGGATCAGCCGCTGCGCAATAAAGGAAAGCATGGTTGGATGCCCTCTTGGTCGGATAACGCCGGGCCGCGCGTTGCCGGTCGTGGCAAGCGGGGCTGGGCCGGGCGCGCCCGGACGGCGGGCGCCGTCGCGGGGGTCGCATCAACACGGCGCCGCGCACGCCCTGCGGCGTGGCGCGGCGCCCGGGGACTACGGCAGGACCACGTCGCGCAGGTCGAGCACGTCGTCGGCGCGCTGGATGACCTTGATGTTGTCCTTCACGCCCCACGACATCGGCTGCTGGTGCAGCGGCAGGTAGCCGAAATCGCTGCGCACGATGCCGAAGGCTTCCTTGATCATCGCGTTGCGCTTGGCCTGGTCGGTCTCGACGCCGATCTTGGCGGTGAGTTCGTCGACCTTCTTGTTGCAGTAGCCACCCAGGTTGAACTGGCCCGCCGCCGTCTTGGCGTCGCGGCACGCGGCCAGGTTCAGCAGCGTGTTGTGCGCGTCGGTGGAGCTGGGCGTCCAGCCCAGCATGTACATGCTGGTCTGGTTGCCGGCCTGCAGCAGGATCTTGCCGAAGTACTTGGACTTGGTCTGCGCCAGCAGGTTGATCTTGATGCCGACGCGCGCCAGCATGCCGGCCACCGCCTGGCAGACCTTCTCGTCATTGACGTAGCGGTCGTTGGGGCAGTCCATGGTGACGGTGAAGCCCTTCGGATAGCCGGCCTCGGCCAGCAGCTTCTTGGCGCGTTCCGGATCCGGCTTGTAGGGCGCGCCGAACGATTCGTCGTAGCCGTTGATGGCGGTGGCGATCAGCGAACCGAGCGGCTTGGCCGCGTTGCGCATGATCTTCTCGTTGATGGCCTTGGTGTCCACGGCCAGCACCACCGCTTCGCGCACCTTCGGGTCCTTGAAGGGGTTCTTGCCCTTCACGTCCGAGAACAGCAGTTCGTCGCGATCCTGGTCCATGCCGATGAAGATGGCGCGGGCTTCGGGCGCGGTCAGCGGCTTGACGCCCTTGGCGTCTTCCAGGCGCTTCCAGTCCTGCACCGGCACCGGCTGCACCAGGTCCATCTCGCCGGAGATCAGCGCGGCCACGCGCGTGGCTTCCTGCGTGATCGGCTGGAAGATGACCTCGTCGACGTTGGTCTTGATGTTCTTATTCCAGTAGCCGTCGTAGCGTTTGAGCACGGTCTTCACGTCGGGCTGGCGCGACACCAGCATGAAGGGGCCGGTGCCGTTGGCGTTGAGGTTGGCGTAGTTGCCCTGGTTGTCGCCCTTGACGTTGGTGGCCTCGGTGGTCTTGTTCTTCTCCGACCACGTCTTGCTCATGATGTAGAGGAACACCCATTCGCGCGGCAGGATCGGGTTGGGCGTGGGGGTGGTGACCTCGATGGTGTAGTCGTCGACCTTCTTGATGTCGGAGGCCTTGGCGCCGTAGCCCTTCATGTCGGAGCCCGGCGTGAGGCTGCGCTTCCAGGAGAAGATCACGTCATCGGCGGTGAAGGGCGAGCCGTCGTGGAACTTCACGCCCTTGCGCAGCTTGAAGACCCATTTGGTGGGCTCCGGGTTTTCCCAGCTCTCGGCCAGCAGCGGCGTCAGTTTCAGGTTGCCGTCATAACCGGCCAGCGTTTCGTAGATGTTGCCCTGGAAGCCCAGCGTGAAAGTCTCGTTCAACGCCATCGGGTCCATCGACGTGGCGTCGCCTTGATAAGACCAGTGGAAGGTCTTGGCGGCCGCGCCGGCGCTGAACGCCAACGAGGCTGTCAGTGCAGCCGCCAGCGCCGCTTGTTTCAGGTGGGGGAAAGTACGCATAGCCCTCATGCTCCGTAATGCGCGGATAGCGCGACAGAAGTGATAGGGCCCTGGCCCCACGGGGAGCCGGGGCATGGCGTTGCTGCTACGAGGAAAGGCGGTTCACGGTAGATCCAACCCCTTGTGATTGTCATGGCGGGATGGACCGCACCGATGCAGAACGAATCTTATAGAGCGATTCGTTTAAGCGTCAATCGGTTTGGATTGGGGTTAGTACTTGCTTGCTTTCGCCAATTCACGCACCGCCTGCTTGCGCCGTTCGCTGTCTTCATGGCCCTTGGCCAGGGCCGACCACTCCGGCCGGCTGCGGGCTTCCTTCAGCGCCTCCGGCAAGGGGCCACGGCGCAGCGTCTCATCGTCGGGGTGGTCCAGCCGCAGCGGCGCGCGGGCTGCGTGGCCACGACGTTCGAGCGCGTCGATCAGTTGTCTTTGGCGCAGCGCCAGCAGGCGCAGCACCGCGTCGTCGACGCTGATCTCGCGCCAGCCGCGCAGCTTGCCGGCAACGCGCTTTCCGAGCTTCTCCACGCCCTGCCACAGTCCGCCGGCGGCGGCGCCGATCAGCATGCCCGTGCCCAGGCTCAGCCCCGCGCTGAGCAGGTCCACCGCCGCGCCGGCCATGGCGCCCGCGGCGGCGCCCATGCCGACCTGCACGCCCATGTCCTTGAGCGCCTGCGGGTGGAACAGGTCCATGCCCCAGCGCTCACCTTGCAGCGGCAGCGCGTCGTCATCGAAATCGGACGCACGGAAGTTGTAGAGCGCCAGCAAGGCGGTGACGCAGGCCTGTTCGCGCTGGCGTACCTGCTGGCGCAACTGCCGGGCGGCGGCCGTCAATGCGGCTTCGTCGCTGGGACTGGTGATGCGCAACGCGGCCACGTCGATCAGCAGGTCGGCCAGCAGTTCGAAGGCCGCGGCGTGGCGTTCGCGCCGTTGGCGCGCCAGCGTATCGGCCAGGCGCGCCAGGGTGTCGGCGTGGCGATCCAGCAGCACGCCCAGCTTGGCGTACAGCTGTTGCTCGCCATCGAGCGGCGGCGCCACGGTGTCGAATTCCACCGTCGCGTGCAGGCCCAGCCGCGCCAGCGCGTCGCGCCATTCGGCGGCGCGATGCGCGGGCGCATTGACGAAATTGAGCACCGGCAGCAGGGGCCGGCCGCAGGCGGCCAGGATGGCGAGTTCGTCGCGATGCTTGCCCAGCACCGGGTCGCGCGCATCGATCACATACAGCGCCGCATCGCAGTCCAGCATCTTCTTGAGCACGCGCGCTTCCTGCTCGTAGCGCCCGTGCGCTTCCGGCGTGTCGAGAAAGCGCCGCACGCGCGCCGGCCCGTCCAGCCGTTCGCCGGGCTGGCCCAGGCGCTCCAGGTATTCGAGCAGGGCGATGCTGTCTTCCATGCCGGGCGTGTCGAACCACTCCAGCACCGCGCGTCCATCCAGGCGCAGGCGCGCGCCTTCCACGTGGCGGGTGGTGCCGGGCTGGTCGGCGACGTCGCCGAAGGTGGTGTCGCGGGTCAGCGTGCGCAGCAGCGAGGTCTTGCCGGTGTTGGTGTGTCCCACCACCGCGACGTTGATGACGCGCTCAGTCATGGCCCTGCTCCAGCCAGGCCAGCGCCGCGGCGCCGGGCCCGAAGACGGCGCCGGCCGCCAGCCCCAGGGCGGCCAAGCGTTCGCGCCACAGCGCTTCGCGGGTGTCGGCCGCGGCCGGCGCCAGCAGCCAGACGCGGGTCTGGCCGGCGTGCGCCGCCAGCTCGGCGATCAAGGCCAGCGTGCCGCGGTCGGGCGTCTGGCGCGCATCGCAGGCGATCAGCAGGCGCGAGGCGGCGGCCTGAGACAAGGCATCCAGCAGGTGGTTGCGCTGCTCGCGCGTGTCCAGGTTGCCCGCCTGGCGGATGGACGCGGCCGGGACGGCGGGGGGCCAGTGCAGGTCGGCGGGCAGTTCCAGTCCCATCAGCACCGGCTGGCCGCCCAGCGCGGCGGGCAGCGGCGCCGCCACGCGCGGCTGGTGCAAGGGGTCGACCGGCCGGTCGATGCCAGTGGACTGGGCCGGCGGTTCGAGCCGGTCGCGCAGCGCGGCGTAGCCCGCCAGCGCGGGGTCGATGGCCAGGCCGCGCAGGGCGCGCCGGGTGACCAGCAGGCAGGCCAGCCAGGCCAGCAGGCGCGGCACGATGCCGTAGGTCACGAACACGCCGATCAGCCACCACGACCATTGCACCTGGGCATCGGCGCCCAACGCCTGGACGCCGTCGCTGGCGCGCACCATGGCGGCGTCCGGCAGCGGAAAGCCCAGTTGCGACGGCAGCCAGCCGACGACCTGGGTCAACCACACGAAAGTGTCCGGCGCCAGCAAGGTGGTGGCCCAGATGAAGCGGTAGCTGGCGGTGGACAACAGCGCCAGCAGGGTCGCCAGCGCCGCGCCCAGGCCCGCCAGCCAGAGCCCGTGGCTGACCGCGCCGAACAGGCCGCGCAGGGCGCCGGCGCGGGCCAGCAGGTTGAGGAAGGCCTGCGGCACCAGCGCGCTGTCGGGGCCGCGCGCCAGCTTGCGGGTGGCCCAGAGCCACAACCGCCCGAGCGGCGTCATGGCCGCGGGCCGCAGCAGGAAGCTGGCCAGCCACAGGACGAAGGTCAGCAGGTGCAGGCCGAGCAAGGCGGCCAGCGCCCACAGCACGTTGACGGCGCGGCCGCCATCGCCGAGGGCGCCCGCCGCCACGCCGGCGCCGGACAGCAACGCCAGCAGCAACAGCAGCGCCAGCACCGCGAATGCGCTGCGGCGCCAGCCGTCCACCAGCGGAACCAGGTTTTCGCGCTGCGCCAACGCTTGCGCGCGCGCCAGGATGCGGGCCGGCAGCGGGATGTCGAGTTGTCGTACCCGGCGCACCACGGCGGCGTCTTCCAGCGGGCCCCAGTGCGCTTCGCGCAGCCGGATCAGTTCGGCCAGCCAATGGGCGCGCAGCGGCGCCGGGTCGAAGGCCTCGGGGGAGGTGGAAACGTCGCGGGAAGTCGGCGATGGCATCGCGGGCGGGGCAGGCGATCAGGCCGCGAAGGGCGATGCGCCATTGTAGACCGCGCGGCGGCCGGCTCAGTGCTTGCGGTGGGCGGCGCGGTATTGGCCCGGGGTGACGCCGACGGCGTCGCGGAACACGCGCGACAGATGGCTGGCGTTGCCGAAACCGGCCGCCTGCGCGATGCCGGCCAGGTCGCCCTTGCCGGCCGCCAGCAGGCGGCGCGCGTGAGCCAGGCGGCGGGCGCGCACCCAGGAATGCGGCGGCTCGCCGAACGAGGTGTGGAACATGCGCGCGAAGTGATAGGTGGACAGCGCGGCCACGCCGGCCAGTTGGTCCAGCGTCAGCGGCTCGGCGAGGTGCGCGTCGACATAGTCCATGATCCGCCGCCGCACCGCCGGCGCCAGCCCGCCGCGCGCCGGCGCCACGGCCTTGCGCGACACGCCCTGGTTCAGCAGGTGATGCAGCACGGTCTCGGCCGCGCTGCTGGCAGCCAGGCGCTCGGCGGGCGCGGTCCAGTCGCTATCGAGCAGCGCCCGGCACACGTCGGTCAGCGACTCGTCGTGGATGTAGGTGCGGTCGCGCAGTTCCAGCGCGCGCGGTTCGCAGTCGAGCCGCATCACGGCCTCGCGCGCCAGCCGTTCCGGCGCGATGTACAGGTGCAGGAAATGCACCGTGTCGTTCATGCACCAGCGCGAATAGTGCTCGGCCGGCAGCACGCAGAATTTGCCCGCGCCGCCGTGCAGCGGATTCCCGACCCGGAACGACTTCTCGCCGCCGTGCAGGTACAGCGACAGCGTGTGGTGTCCAGGCATGTCGTAGCCCAGCGTTTCGTGGGCGCTGCGACCCCATTGCGAAATGGCGATGCCCTCGCCCAGCGAGGCGGCACGCGCCAGTGTCGCGCTGGAGGCGGACAGCGTGCGAAAGACGGAGAAGTCGGACGGTGCCGAAGCGGTAGTGCCCATGGAACTGAAATGCTACTGCGATCGCCGCGCGCGTGGCACGCGCGGGTGCGGAAAAACCGCAAGAACCGGCAATTTTTTCGTCCGCCGCGGGCGCAGACTGGGCGTCGGAGCCCGCGATTTTCGCGGTGCCGGATGTCATGTCCTTTTTGGCCCTGCCGAGCGTCCCAAAGTGAATCTATTCCTGTATTTCCTGACCGTCGTCATCTGGGGCACCACCTGGATCGCCATCAAGCTGCAGCTCGGGGTGGTGGCGATTCCCGTGTCCATCTTCTACCGCTTTGCGCTGGCCGGCCTGGTGCTGTTCGCCGCGTTGCTGCTGACCCGTAAATTGCAGCGCCTGGATCGCCGCGGGCATGCGTTGTGCCTGGGCCAGGGGCTGTGCCTGTTCTGCCTGAACTTCCTGTGCTTCTACACGGCCACGCAGTGGATTCCTAGCGGCCTGGTGTCGGTGGTGTTCTCGGCCGCCACGCTGTGGAACGCATTGAATGCGCGGCTGTGGTTCGGCACCCGCATCGCGCCGCGCGTGATGGTGGCGGGGGTGATCGGCTTCACGGGTCTGGTGCTGCTGTTCTGGCCCGAGCTCGCGGGCCAGGAGGCCAGCCGCGAGACGCTGCTCGGACTGGGCTTCGCGCTGCTGGGCACGTTCTGCTTTTCCACCGGCAACATGCTGTCGTCGCTGCAGCAGCGCGCCGGCATCCGCCCGCTCACCGGCAACGCCTACAGCATGCTGTACGGCGCCGCCGTGTTGCTGGCCGGCTGCCTGGTCGCGGGCGTGCCGTTCCGTTTCGACACCTCCACGGCCTATGTCGGCGCCCTGCTCTACCTGGCGATTCCGGGGTCGGTGATCGGCTTCACCGCCTACCTGACACTGGTGGGACGCATGGGCCCGGCGCGCGCCGCCTATTGCACCGTGTTGTTCCCGGTGGTGGCGCTGAGCGTGTCGACCTTCGTCGAGGGCTACCAGTGGACGCCCGCCGCCCTGCTCGGGCTGGCGCTGGTGATGTTCGGCAACCTGCTGGTCTTCACCAGGTGGTCGCCGTTCTCGCGCCGCGTGGCGGCTTGATCGACATGGGCGCGCGGCGCAAGTGTGCTAGGCGCCCTGGCGCGACAACGCGCGCAGCGCGTCGAGCAGGCGGTCGATCTCCTCGTCGCGGGTCAGGTAGCTGACCGAGGCGCGCGCGATGTGCGCCAGGCCGCGCGCGTTCATGTCCAGCGGCGTGTACGGCGCGCCGTTGCTGCCGATGGTGATGCCTTGCGCGGCCAGCGTCCGCTGCACGGCGGCAGGGTCGTGCCCGGCGAGATTGAACGACACCAGGCCGGACAGTTCGCGGCCCTGGTCCAGCACCTCGATGCCGGCAATGGCGCGCAGCTCCGCCCGCAAGGCCTGGGCGACCAGGTCGATGCGGGCGCGGATGGCTTCCAGGCCGATATCGAGCGCTTCCTGCAACGCATTGGCCAGGCCTGCGCGCAACGCCATCGAAGCTTCGGCGGATTCGAAGCGCGTGGCATCGTCGCGCAGTTGCGGCTCGCCGTCGGCGCCCAGCGGCGCCGAATGGGTGTCGACGAACGCGGGCGCCAGGCGCGGCAGGAATTCGCGCCGCACATACAGCAGGCCGGTGCCGCGCGGGCCGCGCAGGGCCTTGCGGCCGGCGCCGCTGAGGACGTCGCAACCGACCTCGGCCACGTCGATCGGCACCTGTCCCACCGCCTGCGCCGCATCGATGAAGTACGGCACGCCCGCGGCGCGTGTGACGCGGCCGATGGCGGCCGCCGGGTTGATCAGGCCGCCGTTGGCCGGCAACCAGGTCAGCGCGACCAGGCGCACCCGTTCGTCCAGCATGGCGCGCAGCGCATCGGCGTCGACACAGCCGCTGTCATCGGATGGAATCGTCTCGATGCTCGCGCCCGCGCGTTGTGCCGCCAGCCGCATGGCGGCAAGGTTGCCGCCCCATTCATGGCGGCCCACCAGGATGCGGTCGCCGGGGCGCCAGGGTCCCAGCGCGGCGAATGCGGCGCCCCACCCTGGGGAATTGCCGCCGGTCAGGGCGATCTCGCCTGGCTGGGCATTGAGCAGTTGCGCGGCCAACTGGCGCGCCTGCTCGGTGTGGGCGCGCGCGGCCACGCCCGCCTCCATCGGCCCGTGTTCGGCTTCGCGCCGCAGGTGGGCCTGGATGGCATCGAGCGTGGCCGCCGACGGCAACGATGCGCCGGCATGGTTGAAGTGGACGGTGGTGCGCGTGCCGGGCGTGGCGGCGCGCAGCGCTTCGAGGGTGGCGGCGGTGAGGACGGCGGCGGGCATGAGGGTTCCAGGAAAAACGCGCCGGGCTTGCGTCCGGCGCCGGGGCATCAGGCGGGCGTCAGTGCGACGACGGCTTCCACCTCGACCGCCACGCCCTGCGGCAGCGAGGCCACGCCCACCGCGCTGCGCGCGTGGCGGCCGGCATCGCCGAACACTTCCACCATCAGGTCCGAGGCGCCGTTGGCGACCGCGCTCTGGCGATTGAAGTCCGGCGTGCTGGCGACGAACACGCCCAGGCGCACCACGCGCGCCACGCGATCGAGCCGGTCGCCGGTGGCGGCCGCGATCTGCGCCAGGATCCCCAGGGCCGACAGGCGCGCCGCGCTGACGCCGTCCGCTTCGGAAATCTGGTTGCCCAACTGGCCCAGGAACGCCGCCTTGCCGCCTTCGCGCGAGATCTGGCCGGAGATGTACAGCAGATTGCCCTCCTGCACGAAGGGCACGTAATTGGCGGCGGGCGCGGCGGCGGCTTCGAGCACAAGGCCGAGTTCGGCCACGCGGCCGGAGATCGTACGGGTCATGGAATCACCTGTGAGACGGAAAAGGGAAAAGACGACCCCCATGCTATCGGCGCGCGCCGTGCCTGACCAATCAATTATTGCGAACCACGTATGAGTAAAAGTAATGCATCAACCGTCGGCCGCCGCCTGCGCCAGCCACGCCTGGAATGCCACGGCGGCGGGTGCGGCCTGGCCGCGCGGACTGACGAACCACCAGCCGATACGCGGATCGTCCAGCGCGGTGCCCGGCAGCGCCTCGACCAGCGCGCCGCTGGCCAGTTGCGCGGCGATCAGGCGATGCCGGCCCATGGCCATGCCCTGTCCGGCCAGCGCCGCTTCCACCACGATGTTGTAGTCATGCAGATGCACGGTCTGGGCGCGGCCCAGGTCCAGGTCATGTTGCCGGGCCCAGGCATCCCACTCGAACGGCAATTGCGCGTGCGAGACCAGCAGGGGATAGCGCAGCAGGTCGGCCGGCGCGCGTGGCCGTCGCCGTCCCGCCACCAATGACGGCGCGCACACCACCGACAGCCGTTCCGGCATCAGGCGTCGCGCCCGCAGGCCGGGCCAGGTGCCGCGGCCATAGCGGATCGCGACGTCCACTTCACCGGCCGCCACGTCGGCCAGGCCGATGGCGGGCAGCAATTGCAGGTCAATGTCCGGATGGGCGCTGGCGAAGCCCGGCAGGCGCGGCGCCAGCCAGCGGGTGGCGAACGAGGCCAGCAGCCCGACCTTGAGCGTGTGGCGGGCGGCGGCGGGCGCGCGCGCTTCGTCGGTGCCTTGGCGCAGCAGTTCGAACGCCGCGTGGACCCGCTCGTAATAGGCCTGTCCCGCCGGCGTGAGGGCCACGGCGCGGGTGCGACGCTCGAACAGCGTCACGCCCAGTTCCGCCTCCAGCCGCTGGATGTGGTGGCTGATGGCGCTTTGCGTGACGAACAGTTCTTCGCCCGCCAGGCTGAAGCTCAGGCGCCGGGCGGCCGCCTCGAAGGCGCGCAGCGAGACCAGGGCGGGCAGGGAACGGTTGGAGCGCATGGGACGGCGGAGAGGGTGGGCCGGAGAGGGAGTACCCGGTTCACGCCTCATTCTCGCAGATCAACGGCGGGCGCGGAATCGGGTCAGGTTGGCCGCGGTGATCGGCTTGCTGCGCAGCACTTCATGGCGCACGATCTGCAACGCTTGCAGGCGCGCCGGCTGGTCCGCCGGGACTTCCCAGCGGCTCCCGGAAAGCGGCGAGGCTGGATCGAGAAGCCTGAAGGTCAGGTCCGTCAACAGGTAGGAGGCCGTCGCCTGGGTGTCCTGGTGCGTTTTCGCGGGCCAGCCCGCCAGGTCGCCGGTTTCACAGATCCAGAGAATCACATTCACGGCTTCGGCCTGGTGCGCCTTCATGACCGCGATGTCCGGCAGCGCGGCGGATGCGTCGCGAACGATCCAGGGAATCTTCTGCAACAGGTCGAACACGAGTTCAAAGGCGGCCTTTGAATCGACGGATTTTGTCTGGGTGGGCATGGGGAGGTAGGGCCAGGGTGTTACGGATGACTCGACGTCAATCGTAAAACCATTCCGGCCCGCCGCCCGGCTGTGGGGAGGTGTGCAATTTGAGACGCGAAGGGGGCACGGGGCAGCCCAATTAGCCCCGAACAATCAACGGGTTATCCACAATTCGGGGCCGATGACCATTTGAGACTGATCGGCCAGGAAACGCCTCAATCTGCGAATGAATGCGCGTTATTTGAGACGGCCTGCGTCAAAGCGCTTTCTTGCACGCGGACAGGCTGCCCCAGAGGTCACGCTCTGCCTGCCGGCTGGCTGGCATCACCTTAAGGTCGTTTAGGGAATATCCGTTGCTCAGGTTGGAGCGGTAAAAGTGGTACCAGTCGCCCAAGGCCTGGCCTGCGTGTTCACATGTCGAATAGGAAGGAATCCAAGGATTCTTCAGCTTGGCCCCCTGGACGCCAAAGACATAGGCAACATCCTGGGCGGTAAACAACTGCCATTCCTTCTGTACGTACTGACTTCCGGCCCCCATGAAGAACTCGGCGTCGTTCGCGTTTAACGCGGTCTGAATCCGAGACGCGGCGCGGCGAATCACCGCCTCCGCTTCGGTGGCAGCCTCCTTCGTCTCGCTCTTAGTCCAAGCGCGCACTACAGATGTTCCAGCGGCACCATCGGCCACTATGAACCGGACGGCCGCCGCATCTGCTGGCCCGGCTTCGGCGGCTGTTACACCAGCCGAATGAGCAGCCATAAGAGCAAGGAACGACGCAACCAGAAAACGCCGCGCTGGTTGCGAACTCGCCATTTCCCAAGAAACCGTTCCCATAATCACAAGCCCTTGATAATAAAAGAAAAAAATACAAGCCTTAATTCTATGCTGGTTGCGCGAATCGCTTCCGAATTAGTAGGTGTCATCGTTCGCCGCCTGCCTTCCGGCGCGCGGAAATTTCGCGCGCCAGTACAGCCCCCGTGGCTTCTATCGCCCTTTTGCCGGCTTCGGCAGTGTGACGATAGTTGTCGATCAGGGCTTCCTCTCTAGCGGTTAGAACCGTCGCAGGCGGTGGCGATGGGTGGATGGTCAATATTTTTTTACCCGTGACCACGAAGTTAATGTCTGCGCCTAGCTCCGCAAACATGGCCAGATACTCGGCATTGGGAAAGGTCTTGCCCTTCTCATAGCTAATCTGCACCTGCTTTGACGTACCCGCGTGCGCCGCCAGAGCTGTCTGCGACAGCCCCAGCCTTTCCCTCTCAGCGCGTAGCCGGTCCCCTATGGTCATGAAAACAGCCCCTAAACACAGATTGACAGGTAAAGATTTCTTTACCATAATCCAACACAGTCAACCTTTTAACAACGCATTCCAACACGACTGCGATGAAAAAAAATTCCGCTACTCCGGCGTCTCCTCGCCGTGTCCCGCTCCGGGACCTGGCTTGGTTCCGCGCGAACGGCGTGGCCATAAGCGCATGGTGCCGCCAGGAAGGTCTTAGCTATCACGTAGTCAGAGAACTTCTGTATGGCCGCAATAAGGGCGTTCGCGGGGAGTCGCATCGAGCCGCCATCGCGCTAGGGATCAAACCTGATCCCAAAACCCTTTATGAGGAAGGCGGGAAATGACTATCGTCAAAGTATCGGATGTCCTTGTAACACAACGGTTTAACGCTGGCGAGGCACCGACAAACGCTACGTTCACCGCATCCGAACTTCTGAGCTTTGGGCTGGCATGCTTGCCGTCGACTTTGCCCAACATCGGTCGCCGCGCACAAGCGGAAGGATGGGAATTCGTTGAAGTTCCTTCCGGCTCGGGGGCTGGCGCGCGCGGTATCGTTCGACGCTATTTCCTCCCCGCGTACGTGCAGGCTGCCTTGTCGCTGAAGCGGTCGCAAGAAGGCGGCCGCGTCGTCGATGCAGCAGGAACGACAAGCGCAACGCCGTCACTCTCGGCACGCCAGCGCGCGGTCGCCGAGGCCCGCGCGTCGATCCTCTTGCATGTCCATCGCCTGGCAGCCATGGAAGGCATGAGCAGCGCGGTGCAGTCCACGATTGAAGCCGCCCAAAAACAACAGTTGCCGCCCGAGCTGTCGGCAGCGCTAGCCCTGGCCAACAACAAGGCGGGCCAAAGCCGCACCCTGACCCGCGCAACCCTGTACCGCTGGCTGTCCAAGTTCGACCTCACGCAGCCCAACGCCGTTGACCTGCTGGCGCCGGCCGACGCCGGCCAGGCCCGCCGTGGCAAGTGGCTGCGTCACGTCGTCGCACCCTGGGCGGAAACCGTCCTAAAACTCTACCAGCGCCCGCAAAAGCCCACCTTGCGCTGGGTGCATGACCAATTGCCGGCGCATCTGCCCAAAGGCGTGACGCCGCCCAGCTATGACACCCTGCGCCGCTTCATCGCGCAAATGGGTAACGTCGCCGTCGAACAGGGCCGCATGGGCCCGCGCGAGATAAAGGCCATCAAGCCGTTCGTACGCCGCGACACATCCAAGCTCTGGCCAGGCGATATCTACATGGCCGATGGCCACGCATTCGACGCTGAGGTGGCACACCCCCGCCACGGTCGTCCGTTCCGTCCAGAAATTACGACCGTCCTGGATACGGCAACGCGCAAGGCCCTAGGCTGGTCGACCGACCTGGCCGAATCCGGCCTGGCCGTGCTGGACGCCCTGCGCGTAGCGACGCAAAACGGCGGCATCGCCAGCGTGTTTTACGTCGACCGAGGCGCGGGCTACATCAACGCCATGATCAGCGGCCCTGGTACGGGCCTGCTGTCCCGCCTTGGCACGACGCTTACGCATTCCCTGCCCTACAACTCGCAGGCCCGAGGCATCATCGAACGCGCCCATCAATCCATTTGGGTCCGAGCCGCCAAAGAGCTGCCCACCTACATTGGCAAAGACATGGACGCCGAGGCAAGCAACAAGGTCCACAAGCTGACACGACGCGACGTTAAGCGCCTGGGCGCCAGCCGTGCGCTGATGACCTGGCCGGACTTCGTGGCGTTCGCCGCTGACCAAATCGCGCAATACAACGACCGGCCCCATCGCGGCCTGCCGATGGTGGCCGATCCGGTTACGGGTAAACGCAGGCACATGACGCCCAACGAAGCCTGGCGCAAGGGCGTCCAAGAAGGTGCCGACCTGGTCCAGCTACAGCCGGCCGAAACGGATCATCTGTTCCGCCCGCAGCAGCAATGCCGCGTGCTGCGCGGTGAAATCCGCCTGTTCAACAACATCTACTTTTCGCATGAGCTGACCGAGTACCACGGCGAGGGTGTAAACGTCGGCTTCGACATCCACGACCCCAGCCAGGTATGGGTATACGACGCTGATGGCGTCCTGCTGTGCAAGGCGCAACTGGACGGCAACCGCCGTGACTTCATGCCGGAAAGCTTCCTGGAACGCGCAAGCCGCAAACGCGCCGAGGGTCGCAAACGTCGCTTGGAAGAAAAGCTCACCGAGGTCCACGACGAGCTGCACGGCGGTCCCGTGGTGTTGGAAAACAACCCCACGCAGCGGGCGCAGTTTGTAGCCGGCTACGACGCCCAGCGCTTGGTGGAGCCCATCGAAATTCAGGCCGTCGAATTGCACCCGGGCCAGCACGACCAGGTCGCCACGCGCCCCGCGTTCCTCAACCCTTCGGAGCGCTACGAATGGCTCAAAGCCGAGGGCAGCGCGGCGTGGACCGAATCAGATCAGCAGTTCCTACGTGACTACGTCGAGGACCCCGAAGGGTACGCGCTATTCGCCCAACGCTACGAGCTGCTGGGCCTGGACTGGACCGACGAAGACGAGCAGGAGTTGAACCGTTTCAACAGCCCCTCACGCAGGGTTGCGTGAGGTCTTAACGAAATGGCCCGGAAGGTGCGGGAACACCAACCGGGCCGGAAAAACTGACTTTGAGAGAGTCAGGAGGATATTACCCCATGAAAAAAGCCTTTGTCCAAAACAGCAATTACGTGCGCTTCGTGGAGGCGGTCAAGGCCGTCGAGCAGCGCGGCGCGCGCGAGGCGTCCATCTTGCTTGTGACCGGCCCGGCCGGCCTGGGCAAGAGCGAGACGGTTGACCGTTTCGCCATGGACACCAACGCCATTTACCTGCGTGCCAAAGAAACCTGGACCAAGCGCGGTTTGCTTTCCGAAATGGCCGATACCTTGAAGCTGTCGAGCAGTGGCCGCAACCAGGAAGTGCAGGCCCGCATCATCGGTCACGTCGCCCAACGCCAAACCCCCATCGTCATTGATGAGGCGGAATTCACTGTGCGCACGACCGCGTCCATCCTGGAATGCGTGCGCGATATCTCCGACCTCACCGAAGTCCTGGTGGTGCTGGTCGGCATGGAGACTATCGAAAGCCGTATTGCACGTTACCCGCAGATATCCAGCCGCGTGGCGCAGGTCGTTCACTTCCAGCCGCTGACGCAGCAAGACGTACTGCTGACCGCGCGCCAACTGGCCGAAGTCAAGATTGCCGATGCCGTCATCGCAGAACTGCATCGGCAATCGGAAGGCCGCATGCGCCTGGTCATGAACGGGATTGCCGCCATTGAGCGCTTGGCCACCACCAATGGCCTGGCCGAGGTCAAGGCCGAGAACATCAAGGATATCCCCCTGTGCCACGACTGGCAGGGTCGGCGCTCGCGCGTTCCTGGGAGGGTTGCATGAGTCACGTATGGACATCGCAGGCCGTCATGGCGGCGCTGCATCGGCTGGTCGATGCCACCGACCTGGTCGACCTGGACAGCATCGCACGCGAATCCGCGCTAGACCGCAAACAGGTGGCCAATGCCTGCGACAAGCTGGTGACCCATGGCTATCTCGCGCGTCAGACCTACGCCGACGGCAAAGTAAAACCTGGCAAGTATCGCCTGACGGCCGAGGGCCGCATTGCCTTGGAGGCGGGCGCCAACCTCAAGAGCGGCCCGAAAGGGCCGAGCGGCAAGGCGCGCAACACCGCCGGCTCGCTGCGTGAAAAGGTCTGGCGGCTGCTGCGCATCCGTCAAAAGGCTTCGGTGCCGGAGGTCGTCGCGCTGCTGTGCGATGGCGATGCGACCGAGAAGGAAATCGAGTGTGCGACCAACAACGTGCAGAAGTACCTGCGCGCGCTGCGCGCCACCGGCTACCTGGCCGACATGCGGCGCGAGCCGGGCAGCAAGCCCACCAGCAACGGTTTCAAGCGGTATTTGCTGGTGCGTGACACCGGCCCGCTGGCACCGACCCGGCGCGGCAAGGACTGCGTCTATGACCCGAACGAGGAACGCGAGTATGGCGTCGTGGCTTGATCTAGTGCGTGCCGAGGTCCAGGCATCCAACATCACCGAGACGGCCAAGCGCATGAATTGCTCGCGCTCCGCCCTGTCCCAGGTCATCAACCAATGCGGTCCCTACGGCACGGGCAAGGCCAGCGTGGCCAAGCTGGCCGAGAAGGCCATCCAGGCATTCACCAAGGTCCATTGCCCGTTCCTGACCGAGTTTCACGGCCAGGCCACGGTCATCACCGGCGCGGAGTGCCGAGGCCACGCCGACCGCGAAACCCCGCCCATCAACAACCCGCGCGAGCTACGCCACTGGCGTGCATGCCAAGCATGCCCGCACCGCGCCAAGTACGTACACCAGCAGGCCCACCCCTCAACCGAGATCATCGGGGAATTTCAATGATGAACGCAGCGAACGATTCACGCATGGTCAGCGATCAATCCCTGTTCCGGGAAAGCGCCATCCACAAGCCCGCCATCCTCACCCTGGATATCCAGGCGCGCCTGGCCACGATCAACGCGGCATGCCGCGAACTGCGCAAGTTGGGCTTGCGCATCGCGGACCAGGACGTGGCACCGAACGATGACGGCGCCCCGGTGGTCGACCTCGGGCCAATCCTTCCCCACCAGGCCGAGCAGCTTATGGGCGCGGCTGGTGGCAGTACCCACAACGTCGCCACCCAGCGTCATAGCGCATCGGTGTTTGGCGTGCGCGCCATCTGGACGACCCCGCAGTAATCGCACAGGAGACGGATTCATGAGCAACCGACACGAAACGATGGCCGACGCGCAGGCCGATAACACGGCACACCGGGCCTTGTACGAGCAGTTGACGCAGGAAAACGCCGAGTGGACACCCGAGCTTGACCGGTGCGTGCGGGCGTACTTCGACCTGCAACAACCGGCAGACCCGGAGGAAAGTCCGCTCCAGATGTTCGCCAACTACGGCACCAGCTTGGGCATCGCCCAATCCCTGCATGCGATGGGCTGCATCTCGGAAAGCGCCCTGGGTCACATGTCGCGCTTTGCATCCAATCAGATGGGCAGAAAGCTGCTGCCCTGGAATGGCCGCGAGTTCGCGGTCAGCAGCGGCTACGGCACCCCGCCGCAGGCCCCCTCTTACCACTAAGCAGAAAGGAAACTGCATGAACACTTCTATCCCCAGCGGCTACCGCCAACGCGCGGACGGTAGCCTGGTCCCCGAGTCCATGGTTAGCGACATCGACAAGCTGCGCGACCAGACCATCGAACGCATGATTGCCGCCGTGAAAGAACAGAGCGCCAACTTGGCCCGGCTCAAAGGCTCCGTCTTTGCTGACGTGGAATCGTTCGTTGCGATCAGCCAGGAACAGTACGGCGTGAGGGCCGGTGGCAAAAAAGGCAATGTGACTCTGACCAGCTACAGCGGCCGCTACAAGGTCGTGCGCCAGGTGCAGGAGCGCCTGACGTTCGATGAGCGCTTGCAGGCCGCCAAGGCGCTGATTGACGAGTGCATCATGGACTGGTCCGAAGGCAGCCGCGACGAGATCAAGGTGCTGGTCAACGATGCGTTCCGCGTCGACCAGGAAGGCCAGATCAACACGGGCCGCGTGCTGGGCCTGCGTCGATTGGAAATCAAGGACGAGAAGTGGCAGCGCGCGATGACCGCCATCAGCGATAGCGTGCGCGTGGACGGCAGCAAGCCCTATATCCGCTTCTACGAGCGCGCGGAAGGGTCGGACGAGTACGTGGCCATCCCACTGGACTTTGCGGCGCTCTGACGCGCCTACATGCCCCTTGGCCCCGACCTACCGTCAGCCGTCGACGGGCGCACGCGGGTAAACGTGCGCGGTTCAGGACCCTGGCCGGGCGGGGTGTGTGCGGCCCCGGCATTTTCTGGAGCATGAAACGATGCGTGAAAGCATGGAAACCGAGCTGGGCCGCGAAGTCCTATGCACAGGCTGTAAGTGCTTCTGGCCGGCCGATGGCGAGTTCTTCTTTATGGATCGAGGCCGGCCCCGCTCGCGCTGCCGAGCCTGCGACAAAGAGGACCCCGAGCGCCAGGCGTACCTGGCCAACCATAGGCGCAAGCGCACCCGGGCACAACGGGCTGCGGTGGGTCAATAGAGGATAGAGCGTGGCGAAACCGCCGGAAGGCGGTCTGTCAGATGTGGTGGTCTGGCACTGATGAGCAGCCAAAGAGGAACCCGAGATGGCCACAACCAAAAAGCAAGGCGGCGCAATGTGCCGTGTCACCATCGGCTATCAAGACTTCTTGATGCCGGCGGACAAGGGAATGCGCGTGCTGGAGGCGATGCAGCACGCCATCGGATGCGACCGCGACTACGTCGGGCACGATGAGCAATTCATCGCGAAGGAGCAGCCCCGCGTGGAATTTTCCCTTGTGCGTGCGGATCAAATCCGAATGCCCGAGGGATACTCGGAACCGGCGAGTGGGCGCAAGCGAACACCCCGCGCCGTCCAGGTAAACCCCACGCGCCGCCTGGAGCTGAAGTAATGAACGCCATTGTCAAACGCATGCAGCCCAAGCAAGGCTCCCTGATGTTGGCGCGCAAGAAGGCAATCAGCGCTATCCACGCGCTCAAGAATCAGGCTGGCATGAGCGAGGACGAGTACCGCACCATGCTGCGAGCGCAAACCGGAAAAGGCAGTTGCTCGGATATGGACATCGTGGAGCTGCGCCGCGTCCTGGACCACTTCGCCCGCCTGGGCGTCAAATCCGTGGCACGCAGGAAACTGGACCGCGTGGGCATCTCTCGCCAGCGTCTGCTGGCCAAGCTGACCGCCCAGCTATCGGCAGCCGGCCGGGACCGTAGGTACTTGGACGGAATGGTCAAGCGCATCGCCAAGGTGGATGCCTTGGAATTCTGCGATGAGCAGGCGCTTTCCAAGTTGATCGCTGCCCTGGCCATCGATGCTGAACGACATGGACGGGCTTATCCGTGAAAAGCCCCGCCGCCAGCCCTATCGAACTGTCCGAGGTTTCCAGCCTGTTGCCGCCCATCGTGCAAACGCTGATCGGGGTAATTGGCCTGCGCGCAACTTCGGACCTGGTGCGTCAGCTTGGCGGCACGACCTTTGAAGTGCCTATGCGGCAAACCCGGGATGGGGAAGCAAAGTTTGAAGCGCTGGCCGAAGTAATCGGGCCGGACGCCGCGGCGGCCATGGTACGGCACTTCGCGGGCGACAAACTCTATATCCCGCGCTGCCGCGCAGCGCTTCTTGAATACACCTATCGCCAAATTCGGCAGACCTTCGACCGCCTTACGCGCGACACGTCGGCGGTTCAGGCCGTCGCGGTGTTGGCCGTGCGCTACGGCTATGCCGACCGACACATCTGGTCGATTCTCAAAATGTCCGACCGCCACGGCGACGGCGAGAACGCCATCCGGGCCGCTGGCCAACTCGGGCTGTTCTAAGCCCCCCCACCTACTGAAGTAATTCACGGCGCGCCATAAGGGCCGCGCTGGGATAGTCGTGTCCAGCAACTATTGGACACGAATATGCACCCTGACAAGACTTCCGAGGCCGGCGTCTCCCTCATCGAACATTTCGAAGGGTGCCGCCTGATCGCGTATTGGGACGCTACCGGCAAGGTCTGGACAATCGGCTGGGGCCACACGGGCCTGGACGTATACAAGGGCCTGGTCATCACGCAAGCGGTTGCGGACGCCATGCTGGCGCAAGACCTCATCGAGCGTGAGAACGCCGTCAAGAAGTTCTTTGACGGAGTCCCCCTCACGCGCGGCCAGTTCGATGCGCTGGTGTCATTCCTCTACAACGTCGGCCCCGGCAAGCGCGGCATCAAATCCGGCCTGTTCGTGCTGACCAACGGCCAGCCGTCCACCCTGGCCCGCAAGGTGCTGGCCCGCGACTACGTAGGGGCCGCAGAGGAATTCCTGAAATGGATTTACTCGGGTGGCGTGCCGCTGCGTGGCCTGGAGCGTCGGCGCCGCGCCGAGCGGCAATTGTTCCTGACCGGGGCCTGGTCGTGAAGCGCCGCCCGCGACTGACCAAGAGCTGGCGCCGGCTCCATCGCTCCTACACCGTCATCCTCGGCCTGGTCCTGGCGGTAGCATCGGCCGCCTACGAGCTGCTGCCGCTGTTCCGGTCCCTAGTGGATGAATCCCGCTTCGCCTGGATTTCGATGGCGCTGGGCGTGCTGATCGCAGCCCTACGCTACGTGGATCAGCCCTGCTTGCAGCAACCCGTGAATCCTGCCGACGACACCGAGGGCAAGCAATGATTGCCCGGCTGCTGTCCTGGCTGGGCATCGACGCCACCACCGCCTGGTTTGTGCTGGTGGTGGCCGTCGGTGTGGGCGGTTATATGCACGGCTATGGGTATGCCACGACGCAGGCGCAGGCCAGCCACAACGCCTATCTCGCCCAGCAGAGCCAGGCCACGGCCGACGCCCAGGCCAAGCATCTGCGCGAGCTGCGCGCCGAGCAAGAGCGCGGTGACGCCCTGTCCGAGAAGCTTCTTTTCGCCAACGCGGAAAACGCCAAGCTCTCCAATGACCTCAAGAAGCGAGTCCCCCATGTCTCAACTGTCTATATCGAAAAGCCCGGTGCGGCACCTGTTGCCCTGCCTGATCGTCCTTTCACTGTTGGCTGGGTGCGCGACTACAACGCCGCCCTCGGCATACGAATGCCCCAAGCCCCTGCGGCTGCCGGCCCCGCTGCGCGAACGGCCGCCGGCATTCAAGCCGCTGGTGCCCTCGGTGGAATCGACCCCGCAGACCTTGCCCGCAGCACCGTAAGCCAGGCCGACGTGCTGGACAACCACATCGACAACGCCGCCGTCTGCAAGAAGCTCGCGGCGCAGCTCAATGCCATCTTGGACCTGGATGAAGGGAAGACGCCATGATGATCGAGATCGGCGGCGCGCAACTCTTTAGCGTCGTGGTGATGGTCATTGCCGGCCTGGTCGGCATGTGGACTCGTCGCGTGCAAAGCGATCAGAAGGAAAACGCGCAACAGGTCGCAACGCTCAAGGTCCAGGTGGCCGAGCTACGCGAACAGCTCGCGCGTGAGGCGAGCGACTATGCGCGGCGCAGCGAGCTGGAAGCGCTTATGCGCCGCATCGAAGAAAAGCTAGACCGCATGACCGACAAACTGGACTCCAAACAGGACAAACAAGCATGACCGCCAAAGACAAGCCCAACGACGCAGGCCCCGACGAACAATTGCAGCTACTGCGCCGCGTGGACGGAAAGCTCGACAACCTGGACGGCAAGCTTGACCGCATGCGTCAGGAAGTGCGCAAGGACGCCGTGGTGTACGGCGCTACCGCTGGCGGTTTGACGGGCGGGATTATCGCCGTGGGCGTGGCCCTGGCCAAAGCAAAGTTGGGCCTGTAGCGCATGGCCCATCCCAAGGAAACCCGTGACGCGGTACGGCGTGCCTACGTGTACGACCGTTTGTCGCTGGAAGTGTCGGCCCTGAAGGCCGGCGTTTCCTATGCGACTGCCGCGCGCTGGAAAAGCCAATCCGCCAAGGACGGCGACGATTGGGATAAGGCGCAGGCCGCGCAGCTTCTTTCCGGTGGTGGCATCGAGAACATCGCCCGTCAGATGCTGGCGGGCCTTGTCATGCAGTACCAGGCGACGATGGACGCGGTAAGCGTTGACACCGACATCAAGCCGGCCGCCAAGGTACAGATGCTGTCCAGTCTCGCCGATGCGTACAACAAGACGGTATCGGCGTCCAAGCGCATCTTGCCGGAAACCAGCGAGCTGGCCACGGCCATGCAGGTCGTCCAACTGCTGGCGGAGTTCATCCAGCAGAACCACCCCAAGCACGCTACCGCGTTCGTCCAGATTCTGGAGCCGTTCGGCGAGGTGCTGGCCAACAATTTCGGCGGGTAGCGCATGGCTCGCTTTGAAATCAAGGCCAAGCGAACGAGCCGCAAAGCGTTCCTCACCGAGGTCATGCAACTGGCCGCAGGCATGCGGGCCATGATTGAAGCCGAGGTTTCCGGCTTCAATCCTGACCCCGAGGTCGCGCGCGAGCGCAGGGCCAGGGCATGGGACGATTTTGAGTATTTCGCCCGTACCTACTTTCCGCACTACATCAGCAAGGCAAACAGCTTGCTGCATGATTACCTGTACAAGCGACTGCCGGCGATGGTCGCCGCGCCCGACTCGCAATCGGACGTGATCGCCGCGCCCCGTGGCGAGGCCAAGTCGACCATTACCAGCCAGATATTCGTTCTTTGGTGCGTCATTACCGAGCGCAAGTGGTATCCGGTCATCGTCATGGACGCCTTTGAGCAATCGGCCGTGATGCTGGAGGCCATCAAGGCCGAGCTGGAAAGCAACCCGCGCCTGGCTATGGACTTTCCCGAGTCGGCGGGCCAGGGCAGCACCTGGCAGGTTGGCAAGATCATCACCAAGAACGGCCGCATGGTGGAGGTGTTTGGCGCGGGCAAGCGGATTCGTGGCCGTCGCCACGGGCCGCACCGCCCCGACCTGGTCGTGGGCGATGACCTGGAAAACGATGAAAACGTCCGCTCGCCCGAGCAGCGCGACAAGCTGCAAGGTTGGCTGGCCAAGTCGGTCATGAAGCTGGCCGGCCCGGGCGAGAAGCTGGACGTGGTCATCATCGGCACTGTCCTGCACTATGACTCGGTGCTGTCGCGCTTGCTCAAGAACCATTTCTGGCGCGGCATCAAGTTTCAGGCGGTCATCACGTGGCCCAACCGTATGGACCTGTGGGACCAATGGGAGGAGCTGTATCGCAACGAGGGGCCGGACAACGCGCGCCTCTTCTATGCGGCCAACGAAGCCGAGATGATCGAGGGCGCGGTGGTGTCCTGGCCGGCCGCCCGCCCCATCCTGTCGCTGATGATCATTCGCGCTCGGGACGGGCATGACGCCTTCGATTCCGAGCTGCAAAACGATCCTGTCGCGGGTGACAACGCTCCATTCGCTGGCGTCATCACTTTTTGGGTGAACCGCCTGGCGGATTGGCTTTTCTATGGCTCATGCGATCCGAGCCTAGGTAAGGCCGGGAACCGGCGCGACCCATCCGCGCTGCTGGTGGGCGGCTTTAACCGTGTCACGGGCATCCTGGACGTTGTGGAAGCCAAGATTGGCAAGCGCGTGCCGGACAAGATCATCAGCGACGTGATCGCCCTGCAACGCGAGTACCGTTGTCTCCTATGGGTGGTGGAGGCGGTCCAGTTCCAAGAATTTCTGCGCACCGAGCTTGTCAAGCGATCCGCCGAGCGCGGCGTCCCCGTGCCGGCGCGAGGCATCACGCCATCCTCAGACAAGGATTTGCGCATCGCGTCGATACAGCCGCACGTTGCCAACGGCCTCATCCGTCTGCATCCGTCGCAAAAGACCCTCAACAGCCAACTGACCCATTGGCCCATGGCCGATCACGACGACGGCCCCGACGCCCTACAGATGCTCTGGATGGCCGCTACGACTGGCTTCGGAGTTTTTGAATACACGCCCGCTAACAAGCGCTCCCATGACGCGAAAGACGATGACGTCACAGACGTCGCCTGGCGCGACGTGGGGGCCTGGTAGGAAACCCTATGACTCAACTCGTTGACTCCCGAGGCCGCCCGATAAACCGGGAGGCCCTGCACGAACCCCAAAGCGCCCGCCTGGGATGGGTGCCGCGTGAATGGGCCGAACATCCGTCACGCGGCCTGACCCCGCAACGTCTGCATCGCATTCTGGAGGATGCCGAGCAAGGCAACATGGTGGCGCAAGCTGACCTCTTTTCGGACATGGAGGAAAAGGACGGACACATCATGTCCGAGATGGCCAAGCGAAAGCGCGCCATCCTGACCTTGGATTGGGAGGTCCACGAACCGCTCAATGCAACCGACGAGGAAAAGCGCGACACCGCCATCGTGCGCGAGCTGATGTCGGAGCTGCCCGCGTTCGATGAATTCACGCTGGACTGCATGGACGCGGTGGGCCATGGCTTCGCCCCGATTGAGGTGGAATGGCACCAGGTTGGCCCCTACACCTTGCAGCGCGCCTTTCATCACCGGCCGCAGCGCTGGTTTCAGACGCTGCCCCATGACGGCAATGCGCTGCGTCTGCGCGATGGCACGGCGCACGGACAGGAGCTTTGGCCCCTGGGGTGGGTGGTCCACCAGCACAAGGCCCGTTCGGGATACCTGACGCGGGCGGGCTTGCACCGCACCCTGGCTTGGCCGTACCTGTTCAAAAACTATTCCGTCCGCGACCTGGCCGAGTTCCTGGAAATCTACGGCTTGCCGCTGCGCGTGGGCAAGTATCCGGCCGGCACGACCGATAGGGAGAAAGCCACGCTCCTGGCTGCTGTCGCCGGAATCGGCCACAACGCCGCCGGCATCATCCCCGATTCGATGGTGATCGACTTTCAGAACGCGGCCCAGGGAACGCAGGAACCCTTTGAGGCCATGATTGCCTGGTGCGAGCGCACGCAATCGAAAGTCATCCTGGGCGGTACGCTGACCAGCCAGGCCGATGGGAAATCGTCCACCAATGCCCTGGGCAATGTTCACAACGAGGTCCGCCACGACTTGCTTGTGTCCGACGCCCGCCAGCTCGCCGCCACGGTCAACCGGCATGTCATTGGCCCGATGCGCATGCTCAATATTGCCGGCGCGGCCGGCCGACGCCCGCCGGAGTTCCGCTTTGACACGCGGCGTTTCGATGACCTGCGCACGCTGTCGCAGGCGCTACCGCGCCTGGTTGACGCCGGCATGCAGATCCCCGTGGACTGGGCGCATGAACGGGCCAACATCCCCAAGCCTGCGGCTGGCCAGGCCGTCCTGGTTAAACGGCCATCGCCAGGCGCGGCCGATGCGGCTGGGCTGGCTGCGGCAACTTCCCAGCTCGGCGCTGCCGTGGCAGCACTGACGGGGACCGCCGGCACAGCGCCGGCCGGCACGGCGACGGCCACCGGCCAGGTCGCGCGCTTGGCTGCGCAGGCCGCCCCGACCATGGACGACTGGATCGCCAAGGTCCGCGACCTGGTCGACCAGGCCAAGGACCTGCAGGAAGTCCGGGACGGGCTGCTGGCCCTGGCTCCCGAGATGGCGATTGATGAATATGCGGCGCTGCTGGCCGAGGCGCTGACGGCGGCGGCGCTGGCTGGCCGTGTCGATATCCTGGACCAGGCCCGTGGCTAGCCCGACCCTTGCCGTGGGGCGGGTCCCTTTCGCCGAGCAGATCGCCTTCTTTCAGCGGAAGGTGCCGCTGCCGTCCGAATCCTGGACGCAGCTTTACACGGCGGGCCATGACCACGGCTTTGTCATCGCCGGAGCCACGCGGGAAGCGCTGGTGCAGGACTTCTTTGAGTCCGTGGAAAAGGCGATATCCGAGGGCAAGTCGCTGGAGTCCTTCCGCAAGGACTTTGACCGGATCGTGACGGCGCACGGCTGGGACTACAACGGCTCGCGCAACTGGCGCAGCCGTGTCATCTACGAAACCAACATGTTTACGAGCTTTGCCGCCGGCCGGCGCGAACAGCTCTTGAGCATGACAGAAACGCATCCGTACTGGATGTACGTGCATTCCGACGCGGTCAAGCACCCTCGGCCGGAACACCTGGCGCTCGATGGTCTGGTCTTGCGCTGGGATGATCCGTTTTGGGACACGTTCTTTCCGCCCAATGGCTGGGGGTGCCAGTGTTCGATCCGAGCGCTGACCGAGCGGCAATTGCGCAAGCTGGGCAAGGACAGCCCGGACCAGGCCCCGGACATTCCCGTGCATGAGGTGGTCATCGGCCAGCATGGACCAACCCCGCGCACGGTGCGCGTACCCGAAGGGATAGACCCCGGCTTTGAATACGCGCCTGGCGCAACGGTGCCGCAAGGCGTCCTCGGCCGGCGGGCGGAGGACGCGATGCAACACGCGCCCGACCTGGCGCCGTCCCGGTGGCAACCAGTGTTGCCCGGCCCGCCCAGCTCGGCCGGAAGGCCGCAGGCCATCCCCACCACCGCCGCCCCGATCCTGCCCGGCGACGCCGTTAAAACGACCGCGCCGTGGGTTGACCAGGTCGCGCAGGTCTTGGGCGGCCAGGCGCGCCTGGTACGGTCCCATGACATCCCTATTGCCCTGGTCGCCCAGGCGCTGGCCGCGCCCTTGGCCAGGGAGGCCGAACCCTTGCCGCTGCTGGCCATCCTGATCGACCTTCTGACCAAGCCCTGGGAGGTGTGGCAAAACCTGTTCCGCGACCGCATGTCGGGCGCGTATGTGCTGCGGACGCATTTCATCAAGGGCTACCGCCAGGCCGATGGCACCGAGACGGCATTGGTCGCACAGGTCGGTTCTGGCTACCTGGAGGCATGGGCGCAGTTGCCTGTGACCAACAGCCCGGCGCTGGCCCGCCTGCGTCAAGGCAACCTCTGGTACGGCGCGGCCGACGCCGAGACGCAATAGGAGCCGAGCGAATGGCCCATATGCTGGTCGTGGAGGTCAATGACGCGCAGTTTGCCGAGGCGATGAAGCGCCTGGACGAGCTGATCAAGGACATGACACCGGCCCTGCGCGGCATCGGCGAATACTTGGCCAGCTCTAGCAAGGACCGCTTTGGATCGCAGACCGCCCCGGACGGCAGCGCGTGGGCGCCGTTGTCCGAGTGGTACAGGGAATCCAAGCGCGCCAACAAGGATAAGGTCCTCACGCTCAACGGCTATCTTTGCAACACCATCCATTGGCAGGTATTCCCGGACCAGGTCTTGGTGGGCAGCAACCTGGAGTACGCCGCCATTCACCAGTTCGGCGGCATCATCCGCCCCAAGCGGGCCAAGGCGCTGAAAGTGGGCGGGCGCGTGGTCAGCCAGGTCAAGATACCGGCACGTCCGTACCTGGGCATTTCGACCGACGACGCCACCGAAAGCGAGGCGCTGGTGGCAGAGTACCTGGCCGGCGCATTCAAGGGCGGCCCGGCATAGTTCGACCAGGTCCGGCCGGCGGGAAATCCGAGAATCGCAAAATCGGGCCGTGGAGCGATTTAAAGGGGGTGGGGTGCGGTATCGCTACCAATTCCATCCCAGCCCATCGTTAACCCCGCGTTAAAAACGTTTTTAACGCCATCGCCATCCGTCGGCCCCCCTGCGGTTTGCACGAAACCGGCAAATCCGGCGGATTTCCCCCCTCGATCCGGTCAATTCCCCCACCCCTGCCTACTGAAGTCTTTCAACTGATCGCCGCCGGCACCGCCCGGCACCATGGCGGTCATGGCTACGACCCGAACCAAACCCAACCCCAAGGCGCCCCAGCGGGTCGCCGCCAGGCCGATGGTGGCCGCACTCAGCATTGCGTTGCGTCCCGGCCAGGCTGGCCAAGATGAGATCCAGGTTTTCCCCGCTGGCGAGTTCCGCGCGTCGGACGGCCGGCCGCAGGACGTGGACACCTGGCGCATGGATGCCGACATTGCCCGCGCCCTCATCGAACGATTCAGCGCACGCCAACGCCGTCTGGTCATCGACTACGAGCATCAGACCCTGGCCGCCAAGAACAACGGCCAGCCCGCGCCCGCCTCGGGCTGGATGAAGTCTCTGGAGTGGCGCGAGGGCAAGGGCGTCTTTGCCCTGGTCGACTGGACCAAACGCGCAAAGGACCATATCGACGCCGAGGAATATCTCTACATCTCGCCGGTCTTCACCTACGACGATCAAGGCCGGCCGCAGGACATCCTGCACGCCGCGCTGACCAACGATCCCGCGCTGGACAACATGGACGCGGTGCGCCTGGCTGCGGCCAGCGCTCTGGCTTCTGGTATCGCGCACGGCGGGGCGCAGCCCAATCCCGCTCAATCTCCCAAGGAAATCCCCATGGATGAACTGTTGAAAGCGCTGTTGGCGCTGCTGAACCTGCCCGAAGACGCGACCGAGGAACAAATCCTGGCCAAGCTGAACGAGTACACCGCCAAGGCCAAGCAAGACGCCGACCAGGTCGCCGCCCTGACCGGCGAGGTCAAAGAGAAGGAAAAGGAGGTGGTGGCCCTCAAGTCCAACGCCGGCAACCCGGACCCGGCCAAGTGGGTCCCGGTGGCCGCCCTCACGGCACTGCAAGGACAAGTGGCGGCCCTGGAGAAGGACGGCCGCGCCCGCGAGGTCGGCGAGCTGGTGACGGCGGCGCTGTCCAGCGGCCAACTGTTGCCGGCGCTCAAGGATTGGGCCACGGACCTGGGCATGAAGGACCCCGCCCAGCTCAAGGCATATCTGGAAAACGCACCGGCCATCGCAGCGCTGTCCGGCACGCAGACGGGCGGCCGTAAGCCCAACGGCGACGGCTCGCAGTTGAGCGAAGCCGAGATAGCCGTCTGCACTCGCATGGGTCTGGACCCGGCGAAGTTCAAGGCTGCGCGCACGACCGACTGATCCACCACCAGGCCCGACCAGGCCGCATTTCAGCAAGGAAAACCTCATGGCTAATGACCGCAACACCCCGCGCCGCGACGGCCTGGGCCTTCGCCTGCCGGTGGCGGCCGGCGTGCGCCTCTACGCGGGCCGCATGGTTGGCGTGAACGCTGACGGTAACGCCGTTCCGGGCGGTAGCCCCGCCGCCGTCGCCATCGTGGGCATCGCCCAAGAACAGATCGACAACCGCGACGGCACGGCCGGCGCGCAATCCATCGACGTGCGGCGCGGCACCTTCCAGCTCAAGCCCGCCGCCGCCGGCATCACCCTGGCGGCCTACGGCAAGCGCGTCAAGGCGACCGACGACGAATCGGTCGCCCTGGTGGGCGAGGATGCCGCCGCCATCGTCGCCGGCACCGTGCGCGACGTGGACGCCGACGGCGTCTGGGTCGAATTCTGACCCAACCAGGTCAGCCCCCCTTTCTATCCGCATACGGAGCATTCATGATCATTAACCGCGAAAACATGGCAGCCCTGTTCCAGGGCTTCAAGCTCGCATTCCAGCAGGCGTTCACCGGCACCGTTCCGGCGTGGGAACAGATCGCCACGCCCGTCCCCTCCACCACGGGCGAGGAAGTCTATCCCTGGCTGGGCCAATCCACGCAGTTCCGCGAGTGGGTCGGCGAGCGCGTCTACCAAAACCTCAAGGTCCACGGCTACCGCATCAAGAACAAGACGTTCGAGAACACGGTCGCGGTCAAGCGCGACGCCATCGAGGACGATTCGTACGGCGTGTTTACGCCTCTGATGGCCCAGCTCGGCCAGGACGCCAAGGAGCATCCGGACCTGCTGATCTTCAAGCTGCTGAAGGAAGGCTTTAACACCGCCTGCTACGACGGCCAGTACTTCTTTGACACCGACCACCCGGTGGGCAAGGAAGGCGCCATCACATCCGTCAGCAACTTCCAGGGCGGCAGCGGCCGGCCTTGGTTCCTGCTGGACACAAGCCGCGTCATCAAGCCTCTGATCCTGCAAAAACGCCGGGACTACGCCTTTACGTCCCTGACCGATGTCAAGGACGAACCCGTGTTCAAGCACAACGAGTTCGTGTACGGCGCCGATGGCCGTCTGAACGTCGGCTACAGCCTCTGGCAACTCGCCTTCGCCAGCCGCGAGCCGCTGGACGGCCGCGCGTTCAACGATGTCTACGCGCAGATGCAAGCCATCAAAGGCGACCACGGCAACCCGCTGGGCATCCGTCCGAAGCTGCTGGTTGTGGCACCGCAAGACCGTGCCGCCGCCCTGGAAGTCGTCAAGGCAGAGCGCAGCGCCAACGGTGCCACCAACATCAACCGCGATGTGGTCGACGTGCTGACCACGCCCTGGCTGGCCTAGACCCGCTCGCCGCCGTAGCCAGAAGTCCAGGCGAAGCCATAAGCCTGGCATAGCGATTAACCCGCCGCCCGTGGCCATCGAGGGCGGCGGCATCCGAACCAAACACAGGAGGGCCATATGGCCGAGAAAATCAAGGTGCTGCGCGTCGTGGCACGTACCGACAGCTTCCGCCGCGCGGGCTATCAGTTCGGCGCGGAAGCCGTCGACATCCCCATGGACGAGCTGACGGGCGCTCAAGGCAAGAAGAAGCTGGACGCGATCATGGCGGACCCCAACCTGGTCGCCAACGAGCTGGACGTGGACGCGGACACCGTCCAGCCCGCGCCGACCGACGCGACCACGCCGGCTGCTACCGGCGGCCGTGGCCAGGCTCGCAAGACGACCGCGGCGAAGTAACCATGTACGCGACCACCGCCGACATGGTCAGGCAGTTCACGCGCCGGGAGGTGCTGGCCCTGACCGATCCCGAGGACACGGGCGAAATCGACCAGGAAATCCTGGGCGGCGCGCTGGTCGCCGCGTCCGCCGAGATCGATACCTATCTCAGCGGACGCTATCGCCTGCCGCTCAATCCCATCCCGCCGCACCTGGTACGCATCTGCTGCGACATCGCGCGCTACGTGCTGACGGGAGATGAGCGCCAGGTTACTGACACCATCAACGACCGCTACAAAGCCGCCGTGCGGTTCCTGGAGCTGGTGGCCAGCGGAAAAGTAACGCTGGGACCGGCCGAGAACGGCATCACGCCCAGCGCTGACGGCGGCGTGCAGTTCGTGCAAGGCTCGCGCGTTTTCGCGCGGCAAGGACCGGGGGCCTTCTGACCATGGTGCGCGCAACGGTGATTGACCTCATCCAGGCCGCCATGGTCGAACGCCTCAAGGCAGGATTGGGCAAGCTGGTCAAGGATGTTGCGACCTACGGCGGCGAGTTTGACGACGAGCTGGCCGACGTGGTGCGCAAGTTCCCCGCTGCCTGGGTCGCGTTCCTGGGCATCCAGGAAACCAAGCGGATGAACACGTCACGCAACAAGTACCTGGCGCGCGGCCGCTTTACGGTCATGGTCGGCCAGCGCTCGGTGCGCTCTGAATCGGCCGCACGCAGCGGCGCCCGTGGCGAGGTCGGCACCAATCAGTTGATCTATGCCGTGCGCCGGCTTCTGACTGGCCAGGACTTCGGCCTGGACGATGTTGGCCAGATGGAGCCTGGCGCGGTACGGCCGATCTTTAACGGTCGCGCCAAGAGCGACGCCAGCTCGGTCTATGCCATCGAGTTTGACGTGAAGTGGGTTGAACAGGTCCTGGAGAACGGGCGCTGGCCAAGCCCCGACCCTGGCCAGGTCGACGACCCGCAAGCGAAAGACCCGGACCTGATCTTTCCCGAGGCGGGCGGCAAGACCGACACGCCCTACCCGTGGCTTTCCGCCATCCAGTTGGACTATCGACTGGACGGTCGCAGCGATACCGACCCACCTGATGCCACCGATGTGGTGTCTTTCAACGAGGAATGACGATGACCACCATCAATGTCAAAGCCGCCCCTGGCCTGCGCGTACCGCGTGAGGACAACGGACGCAAGTACATCACCGACGACAAGGAAACGCCGGTGGAAAAAACGGCCTATTACCTGCGCCGCCTGGCTGACGGCGACCTGGTCGAGATCAACCCCGCGCCAGCCGGCGAGCAAGCGCCGCCCGCCGACGCCCCGGCCGCCCGTACCGCCAAGAAAGGAGCCTGACATGGCTGATGTCATCTACCTGGACCAGATTCCCGTCAGCACGCGCAAGCCGGGCGTCTATTTCGAGTTCAACACCAAGCTGGCCCGCCAGTCCCTGCCGACGAACGAGCAGCGCATCCTGATCTACGCGCAGCGCCTGTCGACCGGCATGGTGCCGGCGCTCAAGGTGGTCGACGTTTTCAGCGACAAGGACGCCGCCGTCTATTTCGGCAACGGTTCCATGGCGCATCGCATGGCCATCAGCGCCATCGAAGCGAACCCGAATGCTCAAATCGCATTCATCACGGTGGACGATGCCATTGCCGGCCAGGCCGCCGATGCCGAGGTCGAAATCACCGCACCGGCCACCGGGCGCGGCATCCTGACGTTTCAAGTCGGAGCGGAGGCAGTCGACGTGGCGCTGGAGACGGGTATGACCGCCACCGAGATGGCCACCGCCGTCGCCGCAGCGGTCAATGACCAGGTCGCCTTGCCCGTAACGGCCACCGCCGCCGATGGCAAGATCAAGGTGACGGCCAAGCACAAGGGCGAGTCCGGCAACCAGATCAAGATCGCGGCCGTAGTCCGTTACTCCACGGGCGCGACCAACACGGTCAAGACGCAACTGGCGGGCGGCATGGGCGATCCCGACCTGCGCCCGGCGTACGCTGCCGCGTTCGGGTCGTCGTATGAAATCCGCGTGTGCCCGTTCGCTACCCAGGACGCGCTGCTGGCCTTCCGCGACCACCTGGAGGACCTGGGTAGTCCGCTGGAACAGCGCGATGCCATCGGCGTGGCAGGCTTTCCTGGCACGCTGGCAGCCGCCAGCACGGTGGCCAGCGTCGTCAACTCGCAAATCATTTCGTTCGCCTGGTACAACAAGTCCAAGCGTAGTTCGGGCGAGATCGCCGCAGGCTATGCCGCCGTCATGGCCAGCGAGGAACACCCGGCACGTCCCTTGAACTACCTGGAGATCAAGGGCCTGGACATCATCGACCAGGAGGATTACCCGGGCCGCAAGGAACAGGAGAACGCCCTGTTCAATGGCGTGACGCCCTTGGTGGTCGGCCCTGGCAACCGCGTGCAGATCGTGCGCGCCATCTCCACGTACCTGGTCGACGCACAGAACATCAAGGATGACTCCTGCTTGGACATCACGGTGTTTCGCACGTTGCACTACTTCCGCAAGGCGTGCCGCCAGGCCGTGGCGCTGCGCTTCCCGCGCGAGCTGCTGTCGGAAAAGACGCCGCCCAAGGTCCGCACCGTACTGCTGGAAATCATGTACCAATGCGAGGACCTGGAAATCCTGCAACTCATCGACACCTACAAGGACCGCCTGGTGGTGCAGAAGCACCAGCAAAACAAGGGCATGTGCGTGGCGGCGATTCCCGCGCCCATCGTTCACGGCATGCACGTCTTTGCCGGTCGCATCGACCTGTACGTTTAACGGGTCCTCGGACCCTGAAAGGAGCCATCCATGGCAATCAAGGAATACGTCGGCGCCATCATCATGGAGCTGGACGGTAAAGAGGTCGAAGTCATCGACATCGACGTGACCGAAAGCACGGGCATGAAGCCGGTCAAGGTGATGAACCGCAGCCGCAACATTGGCGGTGTGGCCAAGGGCATCAAGGAATACTCCCTGCGCGTCACCGTGCCGATTCCCTTTGACGATGACATCAAGTGGGCCGAAATCTTCGGCGCAACCATCACGGTGTTTCCGTCCTCGCCCGGCGGTAAGCGCGAAACCTACCTGGACTGCTGCACGTCCGAAGTCGGCAAGCAATACACCGTCGACAACGAAGCGCGCCGTACCCTCACCATGTTCGCCGTCAAGAAGGTGGATGAATGACCAACGCCAACCATCAAGCGCAGACGAGTGCTGTCACGCAACCGGACAAGGAAGTCCTGGCCACCGGCACGCTGGTCTACGGCGTGCCGTACCAAGGCCGCCGGCACTACAACTTCGCCCTGCGCTTGCCGACCATGGGCGACAACATCGACGCGCTGGAGGCCCACCCGGACGCATCGGTCGCGCGCCTCGACCTGGCCATGTTCGCCGCGTGCATGCAGCGCCTGGGTGACATCCCCGAGGATGACATCACCTTTGAGCTGCTGGCCACGATGGTCCCCACGGACCTGGACGTGATCTATGCGGAGATGAGCGAGGCAAAAAAAAAGCTGCTGTTGCCGAACGTCGCCTGCGAACCTTCCGAAAACTCGTCCTTGTCCTCGGAAAGCACGGCATCTCAGAGGACCGCGTCCGTAGCCTGACCTTTGAACAGGTGCAAGGCTACCTGGAATCCCTGGCCGAACTGAACGGAACGGCCAGGGATTCCGACAATTCGACCACCCGCCGCATCGTCAGCCAGCGGCGTATCAAACCCAAGAAGCGGGGCAGACCGAAGCACGCCGCCAGGTCGTCGTCGCAGACCACGTAGCAAGAGGTCCACCGTGTCCAATACCAACATGAAGGTTGCCCTTGAGATCGTCGTCAGCGACCGGGGCAGCCGTGAGGCCGCTCAGGCTGTATCCGCTGTTGCGCAGAAGAAGCATGAGGCCGCAAGGCAAGAGCGCCAGGACGCCGCAGCGGTAGGCACGGCGGTATCCGTCGTTGCGCAGAAAAAGCACGAGGCCGCCCGCCAGGAACAGCGCGATGCCGCAGCAGTCGGCGCGGCCAATGCGCGCTACTACGATCACAGCCGCCGCGCCAGCGTTCAACTGGCCCAGCAGCAAATGGCCGCATCGCGCTCTGCCTCATCGGCAATGCTGCGCGATGCGGACAAGCTGCACAAAGCGCGGGCGCAGTTGGGCATTCGCTCCGAGAAGTCATTGCAGCGGGAGATTATCCAAACCGCCATCGCATACCGACGCTTGGAGCAATCCGGCCGCGTTTCCGGCCTGGAGTTGGCCAGGGCTGCGGAAGCCGCCCAACGCAAAGTCAAGATGCTCCAGCGCGAGATGCGCCATCTGCAAACACCGAGCGAATGGGGAAAGGGACTTGCAGCAATCGGCGGCGGCATCTTGGCGGGTGCTGCCATCGCCAAGCGCCCCTTGTCCGAAACCATGGCGTTTGAGCAGCAGGTGGCTGCAATCTCAAATACGGCCTATGCCTCGGAAGGAACTGAAGGGAGACGGGACGGCCAACGAGACATCAGGCATCAGATTGCCACCGCCGTTAAGCTCGGCGGCACGCGGGAAGAAGCCGCAGATGCCTTGAGCGAATTGCTCGGCAGCAGCGGGCTTTCGCGTGATGAATCATTTGCGATGCTGCCCACCGTTCAGCAGACCGGCCTTGCGGCCGGCCGTAAGTCGCGTGACATCGTACCGCTGGTTGGCGCGCTCAAGGCCAACAACATTTCGGTGGCCGACATGCCCGCAGCGCTGGGCAAGATGCTGCATGCCGGCGAGACGGGCGGCTATGGCATTGAGAACATGATTGCTAGCCTGCCAAAGTTGCTGGCATCCCAACGCGACAACTATGGCATCTCCGGTATGAAGGGCCTGGAAATGGCCCTGGCGGACATGCAGGCCATCACGGCCGGCACGAACATGCCGCAGGAGTCGGCCCAATCCTTCATGGCGCTGATGAACACGCTCCGGCAACCTTCGGTTTCCGAAGCGGTGGCCAAGAAGCTATCCATCGGTGGCAAGGGGGTGGACTTGGCCGGCACTCTGGGCAAGGGCGCGCTGCAAGACGTTAGCCCGCTGGAGACGTTCACGGCCATGGTCGACAAGTCGATGGCCAACAACAAGACGTACAAGCAACTCAAAGGCCGCCTTGAGCAAGGCGGCGGCCAGGCCGACCGTGAGCAGATGGCCACGCTGCTGGAATCGTCGGTATTCCGCGACGTGGGCATCGGCCGCGAATCCCTGATGGCGTTGTCGGGATATATGAGCCAACGCGCATCGGTGAAGGGCTTGCGTAGTGAGTACGCAGGCGTGGGGGTCGGCGCGCTTGAGACAAGCAGCGCGGTCATGAAGGCTACGGCCGGCGAGAAGGTGAATCAGGCGAACCAGGCCATCGCCGACGCACGCCAGCGGGCCTTGGAGCCCGTCACGGAGCTGATGGGCGACCTGGCCAAGAAGATCACCGATTACGCGGACAAGTATCCAGGTCTGACCACGGCATTAACGGGTGCGACCGACGGCATCAAGGTCATGACGGGGGCTGCGGTCGCGTTCGCAGGCGTCAAGATGCTAACCGGCGGTGGCGCAGGTGTGGGCGTGGGCGCAGCCGCTGCCGGCGCTGCAAGCGGTGCCGCAAACGTCGCTGGCCGCGCCGTCGGTGTGCTGGCTCCAACCCGCTTTCTGGGTTCGGGTGTACTGGCACGGTCCGCGCCGCTTGCCTCGATTGGCCTCGGTGGCTATGACGCGCTGCAAGTGGCCGGCAGCGACCTATCCGATGCGGAGAAGAACGCCGCCTATACGCGGATCGGCGGGCGAACTGGCGGCGGGATCGGCGGCGCCTATGCCGGTGGCCAGGCCCTTTCATTCTTGGGTCCCTATGGCATCGCGGCAGGCGCTATCGGCGGCGGCATTCTCGGCAGCCTGCTTGGTGACTTTACCGGCGAGAAGCTGGGACAAGCCTGGTTTGGCCCCGGTGAGGCTCGGCCCGAGACAGCAAGGGCGCCGAGCCTGTCCACCGGAGGGGTAGACCCCGCAGCCCTGCAACAGGCAATGATCAATGCGTACCGGGCGGCACCGCCGCCCAAGGTCACGCTGGAGCTGGACGGCCGGGAGATAGCCGCCAGCGTTAACGAGCACAACGCACGCGATGCGCGGAGGAACTGATGGCCTGGCAAGATACCCTGCTTGATGCGTCCTTCAAGGGCGTGAAGTTCGACTGCGCGCGCATTCAGGACGAAGCGCAGCGCGACGTACAACGGCACCAATACCCTTACGTCAATGGCGAGGACACCGAGGACCTCGGGCGTACCGCCGTCACGTCGGAATTGACTGCGGTGTTTTGGGGGGATGACTATGAGCAACGCTATCAGAAGTTCCTAGAGGTCTTGGAGCAGCCCGGGCCGGGCGAACTGATCCATCCCATCTTCGGCTCAATACCGCTCGCCCAGCTCGAAGCGTGGCGCGTGGGCCATGACGCGGACACCCCCGACGCTTGTACCGTAGACCTGCGCTTTGTCCATAGCACGCCCAGCAGTCCGCTGTTCACTCGTCAATTGCCCGAACAGAAGGCGGCGGCAAGCCGACAGCTCAAAGAGGATGGCTTGGCCAGCGGCGTGGAGTCCTTCGCCAAGCGGCTAAAAGCGCTGACGAGTTTGAAGGGCGTCACGGATCGTCTGAATTCGATTCGGTCGACCATGGATCGCACACTTAGCGCCATACGCAGCGTGACCAATGGCGTGGGTGCGGTCACCGACCTGGTCGAGTTCCCGCGTACGTTCACGTCCAGCCTGGCCGATGGCCTGCGCGGCCTGGTCGACCTGCGCAGCTTCGGCCGGTCCAGCCGCATGTCCGACTGGAATGGCCTGAAAGGCGTCTTTGACGATGTGATCCGGCTTCCGGTCTCGTCGGCCAAGGGCGAAACCCCTACGTCATTCCGCCCGACGCAAGCCGGCCAGGTTGGCGCACAGCAATCGCAAGTGCCTATTGCCATCCTGCAGGAGGATCAACAGCCAATTGTCGCGGTGGTGAAGGTGGTCACGGCCGCCGAGCTGGTCGACACTGCATCGGACATCCTGACCGATGAGGCCAAGACGCCCACGCTTTCGCCGGCCGATATCGAGGTCATCGTCTCGGACGTTCGTGAAGTGGTGCAGGACGCCATTGACGCGAATCGGGACCTGTATCCGGTGGAGGAAGCTCGCCTCATCACCGAGCCTCTCAAGGACGCAGCGCTGGCCATCCAGGAAGCCGCTGTGGTCATTATCGAAGCCCGGCCACCCCTACGGCAGCGTGTCGTGAATGCGCCGACCAATCTGCATTTGCTGGCTCACCAATGGTATGGCGACTATCGGCGCGCCGACGAGCTGGTAAGGCTGAATCCCGCTGTGCGCAACCCCAACGATATCGCCGCAGGAACCACGATCAATGGCTACTCGCAATAGCATGGACGATACGAGCCGCGACCGATCGCGGGACATTGAGCAAGTTTCGCTCTTGATCGGTGGTCGCGTCCATGACAAGTGGACGCGATACTCAGTTGAGTCCGACATGACCCGCCCGGCCGCGGCTTGGAGTGTCCAGCTCGGTTTGCCCGATGGGGAATTGCCGGCCGAGGTCGAGCCAGGCGCTCGCGTCGTGGTACGGGTGGGGTCGGATGTGGCCATGACGGGGTCAGTTGACGACGTAGATGATGATGTGGGCGGAAGTACCGCAACGCTTTCCATGTCGGGCCGAGACGGTGCGAGCATTCTCGTTGATTGCAGCGCACCGATCTTTGCCGCCAAGGAAGTTTCGCTAGATCAAATCGTCAAGTCGGTCGTCAATCCTCTGGGCATATCGAAGGTGCGCATCGACCCACGCGGCAACAGCGTTTCGGAGAAGGTCAACATCGAACCCGGGGACACTGCATGGGACGCGCTGGAGAAGGCCGCACAGGCGAACGGCCTATGGCCTTGGTTTGCTCCTGACGGCACGCTGGTTGTAGGCGGGCCGGACTACGACGCGCCGCCGGTGGCCAGCCTGGTTTTACGGCGCGACGGGAAGGGAAACAACGTCAGCCGGTTGCGGCGCACGGCCTCTATCGCGCGTCGGTATTCGGAGATCACCATTCTTGGCCAGGCGCATGGCACCGATGCGGCTGACGGTCGAAACGCGATGCGAACCGTTGTCCAGGACCCAGCAGTCAAAGTGTACCGGCCGAAGATTCTGACGGCCGGCGATGCCATCAGCGGCGAGTCCCTGTCCCAGCGCGCCCACAAAGCGCTGGCAGACGGCCGCCTCGACGGCCTGACCTACCAGGCCGAGGTGCGAGGCCATCGAACGAGCAGCGGCGAGTTGTGGGCGCCTGGCCAGCGTGTGCATCTGGAAGATGAGCGACGGGGATTTAACGGCGTCCTTTTCGTCATGGCGCGGCAGTTCCGAGGCGGCAGCGGCACGGCGACCACGACAACGCTGATCCTCAAAGAGGACAAGGTTTGGATACCGGTAGTCGTGCCGCCTAAGAAGCGCAAGATGGAAACGCGGGCCTATAGCCCGCAGGAGTTAGGGACCCGCCCATGATCAACATCATCGACGAACGCATCCGGCGATTCATGAACTCCATTCGCAAGCCTTTTCGGATGGTGATTGCCAGCGTCACCACGGGCAAAGGGGTCAAGAAGGTCACAGGCGAGGGATTGGCAGGCGAGCCGGTGCGTGATGCTGAACAGTTTCAGTATTACGGCTTCCAGTCTGTGCCTCCTAGTGGAACCATGGGCGTGGTGGTGCCGCTGGGCGGTGCCACATCGCATTCCATGATCGTGGCCACCGAGCACGCAGCGGTCGGCATCGACCTGGCCACGGGCGAGGTGTCCGTGGTGCATCAGGAGGGCCATTACATCCATCTGAAAAATGGCCGTCTCATTGAAGTCGAGTGCGATGACTACGTCATGCGCTGCAAGACCTGGCGCGTTGTGGCCACCGATGGTGCAACGCTGGATACCCCTTTGGTCGCCATGACGAATCAGGCACAGATCGACGGACTTGTCACTGGCAAGGGCGGCTTGGCGCTGTCCAACGAGAATGGCGGCGGGTCTGCTGCACAGATTTCCGGAACGGTTCGCGTCACAGAGGATGTCATCGCCGGAGGCGTCAGCCAGGTTGGTCACCATCACAAGGACTCGCTGGGCGGCGAGACTGACGCGCCGATCCGTTGACCTACTGAAGTCCTTCACCTGATTCTCTAGCGCGGCTCTAGCCACAATGCACGCATGGACCCGCGAATCGACCCCAGCACCGGAGACTACAGCGGCGAGCGCATCACGACGCTCGCCAATGCCGTTTATTTGCGGCTGATGACGCCGCTTGGTGGCTGGTGGGCCGATCCCACTCTAGGGTCGCGTCTACATGAGCTGGAAAGGGAATTGGACCTGGCGCGCGTGCGCCTTCTAGCCAAACAATACGCGGAGCAAGCCCTTGCCACCTTGGTCAAGGAAGTCCGGGCGCGTAGCGTCACCGTCACCGCCACGCAAGCGCGCGTGGGCTGGTGCGACCTGTTGGTATCGGTGGTTGATGAAACCGGCCAAGAGCAGCAATTCAAACACCCGGTGAAGGTTGCCTGATGCCATTTCTCGTTCCCGCCTTTGCACAGATTCGCGGCAACCTGCTGCGTGACATCAAGAACTATCGGCCGGACGCTGACGTTACGCCTGACAGTGATTTTTTCGTGCGTGCCACCTCGGTGGCCAGCACCGTGGAAGGCTTGTACCAGCATCAGTCTTGGATGGTGCGCCAGATATTCCCTGACACCGCAGACCGGGAGTATCTGTACATGCATGCGGCCGTTCGCGGACTCAGTCTCAAGCATGCTGTCCCAGCTCGTGGCTTTCTGCGCATCAAGGGCCAGGCCGGAACGCTCGTTCCCGAAGGCTTACAAGCCAAGCGCGGCGACGGCGTGATGTATCGCATCATCGCCGATGCCAACATGCCTGAAGCGGGGACCGGATTATTTGCGGCGGAAGCCGTGACAGCAGGCGAAACAGGGAACGCGGTGGACAATACGGCCGTCACCATTCAAGTCGCTCCGTCCGGACTGGACACAGCCGCGACCCTTCAATCAATGCGAGGCGGGGTCGAGCAGGAAACCGATACCGAATTGCTGGCCCGCTTGCTGGAGCTGATCCGCCGACCACCGGCCGGCGGCAATCGGCATGACTACCGGCGCTGGGCCATGGAAGTCGAGGGCGTATCTGATGCCTTCGTCTACCCACTGCGGCGAGGCCTCGGTACTGTGGACGTGGCCATCGTTTCCGGCGACGGCTTGCCATCGCAGGACACCATTGACCGGGTGCGTGCCTACATTGACGACGTTCGGCCAGTTACGGCAAAGAGCTGCTTGGTGGTCGCCCCGACGCTGCGGCAGGTCGACCAGGTCGTGCGCGCGTCGTTGAGCGACATCAGCTTGGAACAGGCGAAAGCCGCCATACAGCGCGCTTTCGTATCTCAGTTTTCCAACATTGCGCCAGGTGCTAAATGGGTGCGCAGCCAGGCCGAGGCGCTTGTGTCCAATGTCGCGGGCGTGGTGGATCGCTCCATCACGTCGCCGGCCAGCAACGTCATACCGGTGGTTGATGCCGATGTGATCGAATGGCTGCGCCTTGGCACCGTCGTAGTGGAGCCGATGTAATGAAGCATCGGCAACTGCTAGCTCGCCTGCTACCTCCGCGCAGCTATGACTTTCACGGTGTCGCGCTTGCCGCTGAATTGAGCGCCGAGGGCGACACTCTGGACCGTGCGCAGCAGAGCGCCGGCCGCGTCCTGGACAGCGTAACGCCGTTCGGCGCCGTGGATACTCTCCCTGATTGGGAGCGCGTATGCGGATTGACTGCCGCCGAGGGGGCCAATCGGCAGCAGCGCCTGGAGGCCGTCTTGGCCAAGCTACAGGAGCTGGGCGGGCTGTCCATACCGTATTTCAAGCGCTTGGCCGAGCGCTTGGGTTATCAGATCGAGATAACCGAGTTCGAGCCGTTCTATCTGGATTACAGCCGACTGGATCGGGACATCCTGTACGAGCAAGACGTTGTCTGGGTGTGGCAAGTCTTCGTCAAGGGCGGCCAGGTCCGAGCATTTCCGTTCTATCTCGATATGTCATCGGTGGATGAACTGTTGCTGTCATTCAGTGATGCGGTGATTGAAAGCTACTTCCAAGACCTCAAACCGGCCCACACCGTGGTCTTGTTCGACTATCAGGAGCAAACCTTGTGAGAATCCCCGAAACTGAATCTGGCGAGTTCCAGCCGGGTAACCCTGTTACCGGTAAGCCGGGCAGCATGTTGACCGCGCTACTCATGAATTCGTGGCTGCGCGAGCTGAAAGGCGTTGTGCAAGCCGGCGGCCTGGAAGTGAATCCTGCCGACGATGGCCAGATCGCGCAAGCCATCCTCAACATGATCGGCAAAGCCGCGTTTACTTTTTCCGGTCTGCTGCCCAACGGCGCGAATCTCAATACCTACACCAAATCGGGGTTGTGGCTCCAACTGTCGGCCGCTGGCGCTGGCACTGGCTCCAACTACCCCGCCGCGCTGGCTGGCTTCCTGGTTGTCTACGCGAGCAACGACCCGCTTGTTGGCCATGCCGCGCAGACGTTTATGTCCCTGGACGGCGGAATCTGGACCCGGGCGCGTAGCGCCGACATCTGGTCGACCTGGTCGCGGGTCCTGACCGATGTCATGGCTACGCGCGCACCGTCACAGATTGTTGTGACAACCCCCGGCATTACCAACGTCCCGTTGCCTCCGGAGTGGCGGGGAAAGCGCGCCCGGTATCGCATTGTTGGCGCTGGCGGTGGTGGTGGTGCAGCGGCCACGGGGGCCGGTGGCCAATCGGCTACCAATCCCGACATCTCGGGCGGCGGCGGTGGCGGTGGAGGCGCGGGCGAGTACAAGACCGGCGAAATTGTTTTACCGGCAATCCCCACGTTGACCTGCACGGTGGGTGCTGGGGGGATCGGCGGAACGACTTTCAGCGGACACGTCGGCGCCGCTGGCACTGCCGGCGGCCTGACGGCTATCAGTGACCTGGTCTCGGCCAATGGCGGTGGCGGTGGCGGCGGCGGG
>NZ_QHHO01000020.1:0-25804 GCF_003184165.1 Achromobacter sp. RW408
ATGCGGCAGAAACGCCCCCGCCACCTCGAACGCGCATTCCTCCCGCGCGATATCGATCACCCGTGACACCACCGGATTGACGATGCTCTTCTTGTGCACCGCGTAGTAGTTGATCGTCGGCAGATCCGGCTGGACATCCAGCTGGCACAGCGCCCCGCGCTCGACCAGCGGCGCGAAATACGCCCCCGGCAGATAGCTGATGCCCAGCCCCAGCATCGTCAACTGCGCCATCATGCCCAGGCTGTTGCAGGTCAGCACCCGCTTGACCGACAGGCCCTGCTCGGCGAACCAGGCATCGTACAGATGCGACAGCGCCGAATTGGTCGGCTGTGAAATCACCGGGTACGGCGCCAGGTCCTGCGGCGCCAGCCTTGCGGAGAAATCGATGTCCAGCGACGGGCTGGCCATCCAGACGTTGGTCACCGCGCCCAGGTGGATGCAGTCGTACTGGTAGCTCCAGAACGGTCCCGGCATGATGGCCAGGTCCAGCTGGTCCTGCTCCAGCCGCTCATACAGCGTGATGCCGCCATCGATCTCGGGCATCAGCTGCACCTTGGGATAGCGCAGGCTGATCTGGCTGACCAGCCGCGCCAGCCAGGTCATGCCGACCAGTTCGGTCACGCCCAGCCGCACCACGCCCTCGAAACTGGCCGGATCGGCCATGTTCTGCACGATGCGGCTGTTCAGGTCCAGCATCTCGCGCGCCAGTTCGAACAGCTTGCGGCCCTGGGCCGTCAGCACCAGCTTCTTGGCGCGGCGCTCGAACAGCGGCGCGCCGGCGAAGGCTTCGAGTTCCCCCACCCGCTTGGCGACCGCCGACTGGGTGGTGTGCAGCTTGCGCGAGGACGCGCTGAAGCTGCCCAGTTGCGAGCTCCAGTAGAACGCCTCCAACTGTTTGAGGGTGTACATCGCGGCGGTGGACGTGAAATGCATGAAGAACCCTCACATTATCGTCGACAGGAGCGCGGCTGCGCGCCGCCCGGTCCGCGGCCGAAACGTCGGGCAGCCGAACCGGGCCGGTCGGCGCCGATCCGCCCTCGCCGGCGCCGACGCGTCCGGGTCAATGCCACCGCATGCCCACTCAGTCGTTCCCTGCCGAGCGCAGCGGGTATCCCGCCACGCCCGGCATGGGTCCTTACCCGCGCGGATGCAAGATATCCGCCAGAAACCGCTGCGCCCGCGGATGCCTCGGCGCGCTGAAGAAGCGCTCCGGCGTATCCACCTCCAGGATCTCGCCCGCATCCATGAACACCACCCGGTCGCACACGTCCCGCGCGAAACCCATTTCATGCGTCACGCAGACCATGGTCATGCCGTCCTTGGCCAGGCCCTTCATCACCTGCAGCACCTCGCCCACCATCTCGGGGTCGAGCGCGCTGGTGGGCTCGTCGAACAGCATCACCGGCGGCTGCAGCGCCAGCGCGCGGGCGATCGCCACGCGCTGCTGCTGGCCGCCCGACAGCGAGCCGGGATAGGCGTCGATCTTGTGCTCCAGCCCCACCCGCGCCAGCAGCTGGCGCGCCAGTTCGGTGGCCTGCTTGCGCGGCTGCTTGCGGATGTTGACCGGCGCGAACACCACGTTGTCCAGCACGCTCATGTGCGGAAACAGGTTGAACTGCTGGAACACGAAACCGATCTTCTGGCGCAGCGCGTTCAGGTTGACGCCCTTGCCGTAGATGTCGGTGTCGTCGATCAGGATGCGGCCCTTCTCGATGGGTTCCAGGCGGTTGATGGTGCGGATCATGGTGGACTTGCCCGAGCCCGACGGCCCGCACACCACCAGCACCTCGCCGCGCGCGACCGACAGGTCCACGTCCTTCAGGACGTGATGCGCGCCATACCATTTGTTGACTTTCTCAAGCTTGATCATGATGAATTCCGATAAGCGCCGGCTCAGGGCCTGTTCTCGCTAAAAGGGGCCTCGCACGGGCCCTAGGCCATGGCGCGCTGGCGGCGGATGCGCAGGTCCAGCCAGGACAGGCCGCGGCTCAGGCTGAAGCACACCAGGAAATAGATGATGGCCAGGATGCCGAACACCTGCAGCGGCTTGGTCAGCACCAGGTTGTTGACCTGGTTGGCGGCAAACGTCAGTTCGTTCACGCTGATCACATACCCCAGCGAGGTCTCCTTGATGGTGGAGACGAACTGGCTGGTCATGCTGGGCAGCACGTTGAACAGCGCCTGCGGCAGCACCACCCGGCGCATCGTGGTCCAGTAGCCCACGCCCAGCGAGCGCGACGCCTCGATCTGGCCGCGCGGCACCGCCTCGATGCCCGAGCGGATCACCTCCGACAGATAGGCGCTCTCGTACACCACCAGCGCCGCGATCAGCGTCCAGAAGCCGCTGATCACCTGCCCCGTCAGCTTCGGAATGACGAAATAGGCCCAGAAGATCAGCATCAGCAGCGGCATGCCGCGCACCACGTTCACCAGCGTCTTGCTGGCCACGCGCAGCCAGCCAAACGGACTGACCCGCGCCAGCGCGATGGCCAGCGCCAGCGGCAGCGACAGCGCCAGGCCGCACAACGCCAGGATCAGCGTCAGCGCCAGGCCGCCGAGCGGCCCATTGGGGTATTGGCCGACCAGCAGCGTCGGCCAGTATTGCGACAGGAGATCAAGCACCGTGGCCTCCCCGGTTCAGGCGGTAGCGCGCATAGATGCGCGAGCCGATCAGCATGATGAGGAAGGATCCCAGCAGGTACATGAGGGTCGCCGCGCCAAACGTGGCGAAGGTGCGGTAGGTCTCGTTCTCGATCTCGCGCGCCTGGTAGGTCAGCTCCATCACGCCGATGGCCATGGCCACGCTGGTGTTCTTGAACAGCAGCAAGGCGCGGCCCACCAGCGGCGGAATGGAAATCCGCACCGCCTGCGGCACGATCACGAAGCGCATGCATTGCAGGTAGCTGGCGCCCAGCGCCCGCGCCGCCTCGAACTGCGTGCCGGGAATGGCGCGCAGCCCGCTGCGGATGTCCTCGGCGATATAGGCGGCCGAACCCAGCGCCAGCGCGATCGCCGCCAGCGACATCTCGGCGTTGTGCTGGTACAGCCACATCCGGAAACCCTCCGGCAGCAGCTCGGGCATGCCGAAGTACCAGAACAGCACCTGCACCAGCAGCGGCACGTTGCGGTGGTATTCCACATAGGCGTCGACCAGCCAGCGGCACGGCGCCAGGTTGGTGGCGCGCACCACGACCAACGTCACCGCGATCGTGAACGCCATCACCCAGGACACCAGGAACAGCTGCAGCGTCACCACCATGCCGCTGGCCAGCAGCTGGTATTGCGAAGCGTCAAGTAGGCTCATTGCGCGGTACCGGCGTTCAGCCCGCGATGGGGCCGATCTTGAAACCGCGCTCGAGCTTGTACGGCGTCTGCGCGCCGAACCACTTATCGAACAACTGCGCGGCCACGCCCGAGCTTTCCGCCTCATCCAGCGCCTGGTTCACCACATTCAGCATGCCCGGCTCCGACTTGCGCACGCCCAGGCCCCACGGCTCGTCGAACACCGACTTGGCGATCACGCTGACCGGCGCCGTCGGCGGGCTTTGCAGCACCAGGCGCACCAGCACCAGCTCGGACGCGAACTGCGCGTCCACCTTCTTCTGCTGCAGGGCCAGATACGTGGCCGAGCTGTCGCCGTAGCCGATCACCTGCGACTTATCGAGAATGCGCTTGATCTCGCGCTCCGAACTGGAACCCTTGGTCGCGCCGACGCGGCGGCCGTTCAGCGACTCGATCGTGTCCAGCCCCGAATCCTTGCGCACCAGCAGCTTCTGCGGGCTGACGTAGTACGCGTGGCTGAAAGCGATCTGCTGGGCGCGGTCCGGCGAATAGCCCAGGTTCGCCGCCAGAATATCGACGCGCCCCTCGTTCAGCTCCGGCACGCGCGCCGCCACCGACAGCAGCTTGTAGCTGATCTTCACGCCCAGCTTGTCGGCCACCAGCTTGCACACGTCCACGTCATAGCCCACCAACTGGCGCGTCGCCGCGTCCTGGAAACTGAACGGCTGCGACGTGCCCAGCGTGCCGCAGATCAATTCGCCGCGGGCCTTGATGTCCGCGACCTGGTCGGCGCGCGCGCCAGCGCCCAGCGACAACGCGGCCAGACCCAGGCAGGCGGCGATAAGTGAATGGCGTTTCATGGTGATTCCCCTTGTGTTGTGGTTTGAACAGAAAAACGGAACCGGCCCGCTCGTCGGCGGGCCCGGGAACAACTAGACGAGCTTGGCGCAGGCCTCGCGGATGCCCGCGCAGCCCTGCCGGATATCGTCCAGCGACGCCGCGAACGACAGCCGGAACGTGCCCGGCGCGCCATAGGCATGGCCGTCGATCACCGCCACGCCAGCCTCGCGCAGCAGGTAATGCGTCAGGTCGGTATCGCTGCGGATCACATCGCCTGCCGGCGTGCGCTTGCCCAGCAGCCCCGAGCAATCCGGAAATACGTAGAACGCGCCCTGCGGCACCACGATCGCCAGCCCTGGCGTACCGGACAGCTCCGCCACTGCCAGATCGCGACGCTCGCGGAAAACGCGGGCGAACTCCGTCACGCAGTCCTGCGGCCCCGACAGCGCCTCCAGCGCCGCCGCCTGGCTCACCGACGACGCGCCCGACGTGCTCTGCGACTGCAGAATCGCCATCGCCTTGATCAGCTCGTCCGGCCCGGCGCCGTAACCAATGCGCCAGCCCGTCATCGCATAGGCCTTGGACACGCCATTGACCACCAGCGTGCGCGCCGCCAGGGCCGGCGCCACCTGCAACGGATGCACCGTCGGCGCGTCAGTGAAGTTCAGCCGCGCATAAATATCGTCCGTCATCAGCCAGACATGCGGATGGCGCTCGAGCACCGCGGTCAGCCCGCGCAGCTCGTCGGCAGTGTAGACCGAGCCCGTCGGATTGCTGGGCGCGTTCATCATCAGCCACTTGGTGCGCGGCGTGATGGCGTGCTCCAGCGCCTCCGGCGTCAGCTTGTAATCCGTGGCCGGCGTCGTCGGCACCGTCACCGGCACCCCGCCGTTGACCAGCACCATGTCCGGATACGACACCCAGAACGGCGCCGGAATCAGCACCTCGTCGCCCTCGTTCAGCGTCGCCGCCAGCCCGTTGAAAATCACCTGCTTGGCGCCCGTGCTGACAATGATGCGCGCCGCCGGGTAATCGATGCCGGTCGCTTCCAGCAGATGCGTCCGCGCCGCCTTGCGCAGCGCCACCGTGCCCTGGGCCGGCGGATATTTGGTCTCGCCCCGGTTCATCGCGGCCGTGGCCGCCTGGCGGATATGTTCCGGCGTCGAGAAATCCGGCTCGCCGATCGTCAGGTCGATAATGCGCCGGCCCTGCTCGCGCAGCTCGGCAATAATCGCGCGCGCCGCCACGCTGGGCGACAGCTTGATGCGCTTGATGCGGTCGGCGACGATGCTGGCGGCTTGCGGGGGCTGGGTTTGCGGCTGGGTCGGGGTTTGCGTCGGGGTGTGGTTCACTTCGCGGCTCCCGTCTTCTCGGCCAGTGTCTTCTCCAGCCAGGGCTTGGTGTAGGTGCCGGCGCGCAGCTTCTCCTTGGCCACCGCCTCGTCGGCTTCCTTCTTGGTCGCCAGCGCCAACACCGCCGCGGCATGCTCGGCGGGAATCACCACCACGCCGTCGGCATCGCCGACCACCACATCACCCGGGTTGACCACCTGGCCGCCCACCGACACCGGCACATTGATCTCGCCCGGACCGTCCTTGTACGGCCCCTTGTGCGACACCGCGCGTGCAAAGCAGCCAAACTGCCCCTGCGCGAACACGTCCAGGTCACGCACCGCGCCGTCGATCACGAACCCGGCGATGCCGCGCCCCTGCGCGTCCATCATCATCAACTCGCCGACCAGCGCATTGCTGGTATCGCCAGCGCCATCGACCACGATCACATCGCCCGCGCCACCCAGCGAAATCGCCTTGTGGATCATCAGGTTATCGCCCGGCCGCGTCTTCACGGTCAGCGCCAGGCCGACCGTGCGCTGGTTGCCGGCGTGCAGCGGACGCAGCCCGCTGACGCCGTACAGGCGGTTCATGCAATCGCTGATCTGGGCCGAGCCGATAGCGGCAAAACCGGCCAGCACGTCAGCGGCGACGGCCGGCGCGGGCCGGGGAAGAATGCGGTATCCGATGGGATTCATAGCGAGGAATTTTCTTGAAGGCGTGAACGGCAATAAGCGAACACGCATTACAAGGCCTCGCGGGGCGATCCTCAAAACGATATAAATTCCCGGTTATGTAGGAATTATTTTCGTGGATGTTATTGGATCGAAGGGGGAGCGTTGTGGGTGGGATTGGGAGCTTCCCTTTCGCCGTCGGGTTGCAGGGCCTGGTCGAGCATGGCTTCGGTCAGGGTGCCGAGGTGCTCGCATAGGCTTTCGACGCCGCCCATCAGGGCGGTGATTGCCCAGGGCTCCAAAGGTGGGGAGCCGGTGGCGTCGGGTTCGGACGCGCTGTTGCCGACCATGCGGGCGATGGTCTGGATGGCGTAGCGGGTGCGGTCTAGTTGGTGGAGGTGGGAAAGGGAGACGGGGCCGGATTCGCGGTCGGAGTCGATTTGCCAGGGGTTTTGGGTTAGGGGGTGCAGCATGGGGACTGCCTCCTGTAGGGTGAGTCAGGCCGCGATGCGTTGCGGCTGTCTACGCCTATAGCTTTCCGGCTTCCAAACCGGCACCGGCGAGGTGATAGTCATGAGTGTATGGGGGCATGGAGGCATGTTGGATGCAGGAGGGACAATTTCGACACTGGTACTTGGCGTCACACTGGATGGGCACTTTCGACCCAAAGCGGTCAATGGGCATGTTGGTTCGCTATGACGGCTCAAGGATGGGAAGCTGTTGAATGGCTGCCATACCCACTTCTGTTAGTGCTATGTCGCCTGTAGACCGTCGGCGCTCATCCCCGCTCGCGGCGCTCGATGGCTCACTAGGGTGAATGTGCCCGTCTGAGGGTAAGGCTGTTAATATTCCGGGCTAACTCTCATCGTCACTTAACGCCAAAGAATAAAAGGTTTTCGCATTGGCCTAATGGCGAGAGAGAGAGACTTGACCGCTGGTTAAAATTAGCGATCACCACTAAAAAGAATGGTTATATGGGCAGTCCGCTGGGCTGCCCTTTTGCTTTAGGCGTGCCATTTCCAAGCGCACAAGGCCGTTAATGCAAGGAGGAGGTCCCGGTGGCAGTTGAGCAGTGCTTCGTTGGCGTTTGCTTCATCCCGCTCGATGGCAGCGGGCAGAAATTCTTCGGGTTTTCGGAGTTCCTCGCTGGCCTTGCGCTAATGGTATTGGCGTGGACTATTGCTGACGTCCGCTACCGTTTTCGAGTCCAGACTGCCCCCATTCCTCTGCTGGGCGTCACATTCTCGGTGGTTGCTGCCATCGGCGTGCTGGCGCTACTGACTGACCTCTGGCGCGCTGAGCAGTGGCTCGTACCCAAGGGCAATCTACTGACACCGGCGTCATGGCAGGCACTCTTGGGCGGGCTGTTCCTGCTGACGTATCTCATCTGGACTTGGTTCGCATTCATCCGACCTCCCATTTATGGGAGGCAGAACGCCGAGCGCTTTGCGCAGACCCTATATCGATTCATCCTCAAGGGCTCGCCGGCAGAGCTCGCCGTCATCGCAGACGAACTCGCATCCTCAGCCGGGGCGCTTGTCCGCCACGCCACGGACAGGGGCAGACTGAAGAACTATCGGCAGGAGAGCGAAGATGAAAAGAAGAAAAGCCCCCCGAAGGTGGAGGGATATGCCAACGACCTGCTCCTGCTCATCGCTGACAAGCGATTATGTCGCGCAATCGTCGAGTCGTCGCCAGGCACCGCACTGGCAGTGTTCCAAGCAATAGCAGAGACGAAGAAGTACGGCATCCAGGTTGAGACCTTCGCCAAAAACATCATCAATGAGGCGCTGGCAAACAAGGACTCCTTCCTCTATCACGAGGCTGAGGGCTACGAATCTGGTCTGATTGGCTACCACAAGCCGCTCAGTCACGCGATGTTCGCCAACTATAAGATGGTCGAGACAATCGGGAGTCTCCTTGATCCCGATCCATCCGGTCAGAGGGAATGGGACGCCGCGCAGTGGGAGGCCTACTGCAGGGTTGCTTTGATGACGTTACGCACCTACGTCAACGAAGGATATGGAGGCCATTCGTTCGTGCTGTATCGCGCTAAGAGCTACATCGAAAATTCTGTCTTTGATCTCTACACTTTGAACGAACTCACCAGGGTTTGGGATACCGATTCATTCCGCCGTCTTCGTGTCGTCATCGAATTCGTCAAAGACGCCGTCAACATTCTCGACGAAAAGGGGGGGGCCAACCATGTCCGCATCCGTGTGAGAGAGAAGCACGGCCATCCGCGCGAGACCTTTTACGATCACATCGCTAGCTTGATCTTCGAGGTGATCTTTCACGCTTCGGCAGTCAAATCGCCACAGTGGGAATGCTGGACGATTCAGCACAACTCGGTGTGGGGGGAGCTGTTCAACTTCAATCACCTCGATGGTTCTGCGGGCAAAGTAGTGAAGTTCAAAGTGCGCCGCCTTCTTTACGACGAAATCGTAGATATGCGGCGCTTCCCGAACTTCAAGGGAGCAAAGATTCTCGGTTTCTGTCTGAACGTAATGGGACTCACTGTCAGCGAGGGCGATTACGACAGGGACAGCCGGGCGCTTCAAAAGGCCTTACTTGCTTGGACGAAGAAAAACTTCACTTGGCTGAATGACTACAACCCGCGCATTGCCGAGGCATGCTTGGTGGACGGCATGACCTATGATGCGGAGAACCTTCGGTTGGTCCGCACCTCTCCTGCAGCAGGGCTGAGACGGGAGCCGAGTTACGACTACTTTGACCTCGATCCTGCGTCATCAGAAACGGATACTGTGCCCCCAGTCGCTTCTAAACCTGAACGCAGAATGTAGCTTCCCGCAAGTTGCGTCCAGGCGCCTACCGGTCCGCATAAACGGTTGACGGGGAGTATTCCTTTTTCAGACAGGCAGATTTGATTGCGGGGATAAAGAACTGGCAAAGAAACACCAGTGAACCATTAAGTGGAAGTACGAACGAGGTCGCATACTATCCGAGCCGCGGCGCATGAAGCCGGACAATACACGCGAACCGTTTTTCCCCACCAAGATAGTCGGGGCTGAAATAATCGCCAGTAGCTATAAATTCGAGCCGCCGCCCCTTGCCTGAGCGGTGTGACCGCGACGTACTGGTGGCATTGCAGCCGGGAGAAATCGCGGGTCAGGAACACAAGTGCCGGCAAGGCAATCAATTCACTCTATGTATCCAATGGGTAACGCGATGACAGCAGAGGACAGATCGCCAGACGAAACGGAATTGACTACGCAACTCCGCACACGCGGCCTGGTTCGTACTGTTGCGGACCATGGGCGTCGGCGTCGGGATGATGGCTATGCTGCATGGCTCGAGACGCTGGCGATCATATTGAACGCTACTGGCGCACCACCGATTGATCTTCATCTCGACGAGGCGCTGGCGGAGTTGGAAGGGCCGCGCTTCTTCCTCGTTCAGCATGTTTTATGTGATCTGATACCCCATCTGAACGTAGATCAAGACGTCCTCCTTGCTTTCATCGGACGCCTGCTCGACATCGGCGGCAACGACCTAGCTGCCGGGGCTCCTAGTACCGCTTTTGGGGAATGGACGAAGAAGAACCCAGTCAGAGCTCCCAAGGTCTACCAAGCAGCGCGTAGTGGCGATAACCTGGCTCTGCGCCATCTATTTACGGTTCTTGTAATGAACGCTGATATCGAGGAAGGCCTCATTTTCGCGCAGGCTCACGAGCGGGAGGCGAAGCTCGCAGCCCTTTCGGCTTTGGGGGCCATGGAGCTAGGTGAACGCTACAGTGAAGTGCTCGACACCCTGCTTCAAGGAGCGACTAGCATTGATGAAGATATCGCACTGCGGTCCCTCGAAGCAGGTTATCGCGCTGCTGCACAACGGAAAGCACATGCTCCGGTCAGTTTTGACGAGCAACTTGAAAGGGCCCTAAAGACAAGGAGTTCCTTCGCAATCCACTTGGCAACGAACCTGTTGTGGATGCACCTAGATGGTCTCACAGAAAATGCCCTGGACCTGTGCCTCGATGCCGCTGCAGATGTCGACCCAGATAGCGCGGGCACGATATCGCATATGGATCATGCCGGATACCAGCTCGTGAGCGCTGGGTATGCTGAAAAAGCGATTTGCCTCCTCAGTGAACTATTCGATCGCTCAAAAGGTCGGATCACGCTCGACGCGTTCCAGAGCACTTACCACGCGCTGCAAAATGCCGGCTCTGACGTGCTGGGTGGCGCAGTTGTGTACTGGCTGCTGAACGGAAGTGCACATACCCATCAATGCCTGGCTAGCGAAGTTTGCGGCCCCTGCAACGATAATCCTCCCTTCTCCATCCCCACATCATCGCTTCCATTGAATCCATCGGACCAACTATTTCTCTGTCGCAAGGCTATCGGATGGCTCTTCATCGATCCACTGGCCGCCGTTGCCATACCGTTAGCTGTAGTTCGCTATGGGTTTCCAGATATCAAAAATGCAGTCCTGGATTTGATGTACGACCCCTTGCTCGTGAGTTATGGAGGCAAGTTGAAGGAGTACCTTGAGCGCTACGTTGCAGCCGGCGGCGAGACCACCCCGGACATTGCTGAACTGCTTGCACGAAAGACAGCACTTCAGGATGGGATGGAAGGCATTGAACGATTGGTCGAACTGCATCCCAGCGAAATGCAGCGCGAGACGGAGCGTGCTCAGTGGCACGAGCAGATGGAACAGAGCGCGGAGCAGGCGAGGCGGAAATCGATCTTTGATGATCTCATCACTAAGCAGTACATCCTATATGGCCGATCTTCGTTGACGCCGATTCATACCGGCGAAGGAACTACGCAACTCACTCAGACCGAGATGCAATCGTTCTCCGTTTCGTCCGAGCTACCTCTACTCAGTGTTGTTGACCCGGTTGGTCTCGACCATATGCTTCTCCATTTCAGGCTTGAGCGGAGAGTACAGCGATGAAACTTGTCGTGATGCACTATCTGCGGTCGCTGCGCGAACGCGGCGAACTCGACGCGATTTTTCCCGATCTTCTGGCTGAGAGTGGATTTGAAATACTAACCCGTCCCCGCCGTGGAACACGACAAGCCGGTGTTGACGTCGCCGCCGTCGGCCCTGATCCCGATCGCGATGGTGCGCGGAGTCTATTTCTATTCACAATTAAATCTGGCGATTTAACGCGCGAGCATTGGGATGCCGGTCAGCAAGCCGTGCGCCCGTCGCTGAATGAGATTCTGGATGACTACATCCCGAACCGCATCCCGCCTCATTTCTCAGATCTGCCCATCGTTATATGTGTCTGCATGGGCGGCGAGATGCGCGAGGATATTCGTGCCCAGTGGAGTGGCTACTGTCGGGCGAACGAGAAAACCAACGTTCACTTTGCCGAATGGAACGGGGATCGTATTTCGGATCTGATCCTCAGCGGCATGTTGCGTGCTGAACTAATTGAGAGTGAAAATCGAGGGCTGTTTCAGAAGGCGCTCGCGATGCTTGATCAGCCCGAGGTCGCATATAGGCATTTCGGCCGCTTAATAAATGTCATTTTCGCTGAACCGAACAACGAGTCAGAGCGTACACGCCAGCTACGCAAGGCCTACGTATGCCTATGGATACTCTTTGTATGGGCTCGCGATGCCGATAACCTTGAGGCTGCGTATCGAGCATCCGAGTTGGTGCTGCTACGAAGTTGGCCTCACTGCGATATTACCCGTCTGCGCAAGGGAGTGATTCAAAAGGAGCGACTCGCTCATTTGGATCAGGTGTTAAAACTGCACTTAATCATCGCGCATCTTCTACTCGTCGAAAAAATTGGGCCGTTCGCTGAAAAGCGCTATGCGCTTTCAATGGCTGTGAATTCACGCAATGCGGTAGACGTTAATATCGCGCTGTTCGAGACGCTGGGGAGATTATCTCTCCACGGATTATGGTTGGATGCCATGAGTGCCGAGGAGGACGAGTCATTTGCGCATGCCATGAGTGAAGGAGCGGACAAGGTGCTCAACATAGCGATTGGGATGCTGAACGCGAACCCGGTGCTTGCATCCCCCGTGCGTGACGATTTCATGATCGAACTGGCTCTATTAATGCGTTTCGCAGACGTGCGTGGCCGCTTATCCAACATCGCTGATTACATCCGTAGCATGTCCGACCGCCTGTGCTACGGACTAAAAGTTCGGCGACACTATCCGACGCCGACTACAGATTATCGAGATGTCCTCGCCCATCCAAGAGACAGCAGCGACGCATACTTCGAAGAGCATACGCGTGCGGGGATTCTCTATACCTTCGTGCTCGCTTGGCTTGCGATGATAGGAGATCAGGAGCGAGCAGACCGTTTGCGCAGGACGTTGTTAGAGTATGCTCCGCACATGACTCACCAAATCTGGATTCCTGACGCACGAACGGACGAGATTTTCTGGGATGGTGATCGGGATCACGGCATAGCGGTACCGAGTCTGCCATTTAGCGATTCGCTAGAGGCCGTTCTTAACTTATTGAATCGCGTGATTAAAGAGCATCCGCTGGATGAGCGCGTAAGCGCCGTCCGAAGTCACCTGATCCCAATTCTCCTTATGGCCTGCCGCCACTATCGCATGCCGGTGCCACCGCACGTTTGGCGAGGTCGGAATGGTTCTGCGCCGGACAGTACCGCTTCAGATGAAGCAGCATCGGATCCCGGGATACCGCAGTAGCGAAGAGGATGGCGTTTGATGCTTGCACGGCCTGCTGCAAGACAGATACGAAAAGATCAAAGAGACCGTGAAAGTTTCAGAAGCGCCCAATTGTGGCACCAGATCACGGTTTTTTTCATGGCATTCCTGATTAGTGTGTTTTGGTCGGCCCTGCGACGCGCAGGACAATGTCTCCTTGTGGCCGACTGCAGACCTTCCTAGCCGTCTGCTTGGTCGATCTCGATACCACCCCAAGACTCTGCCGCCAAAGTGGGAAAATTGAAGAGGGAGCAACGCCGTTAGTATTTCCTCTTCCCCTCAAGCGATTTGTTGACGGATGTTCTGGACGTGCATGATCTCAGCTACCGCGGTTCTTTCATGCGGCGCCATTAACGGCTGCGCACTTGGTTCATGACGCTTGTCCTCGATTAGATCTTCGTAAACTAGAATTCCAGATCGCCAAGGCCTCACTATGAAATATACGCCTCCCAGTCGATAGCCCTCATTACCATTCGCCCGGTTACTTTCGACAGTAACGCAAGAAAGCGCGCAAGGCCTACAGCGGGATCCTCATAGCGAAGATACTGTTCAGACCCGCTCTGTAAAAAGAGCAAGCCTTCATTCTTTATCAGAATGCCGCTCGTCAAATCTAGGTAGACATCTGGCTTGCTCACCTCGGGCAGAGTGTTGAGCTTTTCGCCGATGGCATCCAAACCCGATCCCCCGTATGTCAACACGACGTGAAGAACCCTGCCGTACGGCCAGTCAAGATCCCCCAGTTGTGTGCCCGCGTGCGTCGACGGCATCAAACGTTTTACGCTCTCAATATTATCAGCGATGCCCTCTAATACAGATGGCGTGATTTGAGTCTTGATCTCGAAAGTCGCGACGGTCCCTTCTTGGAATATTAAATCGTGGCCGCTTGCAAAGGCCAGTCTTGGCATTGATTTCAACATCAACACAATGTCTTGCTGTTTCGAGCGCTGGCCGGTTGAATCAACGATGACGCCGCTCACCACACTAGTCATCTCAGGAAGATGACTAGTCAGAAAATCCTGAATTAGGCGTTCTCTAGCTGCGCCAGCGGTTGCCGCGTGACCCAAGACCTCGGTCATTTTGTATTGAGCATTGAGCGCGTCAACTGCTCCCCGACAATATTTCACTAACGGCTTCATGGCTTCTTGTGAGTCCCATTGCATACCAAAGTCGGTCAAGGATACTGCTTTTTTTCAGTGAACCGGATCAAACCGCAATGTGGCAACGGCATGTAAAACGCGCTCTGTCAGCAGACACCTTCACGAGAATTAATAACGAGATCTCCCGTGATGTACTGACCCGGACGCGTTAAACGGGCCTATCCGTAATTTTATGTGCGACGCATATCATGAGGACTAAAGATCATGGATATGCCGATAAAGAAGAGACGCACAGCGGCCGCTCAGGCGGCGGCCCGTGGGCCGCTGCCTGAAGTCCCAATCGAACTGCTGGATCATCTGGTCAAGGGACCGATGACGCCCAGCGAGGTTCAAGACCTGTTCCTGTCGTTCCAGAAGGCGGTGATCGAGCGCACGATGGCCGCCGAGATGAACCTGCCTCTGGACTATCGGCCAGGCGAGGACAAGCCCGAAGGCCAGGCCAACGAGCGCAACGGCGCCAGCGGCAAGACGGTGCTGACCGAGCATGGCGCGGTGCGCGTGGAGCTTCCGCGCGACCGGGACGGCTCCTTCGCCCCGATCCTGATCCCCAAGCACGAACGACGCGTCACTGGGTTCGATGACCGGATCATCGCCATGTACGCCCGGGGCATGAGCGTGCGCGAGATCCAGGCGTTCCTGGCCGAGAGCTACGGCACCGAGGTCTCGCCGGACTTCATCAGCTCGATCACCGACGAGGTCATGGCCGAGACGATTGCCTGGCAGAACCGGCCGCTGGAGGCGATGTACCCGGTGGTATTCTTCGACGCGCTGCGGGTCAAGATCCGTGACGACGGCGGGGTCAGCAACAAGGCGGTGTACCTGGCGCTGGGTGTGCAGGCCGACGGCCAGCGCGACGTGCTGGGCTTGTGGGTCGAGCAGACCGAGGGGGCCAAGTTCTGGCTCAAGGTCTTCAATGAACTCAAGACCCGAGGGTGCCAGGACATCCTGATCGCCGTGGTCGACGGCCTGAAGGGCCTGGCCGACGCCATCGCCATGGCCTTCCCGCGCACGAACGTGCAGACCTGCATCGTGCATCTGATCCGCAACAGCCTGGATTACGCGGGCTGGAAGGATCGCAAGGCCGTGGCGCCGCCCTGCGCCCGATCTACGCGGCCGCCAGCACACAAGCGGCCGAGCAGGCGCTGCAGGCGTTCGCCGATGGACCTTGGGGAACCAGGTACCCCACGATCGTCGCTGCCTGGCAACGGGCCTGGGAGAACGTCACGCCATTCTTCGTGTTTCCGCCAGACATCAGGCGCGTGATCTACACGACCAACGCCATCGAGAGCTTGAACATGCAGCTGCGCAAGATCATCAAAACGCGAGGCCACTTCCCAACGGATGAGGCCGCCATCAAGCTCCTATGGCTGGCGCTACGCAACGTGCTGGCCAAGTCCGTCAGAGCGACCTTCGACTGGAAAGTCGCCATGAACCAGTTTGCTACCCTGTTCGGCGAACGGTTTACGGCGGCGCGGGGATAACGACTTTTAAAACGCCTCGCCCACAAAAATACGGACAGGCCCGACTGACTGAGAGGACGTCCGTATCATCGATTGTCCAATTAAGCTGCACAGTCCGTTCCAACACGTTTTTGCAAGGTATAAATTCATGCGTTGAACACCCACCCGCTATAGCTTCATCTGGTATTCTTCAATATCTAGGCGAGCGTCACCTGGGCACAACGGCAGTATGTATCGCATACTCGTCATACGCTCCGAATTGGCGGTAGGCAATAAAACCTCTATCCAATCTCTATCCTTGTTTTCGATCAACGCCACCCTGTTTCTGACGAGGGTGCTTAGAAGTTGGCAAATGTCTTTTCCGATCGAGATCAGTTCATCAATGTCGATAGAATAAAGCGTCTCTAAATGCAGGAGGTTGCGATCGTCAAACAGTGTTTGAATGTTTCGTCGAATCACATCCACAGAGATGTCAGGCAGCATTACGCTCCCCGCATGTGCAGCTCCCATGGACGTTTTGTTTTGCAGTATAAAAACTGAACCAGAAGTCTCGCTCCGTCGCCGCCGAAGCTCTTCTTCACTGAGCTTCCCACCCAAGCCATTCAGGCAAAGCTTCAAACCGTGCTTGTATTGGGAGTGAGCATCCCGGTACCGTTCGTAAAATCGAACGGCGGACTCGTGCTTGGAAATGAGCCTTTTCACGCCTTCCGAATACTGTTGGAGCGATGAATGCATAGCGTCCACGTCTTGGCGAGCTAAGCTAACTGCTACAGTCGAAATGGGTGGCAGGAAGAAGAGGCGCTCAGTCTGCTCGCGAGAGAGTTGTCGAAGACGACTCGCGATATTCACGATAGAGCCTGCTGAATAGGAGACCGTGTGTTTGACAAAGTAGAGCTTTTCTCGAATGAACTTCAGGAGACCGAGATAGTCTTCGCAATACATGACAACCTCGGACATCGCATCCGCCAAAATTCCGTTCGTCAAATTCTTGTATGTCACAGTGTCGTAGTCAAAGTAGCCTTCGCCGTAAGAGTCTTGGAGAACACCTTTGAGCCGTTCGCGTTCTCGTAAAGTCTCCCTCAGAGCAAGCAACTTGTGAAGGCGCCAAAAGCGGTCGTAATAGGTAAAGTAGAGCTGTATTTGATGATCATTGGCGATACGCCTTTCTTCAACTCGCATATCAAGTAAGATTCCACGTAGTCCACGGAAGATGGTGGGTCGACACGCATGGCCGAACGTATTGGCGTTACGAGCACTACAGCCTGCATCACCAAGCATACGTATAAGCAGTGGCGGCGGCAGCTTGTTGAGTGACGGCTTTAACGCAGTATTGTAGATGGCAGGGCAGCGCGCCCCGCAAATCACGTCTTTCGGCCAAGAGTTACCAGTGACAGCAATCCAAATCGGACACTCAATGTCTTAAGCCGCGCCGGGAAGCGGTGCCGGCTTGAACGAATTGCTGGCTCGCGTAGCGTTTGTCGTACCGAAGTGGTTTTGCCAGAACCGCTCAATCTCATTGATGTTTTCGTCTAGGTCGACATTGCAGATGAAAGACAGCCGCATGACCTCCCCCGCTTGAACAGCCTGCGCCATGCGTCGGTGGATAGCACGGAATTCGGTAGGCTTGCCTTTGCGGTATGGCCGGCCGGCCAGAAGGTTATTCACGTTACGGCGGTACTGGGTGCGAGGCCTATCCGCGCCGCGCGACGCTTTGCCGACATACCTGCAACAAACCATGCCTTCCGAATCAAAAATCTCCCAGAGATAGATGAGTGCCCGCGACGTGTTGACCTCGCTCGGGACTTCCGTGAATTGCATCTGGAGCTGTGACATGGGCCCTAACGATTGAATTTAGCGGTCGTTGTAGGCGATCCGTTGGAATGAAGTGTTACGCGATTTCTTGGATTGCACGATGAATTCGTTCCATCAGATGCCGAAAGTGCATGTGATCCGATTTCTCCTCGCATCGAACCAGCAACTCCTCTGTTTCTCTCATCAACATATGAAGTTGCTCCACCCGCTCAGGCATGGGAACCCGTTTCGCACTTTGAATTTTCTCCAAACTGGTGGAGATGCGTTCAAACTCGATCGCCGTGATGGAGCCCCGGCGAGACACACGCCCTCGATCATGAAGGGAGTACTCCATCAATTTACGTAGTTCCTGAATCTCCGCTTGAAGCACACTAAGCGCGAGCTCTCCTTTCCCCCCCTTGAGTTCAGGAATCTTCGCTGGTTGATTCAGAGCCAATAGTTTCACGATCGAATTGACGTTGCCAGTGTCCGCATCAGCAGCAACCGTTGCTTCTATGGCGTCCTTAAGCTCCCCTTGACTACGAAGGACATCGTGGTACTTCATGTCCTTCGAGTACTCTAGATAGCGAAGGGGCGCGATGTCGAAGATCTTCGGAGTACCACTTTCTTGAATTAGGACCACTGGCCTGTCGAACGCTTGGCGTATACCAAGCTCGAATAGGACGTTTGGATTTCTGCTACTGAGATCACAGATTGCGATAGGCGCCTCTATCAGTCTTTTAAGAATGTCGAGGTGGATCAGATTGGTTGCTTTGATCTCATCGGCTCGAACTGCGCGATAGCCCGCATTGACACAGGACGGCGCCACAATGTTGTCGTAGACATGCTTGAAATGCCCTTGCGGATATCCATCTGCATCGGCAATGGGCATGATGATGAAGCAATCCTTGGCCTCAGACATAGCTACTATATCTCCATGTTGCGTCACGTAAAATATACTGCGCCACCCAAAGGCCATATCCAGCACTAACGGTCAAAATTGGCACGAAAAAAATACCGCCAGGGGCTTATAGCTGGGCGCTACGGCACGTCTGCCGGGTGCTATTACGGCACCACATTTAGCCATGAAACCCGCCGCCCCTCTGTGTTGCTGGCTACATGATTGCCGGATGGGGCACGCGCCAATTAGTTACAATAGGTATATTCTACACACTCCCCGGTACGCCTGAGGGTGAAATTGCACGATGCGCGGCATTCGCCGGACATGGGCCGGCAGGAAATCGACGCTTTTCTGGCCATCCTGACCACTGCACGGCGGGTGCCCATGCACCTACAGTCTTGCTAAGTTGTCGGCTTTCGAGCTTGTAGCTGCATGGCGGCTCGGGAGCGAAAGCGAACGTTTGCAAAGATCGCCTCCGTCCCCAGCGAAATCGATCTAAAAAATATAGTTATGTTGATTTATTTTTCCCACCACGCATAGGATTTGGCTGTTGCCAGTTTTATCGGATTCGATGCCCATGAGCTTGAAAGATGCGATTGTTGTTGCTGGGGCCGGGCTTTATCGCAGGACATCTCCCCAAGAAAAGAGAGCCCACCGTCCCACTCTTGCTCTCAAAAGCAAACTGTATTGGTGAAATAGCGTATGAAAGCCAGGATTGGACCAAACGGGGTGCATCTCTTCGATCGAATGTCAGGTTTAAATGTTCTGCTGGACGAGTTGCTCCCGAAAGAGGCGGTTTGGTCAATAGCACCTCGCCAGATATCCATCGCACTCACAAATGTCTGCGATCTTCATTGCGCGTACTGTTATGCCCCGAAGCATAAGGCGTCGCTGCGTACAGAGCAGTTGCTCGGCTGGTTGACGGAGTTGGACACTGAAGGATGCCTCGGTGTCGGTTTCGGCGGCGGAGAACCGACGCTGCATCCCAACTTCGTCGATATATGCACCCGAACGGCGCAAGAAACTCAGCTGGCCGTCACCTTCACGACGCATGGCCATCGCCTGACTCCACAGATGATCGGGCAGCTAAGAGGCTCAGTCCATTTCGTACGCATCAGCGTCGACGGCACAGATCGTACCTATGAAGAGCAACGCGGGAAGCCGTTTTCCAGCCTACTCAGCGCCATGGAGTTGATCGCGAAGCTCTCGCCCTTTGGAATCAACGTAGTAGTCAACGAGCGGACGATCGCAGAACTTGATGCGGTGGCAGAGCTCGCGCAGACAGTTGGGGCTAGCGAATTGCTGCTGCTGCCTCAGCAACAAACCAATGCGGTCGCAGGCATGGGCCGGGCAGTCAATTTAGCGCTCCAAGACTGGGTCTCAAAATACAGAGGCACCGTTCGTTTGGCGGTTAGTGAAGCTGGTGCATCGGGGCTTCCGACATGCGACCCGTTTCCAGATGAACGAGGTACTCAAGGCTACGCACACATCGACGCGTCCGGCATGCTGCGAGCAAGTTCTTACGCGACGGTTGGCTCGAAGATTGGAGCTGCGGGCGTCATTTCGGCGCTCACGCAACTTAGAACTACCTTCAATATCAAACAGGAGATGCAACCATGAAGATCTGGAACGGGTACGGGTCCGAGCACTCTATGAATTTGGTTCTTATTGGAAAGTTCAAGAAAGCGCAAGATGCAGAGAAAGTCGAGAAAGACATTAAGAAACTGAGCGAGCAGGCTCTAAAAGATGAGAGTCACACCCTTGCCTTTGACCCCGCCCCGGAAGATCTGAGATTTTCGGAGGACATGCTCTCGTTGCTGCGAAGCCTGAGACTGCACACCTTGGGACCCGTTGAGCTCGGCCAGCTGGCATCGGACCATCGACTAGAGCGCGAGGAAAATCGAATTACCGTCAAGACAGACGAAGCTGACATATCCGCGTTCTTAAAGTTGTTCATCGAAGCCGGGGCTAAAGTCGAAGTATTCTCGGCGCACGACTACCCGGCCGATTCAGCCAATGCGAGCTGACGGAGAACATACCGATGCCTGAAGTCAATTGGAACGTATTCCTCAGTCTGCCTGGCGCTGCAACCGAGAACTTCGAAAAGCTTTGCCGCGCTCTGGTGCGTCGTCATTACGGCCGCTTCGGTCGTTTCAAACAACGCGCGAACCAGCCTGGGGTGGAGTTCCACCTCGAACTGACAGAATCTTGCGAGCTTGGAGCGCCGCCACGCTGGGTCGGTTGGCAATGCAAGTGGTACGAACTTGAAAACGGAGAAGGCTTGGGAGCCTCACGTCGTAAAACGATCATTGGAGGACTCGAGAAAACGCAAAAGCATGTCAAAGGAGTTACTGACTGGAAACTCTGGACACGACACACGTTGACGGCGGACGACCAACAGTGGTTCTTTGCTCTAGAACAGGACCGTTTCCCTGAATACAAGTTGGACCTGCTGACCGCAGCCGATATCGAGGAACTTCTGGTTGGTCCGGCGGCGCTACTTCGGGAAACCTACTTCGGCGAGCTTGTCCTGACTCCTGAGAAAATCGCTGAACAATACAGGCTCGCCGCAGCTCCGTTCAAGCGTCGATACCAGCCAGACGTCCATGTTCCCGTTGGCGCCGAAACAAAGGTGTTCAAACGCCTGGGCCGTCTGAGCGCGTGGGAATCACTGAAGACGCTCTCCCGTACCCTCAGGAAGACTTGCGCGGAAATTTTTTCGCTGACGGAGCAGGTCAAAACAGAGATAAAGGTGGAAATCGAAGAGCTCTTGGCCAGGGCCACTGGACTAGCTAACCTGCTCGATGAATTGCATGCGGCGCTCGAACAGGGGGACTTTGACGCCGTAAGGCAATCACTCGCCTCGAATCCGCCACAGGCGGTGCGCTTTGAGAGGCTGCTCTCGAAGCTACGTGGAACGCGTTTCGAGGGAGCTCCGTTGGCAGCGAATCTGGTCGCCGACATCCATGCAGTGTCCTACGCGTTGCTCGGACTCGAACGATCGATCAGCGTGCGAGTTGTCGCCGTGCTTGCAGCTGCCGGCGAAGGAAAATCTGAGTTAGCCGTCAAAGTGACGCAAGCCGATGGTGATTACCCTGGTGGTGTCTTGCTGCTAGGAAAGAATCTTCATACAGGGCAGACGCTTGACGATTTAGTGTCTGCCTTCAAGATTTCCGGCAGGCCTGCGGAGAGCTTCGACCGACTGGTTGAAGCTGTCGATGCAGCAGGGCAGCGAGCAGGCAAGCGCATCCCCATCGTTATTGACGGCCTGAATGAAGCAGAAGACCCAAGAAACTGGGCAGATGAGCTCGCTCGGGCGGATGAGCTGCTAAAGGAGTTTCCCTACGTCTTGCTAGTTGTGACGCTGCGGAATGAGTTCGCGCCGATGTGCCTGCCCGATGATTTTCCCAGGCTTGAGCACAACGGGTTCCAGGAAGATCCGCAGGCTGCTATTGACAAGTACTTCAGCTACTACAAGATCGACGCCACCGACGCTGACCTGCCCATCGAGCTACTGCAGCATCCGTTGACTCTGAGGATCTTTTGCGAGGTAGCGAACGCTCATCGCCGTCATATCGTCGGGGTAGAGGCGTTGCCCACCTCGCTCGCAAGCCTGTTCGAAGAACACTTCAAGAAGGTTGGCGCGCGAATTGCCGAACTCTCATCGACTACGCATCGCATCTATCAGCAGGAAGTTCAGGAGGCGCTGCTGACGCTCGCACGCCTGCTCTGGGAGGGCAATGCAAGAAGCGTTGAGTTTCGAACTGCGCGGACCGCCATGGGAGACGTGGGCAGTTGGAACGCCAGCGTCGTGCGCGCGCTGGAGTCCGAAGGCGTTCTCATTCGGACGACTTTTGGCGAAGGAAGCCAAGGCATCGCATTCTCGTACGACCTGATGGCGGGTCACATGATGGCGTGCCACCTGCTCTCCCAACCGTCGTTGGCGCAATGGCTGCAAAGCGACGAAGGAAATGCTCAGCTTAGATTCAATCAGACTGGATCGCACACCTTCGCCTATGACGTGTTCCAGGCTTTGGTTGGTCTGTACCCACACCGGCCGGGCAGACGCCAACTTTGGCAAGACCTATCAGACAAGACCCTAGTCATGAACGCCCTTCCATTGACAGTGCAATCCGATCCTGGGCAGATCGGTCGAGAAACGGTGGAGCGATTCGCGCGTGCAATACAGGAATCGACGCGGTTCGCCCAGCTCGCCTTCAAGAGGCTCCGGAGCACACGGGCGGCGCGAGCGCATCCGTTTGACATGGACTTCCTTCACGGCGTGCTGCTTGCGATGTCCAACACACAACGAGATCTGCTCTGGACAGAATGGATTCGCAAAAACTCAGAGGAAGCAGAAAGCGATTTCAGGTCCCTGTCTGCCAGATGGAGATCAGGAGCGCTGGACGAGCGAGAGATTCGTCGGGCTCGCTGGGTCATGTGGACGCTCACGTCCACCTCTAGAGGCCTGCGTGATCTGGCGACGAAGACCTTGTACGACTTCGCTGTCAGGCGGACTGCAGAGTTTTTTGACTTGGTACTCGAAGCTGTTGCCATTTCTGACCCCTATGTGCCCGAGCGGATGTTCGCCGCGGCCTATGGGGCAGCGCTGGCCACCTGGTCTGATGTCAACGCCGTGGAGATGCGCGAGACCCTGCCTAGAGTTGCGCGCGAAATCTATCAAGCGATGTTCGCGCCTGGTGCGCCCCATCCGACTTGGCACGCTCTTTATAGACAGTACTGCCTGGGGATCATCGCCATTGCACAGATGATTGATTCGACGTGCTTGTCAAAAGACGAGAAGGCCCATCTCCTTCCACCATTCAACCATCTTCCCACCCCCTTTTTGAACATGCCACATTTTGATGCGGGTGTGATCGAACGGGCGAGGCACGGGGCGATTCGAATGGACTTCGGAAACTATACGGTGGGGAAACTGATCCCCGGTCGGTCGAACTACGACGAGGACAACCCGGAGTACCAACAAGTGCTGTCGGCAATCGTTTCGCGAATGCTGGTGCTTGGTTATGACCCACAACAGTTCGAAATCGTGGACCGGCAGATGAATTCCGGCTCTCGCATGGGCAGTGACAAGCACAAAGTCGATCGCTACGGGAAGAAATACGGCTGGATCGCCTACTTCGAAATGTGGGGCTCCCGGCACGCGCTGGGTCTACTCGAAAAGCGGCGTGGTGCGCGGCCCTCAGATGCAGACATTGACCCGACGTTTCCACTCGAGGCCCAGGTAGTTGAGCTGACCCTCCCGGACTTGTTTAGCGGTCAGCCTACCGAGATTGGTGACTGGATCGTGAGGGGGCCGCAGCCAGACTACCGCAGCATCCTCGAGGTTGCTGAGGTAGATGGCCTGAGCGGGCCGTGGGTTGTACTTGATGGATTTCTCGAACAAACAGCAGCTGACGATCGCCAGGTCTTTACTTTTCTCCGAGGCGTACTTGTGGAGAACGGAGAAACTGATCGCCTGTGCGCGCTGTTCTCAGGCCTAGAGTACCCTGGTAATCAAGCCATCCCCGACGCACCTGGGCAGTACTACACCTATGCAGGTGAAATGCCCTTCTCCTCAATACCTGGTCTACCTGCCACCGGTGAGCACGAAGATGACGGCTACGAGGAGAAGGTATCTACTGATCATTGGTCAGACAGTGGCGTCCCTGTCGATATTCCGGTGCAGAATTACAACTGGGAAAGTTACCACAGCGTGGTGAACCAAAACGGTAGCGCGGTCCTGCCCTCCAAGCAGATCTGTGAGGCTCTGAATCTCCGATATCGTGCGAGAACATGGGACTTATATGATGCTTCAGGCGTGGCGTCCCTGTATCGTGAGGTCGGCGAGGATGATTCGCAAATCAGCGGCTGGTTCAGCTACCTGCGCCGTGATCTTCTTGATAACTACTTGGCGCAGTCTGGCAAGACGCTTGTGTGGCTCATGTGGGGCGAGCGTGGCATTCACTATCGTTCGTCTATAGCAGAAAGCCGCCACCTGCACGATTATTACGTCGACCACCAAGATATTCACAAGCGTTTTCATGTCTATCGGACTGCTTCGAACATTCAATCGTAGGTCAAATTAGATAAGGAGCCAATGCGTCATAACAGCTTGGTAGCACAAACGCGCAGTATGCGAACGGCTCGATAGCTACCTCTTTTCGTGAACGATTTGGATCGTCCTGTCACCGAGGCGAATCCCGGCTGTCTCACGATCGCGCCAGACGACGCACTAGCGCCGCCCCGGCAACATCCGCACCAACGTGTTATCCCGAAACACATAATGATGCAACAACGCCGCAGCGGCATGCAGCCCCACCAGGAAATACCCCACCGTAGCCAAGGTCTCATGCAGCTCCTTGACCTGATCCGCCAGAGCCTTATCCGGCCCCACCAGCGCCGGAACCTCCAACCCAAACAACGGAATCACCTTCCCTCCCGCGCTGAGCGTCAGCCACCCCCAAATCGGCGTGACGATCATGAACGCATACAACGCGTAATGCATCACCCGTGAAAGCACATCCTGCCACCTCGGCATCGGCGGCCGCACGCCAGGCGCCGGGCCCGAAGCCACCCGGATAACCACCCGCAGCACCACCAACCCGATCACACACAACCCGAGCGAGAAATGCAGCGCCTTGACGTTGTCGTACAGATCGGTGCCCTTGGTGGCCAGCCCGCGCAATTCCATACAGGCGTAGACCAAAGCCAGGACCACGAGCATGAGCCAGTGCATGGTGATCACCAGGCCTGCATACCGAGTATCGGAGTTCTTGATTTTCATGTTTCTTCCTTGTCGTCAAAGCGCGCTACGGACAGCCTGGTTCAATAATCGCCCTGCCCTCGGCGCCCTGCGTGGGCGCGTAGGGAGGTCTCCAGGGATCAACATGGGTCATCACGTTCAATACACGATGCCGCTGCATGACGCGCTGGCGCGCTTGCACGGCTATCTTGTGGCCTTCGTCGACAGTCAGCCCGGCGTCGATTTCCAGGTGAGCGTCAACGACGATCATATCCCCCATTTTTCGGGTGCGTAGATCGTGCACGCCTTGAATACCCGGGGTGTCCATCAGGGTGCGCTGGATCGCGGCGGCTTCGCCTTCGTCGATGGCGCGGTCCAGCAGGTCGTGCAAGGCGTCCCAGCCGAAGCTCCAGCCCATTCGGGCCACCATGAAGCCCACGATGGCTGCGGCGATGGGGTCCAGTATCGGGTAGCCCAGCAGGTTGCCGACGATGCCCAGGCCCACCACCAGCGACGACGCCGCGTCGGAGCGCGCATGCCAGGCGTTGGCCACCAGCATGCTGGATTTCACGCGCTTGGCCACGGCAAGCATGTAGCGGAACAAGGCCTCTTTGATGACAAGGGCGGCACAGGCCACCCAGAGCGCGACGAGGTGGACCTGCGGGATCGCGTCGGGCTGCTCCAGCTTGGTCACGGCGGACCACAGCATGCCGCCGCCGACCAGCAGCAGCAAGACGCCCAGCGCCAGGGACGCCGCGGTCTCGTAGCGATAATGGCCGTAGTGGTGGTCCGCGTCGGCTGCTTTCTGGCCATGCCGGTTGGCCAGCAGCACGATGAAGTCGGCGATCAGATCGGAAGAAGAATGAATACCGTCCGCGATCAGGCCCTGCGACTTCGAGAAAATGCCGATGACGATCTGCGCGGTGGCGAGCACCACGTTCACGCCCACGCT
>NZ_QHHO01000021.1:0-607 GCF_003184165.1 Achromobacter sp. RW408
ATCGTCGCCAAGATGAACGCCGCCACCCAGGCCGCCGTCAACGACCCCGCCACCGCCGACAAACTCCGCGCCCTCGGCCTGACCCCCGAAGCCATGGACACCGCCCGCTTCGACACCTTCGTCAAGGAAGACACCGCCCGCTGGAAGGAATGGATCAAGATCTCCGGCATCCAGCCGCAGTAACCGCCCACAGCAAATAAAGAAACGCCCTCTATATATAGAGGGCGTCGCAATATAGAGACCACCAAAAGATCGCGCCCATCGAATCAAGCGCGATGACGCAGGATTCACCAGCCCCTCCCATCACGATCGCGCCGCGCCATTGCCCCCTCGAGCAACGCCTCTCTCCAGCAGCGCGCAGCGTCCGCCGCCACGACGCAAGACACCCAAATGCCAAAAGGCGGCCGCCCGCGCGGCCACTTTTTGGCGACCCCGCAAGATCCTCCCTCCACCCCAGATTGACGGCAAAAACGCCAAGCACACAACTCGCCCCAAAGCCCGGCCGTTAAGTCTCATCAAAAGCGGGAGCCGGGGCAGGCGGGGGATGGCGGGGCGTGTAGATGCGCCCGGCGGAAACCGTAGGGAGCCGAAGGCGGACGAGGTTGAG
>NZ_QHHO01000022.1:0-34575 GCF_003184165.1 Achromobacter sp. RW408
CCGGCTGCTGGCCGTGCTGGCGCTGCTGGCCGGCGGCCTGGGCGCCGAAGCCGTCCAGCCCGGCCCATGCCAGCTGATCGTCAACAGCCAGGATCGCCGCCGCACCCCGCCCGCTGAGTAGAATGCGCCATGGACAATCCAGACCACATCCTGATCGTCGACGACGACCGCGAGATCCGCGAGCTGGCCGGCAACTTCCTCAAGAAGAACGGCCTGAACGTCACGCTGGCGGCCGATGGCCGGCAGATGCGCAACCTGCTCGAAACGCTGACCGTCGACCTGATCGTGCTGGACATCATGATGCCCGGCGACGACGGCCTGGTGCTGTGCCGCGAGCTGCGCGCCGGCAAGCACCGCCGCACCCCGATCCTGCTGCTGACCGCGCGCGACGAGGACATGGATCGCGTGCTGGGGCTGGAGATGGGCGCCGACGACTACCTGGTCAAGCCCTTCGTGGCGCGCGAACTGCTGGCGCGGATCAAGGCGATCCTGCGCCGCACCCGCATGCTGCCGCCCAACTTCCAGGTCACCGAGCCCGGCCGCGCCGTGCGGTTCGGCGCCTGGACGCTGGACACCACCGCGCGCCACCTGCTGGATGCCGAAGGCACGATCGTGTCGCTGAGCGGCGCCGAATACCGATTGCTGCGGGTCTTCCTGGACCATCCGCAGCGGGTGCTGAACCGCGACCAGCTGCTGAACCTGACGCAGGGGCGCGACGCCGATTTCTTCGGCCGCTCGATCGACCTGCTGGTCAGCCGCCTGCGCCAGCGGCTGCGCGAGGACGCGCGCGAGCCGATGTATATCAAGACGGTGCGCAGCGAAGGCTATGTGTTCGCCGCGCAGGTCGACGTGTCCGAGGCCACGTAGATGGCCGCCCGGGTCCCGCCCTGGCGCCGCTGGCCGCGCACCCTGGCGAGCCGGCTGTTCCTGGTCTTCCTGGTGGGCCTGGTGCTGGCCCACGGATTGTCGTTTGGACTGCAGTTCTACGAGCGCTACCAGTCGGCCAGGAGCGTCATGCTCGACAACCTGGAACGCGACGTGGTGGTCGCGCTGGCGATCCTGAACCGCCTGCCGGCCGACGAGCGCGCCGCCTGGCTGCCGCGACTGAGCGCCAGCAACCGCCAGTACCTGCTGGGGCCCGGCGATTTCGACCGGCCGTTGCAGACGCCGGCCGCCGAGGCGGTGCGCGACTCGATCCAGGCGGCGCTGGGCAATGCCTATCCGCTGGCCTTCGGCACGGTCGGCGACGACCCCAAGCACATCCAGGCGCGCGCCACGCTGGCCGACGGCCAGGCGGTGACGCTGGACATCCACATGAGCGTGATGCCGCTGGCGATGTGGCTGCCGGTGGTGCTGCTGGCGCAGCTGGCGCTGCTGATCCTGTGCGCGTGGCTGGCGGTGCGGCTGGCGATCCGGCCGCTGACGCAGCTGGCCGGCGCCGCCGATGCGATGAGCCCCGACCGCCGCAGCCCGCGGCTGGCCGAGGACGGGCCGGCCGAAGTGGCGCAGGCCTCGGCGGCATTCAATGCCATGCAGGACCGCATCGCCGCGCACCTGGCCGAGCGCATGCAGATCCTGGGCGCGATTTCGCACGACCTGCAGACGCCGATCACGCGCATGAAGCTGCGTTCGGAATTCATGGACGATTCGGCCGACCGCGACAAGCTGGCGCACGACCTGCAGGAAGTCGAGCAGCTGGTGCGCGACGGCCTGGCCTACGCGCGCAGCGCCGGCGCGGCCACCGAGCCGCCGGCGCGCATCGACCTGGACGCGTTCCTGGACAGCCTGGTGTGCGACTACACCGACATCGGCAAGCCGGTGACGCTGCAAGGACACTGCCCCGGTCCCTGGCAGACACGCCCGCGCGCGCTGCGGCGCATCCTCGGCAACCTGATCGACAACGCGCTGAAATTCGGCGGCGCGGCAGAAGTCCTGATCGGCCCGGCCGAGGACGGCCACGGTGTATCGATTCGCGTGCTGGACCGCGGCCCCGGCATTCCCGAGCAGGAATTGCAGGCGGTGCTGCAACCGTTCTACCGGCTCGAAGGCTCGCGCAACCGCGACAGCGGCGGCACGGGCCTGGGCCTGGCGATCGCGCGGCAACTGGCCGACGTGATCGACGGCGAATTGCGGCTGCGCAATCGCGAGGGCGGCGGGCTGGAGGCGCAGGTGCTGCTGCGGCCCGGCGCCTGAGCGCGGCGAGGTAGCGCGCTTCGATTTTCCAGATGAAAAACGCCCCCCGATGTCGCCATCGCGGGGCGTTGCTTCTGAAACTACGGACTCAGAGAATCGCCAATTCCACGTCGATATTGCCGCGGATCGCGCCCGAGTAGGGGCAGGTCTGGTGCGCGGTGTCGACCAGTTGGCGCCGCTGCTCGTCCGACAGTCCCGGCAGCGAAATGTTCAGCCTGACTGCCAGCGCGTAGCGCGCGCCGCCGTCGGTCTTGCCCAGCGACACCTCGGCATCGACCGCCACGTCGCGCGGCACGGCGATGCCGAGCTTGGCGCCGGCCAGTTGCATGGCGCCGATGAAGCAGGCGGAATAGCCGATGCCGAACAGTTGCTCGGGGTTGGTGCCGGGCCGGCCCGAGCCCGGCGGGCTGAGCGGCAGCAGCAGCGCGCCGTCATCGCTGCGGCCGGCGCCTTCGCGGCCGCCGGTGGTGTGGGTGTGAGCGGTGTACAGCACGGTTTCCAGCGCTTGGGACATGATGGCTCCTGGTATCGGAATTGAGGAACCCGCATTGCACCAAGGCGCTGTATCGCGCCTGTGTCGCAAGACCGCCGCTTTTGCGTCGTACTGTATCCCGCGTCCATGCCGGCGGCGCGCGCCTCAGGCCGACGCGGCAGGCGCGGCGGCGTCGTCCGGCGCCAACAGCGTGAACGCGTCCGGCCCCGCCCGCCGCGCCATGGCGTCGAGAATGCGCTGAACCAGTTCGGGCACCAGCGGGTGCGGCGGCTGGCCGGCCAGCGTGGCCATGCCCACGCAGTAGTCGATGCGCGGCCGGAACGGCCGGCAGACGATGCCCATGTCCTGGCACAGGCGCGCGAACAGGCCGTTGACGATCGACACGCCGATGCCCTGCGCCGCCAGCCGGCAGGCCATTTCCACCGAATGCACCTCGGCCTTGATCTGCGGCATCATGCGGCCCTGCCGGAAGGCCTGGTCGATCTGCAGGCGCAGCGAACGCTGCCGGCCCAGCAGCACCAGGTCGACGCCGATCAGGTCGGCCGGGCCGATCTCGTCCAGCGCCTGCAACGGATGGCCCGGCGGCATGATGCAGACCGCCTCGGTCGCCAGCCGCCGCAACATGGCCAGGCCCGAATTCATCGGCGGCGAGCGCACCAGCGCCAGGTCGGCCTCGCGCCCCAGCACCGCCACTTCGCTGGTTTCGTAGGTGCCCACCAGCACTTCCAGCGCGACGTCGGGATGGTCGGACAGGAACGATTCGACCACGGCGGGCATGACCGACTGCGCCACCGTGCTGGGCAGCTGCACGCGGATCAGCGTGCGCCGCTGCCCGCCCAGCCGCAACTGGTTGACGTGGCGCTGCAGCGACTCGGCGTCCGAGATCATGTTCTGCACGTCGGGCAGCAGCGATTCGGCCTCGGCGGTGGGATGCAACCGGCCCTTGCGACGCACGAACAGCGGCACGCCCAGGTCGGTCTCGAACTGGCTCAGCAGGCGGCTGACGGCCGGCTGCGACGAACCCAGCCGCTGCGCGGCTTCGATGGTCGAGCCGGTGGTCATGAAGGCGAGGAAAGCCTCGAGCTGCTTGAAATTCATCCTGTCCCGCGGGGTCCGCAATATCGGCGCCGCGCGGCACGGCACGCGCGAGGCCTAGGGTTAACACCAAATTTCTCGTCATTCACATAGCCATATGCCGCCTTCGCATACGGTTGCCAGTCGGGCGCGATGGATCGAACATTCCGCCCATCCGGATTCTCGCCATTCATGAATCCGCAATCAATACGCGATATCGCCGATATCTTCCGGCAAGGAGCCCCCAGATGCGCGCCGTTCCGTTCCCCGCTTCCTGTCGCCGCGAGGCGCCATGACCGCGTTCATTATCCGCCGGCTGTGCCAGAGCCTGGTGATCCTGGCGCTGACCTCGCTGATCGTGTTCGCCGGCGTCTACGCCATCGGCGACCCGATCGAGATCCTGGTGCCGGCCGACGCCACGCAGGCCGAGATCGCGCAGGCGGTGCAGTCGCTGGGCCTGGACCTGCCGCTGTACCAGCAGTACCTGAAGTTCGTCGGCAACGCGCTGCACGGCGACCTGGGCACCTCGTTCGTCTTCAACCAGCCCGCCATCCAGCTGATCCTGCAACGCCTGCCGGCCACGCTGGAGCTGGCCTGCGTGGCGTTGCTGCTGGCGCTGGCCATCGGCCTGCCGCTGGGCCTGGTGGCCGGCCTGAAGCCGGATTCGGCGCTGGATCGCGGCATCATGACCGGCTCGATCCTGGGCTTCAGCCTGCCGAACTTCTGGCAGGGCATCATGCTGGTGCTGATCTTCTCGGTGACGCTGGGCTGGCTGCCGTCGACCGGGCGCGGCCCCACCGGCGATATCCTCGGCATCCACACCAGCCTGGCGTCGTGGGACGGCATCCGCCACCTGATCCTGCCGGCGCTGAACCTGGCGCTGTTCAAGATCGCGCTGATCGTGCGCCTGACCCGCAGCGGCGTGCGCGAGACCATGCCGCTGGACTACGTGAAGTTCGCGCGCGCCAAGGGCCTGCGCGAATCGCGCGTGATCTACATGCACGTGCTCAAGAACATCCTGATCCCGATTGTCACCGTGGTCGGCATGGAGTTCGGCTCGCTGATCGCCTTCGCCACCGTCACCGAAACCATCTTCGCCTGGCCCGGCGTGGGCAAGCTGATCATCGACAGCATCATGAAGCTGGACCGCCCGGTGGTGGTTGCCTACCTGCTGATCGTGGTCACCATGTTCATCGTGCTCAACCTGCTGGTGGACATCATCTATTCCGTGCTGGATCCCCGTGTCCGCGTGGGAGCCTCCGAATGACATTGCTTCCCAACAAGTGGCTGCCCGGCCGCGACACCACCCTGGGCCAGGCGCTGCACGGCGTGCTCGACAGCCGCCCCGCGACCCTCGCCGCGATCATCTTCCTGCTGCTGGTGCTGGCTGCGCTGCTGGCGCCGTGGATCGCGCCGCAGAACCCGTATGACCTGGCCGCCATCACCATCCTGGACGGCCGCATGCCGCCGGGCAGCCAGGGCATCTATGGCGACATCTACTGGGCCGGCACCGACGCCCAGGGCCGCGACATGCTGTCGGCCATGATGTATGGCCTGCGCACCAGCCTTTCCGTGGGCGTGCTGAGCGGCCTGTTCGCCATGGCCGTGGGCACGGTGCTGGGCCTGACGGCGGCGTATTTCGGCGGCCGCATCGACGCGCTGATCATGCGCCTGGTGGACCTGATGCTGGGTTTCCCGACCATCCTGGTGGCGCTGATGATGCTGGCCATCCTGGGCCAGGGCGTGGACAAGGTGATCCTGGCGCTGGTGGTGGTGCAGTGGGCCTACTTCGCCCGCGCGGTGCGCGCCACCGCCGTGGTCGAGCGCCGCAAGGAATACATGGAGGCGGCGCTGTGCCTGGGGCTGAGCCACCGGCGCGCGCTGTTCAGCCAGTTGCTGCCGAACTGCATCCCGCCGGTCATCGTCATCGCCATGATCCAGACCGCCAACGCCATCGCCGCCGAGGCCACGCTCAGCTTCCTGGGCATCGGCCTGCCGGTCACCGAGCCGTCGCTGGGCCTGTTGATCGCCAACGGCTACCAGCAGATGCTGGCCGGCCTGTACTGGATCAGCGTGTTTCCCGGCCTGCTGCTGCTGACCGTGGTCTTCACCATGAACATCGTGGGCGACCGCGTCCGCGAGGCGCTCAACCCGCGCCTGCAGAAATAGGAAGCGCCATGCAATCGGCAACCCCCACCCTATCCGTGCGCAACCTGCGCACCTGGTTCCACACCCGCGCCGGCCTGGTGCGGGCGGTGGACGACGTCAGCTTCGACGTCCATCCCGGCGAGATCCTGGGCCTGGTCGGCGAGTCCGGCTCGGGCAAGTCCATCACCGGCTTTTCCATCCTGGGCCTGATCGATCCGCCCGGGCGCATCGACGGCGGCCAGATCCTGTTCAAGGGCACCGACCTGGCGACGCTGTCGCGCGAAGAACTGCGCCAGCTGCGCGGCAACCGCATCGCCATGGTGTTCCAGGACCCGATGATGACGCTGAACCCGGTGTTCCGCATCGAGACCCAGATGGTCGAGACGGTGCTGAGCCACGAGCGCTGCAGCCGCAAGGCGGCCCGGGACCGCGCCCGCGACACGCTGGCGGCGGTCGGCATCCCGTCGCCGGCCGAGCGCCTGAAGGCCTATCCGCACCAGCTGTCGGGCGGCATGCGCCAGCGCGTGGCGATCGCCATCGCCATGCTGCACAAGCCCGACCTGATCATCGCCGACGAGCCGACCACGGCGCTGGACGTCACCATCCAGGCGCAGATCCTGGCTGAGATGCAGAAGCTGTGCGCCGAGACCGGCACCGCCATGGTGTGGGTCAGCCACGACCTGGCGGTGGTGGCGGGCCTGGCCGACCGCGTCTGTGTGATGTACGCCGGCCGCGTGGTCGAGTCCGGCGGCACCGACGACATCCTCGATCGTCCGCGCCATCCCTACACCATCGGCCTGATCGGCTCGGTGCCCAGCAACGAGCACACCGGCGACCGCCTGTACCAGATCCCCGGCATGGCGCCGTCGCCGCTGGCGCTGCCGGCCGGCTGCGCCTTCAACCCGCGCTGCGGCCATGCGACCGAGCGCTGCCGCGCCGAACAGCCGCCGCTGGAGGCCGCCGGCGGCCGTGGCCTGCGCTGTTTCCATCCCCAGACAGGAGCCCTTTCGTGAGCCCGACGATCCTGATGCAGGCCAACCAGGTGTCGCGCCTGTTCGTGAAGCGGCCCGACTACGCCGAACGCCTGGCCGGCCTGCTGGGCGCCAAGGTCGCCTCGCACACCGTGCACGCGGTCGATCGCGTCGACCTGACCATCCACCAGGGCGAAGTGGTCGGCCTGGTGGGCGAGTCCGGCTGCGGCAAGTCGACGCTGGGCCGGGTGCTGGCGGGCATCCTGCCGGCCACCACGGGCAGCATCCAGACGCCCGCCGGCGAGCTGTCCACCCTGACCGGCCGCGCCGCGCACGCACAGCGCATGGCCACGCAGATGATCTTCCAGGACCCGATGTCCTCGCTCAATCCGCGCAAGCGGGTGCGCGACATCATCGGCGAGGCGCCGCTGGCCAACGGTATCATCGCGCGCCGCGACTACGACGACTACGTGGTGCAGGTGATGCGGCGCGTGGGGCTGGACCCGGACTACCGCAACCGCTTTCCGCACCAGTTCTCGGGCGGCCAGCGCCAGCGCGTGGGCATCGGCCGGGCGCTGGCGGTCAAGCCGGGCTTCCTGATCTGCGACGAGTCGATCGCGGCATTGGACGTGTCGATCCAGGCGCAGATCCTGAACCTCTTCATGGACCTGCGGCAGGACCTGGGCCTGACCTATCTCTTCATCAGCCACGACCTGGGGGTGGTGCGGCGCATCAGCGACCGCACCGTCATCATGTACCTGGGCCGCGTGGTCGAGTCGGGCCCCACCGCCGAGGTGTTCGCCGCGCCGCGCCATCCCTACACCCAGGCCCTGCTGGAGGAAGTGCCGCGGCTGTCGAACCGCAAGCGGCGTTTTCACGCCATCAAGGGCGAGATCCCGTCGCCGCTGAATCCGCCGCCCGGCTGCCATTTCCATCCGCGCTGCCCGCAGGCCATGGCGCGATGCAAGGCCGAACAACCGCTGCTGCGCGTCACGGCCGACGGCCACCAGGCCGCCTGCCACCTGCTCGACGGCGTCGGCGCCGCGCGCCCACAAGGAACCTCCGCCACATGAATCCCCTGCTTACCCCGATCCGCCGCGGCGCCGCGGCGCTGGCCCTGCTGGCGCTGCTGGCCGGCGCCGCGCCCGCCGTGGCGCGGCCGCTGCTGACCATCGGCCATTCCAGCGAACCGTCGTCGATGGACCCGCTGTTCTCGCGCACCGGCAACAACCAGGCCGCGGCCGAGAACATCTTCGAGCGGCTGGTGTCGACCGACGAGAACATGCAGATGCGGCCGGGCCTGGCCCTGTCGTGGCGGGTGCTGGCGCCCGACACCTGGGAGATCAAGCTGCGGCCCGGCGTGCGCTTCCATGACGGCACGCCGTTCAGCGCCGACGACGTGGTGTTCTCGCTGGAACGCGCGCCCAGGGTGCCCAACAGTCCGGCGCCCTTCAGCGGCGCGGTGCGCTCCATCGCCGCGGTCGAGGTGGTCGACCCGCTGACCCTGCGCATCCGCACCAAGGCGCCCACGCCGGACTTCATGGAGCAGATCGGGCTGGTCTACATGCTGTCGCGCCACGCCGCGCAAGGCAAGCGCTCGGAAGACTTCAACAGCGGCGTGGCGGCCATCGGCACCGGCCCCTACAGGTTCGTGCGCTGGCAGCCGGGCGACAGCCTGGAGCTGGCGCGCAACGAGACCTACTGGGGCGCGCGGCCGGACTTCGACCGCGTGGTGATCCGCTACATCGCCAACGACGCGGCGCGCATCTCGGCGCTGCTGTCGGGCACGGTCGACCTGATCGACAGCGTGCCGCCGACGGATGCCAGGACGCTCGAGGGCAAGGCCGGCTACACGCTCTATCGCTCGCCGTCGGCGCGCCTGATCTACCTGGCGCTGGACTCGGCGCGCGACGCCAGCCCGTTCATCACCGACGCGCAGGGCAAGCCGATGACAGTCAATCCACTCAAGGACGCGCGGGTGCGCCAGGCGATCTCGAAGATGTTCATGCGCGGCCCGATCACCGAACGCCTGCTCAGCGGCGCCGGCGTGCCGGCCGGGCAGATGGTGCCCGAGGGCCTGGGCGGCCACAGCCCCAACCTGCCCGCGCCCGCCTACGACCTGGAAGGCGCGCGCGCCCTGCTGGCCCAGGCCGGCTATCCGCAAGGCTTCGGCCTGACGCTGCACTCATCCAACGACCGCTTCGCCGGCGACAGCGACCTGGCCCAGGCGCTGGCGCAGATGATGGCGCGCGCCGGCCTGCGCATCAACGGCGTGGTGACCCAGCCCTACAACGTCTATGCCGGCGCCAGCGGCAAGCAGCAGTACAGCGCCTTCATCTTCTCGTACGGCAACAGCACCGGCGATTCGTCGAACGGCCTGACCAACGTGCTGGCCACCTACGACAAGGCCGCCGGCACCGGCGCCTTCAACCGCGCGCGCTACTCCAACCCGGTGGTGGACCGCCTGCTGGCGCGGGCCGCCGTGGAGTTCGACCCGGCGCAACGCGACGCCCTGCTGCGCCAGGCCGCCGAGGCCGCCTTCAACGACGTCGGCATCGTGCCGCTGTATTTCCCGGTGGCCTTCTGGGCCGCGCGCGACGGCACCGTCATGCGCGCCAACAAGCTCGAACGCACCTCAATGCTGTACATACAGGAAGCAAAATGACCGCCCCCGAAGTTTCTCCCGCCGCGCTGCTGGCGGACCAGATGGTGCGCATGCGCGACGGCGTGCGCCTGGCCACCGACGTGCACCTGCCGGCCGGCTACCGGCCCGGCCTGGACGCGCCGCTGCCCGTGATCCTGGAGCGCACGCCCTATGGCAAGGCGGAGGTGTCGCGCTCCGAGCAGATCGACGGCCGGCTCGGCGTGCCGCGGCCCGAGGTGGCGCGCTATTTCAACGCGCACGGTTTCGCCGTGGTGTTCCAGGACTGCCGCGGCCGCTACGGCTCGGAAGGCCAGTTCACCAAGTACCTGTCGGAAGGCCCGGACGGCTTCGACACGCTGGCGTGGATCATGCAACAGCCGTGGTGCAACGGCCGCATCGGCACCATGGGCCTGTCGTACGCCGCGCACACGCAAATGGCGCTGGCCTGCCTGAACCCGCCGGGCCTGGCCTGCATGGTGCTGGACTCGGGCGGGTTTTCCAACGGCTACCAGTGCGGCATCCGCCAATCCGGCGCGTTCGAGCTGAAGCAGGCCACCTGGGCCTACAAGCAGGCCAAGCTGAGCCCCGCCGCGCAGCAGGACCCGCTGGTGCTGGCCGCGCTCGAGGCCGAGGACATCCGCCAGTGGTTCACGCGCATGCCGTGGCGTCCCGGCCATTCGCCGCTGGCCAGCGTGCCCGAATACGAGGACTACCTGTTCGAGCAATGGCGCGCCGATACCTTCGACGAGTCCTGGCGCCAGCTGGGCATCTACGCCCAGGGCTACTACGACGCGATTCCCGACATCCCGGTGGCGCTGATGTCCAGCTGGTACGACGCCTACGTGCGCACCACCCTGGAGAACTACGCCGGCCTGACGCAGGGCCGGCAGTCGCCGGTGCGGCTCATCATGGGGCCATGGCTGCATGGCGACCGCAACACCACCCACAGCGGCGACGCCGAATTCGGTCCGCGCGCGGCCTTCGACGGCAACCTGGCGCGGCACTGGCTGGACTTCCGGCTGGCGTGGTTCCAGCGCTGGCTGCAGGATGCGCCGGCGGGCGCCGCGCCGGACCCGGCCGCGCGCCTGTTCCTGATGGGCGGCGGCAGCGGCGCGCGCGACGCGCAGGGCCGCTTCGACCACGGCGGCGCCTGGATCCAGGCCGACGCCTGGCCGGTGCCGCAGGCCCGCGCCACCGCCTTCTACCTGCACGCCGACGGCCGCCTGGATCAACGGTCGCCGGCGGACGCGGCGGGCCGGTTGCGCTACCAGTACGACCCACGCAATCCGGTGCCCACGATCGGCGGCGCGCTGACCTCGGGCCAGCCGGTGTTCGAGGGCGGCGGCTTCGACCAGCGCGAGGATGCGCGCTTCTTCGGCGTGCGCCAGCCTGGCCTGCCGCTGGCCGCGCGCGACGACGTGCTGGTGTTCCAGACCGAACCGCTGCCGGAGGATCTGGCGGTGGCCGGGCCGGTGAGCGTCAAGCTGTACGTGTCGTCCGACTGCCCCGACACCGACTTCACCGCCAAGCTGATCGACGTCTATCCGCCCAGCGCCGACTACCCGCAGGGCTATGCGCTGAACCTGACCGACGGCATCTTCCGCTGCCGCTTCCATGAAGGCTGGGACGAGGCGCGGCCGCTGGCGCCGGGCAAGGTCTACGAGATCACCATCGAACCGTTCGCCACCTGCAATCTGTTCCAGCGCGGCCACCGCATCCGCCTGGACATCTCCAGCAGCAACTTCCCGAAGTACGACGTCAACCCGAACAGCGGCGAATCGGCCGCCGACGCCCGCGAAAAGCGCATCGCGCTGAACACGGTGCACCTGTCGGCCGCGCATCCGTCCAGCGTCACGCTGTGCGTGGCCGCGCCGCGGGACCTGGCGCCGCTGCCCGCGCATGGGGCCCTGCCATGACCCGTTAGCGCCCGGCCCCGACAACCGCTTGCTTCATCCTTTGCCGCCGGCGCGCCGGCGGCAGGGGCTTCTTTTGTCCAATGCCATACCAATCGAGGGGATCACACCATGAAAAGAATCATCCGCCACCGCCGAGTCCTGGGCGCCGCCTTGGCGCTGGGATGCCTGAGTCCGGTCCAGGCCGCCGAAACCAGCAGCGTGACGCTGTATGGCCTGGTCGACCTGGGCACCACCTACGAACGCAAGGACGGCGCGTCCAGCCTGCGCCAGAAAAGCGGCAACCAATCGGGCTCGCGCTGGGGCCTGCGCGGCTCCGAGGACCTGGGCAATGGCTACAAGGCGGTGTTCCGCCTGGAGAGCGGCTTCAATGCCAACAACGGCACCCAGGCGCAGGGCCGCATGTTCGGCCGCTGGGCCTACGTCGGCCTGGCCGGCGGCTTCGGCGAAGTGCGGCTGGGGCGCCAGTGGGTCTACGGCTTCGAGTGGGCCGGCGTCGGCTCGCCGTTCGGCACCGGCTGGGGCCAGTCTTCCAACAACGCCAGCCTGGGCTACAACGACGGCGACTTCGGCGCCGGCGGCCGCGTCAACAACGCGGTGTTCTATGCCACCCCGCGCCTGGGCGGCTGGCAGGCCGGGTTGGGCTACAGCTTCGAATCGCACGACGGCGAGGCCTTCGCCACCGACGCGCACGATCGCGTGCTGACCGCGGGCCTGCGCTACAACGGCGGCCCGGTGGCGGCGGCGCTGACCTACGAGCGGCTCAATCCGAATTCGCAACTGCCGAACAAGAAGACGGCCGGCAACCTGCAAGTGGCCGGTTCGTACGACTTCGAGTGGATCAAGCTGCACGGCACCTACGGCAACCTGCGCAACGCCAATACCGGCCCTTCGGCGGGCTACGACCGAGTCAATTCGTACCTCGCCGGCGTCAGCATGCCGACCGGCAAGGCCGGCACGCTGATGGCGTCGTACCAGCGCGCCACCAGCTCCGACATCACCGGCTGGGCCCTGGGCTACCAGCATGACCTGTCCAAGCGCACCAACCTGTACGCCTACGTCAACCGCCTGGACATCCGCGCATCGCACACGCTGCAGACCTCGGTCGGCATCCGCCATCTGTTCTGACGCGCGCCCCATGGCGGCGCGGGCGCCTCCCGCGCCGCCATGGGGCGGGCCCGGTGCCACGCGCGCCGGCTCAAAGGAACGCGCGCGTGCCCCACCAGCCGGGCAGCAGCAGCGCCGCCGCCCACAGGAAGGCCGAGGCCCAGTTGGCGGCCTGGAACGACGCGGCGCGCATGCCGCAGATGCCGGCGATCATCGGCACGGTGGCGCGCAAGGGGCCGAAGAAGCGGCACAGCACGATGCTCAGCACGCCCCACTTCTGGATGAACACGGCGCTGCGGTGCAGGAGTTCAGGGCGTTTTCGCAGCGGCTTCAATTGCGTCAGGCCGGGTCCGAACCACACGCCGCAAGCATATTGCACCCAGTCGCCCAGCGCCGCGCCAATCGCGATCGCCAACCATACCGGCACGAAAGCGCTGTCGCCCAACCCCAGGATGGCGCCGATCGACAGCAGCAACGCCGTGCCCGGTATCACCAGCGCCACCAGCGGCAGCGACTTCAGGAACGCGAAGGCGAATCCCATCGGCGCCAGCCAGTCGGCGTGGGTGCGGGCGAAATCGACCAGCGTCTGCTGCAGGGAATGAAAGGTCTCGAACAACATGAGGCGTTACGGCAAGACAGGCATGACGCCCATGTTACGGCTTGCGCGTCAGACGATCACGTCGCGCAGGCCGCGCGGGCGCCGCCGCACCAGGCCGGCCAGCCGCTCCAGCGCCTGCGCCAGGGCCTCGCGCCCGGGAATGCTGCCCAGCGAGATGCGGATGGCGTTGGGCGCGCCCAAGCCCTGGTGGAAGGCGTCCGACGAGGTCACGCTCAGGCCTTCGTCGCGCGCCACCCGTTCCAGGTCGACCGCGGTCCAGAGGCTGGGCAACGGCTGCCACAGGTGGATGCCCGCCGCCGCGGCCGGAAATGGCCCCGGCAGCAACCGGCGCGCCAATTGCTGGCGCACATGGGCCTCGGCGCGCACACCGTCCAGGATCTGCCGCGCCGTGCCGCTGGCGATCCATTGCGTGGTCAGCACCCCCATCAGCGGCGCCGCCATCACGGCAAACGAGCGCATCGCCGCGAGCACGTTGCGGCGGCCGTCTTCGTCCGGGCTCAGCACGAACGCGGTGCGCAGGCCGGGCGTCAGGGTCTTGGCCAGCGTGGCGATGTAGAACACCGAGGCCGGCGCCAGGCTGGCCAGCGCCGGCGGCGCGTCGTCCAGGAACAGTGAATAGGGATCGTCTTCGATGATGCGCACGCCGCGGGCCGCCGCGGCGCGCGCCAGGTCGCGGCGGCGCGCCGCGCTCATGGTGTGGGCGGTGGGATTCTGCAGCGTGGGGTTCAGGTAGACCAGCCGGCCGCCGTCGCGGCAGGCGCGCTCCAGCCCGGCGGGGGTCATGCCGTCGGCGTCGGTCTCGGCCACCAGCACGCGCCGGCCCAACTGCTGCGCCGCGGTCAAGAGGCCCGGATACACCAGCGGCTCGGCGATGATGCCGTCGCCCGGCCGGCTGTAGGCCAGCATCACGGCGGCCAGGGCGGCCTGCGCGCCGGGACACACCAGCACCCGGTCCGGATCGACCCGCTCGACCGACTGCGCCAGCCATTGCGCGCCGGCCTCGCGTTCGGCGGGACCGCCGCCGGCCTGGTGATAGGTCATCATCACGCCGACGTCATGGCGTTCCATGGCCTGGGCCAGGCCGCGCCGCAGCAGGTCCTGCAGGTCGCAGCCCAGCGGCAGCGGCGGCATGTTCATGCCCAGGTCCAGCATCTGCCGCAGCGGCTGTTCGACAGGCCGCGCAATGAAGGTGCCGAGCGGCCCGCGCGCTTCGATCAGCCCGCGCTGGGCGGCCTCGGCGTAGGCGCGCGTCACCGTGGTCAGGTCCACGTCCAGGTGCTGGGCCAGGCGCCGCTGCGGCGGCAGGCGGTCGCCCGGCTGCATGCGGTTGGCGGCCACGGCGCCTTCGATGAAATCCGCGATCTGGCGGTAGCGGGGGCCGGCGCCGCGCACGAAGGCCAGGGGCCAGGATGCATACATATCGTCGTTATGCATTGTTTTTATTGCGCGGGAATGCCGCAATGTATGACTGACATGAATCGGCCAGTATGGCACAAACCCGGTTCAAGTCCATACATCGGGAACCTTGTACGGCCCTTGCCGCAGGACGTCAGTTGAACCCCGCCGCGCGGAACATGCGGTCGTAGATGCCGCGCAGCACGGCCTGCTTGCGCAGGTTGTAGTCCGCGACCTGGTCCACGCCCTCGGCCGCGGCGTGCTTGGCCTGGGCATATCGGTCGCGGTCATCGTCGTGCCCGCGCAACCAGTCGCGGAACATCCGGTGGCGGATGTTCTCGGGACAGTCCGGGCCGAACACATGCAGGTTGACCCGCGGCGTCGACAACTGCAGGCAGCGATGCTGGTGCCACGAGGGTTCGCGGATCACCAGCACATAGCCGATGGCCTCCAGCGCCGGCACATAGGCGGCCTCGTCGGCCGGGTCGGCCACCGCCAGGTCGATGTCCACCACCGGCTTGGCCGGCAAACCCGGCACCGCGGTCGATCCGACGTGGTCGATGCGCAGCGCGGCCGGCCCCAGCGCCGCGGCGATGTCCTGCGCCAGCCGCGCATACCGCGCCGGCCAGTCGGGGTCGTAAGGCACCACGACGACCGCTTCCGGCGCCGGCTTGCCGCGCACCCACGGGTCCTCGTCCGGATCGGAGTCGTAGTGCCGCATGATGTCTTCGGGAGTGGGCATGATCTTTTCCTGCTTAAGCCAGCCGCTATTGTAGGAAAGGGGAAAGGGCGGGAAAGGCGTCAGGGCGCGGGCGGCGGCAACGCGCGCAGCCACGCGGCCATGTCGGCCGCCACCTCGCCCATGCGCGGCGTGCCGTCCGCTTCGCGCAGGCCATGATCCAGCCCGGGATAGAAGCGATAGTCGATATTGCGCCGGCCGGCGCGCTTGAGGGCATCGATCATCCGCGCCACCGAATCCGGCGACACCGACGTGTCCGCGCCGCCCTGGACGATCAACAGCGGCGTGCGCACCCGCTCCAGCAGCGCCTGCTGGTCCAGCGCCAGGGCCTGGCGCCACCAGTCATGTCCGTGATTGCTCGCCACCACGTCGGAAGACGGCGCCTGCGCCAGGGCCTGCGCAAACCCGCGGAACCCCTCGATGGCTTGCGCCTTCTCGGCAGGCGGCGCATCGCCCGTCCCGATGCTGTGCAGCACGTCCTCCAGGAACCAGCGCCCGCCGCCGTTGAAGGCGATGCTGGCATCCACCAGCCCGCCCCGCGCCGCCAGCATATTGGCCACGACCGCGCCTTCGCTGCCGCCCACGGCCACCACGCGGCGGTACCCGCCCTGCTGGCGCAAGCGCGCGATCACGGCTGCGTAGTCCCGCAGGCGCTGGTCGAAATTGTCGTGCAGCAGATAGGCCCGTGGACAGTCGGCGCGGTCGCTGCCATCATCGTCGCGGTACGGCAGGGAGACATCGATGCCGTACTTGTCGACCGTAAGCAGATCGGCCCGCGGCAGCACGTGCCGCAGATACCGGCGCACGGCATGGTTGTGTGCCACGCTGTTGCAATCGGACCCCTGCACCACCACCAGCAGACTGTCGGCGGCGCGATCGGGATCGTGTTGGCGCAGGTAGTAGGCGATGGCCGAGCCGTCCGGGCGTGGCAGCCAGTGCAGCTCGGTCGGTTGGGCCTGGGCGGGCAGGCTGATGGCGAGGGCGCACGCGCCCGGCAACAACGCACGCGCAATGAAACGGCCCGGCCGATTGCAGGCCGCCAGAACCATCGCGATCAATACGTTGCGCATCCTTCCCCCCGTTTCGCCTGGGCGCCGACTATACCGCAGTCATCGGCTCAGGCATCGTCGACCGTCGCCGGCCGCACCCGCACGGTCTTGCCCAGGGTGCGCGCGACCGGCGAAGCCGCCACCGCCTCGCGCGCCAGCGCGCGCTGCGCATCGGACAGCGGCGCGGCAAAGCGCAACGAGACATCGAAGCCGCTTTCGTGATCGAGACGCTCGAGCGCCACCGTCACCGTCAGCGCGGGCAGCGCCATGGCGGCCCGCTGCGCGGCCATGTCGATGGACATGCAGATGCAGGCCGCCAGCGCGCTCTCGAGCAATTCGTGCGGCCGCATGCCCGTGTCGCCTCCCGCGCCAAGCTTGCGCGTATCGGATCGCACCAGGCTTTGCCCGTTGCCGATCTCGACGCCGTATGACGGCCCCACCCTGTTCGCGGTCACCATGGGACTTCTCCGTTGCCAGTGAAAAGACCCACAGCCTAAGCCGCCCCCACGCCCCCGGGAAGGCAATCGGGTGTACCGGTAGTGGCGCTACCAGGCAGGACGCAGGAATGAAAACAGCCGCCCGAGGGGCGGCTGCGATGGCGTCGGCATGACAAACGCATGCCGGTCGGCCTGGATTATTTCTTCTTGTCGATCGAATGCACTTGCACCGGGGTGCACGACGGCGTCGTCAGCGTGGGGGGCGAGGTCAGCAGTCCGGGCATCATGCGCGACGTGCAGTCGAAACGGCGGCCCTTGGTCGTGGTCGCGGTATAGGTCAGGTTCTGCGCGCCCAGCGAGTCCGCCTTATCGGCCTTGACGTTGGTGATGGTCAGTTCGTCAGACGACGCCAGGCCGATCATCTGCGCGGTGGCGCTTTGCAGCGGCACGATGGCTTCGTTCGTGCCCATGGTGGTGCAGCCGGCGATCGCGACCACTGCCGCGGCCGAAAAAAGGATCTTTCCCAAGTTCATTATTGCCCCAATTCTCGTAAGTTGAATCCGGCTGGAAGCCTCTCTCACAGGTCGTACAGGCCGCCCGCTACTTCTTAGGCTGAAGCTCGCGCGCCGTCCATCCGGCCCTCCCCTGCGGAAATCGCAGAATGCGGATTTTAATGATTTTTCGTATCAATGAAAGGGAAAATGCGCGGAAATGGGTGAAATCAAACCTTGCCATGTGGGCAGGTTCCACGACTGCAACACCGCCGGCTGGCAACACGCCGGATCCGGCCCGCGGGAGCCGGCGCGACAGTAACATTTCGCCGGGTAACAACGCTCGACCCAGCCCGGTCCCCCGCCGACACTGGACGTTCACCTTTCTCGTGGAGGAAAGGCCCATGTACGAGGATATCCAGAAGCAAGGGGCCAAGGCAGCGATGCACGGAGCGAGCAAGCTCGACTGCCCCTATCTCAGGCTGAACCTGTTGCCCGCCCGAAGCGCGGAACCGATCGGGCAATGGCTCGCCAAGGTACTGGCATGGGAAGCCGGTTGGAACCGCCAGCAATGCGCGAGGACAAGAGTGATGTAGGCAGGTCAGGCAAGAGAGGGCTGTGTTTACAGCCCTTTTCCTTTAGGCGCGGGCTCGGTTCCGTCATGCCCGTCCTTGGCGCCGCGCGACGGTTGCGCGGCCTGCCGCTCGAGCGCCTGCAAGCGCGCGGCATTGGCCTGGCACAAGGTTCGATAGAACATCGCGCCGCTGGCGACCAGCAGGCCGAGATCCTTTTCGTCCAGCTTGGCGCCAAGCTTTTCCAGATGACCCGCATAGATCGCGAGCACGCTGTCCCAGGCATCAAGCGAAGGCGTGGGCGCCGGCGTCAGGATCATCAATTCCAGGAGTTCTTCGCGGTCCATACGCGCCTCCTTCCTCGTACACGGCGACAGGATGGCATGAGAGTGGTTGCACGGTCAAAACGGAAGGGTAAGCGTTGCCTACCACGGATACAGGTACTGCAACACTATTGCGGCCGATCCGCCATTTCAGTAAAACTGACGGTCCTATCACCTACTTTTGGAGGGAAGTGCAATGCATCGCGACGAAATCCAAAAGCTGGGCGCCCAAGCCGCCCGCGACGGACTGACCCTGTGGGACTGCCCCTACTACCGTGCCGCGGCCATGCCGGGACACACGGGCGAGTCGATCACGGAGTGGCGCGGCAAGGTCGAGGCCTGGGAGGCCGGATTCCTGGCCGAGACCCGATCATGGAATCCGCCCCGCGGCACCCCTCCGCCGGCAGGCCAGGCGCGGCGCCCTGTCCACTGAGCCCATCATCGCCGCCCCTGGACCCCGGGCGCCCACGCCATACCCTGCCAACCGGACACTCAGAGCATCTTGTCACGCGCCTGTTCGGCGCGGGAAGCGCCGATAGCGGTTTCGACATTCCTGGCCTCCTCCGGAGGAGGCAGGACGGCGGGGAAGCCCAGCGCCTGGATCCACAACTCACGCGCCCAGCCCTTGGTGTGATAGAGGTGGTGGTCCTCATCCTTCTCGACGGCGTCGTGGGCGCGCTTGAGCACGCTGGCCTGCGGCCCTGACGTCTTCTGCGCCACCAGGCCGATCAGCTCCCAGTTCTGGTGATCCTTGGTTTCGGCCAGCACCACGCATTCCGCGGCCACCAGTTGGGCCGCGTCCGGGTCGCCTTGCGATTTGGCGAGCTTGATGGCGGCCACGAGGCTTTCCCCGTGGTGCTTCACAACGGCCCGGCTGGGCACCGCCGCATCCGGGTCCAGGCCCAGCTCTTCAAAGACGGTCAACAACACGCGCTGGTGCGTTTTCGTCTCGTCAAGGTAACCCTGCCACTCCTTGCGCAGGTCGGCGTCGACCGTACAGTCGAGCGCGGCGGTGTATACGAGTTCACCGCCCAATTCGGTTTCGAGCGCCTGGTACAGAAGGTCGTGAATCTGCTCGGGATTGCCTGCTTTCTTCGCCATGTTGGCCTCCTGGATATCTTCGTCGATAGAGACGAGCAGGCTCCCTCAGCAAGCCGCGTGCCCGCATGCCGGGCGATTCACGGCAGCGGCCGGCTGCGCGGCATGGCTACAGCCGACGCACGACGCAACAGGCCTGCGGCCGCCCCAAGGACGACCGGACGTAGTGCCGCGATAGTCAACGCGATTTACCGGGAGAATCGTTCCGCCCGCTTTCCGGTTCGGGCGGCAAGCCCGCCTGGCGGCGCTGCATCGGGCCGCGGCCATAGGCATCCTTGCCTTGTTCGCGCCGTTGGCCGCCCGCCGGGTAGCCCGACCCCGTGTCCGGATCCGGATTGAGCGTATCGCGCCCGGGTCGATCGACCTGCGGCTGGCCATTGTGCCGCTCGCTCTCGGACTCCGCGTGAAAAATCGGCTTGGACATCCTGACCTCCCCGCGCTTGGCGCTCCAGGCTCGACGGCCGGACGCCCATCGCCCGGCTCGCAGCCATGGCCATGCGGTGAGCAATCGCCATGCCGGCCTGCGCCGGCGCGCCGCGACTACTGGATGAACTCCGCCTGGCTGCAATCGGAAAAATGCACCTTGCACTCCGTCAGGTTCTTTTCCTTGCAGATCTGCATGGCGTCATCGGTCGCCTGCTCGATGGTGTAGTGCTTGCGGAAAATGGTGGTGTACTGGCCATTGCCCACCGCGCCCGCGGCCACGATGGCGCATTGGTTGTAGAACGTCATCGCCGTCTTGCAATCGGTGCCGCCCTTCGAGACACAGTGGGCGATTGCAGCCTGCGTCGCTTCGCGTTCGCTGCGCCGGCCGCCGGCCATGCCGATGAGGTTTTCCCTGCTGGAGGCGAATGCCCCCCAGCGGGTTTCCCAATGGCCCTGCGGACGCCGCAGCGCGCCGCCGCTGTCCCTGGGCACCTGATACAGGCCGGGGATGGGCACGCACTGGGCGGGCCCCTGGGTGGACATGGTGTAACCGTCGCCGCATCCCTGCTCCGCCGCCGCCGGACGCGCGGCGATGAGGGCCAGGGCCGTGAACGCAAGGGCAAGGCAGGGAGCGCGCTTCATCCAGAGGTCCTGTGATGATGACCGACGATGTCGGAATGCGCGGATATTAGCAATTCCATGCGACGGCGCAAGCGGCTGGCGCGGAAGTTCCCTGGCGCGGCAGGAGGGGCTCGAACCCCCGACCTCAGGCTTAGAAGGCCCGTGCTCTATCCAGCTGAGCTACTGCCGCGCGGTGTGTGGCTGCCCGGAACGGGTCCGGGCGGCGCATTTTACCCTGTTGCGGCCGGGCCGGGGCGCGGGCGGCGAGCCGACCCGCTTTATCAGGCGGGACGACGCATCAGTCCTCGCCGAGATCGGCATGGGTGGACACCCACAGCACCAGCGCGTCCTGCTTGCTCAGGCTGATCACGCGGTGGCCCATGCGGCTGTCTATATAGAAGCTCTCGCCCGCCTTCAGTCGCGCCGGTTCATAGAACTCGGTGTACAGCTCGACCTCGCCTTCCAGCACGTAGACGAATTCCTCGCCGCCGTGGCGGCTCCAGTCCTGGAATTCATCGAACGAACGCGCCTTGACGCGGGTGTGGAACGGCATCATGCGCTTGTGCGACAGCGCGGTGCAGAGCAGGCGGTGGTCGTAATACGGGGTTTCGTACTGGCGGCCCTCGCCCTGGCGGCTGAGGCTGCGGCGGCCGGTGCCCATGTGGGCGTCCGACGCGGTGAACAGTTCGGCCACGTCCAGCTCCAGGCCGGCGGCGATCTTGATCAGGTTGTCATAGGTGGGCGAGAGCAGGCCGTTCTCGATCTTCGAGAGCGTGGACGCGGACACGCCGGTGGCCAGCGCCGCCTGCTTGAGCGTCCAATCGCGCGCCTGGCGCAGGGCTCGCAGCCGTTGTGCCAACACGCTCTGTTTGTTGCCTTGCATCTGTACACCCTGTCATGCCCGCGATTGCCGCTCCCGCCACCAATCGCGCGCCTGGTAAGACCAATATGTGAGTTGAACCGCCGCCGTGCCCAGCGCGCCGCCGTTCCAGGCCAGGCCGAAGGGTTCGAACAGCCGGTAGCGTTGGCTGTCGCCGGTGATCCCTTCGGCCACGACACGACCGCCGATGGCGGTGGTGTTCATGCCATGGCCGCCAAAGGCCGTGCAGTACCAGACATCGGGCGCCAGCTTGCCGATCTGCGGCATCAGATGCCGCGCGTAGGCCATGCGCCCGGACCACGCGGTCTCGACGCGCAGCCCCTGCAACTGGGGATAGACGCTGAGCAATTCGCGGCGCAGGGACTCGGCCAGATCGGGCGGGTCATCGACACGGGTGGTGATTCTACTGCCCCAGCCGATGCGCCCGCCATCGAGCACCCGGTAATAGTTGCCCGCGCGGCGGTCGTCGCCGATCGCGGCCTGGGTGCGGATGGCCTCGCGCACCCGGTCGCCCAGCGGTTCGGTCAGCATGATGTACGTGGCGATCGGCAGCATCGCCCGGCGCAGCGCCGGCACCACGTCGCCGGTGTAGCCGCCGGTGGCCAGCACCACGGTGCGCGCGTCGACCTGGCCGGCGACGGTGCGCAGCTGCTTGACGGCCCCATCCAGGCGCGCCTGCGTGACGGGCGAGTCCTCGTGGATGCGCACGCCCAGCCGCGCGCACTCGCGGGCCAGGGCGCGGGCATAGTTGAGCGGATGGAAATGGAATGACGCAGGGTCTTCGATGCCCTGGAAGTAGGCATCGGACAGCAGGCGCTCGCGCACCTGCGCGCGGTCCAGCAGGCGCACGTCGCGTTGGAAGTCGCGGCGCTGGTCCTCGCAATAGCGGCGCAGCGCCTCGGCGGCCTCGTAGCGCACCACCCGCAGGCGGCCATCGACCTTGTGGGCATCGGCGATGCGCAGGTCGCGGATGTTGTCGCGGATGATCTCCACGCCTTCCATCGACAGCCGGTACAGCTGGCGGTAGTGGTCCTCGTCGACGTGCCGGCGGATGGCGTCGGCGCCGGCCGAGAACGCCGGCGACACCGAGCCGCCATTGCGGCCGGATGCGCCCCAGGCGATGCGGCGCGCCTCCAGCAGCGTCACGGCGCGGCCGCGGCGCGCCAGCTCCAGCGCCGTCGACAGGCCGGCCAGGCCCGCGCCCACCACGCAGACATCGGCCTCGGCCGTGCTCGCCAGCGGCGCGTAATAGGTTTGCGCCTCGCCCAGCGTGCGCTTGTAGTAGGTGTCGATGTACTCGGTGGCCATGGTCTTGGTTCAGTTCAGCCCAGCGCCCTGCAATCCGCCGGTCAGGCGTTTTTCCAGCCAGGTGGCCAGCCGCAGCAAGGGGTAGCAATACAGGAAATAGATGGCCGCGATCAGCCCGTAGATGAACAGCGACTTCGCCGGGAAGGTGATGATGAACACTTCGCCCTGGCGCGTCAGTTCGGTGATGCCGACCACCGACAGGATGGCGGTGCTCTTTATCAGCATCACGTACACCCCGCTCATCGGCTGCACGATCAGGCGCATGGCCTGCGGCAGGATCACCAGCCGCAGGATCTGCAACGGCCGCAGGCCCAGCGTCATGGCGCCCTCGGTCTGGCCGCGCGGCACCGCGCGGATGGCGCCGGAAACGATCTCCGCCACATAGCAAGAGGTGTAGACCGACAGCGACACGAAGGCCGCCGTGGCCGAGTCCCAATGCAGCAGCGCGATCCCGGTGCCGGGCAACACGAAGTAGAAGATATAGAGTTGCACCAGGAATGGCGTGCCGCGCAGCACATGGATATACAGCCCGAGCAACTGGTGCAGGCCGCGCACCCGGTAACTGCGGATCACGCCGATGACGAAGCCCAGCAGCGAACCGGCGATGATCGCCACGAACGATATCTTCAGGGTCTCCCAGAAGCCCTTGAGCAGGAACGGCAGCACGACGCCGGCGGTGGACAGGTAGGAATCCAGCATGCTCACCTCGCGTTCCAGGCGGGACCCGCCAGCCACAGGCTGACCCCGCGCGACAGCAGCAGCATCACCGCGTAGATCAGCAGGTAGCCGGCCGCGATGGTCAGGAAACTCTCGGTGGGCACGATGCGCTCGCTGTTCATCTGCACGCCCGCGGCCACCAGTTCGAAGACCGTGATCAACGACAGCAGCGAGGTGTCCTTGATCAGCACGGCGGTCTGCCCCAGCAGGGGCGGCAGCGTGTTGGCGAAAGCCTGCGGCAACACCACGTAGCGCAAGCGCTGGTGGTAATTCATGCCGCAGGCCTTGGCGCCCTCGATCTGCCCGCGCGGGACGGATTCGATGCCGACGCGGATGATCTCGCTCATGTAGGCGGCGTGGTGCAGAGTCATGGCCAGGATGCCCAGCAGCATTTCGCTCCAGCCCTTGGCGCCGGGCACCAGCATGGGCACCGCGTAGTAAACCAGGTAGATCTGCACCAGCAGCGGCGTCGAGCGAATGAACTGCACGTAGCCCGCCACCGGCCGCCAGACCCAGGCCCGCGCCGACATGTGCGCCAGCGCCAGCGGAATGCCGGCGAGCACCGACAGCACCAGGCTGGCGCCGGCCGCGATCAGGGTGTTGACCAGGCCCGTGGCGAACTGGCCCGTGTACTGGCCGACGATGCGCCAGTTGTAGTAGTCGATGAGCCAGTCCATTCAGGTCCTGTCGGTCAAGGGTGGCGGATGCGCGCTATCAGTGGTCTTTTTTCCAGTCGGTCGAGTACCAGTACTTGATCTGCTCGGGCAGCGTGTTGTCGGCGGTCTTGAGCGTCTGCCAGTTGTCGAGCCAGAACTTGAGCCGGAACGCATTGGGCGCCACCGCGAAAGCCAGCGGCTCGCGCACCATCACGCCGTCCAGCACCCGCAGGTTGCCGAAGTCCACCAGGAACTGGTTTGCGGTGGACAGCGACATGATGCCGGCGTCCAGGCGGCCGCTGGACAGCGCCTGGCCCACCGGCGCGCTGCCGCCCGAGAATTCCTTGAGCGTGGCCTTGGGCAGCATCTTCTTGCCGACCTCGGCGTAGGTGCTGGCGCCCAGCGCGCCGACGGTCACGCCGTCCTTGTCCAGTTCCGCGTACGACTTGTAGGGCGAGTCCTTGGGCACCACCGCCACGGTGTCGGCGTAGAACATGGGCGTCGAGAAGAGCACCTGGGCGGCGCGCTGCGGCGTCGGCGTCATGTCGGCGGCCACCATGTCGGCCTTGCCGGACAGCAGCGCCGGGATCAGGCCCTTCCATTCGTAGTCCTGCAGCACCAGCTTGACGCCCAGGTCGTCGGCCATGCGCTTGGCGACTTCCACCGCCAGGCCGGTGCGCTTGCCGCTCTTGTCCATGAAGCTCATCAGCGGGCCGGAGGTCTGCACTGCCACCCGCAGCTCGCCGCGCTTGATGATGTCCGACAACTCGTCGGCCCGCGCCGGCTGCGCGATGGCGGCCACGGCCAGCACGACGCCGGCGGCGCCCAGCCATTGTTTGATTTTCAGCATTTGCTTCCCCTTCTGGATGAAAGACGTGTGTCGTTCCGGGCGTACACCTGGTGCCGGCGGCGCCCGGTCAGGCCGGGCCGGCCCTGCTTGCTGCGAAGACTGCGTGATGCGCAAATAACCAACGGCAATGCGGGCCCGGCGCCAACGGCGCGGCGCGCCCGCTACAGAATCTTTTCCAGGAAGGCGCGGGTGCGCGCCTCTTTCGGCTGGCCGAAGACCTCGGCCGGAGTGCCGGATTCGACGATGCGGCCGGCGTCCATGAACAGGGCGCGGTCGCCCACGTCGCGGGCAAAGCCCATCTCGTGCGTCACCACCGCCATGGTCATGCCGTCGCGCGCCAGGGCGCGCATCAGTTCCAGGATGCCGCCGACGGTCTCGGGGTCGAGCGCCGAGGTGGCCTCGTCGAACAGCATCAGCTTGGGGTCCATCGCCAGGGCGCGGGCGATCGCCACGCGCTGCTGCTGGCCGCCGGACAACTGGCTGGGATAGCGCGGGCCGAAGTCGGCCATGCCGACCCGGTCCAGCAATTCAAGCGCGTAGCGTTCGGCCTGGGCGCGGTCGCGGCCGCGCACCACGCGCTGCGGCAACGCCACGTTGTCGAGCGCGGTGCGGTGCTGGAACAGGTTGAAGTGCTGGAACACCATGCCCACGTCGGTGCGCCAGCGATTGACGTCGGTGGCCGGGTCGGTCAGCGACACGCCATCGACCCGGATGGTGCCGCTGTCGATGCGCTCCAGGCCATTGAGAGTGCGCAGGAAGGTGCTCTTGCCCGAGCCCGACGGCCCCACCACCACCAGCACCTCGCCGCGGTCGAGCCGGCAGTCGATGCCGTCCAGCGCCAGGTGATCGGGCTGGCCGTCGCGCTGGTAGGTCTTGGTGACCGCCTCGACTACGAGCAGGGGTTCGGACACGAGCATGGCCTTCAAAAAGGTTTCGCATTTCGCGCTGGAGTTTCGTATAGTAAATTTATTTCCAGAATCGCCACTTAGGCATAACCCTTAAGCGAAGGCCCGCCTTCGCCGGCATCTCCAAGGAACCGGTATGGACACGCCCCAAGACATCCTGCGCGCACTCGGCCTCAACCCCGCGACCCTGACCGGCGGCACGCTGATCGCCCGCAGCCCGATCGACGGCGCCGAGCTGGCCCAGGTCCATGAACATACGGTGGCGCAGGCCCACGCGGCCATCACTCGCGCCCGCCAGGCCAGCCTGGCATGGCGCGACGTGCCGGCGCCGCGCCGCGGCGAACTGCTGCGCCTGTTCGGCGAAACGCTGCGCCAGCACAAGCGCGAACTGGGCCGCCTGGTCAGCCTGGAAGCCGGCAAGATCCTGGCCGAGGGCGAAGGCGAGGTCCAGGAAATGATCGACATCTGCGACTTCGCCGTGGGCCTGTCGCGCCAGTTGTACGGCCTGACCATCGCTTCCGAGCGCCCCGGCCACCGCATGATGGAAACCTGGCATCCGCTGGGCGTGGTGGGCGTCATCAGCGCCTTCAACTTCCCGGTGGCGGTGTGGTCCTGGAACGCGGCGCTGGCGCTGGTGTGCGGCAACGCCGTGGTCTGGAAGCCGTCGGAAAAAACGCCGCTGACCGCGCTGGCCTGCCAGGCGCTGTTCGCGCAGGCGGTGCAGCGTTTCGGCGATGCGCCGGCCGGGCTGTCGGAAGTGCTGATCGGCGGCCGCGACGTCGGCGAGGCGCTGGTGGATTCGCACGCCGTGGCGCTGGTGTCGGCGACCGGATCGACCCGCATGGGCCGCCAGGTCGGCCCGCGCGTGGCGCAGCGCTTCGGCCGCGTGCTGCTGGAACTGGGCGGCAACAACGCCATCATCGTCGGCCCCACCGCCGACCTCGACATGGCGGCGCGCGGCATCGTGTTCGGCGCCATCGGCACCGCCGGCCAGCGCTGCACCACCACGCGCCGCCTGATCGTGCACGAAAGCGTGGCCGACGATCTGCTGCAACGCTTGCACAAGGCCTACGCCAGCGCGCCCATCGGCAACCCGCTGGACGGCAAGAACCTGGTCGGACCGCTGATCGACCGCGCCTCGTTCGACGCCATGCAGGCCGCGCTCAAGGCCGCCGGTGAACAGGGCGGCAAGGTCACGGGTGGCGAACGCGTGCTGGCCGACCAGTACCCGGACGCCTGGTACGTGCGCCCCGCCATCGCCGAAATGCCCGGCCAGACCGACGTGGTCTGCCACGAGACCTTCGCGCCGATCCTGTACGTGATGCGCTACAGCGATTTCAACCAGGCGCTGGCGCTGCAGAACGGCGTGCCGCAAGGCCTGTCGTCGGCCATCTTCACCAATGACCTGCGCGAGGCCGAGACCTTCCTGTCGGCGGCGGGCTCGGACTGCGGCATCGCCAACGTCAACATCGGCACCTCGGGCGCCGAGATCGGCGGCGCCTTCGGCGGTGAAAAGGAAACGGGCGGCGGCCGCGAGTCGGGCTCGGACGCCTGGCGCAACTACATGCGCCGCGCCACCAACACCATCAACTACTCGCGCAACCTGCCGCTGGCGCAGGGCATCAAGTTCGGCGAGTAAGCCGCCAGCCATAGGGCAAGAGGCCCCGCGCATCGTCGCTGATGCGCGGGGCCTCTTGCCTTGCGGGGCGCCGATATCGGCCGCCAGCCGCGCGCCAGCGGGTCCCGCGGGCACGCGGGACACAGCCGGCGGCGCGTCCACGCTACCGCGCCCATGTTGCAAGTCCTACATCCGATAAGCCCGACTTACAAAATGTAGGCCGGGCCGATGCTACATTGCATCGTCACAGATACCACCCGCCTCCCATGACTTCGTCCCGACGCATCGCCCTTCCCCCGCGCACCCTGGTCGCCGCCCTGGCGCTGGGCCTGGCCGGCACCGCCACCGCCGGCGTGTCCTACCGGCTCGACCGTCCTTCGGCCGCCCCCGGCGACACCGTCACCATCGAAGCGGTGTACTTCAACGAAGGCAACGCCCGCGCCACTTGGGAGGCGCCGCCCGAACTGGTGCTGCAATGGCGCGGCCAGGACGGCCAGATCGTGCGCAGCCTGGCCAAGCTGCAAGGCGGCAAGGCCAGCTACAGCGTGCCGGTCAACAATTTCGCGCGCATGGCCTGGAGCGCGGAAGTGCCCGCCAGCGCCCGCGGCCTGCAGGCCATTTCCATCGAGGGCCAGCCGGCCATGATGGCGCTGGACGCCACCGGCCGCGACAGCGGCACGCTGGCCAGCACGCCCGCTCCCGTCCCGGTGGTCGATCCGCGCACAGGCCAGCCGGTGCCGCCGGCCGTGGTCACGGCGGCCGGCGCATCGCCCGAAGGCGGCCCGGCGCCGGACACCGTGGCCGTTTCGTCCTACCAGCAATCGGCCTTCGATCATTTCCGCAGCGCGATCTCGGAATACAAGCCGGTGTACTTCGACATCGGCACCCGCGGCCAGACCACCGCGCGCTTCCAGATCAGCGCCAAGTACCGCCTGTTCAGCCCGTCCGGCAACCGGCCCGCGACCTGGGGCGAGAACTTCTACCTGGGCTATACCCAGACCTCGCTGTGGGACCTGCAGGGCGATTCCATGCCCTTCATCGACACCACCTTCAACCCCAGCCTGTTCTGGCTGTCGGACAACATGTGGCAGTCGGAAAGCCAAAGCTGGCGCCTGGGGCTGAACACCGGCGTCGAACACAACTCCAACGGCAAGGCCGGCGACGACTCGCGCTCGGTCAACGACGCCTACATCCAGCCGCAGTTCAACTACCGTTTCGACGGCGGCAGCACGCTGACCTTCGCGCCCAAGGTCAAGGCCTATTTCGGCGTCGCCAGCGAGAACTCCGACTACGCCGACTACGCCGGCCGCGTCGACTGGAACCTGCGCTGGGCGCAGGACAACGGCGCGGTGGTCTCGGCCATGTACCGCCAGGGCGACCAGCGCCGCCGCACCACGCAGCTCGATTTCGCCTGGCCGCTGCAGCGCACCTGGCTCAACATGAACGGCTACCTGCACCTGCAGTATTTCAACGGCTACGGCGAAACGCTGCTGGGCTACAACCAGCGCAACGAATCGCAGTTCCGCATCGGCTTGTCGCTGGTGCCTTGACGCGCAGGCCGGCGTCGGCCTGGCGTCCTAGCGCCCCCAGCGCAGCACCAGCGGATCCAGCCGCCGCGCCACGTCCAGCAGGCCCTGCCGCACTTCCGGCCGCATGGCCGGAAATGGATGGCGCGGCGCGTCGCAGGCGATCACGCCGCCCGCCTTCATCAAGGCCTTGGCGGTCAGGATGCCGCCCTGGCGATTCTCGTAGTTGATCAGCGGCAGCCAGCGTTCGTACAGGCGGTAGGCCTCGTCGGCGCGGCCTGCTCGGTGTGCCTCGATGATCGGCCGGATGCCGTCGGCGAAGCCGCCGCCCGTCATGGACCCGGTGGCGCCGGCATCCAGGTCCGGCAGCAGCGTGATGGCCTCTTCGCCGTCCCACGGCCCTTCCACCGCCGCGCCGCCCAGCGCGATCAGGTCGCGCAGCTTGCTGGCCGCGCCGGCGGTCTCGATCTTGAAGTACGACACCTGGGCGATGTCGCGCGCCATGCGCGCCAGCAGCGCGGCGGGCAGCGGCGTGCCGGCCACCGGCGCGTCCTGGATCATGATGGGGATGTCGATGGCGTCCGACACCCGCTGGAAGAATCCGACCACCTGTTCCTCGGCAACGCGGAGGGTGGCGCCGTGGTACGGCGGCATGATCATCACCATGGCCGCGCCCTGCGCCTGCGCCCGGCGGCTGCGCGCCGCGCACACCTGGGTGCCGTAGTGCGTGGTGGTGACGATCACCGGCACCCGGCCGGCCACGTGTTCCAGCAAGGTGCGCGTCAGCACTTCGCGCTCGTCGTCCGACAGCGAGAACTGCTCGGAGAAGTTGGCCAGGATGCACAGGCCGTCGACGCCGCAGTCGATCATGAAATCGGCCGCGCGCTTCTGGCCCGGCAGGTCCAGCTCGCCCGACTCGGTGAAGATGGTGGGCACCACCGGAAAAATGCCGCGATAGCGCGGCGCCGGCACAGTCGTCGTGGTCATGGCGCTCACTCGATGATGTTGAAGTCTTTCAGGTATTCGGTCTTCAGGCTCAGGCCCAGCCCCGGCTTGTTGTCGTCCAGGTCGATGAAGCCTTCCCTGGCCACCGGCTCGCCGTCGAAGATGTAGTAGAACAGCTCGTTGCCCACTTCCACGTCGAACATCGGGAAATACTCGCTCATGGGCGAGGCCAGCGTGCTCATGGTCAGGTGGTAGTTGTGCATCTGGCCGGCGTGCGGGATGACCGGCACGCTGTAGGCCTCGCACAGGGCGTTGATCTTGTGCGCGGCGGTGATGCCGCCGACGCGGTTGGTGTCGTACTGCACCACCGACACCGCCTTGCGGTCCAGCAGCTGCTTGAAGCCATACAGCGAGAACTCGTGCTCGCCGCCCGAGATGGGGATGGACGTCAGCTGGTTCAGCTCCGCATAGCCGTCGATGTCGTCGGCGATCACCGGTTCTTCCAGCCAGCGCGGCTCGAACTTCTCCAGCTTGGGCAGCATGCGCTTGGCGTACTCCAGGTTCCAGCCCATGTAGCATTCGAGCATCAGGTCGGTGTCGTAGCCGATCACCTCGCGCACCGCCTCGACCGATTTCAGGTTCTCCGCCACGCCGCGCTGCAGGTGCGCCGGGCCGTAGCCGAAGCGCATCTTGAACGCCGTGAAACCCTGGTCCAGATAGGTCTGGGCCTCTTCCTGCATGGCCTTCAGGTCGGTGCGATAGAGCTTGGAGTAATAGACCGGAATCTTCTCCTTGGTGCGTCCGCCCAGCAGCTTGAAGACCGGCTTGCCGACCGATTTGCCCAGGATGTCCCAGATCGCCAGGTCCACGCCCGAGATCGCCGCCATGGTCACGCCCTTGCGGCCCCAGGCGTGGGTGGCGCGGTACATGCGCTGCCACAGGTACTCGTAGTCCCACGGGTCCTGGCCGATCACCAGCGGCGCCAGGTACTGGTCGATGATGGCCTTGGCCACCCGCGGCGCCAGCGCCACGTTGCCCAGGCCGACGATGCCGTCATCGGTCTCGACCTCGACCACGGTCCAGCCGTGGAAGCGGAAGGTGCTCATGGTTTCCTGCGGCGAATACAGCAGGTCCATGGCGTTGGAGCAGAAGTTGCCTTGCGGCGGCACGGTCTTGCCGGTCCATTCAAAGACGCGGGCGCGGACGGATTTGATCTTCATGGGGGTTCCTGCGAAAAGGGGTCGAACGATGCGATGAACGGTAAAGAACGGCCGCCTCAGGCCGCCGCGCGCGCGGCGCGATGCGACAGGCCCATGCGGCAGGCGATGCGGAAGGCCTGCCAGGTAGCGTCGACGCTGGCGCGTCCCTGGCCGGCAATGTCGTAGGCGGTGCCGTGGGCCGGCGTGGTGATCGGGATCGGCAGGCCGCCCTGCACCGTCACCCCGCGCGAAAAGCCCAGCAGCTTGATCGCGATCTGGCCCTGGTCGTGGTACATGGTGACGATGGCCTGGAACTCGCCCGCCTGCGCCTTCAGGAAGATGGTGTCGGCGGGGAACGGGCCCTGCACCGGCAGCCCTTCCTGGTTCAACTGGCGCACGGCCGGGGCGATGATGTCGACTTCTTCGCGCCCGCAGGTGCCGCCGTCGCCGCCATGCGGATTGAAGGCCGCCACCGCCACCCGCGGCGCGGCCACGCCGTTGGCCTGCAACGACTGGTAGATCAGCCGCGTGGCGGCCTTGATGCCGTCGATGCTGAGCGCGGCGGCGGCGTCCTTGAGCGGAATGTGCGAGGACACGCGCGAGGTCCACAGCTCGCCCAGCGTGTTGAATTCGCAGAAGTAGCCGGTCACGCCCAGGTACTGCGCGAAGTGGTGCAGTTCGTCGTCGTGGCGCAGGCCGCCCTGCTTCATCGCGTGCTTGTTCAGCGGCGCGAAACAGATGGCGTCGATATGGCCGGCCAGCGCCGCGTCCATGCAGGCGTCCAGCACGCGCAGCACCGAGGCGCCGCCGGGGGCCTGCGCCTGCCCCAGGTTGACGTCCTCGCGCCGCACGGTGTCCATCGCCAGCCACGCCGGCGCGCGGGTATCCGGCCGCGCCCGCGCCGCGGCGAAGCCGTCCACCGCCTGCGTCGCCACCTGCACGCCCGCCACCCGCTGGCCCTCGCGCCACAGCCATTCATCGCCCACCAGCACGATGTTGGCCAGTTGCGCCGCCTCGGGCCGCGCCAGCAGGCGCGCGATCAGTTCGGGGCCGATGCCGGCGGGGTCGCCCAGCGTCAGGGCAATGACGGGCTTGGCGGCGGGGTTGCTTTCGATGCTCATGCTGCGTTCATTCCACGGAAATATGGTTCTTCTTGATGATGGCGGCGTAGCGCTGGTTCTCGGTCTGGTGGAACTGCGCGAACTGCGCCTGGCTCATGGGGCTGATGTCGGCGCCGATGGCCTGCAGGCGCGTCTGGGTCTCGGGCATGGCCAGCACCGCATTGACCGAGTCATGCACGCGCCGCTGCACCGCCGCCGGCGTGTTGCCGGGCATGTAGATGCCGTACCAGGCGCTCATCTCGACGCCGCTGACGCCGGCCTCGGCCATGGTCGGCACATCGGGCAGCTGCGGATTGCGCTTGGCGCTCAGCACCGCCAGCGCGCGCACCTTGCCGCTCTTGATGTGCGGAATGACGGACGACGCGGTCTCGAAGGCGATCTGCACCTGGCCGCCCATCAGGTCGACCATGGCCGGGCCGCTGCCGCGATAGGGAATATGGGTCATCTGCACGCCGGTGGCGTCCTTGAACAGTTCGGCGGCGATGTGCTGGGTGCTGCCCGAACCGCTGCTGGCGAAGTTGTATTCACCCGGCTTGCGCTTGAGCAGCGCGATCAGCTCTTGCACCGACTTGGCCGGCAATTGGTTGTTGACCACCAGGATGTTCGGCACCGCGCCCACGAACACCACCGGCGTCAGGTCGCGGTCGTTGTCGTAGCCCAGCTTGAGCAGGTGCGGCGCGATCGCATGCGCGGTGGACACGCCCATCACCATGGTGTGGCCGTCGCCCGATTTGGCCGCCAGGTCCGCCGCCAGCGTGTTGGACGCGCCCGGCTTGTTCTCCACCACCACGGTCTGTTTGAGCATCGGCCCGAGCTTGTCGGCCACGGCGCGCGCCATGGCGTCGGTGCCGCCGCCGGGGGCCGAGCCCACCAGCAGGCGCAGCGGCCGGGTCGGCCAGTCGGCGCTCTGCGCCTGGGCGGATACGGCGGCGGACAGGCACAGCACGCCCCCCGCCAATGCGGCATAAAGCCGAGTCTTCATGGTTGTCTCCTTGGGGGCTTATGGCCCGTAGCGGGCTTTGTTATGCCTACATCTTAGAAACAACCGCTGTTTCCGTAAAATGAAACTTTTGCACCAACCGTTCACTACAGGCGATCAATAATGGAACGCGTCCCGAACGTCCCCGCGCTGCTCTCGCGGCTGCGCATGCGGCAGATCGTGCTGCTGTTGGCCATCGAAGAACGCGGCACCCTGCGGGCGGCCGCCACCCAGCTCAACATGACGCAGTCCGCCGCCAGCAAGATGCTGCACGAACTGGAACTGGCCATCGGCCAAGCGCTGTTCGAGCGCGTCGGCCGCGGCCTGGCGCTGACCGCCGCCGGGGAATGCGTGATGGAGTATTTCCGCGGCATGCGCGGCACGGTGTCATCGCTGGCGCGGGAACTGGAAGAACTGCGCCTGGGCAGCGCCGGCAAACTCTTCATCGGCAGCATCATGGCCGCCTCGCCGGGCCACCTGACCGACGCCCTGCTGCGCCTGAAGCAGACCTACCCGCTACTGGCCGTGGAGATCTCCACCGGCACCAGCGACCTGCTGATCGAACGGCTGAACGAGGGCAGGCTCGACGTCGTCATCGGCCGCATGCTGACCCTGTCCGAACGCCATTACGTCTTCCGCCCCATCGGCGACGAGGCCCTCTCCGTCATCGCCGCGGTCGATCACCCCCTGACCCGCCGCAAGCGCATCACCTTCGACGCGCTGCAGGCCTACCCCTGGATCCTGCAACCCCACGGCAGCCCCATGCGCGACGTCCTGGAACAGGAATTCCGCGCCCACGACACGCCCCTGCCCAAGGGCCTGATCGAGTCCGCCTCGATCCTCACCACCACCAACCTGGCCATGAAGTCCCACATGCTGGGGGTCATCCCCGACTCCGTCGCCAGCCGCTACGCCCGCCACGGCCTGCTCGCCATCATCCCCTACCAACTCCAGCACACCCTGACCGCCTTCGGCAGCATCATCCCCAAGGACCGCCCGCTAAGCGCGCCCGCCAGGCACTTCGTGGACCTGCTGCACGACGCGGGATAAGGACGCACCACGCACGATAAAGGCGCACCACGCAGAGCAAAAACAAGCAGCCCCCAGCTCAGCCAACGCAAGACACCGCGTAAGCCCCAAAAGGCCGCCCGCGCGGCCGGCCTGGGGCGGGCCCCGCAAACCTCTCCATGCCCCCACCGTTCTGACAACGCGACGCTCCAAGACGCTCGCAGCCCCTCGCGGCGGGCGAGTCGGTGGCGGGCAACCTCGATGCGCCCGAGGGAATCCGAAGGAGTCGCCGAAGGCGAGGACGAGGATGACAACGGGGCAGTCCGGAGCGAACGCTCCGGACCGCAATCGTGGGCGCCCGCCACCGACTCGCCCGCCGCGAGGGGCGACCTACGAAGCGCGCCCACAACCACGCCTCCCACGAAGCCCCCCCAAAAAAGAACGAACCTAAAGATCCGGATCCTCCTCCACCTTAGGCATCAAATAAGCCGTCAACGCACTCGACGCCCCCGCCATCCCCCAAAACAGAAAGAACGACACGGTATAGAAC
>NZ_QHHO01000022.1:34585-73428 GCF_003184165.1 Achromobacter sp. RW408
CGTGGCGTTGCCGGGTTGGTCTGACGAGCCGCTGTCATGGCCGGCGTCGGGGGTATCCGTCGATCCGGAATCCAGCGCGGGATGAGGCTTGCCGTCGGCGCCGGCATCACCCGGCGATGGCGGCGCCGGCGCGCCATCGGGCGCGGGCGCCTCGCCGGGCGGCAACGCTTCTGGAAGCTTCTTGTACGTCAATTGCCATTTTTTCTGCGTGCCGGTGCTGACGATTTCCAGGTTGGGGGAGTAGACGGTCAGCCCTTGCGTGATGGAGCCGGGCTTGAAATAGCTGTCCGCCGTGGGCAAAGGCGCGGTCGCCAACAGCAGGGCGCCGGCACTGTCCAGCGCCACGGGCTCGTGCAACAGGAGCGAGAGGTCCAGACTATTGTCGTCGCCCTGGGCCAGGGTGGTGATAAGGATGCTGTCGCTTTCCCCGCTTTGAGGTCGCGCGTTCAGGGCGAAATGCACGCCGCTGGCGATCATGGTGTCGGTTTTCAGCGTGTGCGGCGTCCAGTCCGCTTCGGGCCGAGACAACTCCACGCGTCCCGCCGTTGGCAGATGCAGCAAGTCAAACTGGCGATCTTGCGTCACGCGCCAGGGCGCATCGCCGCGCATGCTGAGCAGCCACCATTGCCGCCGGTCCGCGTCCCGGCTTACCGCAAGGCCGCCCAACCAGGGATCGCCTTGCGCCGGTGTGGCGTCGTCGTGGCTGCTTGCGAAGGCCTGATCCAACGTGAACAGGTTTGCCGGGGTGGAGGAAGGGGCGCTGAGCAGCAGGCTTTCCCTGGCCTGCACGGAAGCGGTGGTTTGAGGGAGGCCGAAATCCGCGATACGCAAGCGGTTGCCGCTGCCTTCCAACCGGGTGGCGACCGTCAACCGGTCATGCTCGCCGCTGTATGGGTCGACGCGAAAGGCAAACACGCTGTCCGATGCGGTAACGGTGTCGGCCGCCAGGGCATAGGCGATTTTTGGCGACCCGGCCTGGGGCGGATCCAGTGGCGGCATGGAACCGGAACCTGCCTGTGTCAGGAACGTTTGGCGCGTCGCGTTCTTGTCGTCGAAACCCAGGATCGCATTGTTGGCCCGTAGCGAGTTCAGCGTTGAATCGCCCGTGATGATCCAGCGGGAATCGTGATGGATCTGCATCCCGGCCTGGGCAGCGGTCACGGCGCCGGCGTACACGGTTTGCGGCGAGGCGGTCGCCCCCGCGTTGCCCAAAGTGATGACGCTTGCCGCCAGGCTGGAGACATCGCTGAATGAATGACTGCCCGGCGCCAGGTGCACGCTGGCATTGGCGCCGCCCAGATTGATGCCATTGGTGAAGTAATGGGCCGGGTGAATCTCTGTCGTGGACAGGCTCGTGGTGTTGCCGGAGAGTGTGAGTGCCGCGCCGTCGGCCACCGTGATGGCGCTGTCTCCATACCAGCCGGCAGTCCCGCGCAAATGCGCGCCGGCGTGCAGCGTCAATGCGCTGGCGGTGAAGCGGCTGTAGCCCGTCAGCGCCGCCTGATCGGAAAAAACGTTGATGGCGCTGTCGCGCGCGTCAACGGCGCCTGCAAATATTTCATGGATGTCCAGCGTGGAATGATCGCTCAAGGCCACCGTTCCCTGATAGCGGCTCTTGTCGGCGTCCGTGTTGGCGATGGAGGTGCCCTTGACCGGTTCCTGGGGCAATTCTCCGCCATCGTTCCTGTTCAGGTACAGCAGCGGGCTGCCCAGGACCACCTTTGCGCGTTCTGCAACGATGTCGCCCAGCAACGTGGCGTTGCGTGACAAGCGGAAGGTAGTGTCCGACAGTGCGAGCTTCTTGATGGCGAATTTGCGCGATTCCCAATCCGGCTGGTCGAACGACACCGATTGCGTCCTAACGGAATCGTCGCCCAGGTCTAGCAGTTTCCGTGCCTCGTCGGGGGTGTTGATCGCATGGATCACCGGGTGTCCCTGCAACACCAGTTCGCCTTGCCGCTGGGTGAATGTGTTCTCGCCGAGGTTCATGCCGCCATCGGCGATGAAAACCGTTTTCGACGGGCTGGCGACGCCGACGTCGATATTGCCCCGCACGATTCCCGAGAAGATGAATTCGGTCTGCCCGGGGAAGTATTCCCGCTTGCGCTCGTTCGCCTTTTCCAGCGCAACGGCGAAGGATTGCCCCGCGTATTCCCAGTAGTCGTCGCTGGCCTGGGAGCCGTAGGTCGGGACGGCGCCAAAGCTGTCCTGCTTCAGGACGAAATAGCTGAGCCCCTGTTTGTAAAGGTCGCCCCGTTGCCCGGTGCCCGCTCTGACCGGCATCCGTATGTAATCGCTTACCGTTGGCGGCGGCACGGGCGTGAGATTGATCGTCATGGCCGCCGTTTTCGTCGCGGTATTGGTGATGGCGGCGCCATGGTCTTTTGCGTTGGCATGCAGCCGATTGAACGTGATGTCATTGCCATTGAGGTTCAACACCCCGCCGCGCGCGCCCCATTTGATATGGTCGGGATCGACCTGCCTGCCGTCGCCAAGCACGACTTCGGCGCGGCCGCTGGACAGGGTGATGCCGTCGAACGCCTGGACGTGGCCATCGTCGTCGGGTCGCTGCGACAGAATCACCTGGCCGTCGCCCACCTTCAGGCCGCCCGGATTGACGCCCTTTCCTTCGATGGTCAGGGCGCCGGGGCCGATCTTGTGCAGGTTGTCCCCGGCCACGCCGTTGACGCGCCAGACCACGGTGGCGCCTTCCCTGACGTCGATGCCGCCGCCCATCCAGGTCTGGTCGGTTTCGGGGGAAACGACGTAGCTGTCGTGGAAGGTCAGCGAACCGGCGCCCTGGTTGACGGAGTCCTGCAAGGTGATCTGGCCCACGCCCTTGCCGCCTTCGCTGCGCAAGGACAAGTTCTTGCCCGCGTCAAGACCGGCGAAGTCGAGCGCGCCATTGCCGCCCGCATAGGCCAGGCCTGGCGTCTTCTTGTAGCCATGCATCACGAACTGGCGGCCCTGCTGCGTCAGGTGGCCGGCGCCCTGTGCGCTGTCGAATGCCCATCGCAAGGGGCCGTTGCCTTCAGTGAAAACCACTTCGGGGTCGTTATCCTTGTCGAAAACGCTGTCGAGAAAGTCCGCGGGCAGGTGCGACCAATAGACGTAGCCGGCCTCGCCGGGGGGGATTTCGAGATCCGCCGCTACGCCGGCCAGGACCCAGCGCCTGTGTTCCGCATCCCAGGCAAACAAGGGGGAACCGCTATCGCCGTGCTGCACGAATGAGGGCAGCAGGCCGTTGTCCCCCCGCGCTATGACGAACGTCTCGTTCGACCAGGTCGGCGTGACGATGCCGCCCGTCGCCCATTTGTAGGCGTAACCGAGCTCGTGCAGGCCGGGTTCGAGCGCGCCCGTCATGGGATTGTGGCCGTGTTCGGGATGGTCGCCGACGAACTGGATACCCATCCCGACTCGATAGAACAGGGGAAATTTCTTTTTCTCTTCCTCTGTCCAGAGATCCGGATCGCCGAGGGAAAGCAGCGGCGTCGAGGTGCGCGGCACCGGAAACGTGGCGATCGGGGCCGCGTCGGTCACCAGCTTGCCCAGGCGGGTGACGTCGAAATCCCACTCCTGGGTCCAATCCCGTTCCCGATGGTAATCCGGGTGCACGTCTCTCCGGATCTGGGAGTAGGTGCCGCCGGCAAGGCGGGTGCTGTCATGAGGACCGTTGTGCGCCACGCCAACGGTATATTGCGGCGCGACCAGCGTTCCGATCGCGTTGTTGTCGCTGACGCTGGAGAAATCAATGAAGGGGATGACGTCGCTCAAGGTGCCGCGCAGACTGCCGGACTTGTCATAAATCGGAATGCCCAGCGCGCCGGGCCGGAACGCCCCTTTGTTTTCGGCGAAGTCCCGATACGTCTGGTAGGGAATCTCGATGCTGGCGTAGCCTGCGCGGGCGGTGCCGGGGAGCGCGGCGGCAATCAACAGGGGCAGGGCGGTCGATAGCTTGCGGATCGGCGATCCCTGGCGGGGCGGCCGGGCCCCGGCTGTCGTCGAGCCGGGCTGGAGTCTGCCGCATGATCTGGATACCGCGATCAACGGGCGCTGGGAGTTGTGCTTGGGCTGCTTGGGCGAGTGAATCTTGTTCATGATGGGACATGCGCCCAAGGGACGCCCATCGGATTCAGGCGGCTGGGCATTGCTTCAATCGCAGCGGGCGGCGTTCGCCGGGCTGCTCGTGGGGGGGATACAGCAAGCGCGCAAGCAGGATTTCCAAGGGAATCCCGCTTGCGCGCACTTGCTGAAATCTGATTGAAGTCGAGTTTGGTGAGCCCGGCGTTAAATCAGCCGATAAATGGGACTGATCTCGTCTCGGCGCCTTTTCAAGCCGCCGCCCGCAAACGGAAACGGCGCACCACCTGGGCCAGTTTCTCTATGCCCGGGCCGATATGCTCGGCGCGGATCGAGGTGAAGCCGACGCGCAGGAAGTTGCGCGGCGCGCCGCTGGCGTCCATGAAGAACACCTGGCCCGGTTCGATCACCACGCCTTCGGCCAGCGCGGCCTGCGCCAGCTCGGTGGCGTCCAGCCATGCCGGGCCTTCGAGCCAGCAGGAGGACGAGCCCGTGATGGGCACCGCGGTGAAGTCGGGCAGCGAGCGCGCCAGCGCCTGCGCCAGTTCCGCGCCGCGCTTTTGATAGGCCTGTGATTGCCGCCGCAGCAGCGAATGGTGGTGGCCCAGCGAGATGAACAGCGAGAACGCGCGCTGGATGTAGGCGGACGGATGGCGCAGCATCAGGCGGCGCAGCGCACGCAGCTCGGCGGTGAGTTCGCGCGGCGCGACGATATAGCCGATGCGCAGGCCGGGCGCGAACGACTTGGCCAGGCTGCCGACGTAGATCACGCGGCCGTCGCGGTCCAGGCTCTTGAGCGCCGGGATGGCGCCGTCGCCCCAGCGGCTTTCGCTTTCGAAATCGTCTTCGATGATCAGGCTGTCGGCCTGGCGCGCCAGCGTCAGCAGTTCCTCGCGCCGCGCGGGCGACAGGGTCACGGTGGTGGGGCACTGGTGGCCGGGCGTGACGAACACGTAGTCGCAGCCCAGCAGGTGAGTGCCGGTGCGCAGGCCCTGGTCGTCCACGGGCAGCGGCAGCAGGTGGCGCGTATGGCTGGCGAAGATGTTGCGCGCGTCGGGATAGCCGGGGTCTTCCATGCCGACCACGGTGTCCTCGTTGACCAGCAGGTCGGCCAGCAGATAGAGCGCGTGCTGGGCGCCGACGGTGATGACGATTTCCTCGGCATCGGCCCAGACGCCGCGGCGCGGAAGCACCTGGGTGCGGATCTGCTCGATCAGGGCGCTGTCGTCATGCGTGATGAGGTCGGGCGCCCAGCTGCGGATATCCAGCACCGACAGGGCCTTGATGCAGCACTCGCGCCATTCGGCGGTGGGGAACAGGTCCTGGTCGAACTGGCCGTAGACGAAGGGGTAGGGCTGTTTCTGCCAGTCGCGCGGCTTGACGATGTTGCGCTGGCGGCTGGGGCGAAAGCGCAGCCGCTCGTCCCAGCGTACATGGTCGGCGGATGGCGCCGCATCCGCTAGCGCGGCGGGCGGCGCGGCGCGTCCTTCCAGCACGCCGTCATGGACAAAATGGCCGCTGCGCTCGCGCGATTCCAGGTAACCCTCGCTGACCAGCTGCTGGTAGGCGAACACGACGGTGTTGCGGGCGATGCGCAACTGGTCCGCCAGATAGCGGCTGGACGGCACCGGCGCGCCCGGCGGCAGGTGACCGCTGAGGATCGCCGACACCAGCATCTGCCGCACACGGCCCTGCAGGCTGAGGTTGGGGGCGCTTTCCCGTTCGAACAGGCGTTCCCACAACACAGGCTTGAGCATCGAGGCCTGGCTGGACATGGCGGCTCCTTGTAGTGGCGGCGCGTCCCGGCCGGCGCGGGCGCGAAGGCCGGGGCGACACCAGGGACAGAGTCCCAGGATAGAGGAGCGGCGGCGGCCGAAGGAATGCGGGATTGCCCTGCCGGCGCACGCCATTGGCGCGCGGCAGGCAGGAAATGGAACGGTTTGCCGTGGGTGTCGGACGGTTTTCGCCGGGACGGAATGCGGGCGCGGCCTCGTTGCCAAGGTTTCGCCGCCGTGTCTACAATAACGAGAATCGTTCCACATTCATTCCAAACCGGGCCAGGCCAAGCTGCGCGGGCCGGAAAATCCGCCGTGCCGCAGACCGTCCACACCCTCTATACGCATCATTACAGCTGGTTGCGCGGCTGGCTCCTCCGTAAGCTGGGCAACGCGTTCGACGCCGCCGACCTGGCGCAGGACGTGTTCCTGCGGGTCCTGGCGCGGCGCGAACGCGCGGCCGAGGCGGCCATGCGCGAGCCCCGCGCCTACCTGCGCACCATCGCGCACGGCCTGGTGGTGGACCACTGGCGACGGCGCGACCTGGAACAGGCCTGGCTCGAGGCGCTGGCGGCGCAGCCCGAGGCGCTGGCGCCGTCACCCGAATTGCAGCTGGAACTGCTGCAAGCGCTGGTCCAGATCGACCGCATGCTGGATACGCTCAAGCCCGCGGCCCGCAAGGCTTTCCTGATGGCGCAACTCGATGGCCTGAGCTGCCCGCAGATCGCGCTGCGCCTGGGCCTGTCGTTGGCAACGGTCGAACGCTACATCGCCCGCGCTTTGCGCGCCTGCTATGCCTTGCAGTTCGAACAATGAACCGCGGGGTCGAACTGCCGGCCGGGGTGATCGATGCGGCCATCGCCTGGGCCGTCAGGGTCGATTACGGCGAGCCTTCCGATGAAACCCGTCGCGCCTTCACGGCGTGGCTGAATGCGGACGAGCGCCACGCCCAGGCGTGGCGGCATCTCACTGCCTTGAAAACCCCGTTCTCCACGGTCGCGGCGCAGCATGGCGCCGTGGCCGGACAGGCGCTGGATGGCGCGCGGGCGCGCCAGGCCCGGCGGCGCGCGCTCAAGCTGCTGGCGTTCTCCGGCGCCGGCCTGGCCAGTGGCGCGACCGGCTGGCTGGCCTATGCCGAGGCGCCGTGGCAACGGTTGCTGGCCGATGCCAGCTCGGGCGCGGGCGAGCGCCGCGCGCTGTTGCTGGACGATGGCACGCGCCTGGTGCTCAACGCCGACACGGCCGTGCGCACGCGCATGGACGCCCTGGCGCGCACGGTGACGCTGATGCGCGGGGAAATCCTGGTCGAGACCGGCGCCGACGCCGGCCTTGCGGCGCGCCGCGAATTCTGGGTCGACACGCCGGCCGGCCGATTGCAGGCATTGGGCACGCGTTTCGTCGTCCGGCTCGCTGGCGAGCGTGCGCGTGTCAGTGTGCTGGAAGGCTCGGTGGCGCTGCATCCCGCCGACGCGCCGGCGATGCGCGTGGTGGCGCTGGCGGGCGACAGCCGCTGGCTGGCCCGGCGCGGCGTCGAACCCACGGAGCAGGCCGGGTATGCGCCCGACGCCTGGGTCGATGGCATGGTGGCCGGCCGCGACATCCGCCTGGCGGACCTCGCCGCCGAACTGGAACGCTACACGCATGGACGTATCCGCTGCGACCCGGCGGTGGCGGAATTGCGGATTTCCGGCGTCTTCCACCTCGACCGGCCAGAGCAGACCTTGCGCTTCATCGAGCAATCGCTGCCCGTGCGGGTATCCCGCCTGGCGGGCTACTGGATCCGGATCCTGCCGGCCGGCGCGTAGACGGGCCGACGGCGCCGTGGCGGCGCTGTTACAACTTTTCCGCATTGCGATTGAGGGGATTGCGGGATCTCGTTCGGCAAGAGAGATAGAAGACCCGCGCCTGGCGGGTCCGATACGACCGAATCGAGCAACCCATGACCATACCGTTCCGCCCCGTCCCAATCGTTTCCTCATGCCGCCGCGCCTGGCCCATGGTGCTGCTGGCCTTGGCCGGCGTTGCCGCCGACGGCATGGTGGCCGGGGCCGCGCGGGCCCAGACGCCGCCGGCGGGAGTGGCCGCCCGGCACCAGTACGATATCGCGCCGGGGCCGTTGGATCAGGCCTTGGCCCGCTACGGCCGCATCGCTGGCGTCAACCTGAGCTATGACGCCGCGTTGGTGGCGGGCGCGCACAGCGCAGGGCTGTCGGGCAGCCATGACGACGAGCAGGCCCTGCGCCTGTTGCTGGCCGGCAGCGGCATCGAGGCCGTGGCCCGGCCGGGCGGCTATGCCCTGCGCCGGGCCACCCAGCCGGGGGTCGTCACGTTGCCCGCGACCACCGTGCGGGCCTCGTCAATGGCGCTGGCGCAGGAACTGCCGCCTGCGTTCGCCGGCGGCCAGGTGGCGCGCGGCAGCCGCCTGGGCATGCTGGGTTACGGCGATGTGTTCGACACGCCGTTCGCCACCAAATCGTTCACCAGCGAACTCATCCGCAACCAGGGCGCGCGCACGATGAACGATATCGTGGCCAACGATCCGTCCATCCGCACCAGCCTGTCGGCCACCTCGCCGCTGGATCAGAGTTCGATCCGAGGCTTCCTGACCAATAGCGATGCCTACCTGTTCGATGGACTGGAGGGCCTGTTCGCCTACAGCAGCATCCCGATCCAGCACTACGAGCGCGTAGAGATCCTCAAAGGTCCCGCCGCCGCCCTGATCGGCGGTTCGGGCTACGGCAGCACCGTCGGCGGCACCTTCAACCTGGTGCCCAAGCGCGCCATCGATACCCCGGTGCGCGTCGTGTCCGCCTACGCCACCGATAAGGCCCTGTTCGGCACGCACCTGGATATGGGCGAGCGCCTGGGCGAAAACCGGCAATGGGGGATCCGGGTCAACGCCACCGCCGAAAACGGCAAGCGCTACGACGACGCGCGACGGCGCCTGGACGCGATGCAGGTGGCGCTCGATTACCGCGGCGCCAATGTGCGCGCCACGCTTGACGCCGGCTACACGCGGCGCCGTTCCACGCCCATGTTCAATCATTGGCTGCTGGCGCCAGGCGCCAGCGTGCCGTCGGTGCCCGACCCCGACATCCATCCCAAGCCCTCCTGGGAGGTCCTGGACGTGCGCCAGCGCTTCGGCGTGGTGGGCGGCGAATGGGACTTCACGCCGGGCTGGACGGCCTACGCCCGCTACGGCAAGCTCAAGGAAAGCGCGCCGACTCGCTACTACATCGACCAGACCACCATCGACGGCGAGGGACGCTACCGTTATGCCAGCGCCACCAGCATGCTGTGGGACCAGGTCAACGAGGTCGGCGACCTGGGCGTGCGCGGCGAGGCCCGCATCGGGCCGACCTCGCATCGCCTGGCCTTCAGCATGGTGCGGCAGCGGCAGCAATTGCGGAATCTGCGCGAGGTGTCGCGCCGGCTGGCCACGCCGGTCGTGGGCACCATCTACGAGCAGGTCGACGTGCCGGATCCGTTTGCCGACGGCGCGCCGCACGTGCCTGGCGTGGACAGCCCCGCGCAGTACCTGAACAGCGTGGCCGCGGCCGATACCATCGGCCTGTTCCAGGACCGGCTGCTGGTCACCGTCGCCGCCCGCCACCAATCGTTGAAGAAGGGCAGTTACGACGAGTCGCGCGTGGTGCCCACCTACGCGGCCTTGTACAAGCTGGGTGGCGGCCTGTCGGTCTATGGCAATTATGCCGAGGCGTTGACGCGTGGCGACACCGCGCCCGCCGGCGCGCGCAATGCCAGCGCGCAACTGGCGCCCTACATCTCGCGCCAGCACGAGATCGGCCTGAAGTGGGATCGCGGAGAATACGGGCTGACGCTGGCCTACTTCGACATCCGCAAGACCAGCGCCTTCCTCGACGCCGACAATGTGTTCAAGGCGGCGGGGCGCCAGCGCAACCGCGGCGTCGAACTGGAGGCGTTCGGCGAAGTGGCGCCGGGGACGCGCGTGCTGGGCGGCGTTGCCTGGATCGAGGCGAAGATGCTGAAGACGGCCAACGGCGTCAACGATGGCCATCGGGCCATTGGCGTGCCGCAGCTCAACGTCAATCTGGGGGTGGAGCATGACCTGGCCGCGGTTCCAGGCCTGACGCTGACCGGCCGCATGATCCATACCGGGGCGGCCTACGTCGACCTGGCCAACACCCAGCGCATCGGTTCATGGCGGCGCTTCGATGTCGGCGCGCGCTACGCTACCCGCGTGGCGGGTTACGACGTTACCTTCCTGGCCAGCGTCAACAATGTGCTGAACGATCATTATTGGACGATCTCTGGGCGCAACTTCATCTCGTCGGCGGCGCCGCGTACCTGGATGTTGTCGAGCACGGTGGCGTTTTGATTCGGGTTTGGCGTTTCACGGATGGATCGGAGTTGGCGCCGCGCGGATTTTCCGTATATCCGTGATATGAACGGCGGGCGAGGGCCGGCATTGCGCAAGCATGCCGGCCTTTTTGCATGTGCGCGTGCTGTGTGCCCAGCACGTATGTTGCCCGATCGTGACAGCGTTTCCCGTGCTACGTCGGATTTTGTCATGGGGCTTTCAATTGCCTTTCGTATTATCTCCGACCTTATACATGCGCTCGATTGTGCGTGTAAATGATCGCGAGAGGCGGGGCGTTGCAGAAGCTAAAGAGAATTCTCAAGAAAATCGGCAGCAAGAACGGCGTGCGGCTGATGTTTCTGTTCATCTATGTCTTTGGATTCGCGATCCCTGCTGGATATGCCTATTTTGCTGATTATCCCGCTAAAGATGCCATCTTCACCGAGGTGGGAACGGCGAGTTTCCAGTATCGGATGAAGCGCGGCTACATGCTGATGGTCAATGGCAAGGACTACAGCTGCGAGAGCCCGTATGTACGCTCAAATCCAGATTGCTTTACAAGCCTGGAAGAACATCAAAGGCTGGCTGGAAAGACCATTTTCGTAGATTGGTTCTTTCAGCCTGTCTATCCGTTTGTCGAACGGCGTCGTGTCGTAGACATACGTTACGACGGTAAATCTCAACTGCCACCGCACGTTCTTGGGCGAAATCTTCAATGGGAAAGGGAAAACGCACAAGGGCGCGCACTTTTTGCTTTCTTTGGCATGTTCTTGGGGCTGCTTCTAGTCGAATGGGTAGGGCGGATGGAGAAGAGAAATGAGCGCAAATTCGATTAAGACCGCCATGAAGACGGTGGATGCCGCGAGAAAATAAGGAAAATAGTGCAGAAAATTTGGCGTGTATTTCTACGAACGTGCCGAAGGAACGCGGTATTCCTGTGGATGGCCTTGCTATATACCGCATTTGTTGCATTGCCCAGCGGCTATGCCTACTTTGTCAGATTCCCTACCTCAGCCGATCTGCATCTCTCTGAAGGCTTGGTCCAATTCAAATACGACCCTGGAACGGGCTATGAGCTGGTGCTGAATGATGAGGTCTATACATGCGGTGGCCCTTTTCTCAAAGCCAATACTGATTGTTTAAAGAGTCAGGAAGACCGCAATCGCATTGAAGGAAAGCAGGTTTCGGCAACATGGTTTTATCAGGCCATGCACCCATTCATCGAAAGCAGAAGGATCGTCGATATCGCTTACGACGGAAAATCGCTGTTGCCGGGAGATTATCTCGGCAAGCAGCTAGGGAAAGAAAGGGAAAGATCCAAACGTCTGATGCTGCTTGGTTTTGTCGCGTTCTTTTTTGGCGGTATTTATGCGGAATGGGTAAAGAGAAAGGAGAAATAAAATTAGCACCCACGTAGTTAGGGGGTTATTGCGGGTATTGACGCGACAGGCGGGAAAAATAATCCCTGAACGATTGCGCGAGGCGAAGCGTTGCAGGGGCTGAAAAAAATCCTCAAGAAAATCGGCAGCAGAAACGGCGTGCGGCTGATGTTTCTCCTGGGATATCTCGTCGCTTTTGGCATTCCACTTGCTTATTCTTATCTGGCCAAGCCTCCGGGGGAGGGTGATATGCGCGTCTCGGAAGGGACGGCGCATTTTCAGTATCGGATGAAGCAGGGATACATGCTCGTTGTGGACGGGAATAATTACACCTGCGGAGGGGTATATCTCAACGCCGACCCCAGTTGTTTTAACCTGAAAGAGTGGCCTGTAAAACGCGCCCTCTTGGAGGGGAAGCTGATTCAGGTCATCTGGTTCCGGCAAGCTGCCCATATCTTCGGCTCCGTCCGGCGGGTCGCGGATATACGGTACGACGGTGTCAGTCAGTTCTCGGCGGGCTATTTAGAACAAAGGCTTCAATATGAGAGAGAAAGCTCAAAACTCAGCGCGGTAGTTACTTTTTTCGTGATGTTGCTCGTGCTGCTCTTTTATGAGTGGATGGATAGGATACGGATAAGAAATGAGCGCAGATTAAATTAAATATATGGTATCTAACGAGCGCTTGCAGGTCTGGGCCAAGTCGGGATTGGCGTGCAGAAAAGGCTGGGCAAGTCCGTAAGCGCTTCGGTAAGTCTGGGTGCGAACGCGTTTTCTCTTATTTCATCCATCGCAAGCATGGTGAGGTCTCGATGCATGTGTCTGGGCCTGCTGGCTATGCATACTTCGCCGGCTATCCCGCCAAAGACGCCATTTTTTCAGAAGAAGGAACAGCGAGCTTCCAACATCGCATGAAACGCGGCTACATCCTGATGGTCAATGGCAAAAGCTACAGTTGCGGGAGTCCGTATGCCGGTTCCAATCCAGATTGCTTTGCCAGTCTGGAAGAGCACCAGAGGCTGGTGGGAAAGACCATATCTGTGGCCTGGTTCCCATCAACCGGTGCATCTATCTTCTATGAATGGCTGGACAGGAAGAGGAACAGGGGCGTGCAAATCCAATAAGGCTGGGAGTGCCTTGATGATCGTTGCATGCGACGAGACGTGCCGTCCGATTACGACAATATTTCCTGGGATTGCGAGATGTGGGTGTTGCAGAGGCTAAAAGGAATTTTCAAGAAAATTGGCAACCGGAACGGCGTGCGGCTGATGTTTCTCCTCGGGTATCTTCTCGCTTTCGGTATCCCATTTGCCTATGCCTATCTGGCCAAGCCTCCGGCAGAGAGCGACATGCGCGTTTCGGAAGGGACGGCGCATTTTCAGTACCGCATCAAGCGAGGTTACATGCTTATGGTGGATGGGCATGACTACACCTGCGGAGGGCAATATCTGAACGCCAACCCCGACTGCTTCAATGATGGACGCACAAGGCATGTTCATCTTGAGGGGAAGACGGTCAAGGTCGTCTGGTTCGCACAAGCTGCCCCGGTGTTTGGGGAGGTCAGGCGAGTGGCGGACATATTGCACGAAGGAGTCAGTCAACTTCCGCCGGGATACTTGAAAAGAACACTTGAATATGAACGGACCAGTGCAACGGAGGATGCGCTGATAACCTTCACCGTAATGCTGCTCATACTTCTGTTCTATGAGTGGATGGATCGGATAAGGATCAGAAACGAGCGCAGATTCGGTTAAGACCGCCCTAAATCCGCCCCTTCCACGGAATCGCGAATTTCTCCAGATACCGCACCAGCAGATCAAAAGCAAAAGCGAACACGCCGATCACGATGATGCCCATGATGACCGTGTCGCTGGCCAGGAACTGCGCCGCGTTCAGCACCATGAAGCCCAGGCCGCGATCCGCTGCCACCATCTCGGCGGCGACCAGCGTGGTCCAGCCCACGCCGATGCCGATGCGCATGCCGGTGAAGATCTCGGGCATGGCGGCCTTCAGGATCACGTGCCAGACGATCTGCATGCGGCTGCCGCCCATGGCGTAGGCGGCGTGGATCTGCTCGATCGACACCGAGCGCACGCCGGCGCGCGCGGCGATCGCCATGGGCGCGAAGATGGCCAGGTAGATCAACAGGATCTTGGGGAATTCGCCGATGCCGAACCAGATGATGATGAGCGGCAGGTAGGCCAGCGGCGGCAGCGGGCGGTAGAACTCGATCGGCGGATCGAAGATGCCCCGGGCGTAGCGGTTCACGCCCATCAGGATGCCGACCGGAATGGCGGTGGCGCAGGCCAGGAAGAAGGCCGAGAACACCCGCGTCAGGCTGGCCATGGCGTGCTCGGCCAGGGTCGAGTTGGCCACGCCCTCGGTCATGGCCGACACGAACTTGCCGTACACCGCCTGCGGCGATGGCAGGAACAGCGGCTTGACCCAGCCGGCATTGGTGGCCAAAAACCACAGCGCCAGCAGCGCGATGCTGGTCAGCAGGCTGATGTGGCCGCTGTAGCCGGCGCCCGGCGCGCCATACACCTTGCCGGGCGCGGCGGGCCGGCGGCCGCCCAGGCCGCTAGGCATGGACGGCCTGCGCGTCGGAGGCGGCAAGCTCGTCGCCATAGATGATGCCGAGGACTTGCTCGCGCATCGCGATGAAGTCGGGACTTGATTTGATGCCGCGGCCATCGCGCGTCTCCAGGTAGCGCCGGTTGAAGTCCGGCTGGAAGGTGTGGGTGATGCGTCCCGGGCGCGGCGACATGACGATCAGCCGCGAGCCCAGGAACAGCGCCTCTTCCACGCTATGGGTGATGAAGAAGAACATCTTGCCGGTCTGGCGCCAGATATCCAGCAGCAGCTCCTGGATGGTCTCGCGCGTGAGCGCGTCGAGCGCGGCCATCGGCTCGTCCATCAGCAGCATGGCCGGATCGCAGGTCAGGGCGCGGGCGATGCCGACGCGCTGCTGCATGCCGCCGGACAGCTGGTAGATCATGTGGCGGTGAAAGTCCTTCAGGCCCACCAGCTCCAGGTTGCGGCGCGCGCGGGCGCGGCGCGTCTCCTTGTCCACGCCCTGCAGCTTGAGGCCGAATTCGGTGTTCTCCAGCACGTTCAGCCAGGGCAGCAGCGCGTGCTTCTGGAACACCACGCCGCGGTCGGCGCCGGGGCCGATGATGGGGCGTCCGCCCAGCGTGATCTCGCCGTCGGTGGGCGACAGGAAACCGGCCAGCAGGCTCAGCAGCGTGGTCTTGCCGCAGCCCGAGGCCCCCAGCGCGACGACGAATTCGCCGGGCTCGATGGTCAGGTTGACGTCCTGCAGCGCGATCACCGGTCCGCTGTCGTGCAGGCCGGGGTAGGTGACGCTGACGTGGTCCGCGCGCAGGGCCTGCGCGGCGGGCGTGGCGGGTGAGGTCATGCGAGGTCCCCTTGCATGGTGCGGCGCCCGCGGGCCAGGCGGGGCGCCGGGACCGGACGCGGCTTGCGGCGCGCGTCCGGCGCGTGGCCGCGGCTATTTGGCGGCCGCTTTGGCGTATTGGTCGGTGACGTGGGCGCTGTAGTCGGCCAGCGCCTTGTCGATCTGTTTCTGGTCCTTCAGGAATTTCGCGCTGGCGGCGAAGGCGCGCGCCGCGCCCGATTCCTTGCCGCCGCCCAGCCATTCGGGCGAGGCCTGTTCCTGGGCGGTGGGGAAGGTCAGCAGCTTGAGCGCGGTGGCGACGTCGTCGGGCTTGCCGCCGATCAGCTTGACGATGCTCTTGACCTGGGCCGAGTCGGCGGTCCAGGCGGCTGGGTTGGCGCGATAGGCGGCGTACGACTTGGCCAGCACGGCGGTGAAGGCGGCCATGAACTTGGGGTTCTTGGCGGCCCAGGCGCGGTCGACCACCAGGCCGTCGAAGGTCGGCACGCTGGCGTGGCCGATGGCTTCGGAGTCGGCGATGACCTTGCCCGTCTTCTCGATCTCGGTCAACGCGGGCGGCCAGACGTAGGCGGCGTCGATGTCGCCGCGCTGCCAGGCGGCCACGATCTGCGGCGGCTGCATGTTCAGGATGCGCACGTCGCGCGGGTTGATCTTCCAGACCTGTTCCAGCCCCACCAGCAGGTGGAAGTGCGAGGTCGACACGAACGGCGTGGCGACGCGCTTGCCCTTCAGGTCGGCGGTGCCGTTGATGCCCGAGCCGTTGCGCGCCACCAGCGCTTCCGACTTGCCGATGTTGTCCAGGATCCAGAACAGTTGCAGGTCGACGCCGCGGGTGGCGGCCGAGGTGATGCCGGTGGAACCGAGCACGCCGACCGGCACGTTGCCCGAGGCCAGCGCGGTGGAAATGTCGCCGCCGGAGGTGAACTGGCGCCAGTCGACCTGGTAGCCGGCGTCTTTCAGGGCGGCATCGAAGCTGCCGTCGGCGATGGCGGTCAGGAAGGGGCCGACGATGAGCTGGTAGCCCACGGTCAGGCGGGTCTGGGCGTGGGCGGGCGCGGCCAGCAGGGTGGCGGCCAGGCCGGCCAGGATGCCGCGGCGGATGAGGCGGTATAACGCGTTCATGGTGATCTCCGGGAGAGAATGGGCCGCGCCCCGACGCGACCGGCTTGTGCCGGTGCGGCCTGTGGTGCCAGTTTGCCCGGATGGGGCCACAGCGCTAGGGCCAGATGCCGTATTCGATAGGAGCCAAGGGGGCTGCCCCGCCTTGGGGCGGCGGCCCGGGCGTCCTACGTCTTTTGGGGGAGAGCGGGCGGAAAAAGGGTGCGAGTCGGGCGGACCCGTGCCGGCAGGTCTCGCCGTGACCGGCGATCCCGCTCGTCGCGCTAGAGCCTGAAATGCCGCCGCAGGGTCTGTTCCAGCAGGTCGGTGGCCGGGGCGGTTTGCGCCGAGGCCGCGCGCAGCAGAACGATCTCATGCGCGGCAATGGCCGGCAGCGTGTCCAGCACCCGCATGGCGCTTGTCACCCGCGAGCGATCGATCAGGCTGACGGCCAGGCCCGACTCGACGCAGGCTTCGACCGCCTGGCTCGACGGACTGCTCAAGACCGTCCGCCAGGCCAGGCCCGCGCGATCCAGGCTGGTGGTCATTGCCTCCCGGTAGGGGCAGTGCGCCGCGTGCAGGGCCAAGGGCAGGGGATCGGGCAATGGCGTCCCCAGCCTGGCGCTTCCCACCCACACCGGCGTGGTCCAGGCCAGTGACTGCGGGTCCGGCCGCCGGGCCATCGCTTGCGCCGCCAGCGCCAGATGCAGGCGACCGCGGCCGACCTGGTCGCGCAGCGCCAGGCTGGGCGCCGTCGTCACTTCCAGCACGACGCCCGGCCAGTCCGCGGCGAACAGCGGCAGGATGTCGCGGATGACGTGGGCCGCGTACTCGTCGGGCAGGCCCAGCTTGATACGCCCGGCAAGCGCCGTCCCCTGGATGCCGCCCAGTACCCGGTCGTGCACGCGCAGCAGCTCGGCCGTGCCGCCCAGTACGCGCTGGCCCAGGGGCGTCAGCGTCACCGACTGGTTGTCGCGCTCCAGCAGCCGGCCGCCGACCACGGCCTCCAGCCGCTGGATGTGGACGCTGACCGCCGCCGGACTGCGGTGGACGTGCTCGGCCGCGGCGCGGAATTGTCCCAGCCGGGCCACGGCATGGAACGTGCGCAGCAGGTCGATATCCAGTGATTGGTTCATGATTTCGATTTTGTGAACGAGGCGGCAAATATATTTTGATTTATTTGATTATGGCCTGGCCTTAAGGTCAAGGTCATGAGAAAACCATCGATGCCCCACCTTGCCATGCCCCGCGGGGATGCCTGCAACGCCGCCTCCGTGCCAATCGCGGTTCGGCGGACCGCCCCGGCCGCCGTGCCGCTGTTGGCGCTGGAGGCCGCGTTGGTCGTGACCTGGAGCTCGGGGTTCGTCGGCACGCGCTTTTCCATCGACCACGGCTCGGCCTTCCTGGTCGTGTTCTGGCGCTGCGTGTTGGTCGCGCTGGCGCTGTTGCCCTGGGTGGCGGGTCCGTTGCGGCGCACGCCGGCGGCGCTGCTGTTGCGCCACGCCGGCATCGGCCTGCTGGCGATGGCCGGCTACCTGGCGGGCGTCGCCAAGGGTATCGAATACGGCGTGCCGGCGGGGTTGGCCGCGCTGATCGCCGACCTCTTGCCGATCGGCACGGCGCTGCTGGGCGCCGGGCTGCTCGGCCAGCGCCTGAACAGGCGCGCCTGGCTGGGCTTGCTGCTGGGATTGCTGGGCGTGATCCTGGTCACGCGCGATGCCCTGGCCTGGGGCGGGACGCCGCTATGGACCTACGGCCTGCCGTTGCTGGGCATGCTGTCGCTGGCGCTGGCCACCCTGTGGCAGAAGCAGGCCGATTCCCCCTCGTCCATGGGGCTGCTGTCCAATCTGTGGGTGCAATGCGCGATTTCGGCGGTGGCCTTCGCCGCGCTGGCGGGCAGGGAAGGCAGCCTGCTGCCGGTTGCCAGCGCCGGGTTCGCGCTCAGCGTGCTGTGGACAGCGGCGCTGTCGACGCTGGGCGGCTACGGCCTGTATTGGATCTGCCTGCGGCGCTCGTCTCCCACCCGTGTCGCCAGCGTGCTGTACCTGAGCCCGGCGGTTACCCTGGTGTGGGCTTGGGCCATGTTCGGCGAGCCGCTGTCCTGGCTGATGCTGGTGGGCACGGCCGTGTCGGCGTGCGGCATCTGGATGGTCGTGCGGAACGAACCTCGCTTCAGCGGATCAGGCTGAGGAATTCGGCGCGGGTCGACGGGTTGTCGTGGAATTCGCCCAGCATCACCGACGTGACCATGGACGAATTCTGCTTTTCGACGCCGCGCATCATCATGCACATGTGCTGGGCTTCGATGACCACGGCCACGCCGGCGGCGCCGGTGACGGACTGCACCGCCTCGGCCACCTGGCGGCTGAGGTTTTCCTGGATCTGCAGGCGGCGGGCGTACATCTCGACGATGCGCGCCACCTTGGACAGGCCCAGCACCTTGCCGTTGGGCAGGTAGGCCACATGCGCCTTGCCGATGAAGGGCAGCATGTGGTGCTCACAGAGCGAATACAGCTCGATGTTCTTGACCAGCACGATCTCGCGCGTGTCGGAGGTGAACAGGGCGCCGTTGACGATCTCTTCCAGGTTCTGGTTGTAGCCGCGGCACAGGTGGCGCATGGCCTTGGCCGCGCGCGCCGGCGTGTCCGCGAGGCCTTCGCGGGATGGGTCTTCCCCCAGTGCTTCGAGAATGGCGGTGTAGTGACTTTCCAATGACATGGGAACTCCTGGGGGCTGCGCGCCGGCGATGGCGATGAACACGCAAGTCTACTCCAGCGCGGGCCGGCTTCGCAGCCGGAAACCCGACGGATGGAGGGGTTATACGCCGCGGTTCTCGACCGCATACTTGATCAGTTCGGCCTGGCCGTCGATGCCCAGCTTGCGCTTGATGTTCAGGCGATGGGTTTCGACGGTGCGCACCGACAGGCCCAGCGCCTGGGCGATCTGCTTGTTGGCGTGGCCGCTGGCGATGTGGCGCAGCACGTCGCGCTCGCGCTGGGTCAGCAGGGTGGCCGGCGCGCTGGCCTGCGACAGGCGCAGCGACACGGCGGCGCTGAAGTAGGTGCGGCCGGTCATGACCGCGTCGATGGCCGCCAGGATCTCCTGGGCCGGCTCGTCCTTGAGCAGGTAGCCGCGAGCGCCGGCGCGCACCGCCTGCACCATGTATTCGGCGTTGTCGTGCATCGACAGCACCAGCACCGCGATCTGCGGATAGCGTTCATGCAGTTGCGCGGTCAGTTCCAGCCCGCCCACGCCCGGCATGTTCAGGTCCATCAGCACCAATTGCGGCAGGGTGCCGCCCAGCGGGTCCTCCGCCAGGCAGGCCTGCAGGAAGGCCAGGGCGGCGGCGGCGTTGCCGGCTTCGCCCACCACTTGCAGGTGCGGCACGGTCTCAAGGCGCAGGCGCAGGCCGTCGCGCACCAGCGGGTGGTCGTCGATCAGCAGCAGTCGGATGGGGGAGCCAGGGTCGGTCATGCGGGTCTGGAAACGTCGGGGGTGGGCGGCGGCAAGGGCAGCCAGGCCTGCAGGGTGGTGCCCTGGTCGGAGGTATGGAAACTGAGGCTGCCGGACAGCGCGGTCATGCGTTCGCGCATATTGCGCAGGCCGATGCCGCGGCGCGGATCCTGCTGCACTTCGGCGTAGTCGAAGCCGCGGCCGTCGTCATGGATGGTCAGGCGCAGGTCGCGTTCGGTGTATGCCAGCGTCAGGTCGGCGCGGCGGGCGCCGGCGTGGCGCACGACGTTGGTCAGGGCCTCCTGGGTAACGCGGAACAGGGCGGTGGCGTAGGCGTCGGGCAGCTTGACGGGGCGGCCCTGCGTGGCCAGCCGCACCGTCAGGGGCGCCGCGCCATCCTGGCTGGCGCCGGCGAATTCCCGGCCCAGGTGCTCCAGCGCGGCCGGCAGGCCCAGGTCATCCAGCAGGGTCGGGCGCAGGTTGTGCGAGATGCGCCGCACTTCGCCCACCGCGGTATTGAGGCGATCGAGCGCGCTGCCCAATGGCGTGTCGATGTGCGCCAGCGCGCGAGGCTCGGCCCCCAGGGCCTGGCGTACCCGTTCGCGCGCGGCTTCCAGCGCCAGCTTGATCGACACCAGCACCTGGCTGATGCCATCGTGCAGCTCGCGCGACAGGCGGGCGCGTTCGTCTTCCTGCGACCGCACCAGCTGCTGCGCCATCAGCCGCAGCTTGGCGTCGGACTGACGGTGGTCGCTGATATTGAGCGCCAGGCCGCAGGCGGCCACGCCCAGGATCGAGACGGCGGCGATGCCGGCGACCCAGGCGAACATGTTGCGGATGTTGGACTGGGCGGCGGCGTCGATGTGCGCCAGGGTCTGTTCGACGTCGTCCAGGTAGATGCCGGTGCCCAGCATCCAGCCCCAGCGTTCCAGCACCACCACGTAGCCGAGCTTTTCCACCATCTGGTGGGTCGAGGGCTTTTCCCACTGGTAGTGCACCGCCTCGCCCTGGCTGCCGCCGCGGCGGGCGGCCGTCAGCAGGTTCTGGATCACCGGCTGGCCGTGGGTGTCGCGCAGGTTCCAGAGGTCGCGGCCGACCAGTTCGGGCTGGCGCGGGTGCATCAGGTTCCGCCCTTGCAGGTCGTAGACGAAGAAATAGCCGTCGTGGCCGAATTCCATCTGCGCCAGCAGCGCCAGCGCGCGCTCGCGGGCGGCGTCGCCGTCGCTGGCGTCCTGCAGCGGGGCGATGGCGCTGTAGGCCAGGCTGACATAGTGGCGCAGCTCGCTTTCCTTGCTGCCCAGCCAGGCGCTTTCCACCACCTCTTTTTCGCGCTGCGCCAGTTGCAGGCCCTGCACGTAGACGGCCACGGCAATGGCCGCCAGCGCCACCAGCAGGGGGACGGCGGCCAGCAGCAGGATTTTCAGACGCAGCTTCATCAGGGGATTTGTATCAGCGCGGATTGCGCGTGTTGCGGTGCATCAAGAGAATGGGGCCACGCAACTCATGCGGGTTTGCGGTCGATTTTACGATCGCGGCGGCAAATATGCTGCGGCGCATTCGGTAGTAATACGTAGAGGGCTTGCGTAGTTTCGCGCTTGTTGCGGCCAAGCCAAACCGAAATACTAACGCCCGCGTCGACCGGACGCCGCGCGGACGCCTGCGTCCGCCACCCTACAACAACGAGTCTGCCCACCCGCGGGACGAAAAAAGCGTTGCACGCCAAAAGCATGGCGGGAGGCAAGAGGAGCACTTATGCATACCAGCAGTAAGGGACTGGGTCAGCACCTGGTCTGGCTGGCGGTTGCGGTATTGGGCGCGTTCGCGCTCGGCACCGTGGCGCTGGCCAGAGGTGAGACCATCAACGCGCTATGGGTGGTGATCGCCGCCGTCTGCGTGTACTTGATCGCATACCGCTATTACAGCCGCTTCATCGCCAACAAGGTGTTCAGCCTTGACCCGACGCGCATGACGCCGGCCTGGAAGTACAACGACGGCCTGGACTACGTTCCGACCAACAAGCACGTGCTGTTCGGCCACCACTTCGCCGCCATCGCCGGCGCCGGCCCGCTGGTCGGCCCCGTGCTGGCCGCGCAGATGGGCTACCTGCCGGGCATGCTGTGGATCCTGGCCGGCGTGGTGTTCGCCGGCGCCGTGCAGGATTTCACCATCCTGTTCATCTCGACGCGCCGCGATGGCCGTTCGCTGGGCGACCTGGTCAAGTCCGAGCTGGGCAAGGTCCCGGGCGTGATCGCGCTGTTCGGCGCCTTCATGATCATGGTCATCATCCTGGCGGTGCTGGCGCTGATCGTGGTCAAGGCGCTGACGCACTCGCCGTGGGGCACCTTCACGGTGGCCGCCACCATTCCCATCGCGCTCTTCATGGGCGTGTACCTGCGCTACATCCGTCCGGGCAAGATCGGCGAGGTCTCCATCATCGGCTTCGTCGGCCTGATGGCGGCAATCACCTTCGGCCAGGACGTGGCCGCGCATCCGGTCATCGGCCCGATGTTCGACTTCGACGGCAAGGGCCTGACCTGGATCCTGATCATCTACGGTTTCATCGCCTCGGTGCTGCCGGTGTGGCTGCTGCTGGCCCCGCGCGACTACCTGTCGACCTTCCTGAAGATCGGCACCATCGTCGGCCTGGCCATCGGCATCGTGGTGGTCGCGCCCGAGCTGAAAATGCCGGCGCTGACGCAGTTCGTGGACGGCTCCGGTCCGGTGTGGTCGGGCAACCTGTTCCCGTTCCTGTTCATCACCATCGCCTGCGGCGCGGTGTCGGGCTTCCATGCCCTGATCTCCTCGGGCACCACGCCCAAGCTGATCGAGAACGAAACCCAGGCCCGCTACATCGGTTACGGCGGCATGCTGATGGAATCGTTCGTCGCCATCATGGCGCTGGTGGCCGCCTGCGTCATCGAGCCGGGCATCTACTACGCCATGAACAGCCCGGCCGCCGTCATCGGCACCACGCCCGACCAGGTCGCCCAGGTGGTGTCCAGCTGGGGCTTCGTGATCACCCCGGCCGACCTGGTGCAGACCGCCAAGGACGTCGGCGAAAGCACCATCATCTCGCGCGCCGGCGGCGCGCCGACGCTGGCCGTGGGCATGGCGCACATCCTGCACCAGGCCATCGGCGGCCCCAGCATGATGGCGTTCTGGTACCACTTCGCCATCCTGTTCGAGGCGCTGTTCATCCTGACGGCCGTGGACGCCGGCACCCGCGCGGGCCGCTTCATGCTGCAGGACCTGCTGGGCACCTTCGCGCCGTCGCTCAAGCGCACCGAGTCGCTGCCCGCCAACCTGATCGCCACCGGCCTGTGCGTGGCGGCCTGGGGCTATTTCCTGTACCAGGGCGTGGTCGACCCGCTGGGCGGCATCAACACGCTGTGGCCGCTGTTCGGCATCGCCAACCAGATGCTGGCCGCGATCGCGCTGACGCTGGGCACCGTGGTGCTGTTCAAGATGAAGCGCGACCGCTACGCCTGGGTCACCGTGCTGCCGACGCTGTGGCTGCTGGCGTGCACCCTGACCGCAGGCTGGCAGAAGGTGTTCCACGCCGACCCCAAGGTCAGTTTCCTGTCGCACGCGGCCAAGTACAACGCCGCCATCGCCGAAGGCAAGGTGCTGGCGCCGGCCAAGTCGCTGGCGGAAATGTCGCGCGTCGTGATGAACGACTACATCAACGCCGGCCTGTGCGCGATCTTCATGTTCGTGGTGATCAGCACGGTGCTGTTCGGCATCCGGTCGGTCATGCGCGCCCGCGCCGAGAACCAGCCGACCGCGCGCGAGACGCCCTACGAAACCCTGCCGGCCGCCGCGGCCGCCGGCGCGGACTGAGCCCGGGAGGCGCCGCCATGCTGTTTTCCAACATGACCTCGGCGGCCGGCGCCGCCGGCCGCTACCTCGGCCAGACGCTGCGGTTGATGGTCGGCGTGCCCGACTACGAGAACTACGTCGAGCACATGCGGCGCACCCACCCCGACCAGGAGCCGATGAGCTACGAGGCGTTCTTCCGCGAGCGCCAGGATGCCCGCTACGGCGGCAAGAAGCGCATCGGCTGCTGCTGAGGGGACGCGCGCCGCTTGCGGCCGCCATGCAAAAGGCGCCGGCTTTGTCCGGCGCCTTTTTCTTTGGCCAAGTGTGTCTGCCGCCCCTGTCTGCCGCCCAGGTTCCGCCGACCGCGTCTTGCCGGCAGTGGCCGCGGGCGGCTGCCACTGGCGAGTCGTGGCCGCCGGGGGCGGCGCCAGCGGCTAGCGCGCGTGCTTCTTGGCCCCGGCCACGCAGATCACGGCGGCCAGCGTCACCAGCAACATGCTCCAGCTGACCTGTTCGTGCAGCAGCAGCGCCGCCAGGCCCAGGCCCATGAACGGCTGGAACAACTGCAGCTGGCCCACCGCGGCGATTCCGCCCTGGGCCAGCCCGCGGTACCAGAACACGAAGCCGATCAGCATGCTGAACAGCGACACGTAGGCCAGGCTGATCCAGCCGGCCGCGCTGACATGGGCGAAGGAGGGCGGCAGGGTGAACAGCGCCAGCGGCAGCATCACCGGCAAGGACAGCACCAGGGCCCAGCTGATGACCTGCCAGCCGCCCAGCGTGCGCGACAGCTTGGCGCCTTCGGCGTAGCCCATGCCGCAGACCACGATGGCCGCCAGCATCAGCAGGTCGCCCTTGAGCGAAACAGCCAGGCCGCCCATCAAGGCGTAGCCGACCACGAAGGCCGCGCCCGCCACCGAGAACATCCAGAACGCCGGCCGCGGGCGTTCACCGCCGCGCAGCACCGCGAAGATGGCGGTGGACAGCGGCAGCAGCCCCAGGAACACGATTGAATGGGCCGAGGTGACGTGCTGCAGCGCCAGCGCCGTCAATAGCGGAAAGCCTAGCACCACGCCCAACGCCGTCAGGGCCAGCGCGGGCAACTGGGCGCGCCCAGGCCGCGGCTGGCGCAGCAGCCACAGCAGGGCCCAGCCCAGCACGGCGGCAATGGCGGCGCGGGCGCAGGTCAGGAAGATGGGGTCCAGTTCCGCTACCGCCACCCGCGTCGCGGGCAGCGAACCCGCAAAGATCGCCACGCCGATGAAACCATTGATCCAGCCGCTTGTTGCCTTGTCCATGTACCGCTCCGGTCAAAACGCCAGTGAAGCATTTCCTGCTCGTTTTCCCTAGAGACAGTCCAGTACAATTCAAAATAACTGTTATGCAATACGGTCCAGTACGGTGGAAGGGGAAGCCATGAAACAAGGCGGCACGCGGATCGAGGCGGTCATGGCGCAGGTGCGCTCGCGCATCGCGGCCCGCGCCTATCTGCCGGGCGCGCGCCTGCCGTCGGTGCGGGCGCAGGCGGGCGCCATGGGGGTGTCGGTATCGACGGTGGTCGAGGCGTATGAACGCCTGGCGGCGGAAGGCAGCATCACGTCGCGGCCCGGCTCGGGCTTTTACGTCGCCGGCCCGGTGGCGCCGCTGGCGCTGACCGAGATCGGCCCGCGGCTCGACCGCGAGATCGATCCGCTGTGGGTGTCGCGGCAGTCGCTGGAGGCCGCGCCCGACGCGCTGCGGCCCGGCTGCGGCTGGCTGCCGAGCGCCTGGATGTACGAGGCGGGCATCCGCCGCGCATTGCGCGCCCTGGCCAAGGCCGATTCCCTGGCGCTGACCGAGTACGCCACGCCCCTGGGCCACCCGGGCCTGCGCCAGGTGCTGTCGCGGCGCCTGGCCGCCGCCGGCATCGAGACCACGCCCGAACAGGTCATGCTGGCCGAGTCCGGGACCCAGGCCATCGACCTGATCTGCCGCTTCCTGCTGGAGCCGGGCGATACCGTGCTGGTGGACGATCCCTGCTATTTCAACTTCCATGCCTTGCTCAAGGCGCACCGCGCCCGCGTGGTCAGCGTGCCCTATACGGCGCAAGGCCCCGACGTGGCGCGCTTCGAGGCGGCGCTGCGCGAGCATGCCCCGCGCCTGTACATCACCAACTCGGGCATCCACAACCCCACCGGCGCGACGCTGTCGCCGCTGGTGGCGCACCGCTTGCTCAAGGCGGCCGACGGCGCCGGGCTGGTGATCGTGGAAGACGACATCTTCGCCGACTTCGAGAACGCGCCCGCGCCACGGCTGGCGGCCTTCGACGGCCTGTCGCGCGTGATCCAGATCGGCAGTTTCTCCAAGACGGTGTCGGCTTCGCTGCGCTGCGGCTTCATCGCGGCGCGGGCCGATTGGATCGACAGCCTGGCCGACCTGAAGATCGCCACCACCTTCGGTGGCGGGCGCCTGGCGGCCGACGTGGTGTTCCGCACGCTGACCGACAGCGGCTACCGCAAGCACATGGAATGGGTGCGCCAGCGGCTGGCCGAGGAACGCGAGCGGACCACCGCGCGCCTGGCAGCCCTGGGCATCGTGCCGTGGCTCGCGCCCAAGGCCGGCATGTTCCTGTGGTGCCGCCTGCCGGCCGGCGTCGACGCGGCGACGGTGGCGCGCGCCTGCTTGCGCGAAGGCGTGGTGCTGGCGCCGGGCAACGCCTTCAGCGTGTCGCTGAGCGCCGGGGACTGCCTGCGGTTCAACGTCGCGCAGTCCGGCGATCCGCGCGTGTTCGAGACGCTGGCGCGGGCGCTGGAGGGCAGCCGGGCGGGCTGAGCGGTCCGGGCGGTTCGCGCCGCGCGGCTGCCCGACGCGGGCCCGGCCTCAGGCCGCCCGCGCGCGCTTTTCCGCCGCCAGCACCAGCGGAATGGCGCAGGCCGCGCACAGCGCCATCACCAGGAAACCGCCCGGCGCGTAGGCGCGATACAGCGCGCCGCCCAGCTGGATGCTGCCGAACATGAACACGCCGCCCGACAGCAGCGCGTACAGCGCAATGGCCGAGGTCTTGCAGGCCGCCGGCACGCGGCGCGCGATGTACCACATGATGGCGGCGTTGTTGCCCGCCAGCGTGAAGCATTGCAGCAGCTGCAGCGCGGCGATCCAGGCCGGGTCGGTGGTGGCCGACAGGCCGGCCCAGCGCAGCGCCGTCATGGCGGCCGAAACCAGGATCAGCCACTGCGCGCCGACCCGCGCCAGCACCTTGGGCGCGAGGAAGAAAAACAGCACTTCGCTGGCCACGCCCACCGCCCACAGCATCGAGATCAGCGCCGTCGACAGGCCGCGATCGGTCCAGTAGAGCGTGGAATACGAATACAGGAAGCCGTTGCTGGCCTGCACCAGCGAGGCGGCGCCGATGCACAGCAGCAGCGGCCGGTCGCGCAGGATCTCGCGCATCGGCAGCCGCACGCGCTCGGCGGGCGCCTCGTCGGCGGCGGGACGGGCCGCCCGGGGCAGCAGGCGCACGCAGGCCAGGCAGGCCACGATCAGCAGCATCGACAGCCACATCACCCAGTCGGCGCCGAAGGTCTTGATGAGGTAGCCGCCGGCCACCGTCACCAACGCGAAGCCGAGCGAGCCGCAGGCGCGGATGATGGTGTAGGAGTTGCCCTGGCCGCGGCCGCTGGCGATCGCCATGCGGTCCAGCAGGGGCAGCACCGCCGGGAACACGGCGTTCAGCAACAGCGTGACGCCGAACAGCCAGGCGGGCGCCTGGCTGAACGGATAGCAGATGAATAGCGCCAGCGAGGCGGCCAGCGCGGCGAAGATCAGGCCATGCGCGCCGCCGCGCTGGTCGGCGACGTGCGCCACCACCGGGGTGGACAGGATCTTGGGCAGGAACGAGGTCGCCACGATCAGGCCGATCAGCGCCGGATCGAGTCCGCGGCCGGCGAACCACAGCGGAAGAAAGGGAATGCTGACGCCCTGCAAGCCGTAGTACAGGAAGTAGAACCCATGCAGGGCGATAGCGCCTTGCCGGGCGTCGGGGTTGCCGCGCATAGCGATGTGACGGGAGTGTGGCCGTTGTGAAGCGCCGTAGCATACTCCTTCCGCCGGGCCGGCTCGGCGGCGCCGGCGATCCCTCCCGCCCGGGGCGCGGCGGCGCTACCAGGGCAGGGGCGCCGCCTCGCCGTTGGCGTGCTCGCCGTAATAGAGCGACGGCAGGAAGCGCGACAGGAAGGTGAACTCCGTATAACAGTGGCGCAGCAGGTTCAGCCCCAGCGCGTCCGGCACGGCCTGTTCCGGCCGTTCGCCCGACAGCCCCAGGTAGAAACGGCTGCGCAGCACGCAGCCGTACGGCGTGTCGCGCGTCAGGTGGATCATCTGGCCGTCCATCGGATCGCCGTCCGGGTCGAGCTGGACGTGGTCGCCAAAGCCAATGCGCGCATAGACGGCCGCCGACACGTCCTGGCTGTCCAGCGCCGCGCGCAAGCGCTCGGCATCGAAGGCCTCTGCGGGCGCGTGGAACTTCAGCCTGGCCGCCACCGGCGGCAGGTCGGCCAGCGACTCGACCGCGTGGATCGAGGCGCCGATGTAGTTTTCACCCCGGCGCCAGGCGCTGTCCCAGCCGCGGTGCTCGACGTGGTCCTGCGGATGCCACCACTTGATGTGCTGGGTGGTCTGGAAGAATTTGAACCACCAGTCGAACATGCGGCCCTTGCAGCCGTGCAGGTCGGTGCGCGCGGCCACCACCAGGCCGCCGCCGGGCAGCCGGGTGATGCCGGTCTCGAGCCTGAGCGGCGCGGGGTCGAGCAGACTGTCCATGTCGGCGCGGATGTGCGCCGCGTCGGGATGCGGGGAGGTCATTGCGTAGGCTCCGAGAGGGGAAAGCGGATTCTACAATAAAGAAACGTTATTCGTTTCCAAAATAAGCGTAGCGTGTAAGATCGCACTTCATTCACAGGAGCTCCTCCCGACCATGGCATCGTCCCCCCCGCCGCGGCCGCGCGGCCGTCCCGCCCGGCCCGACGCCGAATTGCGCGCGGCCGCGCTGGAGGCCGCCACCTGGCTATTGCTGAACCAGGGCTACGCCGCGGCCACGCTGGAAGCGGTGGCCAAGCGGGCCGGCATGGCCAAGAAAACCGTCTACCGCTTCGCGGCCAATCGCGAGGACCTGGTGGCGCAAGTGGTGCGCGGCTGGACCGACACATTCGAGCCGGTGATGGCGCAGGATGTCGGCGGCGCCGCCGATGTGCTGCCGGCCCTGGCGCGGGTGCTGCAGGCGATCGCCGATCGCGCCCTGTCGGCCGACGCTGTCGGCATGTTCCGACTGCTGACCGCCGACTTTCCGGCGCGCGCGGCGCTGTTGGCGGTCTACCAGGAAAATGGCATCGAGCGAGGCACCGCGATGCTGGCCGCGTGGTTCGAGAAGCTCGCCGCGCGGGGTTTCATCCGTATCAGGCAGCCGCGCGAGACGGCCGGCCTGCTGCTGGCCATGACCATCGCCGAGCCGTTGCGGCAGATGGCGCTGGGCCTGGCCCAGCCGCTGCCCCAGGGCTCCATCGCGGATCGCATCCAGGCTTGCGTGGCGTTGTTTGCCGGCCAGGGCGAAGTGTTCGCGGTCAGGTCCGGCGCGGCCGTGGACTAGTCGCGAGCGGCCGCCACCGCCGTGGCGCCGACCATGGCGGCGATCTCGGCGACCATGGCGCGGGTCAGGCGGCCGGTTCCCAGGCGCCGCAACAGCGCTTCGCGCGCCACGGCAAAGACAATGGCCTGTCCCAGAATGGCGTGGGCGCGCAGGATGCAGCCGCGGCTGTCGGGCGCTTCCCCCCGGATGACGGCGACGCGCCGCGTCACCGCTTCGTGCAGGGGCATGAACAGCACGGCGTGGATGGCTTCGAATTTGGGAGTGGGTTGCAGCTGTTCGCGCGCCAGCAGCAGGCTGCGGGCGGCGGACGCCTCGGAATCCAGCAACGCGGCCGCGAAGCCGCGCATGATCGCTTCCAGTTGCAGCGCCGCGTCGGCTGCTGTGCGGGGCGCGGCATCCGGCCAGTCCAGCCGTTCGGCGATGGCTTGCGCCGTCTGCTCCAGTACGGCTGCATAGACGCCTTCCTTGCCGCCGAAATGATACGGAATGGCGGATTGGTTGACGCCGGCGGCCTGCGCCAGCTGGCGCGTGCGCACGCCTTCGAGGCCCAGCTGGCTGAAGAGGGCCAGTCCGGCCCGCAGCAACCGGTCGCGCGTGTCGGCGGCGCGCTCGGTGGCAGGGGATTCAGTCGTCGATGTACTCATGTGCGTTCTTGCTTCGCGTGTCTTCGGCCTGGGCCGGCACGGGGAAGGCCCCCCGGCCGCGCGCCAGGATAGCAGGGCCTGGGTCCGCGCCGGCGATCCTGGCGGCGAAGGCTAGCCGTCGGCGAGCATCAGCCGGGTCGAATTCCGGTTCAGGGCGATGCCGCCATTTTCACCCACGATCACCGTGCCGCCGATGTTGGCCAGATGGCGCCCGAAGCCGCAGTTGGGCTCGAACGCGAAGCACATGCCGGCTTGCAGCGGAAGATCCCGGCCCACGGTCGGCAGGGGCCGCAGTTGCGGATAGCGCGCGGCCTCGGGCAGGGATTCTATCCCCGGCGCGGTGCCGAAGCCCACCGGACCGTAGGGGTTGATGCTGTGGACCAGGGGATGCACGTGCCAGCCGCCGGATTCCAGCAAAGGCGCCTCCATGGCGTCGACCAGATCGCCAAACGTATTGCCCACGCGCAGCGCCGCCAGGCCGCTTTCATAGCAGGCGCGGGCGACGTCGGCGGCGCGATGGATGTCCGGGTGGACCTCGCCGATCGCCACCGCCGCCTGGTGCTGCGTTTCCATCAAGCCATAGAGCGCGAAGATCTCCGACAGCACGATGTCGCCCTCGCGCAGCAGCCGGGGCCGCTGCGACCGGTACTGCCACGCGGGCGGTCCCCAGCCGACATACTCCGGGCCGGTTCCCAGCAGCACTTCGGCGGTGTAGCCGCCCATGGCGAAGCAGGTGGCGGTGACGGCGGCCACCAGGTCGGCTTCGCTGACCCCCGGCCGGGCCGTGGCGCGCAGTGTTTCGCTCATGGCCTCGCCGATATGGGCGGCGTAGCGGACCAGGGCGAGTTCTTCCTCGCTCTTGACCGATACCAGCCGGAAGAAGGCTTTGTACACGGGGACGAGTTCCGCCTTGGGCAAGGCCTGCGCCAGGCCCTGCAGGGTGCGCGCGGGCAGGGCGCCGTCGAAATAGAAGGGCGGATAGGGTTCCAGCCCGATGATGCCGACGCGGCTGCCGTCCAGCCCGCGTTCAGCCAGCCAGGCGCCGACGTCGCGGCCCGTCTTGCCCACGTACAGCTGTTCCGGCGCGATCCATTGCAGGTCGCCGCGCAGCGCCGACTGGATGTGGTCGGCGATCATCAGCGAGGCGAAGGTATAGACCCTGGGCGCTTCGTCGCTGATGAAGACCACCAGCGATCCCGGGCGGTCGTTGCTGAAGTAGCAATCGGGCGAAAAACCGGCGGGCGCGGCCGCTTCGCGATCGCCATAGACGACCAGCGCCTGCAGGCCTTCGGCCCGCATGAGGTCGCGGGCCAGGTTCCAGCGCCGGTTTCTTTCCGCCAGCGACAGCGGGGCGGGAGGGGTGTTCATGCGTGTTCCTTGGTTTGGGTCGGGATGCGCAGATTAATTCATTCAAATGAATGAATCAAGGCGACTATCAGGCCCGGTGCGACGACGAGCAGCCGGTTTGCGTTTGTCCCATTGGCAAAGCGCCCGTACGGGATTACCCTGGGGCGTGGCGGCGCGATCGATCGCGCCGCGCGCGTGTTTTCCGAATCATTTCCAGGAGCTGCGATTCATGGCCAAGAAACTGAATGAGAAGACCACCAAGGCGGCAAAGACGCTGCGCAAGCGTCCGCTGGCGACCCCCACCGACCTGGCCGCCGCCGCCACCCGCGACATCTCCGCGGTGCTGAACCAGGTGCTGGCCGACGTGTTCGCGCTGTACCTGAAGACCAAGAATTTCCATTGGCACGTCAGCGGGCCGCATTTTCGCGACTACCATCTGCTGCTCGATGAACAGGGCGACCAACTGTTCGCCATGACCGATCCGATCGCCGAGCGCATCCGCAAGATCGGCGGCACCACGCTGCGTTCCATCGGCCATATCTCGCGCAGCCAGCGCATCGCCGACAACGACGCCGACTACGTGCAGCCGCTCGACATGCTGGCCGAGCTGCGCGAAGACAACAAGACCCTGGCGGCCACGCTGCGCGAGGCCCACAACGTTACCGACGAACATCGCGACATCGCCAGCTCCAGCCTGATCGAGAACTGGATCGACGAGACCGAGCGGCGCACCTGGTTCCTGTTCGAGGCCAGCCGGCAGGGCGACAGCACCGGCCATTGAGCGGCGCTTGCGAGAGCCCGGGGGCGCTCACGCCGCCCGGCGCCCTCCATGTGGCGGGGCCCGGCGTCAGCCGTCCCGCCCAAAACCGCCGCTGGCCCATTCCTGGGCGCGCCGCACGTTCAGTTTGTACGTCGGCGCAACCTGGATCCGGGCCAATTCGTCGCCCGATTCATCGTAGGCGCTGAGCACGGCGTAGGGCTCGTCTTCGTCCGGAACGATGTCCAGCTTGATCGTCAGGCGGCCGTTGGCGCCGTCGATCTTCACGCTCTTGTGCAGCGTGGCGTGCAACTGCTGTTCGTGGCGGCGCAGGACTTCGTTGGCGGTCTTGACCAGGGTGGAGAACGCGGGGCCGTCCAGCGGCTTGGGGTTCTTCTTGTCGCGGCCCATGGTCCAGGGCCCCACCAGCGCCGGTTCGGCCTGCCCGTCCAGGGTCATCTCGACGGCCCAGCCGTCGTCGTCCTCGTTCTTGATGATGCGCGCGGTCCAGCCGTCGTCGCGCCACAGCGTGGCGGTCTGTTCCTTGCGGTATTCGGACACGTCGGTGTCCGGCGTGGGGGAGTCATTCACTGCGGTGCTTTTCCTGGATGCATGGATTCAAGGCCGCGGCAGTCATGGATGCCCGCGGCACCCCCGCACTGTAGCGCAATGGCGGCGCCGTTTGCCCGCGCCCGGTGCCGCGGCGTGCCGCGGACGTCACGATCGCGACGCCCGCGGCCTGGCCGGCGCTGGCCTAGAAGCGCATGGCCAGCTTGAACAGGCCCGACTGCTGCCGGTTGCCGCCGCCGAACTGCGCGTCGTAGGCAACGCCCGCGGTGGTGTTGCGCGTGATGGCCATTTCGGCGCCCAGCCCGACCACGGCGGCGTTCTGCGCGATCGGCACGCCCCGCACCGAGAACGTGCTGCCGCCGTCGAAGGCCAGCTCCTGGCGCGGCTTCACGTCGCCCATGGCGTGGCGCCAGCCCAGCGATGCGGTCAGGCGGCCCGGCGCGCCGTGCGAGTCGAAGCGCCATGAGCCGCGCATTCCCAGCGTGGTGCTGGTAACGTCGTCCGAGCCGCCCTTGCCGCGCAGCGCGGCGCTGCCGCCCGATTCCTCGAAATCGCGCGTGCGCAGCTGGTTCCAGGCCAGGCCGGCAAAGGGTTCGATGGCGTAGGCGTCATTGAGCGGCAGGTGGTAGCCGAGTTCGGTGAACACCTGGGTCGACGAGGCGCGATACGACGACTTGAGCTGCTGGTTCAGGCTGCCCGCGGCCACGTTGCGCTTGGTGTCGATGTCGTGCCAGGTGTAGGCCGCGCCCGCCATGAAGCGGACGTGGCCGGGGCCGGCCGCGAAGTTGCGCCCGCCGAACAGGGTCGCGGTGTAGCTGTCGACGTCGGTGCGCGACGCGGCATCGGCGACCGAGCTGTGGCTGCCCGTGTAGCCGAGCGCGCCGCCCAGGCGCCAGCCGCCGCCGACCGCGCCGTCGCCGCCGACGAAGAAGCCGCCGGCCGACTGCTTCACGCTCGATGCGTTGCCGTCGCCGCCGAGCGTGCTCCAGTTGCCGAAGGCCTGGGCCCAGAGCGGCGAGGCGCCGCTTTGCGGCAGGGCGTCGGCGGAAGGCGAGCCCAGCTGGGCGGTGGGCTGGCCGGCGCGCATGGGCGCGTCCAGGTTGCCGCGCAGGTGCTCCAGCGGCAGCGCGCGCACGGTGTCCGCCTGGCCTTGCAGCACCGAGGCGGTGCTCGCGTAGGCTTCACCCGCGAGCAGCTTGAGGGCCGATCGCGCTTCGTTCGCCGTCATCGACAGCACCGCCGTGGTCACCTGGCGCGCGCCGGAACCCTGGACCGACGCGTTGCCGCTGCCGATGACGGCCGATCCGCCACCCGGCGACGCGTCATTGCCGTTGGACGGCGAACCGTTGCCGTTGGACGACGAGCCAGTGCCGGCCACGGGCGGGTCTTCCTTGTCGAGGGCTTCGCCCACGCTGCTTTCGTTGCCGCCATTGCCGATGCTGCCGATCGGGACGTCATTGCGCGTCAGCGTCATGTAGGCGTTCTTCGTGTCGTAGCTGAGCGTGGGCGTAAGGAAGGCATAGGCGCTGGAGGCGCCCGTGAAGCGGCCCTGGATCCCGCCGTCGGCGGTCAGGATGTTGTAGGTGGCGCGCGGCGCATAGTTGCCGGCCGGCCCGATGTGCGCCACGGTCCCGTCCAGGCTGGCGATGCCGGTGACGTGGATGCGATCGCTCGCGCTGCTGGCCGGGTCGGCGTGCACGCGATAGATCGTGTCCGCGCCGAAGGTCAGGTTGCCGTTGATTGTCAGCGTGCCGATGGGCGAGCCGTCATTGCCGGGCGCGATGACGGCGGTGGGGTAGAGCGTGGTGGCGCCGAGTTGGCCGACGCCCGCCAGCACGACTTCGCGGCCGATGTCGACGGGGCCGTTCAACTTGCCGTCGATTTCCAGGGCGCCGTCGGCGATCAGGATGGGGCCGCTCAGGCCGCTGCTGTCGGCGGTCAGGATCAGCGACCCCGGGCCGGTCTTGACGAAGCCTTGCGTGCCTTGCAGCGGGTTGTGGATGGTGTCGACGAACTGGCCGGAGGCATAGGTGCCGTCGCCAACCACCAGGGCCGGCGGATTGCCGCCGTTGCCGACCAGGGTGATGGGCGCGCCTTGCAGGGTGTAGCGGTCGGTGGCGAACTGGATGCCGGACACGCGCACGGGGCCGGCGCCGCCATCCACCGTGACGGTGCCGGTCGCGCCCGCGAATATGGCGTAGCCGCCGTCGGGCAGGGCGCCGGTGGCATTGGCCGGGCTGTTCCAGTTGGCGCTGGCGGCGCTCCAGGTGCCGTTGCCGCCGCCCGCGCGGGTCGCCGACGCCACGCCGTTGCCGTTCCACAGATTGGTCGTGCTGGGGCCCAGGATGAGGTTGATCTGCTTGTCGCCGGTGAGCGACTGGATGGTCGCGGCCGGCAGCGAGTCGCCGCTGACCGTGCCCAGCGTCAGGCCGTTGCCGCTCAACGTGCCGCCGTACGACAGGATGCGGTAATAGCCGGCGTTGACGCCCAGGGTGTTGACCGACACGTTCAGCGTGGTGTTGTTCAGGGCGACGTTGCCGCCGACCGTGATGTTGTCGCCGGTGCCGGGTTGCGTGATCGGCAGGCCCGCGTAGCCGGTCTCGAAATCGAACACGGCGTTGTTCATCGACAGGTCGCCCTTGACGACGAGGTTGCCGTTGGACACGCCGGTCGGCGTGCCGAGGGGGTAGCCGGGCGCGACGCGCGCGCCCGTCACGTCGAGATTGCCGTCGATCGTGCCGAAGCCCGACACCGTGCCGTTCGACGCGGCGTTGACGTTGCCGGCAAGGGTGACGCCGGCGCCGCCGCCGTTGCCGCCGACCACCAGCGTGCCGCCGTTGACGTCAATGCCGCCCGGCAGGCTGGCCGAGCCGTCGAACACCTGGGTATTGCCGGATGTCACCGTCAGGTCGGCGGCCATGGCGGCGCCGCAGCAGGAGGTACTCAATGCGACCGTGGCCGTCAGCCACTTGTTCGTGCGGTAAGTCAAGACTGGGATCCTTTTTGTCGCGGCCCAGCGTGTGGAATCCATGCGTATCCGCCCGCGGAAATACGGTTTCCGTGCGCGGAAATATTTTGTATGGATTCGACTGGCCCGTAGAAAAAGGACGCAATTTATACCCGCTTTTTTGCAAAATAAAAAATTATCCCCGAGATACCATCCAAATCGAGGTCATCAATATGAATGGATACCAACCGCCTTGATTTTATTGGAGTTTTGGATACCGGCCGCATTATCAAAATGGCGGGAATTGATACATTCGATATTATGTTTCAGGCACGAAAACTGCTGATTCCGGATTTTTGAAATCCATTCGTTTTTATTATTTATCCGGCTGGATTGGCCGGCTTGTCGAATTGCCGCGAGGCGGCAGCGGGCGGGCGCCGCCGGCCGGATGCGGCAGCGCCCGCCAGGCCGACATGCCGTCGCCAGGCGTGGCCAACGCCGCCGACCGTCTATGGATTCACCAGCACCGGCTTGTCGCGGTACGCCGCCGGGAAGGTCCGGGCCAGGTTCTCCACCTTGGGCACGTCGTTCACCATGATGTACATGCTGTACGGATGCCGCACCAGGTAGTCCTGGTGATAGCCCTCGGCGGGATAGAAGCCCTTGAGCGGCTCGACCGTGGTCGCCAGCGCCTTCGGGTAGACGCCCGACTTGTTCAGTTGCGCGATGTAGGCCTCGGCCACTTTGCGCTGGTCGTCATTGGCCGGGAACACCGTGGACCGGTACTGCGTGCCGCTGTCCGGACCCTGGCGGTTGAGCTGGGTGGGATCGTGCGCCACCGAGAAATAGATCTGCAGCAGCTGGCCATAGCTGACCTGGCTGGGGTCGTAGGTGATCTCGACGGATTCCGCGTGGCCGCTGCGGCCGCCGCTGACGGTGTCGTAGTCGGCGGTGGACGCCTGGCCGCCGGCGTAGCCGGAGACCGCCGAGGTGACGCCCTTGACGTGCTGGAACACCGCCTGCACGCCCCAGAAGCAGCCGCCGGCGATCACGGCCTTTTCCTGGGCCGCGCCGGCCGGGGCGTCGAGCGCGGGCGGCGGAATGACGAAGGCGGTTTCGGCGGCGCCGGCCGAGCCCAGGGCGAACAGGGCGCCGGCGGCGGCCAGCGTGGCGCGGGAGAGGGAAAGAAGGGGCATGATGCGCAATCCTCGAAAAAAAGGCGGCCCAGGTCAGGCCTGCGGAGTGAAGCTCATGGCCACGCCGTTCATGCAGTAGCGCAGTCCGGTCGGGCGCGGCCCGTCGTCGAAGACGTGGCCCAGATGGCCGCCGCAGTTGCTGCAATTGACGGCGGTGCGGGTCATGCCGAAGCTGCGGTCTTCCAGCGTGTCGACGGCGCGTTCCAGCGGTTGCCAGAAGCTGGGCCAGCCCGTGCCGCTGTCGAACTTGGTGGCCGACGAGAACAGCTTCTGGGAGCAGCCGGCGCAGGCGAACGTGCCGGCGCGGTGCTCGTCGTTGAGCGGGCTGGTGTAGGGCCGTTCGGTGCCTTCCTGGCGCAGCACCTCGTATTGCGCCTTGGTCAGCCGGGCGCGCCATTCGGCGTCGCTCAGGGCATAGGGATAGGCGCGGGGCTGCGCGGCACGGGCGCCACGCCCGGCCAGCAGCGGCGCCAGGCCGGCGGCGGCGAATACACCGCTCGCGCCCAGGAAATGCCTGCGTGTCAGTTTCATGGGAAGTTCCTCGGTGAATAGCTCATGGGGGCCGCGTGGCCGCGGGCCGGCCGTCGGCGCGGCCGGGCCGGCGCCGACGGGGCGGTCGGCTGGCCTACTTGCCCATGCTGTCCTTGCTCATGGAGCCGCCCTTGGACATGCCGTCCTTCGACATACCGCCCTTGGACATCCCATCTTTCGACATGCCATCCTTGGCCATGCCGTCCTTCTTCATGCCGTCGTGCGACATGCCGTCCTTGGACATGGAGTTCTTCGACATGCCATCCTTGGCCATGCCGTCCTTCGACATGCCGTCCTTCGACATGCCATCTTTCGACATGCCGCTCTTGGCCATGCCGTCCTTGGACATGTTGTCGGCCGCGTGCGCGGCAACCGCGCCAAAAGCCAGGCACAGCGAAAATGCGGCGGTGGTGAGTGTCTTCATGATGCGTTCCTCTGGTGTGTCGTGGTGGAAAGAAAAAAGCACCTAGCTGCCGCCGAACCAGTTGTAGCCCTGGTCCTCCCAGTAACCGCCCGGGTAGGTGTTGGTGACGAAAATCGCCTGGATGTGCTTGGGGTTCTTGTAGCCAAGCTTGGTGGGCATCCGCAGCTTCATCGGGAAGCCGTACTCCGGTGGCAGCGTCTTGCCGTCGTAGGTCAGCGCCAGGATGGTCTGCGGATGCAATGCGGTGGGCATGTCGATGCTGGTGTAGTAGTCGTCGGCGCACTTGAAGCCGACGTACTTCGCCGTCAGGTCGGCGCCCACGCGCTTCAGGAAGGCCGAGAACGGCACGCCGCCCCATTTGCCGATGGCGCTCCAGCCTTCGACGCAGATGTGGCGCGTGACCTGGTCGACCTGCGCCATGGCGCGCAGCTCGTCCAGCCGCCAGCGGCGCTTGTCGGCCACCATGCCGGTGACCTCCAGCCGGAAGCTCTCTTCCTCGACCTGCCGCACCTCGTCGATGCCGTAATAGGCATTGAACGGGAACGGGCGGGTGATCATCGATTCCGGGTAGGTGGGGGCCAGCTTGTTCGGGTCGAAGATCCAGCCCTGCACGCGATCGTTCAAGCGCGACACCGCGGTCAGCGCCTTTTCGACGTTTTCGTCGTCGGACAGCGTGCATCCGGACAGCATCGCCAGCCCGCCCAGCGTCAGGCCGCGGCGCAGGAAGGCGCGGCGCGAGGGCGCCTCGACCCGCTTGTCCAGGATCTTCACGGCTTCCTTGAGGATGGCGGGGCCGTCCAGGCCCAGCAGCGACAGGCGTCGTTTTGCGCTCACGAGGGTCTCCTTATTTGCCGCGGATCATGGCGATGAGGCTGCGCGGCACCAGCGCCACCATGACCAGGTGCACCGCCACGAACGCCACCAGCAGCGCCATGGCGAAGAAATGGATGCGGCGCGCGAATTCATAGCCGCCCAGCAGCGTGCGCAGCGTGTCGAACTGCACCGACTTCCACAGCACCAGGCCCGACAGGACCAGCACCGTGATATCCGCGATGACGAACAGATAGGCCAGCCGCTGCACCTGGTTGTAGTGGCGCGGGTCGGCATGCGACAGCTTGCCGCGCAGGGCCGCGGCCAGGTCGCGGGCGACGCCGCGCGGGCCGACCGGGAAGAACTTGCGCCACAGGCGGCCGGTGGTCAGGTTCAGCCCCAGGTAGAGCAGGCCGTTGACCAGCAGCAGCCACATGCCGGCGAAGTGCCATTGCAGCGCGCCGCCGAGCCAGCCGCCCAGGGTGGCGCCGTTGGGAAAGGTGAAGTCGAAGAACGGCGCGGCGTTGTAAATGCGCCAGCCGCTGGTGACCATGATGACCACGGCCAGCGCATTGAGCCAATGCACGATGCGCAGCCAGCCGGGATGGACCGGGCCGCGGCTGTCGGGCGCCGGGG
>NZ_QHHO01000022.1:73438-78661 GCF_003184165.1 Achromobacter sp. RW408
CACCGTTGCAGGCTGCCACGGTTTGCCACCAGGTGTTTCGGTGGAGTCTCGGGCGTCAAACCGCCCGCGGCCCGCGCGGGCTCCCGGCCGTCCAAAGGTCGGCTTATCCGCGGCGCGAGATGCGTCACGGATCGGAGGCGGCGGTCATCATAATTCCGGGATCAATTCCCATTGTCATAAAACCATTGATCCTGGCATTCCGCTGAAACAGTGTGGCTATAATTCCGCTCCTAAATGTAATAAGACTGGTTCTTATTATTATTCACGTGTGAACGGAGTTTCCATGGCTGTACGCCTTTCGTCCCGCCGGCGCCCGGTGCATTTCCGTGCCCGGCAATTGTCTCTGATCGTGTTCGGCCTGGGGATCCCGGGCGCCGCCCTGGCGCAGTCCGCTCCTGCCGAAGTTCATTTGCCCGCCGTCACCGTCACGGGCAGCGACGTCGAACAGACCGCGGTCGGCCCCGTGCAGGGCTTTGTCGCCAAGCGTGCCGCCACCGCCACCAAGACCGACACCCCGGTGATGGAAACGCCGCAGTCGATCAGCGTCATCACCCAGGATCGCATGACGCTGCAGGGCGCCCAGTCGGTGCAGCAGGCGGCGGGCTATACCGCCGGCGTCACGGCCGGCGCGTTCGGGCCGGACAATCGCGGCGACTCCATCAAGATCCGCGGCACCGATTCCACCCAATACCTCGACGGCCTGCTCAACGCCGTGGGGTCCTACAACAACACCCGGCCCGACCCCTACGCGCTGGAGCGCATCGAGATCCTGCGCGGGCCGTCCGGCATGCTGTACGGGCAGGGCGCCATCGGCGGCATCGTCAACCAGATCAGTAAGCGGCCACAGCCCGAGGCGATGCGCGAGATCGGCGTCAGTTACGGCAACCACAACCGCAAGCAGATCCAGGCCGACCTCACCGGCCCGATCGACGAAGACGGCAAGTGGCTGTATCGCGTGGTCGCGTTGGGGCGCGATAGCGACAGTTCGGTCAAATACGTCGACGACGACCGCTATTTCATCGCGCCGTCGTTGACCTGGCGGCCCAGCGCCGCGACCTCGTTGACGCTGCTGGCCAATTTCCAGAAAGACAATAGCGGATCGATGGTCGGTTTCTTCCCGTGGCGCGGCACGCTCACCAGCACGCCGGCCGGCCGCATCCCGCAGGACTTCTTCGTCAGCGAACCCGACTTCGACAAGTACACCGCCAGGCAGAGCGCGGTGGGCTACCAGTTCGAGCACGCCTTCAACGACAACGTCACGGTGCGGCAGAACCTGCGCTACACGCACAGCGAGGTCGACTATCGCAGCATCTACACCGCCGGCTTCAACGGCGCCGGGCATGGATGGGTGCCGGGCAGCGACACGCTGCTGCGCCGCGTGATCTACCAGAACCAGCCGACCCTCAAGCAGTTCGTGGTCGACACCCAGGGCCAGTTCAAGTTCCAGACCGGCCCGATCCGCCACACCCTGCTGACCGGCATCGACTACCAGCGTTCCGTGCTGGATGCGCGCCAGGGGGTGGGCGGCACGGTCGCGCCCATCGACGTGCACAACCCCGTGTACGGCAACTTCACGCCGCCCACCTCGACGGTCAGCGCGCCGACCTCGCGCGGCAACCAGTTGGGCCTCTACATGCAGGACCAGCTCGAATGGGAGCGTTGGCTGCTGATGCTGGGGCTGCGCCACGATCGCTCGCGCGCGTCGGTGGACGATACGCCGTCCGGGTCGCGCGATGACAGCGAAATGAGCAAGCGCTTTGGCCTGATGTACCGCTCCGAGGCCGGCCTCAATCCCTATCTGAGCTACTCGGAATCGTTCCAGGGCCTGGCCGGCTTCAACCGTGCCAACCAGGCGTTCAAGCCGCTGCGCGGCAAGCAATGGGAGGCGGGCCTGAAGTACCAGCCGCCGGGCGAGAACCTGACGGTCACCGCCAGCGTGTTCGACATGACCGAGAAAAACCGCAAGGTCGCCGGCGTGGTCAACGGCATTGCCGACACCGTGCAAGTGGGCGAGGCCCGCACCAAGGGCGCCGAACTGGAAGCCCTGGCGTCGCTGGGCAATGTCGATCTGGTGGCCACCTACACCTTCCTGGACGCCAAGGTGGCCAAGGGCACGCCGGCCGAACAGGGGCGCCAACTGGCCAGCATTCCCCGGCACATGGCGTCGTTCTGGGCCAACTACCGCTTCAGCGTGATGGGAACCCCGGGCTTCCTGGCGGGGGCGGGCGTGCGCTACAACGGCAGCAGCGACGACGGCACCGGCCAGAACGGCGTGCCCGCCGTCACCCTGTATGACGCCGTGCTGGCCTACGATGCGGGTCCCATGCGCCTGGCGCTGAACGTCACCAACCTGTTCGACAAACAGTACGTGGGCACCTGCCTTGCCCGTGGCGATTGCTTCTTCGGCACCCGCCGCACCGTGGTGGGCAGCGTGACGTATCGCTTCTGACACCAAGCGGGCGGGGCGGCCTAATTGGGGACTTATTGCCCCCGATAGCGGCCGCCCCGTCACATATCCGCGGCGGATTTCCCCCTAAAATTGCGAACGCCGCCGCAATTTCCTCCTGGCGTGCCACCTCTTTCCGGCCGAGATGCACGTCGATCTCCTCACCCTTTACTTCATCACCATCGGAACGCTGCTGGCCAGTGCCGGCCTGACGTTCTGGGAGCATCGGACCCATCCCAATCGCAGCCGTTCGCTGGGTATCCTCGCGGCCGGTTTCGGCACGTTGGCCGTGGGCTGTATCTGCGCCTTGTTCCGCGCCGACATGCCGGCCGCGATCGGCGCGCCGCTGAGCAATCTGGTCATCCTCAGCGGCTACCTGCTGGTGCTGAACAGCGTCGCCTCGCTCAGCGGGCGCCATTACCGCAAGCGTTCGGTGGGCCTGCTGGCGGTCATGGCGCTGATCTGGCTGGCGGCCGGCGTGCCAGGGCAGGACGTGGTCTGGAAATACGTCAGCGCCTTGCCCATTGCGCTGGTCAGCGCGCTGACCGCCTGGGAACTGCTGCGCTGCGATTCCATGAAGACGCTGAAGACCCGCAACTTCGCCATCGCCGTCGCGGGCATCCATGCGTTGGTCTATTTCTGCCGGACCTTCCTGCTGCCGTGGTGGGTCGCCGTCGAGGGTCCGTCGGTGCAGTTGCTGGCCAGCAATATCACCATGTACGAAGGGGTGTTGTATTCGGTGCTGCTGCCAATGACGCTGATCAAGCTGATCCGCGAGGAAACCCATGCGCAGTTGGTGCGCGAGTCGCAGACCGACTACCTGACGCGGCTGGGCAACCGCCGCTGGTTCTTCGAGCAGGGCGCGCGCCTTATCGCGGCCAGCGCGGGGCGCGAGCCCATCGCCGTGCTGGCGTTCGACCTGGACCAGTTCAAGGCCATCAACGACCGCTACGGCCACCACACCGGCGATCTGGTGCTGGCGGCGTTCGCCACGGTGGCCCGGGATGCGCTCGGGCCGCAGGTCATCCTGGCGCGCCTTGGCGGCGAGGAATTCGCCGCGCTGCTGGCGGGTGACGACGCCCGCCGCGCCCATCAATTGGGGGCGGCCGCGGCCCGCCGTTTTGCCACCACCATCGCCAACCCGGCCGATGGCCTGGGCATCGCCGCCACCGTCAGCATCGGCCTGGCCTGTTTCGACGAGGACGCGCCGCCGCTGGCCGATGCGCTGGCGCGTGCGGACCTGGCGCTGTATCGCGCCAAGTCCCTGGGCGGCAACCGGCTGGAGGAGGCCCTGGCGCCCGAACGGGCCGCCGCGGATTGAGGCGCCGCCGTCCCAGGCAATGACGCGGCCCGAGGGGCGGGATGCCCGGCGGCCGTTCGCGCGCCGGCCGCCGCTTTGGATCGACGCTTTGGGTCGATGCTTTGGACCGACGCTTTGGACCGACGCTTTGGACAGATAATGACGGCCATGACGACTTCCACGCCCGCCTCTTCCGACCGCGACGGTTTCTGGTTCGACGCCGCCGATCCCGACATGGCGCTTGAACGCGCCGGCAACCACGTCCGCCTGGCGCGCGCCGAGCCGCCCTGGCTGGTCGTCGATCAATCCATTGCCACCATGACGCTGGGCCGCCGCTGGCCCGGGCAGTTGTGGCGCGTGCGCGTGACGCAACTGGGCGACATGTCCGGACTGGTGGCGCAACCCGGCTACTGGCGCGCCGCCGCGATCGAACTGCTGCAACCGCTGCCGCCGGGCGCGCTGTTCGGCCCGCACGGCCAGGCGGTGGTCGACATCCTGGCCCGCATTCCCGAACTGACGCGCGAACAGGCGCGGGCGCTGGGCGCCGATCTGCCCGCCGACGGCTGGGACCGCTACGGTCGCGCCTGGGAGCGCTGGTCGAAAGACGAAGAGGGCGTCCCCACGCCTGCCGATGCGCCGCCGCAATCGGAATGGTATGGCGTGCTGGCCGCCGCGAGCCGTCGGGGCGGGGCGCGTTCGCCCGTGCATGGCGGCTTGCTGCAGATCCACGGCCTGCTGCGGCAACGCGCCCAGGCCGTCGATGGCGACGCCGCGTTCATTCGCGAAGTGGACGAGGACGGCGAGGTCGACGAGTCGCTCGCGGCGCCGTGGGACGGGGCCAGCGACGCCTTGCTGTTCGCCGCCATGGCGCGGGGGGCGCCGCAATACCTGTCGACGGCCGACACCGATGTGCTGTCGCGGCCCTGGCGCGAGGTGTTTGGCGACCCGGCCGGATCGATGTGAACCGACTCGGCTCCTTATCGGTTCACCGCAGCGTTCGGATGATTTCACGCCCGTCGCCATGTTGGCAGCCGTAAGGGCATGCCGCGCGGCGCAAGGGCGCGCCGGCGCGCTTTATTCCTCGCCCCGCCAGGACTTGCGCCGCCGCGCCCGCGGCTTGGGCACCACGCCCAGGCGCGGATCGCGCGCCAACGCCAGCTCCACCAACCGGGTCGCCAGCGTCTCGAACGCCTCGTCGGTCTGCGGCAGGTACAGCCACTTGCCCAGTTCCGGGTGCGGCAGCAGGCTCGGCATGTCGGCCAGCAGCGCCGCGTGGCGCTCATGCGAGGTGCACACCATCACGCCGTTCCAGGGCGTTTCGCGGTCGGCCACCACCAGGTACAGCGCGCCGTCCAGGTAGGCGGCGTCGCAGCCGAACATCTTGCGGCGCAGATAGCCGGGATCACGCTCGAGCGGGTCGAGGATCCACAGCAGTGAATTGGCGCGGGCGGCGCGCTGGCGGGAGGGGGGCGAGAAC
>NZ_QHHO01000022.1:78671-88743 GCF_003184165.1 Achromobacter sp. RW408
CCTCCTGTGACTGACCCGGCGCCGCCGACAACCGAGCCCGTTCCCCCTGCCTCCGACCCGGCGTCACCGCCAGCAACCGATGCAGCAACACCCGGTGACGACGGCGCGGCGCCGTCGTCACCCATCCGATTCGCGGATCTCCTCAGCAACCGCAACACCATCGCGACCGCCAATGCGATCGAAAGCCTGCCCGCCGACCACGAACTCTATCGTCGAGCATTGAGCCTGCCCGAAGGCGCCCCCCAGGCCTACTTTTCAGCGCTCGCCGGAGAAATCCACGCCAGCGTCCGCCATGCGTTGCCCGGCCTAGACACGACCATTCGCGATGTGCCGCTGAAACATCTGCGCGCCAACTTGAATGCGGGCCGGCATGCTGGCTCGCCCACGGCGGCCGCGGGAGTGAGCGATGCGCCGCCCGCCGCCTCGACCCTGCCCGGGTCCGACGCCCACCCCGCCTGGGCGCAGTTGGTCGGAAGCTGGCAAGACCAGGGTGCGACAGACGATAGCAACGCCGTCCGCCTGCGCACCGGAGGTATCTTCATCGGTGTGGACCGCGCCATCGGCGCCGGCTGGCGCCTGGGCGGCGCGCTCGGCTACACCGACAGCCAGCTGCGCACCGATGGCGCGAACGCCAAGAGCAATATCTCGAGCTATAGCGCGATCGCCTACGGAGGCAAGGCATTCGAGACGCGCGGCGGCAGGCTCAATGTCCTGCTGGGAACGGCCTACACCTGGCACAACGTCGGCACTCGCCGTGGCGTCGTGGCCGGCGCACTGGACCAGACCTTGCGCGCCGACTATCGCGCCAGCGCCACCCAGCTATTCGCCGAACTGGGTTACGCCCTGGCCGCAAGCGGTGCGTTGTCAGTGGAACCCTACGCCGGCCTGGCATGGGCCAGCCAACGCAGCTCCGCGTTCCAGGAACGCGGCGGCAGCGGCGCGCTCTCGGGCGTCGGCCAGTCCGCGCGGACAACGACAACAACGCTGGGCGCCCGCCTCCGCCACGCGCTGCAATCGGGCAGGTTCGACGGCGCCCTCACAGTCGGCGCGGGTTGGCGTCGCGCCTTCGGCGACCTGTCGACGACGTCGACGCAGTCGTTCGATGCCGGCGATGCCTTCACCATCGTCGGCGCGCCCATCGCCCGCGACACCTTGCTGCTGGAAACCGGATTACAGGCACGCACAGGCCGCAACGCAATGGCCGGCTTTCACTATGCCGGACAGTTCAGCTCGCGCAATCGGAACCACGGCGCCACGCTGACTTGGCGCTGGGCGTTCTGATCGTGTTCGCCCCGATTCATTCGGGGCGTCCAAGACCTTTATCAGACTGCCTAACAGAGCCCATCCGGCAATTCACGGCCTTCCGAACCTTATGATCCAGGTCACCCACACATAGAGACTTTGTTGACCGATACCGGCCGGCATCTTCGTTCGAGTTCAACATGCATTGGTTTCCCTTCAAGCGCCTGTTCCGTCGCAAGCGCGACACGCGGAATGCGGATCTGTACGGCCAGATCGCGGCCATCCACAAGGCGCAGGCGATCATCGAGTTCGACCTGGACGGCCATGTGCTCATGGCCAACCAGAATTTCCTCGATGCCATGGGCTACACGCTCGACGAACTGCGGGGGCAGCACCACCGCATCTTCGTGGCGCCCGACCGGCGCGGCTCTCCTGAATACCAGGCGTTCTGGGACAAGCTCAAGCGCGGCGAGTACGACGCGGGCCGCTATCGCCGCATCCACAAGGACGGCAGCGACGTCTGGCTGCAGGCCAGCTACAACCCGATCCTCGACGAGTCCGGCCGGCCCTTCAAGGTGGTCAAGTACGCCACCGACGTCACCGAGCAGCAGCGCCGCCAGGCCGACACCGAGGGCCAGCTTGCCGCCATCTCCAAGGTGCAGGGCATCATCGAGTTCGAACTGGACGGGACCATCATTCGCGCCAACGACCTGTTCCTGGACGCCATGGGCTACCGCGAAGACGAACTGCGCGGCCGCCACCACAGCATGCTGGTGCTGCCCGAGGAAGTCCGCAGCCCCGCCTACAAGGAATTCTGGCGCAAGCTGCGCGGCGGCGAATACGACACCGGCCAATACCTGCGCATTGGCAAGAACGGGCGCCGCGTCTGGATCGAGGCCAGCTACAACCCGATCTTCGATGCGGAGGGCCGGCCATTCAAGGTGGTGAAGTTCGCCACCGACATCACCCGCCGCTTCACCGCCGCGCAGACGCTGCGGGTGGCGGTGCAGGGCCTGACCGAGAACGCCGAACGCGCCAGCCAGGCCAATACGCTGGCGCGCGACGCCTGCCAGGTGGCTGAGGAAGGCGGCAAGACCGTGGCCGGCGTGGTAGCCACCATGGGCACCATCACCGAAAGCTCGCGGCGCATCTCGGAGATCATCGGCGTGATGGATGGCATCGCGTTCCAGACAAACATCCTGGCGCTCAATGCCGCGGTCGAGGCGGCGCGCGCGGGCCCGCACGGCAAAGGCTTCGCGGTGGTGGCGGCCGAGGTGCGCAGCCTGGCCCAGAACAGCGCATCCGCGGCCAAGGAGATCAAGGACCTGATCACCACCTCGGTCCAGCAGATCGGCAGCGGCGCCGAACAGGTACAGTCCGCCGGCGCCACCATGGAGAACATCGTGACCTCGTCGCGGCGGGTCACCGAGATCATGGGCGAAGTGGTGGAGGTCTCGCTGGCGCAATCGGCCAAGCTGGGCGAAGTCACCGAGGACATCACCCAGATGACGGCCGAGGCGGCGCACGAACTGCAGAGCGCCTATGAGGCCCAGGACCGACCCGAGGCGGCGCGCGAAGCGGCATCGGCGCGAGCCGTGGCGCCCCGCGCACCGGCGTCCTCGCAGTCGGCGCTGGAGTACGTGCGCTACTGACCGGCCCTGATCGCTCGGCCACGGGCGCCCGTGCCGACGGCAGGCCGCGAATCGTCCCAGGGATAAAAAAAGGGCGCCGTCACCGGCGCCCTTCTCGCATTCATGTCGCCCGTTTACGCGGTGGCGACCGGGATCTTGCCGATCCTGGCCTGCCATTCCTTCGGGCCGGTGGTGTGGACCGAAGTGCCCTGGGCGTCAACCGCCACGGTCACCGGCATGTCCTTCACGTCGAACTCGTAGATGGCTTCCATGCCCAGGTCGGCGAAACCCAGCACCTTGGCGCCGCGGATCGCCTTGGACACCAGGTAGGCCGCGCCGCCCACGGCCATCAGGTAGGCCGAGCCGTGCTTCTTGATCGACTCGATCGCGACGGGGCCGCGCTCGGACTTGCCGATCATGGCGATCAGGCCGGTCTGCTCCAGCATCATGTCGGTGAACTTGTCCATGCGGGTGGCGGTGGTCGGACCGGCCGGGCCCACCACTTCGTCGCGCACCGGATCGACCGGGCCGACGTAGTAGATGACGCGGTTGGTGAAGTCCACCGGCAGCGGCTCGCCCTTGGCCAGCATGTCCTGGATGCGCTTGTGCGCGGCGTCGCGGCCGGTCAGCATCTTGCCCGACAGCAGCAGGGTCTGGCCCGGCTTCCAGCTGGCGACTTCTTCCTTGGTCAGCGTGTTCAGGTCGACCTGCTTGGACTTGTTGTAGTCCGGCGCCCAGTGCACTTCCGGCCATTCCGACAGCGACGGCGGGTCCAGGCGCGCCGGGCCCGAGCCGTCCAGCTCGAAGTGGGCATGGCGGGTGGCCGCGCAGTTCGGGATCATGGCGACGGGCTTGGAGGCCGCGTGCGTCGGGAAGGTGTTGATCTTGACGTCCAGCACGGTGGTCAGGCCGCCCAGGCCCTGGGCGCCGATGCCCAGCGCGTTGACCTTTTCGTACAGCTCGATGCGCAGTTCTTCGAGCTTGTTCTGCGGGCCGCGGGCCAGCAGTTCGTACATGTCGATGTCTTCCATCAGCGACTGCTTGGCCATCAGCATGGCCTTTTCGGCGGTGCCGCCGACGCCGATGCCCAGCATGCCCGGCGGACACCAGCCGGCGCCCATGGTCGGGACCGTCTTGAGCACCCAGTCCACCAGCGAATCGCTGGGGTTGAGCATGGCGAACTTGGACTTGTTTTCCGAACCGCCGCCCTTCGAAGCCAGCTGCACGTCGACCTTGTCACCCGGGACAAGCTCGACGTGCAGGATACAGGGCGTGTTGTCGCGGGTGTTCTTGCGGGCGAACAGCGGATCGTCCAGCACCGAGGCGCGCAGGGGATTGTCCGGGTTCAGGTAGCCGCGGCGCACGCCTTCGTCGCACAGTTCCTGCAGGGTGCGCTTGGTGTCGAAACGCACGCCCATGCCGACCTTCAGGAACACGTTGACGATGCCGGTGTCCTGGCACAGCGGGCGCTTGCCCTCGGCGCACATGCGCGAGTTGGTCAGGATCTGCGCCATCGCGTCGCGCGCGGCCGGGCTTTCCTCGCGCTCGTAGGCGCGGGCCAGGTGGCGGATGTAGTCGACGGGGTGGTAATAGCTGATGAACTGGATGCCATCGGCTATCGACTGGATGAAGTCTTCTTCTTTGATGAGGACGGACATGGCGATATGCGGGTTACGGAGGGAAACGTGAAAACGCGGCCGGCGAACCGGCCGCGCGCGATGGGGTGCAGCTTATTTTATTTTCCTTGCCAGACAGGCTTGCGCTTTTCGGCGAAAGCCGTGGCGCCTTCCTTGGCGTCGGCCGACGAGAAGATATGGGCGATCAGCGGACGCTGGCGGTTGAACATCTCTTCCTGGGTCCAGTCGCCGGACTGCGCCACGATGCTCTTGGCGGTCTGCACCGACAGCGGGCCGTTCTCGACGATGGCGCGGGCCAGTTCCAGCGCGCCGGCCAGGGCGCCGCCCGGCTCGGTCAGGCGGTTCACCAGGCCGAAGCCGTAGGCGCGCTCGGCGCCCAGCATGTCGCCGGTCAGGATCACTTCCATGGCGATGTGGTACGGCAGGCGGCGCGGCAGGCGCAGCATGCCGCCGGCGCCGGCCACCAGGCCGCGCTTGACTTCGGGCAGGCCGAACTTGGCGTTGCTGGCGGCCACGATCAGGTCGGACGCCAGGGCCATCTCGCAACCGCCGGCCAGCGCATAACCTTCGACCGCGGCGATCAGCGGCTTTTTCGGCGGCGCTTCGTTCAGGCCTGCGAAACCGCGGCCTTCCACGTACGGACGCTGGCCCGACTTGGCGAAGGCTTTCAGGTCCATGCCCGACGAGAACGTGCCGCCCGCGCCCGTCAGGATGCCGATGCGCACGTCGTCGCGGCTGTCCAGCTGGTCCAGCGCGGCTGCCATGGCCTGGGCGGTTTCCAGGTTGATGGCGTTCTTGGCCTCGGGACGGTTGATGGTGATGATCTGGATGCCGTCGGCGACTTCCACCTTGATCAGGTCAGACATGCGGATGCTCCTTCCGGGGTTTTGGATATTGGTTTTATATAAGACTGGTCAACCTGGAATGATACGACCAATGCCCGGCCGCCGCAGGGCGCCGGCGGAGCAACGTCCGCCTGGAGCACGCCCCGCCCGATATGTAACCGCGAGGATGTAACCGCCTGGATGCGACCCCAATCCCGGGGTCCGGCCCCGGGGCCGCCCCGGGCCAGTTAAAATGCCCGGTTTCCCACGCCCACGGCAGACGTCGCCCGGCGACCGAATTCCAAGAATCCTATGCTCACCTTTCAGCAAATCATCCTTACGCTCCAGGAATACTGGGACAAGCAGGGTTGCGCCCTGCTGCAGCCCTACGACATGGAAGTCGGCGCCGGCACCTCGCACACCGCCACTTTCCTGCGGGCGATCGGCCCGGAGCCCTGGCGCGCGGCCTACGTGCAGCCCTCGCGCCGCCCCAAGGATGGCCGCTACGGCGAGAACCCCAACCGCCTGCAGCACTACTACCAGTACCAGGTGGTGCTGAAACCCGCGCCCCCGGAAATCCTGGACCTGTACATCGGCTCGCTCAAGGCGCTGGGCATCGACCCCACGCAGCACGACATCCGCTTCGTCGAGGACGACTGGGAAAACCCGACGCTGGGCGCCTGGGGCCTGGGCTGGGAAGTGTGGCTGAACGGCATGGAAGTGACCCAGTTCACCTACTTCCAGCAGGTCGGCGGCCTGGATTGCACCCCGACCACGGGCGAGATCACCTACGGCCTGGAACGCCTGGCCATGTACCTGCAGGACGTGCAGAGCGTGTACGACCTGGTCTGGACCGAAGGCGCCAACGGCCGCCGCGTGCTGTACCGCGACGTGTTCCACCAGAACGAAGTGGAACAGTCCACCTACAACTTCGAATATTCGTCGGCCGAGATGCTGTTCGCGCACTTCAACGACTACGAAGCCGAGGCCAAGCGCCTGATGGACGTGCCGCTGGCCCTGCCGGCCTATGAAGCCACGCTCAAGGCCGCGCACACCTTCAACATGCTGGACGCGCGCGGCGCGATCAGCGTCACCGAGCGCGCCGCCTACATCGGCCGCATCCGCAACCTGTCGCGCGCCGTCGCGCAGGCCTACTACGATTCCCGCGAACGACTGGGCTTTCCCATGCTGGGCCGCGACAAGGCCGCCGGGGAGGCTGCATAAATGACGACGAACATCCGCCCCCTGCTGGTCGAGCTGCTGACCGAAGAACTCCCGCCCAAGGCCCTGCAGAAGCTGGGCCAGGCTTTCGCCGAAGGCGTGCGCGCCACGCTGGCGCGCCACGGCCTGCTGGCCGATGGCTGCGCCGTCGAGCCGTACGCCACGCCGCGCCGCCTGGCGGTGCGCCTGTCGGCCGTGCTGGCGCAGGCGCCCGATCAGGCCTACGCCGAAAAGCTGATGCCGGTGAAGATCGGCCTGACCGAAGACGGCAAGGCCACCCCGGCGCTGCAGAAGAAGCTGGCCGCCAAGGGCCTGGAAAACATCGACCTGGCCACCCTGGAACGTGAATCCGACGGCAAGCAGGATTACCTGGTCGCCCGCGGCACCGCCCCCGGCGCCGCGCTGGCCGTCGGCCTGCAGGAAGGCATCGACGCGGCCATCGACGGCCTGCCGATCCCCAAGGTCATGCGCTACCAGCTGGCCGACGGCGAGACCACCGTCAAGTTCGTGCGCCCGGCGCACGGCCTGATCGCGCTGTTCGGCGCCGACGTGGTTCCCGTCAGCGCCCTCGGCCTGACCGCCGGCCGCGACACGCTGGGCCACCGCTACATGAGCAGCGGCGCCATCGCCATCGCCGATGCCGACGCCTACGCCGCCACCCTGGCCGAGAAGGGCCGCGTGGTGGCCTCGTTCGAAGGCCGCCGCGACGAGATCCAGCGCCAGCTGCTGGACCACGCCGGCCGTCTGTCGGCCACGCTGGGCGACGACCCCGAAGTGGCCGCCCTGCTCGATGAAGTCACCGCCCTGGTCGAACACCCCACCGTCTACGTCGGCGAGTTCGAGGAACAGTTCCTGCAAGTGCCGCAGGAATGCCTGATCCTGACGATGCGCCTGAACCAGAAGTACTTCCCGCTGTTCGACCCGGCCAGCGGACGCCTGACGCACCGCTTCCTGATCGTGAGCAACATGCGCACGGACAACCCGGTGAACATCGTCGAAGGCAATCAGCGCGTGGTGCGTCCGCGCCTGGCCGACGCCCAGTTCTTCTTCGAGACCGACCGCAAGACGCCGCTGGCCGCGCGCGTCGAGCAACTGGGCTCGATCGTCTACCACAACAAGCTGGGCACCCAGCTCGAACGCGTCGAGCGCGTGCGCGCCATCGCCCGCGACGTGGCTGGCAAGCTGGGCGGCGATGTCGCCGCCGCCGACCGCGCCGCGCTGCTGGCCAAGGCCGACCTGGGCTCGAACATGGTGGGCGAGTTCCCCGAGCTGCAAGGCATCATGGGCGCCTACTACGCCGCCGGCGACGGCGAGCCGGACAGCGTCGTGCAGGCGCTGCGCACCCAGTACCGCAACCGTTACGACACGCCGGTTTCGCAGGACGACCTGACCGCCGCCACGCTGTTCATCGCCGAACGCGCCGAGACCCTGGTCGGCATCTGGGCCATCGGCCTGGCGCCCACCGGCGAACGCGACCCCTTCGGCCTGCGCCGCGCCGCGCTGGGCCTGATCAGCGCCTTCGAGCAACTGGCCGCCGGCGGCTGGCTCAAGCTCAACCAGGACGGCCCGCTGTCGCTGGACGGCCTGCTGGCCGCCACCGCCGCCACCTTCCCGGCCGGCAAGATCCCCGCCGACACGCTGGCGGAAGTGCGCGCCTTCATCTACGAACGCTACCGCAACCAGCTGATCAACGAACACGACCGCAACGCGGTCGAGGCCGTCATCGCCCTGACGCCGCCGCTGCACCAGGTGGCCGAGCGCGTGCGCGCCGCCGCCGCCTTCGCGCAGATGCCCGAGGCCGCCAGCCTGGCGGCCGCCAACAAGCGCATCGGCAACCTGCTCAAGAAGGCCGAAGGCGAGATCGGCGCGGTCAATGACGCCGCGCTGGTCGAGCCCGCCGAAAAGGCGCTGGCCGCCGCCATCGCCGCGCTGCGCCCGCAGGCCGAGGCGCAACTGGCCGCCGGCGACTTCGCCGCCAACCTGCGCACGCTGGCCCAGGCCCGCGAACCGGTGGACGCCTTCTTCGCCGACGTCATGGTCATGGCCGAGGACCCGGCGGTGCGCGCCAACCGGCTGGCGCTGCTGGGCCAGCTGCACACCCTGATGAACCAGGTCGCTGACATTTCCAGGCTGGCACAGTGAAGCTCATCATCCTCGACCGCGACGGCGTCATCAACCAGGACAGCGATGCGTTCGTCAAGAATCCCGACGAATGGATCGCCCTGCCCGGCAGCCTGCAGGCCATCGCCCGCCTGACGCAGGCGGACTGGACGGTGGTGGTCGCCACCAACCAGTCCGGCCTGGCGCGCGGCCTGTTCGACATGGACACGCTGACCGCCATCCACGCCAAGATGCGGCGCGAGCTGGCCGCCGTCGGCGGCAGCGTGGACGCCGTCTTCATGTGCCCGCACGGCCCGGACGACGACTGCACCTGCCGCAAGCCGCGTCCCGGCATGTTCGAGCAGATCGGCCATCGCTACGACGTCAACCTGGCCGGCGTGCCGGCCGTGGGCGACTCGCTGCGCGACCTGCAGGCCTCCAGCGCCGCGGGCTGCTCGCCCTGGCTGGTGCTGACCGGCAACGGCAAGAAGACGCTGGCCAAGGGCGGCCTGCCCGAGAACACCCGGGTCTGCGACGACCTGTCGGCCGTGGCCGACGCCCTGCTGCAGGACAACTGATGGCCCGGCTGCGCTCGCTCCTGTATTTCCTGTTCCTGGCCATCACGGTCATCCCCTATGCCTTCGCTTGCGTGCTGTGGGCGCCGCTGCCGCTGCACCTGCGCTACAAGCTCACGGTGGGCTGGCCGCGCCTGGCCATCTGGGGCGCCAAGGTGTTCTGCGGCATCCGCTGGCAGGTCAAGGGCTGGGAAAACCTGCCCGACGGCCCGGCGGTGCTGCTGTCCAAGCACCAGTCGGCCTGGGAAACGCTGTTCTTCCCGGCCTACATGCCGCGCGAAGTGTGCTTCGTCTACAAGAAGGAACTGCACATGGTGCCGTTCTTCGGCTGGGGCCTGGCGTTGCTGCGCATGATCGCCATCGACCGCTCCAAGGGCCGCGACGCCTTCGAACAGGTGGTCAAGCAGGGACAGGTCCGGCTGGACGAAGGCCGCTGGCCGCTGCTGTTCCCGGAAGGCACCCGCGTGCCGCCCGGCAAGACCGCGCGCTTCAAGATGGGCGGCGCGTTGCTGGCCTCGCGCACCGGCGCGGTGGTCATCCCGGTGGCGCACAACGCCGGCGAATGCTGGCGCCGCAATGCCTTCGTCAAATATCCAGGCCTGGTTACGCTGTCCATCGGTCCCGCGATAGAATCGAAGGGAATCTCCCCCGAGGAACTGAACCAGAAAGTGCAGGACTGGATCGAAGGGGAAATGCGGCGTCTCAATCCAGAAAGGTATGCCCAGCACTGACCAGCTCGAACTCCTGTTCGACGTGCAAGACTCCGACGCGTCCACGGACGCGTCGCCGCTGACCGCGTCCCCCGCGGCGCGCCCGGCACCCGTGGCCACGCCGCCCGCCCC
>NZ_QHHO01000022.1:88753-175305 GCF_003184165.1 Achromobacter sp. RW408
CGGCAGGCCGATGGCCGCCAGCGCCAGGTACAACAGGCAGGCCAGCGCGCCGCGGCCCGGCCCCAGCATGGCGCCGGCCAGCATGGCGCCCAGCGTCTGCAGCGTGATCGGCACCGGTATGCCCGGCAGCGGGATCGGCGGAATCAGGCTCAGCACCACGATCAGCGCGGCGAACAGCGCCACCAGCACAGTGTTGTTGGATTTCATGGCAATGCCCTTTCTATCTAGTGGGACAGGGAATCAGGGATGGAGTTGGAATGTCACAGGCTGCGCGCGTCGATGGCCTCGGCCACTTCCTGCGCCCGCTTCAGCGTGAGCACCACCAGCGGCACGATCAGCGCCACCGGGTTGGCGCCGAGTCCGCGCGCCGCCTGGGCTTCGCGGATCTCGTGGAAATTGCGCCAGATCTCGGGCACGAAGCGCAGGGCCAGCGCCAGCGCCAGCGACACCTTGCCCGCGTCCAGCAGGCCGATGCGCTGCAACGGCATCAACACCCGCTCGCACACGGCGATCAGGTCTGAACCGCGGGTCGACAGCGTCACCGCCAGCGCCAGCCCGACCATCGCGGCGATCCGCAAGAGTACCGCCAACGCCTCGCGCCAGCCCTGGAACCAGGCCGTGAAGACGCCGACGGCCAGCAGCACCCAGACCAGGCCGCGCACCTGGCGCCAGACGCCGGCTGGCGTGGCGCCAGCGCACCACAGCAGCAAGCCGGCGAGCGCGCAGGCTCCCGCAAGGATGGCGGGATCGCGCAGCAGGAACAATCCGGCGCCGGCCGCGGCCAACGCCAGCAGCTTCAGGCCGGCGGGCAGCCGGTGCAGCGGCGAGTCGCCTGGAATATATAGGGGCTCGATCACGCGCAGCGGTCCCGGTACCAGCGCAGCGCGGCGGCCGGCGTGTCGTCGGCGGCGATGACGCCATCCTGGATCACCAGCACCCGCTCGAAATCTTCCAGCAGCGCCAGGTCATGGCTGACCACGATGGCGTCCTGCGGCATGGCGGCGATGGCGTCGCGCACGCGGTTGCGGTTGCGCAGGTCCAGCTGGGTGGTGGGTTCGTCGAACACCACCAGCCCGGGCCGCATCACCAGCACCGCGGCCAGCGCCACCAGCTGGCGTTCGCCACCGGACAGGGTGTGGCTGGTGCGATCCGCCAGATGCGCCACGCCCAGGGCCGCCAGCTCCGCCTCGATGCGGGCCTCGCGTTGCGCCCGGTCGGGTTCCAGTTGTTTGAGGCCGAACGCCAGGTCTTCGCGCACGATCGGGAAGACGATCTGGTTCTCGGGGTTCTGGAACACGAAGCCGACCTGGCGCCGCACCGCCTTCAATTCATGCCGGGTATCCAGGCCGCCGACCCGCACGCTGCCCGAGGATGGCAGCACCAGCCCGTTGACCAGACGCGCCAGGGTGCTCTTGCCGGCGCCGTTCGGGCCGACGATGCCGATCCGGCGCCCGTCCAGCGCCGCGCTCACCCCGCGCAACACTTCCGCCTGGGGCGTCGATACAATCGCCTGGTCAAACTCGATTAACATGGGGCGGGATTATGCCCGAACCATTTCGGGCATCGGGACTCCAAGAGCTGATATGGACAAAGTACGCAAAACCGACGCCGAATGGCGGGCCCAGCTGTCCCCGGAAGAATACGTCGTCACCCGTGAAAAGGGTACCGAACGCGCATTCACCGGGCGTTACTGGAACACCTTCACCCCGGGCATCTACCGCTGCGTGGGCTGTGGCACCGCGCTGTTCGCGTCGGACACCAAGTTCGACGCCGGCTGTGGCTGGCCCAGCTATTTCCAGGCGCTCGACCCGGAACTGGTGCGCGAGGAACGCGACACCTCCCACGGCATGGTGCGCACCGAGGTCCTGTGCAACGTCTGTGACGCGCACCTGGGCCACGTCTTCCCCGACGGCCCCGAGCCCACCGGCCTGCGCTACTGCATCAATTCCCTGTCGATGACGTTCGAACCCATAGAAGAATGAAGAAGTTCCTGTTCGACCTCTTTCCGCTGTTCCTGTTCTTTCTGGCCTACCGGTTCACCGACATCTTCGTGGCGACCGGCGTGGCCATGGCGGCGGCGGTGCTGCAGATCGTCTGGCTCAAGGCCACCGGCCGCGCCACCGAAGCCATGCACTGGATCAACCTGACCGTGATCCTGGTGTTCGGCGGCGCCACCATCTGGCTGCACAGCGACGTCTTCATCAAATGGAAACCGACGGTGCTGTACTGGCTGTTCGGCGGCGCCCTGGTGTTCGCCCGCCTGCTGTTCGGCCGCAACCTGATCCGGCGCCTGATGGAAAAGCAGATCCAGCTGCCGGACGCCGCCTGGGACAAGCTCAACCTGATCTGGGCCGGCTTCTTCCTGATCGCCGGCGCCATCAACCTCTATGTGGCGTTCTCGGGGCATTTCACCGAATCCCAGTGGGTCAGCTTCAAGGCCTTCGGCCTGATGGGCCTGATGATCGTCTTCGTCATCGGCCAGTCCATCTGGCTGGGCAAGCACATCCAGGCCGACGACGGCGCCAACACCCCGCCCAAGGCCTGACGCATCCCGACCGGGCCCGGCGCCCGCTTCCCTCCCAGGGCGCGCCCCGCGCGCCGGAACTTTTACGATCGACGCCATGTCAGAGACCACCGACCGCATCACCCTGATCCGGGAGCGCCTGGCCGTCCTGGAACCGGTTTCCCTGGACATCCAGGACGACTCCCATTTACATGCCGGTCACGAAGGCAGTAAAAACGGCGCCGGCCATTATCGCGTCCACATCGTGGCGTCTTGCTTTGCGGGACTCTCCGCCGTGGCGCGACATAGGCTGGTGTATCATCATCTGCAAGATTTGATCCCCTATCCGATTCATGCGCTTGCGCTCGACGCCCAGGCTCCCAAATAGAAAGTAAAAGGATATTCATGAAACGCATCGTCATGCTGGCCGCCGCCTGCGTCATCGCCGTGCCCGCTTTCGCCCAGAACGTCGCCACCGTGAATGGCAAGGCCATTCCGCAGAAGAGCCTGGATCAATTCGTCAAGCTGCTGGTCAGCCAGGGCGCCACTGATTCGCCCCAGCTGCGCGAACAGGTCAAGCAGGAAATGATCAACCGCCAGGTCTTCGTGCAGGCCGCCGAAGCCGGCGGCATCGCCAAGCAGGCCGACGTCCAGACCGAAATCGAACTGGCCCGCCAAGGCATCCTGGTCCGCGCCCTGATGGCCGACTACCTCGCCAAGCACCCGGTGTCGGACGCCAAGGTCACGGCTGAATACGAGAAGATCAAGAAAGAACAGGCCGGCAAGATGGAATACAAGGTCCGTCACATCCTGGTCGAAGACGAAAAGACCGCCAACGACCTGCTGGCCCAGTTGAAGAGCAACAAGGGCAAGTTCGACGACCTGGCCAAGAAGAACTCGAAGGACCCCGGCAGCGCCGAAAAGGGTGGCGACCTGGGTTGGGCGCCTCCCACCAACTACGTCCAGCCGTTCGCGCAGGCCGTGACCCAGCTCAAGAAGGGCCAACTGGTCGACAAGCCGGTCCAGACCCAGTTCGGCTGGCACATCATCATGGTCGACGACACCCGTCCGGTTGAATTCCCGCCGCTGGACCAGGTCCGCACCCAACTGGAAGAAATGCTGCGCCAGCAAACCCTGGCCGACTACCAGAAGGAACTGCGCGAGAAGGCCAAGATCCAGTAAACCTGGCGTCTTTCCGCAGAAACTGCCCGCCTTGCGCGGGCAGTTTTTTTTGTCCGGCAGAACGTCTCGCGGGGCGGCCGCAAAAGCCCGATGGAACGGCCCCGAGCGCGGTGAAAATGGAAACAGGCCGCGCGCCAAGGGCGGGCGGCCTGTTCGACAGGACCAGGCGCCGGGCCGGCAACGCGGCCCGGATTAATCAAGAGGAACCCAGCAATTCCTTGAGCCCGTCCTCGTCCAGCACCGTGACGCCCAGTTCCTGGGCCTTGGTGAGCTTGCTGCCGGCGTCTTCGCCGGCCACGAGATAGGCGGTCTTCTTGGACACCGAGCCGCTGACCTTGCCGCCCGCGGCCTGGATGCGCATGGAGGCTTCCTCGCGCGTCCAGTTGGGCAGCGTGCCGGTCAGCACGAAGGTCTTGCCCGCCAGCGTGGTGTCCTGCGGCACGGCCTCGGCCACCGCATGCACGCCCTGGGCCTTGAGCTGCCCGATCACGTCGCGATTATGCTGTTCGGCGAAGAAGCGGCGGATCGAACCCGCCACCACCGGCCCTACGTCCGGCACGGAGGACAGCGCGTCCTCGTCTGCGTCCATGATGGCCTCGATGCTGCCAAAGTGCCGGGCCACGTCGCGCGCCGTGGTCTCGCCCACGTGGCGGATGCCCAGCGCGAACAGCAGGCGTCCCAACGCCGGCGCGCGCGCCTTGTCGATGGCCTCGACCAGGTTGTCGGCCGACTTCTGGCCCATGCGGTCCAGCCCGACCAGTTCGAGCGGGCGCAGGCTGAACAGGTCGGCCAGCGATTTGACGCGGCCGCTGTCCACCAATTGCTCCACCAGCTTCTCGCCCAGGCCCTCGATATCGAGCGCCTTGCGGCTGGCCGCGTGCCACAGCGTCTGTTTGCGCTGCGCGGCGCAGAACAGCCCGCCGGTGCAGCGGGCGATGGTTTCGTCTTCCAGGCGCTCGATCGCCGAGCCACAGACCGGGCAGGCCTTGGGCATGACGAACTCGCGCGCGTCGGCGGGACGCTTCTCGAGCACCGCTCCCACCACCTCCGGAATCACGTCGCCGGCGCGACGCACGATGACGGTGTCACCGATGCGCACGTCCTTGCGGCGGATCTCGTCTTCGTTGTGCAGCGTGGCGTTGGTGACGGTCACGCCGCCCACGAACACCGGCTTGAGCCGGGCGACCGGGGTGATGGCGCCGGTACGGCCGACCTGCACTTCGATGTCCAGCAGCGTGGTGGTGGCTTCCTCGGCCGGGAATTTGTGCGCCAGCGCAAAGCGGGGCGCGCGCGCCACGAAGCCCAGCAGTTTCTGCGCCGGCAGCGAATCCACCTTGTAGACCACGCCGTCGATGTCGTAGGGCAGTTCGGGCCGCAGGGCGCCGACCTTGGCGTAGAACGCCATCAGGCCCTCGGCGCCGGTGGCGCGGTGGTTGTGCTTCACATTGACCGGCAGGCCCAGCGACGCCAGCCAGTCGAGCATGGCGCCATGCGATTTCTCGGGCAGGGTCGAGGCATCCGCCGCGCCGGCCGACGCTTCGTCGAACAGGCCGCTCTGCGTGCCCGGCAGGCCCCGCACCTCGCCCCAGCCGTAGGCGAAAAAGCGCAGCGGCCGCTTGGCGGTGATGCGCGGGTCGAGCTGGCGCAGGCTGCCGGCGGCGGCGTTGCGCGGGTTGACGAAGACCTTCTCGTCGCGCTTGGCCTGGGCCGCGTTGAGTTTCTCGAAATCGGCGCGGTTCATCAGCACTTCGCCGCGCACCTCCAGCACCTTGGGCGCCGGGCCGCTCAGCTGCAGCGGGATCGCCTTGATCGTGCGGATATTGGAGGTGACGTCCTCGCCCGTCTGGCCGTCGCCACGGGTGGCGGCCTGCACCAGCCGGCCGTCCTCGTAGCGCAGGCTGATCGCCAGGCCATCGAGCTTGAGTTCACAGAAGTATTCGGCCTGCTGCGCCGGGCCCAGCAGGCCGGCGCCGCGCAGCGTATCGGTGACGCGGCGGTCGAACGCCACGACGTCTTCTTCGTCGAAGGCGTTGCCCAGCGACAGCATCGGCACCGCGTGGCGCACGCTGCCGAAGGCCGAGACCGGCGCCGCGCCGACCCGCTGCGTGGGCGATTCGGGCGTGACCAGTTCGGGATGCGCGGCTTCCAGGTCCTGCAGCTCGCGCATCAAGCGGTCGTATTCGGCATCCGAGATCGACGGGTCGTCGTAGACGTAATAGCGGACGTTGTGCTGCTCGATTTCCGCGCGCAGGCGTGCCGCGGTTTCCGCCGCGGGGGTCCCTCCGGCCTTGCTCATTATGCAAACACCCGCTGGGCGCGCTCGCTGCCGGCGGGCAGGCCGGCCTGCTCGAGCTGGCCGAACAGCACTTGCAGGCGTTCGTCGATGACGCTTTCCGAACCGTCGGCCAGCGGCTTGCCCTGGTCATCGACCAGGTCGGCGCGCAGGCGGGCGGCCAGTTCACGGCCCACGTCCACCATGCGGCCGAAGGCGCGGCTGTCGGCCGGGCTGCAGGGCACGTCCAGCAGCAGGTACAGGCGTTCGATGCCCCCCATGCCGGCGTCGAAGGCGGCGCCATCGGCGCGCGCCAGCGTGAAACGGGCCACGCCGTTCTCGGCAGGCCAGGCCAGGCGGTTGCCATCGGCGACGAAGCCGGCGTCGCGGGCCACGTTGAGCACCTCGGCGGCCGGCTGGGCGGTGCCCAGCAACAGGGTCAGGCCGACCTGGGTATCCAGCGCGGCGCAAGTGTCGTCCAGGCGCGCGGCCTGCTCCAGCACGGCCTGCTGGTCGGGGCCCTCGATGGTGGCATCGAAGCGTTCGGCCATGTCCTGGGCGCGGGCCCAGGCCTGCGACCATTCGATGGCGGTCAGCGGGCCGCTGCGATTGGCCAGCAGCACCGCCAGTTGCATCGAGGCATACGACTCGCCGGCATGGACACGGGCGCGATGGCGGCGCTGGTCGGTTTCGGCGAACACGCGCATGGGCTTGCGACCCACCTGGCGCAGGCTCTGCATGTAAGGCAGCAGGTCGGCGCCGCGCACCGGCTCGGCGAAGTTGATCTCGATGACCACTTCGCAGGCGGGATCGGGTTCCTCGGCATCATCGGCATCGCTGCCCGGATCGACCGGCTTGGGCTGTTCCGGGTGCGCCTTGGGCGCGTCGCCCATGCCGGGCTCGCGACGCACGGCCGCGGCGCCCGCGGCGGCGTTGGCGCCCGCCCCCAGCAGCGGATCCTGCTCGGAGGTGGGGAAATGGCTTTGCATCTTGCGGCGGACGCGACGGTCCTGCCACCAGTTGAAGCCCAGCACCAGCAGTATCAGCAAGACGCCCAGGGCAATCAGCCCGATCTGCAAATCACTCATGTGTAAATCCCGCGCCAGGAAGCCGGCGCCATTCTGAATATTGGGTTTATGCCGCTTCGGAGGCCATCATCTGGACGGCCGAATCTATGTCTACCGCAACGATACGCGAAACCCCCTGCTCTTGCATGGTGACGCCGATCAGCTGCTTGGCCATCTGCATCGCGATCTTGTTGTGCGAGATGAACAGGAACTGGGTCTGCTCGCTCATGTTGGCGACCAGGTTGGCGTAGCGCTCGGTATTGGCGTCGTCCAGCGGCGCGTCCACCTCGTCCAGCAGGCAGAACGGCGCGGGGTTCAGCTTGAACAGCGCGAACACCAACGCGGTGGCGGTCAGCGCCTTTTCGCCCCCCGACAGCAGGTGGATGGTGCTGTTGCGCTTGCCGGGCGGCTGCGCCATGACCTGCACGCCGGCATCGAGGATTTCCTCGCCGGTCATGGTCAGCTTGGCCTCGCCGCCGCCGAACAGCTTGGGGAACAGCTCGCCGAAGTGGCCGTTGACGACGTTGAAGGTCTCTTGCAGCAACTCGCGGGTTTCGCGGTCGATCTTGCGGATCGCGTCTTCCAGGGTCTCGATGGCGGTCATCAGGTCCTGGTGCTGGTCGTCCAGGAAGCCCTTGCGCTCGCGCGACGTGTTCAGCTCGTCCAGCGCGGCCAGGTTGACCGAGCCAAGCGACTCGATCTGGCGCGAAATGCGGGTGACTTCCGATTGCAGCCAGCTGGCGCGGCGCCATTCGTCCGGCTGGTTGGCCAGGTCCTGGGCCAGGGCCTCGCGGTCGACCTCGCGGGCGTTGAGCTGCTCGGTGAATTGTTCCTCGGCCAGGCGCGCGGCCTGTTCCTGCAGCTGCAATTCGGTGATGCGGGCGCGGCGCGGCTCGAGCGTGCGTTCCTGTTGCAGCCGGTCTTCGTCGGCGCCACGCAGCAGCGCCGCCAGGTTTTCCATTTCCTGGCGGGCGCGCGACAGCGCCTCTTCGCGCTCGGCGCGCACTTCCAGGGCGTCCTGCAGGCCGGCCTGGGAGGCCGAGGCGTCCAGGTCGACCAGGTCAGCCAGCAATTGTTCGAGTTCGACGCTGCCGCGCTGGCTCTGGTCGGCCGCCAGCTGCTGGTTGCGTTGCAGGTCGGTGATGCGGACCTGGATGCCGCGCTCGGCGAACTCGGCTTCCTGGGCGGCGCGCTCGAGTTCGCGCAGGCGGGCGCGGGCGGCCTCGGCCTGGGCGGCCAGGGTTTCGCCATCCATTTCGGCGTCGGCGAAACGGGACTGGTGTTCGGCCAGCTCCTCGTCGAGCGCCTCGAAGCGGGCCTCGGCCTCTTCGCGGGTGGCGCGCAGGTCTTCTTCGTGGGCCGCGATCTCTTCGAGATCCTGGCGCAAGCGCGCGGCGTGCTGGCCGGACTGCTCGGCCTGCTGCTGCAGGCGCGAGTGTTCCAGCTGGATGTCGTGCACCCGGCGGGTCACTTCGGCGACCCGCTGGCGCGCCGGCGCGATCGCCTGGCTCACCTGTTGCCAGGCCACTTCGGCGCGGGCGACAGCGGCGCGGGCCTGGTCGGCGATCAGTTGCTGCGCCTTGATCTCGCGTTGCAGGTTTTCGATCTCCTGCTGGCGCGCCAACAGGCCAGCCTGTTCGGAATCCGGGGCGTAGAAGCGCACGCTGTGCGCATCCACCAGGTGGCCGGCCTTGACCACGCAGGCGGCGCCGGCCGGCAGCGTGGCGCGGGTGGCCAGGGCCTGGGCCAGGTCGGTGGCGGTATAGATGCCGGCCAGCCAGTCGTTGAGCAGCGTGCGCAGGTCGGGGTCGGTGATGCGCAGCAGGCTGGCCAGCGGCGTCAGGCCCGCGGGCACCGCCGGGGCGGGCGCCGCGGGGGGCAATTGGTAGAAGGCCAGGCGGGCGGGCGGCGCGTCGTCGGAAAAGGCGCGAGCCCAGTCCAGGCTGCGCACTTCAAGGGACGCCATGCGTTCGCGCAGGGCGGCTTCCAGGGCGGTTTCCCAGCCCGGTTCGATGTGCAGCTTCTGCCACAGGCGCGACAGACCGGCCAGCTCGTGCTTTGCCAGCCAGGGTTCCAGGGCGCCCTGCTTCTGCACGTCTTCCTGCAGCTTCACCAGGGCCGACAGGCGGGCTTCCAGGCGGGCCAGGTTCTGCGCATCGGTCTGGGCGGCGGCCTGGGCGCGGCTGCGCTCGGCGTCGGCGTCCGGCACCTTGCCTTCCAGGGTGGCCAGTTCCGCCTGGGCCTCCTCGAGCTGTTCCTCGCCGGCGACGCGATCGCCGGCCAGTTGCTCCAGGCGCACCGGGTCGGGGCTGTGCAATTCGCGCAGTTCCTGCTGCAGGCGCTCGCGGCGCTGCTCCAGGGCCTGCATCTGGCGGTCGGCATCGCGCTGGGTTTGCGCCACCAAGGCCAGGTTCTGTTCCACGCGGGCCAGGGCGGCGCGCATCTCGTCGCGGCCGGAGGCGGCTTCGCGCACGCGCTGCTCGACCGACGGCAGCGCGGCCTGGGCGTCCTCGGCGGCGGCGCGCGCCTCTTCGGTGCGGGCGGCGCCGGCGGCCAGGTCTTCTTCGGCCTGGGCGATCTGCTCGGCGCAGTGCTCGCGCTGGCTGTTCCATTCGGCGATCTGCTGCTGCAGCTGGTCGCGCCGCGCCTGCAGGCGGTTGCGGGAATCCACCACGTGGCGGATCTCGGCCTCGAGGCGGCTGACCTGGGCGTTGGCCTCGTACAGCGCGCCCTGGGCGGTGTGGACCGCGTCGCTGGCGGCGTAATGGGCCTGGCGCCGGGATTCGAGCGCGGCCTCGCCGGCGCGCAGGCCGGCGATGGCGGCTTCCAGCTCGTTCTGGGCCTGGGCCATTTCCTGGGCCTTCTTGGCGCGCTCTTCGCGCGCGCCGGTTTCCTTCAGGAACCACAGCGCATGCTGTTTCTTTTCGCCGTCTGCCTGCAGTTCGCGGTAGCGGGTGGCGACCTCGGCCTGGGCTTCCAGCTTTTCCAGCTGGCTGTTCAGTTCGCGCAGGATGTCTTCGACGCGGGTCAGGTTCTCGCGCGTGTCGGACAGGCGGTTTTCGGTCTCGCGGCGGCGCTCCTTGTAGCGCGACACGCCGGCGGCTTCTTCCAGGAACACCCGCAGTTCCTCGGGGCGCGCCTCGATCAGGCGGTTGATCATGCCCTGGCCGATGATGGCGTAGCCGCGCGCGCCCAGGCCGGTGCCCAGGAAGATGTCGTGGATGTCGCGGCGGCGGACCTGCTGGTTGTTGACGAAGTAGCTGCTGGTGCCGTCGCGCGTCAGCACGCGGCGCACGGCGATTTCGGCGTAGGTGCTCCATTGCCCGGCGGCGCGGCCTTCGCTGTTGTCGAACACCATTTCGACCGAGGCCCGGGCCGCCGGCTTGCGGTTGCCCGAGCCGTTGAAGATGACGTCCTGCATGGACTCGCCGCGCAGTTCCGAGGCCTTGGCCTCGCCCAGCACCCAGCGCACCGCATCGATGATGTTCGATTTGCCGCAGCCATTGGGGCCCACCACGCCCACCAGCTGGCTGGGCACGGGAATCACGGTGGGATCGACGAAGGACTTGAAGCCGGCGAGTTTGAGCTGAGTAAGACGCACAGTACGATGACGACGGGGTGGGTTGAACGAAAGGCGTTAACGGACCTGCCGCACACATTGCAAACCGGCCCCTGGAGGGCCGGCTCGCGGATGGGTCGTATGATACCGCAGGCAGTCTGTCCCCAAACGTGAACAACGGTCAAGCCGGGGACTGCCCTCCCCCTTGCCGCGCGCCGCCTGACCTGCCGCAACCCGCGGGCAAACGCTGAATAGCCCTACCTGCGCCACGGGCTATACTCGCTGACACTTTTTCGCAAGACGCATAATTTTCACGCAGACCGACCGGGCTCAGGTCAAAGTACGGGGACATTCTTGAAACGAGGTTTCTATCTGGTCATGGCCGCGCAGGCCTTCTCGTCATTGGCGGACAATGCGCTATTCATCGCCGCGATCGCCCTGATACAGGAACTGCACGGCCCGGACTGGCTGGCCCCGATCATGAAATGGTCCTTCGCGCTGGCCTACGTGGTGCTGGCGGCCTTCGTCGGCGCCATCGCCGACTCCTACCCCAAGGGCCGCGTGATGTTCTCCACCAACGCCCTGAAGGTGGCCGGCTGCCTGCTCATGTTCTCGTACGCCAGCATCGGCGTCGCCCCTGAATACCAGACCTACCTGGTCTGCGCCGCCTACGGCGTGGTGGGCATCGGCGCGGCGGCCTACTCCCCCGCCAAGTACGGCATCGTCACCGAAATGCTGCCCCCCACCATGCTGGTCAAGGGCAACAGCTGGATCGAAGGCCTTACCGTCTTCTCCATCATCCTGGGCACGGTGCTGGGCGGCCTGCTGATCTCGACCACGGTATCGACCGCGCTGCTGCAACATTCCTTCATCGGCAAGCTGGTCCACACGCCGGCCGAGGCGGCCATCCTGGTCATCGCCTTCGTCTACCTGCTGGCGGCGCTGTGCAATTTGCTGATTCCGCCGACCCACGTGCGCTATCCGCCGCAGCAGAAGAACCCAGTCAAGCTGATGCGCACCTTCTGGGGCTACGTCCGCGTGCTCTGGAAGGACAAGCTGGGGCAGATTTCCCTGGCCGTCACCACCCTGTTCTGGGGCGCCGGCGCGACGCTGCAACTGATCGTCATCGAATGGGGCCGCAGCCACCTGGGCTACCAGCTGGACAAGGCCTCGATGCTGATGGGCGTGGCCGCCCTGGGCACGGTGGTGGGTTCGATCCTGGCCGGCCGCATTCCGCTGCGGCGCGCCCTGGCGGTGCTGCCGGTGGGCGCGGCCATGGGGCTGGTGGTGCTGCTGATGCCGCTGGTCTATTCGCCCTGGAGCGTCTACCTGCTGCTGCTGATCACCGGCGGGCTGGCGGGCTTTTTCGTGGTGCCCATGAACGCCCTGCTGCAACACCGCGGCCACGTGCTGCTGTCGGCCGGCCATTCGATCGCGGTGCAGAACTTCAACGAGCAGCTCAACATCCTGCTGATGGTGGCCATGTACACCCTGCTGCTGTGGCTGCAACTGCCGATCAACATCATCATCGTGATCTTCGGCACCGTGGTGGCCGTGCTGATGGTGGTGTTCATGCGCTGGAGCCGGCGCAACCTGGCGGCCAACCCCGAGCTGCATGACCAGATCGGCCAGGAAGGCCACGGCCACGCGCTCGACCCGCACACGCGCTGATCATCATCGCGGCGGGCCGCCCTTGCGGCCCCGCCCATTGGCGGCCTTGCCGGCCGGGCCCGGCCTAGAGCTGCCGGGCCGCCAGTTTCAGGTCTTGCCAGGCGCGCGCCTTCTCGGCCGGACTGCGCAGCAGATAGGCCGGGTGATAGCTCACGATCACCGGGATCTCGCGCCCCTCTTCCGTCTTCATCTGGTGCACGCGGCCGCGCAGGCTGCCGATGGTCGCGTCCGTGCCCAGCAGCGTCTGGGCCGCGAACCGGCCCAGCACCAGGATGCGCTCGGGCTTGAGCAGCGCGATCTGGCGCATCAGGTAAGGACTGCAAGCCGCGATTTCCTCGGGCTTGGGATTGCGGTTGCCCGGGGGCCGGCACTTGATCACGTTGGCGATGAATACATCGCGCTCGCGGCTCATGCCCACCGCCGACAACATCGAGTCCAGCAATTGCCCGGAACGGCCGACGAAAGGCTGGCCTTGGCGGTCTTCCTGTTCGCCGGGCGCCTCGCCCACCACCAGCCAGCGCGTGGGCTGGCCGCCGTGGCCGAACACCGCATGGCGCCGCCCGCTGCAAAGGCCGCAGGCAGTGCAGGCCACCACCTGTTCGCGCAATTCGTCCAGGTTGGCGTTCTTGACCGCTTCGGCCACCGGAATCGGCGCCGGGGCGGCGTCGGCCGCGACCTCGGGCTTGGGCGCCGGCTTGGGCGGCGGGCCATTGCGCAGGCCCGGACCGGGCCCGGCGGAACGCGCGGCGACGGGCGATGCCACGGCCGCCGGCGCTGGCGCGGCATCGCGGACCGGCGTCGGCGGCATGCCATCCGGCGCCGCCGTTGCCGGCGAATCCTGTTTGGAAACAACGGTCTGGGGCTCGGACGCGACCGCGGGCCGGGGCGCCGGGCGCAGCCACAGACGCTCCATGCCCAGCTCGCGCAGCCACAGGCGCTGCAGCGGATTGATGCGGGGCGCGGCCGCCGACTGCGTGGGGTTCGGGGCCGTCACGCCGTCGCTCCCTTGGGCCTGTCCAGGCGCTTCTGCATCACCAGGGCATCCTCGCGTCCGCCCTTTTCGGCCGGATAGTAGCCACGCCGCAGGCCGATCTGCAGGTAGCCGCGGGCCTTGTAGAACTCGACCGCCGCGGTATTGGATGGGCGCACTTCGAGCAGCACGCCGTCCAGGCTGCGCTCGCGCGCCTGCTGTTCGCACCAGTCGAGCAGGACGCTGCCCAGCCCCTGGCGGTGCAGGCTGCGCGCCACCGCGATCACCAGCAGATGGGCCACGTCGGGCGCAAACATCAGGATACAGAAACCGGCCACGCGGCCATCACGGCGCAATGTCCAGGCGCCATAGCCGGCCGCCAGCGCGTCGGCGAAATTGCCGCGGGTCCAGGGAAACGACTGGACATTGGCCTCCAGGGCCACCACCTCGTCCAGGTCGGCGTCGGTCAGCGGCTGGGGATATGCCGGCGCCAGCGTGGATTGCGCCTTGGGGTTGCCGCCCTCGCCCCGCAGGCGTTCCGCGGTGGTGAAAGCCACTTTGTCTCGGACGTAGAGCGGCGCGGCCTGCTCCGGCGCGACGGCCTCGCCCCGCGACCAGGCCTGGCGCGCCAGGCGGGCGACGCTGGCGGCCTCGGGCCGCTGCGCCTCGTCGGCGCGCCGCCATCCGGCCGGTATCGACATGTCCGCGGCGTAGGCATCCCAGGCATCGCCCGCCAGCAGGGGCTGCAGCGCCCGGCCAGCGGCGCGGGACCACGCGGGCAGGTGGTGCGCCGTCCAGGGCACGACCTCGGCCGCCGCGATCAGCAAGGGGGCCTGCAGGGTTTCCCAGACGGACTCTCCATCGGCGCCGGCAACCGGGCGATAGACCGCCAGGTAGACTTCATTCATGCGGGCGTCCAGCGCCACCACGATGGCGTCGTCCGGCACGCCGCCCGCCTGGGCGGCCACGGCCTGGTGCGACACCACCGGCAATACCGGGATCCCCAGCCCCATGGCCATGCCCTGGGCCACGCCGCAGGCCACGCGCAGCCCCGTGAAGCCGCCCGGCCCCTGGCCGAACGCCACCGCCTGCAGGGCGTCGGGCGCCAGGCCGGCCTCGGCCAGCAGTTCGTTGGCCATGGGCAAAAGGCGTTCCGCGTGCTCCTGGGAGCCCTCGTGTTCGCGGACGGCGACCTCCAGCCGCCCGTCGAAGGCGCGCAAAAGGGCCACGCCGCAGCGCGACGAAGAGGTTTCCAGAGCCAGCAGGTTTAGTTCCATAGATGCAGATTGTACGAAATACCGGGGGCTTGCCCCCGTATGTAAGGGGGATTTCAACCATGGTTCGCAATGTGTAATATCTTGTGAACGCCCACTAGCCGCTGGTTCTTGTCACTGTTACATTTCCGGCCATGAATACGCAAAACACCACCCCCACCCGAAAAATCCTCGTCGTCGACGATGATCCGCGCTTGCGCGATCTGCTGCGCCGGTATCTGTCCGAGCAGGGATTCAACGTTTTCGTTGCCGAAGACGCCAAAGAGATGGGCAAACTCTGGCAACGCGAGCACTTCGACCTGCTCGTGCTGGATCTGATGCTGCCCGGCGAGGATGGCCTGTCCATCTGTCGCCGGCTGCGCGGTGGCCACGACAACACCCCCATCATCATGCTGACGGCCAAGGCGGAAGAAATCGACCGCATCGTCGGCCTGGAGATGGGCGCGGACGACTACCTGTCCAAGCCCTTCAACCCTCGCGAACTGCTGGCCCGGATCAACGCGATCCTGCGCCGCCGCGGCACCGAGGAACATCCCGGCGCTCCCAGCCAGGAAAACGAATCCATCGCCTTCGGCCCCTACGTGCTGAACCTGTCGACCCGCACGCTCACGCGCAACGGCGAACAGGTGCCCATCACGACCGGCGAATTCTCGGTGCTCAAGGTGTTTGCGCGCCACCCGAAGATTCCGCTGTCGCGCGACAAGCTCATGGAACTGGCCCGCGGCCGCGAATACGAAGCCTTCGACCGCAGCCTCGACGTGCAGATCTCGCGCCTGCGCAAGCTGATCGAGCCGAACCCGTCCAAGCCCGTATTCATCCAGACCGTCTGGGGTCTCGGATACGTGTTTGTGCCGGACGGTGGCAGTTGATCGACACGCCCGCCCCGGGCAGGAGCGCAGCCTCGTGCCCCGCTTGCGCAAAACCTTCAGGAACCTGACTTCACGTCTGCGGCTCGGCTTGTTCGGCCGCACGTTCCTGTTGCTGGCCGCGCTCATGCTGGTCAGCCTGGGGGCGTGGCTACAAGTCTTCTTCAGCATGGAGCTGGGACCGCGCGCCAATCAAATGGCGCAGCGGGTGATCACGGCCGTCAATATCACGCGCACCGCGCTGATCTATTCGCACAACGGCGAACGCAGCAAGCTCCTGCTCGACCTGGCCACCAATGAAGGCATCCAGGTCTATCCGCGCGAGGTCACCGACTTCGCCGAAGCCCTTCCCGACGACGATTACTGGCAGCGCGTGGCGCAGCACATCCGCACGCGCTTCGGCCCCGAGACCCAGATCGCCTGGGGCGTGAACCAGGTGCCGGGCTTCTGGGTCAGTTTCCAGATCGAGAAAGACCTATATTGGCTGGTGTTCGAACGCGAGCAAATCGGACTGACGGGCGGCATCGAATGGCTGGGATGGGGCGCCACGGCGCTGTTGCTGTCCCTGGTGGGCGCGGCGGTCAGCGTCGGCTTCGTCAACCGGCCACTGTCGCGGCTGGCGCGCGCGGCGCAGGTGCTGTCGCGTGGCGAGACCCCGGCGCCCCTGCCCGAGCAGGGGCCGCTGGAAATCCGCGACCTGAACGCCTCGTTCAACCGCATGGCCAAGGACCTGCGGCAGGCCGAGGCCGACCGCGAGCTGATGCTGGCCGGCATTTCCCACGACCTGCGCACGCCGCTGGCGCGCATGCGCCTGGAAATCGAACTGAGCGGCGTGTCGGAAGACGCGCGCCAGGCCATCGACGAGGACCTGGGCCAGATCGACCACAGTATCGGCCAACTGATGGAATACGCCCGTCCCGCCGGCACCCTGCCGCAACTGGCCACCGATATCTCCGCCGTGCTGGCCGAGCTGTACGAGCGTGAACGCAGCCACACGTCCTCGCTGGGCGGAGAACTGGACGCCACCCTCGAACCGGGCCTGCGCGCGCGCATCACCGCGCTGGACCTGAAACGCATCGTCAGCAACCTGATCGAGAACGCGCGCCGCTATGGCCGTTCGACCGACGGCATGGCCCATCTGGTCATGACACTGCAAGCTGAGGGCGGCATGATCGTCATCGAGGTGTCCGACCGCGGCCCCGGCATCGCCCCCGAAGACGTCGACCGCCTGCTGCGGCCATTCTCGCGCGGCGAGGCCGCCCGCACCGGCGTCAGCGGCGCCGGCCTGGGCCTGGCCATCGTCGAACGCCTGCTCAAGCACGTGGGCGGCGCCCTGCGCATGCTGCCGCGCGAGGGCGGCGGCCTGACCGCCCGCATAGAGCTGCCCAAAGCGAAGTTTAGGAATTATCAATTAGACAACGATAATCCATAGCGTAGAATTTATGGTTTGAGGCACCGCCTTAATTCCACCAACAACTACTGGGAGTAAACATGAAAACTGTTGGCGACAAACTCGAGCCCTTCAAGGTTACCGGCGTCAAGCCCGGCTTCAACCAGCACGAAGAAAACGGCGTCTCGGCTTTCGAAGACATCACCGAAAGCTCGTTCCCCGGCAAGTGGAAGGTGATCTACTTCTACCCGAAGGACTTCACGTTCGTGTGCCCGACCGAAATCGTCGGCTTCAACAAGCTGGCCAAGGATTTCGAAGACCGCGACGCCGTCCTGCTGGGTGGCTCGAGCGACAACGAATTCGTCAAGCTGGCCTGGCGCCGTGAGCACCCGGACCTGAACAAGCTGGGTCACTACCAGTTCGGCGACACCACCGGCGCCCTGATCGACCAGCTGGGCGTGCGTGAAAAGGGTGCTGGCGTTGCCCTGCGCGCCACCTTCATCGTCGACCCGGACAACACGATCCAGCACGTTTCGGTGAACAACCTGAACGTCGGCCGTAACCCGGAAGAAGTGCTGCGTCTGCTCGACGGCCTGCAAACCGACGAGCTGTGCCCGTGCAACCGTACGGTTGGCGGCGCCACGCTGTAATTTCCAGCCCGGCCGGGACCTGCTCGCGGGTCCCTCGCCGGGCTTTAACTGCGCTAGATTATAGGTAAAAACTATGGAATTTCTGACGACCATTAAGGAACAGCTGCCGGATTGGGCCAAGGACATCCGCCTGAATCTGGACGCCGTGATCGCCCGCTCGACCCTGGCCCCGGAAGACGCCGTCGGCGCCGCCCTGTCGGCCGCCTACGCCGCGCGCAGCCCGGTGCTGATCGAAGCCTTCAAGAGCGGCCTGTCCGAAACCGACGCCAATGCCGCGCTGACCGCCTCGGCGCTCATGGGCATGAACAACACCTGGTACCCCTACGTCGAGATGAGCGGCGACGCCCAGCTCAAGAGCCTGCCGGCCCAGCTGCGCATGAATGCCTACGCCACCCATGGCGGCGTGGAAAAGAAGCGCTTCGAGCTGTTCGCGCTGGTGGCCTCCATCATCGGCAAGTGCCATTTCTGCGTCGGTTCGCACTACGAGAACCTGAAGCAGGACGGCCTGTCGACCGAGCAGCTGCGCGACGCCGGCCGCATCGCCGCGGTGGTCAACGCCGCCGCCCTGGCGCTGGCCGCGCAGGGCAAGTAAGCCCGCCTCCGCCACGCAGGCCCGCCCCGCCGCGCGCGGGCAATGAAAAAGCCCGCCTGTTCGCACAGGCGGGCTTTCTTTATTTGCCGGAAGGCGCTTGCGCCGCCCCGCTGCCGCTATTGTCCCTGGGACTTGACGGGAGCCGTCGGCAGGCCGTTGGCGAGCCAGGCCTCCATGCCGCCGCGATACCAGTAGACCGGCCAACCCATCATGCCGGCGCGCAGCGCGGCGTTATAGGAGGAGCGGTCGTTCATGCCGGCGCCCACGATGATCAGCGGCACGTTGTGTTCTTTCTCGGTGCCCGTCTTCTTGTGCAGCCAGCCGTCAAAGGCTTCCTGCATCTGGTCCGTCACACTGCCGTCCGAACCCGCATCGCTCAGCGGGAAGGCGCCGGGAATGGTGTCGCGCAGGCCGCTGGTGTCGATCACCAGGAAGTTCTTGTTCTTTTCATCGGTCAACAGGGCCACCACGTCCTTGGTGGTGATCACCTTGGCGCGGGGATGGGAGTTCGGCGTCGGGCCCTTGTAGGGCGCCGAGAACAGCAGGGTCGTCGGCGGCACGCCGCTATCCTGCAACTCGTCGAAACCGCCGTTGCCGGGCGCGCGCTGCGGCTGGCCGGCGGGCGGTTGCTGGCGCGGCTGCTGTTGCGGGGCCTGTTGCGGGGCTTGCTGCGGCGCCGCCCCGCCCTGCTTGGGCTCGCCACCGACCGTGCCCATCTCGATATCCGAGATCATCACCGCGATGTTCTCGATCAGCTCGTAGCACATGGTGATGGAGCCTTCGCGCGGGCTGTACCAGGCGTTGAGCTTGCCGCAATCCTTGAAGACCACGTTCACCGGCCGCGGCAGCACGTAGGTCTGGCCCAGCAGCTTGATGTTGTTGGTGATGGCTTCGGACAGGTTGTTGGCGAACAGGTTGCCGATGCGGCGCGACGACGGTTCGAAGGTCACGTTCACCGGCGCGCCGGGGGCATTCGCCGGCTGCTGGCCATCGGGCGACCACGTGCCGACGCGGGTATGCGGCGCCAGGATCCGGCGCCAGGCGCGGTTCTGCTTGGTGAATTCATCCGCGCAGCGCGCCTTGGTGCGGTCTTCGAAGCCGACCTGGTCGACCAGCGACGCGAACACGCCGGGGTTGCCGCCATACATGATGCACAGCATGTTGCGAAAGCGCTTGAGGTCGCCCGTGTGCTCGTCCTGCCAGGGCGAGTTGCCGGCGCCCTTGGCCTCGGCCAGCTTGCCGCTGTAGTACCACTGCAGGGCCGCGTACTTGGCCGCGCCCTGGGCCATGGCGTTGGTGTCCTTGTCGCTGGACGGGTACATGGTCGGCTCGACGATCTGCAGCGCCGAATAGATATCGACCGCGTCTTCCTCGGCGCCGGTCGAGGGCAGCTCCAGTTCGCCGATCAGCGCGTGGCCGAACTCATGCATGAAAATGCTGCGCATGATGCCGATGTACACCGCCACGATGCGCAGCGAGTCGCCGCCAAAGCGCGGATATGGGCCGGAACCCGGCAAGCCGCTGCTGGCGCCGGAATCCGGCGAGGCCTGCGGCGCGCGCGTCGGCTGCTGTTGCGGTTGCCCGCCGCCGCCCTGGCCGGTGTTGGCATTGACGTTCGTGTTGATGGCGAAGTCCGCGATCCCGAAGGTGCCGACCTCGTAAGCCATGATGCCGAGCTCGGAACCCAGCGCGGGTTCGTTCTCGATATCGCCGATCTTCTGGCCGTTGACGATGAAGCGCGCCGCGCCCGGCACCTCGACCACCTTGATGCGGTCGGAACCGTCCAGCTTCGCCACATTCGGCACGTTGGCGATATCGCGGCGCTTGTCGCCGTCCAGACAGAACAGCAAGGTCTGCTTGGCGGCCGTGAGTTCGAGCAGGCACAGCCCCTTGCGCGAACGGTTGGTCAGCGCCAGGCCGATGGAAGCCTTGGGATTCTTCGAATTCAGGACCACGTTCACGTCGGTGATGCGGCCGCCTTCGGGCGGTTGTCCAACGTTCAGGTAGAGCGTTTGTTCGCTGCCGGCCGTGGCCTTGTTGCGCAGCGTGAACCAGCCATCCTCGACCCCTGCGGTCCAGCCCTGCAGCAGCTGCGTGCGGACAGCGCCCGCGAGCGGGCCGAGCTGTTGCTCGAATTCTGCATGTGCAGGCGAACCAAAGGCGACGAGAGCCACGAATAAGGCAGCGCCACGTACATGCATCCTAGTGTCCCTATTATCCAGACGTTAAGTAGCGGCAGAATATTCCAGTTCAAATGCCCCGGCAAGACGAAAACACGGGGCGTTTTCGGCCTGTGCGCCCCAAACGACGCGGGATGCGCGCCAAACCGCAGCAGCCACGCGGCCCGCGCCCTTTTTTGCGGTTTGTTAATTTGTTGTGGACATGTATCCGTGCGAATAAAACAACGCCCGCGCACCGAAAAAATGGCGCGGTAAACACCGCGCCATCGATGCAAGCGGGGTATGGGACGACGCTCAGGTCCGCGCCAGCAGCGCCACCACCGTGGCCGAGATGCCTTCCTTGCGCCCCAGGTATCCCAGGCCTTCGTTGGTCTTGGCCTTGATGTTGACCTCGGTTTCGGCCAGGCCGGTATCGGCGGCGATGTTGCCGACCATGGCGGGCGCATGCGGGCCGATCTTGGGCGCCTGGGCATGCACGGTGGCGTCGATGTTCACGGGGGTCCAGCCGGCCTGGCGCACGCGCGCCACGGCTTCGCGCAGCAACACGCGGCTGTCCGCGCCCTTGAAGGCCGGATCGGTATCGGGGAAGTGGCGGCCGATGTCGCCCAGCCCGGCGGCGCCGAGCAGCGCGTCGGTGATGGCGTGCAGCAGCACGTCGGCATCGGAATGGCCCAGCAGGCCGTGGCTGTGCGGAATGGTCACGCCGCCGATGATCAGCGGGCGGCCTTCCACCAGCGCATGCACGTCAAACCCCTGGCCGACGCGGAAGGGAATACTCATAGCCATTTTTCCATCAGTTCGAAATCGTCCGGCCAGGTCACCTTGAAATTGCGCATGGCGCCGGGCACCAGCAGGGGCGCATAGCCCGCGGCCTCGATCGCCGAGGCCTCGTCGGTGACGGCAACGCCGTTCACCGCGGCCGCCGTCAGCGCATCGCGCAGCACGCCGGCGCGGAACATCTGCGGCGTCTGCGCCAGCCACAGGCCGTTGCGGTCCAGCGTGCGCTCGACCCGGTCGTGGCCGGCCTTGACGGTATCGGCCACGGGCAGCGCCAGCAGCCCGCCCACCGCATCCGCGAGGCAGGCGTCGATCAGGCGCGCCAGGGCCGGCGCCGGCAGGCCGGGGCGGGCCGCGTCATGCACCAGCACCCACGTGTCATCGGCCACGCCGCTCTCGGCCAGGGCGCCGGCCACCGTATCGGCGCGCGTCGCGCCGCCGCAGGCGCGCCAGACGGTGCGCGGCAGGCCGGCCAGGGCGTGGTCGACCCAGCCATCGCCGGGCGTCACCGCCACGCGCACCTGCGACACGCGCTCGTCGGCCAGCAGCGCCGCAACGGCATGGCGCAGCATGGGCTGTCCGGCCAACGGACGGTATTGCTTGGGCACGCTCTCGACGCCGGGGTGGCTGGCGCGGGCGCCGACGCCGGCGGCGGGAACGATTGCGATGATTGAGTCAGACATGGTGCGGTGATTTTATAATCTTCCGCTTGATGCCTGCTCCCAGCCTGATGCCCGCTCCCACCTCCTCCGCCACGGCAGCGCCGCCCGTCCCCGCGACCGCCCCCACTCTCGCCGCGCTCAAGCCCGGCACGCGCTATGCGCAACCCCGGCCACCCGGCTCGGGCGATGCCTGGCTGCTGGCCGACCTGGCCCGGCAGGCCGGCGCGCCGCTGGTGGTGCTGACCGCGGAGCCGCTGGAAGCCCAGCGCCTGGCCGAGGAAATCGCGCTGTTCGCGCCCGGCCTGCGGGTGCGCCAGCTGCCCGACTGGGAAACCCTGCCGTACGACGCCTTCTCGCCGCACCAGGACCTGATCTCCGAGCGCCTGCATACCCTGCATTCGCTGATGATGAAGACGGTGGACGTGCTCACGGTGCCGGTCACCACCGCGCTGTACCGGCTGGCGCCGCCGTCGTTCCTGGCGGCCTACACCTTCTCCTTCAAGCAGAAGGACAAGCTCAACGAAGCAGCGCTGCGCGCGCAGCTGACGCTGGCCAACTACAACCACGTCACCCAGGTCACCGCGCCCGGCGAGTTCTGTCTGCGCGGCGGCCTGATCGACCTGTTCCCGATGGGATCGGCGCTGCCCTACCGGCTTGACCTGTTCGACGACGAGATCGAGACCATCCGCAGCTTCGACGTCGACACCCAGCGCAGCCTGTACCCGGTGCGCGAGGTGCAACTGCTGCCGGGGCGCGAATTTCCCATGGACGAGGAATCGCGCAACCGCTTCCGCGCGCGTTTCCGCGAAGTGTTCGAAGGCGATCCCTCGCGCGCCCTGCCCTACAAGGACATCGGCAACGGCATCCCCTTCGCCGGGGTCGAGTACTACCTGCCGCTGTTCTTCGACGAGACGGCCACGCTGTTCGACTACCTGGCCGAAGGCACGCTCACCGTCACGGTCGGCGACATCGACGACGCCATGATGCGCTTCAGCCAGGACACCGGCAGCCGCTATGGCTTCCTGAAAAGCGACCGCGAACGGCCGGTGCTGCCCCCGTCCGCGCTGTTCCTGGACGAGCAGGCGCTGTACGCCCGCCTGAAGGATTTCCGCCGCCTGGCGCTGGGCGCCGGCCAGCCGCATCCCGACTTCCGCGCCGCGCCCGACGTCAGCGTCGCGCGCCGCGCCGAAGACCCGATCGCCAAACTGCGCGCGCTGGTGGGGCGGCACGATGGCCGCGTGCTGCTGTGCGCCGATTCGGCGGGCCGGCGCGAGACGCTGGTGCAGATGCTGAACGAGTTCGGCGTCACGCCCGACGCGCAACCCGAGACCATCGAGGCCTTTCTCGCGTCCGACGCCCATTTCGGCATCGTCGCCGCGCCCCTGGCCACCGGCTTCGAGCTGCCGCAGGCCGGGCTGGCGTTCCTGACCGAAAACGACCTGTATCCCGGCGTCGCCGCCACCGGCCGGCGCGGCAAGCGCGACCAGGAACGCGCCAGCAACGTCGAAGCGATGGTGCGCGACCTGTCCGAACTGCGCGCCGGCGACCCGGTGGTGCACGCGCAGCACGGCATCGGCCGCTACCACGGCCTGGTCAACATGGACATGGGCGAAGGCGAGATGGAGTTCCTGCATCTCGAATACGCCAACGGCAGCACGCTGTACGTGCCGGTGTCGCAGTTGCACGTGATCGCCCGCTACAGCGGCGCCGATCCGGAAGCCGCGCCGCTGCACCAGCTCGGCTCGGGCCAGTGGGACAAGGCGCGCCGCAAGGCGGCCAAACAGGTGCGCGACACCGCCGCCGAACTGCTGGCGCTGTACGCCCAGCGCGCCGCGCGCGAGGGCTTCGCCTTCAACCTGCCGCTGAACGACTACCAGGCCTTCGCCGAAGGCTTCGGCTTCGAGGAAACGGCCGACCAGGCCGCCGCCATCGAGGCCGTGATCGCCGACATGACCTCGGGCCGGCCGATGGACCGCCTGGTGTGCGGCGACGTCGGCTTCGGCAAGACCGAGGTGGCGCTGCGCGCCGCGTTCCTGGCGGTGGCCAACGGCAAGCAGGTCGCCCTGCTCTGTCCGACCACGCTGCTGGCCGAACAGCACGCGCAGACCTTTTCCGACCGCTTCGCCGACTGGCCGGTGCGGGTGGTGGAGCTGTCGCGCTTCCGCTCGGCCAAGGAAGTATCGGCCGCCATCGAGGGCATCAACGACGGCCGCGTCGACATCGTCATCGGCACCCACAAGATCCTGTCCAAGGACGTGAAGTTCAAGCGCCTCGGGCTGGTCATCATCGACGAGGAACACCGCTTCGGCGTACGCCAGAAGGAAGCGCTCAAGGCGCTGCGCGCCGAGGTCGACGTGCTGACGCTGACGGCCACGCCGATCCCGCGCACGCTCGGCATGTCGCTCGAAGGCATCCGCGACTTCTCGGTCATCGCCACCGCGCCGCAAAAGCGCCTGGCGATCAAGACCTTCGTGCGGCGCGAGGACGGCAGCACGCTGCGCGAGGCGCTGCTGCGCGAGCTCAAGCGCGGCGGCCAGTGCTACTTCCTGCACAACGAGGTCGAGACCATCCACAACCGCCGCGCGCGCCTCGAAGAGCTGGTGCCCGAGGCCCGCATCGCGGTGGCCCACGGCCAGATGCCCGAGCGCGACCTGGAACAGGTGATGAAGGGCTTCTACCAGCAGCGCTACAACGTGCTGCTGTGCACCACCATCATCGAGACCGGCATCGACGTGCCCAGCGCCAACACCATCGTGATCCACCGCGCCGACCGCTTCGGCCTGGCGCAGCTGCACCAGCTGCGCGGCCGCGTCGGCCGCTCGCACCACCAGGCCTACGCCTACCTGCTGACGCCGGGCGAGGACGCCATCACCAGCAACGCCAAGAAGCGGCTGGAAGCGATCCAGGCCATGGAGGAACTGGGTTCGGGCTTCTACCTGGCCATGCACGACCTGGAGATCCGCGGCACCGGCGAAGTGCTGGGCGATTCGCAGTCCGGCAACATCCAGGAAGTCGGCTTCTCGATGTACAACGAGATGCTCAACGAAGCGGTGCGCGCCCTGCGCGCCGGCGAAGAGCCGGACCTGGACGCGCCCTTCAACCTGGCCTGCGAGGTCAACCTGCATGCGCCGGCGCTGCTGCCGTCCGACTACTGCGCCGACGTGCACGCGCGCCTGAGCGTCTACAAGCGCCTGGCCCACGCCGCCGACGAGGACGACCTGATCCAGATCCAGGAAGAACTGATCGACCGCTTCGGCAAGCTGCCCGAGGCGGCGCAGACGCTGCTGACCACGCACCGCCTGCGCCTGGCCGCGCAACCGCTGGGCATCGTCAAGATCGACGCCAGCGAAACCCAGGCGCTGCTGCAGTTCGGCCCCAAGACCAGCGTCGATCCGGCCAAAATCATCGAGCTGGTGCAGCGGCAACGCCACATCAAACTCGCCGGACAGGATAAATTGCGGGTTGAGATCAAGGCCGCGCAGATCCCGGCTCGCGCCGATGCCGTGCGCGCCGTGCTGCGCGCCTTGAAGTAACCCGCCCCGACCTTCGCATTTTTATGACTATCCATCACCTCGTCGTCCAATCCCCCGGCCTGACCGTCGAACACGCCGAACAGCTCGCCGCCCTGGCGCAGGCGCAAGGCGTGGCCCGCATCAGCGCCACGGCCGCGCGCCTGCTCGACGTTCAGCACGACGACGCCACCCGCGCCGACGTGGTGGCGTGGGCCGAGCGCCATGGCATCGACACCGCCTTCGTGCCGGCCGGCCTGAAGCTGTCGCACTGCAAGGTGCTGGCGATGGACATGGACTCGACGCTCATCAACATCGAGTGCATCGACGAGATCGCCGGCGTGGCCGGCGTCAAGGACAAGGTCTCGGAAATCACCGAGGCCGCGATGCGCGGCGAGATCAAGGACTTCGCCGAAAGCCTGCGGCGCCGCGTGGCGCTGCTCAAGGACGTGCCGGCCGAAGCGCTGGAACAGGTCTACACCGAAAAGCTGCGCCTGAACCCGGGTGCAGAACGCCTGATCACCACCGCCCAGGCCGCCGGCATCAAGGTGCTGCTGGTGTCCGGCGGCTTCACCTTCTTCACCGACCGCCTGCGTGAGCGCCTGAAGCTGGACAGCGCGCACGCCAACACGCTGGAAATCGACAACGGCGTGCTGACCGGCCGCGTGCTGGGCGATATCCTGGACGCCGACGCCAAGGCCGTCTACCTGCGCGAGTTCGCCCGCACCCACGGCGCCACCAAGGAGCAGGTCATCGCCATGGGCGACGGCGCCAACGACCTGAAGATGCTGGGCGCCGCCGGCTTCCCGGTGGCCTACCACGCCAAGCCGCTGGTGCGGCAGCAGACCCGCTACGCGCTGAACGTCTCGGGCCTGGACGGCGTGCTGAACTGGTTCGAAAGCTGATCTTGGCGGATCCGCAGAGAAGGGCGGCCACCGCAAGGTGGCCGCCCGGTCTGCATACCGCTCAGTAGCGCAGTCTCACGGACAGCAGCGCCGCCCTGCCCGTGCCGAGCGCGGCGTGGTTCTTCGGCCTGGCCCGGGTGTAGAAAGTCTGGTCGAACACGTTCAGGACATTGAGCTGCAACGCCAGGTGGGAGCTGAACTTGTACTTGGCCATCGCATCGAAGCGCCAGTACGACGGCACCCAGCGCGCCTTGGGCGCACCGCTGGCATCGACGCCCGCGTCGGCGTTGCCGTAGACCTTGTCGACATAGTAGGCGCCGCCGCCCAACGTCAGTTCAGGCAGCACCTTGTAGGTGGACCACAGGCTGAACGCATTGCGCGGCGTGTTCGGCAGATCCTGGCCCTCGGCGCCGATGTCCTTGCGTCCGCCCCGGATCAGCTTGCTGTCCAGGAAGGTATAGCCGCCATAGATGTTCCATGCCGGCGTGATGGAACCGGAGAAGCCCAGTTCGATGCCGCGCACGCGGGTCTGGCCCGCCTGCTCGTATTCGTTCGGCAACACCTCGATGTTGGTGTTCCTGCGCGTATCCTGGAACACCGCGCCCGTCAGCGTCAGGCGTTCATCCAGGACCAGCCACTTGACGCCCGCCTCGACCGAACGGCTTTTTTCCGGCGCCGCCGCCTCGTCCGAGCTTTTCCTGAGAATGTCGGAAGCCGTGGCACCCGCCACCGCGGACGGCGTGGACGACGTGCCATAGGACGCATAGATCGTGCCTTGGGGCACGGGCTTGTAGGCCAGGCCCAACTGGTAGTTGAACAGATTGTCGGTGCGGCTGTAGCCCTGCTTTTTCTTGTCGTGGCCGCTGGTGCGGTAATTGTCCCAGCGCAAGCCGACGCTGGCCTGCCATTGTTCGTCGAACTTGAGGGTGTCGAAGCCGTACAGCGCCAGGGTGTCGGTGGCGTAGGGAGCCGGCCAGCTGCGGGCGGTGCGGCAAGGGTAGGCCACGTTCGGATCGGGATTGCGCAACGAGGTCTGCGTCAGATCGGCCGGGCATTTGGTGACGCCATCCGAAGACAGGACCTGGTCGTTGGTATAGGCCATGGTCTGCTTCACGCTGGTGTACTCGAAGCCCAGGTCGAACCCGTGCTTGACGGCGCCGGTCAGGAACTCGCCGCTCAGGTCGGTCTGGTTCGCGAATGCCTTGGTGGTGTAGTACCTGCCGTAGGCCGGCCTGTCCACGATCCCCGCGGGCAGGTTTGCGAGCGTGAGGTCGGGCTGGGTGGCGAGGTAATCGGCGGTTTCGCGGCCATATCGAACCACGTTGCGCAACGTGAGCTTGTCGGAGAAATCGTGCTGGAAATCGACGGTGGCCATGCCATCGCGCGTCTTCATGAAGTCGCGTTCGGCCAGGCCGTAGAAGTTCTTGCGGCTGATCCCCAGGGTCTCCGTGACCGGCAGACCCACTCGCGGGTCGTAGGGGATGGAGTAGTCCGGCATGCTGTCGTTCTGGTAGTGGTAGTAGCTCAGCGTGATGCGGGTCGGCGTGCCCATCCCCAGCATCAGCGACGGCGCCACGCCCCATCGCTCGAAATTCACCGCCCTGTCGCGGCCCGGCACGTCACCCTTGGTGCCCATGACATTCAGGCGGAAAGCGGATTTTTCGCCCAGCCGCCAGTTGCTGTCGACGCTTCCCCGGTAGTTGCGGTCGGTGCCGATCTGGCCCGTGACCTCGATGGCATCCTTGGCCTTGGGCGCCTTGCTGACGAGGTTGATGCTGCCGCCCGCCCCGCCGCGGCCGGAATAGACCGAATCGGGCCCCTTGATGATCTCGACCTGTTCCAGGTTGAAGGTGTCGCGCGCCTGCATGCTGGCATCGCGCATTCCGTCCAGGAACAGGCTGCTGGCGGCATTCTGGCCGCGGATGACGGGCAGGTCGCCGCCGGCGCGCCCGCCTTCGCCAGCAGCGAAGGTGATACCCGGCGAGTTCTGCAGCACGTCCTGCAAGGAGCTGGCGGACTGGTCGGACATGACCTGCTTGGGCACCACCTGCACCGAACGCGGCGTGTCCAGCAGCGGCGCGGTCATCTTGGGCGACTGCGCGGCATCGGGCTGGTAGGGCGAATCCTCGCCCTCCACTTCCACCGGCGCCAGCTGCGTGACGCCATGGGCGCCGGACTGTGCCAGCGCATAGGGGCCGATGAACAGTGCGGGAACCGCCACCGCGGCAGCCAGCGAACTGGCCAGGGTATTCAATGCATACGAGTCTTCGTGCTTCACCATCAACCTCCAGAACATGAATGACAAGCATTCCTGTTTATGACAGGTTGCGATTCTGTATTGGAAAGCTGATCGAGTTCAGGCCGTGCCCGGAAATCGGACGCGGTAACGCGAGAGTGGCGTGGTGTGATGCCATTTCGCCACGAAAACGGCAATCGACGGCAACACTGGCACGCATAAGCAAAACGCCCCTTGCGGGGCGTTTTGCAGGTACTGCGAAGGCGTGGCGAGCGGTTCAGGTCCGCAGGCGGGGATGGCGCTTGAAGAGATAGCGATACACGAATCCCGGATAAGCCAGCACCAGGTACAGGCTCAACGTGATGGCGTAGAACTCCCAGGTCTGCGCGAAGCGATTGCCCAGCACGGACTCGAACGTGAAGCCCAGGGCGCCCACGATCAGGTAGAACACCAGTACTTCGACCAGGCGCATCCAGAACGGCTTGACGGCCTCGGCTCCGCCCTGCTTCCACGGCAGCACGGCGAACACGCGCTCCGTCAGGAAAGGCAGGTTCGCGCTGACCAGGGCCAGCGCGATCAGGAGCCATACCGCCAGGGTCTGGTTCATGGCCCGTTCCGCTTACAGGCTGAGCGAGCTGCGGATGGCCTGCACGCACAGGGCCATCAGGCCGCCGGGCAACAGGCCCAGCACCAGGATCAGCAGGCCATTGACCGACAGCACGCCGCGTTGGCCGCAGGTGGCCGACATCGGGGCGGCATCGGCCGCCGGCTCGTCGAAGTACACGACCTTGACCACGCGCAGGTAGTAGAACGCGCCGATCAGCGAGAACAGCACCGCGATCACGGCCAGCGTGACGTGGCCGGCGCTGACCAGCGCCTGCAGCACCGCCAGCTTGGCGTAGAAGCCCACCAGCGGCGGGATGCCGGCCAGGGAGAACATCAGCAGCAGCACGATGGCGGCATGCCACGGGCTGCGGCGGTTCAGGCCCTTCAGGTCGTCGATGTGCTCGCACTCGAAACCCTGGCGCGACAGCAGCAGCACGATGCCGAAGCTGGCCAGCGTGGTCAGCACGTAGGTCAGCATGTAGAACAGCGACGCGCCGTAGGCGGCGGACGCCAGTTCCGGCTTGCCGGCCACCGAGCCCGACATCAGGCCCAGCAGCACGAAGCCCATGTGCGAGATGGTCGAGTAGGCCAGCATGCGCTTGAAGTTGGTCTGCGCGATGGCGGTCAGGTTGCCGATGGCCAGCGACAGCACCGCCAGGATCATCAGCATCGGCTGCCAGTCGGCCGCCAGGCCGTGCAGGCCGTCGACCAGCAGGCGCAGCGTGATGGCGAAGGCCGCCAGCTTGGGCGCGCCGCCCAGGATCAGCGTGACCGCGGTCGGCGAACCCTGGTAGACGTCCGGCACCCACATGTGGAACGGCACGGCGCCGAGCTTGAACGCCAGGCCCGAAACCAGGAACACAATGCCGAACACCAGGGCCAGCTTCTCGGCCTTGCCGGCGGCGATGACCTTGGAGACTTCGGCCAGGTCCAGGTGACCGGTGGCGCCGTAGACCATCGACATGCCGTACAGCAGGAAGCCCGAGGCCAGCGCGCCCAGCACGAAGTACTTCATGGCGGCTTCGGTGGCGACGACGTTGTCGCGACGCAGCGCGATCAGCGCGTACAGCGCCAGCGACATCAGCTCCAGGCCCAGGTAGATCGAGATCAGGTTGCCCGACGAGATCATCACCATCTGGCCCAGCAGGGCGAACAGCGTCAGCACGTACAGTTCGCCGCCGCGCATCATGTCGCGCAGCTGGGCGTAGACGCGGCCGTAGACCAGCGTGACCGCCACCGCGATGTACGAGGCGATCTTGAGCAGGTGCGACAGCTCGTCGGTGACGTACAGGCCGTTGAAGGTCGAACCCGTGACGCCGTTCTTCCACTGCAGCGCCGACACCACGGTCAGCACGCCCAGCGCCAGCATGGTCAGCAGGAACGTCGGCTTGCGCTCGGGGTGATTGCTGACCGCGTCGACGAGCAGGATAGCCAGGCCGAAAACCAGCAGGAGGATTTCCGGTGTCGCCAGGGCGAAATCGATTTGGGATTGCATCATTGTCTTGTCTTACAGTTTCGAGACGGCAACGTGTTGCAGCAGGGCCTCGACCGACACGTGCATCACGTCGGTGAAGGGCTTGGGATAGATCCCCATGTACAGCACGGCGATCGCCATCACGCCAAGAATCACGAATTCGCGGCGGTTGATATCGGTCAGCTCGCGGACGTGGTCGTTGGCGACGTCGCCCAGGACCACGCGCTTGACCATCCACAGCGAATACGAAGCGCCCAGGATCAGCGCGGTGGCCGCCAGCAGGCCGATCCAGAAGTTGTGCTCGACCGCGCCCATGATCACCATGAACTCGCCGACGAAACCGCTGGTGGCCGGCAGGCCGCTGTTGGCCATCGAGAACAGGATGAAGAAGGTGGCGAAGCGCGGCATCACGTTGACCACGCCGCCGTAGTCGGCGATGCGGCGCGAGTGCATGCGGTCATAGAGCACGCCGATACACATGAACATGGCGCCCGAGACGAAGCCGTGGGAGATCATCTGCACGATGGCGCCTTCGACGCCGGCCGTGTTGAAGATGAAGAAACCCAGGGTGACGAAGCCCATGTGGGCGACCGACGAATAGGCCACCAGCTTCTTCATGTCGTCCTGCACGATCGCCACCAGGCCGATGTAGATCACGGCGATCAGCGACAGCGTGATCATCAGGCCGGCCAGGCTGTGCGAGGCGTCGGGCGCGATCGGCAGCGAGAAGCGCAGGAAACCGTAGGCGCCCAGCTTCAGCATGATCGCGGCCAGCACGATGGAGCCGCCGGTGGGCGCCTCGACGTGGGCGTCCGGCAGCCAGGTGTGCACCGGCCACATCGGCACCTTGACCGCGAAGGCCGCCAGCAGCGCCACGAAGATCAGGATCTGCGGGGTGTAGCCCAGCTTGGTCTGCTGCCAGGTCAGGATGTCGAACGAACCGCCCGAGGCATTCCACAGGTAGACGAACGCCACCAGCGTCAGCAGCGAGCCCATCAGGGTGTAGAGGAAGAACTTGAAGGCCGCGTACACCCGGTTCGGTCCGCCCCAGACGCCGATGATGATGTACATCGGGATCAGCGTGGCTTCGAAGAACACGTAGAACAGCATGCCGTCCAGCGCGCAGAACACGCCCACCATCAGACCCGACAGGATCAGGAAGGCGGCCATGTACTGCGACACGCGGCTGGTGATGACTTCCCAGCCGGCCAGCACCACGATGATGGTGATGAACGCGGTCAGGAGCACGAACCACAGCGAAATGCCGTCCACGCCCAGGTGGTAGTTGACGTTGAAGGCTTCGATCCAGGAGGTCTTCTCGACGAACTGCATGGCAGCCGTCTTGGAGTCGAACCCGGTGTACAGCGGGATCGTGACGAGGAAGCCGGCGATCGAGCCGATCAGCGACAGGCCGCGCGTCAGGCCGGGACGGTCGTCACGGCCCACCGCCAGCACCAGCAGGCCGAATACGATCGGGACAAAGATCGCAAGCGTGAGCCAGGGGAAAGTGTTGGATGCCATCTCGCTTGCCATCATTGGGGAATCAGCACAAAGAAAGTCACCAGCGCCATGATGCCGATGATCATCGCGAACGCGTAGTGATAGATGAAGCCGGACTGCAGGTGGCGGCTGATCGCCGACACCCAGCCCACCACGCGGGCGCTGCCGTTGATCAGCAGGCCGTCGATGATGCCGCGGTCGCCGGTCTGCCACAGGCCACGACCCAGGCAGCGCAGGCCGCGGGCGATGATCTGCTCGTTGACCCAGTCGACGTAGTACTTGTTCTCAAGCACCTTGTTGACGCCCGACAGGCTCGACTTGATCGCGGCCGGGACCTTCGGGTTGATCAGGTAGCAGTACCAGGCGATGACCGCGCCGGCCACGACCAGCCAGAACGGCAGGGTCTGGAAGGCGTGCAGGCCGAAGGCGACCCAGCCGTGCCATTCTTCATGCAGTTCGTGCATGGCGGGATGCTGCGGCAGCACCGTGATCACGCCGTTGAAGAACTTGCCGAACAGCATCGGATCCACCGCCCAGGCGCCGATCAGCACCGACGGGATCGCCAGCAGGATCAGCGGCAGGGTCACGACCCAGGGAGACTCGTGCGGCTTGCCGCCGTGGTGGCCATGGTCGTCGTGGCCGTGGTCGTCATGGCCGTGCGCGTCGTGGCCGTGGCCATGACCGTGGTCGCTGGTGTCGAAGCGTTCCTTGCCGTGGAAGACCAGGAAGTACACGCGGAACGAGTACAGCGAGGTCACGAACACGCCGATCAGCGTGGCGTAGTAGGCGAAGCTGGCGCCCCAGACGTGGGCGGCGCCGGCCGCTTCGATGATGTGTTCCTTCGAGTAGAAACCCGAGAAGAACGGCGTGCCGACCAGGGCCAGCGTGCCCAAGAGGAAGGTGATCCAGGTGATGGGCATGTACTTGCGCAGGCCGCCCATGTTGCGGATGTCCTGGTCATGGTGCATGCCGATGATGACCGAGCCCGCGCCCAGGAACAGCAGCGCCTTGAAGAACGCGTGCGTCATCAGGTGGAAGATCGCCACCGAGTAGGCCGAGGCGCCCAGCGCGACGGTCATGTAGCCCAGCTGCGACAGCGTCGAATACGCCACCACGCGCTTGATGTCGTTCTGGATGATGCCCAGGATGCCCAGGAACAGCGCGCCGATGGCGCCGATCACGATGATGAACGACAGCGCGGTGTCCGACAGCTCGAACAGCGGCGAGAAACGCGCGACCATGAAGATGCCGGCCGTCACCATGGTGGCGGCGTGGATCAGCGCGGAGATCGGGGTCGGGCCTTCCATCGAGTCGGGCAGCCAGGCGTGCAGGGGCACCTGCGCCGACTTGCCCATGGCGCCGATGAACAGGCAGATGCAGGCCACGGTCAGCAGCATCCAGTCCGAACCGGGCAGCGTCAGCTTGGACAGCTTGTCGGCCTGGGCGAACACTTCACCGTAGTGCATGGTGCCGGCGTAGGCGAACAGCAGGCCGATGCCGAGGACGAAGCCGAAGTCGCCGACGCGGTTGATCAGGAACGCCTTCATGTTGGCGAAGATCGCGGTCGGGCGGGTGTACCAGAAACCGATCAGCAGGTACGACACCAGGCCCACCGCTTCCCAGCCGAAGAACAGCTGCACCATGTTGTTCGACATCACCAGCATCAGCATGGAGAACGTGAACAGCGAGATGTACGAGAAGAAGCGCTGGTAACCGGGATCGTCGGCCATGTAGCCGATGGTGTAGATGTGCACCATCAGCGACACCGAGGTCACCACGACCATCATCATGGCCGACAGCGGATCGATCAGGAAGCCGATTTCCAGCTTGGTCTGGCCGATCAGGCTCCAGGTGTAGACCGCGCCGTCGAAGCGCAGGCCGTTGAGCACGTCGCCCAGCACCACCACCGAACCGATGGCGGAGATGAGCACGCCCAGGATGGTGATGACGTGCGAGGCGCGACGGCCGATCGGACGGCCCAGGAACCCGGTGCCGAAAAGGCCCGCGAGGATTGCTCCGGCCAGCGGCGCCAGCGCGATGAGCAGGTAGAGATTGGGTGAGCTAGACATTTTCTTCCAATACCCCGTCAGCCCTTCAGGCGATCGAGTTCGTCAACGTTGATCGTGTTCAGGTTGCGGAACAGCAGCACCAAAATGGCCAGGCCGATCGCCGCTTCGGCGGCGGCCACGGTCAGGATGAAGAACACGAACACCTGGCCGGCGGTGTCGCCGAACCAGCTGGAGAACGCCACGAAGTTCATGTTGACGGCCAGGAGCACCAGCTCGATGGACATCAACAGGATGATCAGGTTGCGGCGGTTCAGGAAGATGCCGAAGATCCCGATGGCGAACAGGATCGCCCCCAGGATCAGGTAATGGGCCAGCGTCAGCGTCATTGTTTTTCTCCTTGGGGCGCGGCGGGCGCGGCGGTGCCGTTCTGGGCCTGGGCGCGCTCGCTCTGGGCGGGCATGCTCACCATGCGGAAGCGGTCCTTCGAGCGCACGCGGACGGCGGCGACCGGGTCGTTGTACTTGACGTCGCGGCGGCGGCGCAGGGTCAGCGCGATGGCGGCGACCATGCCGACCAGCAGCAGCGCGGCGCCGACTTCGATGGCGTAGATGTAGTGCGTGTACATCGCTTCACCGAGGGCGCGGGCATTGTTGTAGTCGCCGGCGACCGGGGCCTGCGGGCCCGCGCCGTACCAGGTCGAACCCAGCACGAAGGCCATTTCCAGCACCATCACCAGGCCGATCACCAGGCCCAGCGGCAGGTAGGTCTTCATGCCCTGGCGCAGCGCATCCATGCGGATGTCGAGCATCATGACGACGAACAGGAACAGCACCATCACGGCGCCCACGTACACCAGCACCAGCAGCAGCGCGAGGAACTCGGCGCCCAGCAGCATCCACAGCATGGCCGCGTTGGCGAACGCCAGGATCAGGTGCAGGACGGCGGTGACCGGGCTGCGCGCGGTGATCACGCGGAACGCCGCGATCACCAGCACGGCGGCCAGTATGTAAAACAGGACAGTGGTAAAAGTCATGGATCAGGACCCTGGGCTCAACGGTAGGGAGCGTCTTCGGCCCGGCGGCGGGCGATTTCGGCTTCGTAGCGGTCGCCCACGGCGAGCAGCATGTCTTTGGTGAAATACAGGTCGCCGCGCTTTTCGCCGTGGTATTCGTGGATGTGCGTTTCCACGATCGAGTCCACGGGGCAGCTTTCCTCACAGAAGCCGCAGAAAATGCACTTGGTCAGGTCGATGTCGTAGCGCGTGGTGCGGCGGGTGCCGTCGTCACGCTGGTCCGACTCGATGGTGATGGCCAGCGCGGGGCACACGGCTTCACACAGTTTGCACGCGATGCAGCGCTCTTCCCCATTGGGGTAGCGGCGCAGCGCGTGCAGGCCGCGGAAACGCGCCGAGGTCGGCGTCTTTTCCTGCGGGTAGCGCAAGGTCACCTTGCGCTTGAAGAAATACTTGCCCGTCAGGCGCATGCCCTTGAGCAGTTCGGCCAGCATCAAGCTGCCGAAGAAATCTTTGATCGCTTCCATATCCTGCCTCTGCCTGGCGGCTTAGCGCCAAATGTTCCAGGGCGTCTGCATCCAGATCGCCACAATGACCAGCCAAACACCGGTCAGCGGGATGAAGATCTTCCAGCCCAAACGCATGATCTGGTCGTAGCGGTAACGCGGGAACGACGCGCGGAACCACACGAACAACGAAACCACGACGAACGTCTTGAGACCGAGCCAGATCCAACCCGGGATCCAGGTCAGCGGCGCGATGTCGATCGGCGACGCCCAGCCCCCCAGGAACATGATCGAGGCCATGCACGACAGCAGGATCATGTTGGCGTATTCGCCCAGGAAGAACAGCGCGAAGGCCATGCCCGAGTATTCGACCATGTGGCCGGCCACGATTTCCGATTCGCCTTCCACCACGTCGAACGGGTGGCGGTTGGTTTCGGCCACGGCCGAGATCACGTAGATCACGAACAGCGGCAGCAGCGGCAGCCAGTTCCAGGACAGGAACGTCAGGCCCTTGTCGGCGAACCAGCCGCGGTTCTGCACATGCACGATCTCGGACATGTTCAGGCTGCCGGACACCAGCAGCACCGTCACCAGCACGAAGCCGATGGCCAGTTCGTACGACAGCATCTGGGCCGAGGCGCGCAGCGCGCCCAGGAACGCGTACTTCGAGTTCGAGGCCCAGCCGGCGACGATCACGCCGTACACGCCGATCGACGTGATGGCCATGATGTACAGCAGGCCGGCGTTGACGTTGGCCAGGACCACGTCGGGGCCGAACGGCACCACCGCCCAGGCGGCCAGGGCCGGCATCAGCGTGACCACGGGAGCCACGACGAACAGCACCTTGTTGGCCTGGCTGGGGACCACGACTTCCTTGGTCAGCAGCTTGAACACGTCGGCGAACGGCTGCAGCAGCCCCTTGAAACCGACGCGGTTCGGGCCCATGCGCACGTGCATGGCGCCGATCATCTTGCGCTCCCAGTACGTCAGGTAGGCGACGCACAGGATGATGGGCACGGCGATGACCACGATCTTGATGATCGTCCAGAGAACCATCCAGACCGTCGGACCGAGCAATGCCGTTCCGTGGCTTTCAAGAACATTGAGCCATTCCATCAGGCACGCTCCACGCTGAGTTGACCAAATGCGCCACCCAGGGCTGCGGTATTTTCAAAGGCTGCGGCGATGCGCACGGCGCGATCGGCCACGGCGTCGTCCTGCACGGTTTCGAGCTCGACAGCGCCCTGCCCGCCCGTCACGCGGACCTTGACGCCGGCGGTCAGGCCCAGGCTGGTGAGCGTGTTGCCGTTCATGCGGGCGGCGGGCTTCTTCGAAGCCGGCGCGGCCTGCAGCGGTTCCGAGCGGCGCACCATGGCGTCGCTGCGGTAGATCGGCACGTCGGCGACGCGTTCCAGCCCGGTCAGGGGCTGGCCCAGGCCCAGCGGGGCCTTGATGTCGTTGGACAGGCGGCCTTCGACGCCGCCGGCCAGCGCGGCATCGCGCACGGACTCGGAGGTTTCGTCATCGAAGCCAGCCAGGTGCAGGACGTTGCCCAGCACGCGCAGGACCTTCCAGGCCGGACGGGTCTGGACGAAAGGCGCGACCGTGCCCTTGAAGCTCTGGGCCAGGCCCTGGGCGTTGACGAAGGTGCCCGAGGTTTCGGTGAACGGCGCCACCGGCAGCATGACGTCGGCCCATTCGGCGGCGGCCGAACGGTAAGGCGTCAGGGCCACGGCGAATTGCGCGCCGCGCAGCGCGGCGATGGCTTGCTGGCCATTGTCGGCATCCAGCAGCGGCTCGGCGTGCAGCACCACGTAGGCCTTGAGCGGCTCGGCCAGCATGGCGGCGGCGTTCTTGCCGCCCTTGCCCGGGATGGCGCCGGCCAGGTAACCACCGACGGTGTTGCCGCCGGAGGTCAGGAAACCGAACTTGCCGCCGGCCAGGTCGGCCACGGCGCGGCCGTTGGCGGCCAGGGTCGAGGCCTGGGCGCTGGCCACGGCCAGGTTGCCCATCAGCACGGCGGTGTTGGCGCCCGACGCCAGGCTGGCGGCGATGATCTTGGCGTTCTCGCCCGGGGTGACCGAGGCGAACTCGGCCGGCACCGCGGCTTCCTTGGCTTGCGCCAGGGCCACGGCCACTTCGGCCAGGGCGCGCGGCAGCTCGGACGGGGCCACGGTGAGGCGGCCGGCGACCGGCATCAGGGGATCGTCGGCGGCACTGTCGACCATCAGGATCTGCGTGCCGCGCTTGGCGGCCTGGCGCAGGCGCTGGGCCATCAGCGGGTGATCCTTGCGCAGGAACGAGCCGACCACCAGGACGCGGTCCAGGTTGTCGAGTTCGGCGATGGGCATGCCCAGCCACGGCGCGCCGGTCAGCGCGGCGTCGAAGGCCGGGTCGGTCTGGCGCAGGCGGAAATCGATGTTCTCGGAACCCAGCGCGCGGACCAGGCGGCCCAGCAGCGCGTATTCCTCGGTGGTGGCGTATTCCGACGCCAGGGCGCCGATCTGGCCGGCGCCAAAGCTGTCACGCACGCGCGACAGGCCCTGGGCCACGGCAGCCAGGGCGTCGGCCCAGGAGGCTTCCTGCCACTTGCCGTCGGCGCCCTTGATCATCGGCGCGGCCAGGCGGTCTTCGCTGTTCAGGCCTTCGTACGAGAAGCGGTCGCGGTCGCTGATCCAGCATTCGTTGATGGCTTCGTCCTCGAACGGCACCACGCGCATGACGCGGTCGCCCTTGACCTGGACCACCAGGTTGGCGCCCAGGCTGTCGTGCGGGCTGACCGAACGGCGACGGGCCAGTTCCCAGGTGCGGGCGCTGTAGCGGAAGGGCTTGGAGGTCAGCGCGCCCACCGGACAGATGTCGATCATGTTGCCCGACAGTTCGGATTCGATCGAGCGGCCCACGAACGAGGTGATTTCGGAGTGCTCGCCGCGGCCCAGCATGCCCAGTTCCATGACGCCGGCGATTTCCTGGCCGAAGCGCACGCAGCGGGTGCAGTGGATGCAGCGGCTCATTTCCTCGGCGGAAACCAGCGGGCCCAGGTCCTTGTGGAACACCACGCGCTTTTCTTCCTGGTAACGCGAGGAAGAGCCGCCGTAGCCCACGGCCAGGTCCTGCAGCTGGCATTCGCCGCCCTGATCGCAGATCGGGCAGTCGAGCGGGTGATTGATGAGCAAGAATTCCATCACCGACTTCTGAGCGGCGCGAGCCTTCTCGGAGCAGGTGTGCACGACCATGCCGTTCGTCACGGGGGTGGCGCAGGCGGGCAGCGCCTTGGGCGCCTTTTCCACTTCGACCAGGCACATGCGGCAGTTGGCCGCGATGGACAGTTTCTTGTGGTAGCAGAAATGCGGCACGTAAAGCCCGACTTTCTGGGCCGCATGCATCACCATGCTGCCCTCGGGCACTTCTACCGTATTGCCGTCGACGGTTAGTTCAACCATTGCTGTTCCTGAGACCTACAGATATTGCGGAACCACACACGACTTGTGCTCGATGTGGTGCGCGAATTCGTCGCGAAAATGCTTGAGGAAGCCACGCACGGGCATGGCGGCGGCGTCACCCAGGGCGCAGATGGTGCGGCCCATGATGTTGCCCGCCACGTTGTCCAGCATGTCCAGATCTTCCGGACGGCCGTGGCCGTTTTCGATGCGGTGCACCATGCGGTACAGCCAGCCGGTGCCTTCGCGGCACGGCGTGCACTGGCCGCAGCTTTCCTCGAAATAGAAATACGACAGGCGCAGCAGCGACTTGACCATGCAGCGCGTCTCGTCCATGACGATCACGGCGCCCGAACCCAGCATGGAACCCGCCTTGGCGATGGCGTCGTAGTCCATCGTGGTTTCCATCATGATGTCGGCCGGCAGCACCGGGGCGCTCGAACCGCCCGGGATCACGGCCTTGAGCTTCTTGCCGCCGCGCATGCCGCCCGCCAGTTCCAGCAGGGTCGAGAACGGGGTGCCCAGCGGGATCTCGTAGTTGCCGGGACGCTCGACGTCGCCGGTGATCGAGAACAGCTTGGTGCCGCCGTTGTTGGGCTTGCCGACTTCGAGGTAGGCCTGGCCGCTGTTGCGGATGATCCAGGGCACCGCCGCGAAGGTTTCGGTATTGTTGATGGTGGTGGGCTTGCCGTACAGGCCGAAGCTGGCCGGGAACGGCGGCTTGAAGCGCGGCTGGCCCTTCTTGCCTTCCAGCGATTCCAGCAGCGCGGTTTCCTCGCCACAGATGTAGGCGCCATAGCCGTGGAACGCGTGCAGCTGGAAGTTGAATTCCGAACCCAGGATCCTGTCGCCCAGGAAACCGGCGGCGCGCGCCTCTTCCAGGGCCTCTTCGAAGCGCTCGTAGACTTCGAAGATTTCACCGTGGATGTAGTTGTAGCCGACGCTGATGCCCATCGCGTAGGCGGCGATCGCCATGCCTTCGATCACGATGTGCGGGTTGAAGCGCAGGATGTCGCGATCCTTGAACGTGCCCGGTTCGCCTTCGTCCGAGTTGCAGACGAGGTACTTCTGGCCCGGGAAGGCGCGCGGCATGAAGCTCCACTTCAGGCCGGTCGGGAAGCCCGCGCCGCCGCGGCCGCGCAGGCCCGACGCCTTGACTTCGGCGATCACGTCTTCCGGCTTCATGCCGGTGGTGAGGATCTTGCGCAGGGCTTCGTAGCCGCCGCGCTTGACGTAGTCGGCCAGGCGCCAGTTGGCGCCGTCGACGTCGGCCATGATCTGCGGCTTGATGTGACGGCCGTGCAGGCACATCGAATTGGACAGGTCGTTCAGCGGGTTGGGCTCCAGGCCCTGCGCGAACTGCTTGTAGATGTCCGGCGCGTTCATGCCGACTCTCCTTGCGCCTTGAGGGCCGCGACCAGCGCGTCCAGCTTCTCTTCGGTCATGCGCACGCACATATGCTTGTTGTTCACGATCAGCACGGGGGAATCGCCGCAGGCGCCCATGCACTCGCCCTCGACCAGGGTGAACTGGCCGTCGGCGGTGGTTTCGCGATAGTCCACGCCCAGCTTGCGCTTGAGGTAGTCACCCGCACGTTCGCCGTCGCGCAAGGCACAGGGCAGGTTGGTGCAGACCGCGATCTTGGTCTTGCCGACGGGCTTGACGTCGAACATGTTGTAGAAGGTGGCGACTTCCTGCACCGCGATGGGCGGGACGCCGATGTAGTTCGCTACATCTTCGATGATGTCGGTAGCCAACCAGCCCTTCTCTTCCTGCGCGATGGCAAGAGAGGCCATGATGGCGGACTGCCGCTGGTCGGCCGGGAACTTGGCGAGTTCTCGGTCGATTTTCTGGTAGGCCTGTTCGGAAAGCAGCATAGTTTGAATCCGGGTTATGCGGGCGTGCTCGTGACTGTCTGGCGGATCAGCGATCGATCTCGCCGAAAACGATGTCCTGCGTACCAATGATGGTGACGGCGTCGGCGATCATGTGACCGCGCGACATTTCGTCCAGCGATTGCAGGTGGGCAAAGCCGGGGGCCCGAATCTTCAGGCGGTACGGCTTGTTGGCGCCGTCCGACACCAGGTAGATGCCGAACTCGCCCTTGGGATGCTCCACCGAAGCAAACGCTTCGCCCGGGGGCACGTGGAAACCTTCCGTGAAGAGCTTGAAGTGGTGGATCAGCTCTTCCATGTTGGTCTTCATGGCGGTGCGCTTGGGCGGGGCGATCTTGTGGTTCTCGATCATGACCGGGCCCGGGTTGTTGCGCAGCCATTCCACGCACTGGCGGATGATGCGGTTGCTCTCGCGCATTTCGGCGATGCGGACCAGGTAGCGGTCGTAGCAGTCGCCGTTGACGCCGACGGGGATATCGAAATCGAGCAGGTCGTAGACTTCGTAGGGCTGCATCTTGCGCAGGTCCCAGGCCACGCCCGAGCCACGCAGCATCGGGCCGGTGAAGCCCAGCGCCTTGGCGCGGTCGGGATCGACCACGCCGATGCCGACCAGACGCTGCTTCCAGATACGGTTGTCGGTGAGCAGGGTTTCGTACTCGTCGACGCAGGCGGGGAAGCGGTTGGTGAAGTCTTCGATGAAGTCCAGCAGCGAGCCCGAACGCGCGTCGTTCATGACGCGCACTTCCTTCTCGCCACGGTATTTGCTGGTCTCGCCGTACTGCGGCATGGTGTCCGGCAGGTCGCGGTAGACGCCGCCCGGACGGTAGTAGGCCGCGTGCATGCGCGCGCCCGAGACCGCTTCGTAGCAGTCCATCAGGTCTTCGCGTTCACGGAAGGCGTACAGGAACACCGCCATGGCGCCCACGTCCAGCGCGTGCGAACCCAGCGACATCAGGTGGTTCAGGAGGCGCGTGATCTCGTCGAACATCACGCGGATGTACTGCGCGCGCAGCGGGGCTTCGACGCCCAGCAGCTTCTCGATGGCCATGACGTAGGCGTGCTCGTTGCACATCATGGACACGTAGTCCAGGCGGTCCATGTAGGGCAGCGCCTGGATGTAGGTCTTGTGCTCGGCCAGCTTTTCAGTGGCGCGGTGCAGCAGGCCGATGTGCGGGTCGGCGCGCTGGATGACTTCGCCGTCCAGCTCGAGCACCAGGCGCAGCACGCCGTGGGCGGCCGGGTGCTGCGGGCCGAAGTTGAGCGTGTAGTTCTTGATTTCTGCCATGATTCAACGTCCCAAGCCGTAGGTGTCTTCGCGCACCACGCGCGGCGTGATCTCGCGCGGGTCGATCGTGACGGGCTGGTAAATGACGCGCTTCTGTTCCGGGTCGTAGCGCATTTCGACGGTGCCGGAGAGCGGGAAGTCCTTGCGGAACGGGTGGCCGATGAAGCCGTAGTCGGTCAGGATGCGGCGCAGGTCCGGGTGGCCTTCGAAGACGATGCCGTACAGGTCGAACGCCTCGCGCTCGAACCAGCCCACGGCCGGCCAGCATTCCATCAGCGAGGCGACCATCGGGAACTCGTCGTCCGGCGCCCAGGTGCGCACGCGCAGGCGCCAGTTGTTCTCGACCGACAGCAGGTGCGCGACCACGGCGAAGCGCGCGCGGTGCACCTTGGCGTTGGTTTCCTCGGGCAGCTGGCGCGTGCCGTTGCCCCAGGTGAGGTAGTCGACGCCACAGAGGTCGATACAGATTTCGAAGCGCAGGCCGGCTTCGGTGCGCAGCTTGTTGCAGACGGAGAACCACTGCTCCGCGGGCACTTCGAGCGTCAGCTCGCCCAGCGCCTCGGTCAGCGCGATGTCCGCGCCGAGGGTGGTCTGCAAATTGTTTTTCAGGGTTTCGAGCCTGGTCATCATCTTGTACGCTTAGGTGAACCGATACGCTGTTTCGCGGGGTCCTGCGGCGGCGTTTGCGGCGGCCGCGGACCGGTGCGCAAACTCAGCGCGCAATCGTGTTGGTCAGACGGATCTTGTTCTGCATCTGCAGCAAGCCGTAGACCAGCGCCTCGGCCGTGGGCGGGCAGCCCGGCACGTAGACGTCTACCGGTACGATGCGATCGCAGCCGCGCACCACGGAATACGAGTAGTGGTAGTAACCGCCACCATTGGCACAGGAGCCCATCGACACCACCCAGCGCGGTTCGGGCATCTGGTCGTAGACCTTGCGCAGCGCCGGCGCCATCTTGTTGCACAGCGTGCCGGCCACGATCATCAGGTCGGACTGGCGCGGGCTGGGACGGAAGATGATGCCGAACTGGTCCAGGTCGTAGCGGGCCGCGCCCGCGTGCATCATCTCGACCGCGCAACAGGCCAGGCCGAAGGTCATGGGCCACATGGAGCCGGTTTTCGCCCAGTTAAGGAACTTGTCGGCGCTGGTTGTGATGAACCCTTGCTTGAGAATGCCGTCTATAGCCATATTCGTCTCTGATAGCGTGCGGTGATGAAATAACCCGGAGGGTCATTCCCAGTCCAGCGCGCCCTTTTTCCATTCGTAGATGAAGCCGACGGTCAACACGGCGAGGAAAACCATGACCGTCCAGAAGCCGACGATTCCAACCGTGCCCTGGGCGATGGCCCACGGGAACAGGAACGCGATTTCCAGGTCGAAAAGAATGAACAGGATCGCCACCAGGTAGTAGCGCACGTCAAACTTCATGCGCGCGTCTTCGAACGCTTCGAAGCCGCACTCATAGGGGGATAGCTTCTCGGCGTAGGGACGCCGCGGGCCAAGGAGGGAGCCGGCCGTCAGAAGCGCGAACCCGATAAGGGTGGCCACTACGATAAACAGCAGGACGGGGAAATACTGTTGCAGGTTCATTCAGGCGTCCGTCAAATGCGCAAACCTTAGGATTGTAGCATTCGCGCGGTTACTTCCGGCTGAACTCTGTAGCGTGAACAGCGGGTGAAAGACTGCATTTCTCCAGTGGAACAATCGCAATCTTTGACGGGAAGCAAACAGCTTACTGCAATCGCTCCACGCCCGCGCCGCCAGTACCACAAAACGCCCGCACAGCGGCCACGCGCGACACCATTCACCCCCCCCTTCGCCGCTGATCGCGCACACCTCGCGACGACACACGACACCCGCCCGCACGCACCGCCATGCGCGCGGACCTGTCGCTTAAAAAAGCAGACATTTCGGACATAAAAAAAGCCACCCCGGAGGGTGGCTTCATATGAACGGGCCGAAGCCCGCTCATGCACTACGAATCGAGGCAGGACTTGCGCCCTGCTTTCGATTAGAAGCGGTGACGCAGGCCGACGCCGACGGCGGTCGCCTTGACGCCATCGTTGAAGGCGTAGTTCTTCGAGTACGAACCGTAGGCGTACAGGTTGGTACGCTTGGACAGGTCGTAGGTGTAGCCCAGCGAGTACACGTTCATCGTGGCGTCGTCGCCCGTCAGCTTGTCGTTCGACGGATCGACACGTTGCCACGAACCGAACAGGCTCGAAGCACCGCCGATCGGGGCCGACAGACCCAGCATGTACGAGTTGGCCTTGAAGCCATCAGCGAACGAGTTGTTGGTGAAGCCCAGGTCATTGCCGTTGGCCAGCGTGCCCGAAGCACCCGACGGATTCGACGTGGTGAACCAGCCATCGGTCGTGCGAGCGTAGGCCAGAGCCAGCTTCACGACTTCGAAGTCGTAGCTACCGCCGATCATGTACGAACGCGGGGTGGCGTCGACTTCGTCTTGGAACTGCTTGTTCGAAGCCTTCAGTTGGTCGTAGGACAGAGCCACGTTCAACGGGCCGTTGACGTAACGCAGACCGGTCGTGATGGCACGGACGTTGTCGGCGGTGCGGAAGCCCGAACGACGAGCGTCGGTGTTGCGATCATCAGCGCTGAACGAGTAGCCAACGCCAAACTGGAAGCCGCTGAACGACGGGGTTTGGTACATGACCATGTTGTCGTAGCGAGCGGTGTTGGCAGCGCTCATGCCGGTGCCGATGTTGGCGACGTTGAAGCCGGCGCCGAACGGATCGATCGAACCGAAGTACTTCGAGGCGATGTTGGTTTGACGACCGAAGTCCAGTTGGCCCCAGCTGTCGCTGGCCAGACCGACGGTGGCTTGGCGACCGAACAGACGACCGTCTTGAGCGGAGTTGCCGTTACCCGAGTTGAAACCCGATTCCAGTTGGAAAACAGCGCGCAGGCCGTCACCCAGATCTTCCGAACCACGCAGGCCCCAACGCGAACCGTTCTGAACGCCGTTGATCATGCCGATACGGCTGCCGTTGGCATCGCCAGCACCGCTGATCTTGTTGTAGCCGATACCCGTGTCGATGATGCCGTACAGGGTGACAGACGTTTCTGCCTGGGCGACACCGGCGAAACCGGCGAGCAGGGCGGCAGCGAGCAGAGTCTTTTTCATTTAAGAAATCTCCGTTGATTTGAGTGACAAGAGCAGCAATCCAGCAAACCAGCCTGCCGCCCCCCTAACTCCGCGAAGGGAAGTTGACGCTATTGCATCAAAAATCAGGGGGGCTGGCTATGGTAGACACCAGAAAAGTGCAGGTTTGCGACAGCCTTGTTGGGATATTGCAACATCAGACCAATCCCGCTAGGGCTAACCCTGAATTTTGCAAACGATCACGTATTCACGCGACTTTCAGCCCTGACCCCAATAATTCGCTGATACCGCCCTTATTTCTTTTGAACGATTTCCCCCGGTCCGCCAGCGTCCGGTTGAGGCCCTGCCGTCCCGCCGGCCCGCGCCCTTGCGTGGCCTGTTGGCGATGTCTCTAATAACGTTGTTATTTAAATAAATCGTCGATATTATTTAACAACATCTCAATCCCCTGGCTGCCGATGCCTACCTCAACTCCGCGCGCTGACCGCAACGAACGACTGAGCGCCCTGCGCCGCCAGATGATCCTGGACGCCGCGCAGCGCGTATTCGAGCGTGACGGCCTCGAAAAGACCACCATCCGCGCGATCGCCAAGGAAGCCGGTTGCACCACGGGCGCGATATATCCCTGGTTCGCCGGCAAGGAAATCCTGTACGGCGCCTTGCTGGACGAATCGTTGCAGCGCCTGCATGCGCATCTGCGGGCGGCGACCGCCGACTGCGCCCCCGCTGCCGCGGCGCGCCAGGCCATCCTGGCCTTTTTCGGCTACTACGCCGAGCGCCGCACCGATTTCTCGCTCGGGCTGTACCTGTTCCAGGGCCTGGGGCCGCGCGGCCTGGGCCGCGACATGGACGAACAGCTGAACGGCCGGCTGCGCCAATGCGTCGACGTGCTGGGCCAGGCGCTGGCCCGCACCAAGTCCTGGGCCGCCGGCGCGGTGCAGGTCGAGCAGATGAACGTCTTCACCTACCTCATCGGGCTGTTGTTGCTGTTGCACACCCGCCGCCTGAAATCCCTGGGCCAGCAGGCCGACGTCCTGCTGGATCATTATTGCCACGCGCTGGAACAACGATGACCTCCACCACCCTGCCCTGCGCCCAGGCCGAGGCGCCACTGATCAGCCTGGCCGACTTCCAGCTATTGCTGGCCGAACAGCATCCCTTTTCCCTGTTGCTGGGCATCGAGGTGCAACGGATCGGCCGCGGCACCGCCCTCGCCGTCCTGCCCGCGCGCGACAGCCACCAGCGCCTGGGCGGGATCGTCGCGGGCCCGATGCTGATGGGGTTGGCCGACCTGGCCATGTATGCCGCGGTGGTCGGCGCCACCGGACAGGCCCATGCCGTCACCGCCAGCCTGACCATCAACTTCCTGCGCAAGAGCCCGGCCGGGGCGGTCCACGCCGACGCCCGGCTGCTCAAGGTGGGCCGCCTGTCGGCGGGCGAGGTCATCCTGACCGCGGCCGGCGGCGGCGAACCGCTGGCCCATATCGTCAGCACCTGGTCGGTGCCCAAGCCATGAGCCTGCGCATCAGCATCGTGGGAATGGGGCGCACCGGCACCCAGGCGGCGCGGCGGCTGCTGGCGGCCGAGCCCGATATCGCCCTGACCGTCTATGACATCGACCCGGACCGCTGCGAGGACTTCCGCGGCAGCGCGACCCTGGCCACCTCGGCGCGTGAAGCCCTGGCCGAGTCGGACACCATCGTGCTGGCGCTGCCGCGCGAACGCGAGATCGACCGCACCCTGGAGCGCTTCAGCGACGGCGAAGTGACCGCGCCCGTGGCCGGCAAGCTGATCGTCGACCTGGAACCCCCGCCACCGGACCGGGCGCGCCGGCTCGACCAGGCGATCGCCACCGCCGGCGGCCGCTATGCCTGCGCCGCGCTGAGGTCGCGGGATATCCGCGGAACCGACGCGCGCCTACTGGATGCGCTGCTCCCGCCGCGCTGAAGCGCTCGCCCGTTCCGTCACGGCCACGCAAATGGCCAGCCAGGCGAAGCTGATGGCAAAACCCGCCGCCACGTCGCTGGCGAAGTGCACCTGCAACAGGACCCGGCTCAACCCGATCGCCATGATCAGCGCGGCGGCCAGCGCCACGCCTGGCAACCGCCAGGCCTGAGGCGCGAGACGCCAGGCCAGGTAACACGCCGCGCCGTACACCGCCATGGCCGCCGAGGCATGCCCGCTGGGGAAACTCCAGCCCAATGCCGTCGCGAAACCGTGGTCATGTTCGGGGCGGACGCGCTCGAAGCCGTGCTTGAGCAGCCGGTTGAGCGCCCCGCCGCCGCCGGTGGCAATGGCGCAGAAAGCAGCCAGGCGCCACTGCCGGTGCCACAGCAATGCGACCGTCATCGCGATGGCCAGCACCGTCAACAGGCTGCGATCGCCCAGGGTGGTGAACCACGACAGCAGCCACAGCACGGAATCCGCCATCGACATGCTCAGGGCGCCTGCCAGGGCGCTATCGAACTCGACCACCACGCCCGGTCGCGTCACGGCCGCGGCCAGCGACAGGAAGACGGCGCAGGCCAGGGCGACCGCGCCGGCGAAGCCAGCCAGGCGGGCCGCTGGCGCGGCCCGGACATAGGCCCGCGCCAGCAACACCGCCACGAGCGCGATGCCCGGCGGCGCCAGCATGAACAGGAGCAGCGCGTGAGACGCCACCCCAGCCGCGCAGGAATCGGTCATCGCGCCCCCGCCGGCAGGCCGGCCTGGCCATCGCCGCCAGCCGTCGTGACCAGCGTCCTGTCGGCCGGCACGAAAGCGTGGGCGCCAGCGGCGTAGTCCCAGCGCTCCACGTGGCAGACGCGCGTATCGCCCGTGGTTTCGCAACTGATCAGGTTGACCGAATTGGGGATATTGCCCCGCACCCGGCGCGAGCATGCGGTGCCGGCCTGCACCACCCAGCCGGCGGCCACGGCCGGGTCGACGCTGGCGGGCAGCACGTAGGGCAGGTGGATATGCCCCCCCAGGATCAGGTCGATCCCGGCCTGGGCCCAGGCGGCCAGCGCACGTTGGCGGCCGATCAGCAGGTTGGAGTGATCGGATTCGACCTTGGCGCGCATCGGGTGATGCGCCACCACCACCCGCAACTGCCCCGGCCTGGCCTGGCGCAGGCGCTGCGCCACGCGCGCGATCTGCGCATCGGAAATCTCGCCGTCCTTGCGGCGGCGGGGCCGCGTGGTGTTGACGCCGATGGCCAGCAGCCCGTCGGATTCATAGACCGGCTCGAGCACGGCGCCGAGCGCGCGCTTGTAGTTGCCGTAAGGATTGAGCGCCCGCGCGAACAGGTTGAAGAGCGGAATGTCGTGATTGCCCGGCACCGCCAGCACCGGCAGCGACAGGCGCTCGATGAACTTGCGGGCGGCGGCGAACTGGCCGCGCCGCGCGCGCTGGGTGATGTCGCCGCTGATCACGACCAATTCGGGTGAAAGTGATCGGGCCAGGTCCAGCGCGGCCTCGACCACCGGCTTGCGCTCGGTGCCGAAGTGGGTGTCGGAGAACTGCAGGATGCGCGTCATGGCCGCCCCTCTTCCGGGGCGGCGACCGGCACCACCAGCGGCAGAGGCGTGTCGGACACCTTGAATTCCAGCGGGGTGTCCATCCAGGATATTTCGCCGTCCATGGCGACCTTGACGCGGCGGCGCCCACGGATCGAGACCATCAGACGGTCGAAGGCGAAACTGACGACGTGCTCGGCCTCGCCCAGCCGGCTGAACAGGCCGCGCAGCAACAGACCGTACAGCGCCAGCGTGCCGACCGGCCGCGCCGCCATGGCCACCAGGTGGCCGCGGTCCAGTTCGGCGGGATCGATGCCGATATGCTCCAGTTGCAGGCGATTGTTGCCCACCACCAGCGTTGGCGAACGCAGGTCGCGCACGCGGCCTTCGTAGTCGAGCCGCAGGCTGAGCTGGCGCGGCGCGCGCATCAGCGTCACGAGCCCGGACCACAGCGCCACCAGGCGGCTGCGGCCGAAGCGCTGCTTGTAGGCTTCGCGGTCTTCGAGCAGTTGCGGGTACAGGCCCAGGCTGGCATTGACCAGGAACAGGCGGCCGTTGAGCAGGCCGACCTGCACCGGCCGCAGCTCGCCGCCCAGCAGGCCGCGCAGCGCGGCTTCGGTGTCCTGCGAGATGCCGTAGCGGCGGCCGAAGTAATTGAAGGTGCCTTGCGGCAGGATGCCGAACGGCACGCCCTGCCCCAGCACCTGGCCGGCGACGGCGTTGAGCGTGCCGTCGCCGCCGGCCGCGACCACGATGCCGCCGGCCTCGCGCGCCAGGGCCACCGCCTCGCGCGCGGTGGCGACCAGGCGCGACGGATCGTCGACCGGCATCAGCTGGAAGCGGCGGCCGGCCTCGTCGAGCACGCGGCGGATGATGTCCTGCAGCGCTTGCGCGTCGCCGCGCCCGGAGCCGGTGTTCAGGACGATGAAGAGGGGTTCGTGTCCCGTCAGGGGAGGAGCCCCGCTCGCCGGGCTCTGCTGGATAGGCGTCATGGGCAAAAGATAGCCCATGGCGGCAAATCGCCGCAACCGTGCCGGCGCGCGCCGGGCGGGCGCGCCGGCACGAGGCTCAGCGGCCGACCGCGTAGGCCTGCATCAGGCGCGGCGTGGCGGCCGCGTGCAGCAGGCCGTCGGCGTCGCGCGAGGCGGCGGTCAGGCGGCCGACCGACCATTGCGGCACTTCCTCGATCTGGTGGCCGCGGGCGCGCAGCGCGGCAATGGTCTCGGCGCCGAAGCCGCTTTCCACCGCCAGGTGCCCCGGCTTGCGGTCGCGCGGGTAGAACGAGGTGGGGAAATGCATGGTGTGCGACATCGGCAGGTCGATGGCTTCCTGCAGGTTCAGGCCGTGGTGCGCGTGGCGCAGGAAGAACAGCAGTTGCCATTGCTCCTGCTGGTCGCCGCCCGGCGTGCCGAATGCGAGATAGGGCCGGCCCTCGCGCAGCGCCAGCGACGGCGTCAGCGTGGTGCGCGGACGCTTGCCCGGCGCCAGCGTGCCCGGCAGCCCCTCCTCCAGCCAGAACATCTGGGCGCGGGTGTTCAGGCCGAAGCCCAGTTCCGGGATCACCGGCGAGGACTGGAACCAGCCGCCCGACGGCGTGGCCGAGATCATGTTGCCCCAGCGGTCGATGACGTCGACGTGGGTGGTGTCGCCGCGCTTGACCGAGGCGCGCATGTCGGCCAGCGTCGGTTCGTTGGTCGCGCTGCCGGGGGCCGACACCTTGGACAGCCGCTGCAGGGTGTCCATCACGCGCGCCACCTGCGCCTCGAAACCGGGGATCTGTCCGGGCCGCAGGTCCTGCGAGGCCTGCTCGCCGATGAGGGCGCGGCGCGCGTCGTTGTACTCGTCGGACAGCAGTTGCGCCAGCGGCACGTCGACGAAGGCGGGATCGCCGTAGTAGGCCTCGCGGTCGGCGAAGGCCAGCTTCATGGCTTCGGTGACGCGGTGCACGAACTCGGCGCTGGTCGGGCCGACGCCGGCCAGGTCCATGTCCTTGAGCAGCGCCAGGGTCTGCAGGAATACCGGCCCCTGGCTCCAGGCGCCCGCCTTGGCCACGGTGTAGCCGTGGTAGTCATAGGTGGCGGGCTGGTCGTAGCTGGCCGACCAGCCGGCCAGGTCGTCGGCGGTGATCACGCCGCGATGGCGCTGGCCGCTTTCGTCCATGACCTCGTTGCCGCGCGCGAACCTGTCGATGGCCTCGGCCACGAAGCCGCGGTAGAAGGCGTCGCGGGCCGCCTCGATCTGGCGCTCGCGGTCGGCGCCGGCCTGTTCCGCTTCCCGCAGCACGCGGGTCCAGGTGGCGGCCAGCGCCGGGTTGCGGAACAGCTTGCGGGCCTCGGGCACGTTGCCGCCGGGCAGGTAGACCTGCGCGGTGGTGGGCCAGTGGGCCTGGAAGAAGTCCTTCAGGCCGGCGATGGTGTTGGAGATACGCGGCATCAGCGCGTGGCCGTGTTCGGCGTAGTAGATGGCGGGTTCCAGCACGTCGCGCACGCGCATCGTGCCGTGGTCGCGCAGCAGCTGCATCCAGGCATCGAAGGCGCCGGGGATCACGGTGGCCAGCAGGCCGTTGCCGGGGATCAGCGCGAGGCCTTCGGCGCGGTAGCGCTCGAGCGTGGCGGCGGCGGGCGTGGCGCCCTGGCCGCACAGCACTTCGACGCGGCCGGTGCGGGCGGAATAGAACACCGCCGGCACTTCGCCGGCCGGGCCGACCAGGTGGGGCTCGACCACCTGCAGCACGAAGGCCGAGGCGACACAGGCGTCGAACGCGTTGCCGCCGCGCTCCAGCAGCGACATGCCGGCCGAGCTGGCCAGCCAATGGGTGGACGTCACGACACCAAAGGTGCCGAGGATTTCCGGGCGAGTCGTAAACATCATGGTGCGATCCTGTTGCGGACGGCGCGAGGCCGGCGGCCGCGAGAGACAAGTAAAAACGGGACCCGCAACCGGGTCCCGTGTCTGGCTCGATGCTACTTCCCGGCCAGGGTGACGCCCTTCAGGCGAATCAGGCCATCGGGATACGGCACGAAGCCTTCCAGCTTCTTCTGCGTGCCGAAGGTCCACGGCAGATAGAACAGGTAGACGATGGGACGCTGGTCCTGCATCACCGACAGCACCTGGTCGTACAGGGCGCGGCGCTTGGCCGTGTCCGGCTCGGCGCGGGCGTCGTTGAGCAGCTTGTCGGCCTGAGGGTCGCAGAACTTGCCGTCGTTCAGGTTGCCCTTGCAGCTCAGGTACTGGTGGATGTTGCCGCTGGGATCGACCCGGCCCGACCAGCCGCTCTGCCCGACTTCGAAGTCACCGCGGGCCAGCGACGATTGCAGCGAGGCGAACTCCACCGGACGCAGGGTGATGTCGAAGCCGGCTTCGGCGCCCATGGCCTGCACCAGCTCGAACACCTGTTGCATGGTAGTGTTGTTGCCGAAGGTGATCTCGAACTTGACGCGGTCGAAGCCCGCTTCCTTGAGCAGGGCCTGGGCCTTCCTGGGATCGCGGCCGGCGTGCTCGAACGACTTGTTGTAGGCGAAGCTGGCCGGCGGGAACGGCTGGTAGGCCGGCTGGTACTGGCCTTCGCCGATGACCTGGTTGAGCACGTCGCGGTCGATGGCCAGATCGAGCGCCTGGCGCACGCGCTTGTCCTTGGCCAGCGGGTTGTTGGCGCGCGCGCCGTTGCCCAGGTTGACCGAAATCGACTGGAAGCCCAGGCCCGTGACCGGCGCCAGGCGCAGGTTGGCGTCGTCCTTGACCGCCTTGGCATCGCTGGGCGCCACGCGTTCGATGATGTCGAGGTCGCCGGCGCGCAGGTTGTTCAGGCGCACGGTGTTGTCGGGGATCGGCGTGAACACCACGCGGTCGAAGTGGTAGTTGGCGGCGTCCCAGTACTTGGGAAATTTCTCGAGCACGATGCGGTCGTTCTGCACCCGCTCCTTGAACTGGTACGGGCCGGAGCAAACCGGCTTGCCGCCGGGGTCCTTGTCGAACGAGGCGGGCGAGATCATCATGCCGGCCCGGTCGGACAGTTGCGACAGCAGCGAGGCGTCGGGTTCGGACAGGTGCAGCACCACGGTGCCGGCGTCGGGCGCGTCGACGCTGGCCACGGTGGCCAGTTCGCTCTTGCGGTTGCTGTCGGGCAGCGTGCGGGCGCGGTCCAGGTTGGCCTTGACGGCAGCGGCGTCGATCGGCGTGCCGTCATGGAACACGGCATCGGTGCGCAGCTTGAACGTCAGGGTCTTGTTGTCCGGGCTGGTGCTCCAGGACTGGGCCAGCTGCGGCACGAACTTCAGGTCCGGCGTGATGTCGACCAGCTTGTCGCACAGCGAGGCGAACACGATGCGGCCGACAAAGGTGCGGGCGCGGGTCGGATCGAGCACGTCCGGGTCGTCCTGCAGGCCGACCCGCAGGGTCGATTGGGCGTGGGCCAGCCCGCTGGCCAGCATTCCCGCCATGGCCATGGCGAGGCAGAGTTTACGCATGAATGATCTCCGTCGATTCAGGCGGCCTGCTTCCCCGCGCGCCGACGGCACGCCGCCCGGCAATGAGGGAACAGACCCCGAGCCGTGCTGCATCGCCGGGCCCATCCCCCCGTTGCGCACGTTCTTGTTGGATTCTGCGCCAGGCGCGCGGCGATTGTATAGAGCGGCGGCCGCCAGGCGCCCGCCCCTGGTCCCGGACGACCGCCTTGCGGACGGAACGACGTCGATCCTTCAGGGCAACCGGCAGGGCGCCGAGAAATCCACCGCCTCCAGCACCGCTTCACGCAATCTGGCGACCAGCGGCCGGGCGTCGTCGCGCCGGTACTGGAATGAATACGGCAGCGCCGCCGGCGCCGGCTCGCAGTGCAGCACGCACAGGCTGCCTTCCGCCTGCAAGGCCTGCGCCCAGTGGCTGGGCAGCAGGCCGACGCCGGTGCCCTCGATCAGCAGGCCGGCAATGGCGCCCCAGTTGTTGCAGCACAGGCGCTCGCCGGCCACGTCGCGCCCGGCCAGCCAGTCGTCGATGATGCGCGTGGTGCCGGCGCCCGGCGGCAAGGTCACCAGCGGCAACCGCGCCAGCAATGCCGGCGACATGCGGGTGTCGCCCTCGAGCACGGCGGGCGCGGCGACCCAGGCGAACGCGGCTTCGCCGATCGGCGCGGAAGCGATGTTGGGCCGCGAGGAACGCCCGGCGATGACGGCGAAGTCCAGTTCGCCGTCGGCGACCCGCTGCTCCAGCACCTGGCCGATGTCCACGTAGGGTTCCAGCACCAGTTCGGGATAGGCGGCGCGCACCACGCCGATCAGGCGCGGCAGCCAGGTGAGCGCGGTCAGTTCGCCCACGCCGAAACGGCAGCGGCCGCGCAGGACCGGGGTTTCCGCCAGGGAGGCGCGAATCTGGTCGGCCGCGGCCAGCAGTTCGCGCGCCTGCGGCAGCAGCCGCTGGCCGGCGTCGGTCAGCACGGCCTTGTGGCCGCTGCGGTCGAACAGCGGCCGCCCCAATGCGTCCTCGAGTTCGGCGATGCGCTTGGACAGTGACGACACCGACAGGTGCAGGCGCTCGGCCGCCACGGCGAAACTGGCGCAGGTGGCGGCCCAGTAGAAGGCTTCGAGTTGCTTGAGGGTCATGGCCGGATTGTAGGGGCACGGCCTGGCGTGGCGGCGGCCGGCGCGGCATCGGGACGCGGGCTAACGGGTCGGCCGCGTCCAGGGGGTCAAGCGGCCTGCGGCGTCCGCAGTTGCGGCGACAGCCGCAGGGTGTCGATGGCGGCGCGGAGCATGCGCTCGACGCGCGGCCAGATATCGCCCTTGAGGCGATCGGACCAGCAGATAGTGCCGAACACGCCCTCGATCAGGGAGTGCAGGTAGACATTGGACAGGCGCACGTCCAGCGCGCGCGGCAGGTCTTCGCGGCTGACCGCGGCGCGCAGCAGTTTTTCGGAGGTGCGCAGGGCGTGGCGTTCCCACAGGTCGCGCCGGCGCAGGAGTGGCGCGTTCTCGTCGCTGCGCTCGCATTTCAGGTACAGGATTTCAAGCACGCGCTGCACCGAGCCTTCCTCGGCGTAGATGTGCACGTACTGGCGCATCGAGGCATACAGCGATTCCAGCGCCTCGCCGTCGGTCGAGACCCGGGTCAGCGACACGGCTTCGCCCAGGGCCCGGTCGCACATGGCGATGCAGACGTCGATCTTGTTCTTGTAATGGCCGTAGACGGCGCCCCGTGAAACGCCCGCGAAATCGGCGATATCGCTCATGGTGGTACTGGCCACCCCCTTGGACAGGAACACGTGCTCGGCGGCGTCCAGGATGCGGTCGCGGGTGCGTTGGGATTCTTCTTTCGTCTTGCGGGCCATACAAAGATCTCCTTGTAAATGAACGGGTTGCGGGGAAAAACGGATCGACGTGAAAACGGCGGCCCCGTTTGCGGAGGCCGCCGTCTGCGCACTGTAAAGATGTATGCAGCCGCCAGCATACTTTTGAACAAAACAATTAATCAAGCATGACGGATTAAATGATAGACTGCGGACCCCACAGGGAAAACCCGCGCACTTTCCCTTCCTCGCCCGCCATGGGCAACCCACAATAACTTCTAAAAATGTCGCACCGAGTCCCTCTCAGAACGCTCGCACTCGTATCCGTACTGCTTCTTGTTTCCGCCTGCTCGAAGAAGGAAGCCCCCGAAGCCGCCAAGGCGCCCGCCGAAATCGGCGTCATCGTGGCCAAGGCCACGCCCACCTCGGTGGCCAGCGAACTGCCCGGCCGGCTGGAGCCCTATCGCGAGGCCGAAGTGCGCGCCCGCGTGGCCGGCATCGTCACCCGCCGCCTGTATGAAGAAGGCCAGGAAGTGGCGCGCGGCGCCCCGCTGTTCCAGATCGATCCGGCGCCGCTGCAGGCGGCCTACGATTCCGAGGCGGCCGCGCTGGCGCGCGCCCAGGCCAACCTGTCCGCCGCCGCCGACAAGCTGCGCCGCTACGCCGACCTGGTGTCGGACCGCGCCATCAGCGAACGCGACCACGCCGAGAGCGTGGCCGAGGAACGCCAGGCGCGCGCCGAAGTGGCGTTGGCCAAGGCCAACCTGCAGAGCGCCAGGCTGCGGCTGGAATACGCCCGCGTCACCTCGCCGATCGACGGCCGCGCGCGCCGCGCGCTGGTCACCGAGGGCGCGCTGGTGGGCGAAGGCCAGGCCACGCCGCTGACCGTGGTGCAGCAGCTCGACCCGATCTACGTCAACTTCTCGCAGCCCGCCGCCGAGGTCATGCAGTTGCAGAAGCAGATCCGCGCCGGCGCGCTGGAGGGCGTTGCGCCCGACAAGATGCGGGTGCGCCTGCTGCTGCCCGACGGCTCCGAATACGGCCAGGGCGGCACGCTGTCGTTCGCCGACCTGGCGGTGGACCCGGGCACCGACAACGTGACCATGCGCGCGCTGTTCGACAACCCGGACCGCGTGCTGCTGCCCGGCATGTACGTGCGCGTGCGGCTGGAACAGGCCGTCAACCGCGACACCTACCTGGTGCCGCGCGACGCCCTGCTGCGCAATGCCGACGGCGCGCACCTGCTGGTGGCGGGCGACGACGGCGAGCTGCGCAGCGTGGCGGTGGCCGCGCACCGCCTGCTGGGGCCGAACTGGGTCATCACCGAGGGGCTCGAGGGCGGCGAACGTGTGGTCGTGGAAAACGCCGCGCAGCTGGCCCCCGGCCAGAAAATCAAACCGGTCGAGCGGGCCGCGCCAAGCGCGCCCATGGCGACCGCGGGAAATAACGAAAAAAGGTAAACCGCCATGGCGCGTTTCTTTATCGATCGCCCCGTCTTCGCGTGGGTGATCTCGCTGCTGATCGCGCTGGTCGGCCTGTTGTCGATCCGCGCGCTGCCGGTGGCGCAGTATCCGGACATCGCTCCGCCGGTCGTCAACATCGGCGCCAGCTATCCCGGCGCCTCGGCCAAGGTGGTCGAGGAGGCTGTCACCGCCATCATCGAACGCGAGATGAATGGCGCCCCGGGGCTGATGTACACCTCGTCCAGCAGCGACTCGACCGGCTGGGCCAGCATCAACCTGACCTTCAAGCAGGGCACCAACCCCGACATCGCGGCGGTGGAAGTGCAGAACCGCCTGAAAGCAGTCGAACCGCGCCTGCCGGAATCCGTGCGGCGCGACGGCGTGCGCGTGGAGAAGGCCGCCGACAACATCCAGCTGGTGGTGTCGCTGAAGTCGGATGGCAGCCTGGACGACATGCAGCTGGGCGAACTGGCCGCATCCAATGTGCTGCAGGCGCTGCGCCGGGTCGAAGGCGTGGGCAAGGTGCAATCGTTCGGCGCGGAAGCGGCCATGCGCATCTGGCCGGACCCGGCCAAGCTCACCGCCCTGTCGCTGACGCCGGGCGACATCGTCTCGGCCCTGCGCAGCCACAACGCGCGCGTCACCATCGGCGAACTGGGCAACCAGGCCGTGCCGCAGGACGCGCCGCTGAACGCCAGCATCGTGGCGGGGGAATCGCTGCACACGCCGGAACAATTCGCCAACATTCCGCTGCGGGCGCAACCGGACGGCGCCACGCTGCGCCTGAAGGACGTGGCGCGGGTGGAACTGGGCGGCACCGACTACATGTACCTGTCGCGCGTCAACGGCATGACGGGCACCGGCCTGGGCATCAAGCTGGCGCCGGGCTCGAACGCGGTCGAGACCACCCGCCGCATCCGCGAAACCATGCACGAACTGGCGCAGTACTTCCCGCCGGGCGTGAGCTGGGACATCCCGTACGAGACCTCCACCTTCGTCGAGATCTCGATCCAGAAGGTGCTGATGACGCTGCTGGAGGCGGTGGCCCTGGTGTTCTGCGTGATGTACCTGTTCATGCAGAACCTGCGCGCCACGCTGATCCCGACGCTGGTGGTGCCGGTGGCGCTGCTGGGCACCCTGGGGGTGATGCTGGGGCTGGGCTATTCGATCAACGTGCTGACGATGTTCGGCATGGTGCTGGCCATCGGCATCCTGGTGGACGACGCCATCGTGGTGGTCGAGAACGTCGAGCGCATCATGGCCGAGGAAGGCCTGTCGCCGCATGACGCCACGGTCAAGGCCATGGGCCAGATCAGCGGCGCCATCGTCGGCATCACGGTGGTGCTGGTGTCGGTGTTCGTGCCGATGGCGTTCTTCGACGGCGCGGTCGGCAACATCTATCGCCAGTTCGCCGTGACGCTGGCGGTGTCGATCGCCTTCTCGGCCTTCCTGGCGCTGTCGCTGACGCCGGCGCTGTGCGCCAGCCTGTTGAAACCGATCCCGGCCGGCCACCACGAGAAGCGCGGCTTCTTCGGCTGGTTCAATCGCGCCTTCGCGCGCCTGACCACGCGCTATACGGCGCGCGTGGCCGGCGTGCTGGCGCGGCCGGTGCGCTTCGGGCTGGCCTACGCGCTGGTGATCGGCGTGGCGGCGCTGCTGTTCGCGCGGCTGCCGTCGTCGTTCCTGCCCGACGAGGACCAGGGCAGCTTCATGGCCATGGTGATCCTGCCGCAGGGTTCGCCGCAGGCCGAGACCATGGCCGTGGTCAAGGACGTCGAGCGCTACATGATGGAGCACGAGCCGGTGCAGTACGTGTATTCGGTCAACGGCTTCAGCCAGTACGGCAGCGGCCCGAACTCGGCCATGTTCTTCGTCACGCTCAAGGACTGGAAGGAGCGGCGCGATGCCTCGCTGCACGTCGATGCGGTGGTCAAGCGCATCAACGAGGCCTTTGCCGACCGCAAGAACCTGATGGTGTTCGCGCTCAACTCGCCGCCGCTGCCGGACCTGGGCTCGACCTCGGGTTTCGACTTCCGGCTGCAGGACCGCGGCGGCCTGGGCTACGAGGCCTTGACGCAGGCGCGGCAGAAACTGCTGGCGGCGGCGGCCGAGCATCCGGCGCTGACGGACGTGGTGTTCGCCGGCCAGGAAGAGGCGCCGCAGCTGCAGTTGCGCATCGACCGCGACAAGGCGCAGGCCATGGGGGTGCCGATCGACGAGATCAACACCGCGCTGGCGGTGATGTATGGCTCGGACTACATCGGCGACTTCATGCTCAACGGCCAGGTGCGGCGCGTGACCGTGCAGGCCGACGGCAAGCGCCGCGTGGACGTGGACGACATCTCGCGCCTGCACGTGCGCAACCTGCAGGGCCAGATGGTGCCGCTATCGGCGTTCGCCACGCTGAAGTGGTCGATGGGGCCGCCGCAGTTGAACCGCTACAACGGCTTCCCGTCGTTCACGATCAACGGCTCGGCCGCGCCGGGCCACAGCAGCGGCGAGGCCATGCGCGCCATGGAAACGCTGGCGGCCGAGCTGCCGCGCGGCATCGGCTTCGATTGGTCGGGCCAGTCGTACGAAGAGCGGCTGTCCGGCAATCAGGCGCCGGTGCTGTTCGCGCTGTCGGTGCTGATCGTGTTCCTGGCGCTGGCGGCCCTGTACGAAAGCTGGTCGATTCCGCTGGCGGTGATCCTGGTGGTGCCGCTGGGCGTGATCGGCGCGCTGCTGGGGGTGACCGTGCGCGGCATGCCCAACGACATCTACTTCAAGGTCGGCCTGATCGCCACCATCGGCCTGTCGGCCAAGAACGCGATCCTGATCGTGGAAGTGGCCAAGGACCTGGTGCGCGATGGCCAGGGCATCCTGTCCGCCACGCTGGAAGCGGCGCGGCTGCGGCTGCGGCCGATCGTGATGACCTCGCTGGCCTTCGGCGTGGGCGTGCTGCCGCTGGCGCTGGCCAGCGGCGCCGCCTCGGGCGCGCAGGCCGCCATCGGCACCGGCGTGCTGGGCGGGATCATCACCGCGACCGTGCTGGCGGTGTTCCTGGTGCCGCTGTTCTTTCTTATCGTGGGGCGCATGGTCGGCATGCGCGCCCGTCCCGCGCGCCCCACGGGCCGCGAACCGCTGGAGACGACGCCATGAAGCCCGTGGCAATGACCCTGCTGGCGCTGGCGCTGTCCGGCTGCTCGCTGGCGCCGACCTATGAGCGCCCCGCGGCGCCCGTGCCGGCGCAGTACGACACGCCGGCGCAGGCCGGCCAGGCCGCCGCGCCGCAGGACTGGCGCGCCTATTTCAATGACCCCGCGCTACAGGCCTGGATCACGGCCGCGCTGGCCAACAACCGCGACCTGCGGGTCGCGGCGCTGCGCATCGAAGAGGCGCGCGCGTTGTATGGCGTGCAGCAGTCCGAACGCCTGCCGGCCATCGACGCCAGCGGCGAATTCAGCCGCGGCCGCTTTACCGAGCCGGGCCAGTCCGGCACCGCGGTGTCCAGCCGTTATCGCGCGGCCGTCGGCATCACCGCCTTCGAGCTGGATTTCTTCGGCCGGGTGCGGAGCCTGTCGGACGCCGCGCTGGCGCGCTACCTTGCGAGTGAAGAAGCGCATCGCGCCGCGACGCTGGCGCTGGTGGCGGAAACGGCCACGGCCTACTTCAACCAGCGCTCGCTGGCCGAACAACTGCGCCTGACCGACAGCACGCTGGCGCTGCGCGAGGCCTCGCTCAAGCTGACCCAGCGCCGCTACGACGCCGGGCTGGAAACCGCCATCGGCCTGCGCACCGCGCAGATGCTGGTGGAAAGCTCGCGCGCCACGCGCGCCGAGCTGACCCGCGAAGCCAGCCTGGCGCGGCACGCGCTGGGCCTGCTGGCGGGCGATTTCGCGCTGCCGCTCGGCGTCGATCCGGCGCCGCTGGAAAGCCAGAGCCTGACGCCGCTGGCGGCGGGCCTGCCGTCCGAGCTGCTGACGCGCCGTCCCGACCTGCGCCAGGCGGAACAGGCGCTGCTGGCAGCCAACGCCGATATCGGCGCGGCGCGCGCGGCGTTCTTCCCCTCGGTGCAGCTGACCACGGACATCGGCACCACCGCCGACCGCTTCTCGGACCTGTTCAGCGGCGGCACCGGCGGCTGGAGCTTCGCGCCGCGCCTGACGCTGCCGATTTTCAACGCCGGCCGCAACCGCGCCAACCTGTCGCTGGCCGAGACCCGCAAGCACATCGCCGTGGCGCAGTACGAGGGCAGCATCCAGGCGGCGTTCCGCGACGTGGCCGACGCCCTGTCGGCGCGCGACGCGCTGCGCGACCAGATCGAGGCCCAGCGCAAGGTGCGCGACGCCGACCGCGAACGCCAGCGGCTGGCCGAGAGACGCTACACGCGCGGCGTGGCGAACTACCTGGAGATGCTGGAGGCCCAGCGCAGCCTGTTCGAATCGGAACAGGAATACATCCGGCTGCAGCAGCGCCGGCTGGTCAATGCGGTGGACCTTTACAAGGCGCTGGGCGGCTGGGACGACGGCAAGGCGCCGGCCTCGTGATGCCTGCCGTCAGGGGCGCGGGCTGATGCGGTAGGCGCAGCGGCGCGCGCCCAGCAGGATGTGCTCTTCACGCTCGACGCGCACGTCCTCGCCCAGCACCTGGCGGAACAATTCCAGTTCGCTGCGGCAAAAGCCCATACAGGCCTGGGCGGCGGCGCAGATGGGACAGTGGTTTTCGATGAACAGGAAATCATCGCCATCCCGGCGGGTTTCGGCCATGTAGCCTTCCGCCGACCGCACCCGCATCAGGCTGTCGACGCGCTGCGCCAGGTCGCGCGCGCCTTGCAGCGCCTGGCGGTAATTGGCTAGCATGGCGGCCTCGCGCACCGAGATCAGCTTGTCGACGCCCTCGTCGCCGAACACCTGGCGCACGGCGTTGATCATCTGCACCGTCATGTCGGCGTGCGTGTCGGGAAAACGGCGGTGGCCGGCGTCGGTCAGGAACCAGATCTGCGTTGGCCGGCCGCGCCCGGCGCTGCGGCTTTCCGAATCCACCAGGCCGTCCGCGTGCAGGCGCGCCATCTGCTGGCGCACCGCTTCCGCCGTGACGTCGAGCGCCTTCGCGATGACCGCGACCGACTGCGGGCCGCGTGTCTTGAGCGTCATGAGCACGCGGTCCGCAGGCTGGTGCGGCTGCCAGGAGAGGGGGTGGGACAGGTTGTCGTCGGACATGGAAGATCGGAAAGGCGCCAAGCCCCTATGGTGCCACGGATTGCGCCTCCCAGCCGCCGCCCAGCGCCTTGTAGAGGGCGACCAGGCTGGTATAGGAAGCCGTTTCGGCCACCGCCACCGCGTCCTGCGCCCGCAGCTGCGTGCGCTGCGCGTCCAGCACCGTCAGGTACGGCGCGCTGCCTTCGCGATAGCGCAGGCGCGCCAGTTCCGCGGCGCGGCCGCTATGGGCAGCCGCCTGCGCCAGGTTGCCAAGCCGCTGCTGGGTCTGGCCGTACTGCGTCAGCGCCCCCTCCAATTCCTCGACCGCCTGCAGCACGGTCTGTTCGTAACGCGCCACTTCGCCCTGCGAACGGGCCTGGGCGGCGCGCTTGCGGGCCAGCGCCGTCGGCAGGTGGAAAGCCGGCCAGTTCACGCCGGGCGCCACGCTGAAGGCGCGGCTGGACGCGCTGCCGAAATCGGCGCCGCGCAGGGCCACGAAACCAAGGAAACCGCCCAGGTCGATGCGTGGGTACAGCTCGGCGGTGGCCACGCCCACGTCGGCGTTGGCGGCCGCCATGTTGCGCTCGGCCGCCAGCACGTCGGGGCGGCGCGCCAGCAAGGCGCCGACGTCGCCGATGGGCAGGCGCGCCGCCAGCGGCGCTTGCGGCGTGGCCGCGTCCAGTTCGCCCAGTTCCGCCGGACGCAGGCCGGCCAGCACCGCCAGCCGGTACAGCGCCAGGCGCCGGGCGGTTTCCTGCAACGGCACGCTGGCCTGCACCGTTTCCAGTTCGGCGCGGGCGCTGGCCAGGTCGCCCTCGTCGCCGCGGCCGGCCGACACCATGGCCTGGATCACGCGCAGGCTGTCGCGCTGGCTCTCAAGATTGGCGCGCGCCACCGCCAGGCGTTGCTCCGCGCCGCGCAATTCGAAGTAGTTGCGCGCCACTTCGGCCGCCACCACGATGCGGGCCTGCGCCAGGTCGGCGGACTGGGCCTCGCTGCGCGCCGCGGCGCCCTCGGCCGCGCGCCGCAGGCGGCCGAACAGGTCGATCTCCCAGGTGGCGTCAAAGCCCGCGCGGTAGCTCTTGGCGAGATTGCGCTCGCCCGTCACGCCGGGGTTGGCTTGCGACAGGCTGCGCTCGAAGCGGCCGCCGAGCGTCACCGTGGGGAACTGGTCGAGTTCCTTTTCGTCCAGCACCGCGCGCGATTCGGCCAGGCGGGCCTGGGCAATGCGGATGTCGTGATTGCGTTGCAGCGCCAGGGTGATCAGGCGGTCCAGTTGCGGGTCCTGCAGCTGCTTCCACCAATCCTGCTGCACCCGGTCGGTGGAGAACAGCGCCTGCTCGGGACTGGCCAGCGCCACCGACGCGGCCTGGGGTTTCTGGTAGTCGGGACCGACGGCGCAGCCGGCGGTGGCCAGCGCGGCCAGCAGCGCCAGGGTGCCGCGACGCAGGCGTATGGACAGGTCGGGATGTTTCATGATCGGTTCCTCAATGCGATTCGGCCGGGCGCGACGTTGCCGCCGGCAGTCCGTCCTCGGCCTGCGCCCGGGCCAATTCACGGGCGCGGGGCGTGTCGTTGGCGGCGCGGTGGTCGCGCGCCAGCACGGTGTAGACGGTGGGCAGCACGAACAGCGTGAAGAGCGTGCCGACCAGCATGCCGACCACGATCACCAGCCCCAGGCTGTAGCGGCTGTGGGCGCCGGCACCGCTGGCGAACAGCAACGGGATCAGGCCCACCACCATGGCGGCGGTGGTCATCAGGATCGGGCGCAGGCGGATGCGGGCGGCGTGCTCCATGGCGCTGCGCCGGTCCAGGCCGTGGCTGACCTGCATCTCGTTGGCGAATTCCACCATCAGGATGCCGTGCTTGCTGATCAGGCCGATCAATGTCACCAGCCCGATCTGCGTGTAGATGTTGATGGTCGCCATGCCCAGCGCGAGCGGGATCAGCGCCCCGCAGATCGACAGCGGCACGCTCACCAGGATGATGAACGGATCGCGCAGGCTTTCGTACTGCGCCGCCAGCACCAGGTAGATGACGATGATGGCGAAGATGAAGGTGATCATCAGCGCCGAGCCCTCCTGGCTGAACTGGCGCGCATCCGACTGCCAGTCGTAGCTGAAGCCGGCCGGCAGTTCCTGCGCCTGGCGCGTCAGGAACTGCACCGCGTCGCCCATGGTCACGCCGGGCATCGGGATGGCCTGGAAGGTGGCGGCGTTGAGCTGGTTGAACTGGGTCAGCTTGTTGGGCTCCACGCCCATCGACACCGAGACGATGTTCGACAGCGGCACCTGCGCGCCGCTGGCGCTCTTGACGTAGTACCGCGCCAGCGATTCGGGCGAGATGCGCTGCTCGCGCAGGCTTTGCGGGATCACGTCGTACGAGCGGCCGTCCATGCCGAAACGGTTGACGTAGTTCTCGCCCACCAGCACCGCCAGCGTGTCGCCCACCGCCTTCATGGTGACGCCCAGGCTGTTGGCCTTGGCGCGATCCACCTTCAATTGCACCACCGGGTTGTTGTAGTCCAGGTCGCTGTCGACCACCATGAACAGGCCGCTGGCGCGGGCCGCCTGCTTCAGGTTTTCCATGGCCTCGTACACCACCGGATAGTCTGCCGCGCTCATGATGACCATCTGCACCGGCAGGCCGCCGGTCGAACCCGGCAGCGGCGGCAACTGGAAGGCGAAGATATTGCTGCCCTCGATCTGGTTGACCATAGACTGCATGTCGGCCTGGATCTGGTCGGCCGAGCGCTTGCGCTGCTGCCAGTCGACGAAGTCGACGCCGCCGATGCTGTTGGACACGCCGTCCGAGCCATTGATGAGCCAGCGGCCCTTCTGCTCGGGCAGCGTCGCCATCACGTCGTCCCACTTCTTGCCGAACTTCTCGACGTAGTCGATGTTGGCGTGCTGCGGCGACTTGATCGCGGTGAGCACGGTGGACTGGTCCTCGACCGGCGCCAATTCGCGCTGGGCGGCGTTGTACAGGAACGGCAGGCTGGCCATCACCGCCACCGCCACCAGGCCGGTGACCCAGCGGTGGTGCAGCGACACGTCCAGCAGCCGGCCGTAGGCCTGGCCCAGGCGATTGAAGAAGTGTTCGGCACGGCGCGCCATCCAGCCCTCGGATACGTGGCTATTGAGCAGGAACGAGCTCATCACCGGCGACAGCGTCAGCGCGATCACGCCCGACACCACCACCGCCCCCGCCAGCGTGAAGGCGAATTCCTTGAACAGCGAACCGGTCAGGCCGCCCATCAGGCCGATCGGCGCGTACACCGCCGCCAGCGTGATGGTCATGGCGATGACCGGGCCGGCCACCTCGCGCGCGCCGATCAGCGCCGCGCGCACTGGCGACTTGCCTTCTTCGATATGGCGGTGCACGTTCTCGACCACCACGATGGCGTCGTCCACCACCAGGCCGATGGCCAGCACCATGGCCAGCAGCGTCAGCAGGTTCACGCTGAAGCCGAACAGCGCCATGATGGCCGCGCCCCCCAGCATCGACAGCGGGATGGTGACCACCGGGATCAGCACCGCGCGCAGCGAGCCCAGGCACAGGAAGATCACCGCCACCACGATGACGATGGCTTCCATCAGCGTGTGCACCACGCCGTCGATCGAGGCGCTGATGAAGCGCGCCAGCTCGAACGGCACCTGCACGCTGGTGCCCGGCGGCAGGTTCTGCTTGATGTTGGGCAGCAGTTCGTTCAGGCGCTTGACGATCACCAGCGGGTTGCCGACCGGCGTGGCGTTCAGGCCGAAGTACACGGCCGGCTCGCCGTCCATCAGGCCGCTGGAATCGGTCGAGGCCGCGCCCAGCTCCACGGTCGCCACGTCGCCCAGGCGCACGATGGCGTCGCCCTCGCGCTTGACCACCATGTCGCGGAATTCGGCCACGTTGACCAGGTCGGTGTTGACCTTGATGTTGGACACCACGTACAGGCCCTTGGCCTGGCCGGGCGCCGCCTGCACGTTGTTCTGGCGCAGGGCCTCGGCCAGTTCGCCGGCCGAGATGCCGCGCGCGGCCATCCGGTCGGGATCGAGCCAGACCCGCATCGCCAGCTTCTGGCCGCCGTACAGTTCCACGCTGGCCACGCCGTCGATCGACGACAGTTGCGGCTGCACCACGCGCGACAGGTAGTCGGTCAGCGCCGGCAGCGACATGGTCGAGCTGGAAAACCCCACGTAGGCCACGGCCGTCGCCTCGCCGGCGGACTTGACCAGCACCGGGTCGTAGGCGTCCTGCGGCAGGCGGTATTTGACTTCGTTGACCTTGGCCATGACCTCGGTCATGGCCTTGTTGGAATCGGCGTTGAGCTTCATGCGCACCGTGATCACGCTGCGGCCCTGGGTCGAGGACGACGACAGGTAGTCGATGCCTTCGACGGTGGCGACCGATTGCGCGATGGGCTGGGTGACGAAGCCCTGCATCAGGTCGGGCGAGGCGCCCGGGTACTGCGTGGTGATGGTGATGGTGGTGCTTTCGGTCAGCGGGTACTGGCGGATCGGCAGGCCGCTCAGGGCGCGCAGCCCCATCAGCAGCAACAGCGTGCTGACCACCAGCGCCAGCACCGGCCGGCGCACGAACAGATCGGTGAACTTCATGATCGGCTCCGCGGGCTCAACGGGCTTGCGCCACGGATTGCGGCGCGGCGTCCAGCGCCACGGTGTCCTGGGCGCTGATTTCCACGGGCGCGCCGTTGTGCAGGCGCAACTGGCCCGAGGTCACCACCCGGTCCCCGGGTTTCACGCCCTTGGTCACCACCACCCGCCCGCGCACGCGCTCGGCGGTCTGCACGTAGGCCTGGGTCACTGTCGGCGGAGCCGACGTGTCGCCCGCCTTGGGCGGCGTCACCACATAGACCGAGTCGCCATAGGCGCTGTAGCTGATGGCGGTTTCCGGCACGGTGAGCACGCCGGGCCGCGCCGGCAGCATCACCTGTCCGTGGGCGAACATGCCGGCCGCCAGCGCGCCGTCGGCATTGGCCAGCGTGGCCTGCACCCGGACCGTGCGCGAGCCGGGATCCACCTGAGGCTCGATCGTGGTGACGGTGCCTTCGAATACCCGTCCGGCATGGGCATCCACGGTGATGCTGACCGGCTGGCCCATGCGCAGCGCGCCCAGCGCCTGTTCCGGCAAGGTGATGTTGGCGTAGACGCTGGCCGCGTCGGTCAGCGACACCAGCGGATCGCCGGCGCGCGCGAACTGGCCCAGGTGGACCCGGCGCACGCCGAGCACGCCGTCGAACGGGGCCTTGACGCGCTTTTGTTCGATCAGGGCCTGGATCCGCTTGATCTCGCCGGCGGCCTGGTCGTAGTCCGCCTGGGCCTGGTCCAGCTGTTCGCGGGTGGCGGCCTGCTGCGGCACCAGGCGGCGGGTGCGCTCCAGCAACGCCCGGGCATTCCTGGCCTGGGCTTGCAGGCGCGCCAGTTCGCCCTGCTCGGGCGCGTCGTTCAATTGCACCAGCAGTTGGCCGGCGCGCACCCGCTCACCGGGGGTGAACAGGATCTGCGCCACCCGGCCGTCGACTTCGGCCGGCACCAGCACCTGGCGCGTCGCCTCGAGCGAGGCGATGCCGGACAGCGCCACCGGGAAATCCGCCTGCAGCACCGGGGCCACCGCGACCTTGGCCGGCGCCATGGCCCAGCCGCCCTTGTGCTGCGCCCCGCCGAATTTCCAATACAGCCCGCCGCCCGCGGCCACCGCCAGGACCAGCACCCCTGCCGTCCATGCGCCAGATTTCGCCTTCATGATTCTCTCACTATTTATCAAAGGAATGACTTGGATAATCCCTGAAAAATCAGACGAAGTCAAAAAACCTAAAGTAATGTTGAGGATTGAGGAATCCTATCGGCGAAAAAAGGCGCAAAAAAACCGCCGGCAACGGCCGGCGGTCTGCGGGAAAAGGACGGGCGCCGGGCGCGGGCCGGCGCGGAGATGGCTTCTAGGTACGAACCATGTGCAGGTAGTGGCGATGGCGCTCGTACTGGTCGAGGATGTCGCCGATGACGGCGTCGCGGCTCCAGCCCATGATGTCGTAGTCCTGTCCGCCCTCGCGCAGGTGGACCTCGGCGCGGAAGTACTTGCGTTCCTCCTCGTCGGCGGCCTCCTCGGGCGTCAGGCTGGGCCGCACAAAGGCCTGCGGCTGCACCGAATAGAAGAAGTCCAGGTGCTCGCCGTGGTTCACTTCCAGCACCGCGCCGCCCTCGACGTCGCCTTCCTTGACCGCGACCGCGTAGCCCTGCTTGCGCAGTTCGTCGGCCACGTCCTCCAGCGCCGGCGTCACCACGTCCGCGATGAAGCGCAGCACGTGGGCGCGACGCGGCATCATGACCATGTTGCGCAGCCGCCGCTCCCAGGACTGGCCGCCGCGCGCCGGGCGCGACAGTGTCAACGACTGGTAGCGGATGCCGCGCTTGGTGGCGTCGAGCTTGAGCGCCTTGAACAGCCCCCACAGCGACAGCAGCAGGATGACCGAGAACGGCAGCGCGCTGGCGATGGTGGCCGTCTGCAGCGCCGTCAGGCCGTCGGCCAGCAGCAGCGCGATGGCCACCGCGCCCATCGATAGCGACCAGAAGATGCGCTGCCACACCGGCGTGCGGTCGGCGCCGCCCGAGGCCAGCAGGTCCACCACCAGCGCGCCGGAGTCGGCCGAGGTGACGAAGAACACCGCCACCATTGCGATCGCGAAGATCGATATCACCCCGCTCCAGGGCAGCAGCTCGAAGAATGCGAACAGCGCCAGGGAGTTGTCGTCCTTGACGGTGTCGGCGAAACCCTTGATGCCGTCGACGAGGATGAAGTGGATGGCGGTGTCGCCGAACACCGTCATCCAGAACAGCGTGAACCCGGCCGGCACCAGCAGCACGCCGCTGACGAATTCGCGGATGGTGCGGCCGCGCGAGATGCGGGCGATGAACAGCCCCACGAACGGCGACCAGGCGATCCACCAGCCCCAGTAGAACAGGGTCCAGCCGCCGATCCAGTCGGTCGGCTCATACGCATACAGGTTGAAGGTCTTGTTGACGATGTCCGACAGGTAGGCGCCGGTGTTCTGCACGAAGGTCTGCAGCAGGAACACGGTGGGGCCGGCCACCAGCACGAACAACAGCAGGATCACCGCCAGCACCATGTTGGCTTCGGACAGGATGCGGATGCCCTTGTCCAGGCCGCTGGCCACCGACAGCGTGGCCAGCCCGCAGGTGATGACGATCAGGACGATCTGCGGCATCACGCCGACCGGGATGCCGAACAGGTGGTTCAGGCCGCTGTTCATCTGCGCCACGCCCAGCCCCAGCGAGGTGGCCACGCCCAGCACCGTGCCGATGATGGCGAAGATGTCGACGGCATGGCCGATGGGGCCGTGGATGCGGTTGCCGATCAGCGGATACAACGCCGACCGCAGGGTCAGCGGCAGGCCGTGGCGGAAGCTGAAGAACGCCAGCGTCAGCGCCACCACGGCGTAGATGGCCCAGGCGTGCAGGCCCCAGTGGAAGAAGGTGATCTTCATGGATTCGCGCGCGGCGGCCGCGGTGGCGCCCTCGCCCACCGGCGGCGACATGAAGTGCATGACCGGCTCGGCCACGCCGAAGAACATCAGGCCGATGCCCATGCCGGCCGAGAACAGCATGGCGAACCAGGTGAAGTTGCGATAGTCGGGCTCGCTGTGGTCGGGCCCCAGCTTGATGTCGCCATAGCGGCTGATGGCCAGGAACGCCACCGAAAGCAGGATAATGGCGACCACCAGGATGTAGAACCAACTGGCGTTGCCCAGGATCCAGGCCTGGATCGATTCGAACAGGTTCTGCGCGGTCCTGGGCGCCATGATGGCAAAGCCCACCAGCAGCAGCGTGAATACCGCCGCTGTGTAGAAGACCGGGCGGTTGATGGTGGATGGTCGGGTTTCTGAAGACATGCTGCCGCTCCTTTCGCCCGAGGGATGCCTGAGGCTGCGGCGCTGGCCCCCTCAGTCCAGCCGGCGCGCCGTTGTAATTACTATCACGCGAACGAGCACCGTGACAATGCCCGCGATACCGCGGTCGCCGCGGCCATGGCCCGATTGCCCGGCAGTGTGGCGCTCGCGGGCGGCCGCGCTAGCCGCTGTCGCGCTCGCCGAACACCACGCGGCGGAAGAATCCCGCCAGCACCGATTCGGTCGTCTCGGCGCTGACGTTCTGCGGATCGAAGGCGAAGCTGAACTGCATGCCGTCGGACAGCGCCAAGAGGCCGATAGCCAGTTCGCGCGCGGGCAGCGGCAGCGGCGTGCCGACGCGCTCGGAAAACTGGCGGATGTACTCGGTGGTGGCGTCGCGCAGTTCGCCCATGCAGGCGATGAAGCCGATGCGGAACTCCGGGTCGCGCGCCGCCTGCAGCTTGGCTTCCATCCACAACAGGAAGCACTCGTTGTCGCGGAAATGGTTGCTGTAGTAGTGCAGCACGCTGTCCTCCATCTGCTGGCGGGTTTCCCCGGCCTCGAAGATGGCGCGCATGTCGCCCATGACGTTTTCGTGGTCGCGCTTGAGCAGCTGCAGGAACAGTTCGGACTTGCTGGCGAAATTGGAATAGAAAGCGCCGCGGGTATAGCCGGCCAGTTCGGCGATGTCCTCGACGCTGGCGGCGACGAAACCCTTGGTCAGGAAGATCGATTGCGCGGCATCGAGCAGGCGCTGGCGCGTCTGGTCACGGCTTTGCTCTCGGGTAAGGCGGACTTTTGACATGCGCAGATTCTATCATCTGGAACGATTTCAGATTCACTCTTGTATTTGAATACATAGCCGCATTAGAATCCATCCCGTATCGGATTGCCAAGGCGCCGCGCCGGCCTGTAACGGCTGGCCGCCCCGCGTCCTGTTCCCCCTCCTGCCCGCGTCGCGAGGTGTTTCGTGAATTCTCCAGGTTCTTGCGCGCCCGTCGTCGCGCGCAATCCCGCCGCCCATGTCGCGGCGCTTTCCCGCTCTCCCCTGCGCCGCCCCTGGCCGGCGCTGGCCCTGGCGCTGACGCTGGCGCTGGCCGGCTGCGGCAGCAAGGAGGCCGAGGCGCCCGCGCCGCGCCCGGTGGTGGCCATGCCGGCCAAGGCCGACGCGGCGCTGCCGGCCTGGACCCTGCCCGGCGAAGTGCAGGCCCGCTACAGCACGCCGTTGTCGTTCCGGGTGGGTGGCAAGATCATTGAACGCAAGGTGCGCCTGGGCGAGACGGTCAAGCCCGGCCAGGTGGTCGCCCGGCTCGACCCTGCCGACGCCACCAAGAACGCCGCCGCCGCCCGCGCCCAGCTGTCGGCCGCGCAGCACCAGCTCGACTACGCCAAGCAGCAGCTGGACCGCGACCGCGCCCAGGCCCGCGAAAACCTGATCGCCGCCAACCAGCTCGAGCAGACCCGCAACGCCTACGCCTCGGCGCTGGCGCAACGCGACCAGGCGGCGCAACAGGCCGCCCTGTCGGCGGATCAGCTCAACTACACCACCCTGGTGGCCGACCATGCCGGCGTCATCACCGCTGAACAGGCCGACACCGGGCAGAACGTGGCGGCCGGCCAAGCGGTCTACAACCTGGCCTGGTCGGGCGACGTCGACGCGCTGTGCGACGTGCCCGAAAGCGTGTTGGCGGGCCTGGCCATCGGCCAGCGCGCCACCGTCACGCTGGCGCCCCTGCCCGGCCAGACCTTCAGCGCCGTGCTGCGCGAGATCGCGCCGGCGGCCGATCCGCAGAGCCGCACCTATCGCGCCAAGCTGACGCTGGAGTCGCCCTCGCCCGAGGTGCGGCTGGGCATGACCGCCAACATCAGCTTCGACAACCGCCAGGCCAACGGCGCCACTACCTACACGGTGCCGGCGACGGCGCTGTTCCATGACGGCACCGAGCCCGCCGTCTGGATCGTCAAGCCGCAGGAAGACACGCTGGAGCTGCGCCGCGTGCAGGTGCTGCGCTACGACGCGCGCAGCGTCACCCTGTCGCAGGGCGTGCAGGCCGGCGAGCGCGTGGTGTGGCAAGGCGTGCACGCCGTGTCGGCCGGCGAAAAGGTCCGCGCGGTGCCGCCGCTGCACCCCGAGGACTTCGCATCATGAGCGCGCCGGTTCCCGAGAATCAGAACGCCGCGCACCGCCACGAGGAAGGCAAGTTCAACCTGTCGGCCTGGGCCCTGCGGCACCAGCCGCTGGTGATCTTCCTGATCACGCTGGTGACGCTGTTCGGCGTGCTGTCGTATTCGCGCCTGGCGCAGTCGGAAGACCCGCCCTTCACGTTCCGCGTAATGGTCATCAAGACCCTGTGGCCCGGCGCCACCTCGCAACAGGTGCAGGAGCAGGTCACCGACCGCATCGCCAAGAAGCTGCAGGAAACGCCGTCCACCGACTTCCTGCGCAGCTACTCGCGCCCCGGCGAATCGCTGATCTTCTTCACCATGAAGGACTCGGCGCCGGCCAGCGAGGTGGCCAACGAGTGGTACCAGGTGCGCAAGAAAGTCGGCGACATCGGCGCGACCTTGCCGCAAGGCGTGCAGGGGCCGTTCTTCAATGACGAGTTCGGCGACGTCTACACCAACATCTACACCCTGGCCGGCGACGGCTTCTCGCCGGCGCAGTTGCGCGACTACGCCGACAATCTGCGCACGGTGCTGCTGCGCGTGCCGGGCGTGGCCAAGGTCGACTACTTCGGCGAACAGCCCGAGCACGTCTACATCGAGATCAGCAACACGCAGCTGACGCGCCTGGGCGTGTCGCCGCAGCAGATCGCCGAGGCCATCAACAGCCAGAACGCGGTGGCCAGCGCCGGCACCCTGACCACGGCCGACGATCGCGTGTTCGTGCGTCCCAGCGGCCAGTTCCAGGACACCCGGGCACTGGCCGAGACGCTGATCCGCGTCAACGGCAAGTCGATCCGGCTGGGCGATATCGCCACCATCCACCGCGGCTACGACGATCCCCCGGCCGAGCAGATGCGCACGCGGGGCGAGCCGGTGCTGGGCATCGGCATCACCATGCAGCCGGGCCAGGACGTGGTGCACCTGGGCAAGGCCCTGGAGGCCAAGTTCGGCGAGCTCAAGGCGCGCCTGCCCGCCGGCCTGACGCTGACCGAGGTGTCGAGCATGCCCAAGGCGGTGTCGTTCTCGGTGGACGAATTCCTGCGCTCGGTGGCCGAGGCCGTGGCCATCGTGCTGATCGTGAGCCTGGTTTCGCTGGGGCTGCGCACCGGCATGGTGGTGGTGATCTCTATCCCGGTGGTGCTGGCGGTGACCGCGCTGTTCATGGACATGTTCGGCATCGGCCTGCACAAGGTCTCGCTGGGCACGCTGGTGCTGGCGCTGGGCCTGCTGGTGGACGACGCCATCATCGCGGTCGAGATGATGGCGGTGAAGCTGGAACAGGGCTGGAGTCGCGCGCGCGCCGCCGCCTTCGCCTACACCAGCACCGCTTTCCCGATGCTGACCGGCACGCTGGTGACGGTGGCCGGCTTCCTGCCGATCGCGCTGGCCAAGTCCAGCACCGGCGAATACACCCGCTCGATCTTCCAGGTGTCGGCGATCGCCCTGATCACCTCTTGGTTCGCCGCGGTGGTGCTGATCCCGCTGCTGGGCTACCGCATGCTGCCCGAGCGCAAGCGCGAGGCGCACCTGCCCGACGACCACGAGCACGACATCTACAACACCCGCTTCTACCAGCGCCTGCGCGGCTGGGTGGCGTGGTGCGTGGACCGGCGCTGGCGCGTGCTGCTGGCAACGGTGCTGGTGTTCATCCTGTCGATGGCTGGCTTCGGCCTGGTGCCGCAGCAATTCTTCCCCAGCTCGGACCGCACCGAACTGCTGGTCGACGTGCGGCTGCAGGAAGGCGCCTCGTTCGCGGCCACGCTGCGCCAGGTCGAGCGGCTTGAAAAGACACTGGACGGCCGGCCCGAGATCGCCCATTCGGTAAGCTTCGTCGGCACCGGCGCGCCGCGCTTCTACCTGCCGCTGGACCAGCAGCTGGCCACGCCCAACTTCGCCCAGATCGTCATCACCGCCAATTCGGTGGAAGACCGCGAGAAGCTGGCGCACTGGCTGGAGCCGGTGCTGCGCGACCAGTTCCCGGCGATCCGCAGCCGCCTGTCGCGGCTGGAGAATGGCCCGCCGGTGGGCTTCCAGGTGCAGTTCCGCGTCAGCGGCGACAAGATCCCCGAGGTGCGCCAGGTGGCCGAGAAGGTGGCCGCCGAAGTGCGCGCCGACAGCCGCTCTGTCAACGTGCAGTTCGACTGGGACGAACCGTCCGAGCGCTCGGTGCGCTTCGACATCGACCAGCAGAAGGCGCGCGAAGTCGGCGTAAGCTCCAACGACATCTCCAGCTTCCTGGCGATGACGCTGTCGGGCTACACCGTGACGCAATACCGCGAGCGCGACAAGCTGATCAACGTCAGCCTGCGCGCGCCCGACAGCGAGCGCATCGACCCGGGCCGCCTGGCCACGCTCGCCATGCCCACGCCCAACGGCCCGGTGCCGCTGGGCAGCCTGGGCCAGGTGCGCTACGGTTTGGAATACGGCGTGATCTGGGAACGCGACCGCCAGCCCACCATCACCGTGCAGGCCGACGTCACGGCCGGCGCCCAGGGCATCGACGTCACCCATGCCATCGACCGCAAGCTGGACGCGCTGCGCGCCGAACTGCCGGTGGGCTATCGCATCGAGGTCGGCGGCCCGGTCGAGGAAAGCGCCAAGGGCCAGTCGTCCATCAACGCGCAGATGCCCATCATGGTCGTGGCGGTGCTGACGCTGCTGATGGTGCAGTTGCAGAGCTTTGCCCGCGTGCTGATGGTGGTGCTGACGGCGCCGCTCGGCCTGATCGGCGTGGTGGCCGCGCTGCTGCTGTTCGGCAAGCCGTTCGGTTTCGTCGCCATGCTGGGCGTGATCGCGATGTTCGGCATCATCATGCGCAACTCGGTGATCCTGGTCGACCAGATCGAACAGGACATCAGCGCCGGGCACAAACGTGTCGACGCCATCGTCGGCGCCACGGTGCGGCGCTTCCGCCCCATCACCCTGACGGCCGCGGCCGCGGTGCTGGCGCTGATCCCGCTGCTGCGCAGCAACTTCTTCGGTCCCATGGCCACCGCGCTGATGGGCGGCATCACCAGCGCCACGGTGCTGACGCTGTTCTTCCTGCCCGCGCTGTACGCGGCCTGGTTCCGCGTGCGCCACGACGAGCGCGAAGAGCCCGAAGGCGTGCCGCCCGGCGCCCACGCCGGCGACAACGTAGAACGAGGAGCCTGACGATGTCCCTCCGTATCCCGACCCCGGCCTGGCGCCTGGCCACCCTGCCGCTGTTGCTGGCGCTGGGCGCCTGCGCCTTCGCCCCCGATAGCAAGCCGCCGGCGATGGCGCAGCCGGCGCAATACGGCGTCGAAGCGCTGCCCGCCGCCGGCGCGCCGGCACAGGGCGTGGCGCAGCGTTATGCGCGCGAAGGCCGTCCGGTGCCTGAATGGTGGAAACGCTTTGGTTCGGACGCGCTCAACGCCATGGTGGAGGAAGGCCTGGCCAACAGCCCCGACCTGGCCGCGGCCGAGCGCAATCTGGCCGGCGCGCGCGAGCAGTTGCGCGGACAGGTCAATTCGTCGCTGCTGCCCTCGGTGGATGCCGGCGCCGACGTTTCGCGCAAGCGCGCGCTAACCATGCCGAACCTGCCGCAACCCACGGCGCTCTACAACGTCTTCACCGGCCAGGTCCAGGCCAAGTACGACCTCGACCTGTTCGGCGCGGCGCGCTTCGAGAACGTGTCGCGCGCGGCCCAGGTGGAACAGCAGGCCTATCAGCTCGAATCGGCGCGCCGTTCCCTGGCCGGCAACATCGTCACCGGCGCCATCACCTCGGCGTCGCTGGCCGAGCGGGTGGCGTTGACCGAAAAGCAGGTGGTGCTGGCGCGCCAGGTGGCGCGCGACACCCAGCGCCGGTACGAACTGGGCTCGGCCTCGCAGAACGACGCGCTGCAGGCCGACCAGGACGCCGCCACGCTGGAAGCCTCGCTGCCGGGCCTGCGCGCGCAATGGCAGGCCACGCGCCACGCGCTGGCGGTGCTGATGGGCCGCAGCCCCGACCAGGCGCCGCCCGACCTGGCCTTCGCCATGATCGCCGTGCCCGAGGAGGTGCCGGTGCTGGTGCCGTCCGAACTGCTGGCGGCGCGGCCCGACATCCACGTCGCCGAGGCCGTGCTGCGCGCGGCGGCAGCCGACGTCGGCGTGGCCACGGCGCAGTTGTTCCCCAGCCTGTCGCTGTCGGCATCGATGGGCAAGGGCGGCTTCAGCTGGCCCACGGCGCTGTCGGGCGCGGGGTCGATCTGGGCAATCGGCGCGTCGCTGACGCAGCCGATCTTCCACGGCGGCGCGCTGCTGGCCGAACGCAGCGCCGCCAAGGAGCGCTATGAGGCGGCGGTGCTGCAATACAAGCAGACCGTGCTGACCGCCTTCCGCGACGTGGCCGACACCCTGGCGCAACTGGAGGCGGACGGTCAGGCGCTGGCCTCGGCCGAGGCGTCGCGCCGGGCCGCAGAGCAGTCGCACCGCAACACCGCCAACCGCGTGCGCCTGGGCGCGCTGGCGCCCTACACCGCGTACGCCAGCGAACAGCACTACGTCGCGGCGCGGGTGCGGGAAGTGGAATACGCCAATGCCCGCCTGACCGAGACGGCGGCGCTGTTCCAGGCGATGGGTTCGCCGGTGCGGGCACCGCAGGCGCTGACGCAGCCGGCTACCGAAGGCGCGGTAGCCAATCGGCAGACACCGCAGCAGCAACAGCAGTAACCCTCGCCCCCAATCCGCGCGGCCCCACAGGCCCCCGACGCCTACGGCGCGGGGGCCTGTTCCTTGATGCGGGACGCCAGCGCCAGGAATTTGATGCGCCACGCCGCGCCGCCGCGAGTCGCGCCCGCGTCTTTCCGGACCGCTATCTCCGGGCAAACCCTCGGTAATATTGGCGCCAAAATAAGCTAATATTTTTGCAACATTCTCCCCTTCCCCGACCTCACGGCGCCTCGCGCCGCTATCCGTTCATGACCCAGATCACCCAATTCCCGTTCGTATCGGTATCCGGTACTCCCGAGGCCCGCGGCCGCGCCTATGGCCAGCAGGCTGCCGACCGCGTGCGCAAGAGCGCCGCCATGTACGGCCAGACGCTGGTCGACCTGGGCTACGACGCCATGGCGCGCACCCGCCTCATCGAGAGCTTCGCGCGCGAGATCGAGAACTTCGCGCCGCACTACCTCGAGGAAATGCGCGGCATCGCCGCCGGCGCCGACGTGCCGTTCGAAGACATCGTGATGGTCAACGCCCGCACCGAAGTCATCGCCAAGGCCCGCGCCGAAAAGAAGAAGGCCGCCGAACTCGAACCCGGTGACGGCTGCACCGGCGCCCTGATCCTGCCGACCCGCTCGGCCAACGGCCGCCTGATCCACGGCCAGAACTGGGACTGGCGCGCCGAATGCGCCGAAACCGCCATCGTGCTGCGCGTGCGCAACGACAACGGTCCCGACATCCTGACCTTCGTCGAAGCCGGCGGCCTGGCCCGCAGCGGCCTGAACAGCGCCGGCGTGTCGATCACCGCCAACTACCTGGAATCCGACCGCGACTTCCGCCAGCTCGGCGTGCCGCTGTCGCTGATCCGCCGCAAGGTGCTGGAACAGGAGCACTTCGCGCTGGCCATCAAGGCCGTCAGCACCACCCCGAAGTCGTGCTCCAACAACATCATGATCGGCATGGCCGCGGGCTTCGGCGTGGACTACGAATGCACCACCGATGAAGCCTTCCCGATCTACCCGGGCGCCGATGACCTGATCGTGCACGCCAACCATTGGGTCAGCGAAGTCGCCCTGGGCAAGCTGCGCGACACCGGCCGCGCCAGCACTCCGGAAAGCGCCTACCGCGACTGGCGCGTACGCCGCCTGCTGAACGAAAAGGACAAGCTGACGCGCGCGGACCTCAAGCGCGCGCTGTTCGACGACTTCGGCACGCCCTACTCGGTCTGCCGCCCGCCGCGCCCCGGCAGCCACGACAACCTGTCGGCCACGGTGGCCATGGTCGTCATGGAGCCGGCCGCCGGCCTGATGGAAGTGGCGCCGCTGCCGGCGCTGAATCGCACCTTCACCCGCTACAGCCTGGACGCCGAGCCGGAACTGCTGGCCGCGGCCTGAACGCTCCCGGCCCCTTGAACCGTTGGCGGCGGCCGGCCTGCCCGGCCGCCCATGCAACCCGTGGAAACGCATCGATGAAAACCAAACTCCTGAATACCGCGGTTGCCCTGGCGCTGGGCGCGCTGGCCGGGACCGCCTGCGCCCAGGCGCCGGCGCCGCTGCGCATCTCGTTCACCGCCGACATCCGCTCGACCGAGCCGGGCGTGAACCGCGACAGCAACAGCGACGCGGTGGTGCTGCACATCGTCGAGGGCCTTGTGGCCTACGGCGAGGATGCCGAAGTGCGCCCGCTGCTGGCCGAATCCATCGACATCAGCCCCGACGGCAAGACCTACACCTTCAAGCTGCGCCAGGGCGTCAAGTTCCACAACGGCGCGCCGCTGACCTCCGCCGACGTGCTCTGGACCTGGCGGCACTACACCGCCGCCAACTCCGGCTGGCGCTGCGCCAGCGAATTCGATGGCCGCGGCACCGTCAAGGTCACCGGCGTCGAGGCGCCCGACGCCCAGACCGTGGTCTATCACCTGGAAAAACCCAGCAGCCTGTTCCTGGCCTCGCTGGCGCGCGCCGACTGCGGCGGCACCGGCATCCTGCAGCAAGCCTCGGTCAAGGCCGACGGCACCTGGGACAAGCCCATCGGCACCGGCCCCTTCGCCTTCGCCGAATGGAAGCGCGGCGAATACGTGCGCCTGACCCGGTTCGCCGACTACGCCAACCGCGACGGCAAGCGCGACGGCTACACCGGTTCCAAGCGCCCCCTGGTCGATGAAGTGCGCTTCGTCATCGTGCCCGACGACTCCACCGCCAAGGCCGCCCTGCAACGCGGCAACATCGACATCATCGAGGACGTTTCCAACAACGACGTGCCGGTGCTGCAAGGCACCCCCAACGTCAAGGTCGCCTACGCGCCCGTCATGAGCATGACCGCGTTGCTGCTGCAGACCCGGGACCCGCTGCTGTCCAATCCCAAGATCCGCCAGGCCCTGGCCCACGCCATCGACTACGACCAGTTGGCCGCCGCCGTCACCGAAGGCCTGGCCAAGCCCAACAACTCCATCGTCCCGCTGGTCTCGCCGTACAACGATGCGACGCAGAAGGAAGGCTGGAAATACGACCCCGCGCTGTCCCGGAAGCTGCTCAAGGAAGCCGGCTACAAGGGCCAGGAGATCGAACTGATCACCACCAAGCGCTATCCCCAGTCGTACAACTCCGCCGTCATCATCCAGGCCATGCTGCAGGCCGTCGGCATCAACGCCAAGCTGTCCGTGTCCGAATGGGCCACCCAGCTCGACCGCTACAACGCCGGCACCTACCAGATGATGACCTTCCCGTACTCCGCCCGCCTGGACGCGGCGCTGAACTACGAAATGGTCACCGGCGACAAGGCCAGGCAACCGCGCAAGGTCTGGGACAACCCCGACGCCCAGAAGCTCCTGGACGCCGCCTCGGTCGACACCGACCACGCCAAGCGCCAGGCCGCCTTCGACCAGCTGCACAAGCTGTTCCTGGCCGACGTCCCCAGCATCCCGCTCTACAACGGCCTGGACATCGGCGCCTTCCGCAGCGATATCAAGGGCTACACCCCCTGGGCCGTCAAGAAGCCGCGCGCCTGGGAAGTGGAACGCGTGGCGAAGTAGCCCGCGCAACGCCAAGCAAAGAGGCCGCGAAAAGCGGCCTCTTTGCATTGCAAATAAACAGCGGCAGCCGCAGCCCACGCGCAGCGCCAACCCCAACCGCAAGACACCACGTAAGCTCAAAAAGGCCGCCCGCGCGGCCGCCTTTGCGCGGGCCCCGCAAGACTCGCCCCCACCCTCCGTTGCATCCAGGAACCCCGAGCAAAAAAAACCACCCCGGCAACCGTCAAGCTTCAACGGTGGAGTCCGGGGCGGCGTTGGCCTGGCGTGCGCGGGGCGTGTAGATGCGCCCGAGGGAATCTGAAGGAACAGCCGCAGGCTGTGACGAAGATGACGAAGGGGAAGTCCGGAGCGAACGCTCCGGACCGCAATCGTAGCCCCGCGCACGCCAGGCCAACGCCGCCCCGGACGGCCCCAAAAAGAGACCGCCCGAAAAAAGCGACTTACTTGCCAACGATCTTAGTCTCCCAGGCCCGCGGCTTCCCCTCCCAAACCGAAAACCCCTGCACCCGCTTGTTGGTCGCCCAAGCATCCGCCCCGTTATAAAGCACCAACAAAGGCGTCTGCTCCAGCATCAACGCATGCAGCTGGTCAAACAACTTCTGCCGCTTCGCCGGATCCGACTCCAGGAAGCTCTCGTCGATCAGCTTCTGCGCCGCTGGATCATCCCAGACCTTGCGCGGCTGCTTGCTTTTGTCGCCCGCGAACTGCTCGAAGCTCAGCGCCGGATCGATGCGCGACGAGAACGTGAACGAACTGATCTGGTACTTGCCCGTGTTGTAGCGGTCCAGCTGCGTGGCCCATTCCAGCACCTCGATCTTGGCATTGATGCCCACCGCCTGCATCATCGCCTGCGCGATCACCGCCACCTGATAGCTCGGCACGTGCGCGCGCTTGTTGGCGTAGATCACGATCGGTTCGCCCTTGTAGCCCGCTTCCTTGAGCAACTGCTGCGCGCGCGCCGGATCGTATTTGTAGGTGCGCTTCTCGGCTTCCTGGTAATAGGCCGAGCCGGCATACACCGCCGAATTGTTCAGCTGCCCCAGGCCCTCGGAAGCCGCCGCCACCACCTGCGGAATGTCCAGCGCCGCCGCGATCGCCTGGCGCAGCTTGACGTTCTTGAGCACCGGATCCTGCGTCTGGAACAGCAGCGTGTGCTTGGTCGCGTCGTGCGGGCTCATCACCGACACCGCCGCATTGTTCTTCAGCTCGGCCACGTCGGTGATGGTGATCTGGCTGGCGTCGATCGCGCCCGACACCAGGCCGGCCTTGGCCGTCGATGGGTCCGGCACCACCAGGAAGCGCACCTCGTCGGCCAGCGGGCGCTTGGCGCCGACGTAGCCGTCCGGCTTGTCGCCGGCGCCGGGCGACACGTAATCCTTGAACGCCGTCAACAACACGTACTCGCCGCGCTTCCATTCCTTGAACTGGTACGGACCGGTGCCGACCGGCTGCTTCCACGAGCCATCGGCGTTGACCGAATCCTTGCTCAAGATAGCCGTCATGCCGCAATCGGTGCGCGCGAGCGAATCCAGGAACACCGCCGACTTGCGGTCGATCTTCATGACCACCGTCTGCGCGTCCGGCGCCGACACGTCCGTCACCTTCAGTCCGTTGCGGCCGTCGAAGTCGCTGCGGCAGCGCCAGTCCGTCTTCGGATCCATGTAGCGCTGCCAGCTCCACAGCACGTCGGCCGACGTCAACGGCGCGCCGTTGTGGAACTTGACGCCGTCGCGCAACTTGAAGGTGTAGGTCAGGCCGTCTTCGGACAGATCGACCGACTTGGCCAGCAGCGGCGCCACCGTGCCATTCTCCCGGTAGCCAACCAGGCCCTCCACCATGTTCAGCACCACGCCGTCGGTGGTGTTGTCGCGGTTCACGCCCGGATTGGTCGAGCGGATGTCGGCCGGCTGGGCAATGGTCAGGGTAGCGGCCTGGGCCGCGCCCGCGGCGGCCAGGGCCAGGCTGAGCGCGAGCGCGCGGGAAACAGGATGGTGGTGCATTGCAGGAACTCCCCCGGGGGCATGCGACGCCGGATTCATAACTATATTGGCGCCAAAAATAGCTGCCCATTATGAAGGCTTGCGCCGGTCGCGGTATCCGGGGTATCCCTGAAAGCGGCCCGAAAACGAGCGCGGCGGCCTCCTTTGCAGGAAGGCCGCCGCGCGTGCCGGGCGCTGTCGGGTCAGGAAATGTCCTGGCCGACGTGCTGGGCGATGATTTTCTGCAGGCGCTTGACGTCGCGCGCTTCCAGCGCGTCGACCATGTCGAAATGCTCGCGCGCCGAGATCTCGATGCGCGACCGCGTCACCCATTCCTTGGCTGGCGCCGCCGGACCGCGCGCCCGGGTTTCCTGGATCAGGGCGGCCAGTTCACGGTTGGAACACATGTCGTACATGCCGGCATGGAAGGCCAGGTTGACCTCGTACTGTTCCAGCAGCGTGCCGTCCTGCAACAGCTTGGCGAAGCGCTCGGCCAGCGCGCGCAGGACGCGCACCTTGGCGGCGGTGACGTTCGGCATGAGGTCCGCCGCCGCGCCGGTTTCCAGCAACACCCGGATGTCGCGGATCTGCAGGTGCTGGTCCGGGTCCATCGTGTAGACGTGATAGCCCCGGTTGGGGATGTGCGCGATCAGCCGCTTGGCCGTCAATTGGTCGAGCGCCCGCCGCACGTCCAGGCGCTTGGCGCCGTAGCGTTCCTGCAGGTCGATCTGTTTCAGCCATGCGCCAGGGCCGTATACCCCCGATTGAATATCCAGGGCAATACGGTCAACCAGGCCCGGCTGTGTCGCCGCCGCTTTCGGCATGGACCACTCCCGTGAATCTAATCCAAACCGCGTATTTTATGCGTAAGTCCGCGCCGCAACGGTAAGCCCGCGCGGCGCGGCCCCGCCCCGTCAGGCCATGGCCCGCGAGGGCTCCGGCTGGTCCAGGCGCCAGCGCAGGCGCACGCCGCCGGTTTCGGTCGATTCCAGGGCCGGAATCGCCGACAGCAGGCTGCGGGTGTATTCCTCGCGCGGCCGGTCGAACACCGTGTCGCGCGAGCCTTGTTCCACGATGCCGCCGTCGCGCATCACCACCACCCGGTCGGCCACCTGCTCCACCACGCCCAGGTCGTGGCTGATGAACAGGCACGAAAAGCCGTGGCGTTCCTGCAGGTCGGCGAACAGGTCCAGCACCTGCGCCCGCACCGTCACGTCCAGCGCCGACACCGGCTCGTCGGCAATCACGAAGGACGGCCGGCGCACCACCGCCCGGGCGATGGCGACGCGCTGGCGCTGGCCGCCCGACAGTTCGTGCGGAAAGCGCTTGGCGTATTCCGAACCCAGGCCAACTTCGGCCAGCACCTCGTCCACGCGGCGGCGCTTGTCGGCCGCCGGCATGTCGACCAGCATACGCAGGCCTTCGCCCACCAGTTGGCCGATGGTCATGCGCGGGTCGAGCGACGAGTATGGGTCCTGGAACACCATCTGGCAGTTCAGGCGGTAGTCGCGCCAGGCCGGCGAGCGGCGGCTGACCGGCTGGTCGCGGAACAGGATCTGGCCTGATGTCGGCGCCAGCAGGCCGGCGATGGCGCGGCCCAGCGTGGTCTTGCCGGAACCCGAGCCGCCCACCACCGCCACCACTTCGCGCGGCTTGACGTGCAGGTCGATGCCGTTGAGCGCGCGCTTGGCGCCGGTGCGCGAGAACAGGCGCTGGTGGCCGGCGTAGTCGACCACCAGGTTCCGGACCTCGACAATGGGCGCTTCCTGGATCGGCGCGCGCGCCGGCAGGCGGCGCGGCATGGCGTCCAGCAGCTTGCGGGTGTAGGGATGTTGCGGGCGCTCGAGGATGCCGGCGGTGGTGCCGGTTTCCAGCACCTTGCCGTGCTGCATCACCACCATGCGCTCGGTGTAGCGCGCCACCATCGGCAGGTCATGGCTGATCATCAGCACGGCGGTATTGTGCTCGCGCGTCAGGTCGACCATCAGTTCCAGCACGTCGCGCTGCACCACCGCGTCGAGCGCGGTGGTGGGCTCGTCGGCGATCAGCAGCGCCGGCTCCAGCAGCATCACCGAGGCCAGCATCATGCGCTGGCGCATGCCGCCCGAGAACTCGTGCGGCCAGGCCTCGATGGCGGCCTTGGGGTCGCGGATGCCGACGCGGCGCAACATCTCCAGGATGCGTTCACGGCGCTGCGCGGTCGACAGGTCGCGGCGATGCAGCTTGAGGCCTTCGTCCAACTGGCGTCCGATGGGCATGGACGGGTTGAGCGAGGTCATGGGTTCCTGGAACACCATGCCGATGCGCGCGCCGCGCAGCTTGCGCAGCGCGGCCGGGCGTGCCTGGGTGACTTCCACGCCTTCGAAGCGGATCGAGCCGCCGGCCACCACCAGCGGCGGCGGCGTCAGGCCCATGATGGCGCGCGCCGCCTGGGTCTTGCCACTGCCGGACTCGCCGACGATGCCGACCATTTCGCCCGGCGCCACCTCGAAGGACACGCCGCCGACGATCTCGCGACCGCCGCGGCCGACGGTCAGGGACAGGTTCGATACGGTTACCAGTGCGCTCATTGCACGCCCCTCATGCGGGGATCGAGACGGTCACGCACCGCATCGCCCAGCAGGTTGATCCCGAGCAGCGCGAGCGCGATGGCCAGGCCGGGAAGAATGGAAAGGTACGACGCCTGCGCCATGAACGGGCGGGCGGCGGCCAGCATGTTGCCCCAGGTGGGCGCCGGCGGCGGCACGCCCAGGCCCAGGAAGGACAGCGCGCTTTCCGCCAGGATCACCCAGCCGAACATCGAGGTCGCCAGCACCGTCAACGGCGCGACGCAGTTGGGCAGCACGTGGCGCACCATGGTGTAGATCTCGGAGTTGCCCAGCACGCGCGAGGATTCGATGAACTCCTTCTCGCGCAGCGACAGCACCGTGCCGCGCACGATGCGCGTCACCGACGGCGTATAGGCCAGGCCCAGCGCCAGGATGATGCCGTACTTGTTGGCGCCGACCACCGCCAGCAGGCCCAGCGCCAGCAACAGGCCGGGAAAGGCCAGCAGCGCGTTGTTGAAGGCCATGATGATGCGGTCGGTCCAGCCGCGCACGAAGCCGGTCAGGGTGCCGACGATGGTGCCGGCGACGATGGCGAAGCCCACCGTCAGCAGGCTGATCCAGACGCTGCTGGAGGCGCCGGCCAGCAGGCGCGACAGTTCATCGCGGCCGAACTCGTCGGTGCCCAGCAGGAAGTCGCCGCCGGGCGGCTTCAGGCGCGCCACGAAGTTGATCTTGAGCGGGTCGTGCGGCGTCCAGAAGGCGCCCATGATGGCCGCGACGAGCATCGCCGCCACGATCACGCCGCCCACCAGCGCGTTAGCTGCAATTCGCTTTTTCATTCGGCGGTCACTCTCGGGTCGAAGATGGGATAGCAGAGGTCGATCAGCAGGTTGACGATCACGTAGATCACGCCCACGAACAGCAGGCAGCCCTGGATCACGGGATAGTCGCGGGCGAAGATCGAGTCCACCAGCAGGCGGCCCAGGCCGGGAATGGTGAACACGGTTTCGACCACGGCGATGCCGCCGAGCAGGTTGCCCAGCACCAGGCCGATCAGGGTCCAGGTGGGGCCGAAGGCGTTGCGGAAGGCGTGGCGCATCAGCACCGCGGATTCCGACAGGCCCTTGGCGCGGGCGTGGGTGATGTAGTCCAGCCGCAGCACTTCCAGGGTGCTGGCGCGCGCCATGCGCATCAGCACGCCGATCTCGTGCAGGAACAGCGTCAGGATCGGCATGGCCAGGTACAGCAGGCCGGCCTTCCAGTCTTCGCCGATCGACACGTAGCCCACCACCGGCAGCCATTGCAGCTTCAAGCCGAAGAAGATCAGCAGCAGCAGGCCGAGCCAGAAGGTAGGAATGGACACCAGCAGCGTGGCGGCGCCGACCAGGATCAGGTCGGGCGCCTTGTTCTGCTTCCACGCGGCGATCATGCCGGCGGGCACGGCCACCAGGGCGGCGAACAGCACGGCCACCAGCACCACGCGGCCGCTGATCAGGAAGCGGTCCCACACCAGCGGCAGCACGGGCTGGCCGGTGTTGATGGACGAACCCAGATCGCCATGCAGCATGTTGCCGAACCAGATGCCGAACTGGGTAGGCCAGGTCTGGTCCAGGCCCAGCCGCGCGCGCAGGTCGGCCAGGGCCGCCGGCGTGGCCAGGTCGCCCAGCAGCAGTTGCGCGGGGTCGCCGGGAATCAGGCGGATCATGACGAACACCGCCACCGCCACGATCAGCAGTGTCGGAATGGCCATGACGATACGGGATAGCGCGAAACGCAACATGGCCCTCTCCTATCGCGGCCGACAGGCGCAGGCGCGCCGGCCGCCGGTCTGCTTGTCGACGTTATTCATTGCGCAGCTTGCGCAGTTCGGCGGCCAGGAAGTCCTGCACCTGGCCGACGCACTTCAGGCCGTCGTGCGGCACGTTGTCGACCACGTCCAGCACGGCCTTGACGCCGGCGGCCTCGAACGAGCGGCGCAGCGATTCCAGGCGCTCGGGACGGGTGGCGCCAGCGGAGTTGGCGCCGGGCATGAAGAACTTGCCGCCTTCGCGGTGGGTAATCTCCCAGGTCTCCAGGTCGGCCTTGCCGACGATCATGTGCACCGCGACCTGGCGCAGGGCGTCGATGTCGACGCCCTTGCCGAAGCGGGCCTCGGCGTCGCGCACGCCGACCCACCAGTCCTGGGCGGGATCGAGCAGCGTGACCGAGCCGGGCGCGCCGATCGACACGGCCCACAGGGTTTCGGGATGCAGCAGGGCGTAGCGGTTGACGAACTGGCCGCCGCCGGAATAGCCGAACAGGGCGAAGCGGGTGAAGTCGCGGCCGAATTTCTCGCCGACTTCGGCGACCATGCCTTGCAGGATGTGGTCGTAGCGGATGTCGCCCTCGCGCAGTTGCTTGAAGCCGTCGCGGTTGCCGTCGCCGAGCGGGCTGACGGGAAACAGCGGGCACAGCACGATGCAGTCGTTCCAGCGGGCGAATTCGGCGAAGGCATCGCGGTATTCGACGAAGGCGCGGCCGGTGCCGTGCATGATCACGACCAGCTCCATGGGGTTCTTGGCCTGATCGATATGCGGGGGGACGTACATGCAGTACGAGAAGCGCGGGTCGGTGCGCGAGGCGAAGACGGTGCTGTGGCCGAGGTCGTAGATGGCGCGGGCGCGGGCGGCGTCGGGGGCCAGGGCGGGTGCTGCGGTGGACTGCATGGTTTC
>NZ_QHHO01000022.1:175315-181555 GCF_003184165.1 Achromobacter sp. RW408
CTCAAAGCGACAGCGACAGCGACGCCCAAGGCACCGGCGACCGGCCTGCCGCCGACCCCTTGACGCCGGAGGATGCCGGCAGCGATATCGCCCCCGACGGCGTGGTCGACGAAACCGGCGCCGGCGTGTCGCATGCGCCGCCGGACGCGGCACGCAACGGCGGCCGTCCCGGCCCGGCGCCCGACGACGACGCGGCCTGAGGCGCGCCCTTGAGCCATGCGCCGTCAAGCGATACCGGGGCATTGCGCCACGGCGGTAAAAAATACCGCTGCCCCGTTGTGGTCCGCGTTGTGGTCCGGCCCCCGCCGCCGGGAACGCGGCTTGCTGCTGCCCAAGGCGGCCTGATGGGCTGGCCGTCATCGATGCTCGCCACCCCTTTCACGATGCCCTATCCAACTCCAGGAGAATTCCATGACCCTCCGCACCCTGACCACGGTTTCGCTGTTCGCGCTGTTCGCTCTCGGCGGCCCGCAAGCCGGCATGGCGCAGCAGGCCGTCCCATCCGCGCCGGCCCCGACCAAGCTGGACAGCGGCGATCGCGACTTTATGGAAAACGCCGCCCAGGCCGGCCACCTGGAAGTCGAGGGCAGCAAGCTGGCCCTGGAAAAGGCGCGCAGCGGCGAGGTGAAGACCTTCGCGCAGAAGATGATCGATGACCATGGCAAGGCCGGGCAGCAACTGGCCGCGCTAGCCAAGAGCAAGGGGTACGAAGTGCCCACCGAGCCTTCGCTGGTGCAGAAGGCGCGCCTGCAGGCGCTGGGCCTGCGCGACGAGGGCTTCGACAAGGCCTACGCCGACGAAATCGGCGTGGGCGCGCATGAAGATGCCGTCAAGCTGTTCGAAAAGGCGTCGAACGACGTCAAGGACCCCGACGTCAAGCAGTTCGCCATCCAGACGCTGCCCACCCTGCAACAGCACTTGCAGATGGCCAAGACCTTGAAACAGGCCACCGACAAGTAATGACCGCGACGGGTATGGCTGCCCGGGGGATCGTGCCATGGACCGTGATGAGTTGCTGGCGCGCATGTTGGCGACCTCCGTTTCCGACCGGCCCCTGGCCGATTGGCCGGAGGTCCTGTCCGACTACGCGCAAAGCCTGGCGGCACTGAAGGAAAAGCTGTCGCCACGGGAAATCGAGGCCCTGGTCCGCGCCGGCGCCGACTTCTACAGAACGCTGGCGCGGGCCGAGCAGTACCGGCAGGCGTCGGTATGGAGCAGTCCGCCATGAGCTACCCCAAGACGGCTTCGTCTTCGGTGCTGATCGGCAACGCGGTGGTGTCGCTGACGCCGCCGCGGGCGCGTTCAGGCGCCGTCCGGGTTGCCGCGGCCAATGCCGACCAGGCGCCCGCCGCCGCACCACTGCCCCTTGCCGTCGACCCGCCCCGGCGCCGCGCCCGACTGTCCTTGAGCCTGCGGCTGGCGCTGATGCTGTGGGCGCTGGGCGCGGCCCTGCTGGCCACGCTGACCCTGCTGTCGCGCCTGCCGGCCTGAACCGTGCTGGCGGCGCCGCGACCTGGCGCGGCCAGCCTCGCGGCATGCGCGCCAGGGCCGGCATTCGCCCGCCCCCGGCCGCCGCCTACCGCCCGAATTCGTTGCTCTTGCTGCCTCCCGAGCCCGCCCTGCCGCCGGGCAACCGGCCGTCAGGCGCCGGGTTGGCCGTGGACCCCTTGACCGTGCCCTGCCCCGGCGTGGGTTGGGTGGCGCCATCGGCCGGCGCGCCCTTCGGTATGGTGGGCGGCGGCGCGGACGGGTCGCCCTTGGACGGCCCGGGCGCGGCGTTGGGCGGCATGGGCGCGGGCGCCGGGGCGGGTTTGCCGGATTCCTGCGCCCCCTGTCCCGCGCCGCCGGTGGCCGGCTCGGCGGCGACGCGGGTCGCGACCGGCAGGCCGACCGCCATGCCCAAGGCCAGCGCCAGCGCCTGCAGGCGCTGGCCGCGATACGAATGATGTCTCATGATTTTCTCCTTGCCGTGCGCGAGGCAGGCGGGCGCGAGGGCGGCACGCAAGGCGATGCCGCGCGCCGATTCCGCCGCGATTCAGGGCTTGCTGCGCGCGCCGGCGCCGCGATTGCGCTGGCTTTGCTGGTCCTGGCCGGTGCCGATCTGCGAGGTATGGCCCGCCTTCTTCGAACGGTTCTGGGTATCCCTGTGGCTGGCCTGGCTCTCGCGCGGGGTATCGTCCAGGGAGGAATGGGTGTGGCTGTCTTTGGCTTTCATGGTGTGCCTCGTCTTTGCGGAGTGTGTGAACTCCACAGCAACTCCCGTGCCTCGCCCCGGTGCCAGCGGCGGCACGGCATTTGCTGCCCGCCGGCATTCACGCATGAAGGAGACGATATGCTGACGTCCTGGTTTTCCGGCGCGCCCGCCGACCATCCCATTGCCCTGTGGCTCGCCGCCGTGGCGCTGGGAGTCGCGCTGTTCCTGGCGCTGACGCTGGTGTTGCGGCTGGCACGGTCGCGCCTGGAGCGGCTGGCCCAGCCGGCCGGCCATGGCGCGGCCGGCGCGGCGGCGCGCGTGCTGCGGCGGACCAGCTGGTTGATCCTGGCGCTGGCCTCGCTGCTGGTCGCCGCCGACCTGACCGGCGCGCCGTTTCCCGGGCGTTCGGGCGCGGGCCACCTGTGGTTCGTGCTGGCGGCGCTGCAACTGGCGCTGTGGCTCGACCGCGGCATCGAGGTCGGCCTGAGCCATGCGGTGGCCGCGCGCGGACGGGCCGGGTCGATCACCGCCACCCTGCTCTCGTTCCTGTTGCGGGCGCTGGTCTGGGTGATCGTGCTGCTGGCCATGCTCGACAATGTCGGCGTCAACATCACCGCGCTGGTCGCCAGCCTGGGCATCGGCGGCGTGGCGGTGGCCCTCGCGGTCCAGACCATCCTCAGCGATCTGTTCGCGTCGATTTCCATCGGCCTGGACAAGCCCTTCGAGGCGGGCGACTTCATCGTCTTCGGCACGGTGGCCGGCAGCATCGAACACGTCGGCCTGAAGACCACGCGGATCCGCAGCCTGGGCGGCGAACAGATCGTCTGCTCGAACACCGAACTGCTCAAGCAGACGATCCAGAACTACAAACGCATGCAGCAGCGGCGCATCGTCTTTTCGATCCGGGTGACGTATCGCACCCCGGTCGACCAGGTGGCGGCCGTGCCCGGCATCATCCGCGCCCAGATCGAACGGCAGCCCGACACCCGCTTCGATCGCGCGCACCTGGCCCGGATGGCCGAGAGCGCGCTGGAATTCGAGGCGGTCTACTACGTGATGAGCGCCGACTACAACCGCTACATGGACCTGCAACAGGCCATCTACCTGGGCGTCATGCGCGACCTGCAGGCCGCCGGCATCGCGCTGGCGCTGCCGGAGAGCATCCTGCACCTGGCGCGTCGCCCCCCGCCCGGCGGCGACGAGCGTCGCGCCGGCGCGGGGCCGGCTTGATCAACGGGTATCGGCCGTTCAACGGGTATCGGTCGTGCCGCCCGAGCCGGCCGACGCGCCCGAGCCGGGCATGCCGCCCTGGCCGGTCGACCCGGTGCCGCCCTGGCTGCGCGGCGCGCCGCGGCTGTCCGAACCGCCTTCGCCGCCGAGCCGCTCGGCCGGCCGGTCTTCCTTGGCTGGCCGGGGTTCGCCCTGCGGCGGCTCGTGGCGGGCGCCGGCCCCGGGCTGGGTTTGCCGCGATGGCGCTTGCGCCGGCGGCCGTGGTTCGCCCTTATGCTTGCTGGCGTCGGGCGTGGCGGCGGGCGGCGCCGCGCCGCCGTTGGATTGCCCGGCCTGCGCCAGGGCCGGGCCGACAGCCAGCGTGTTGACGGCAATCGCGGCAGCGATGATCAGTGTGGTCTTCATGGAATCTCTCCGATAGCGGTCGCCGCGCCCGGCATGGGCGTGGTGTGGGATTGCGCGTGGCGGGCGCGCGCTTCTGCCTGGACGGCGCCGGGCGCAAGCGGCGGCGGCAGCGTGGCCGGCGCCAATGCCCTGCGCAACAGCGTGTCCAGCTGCGCCAGCCCGGCGTCGAGGTCGCCCTGGATATGCACGCGCAGGCACGGGCGGCCGCGCGCCATCAGCTCCTCCATGTCCCCCAGCGCCTGCGCGGCCTGGGTTGCGCCGAAGCCGGCCGCATAGCCGGGCGCGGCCAGCTCGCGCGGCGCGTCCGCGGTGATGAACAGGAATCGACCGCAGGCGGTGCCGCCCTTGTGCAACTGGCCGCAGGAATGCAGATAGCGGGGGCCGAAGCCACCCAGCGTGGCGACGCCAGTCCCGCGGCCGATGCAGTCGCGCGCGGACGCCAGCCACCTTTCGCAGGCCGGTCCGCGCGGCAGATAGGCCAGCAGCGCCATGTACCCGCCCGCCCGGGCCGGCGCGGCGTGCGCCGCCAGCAATGCCGCCGCGGATGCGGCGGTGGCGGTGGCGGTCTTGCCATGGAAGGCCAGCGCGCCCTCCACGAGCAACGGTTCATCCGCCTGCGCGGCGACGGCCCCGCCGCCTGCCAGCGCCCGGGTGCGCGCCTTGCTCGCCTCGACGTCGGGTTGGTCGAAAGGGTTGACCCCGAGGACCGCCGCGGCGACGGCGGTGGCCACCTGCCAGCGGAAAAACTCCTGTCCGATCGCCAACCCCACGCCGCTGGTGCAGGTCAGCACCGGGTGGCCGGCGGCGGCCAGTTCACTCGCGTGCGCGGCCAGCGCGGCGTCCGGCGCCTGCGCGCTGGCCAGGTGCACGAAAAGGCGGTCGCGGCGGTATGCCGCGGGCTGGCAACGGGGCTCGTCCGCGACCGGGATCAGACCCTTGCCGTCCTTGCCGGTGGACTCGGCCAGCAACTGTTCGAGCCAGCATCCCAGCGGCCGCAGCCCCGGGTCCGCCAACAGCGTGACCTTGTCATGGCCTGCCAGCGCGGCCTCGCCCAGCAGCGCGCCCAGCACCAGCCCCGGATTGCGATGCAGCGCCACCTGCGTCGAGCAGGCCCGCAGCATGGGCTGCATGGCCCGCAGCAGCGCGGCGGGATCGTGGCCGAGCAATGCCGCGGCCACCAGCCCGAACGGCGACAGCACCGAATTGCGGCCGCCCACCGTGGGCTCGCCCTCGAACACGGCGGCGTAGCCGTCGCGCAGCGCGCGCGCCTGCAGCGGCGTGCCGGGGTCCGTAATGGCGACGAAACGGCGGCCGGCCTCGCGCCGTCCCAGCAGCGCGGCCACGCGCTGCTGGAAATACGCGGCCAGCATGCCGGATTCCAGCGTGGCGCCCGACTTGCTGGCCACGACGAAGAGCGTGCGGGTCAGGTCCAGGCGGGCTTCGAGGGCCAGGATCTGCGCCACGTCGGTCGAATCCAGGACGTGCAGGCGCAAGCCGCCCGCGGCCACGCCCAGGATGTGGGCCAGCGCTTCGGCCCCGAGGGTTGCGCCCCCCATGCCCAGCAACACCGCGTCGGCGTGGCCCGCCACGCACAGCCGGCGGCAGATGGCGGCCAGGCGCGCCGGCCGGGCCGGCCCCGCGCCCGGCCGCAGCCAGCCCAGCCACCGGTCTTCATCGGCGCCGGTCCACAGCGTCGCATCGCGGGCCCACAGCCGCTGCACCCAGGCTTCGCGGTGCGCCAGCGCCAGGCGCTGGTCCAGGCGCTCGGCCAGGGCCGGCGGCAGCGCCGTGGCAAAGCCATTCAGGGCGGTGCGCGGCCTTCGGCCAGCGGCGGGCGGATGGGCGGCGTCCGCGGGCAGGCGCAAGCGGCGTCCGCGGATCGCCGGGGAAAAAGAGGATGGCACATACATGTCCATGGGGGTTCCTAGAGCGAGCGCCAGCTGCGCACCCATATCTGTTGTTCGGGACCCGTATCGCCAAGGCGGTCGATGCCCGGGGTCTGCTGCGGGTCGACGCCCGGCATTGGATTGGGAAGGCCGTCCGGCGGCCAGCGCCCGTGCCGATCCGGTTCGCGCTTGCGCGCCGGCGGGTCGGGCAGCTCCGCCGGCGACTGGTCCGGCGGCCCCGGCCGGTTGCGGCCGGGCATATTGGCGTCTCGGGGATCGGGTGTGGTGGCCATGACAGTCTCCCGGTATGCGTCAGGGCTTGGCGTCGCTGGCGGCGCGGGCCATCTTCGGCAGGGCGCGGGTCAGTTGCTTCTCGGCGCTGTAGATATCGGACAATTCGTGGATGAACAGATCCTGCAAGGTCTTCTGCGTCATTGCTGACTCCTGTGGGGGGTGAAGTGCGTGAAGTTGAAGTGCGTGCGGTGGATGCGCGGGCCAGGTGGCGCCCGCCCCGCGCTACTCAGC
>NZ_QHHO01000022.1:181565-214115 GCF_003184165.1 Achromobacter sp. RW408
TGGCGCGCGGCCGCGTCGAATTCGACGGCCGCGACCTGCTGGCCCTGCCCGAGAAAACCATGCGGGCGGTGCGCGGCAACCAGCTGTCGATGATCTTCCAGGAGCCCATGACCTCGCTCAACCCGGTCTTCACGATCGGCCGCCAGATCAGCGAGCCGCTGATGCTGCACCAGGGCCTGTCGCGGCGCGAGGCCATGAAGCAGGCCGAGACGCTCTTGGAACTGGTGCAGATCTCCGACCCGGCGCGGCGCGTGCATGAATACCCCTACCAGTTGTCCGGCGGCATGCGCCAGCGCGCCATGATCGCCATGGCCCTGGCCTGCCAGCCCAAGGTGCTGATCGCCGACGAGCCGACCACCGCGCTGGACGTGACCATCCAGGCGCAGATCCTGCACCTGCTGCGCGACATCCAGGCGCGGCTGGGCACGGCGATCGTGCTGATCACCCACGATCTGGGCGTGGTGGCGCAGATGTGCCAGCGCGTCATCGTCATGTACGCCGGCCGCAAGGTCGAGGAAGGCAGCGTCGACGACGTGCTGGACCGCGCCGCCCATCCTTATACCCAGGCGCTGATCCGCTCGCTGCCCGACTTCGTCGACGGCCAGGACCACGGCGCCCGCCTGGCCGAGCTGCCCGGCATCGTGCCGGTGGTGACGCCCGAATCGCGCGGCTGCGCCTTCGCGGCGCGCTGTCCCGAGGCCCTGCCGCGCTGCGCCGAGGAGGCGCCGCCGGAAGTCGCCAGCGGCGACCGCCACCGTGTCTGGTGCTGGGCGCGCCAGCCCGCGCCGGCCGCCAAGAAGGAGCAAGACCCGCGATGAACCTGCACGACGCCCCCTTCCCATCCGCCGTCGCGGCGGCCTCCGCCGCGCCCATGCTGCAGGTGACCGACCTGAAGAAGCACTTCCCGCTGGAGGGCGGCAAGGTGCTGCGCGCCGTGGACGGCGTGTCCCTTTCGGTGGCGCGCGGCCAGACCCTGAGCCTGGTGGGCGAGTCCGGTTGCGGCAAGTCCACGACCGGCAAGTGCCTGATCCGCCTGACTGATCCCACCGCGGGCCGCATCCTGCTCGAAGGCGCCGACCTGGCCGCGATGAACAGCGGCCAGTTGCGCGCCATGCGGCGGCGCATGCAGTTCATCTTCCAGGATCCGTTCTCGTCGATGAACCCGCGCATGCGGGTGCGCGACATCATCGGCGAGCCGCTGCGCAACTTCGGCTACGGCCGCGAGGCCATCCGCGAACGGGTAGCGCAGTTGCTGGCCCGCGTCAGCCTGCGCCCGGACGCCGCCGACCGCTACCCGCACGAGTTCTCCGGCGGCCAGCGCCAGCGCATCGTCATCGCCCGCGCCCTGGCGCCGGAACCGGGCCTGATCGTCTGCGACGAGCCGGTGTCGGCGCTGGACGTGTCGGTGCAGGCGCAGGTCATCAACCTGCTAATGGACCTGCAGCGCGACCTCGGGCTGACTTACGTGTTCATCTCGCATGACCTGAGCGTGGTGCGGCACATCAGCCACCAGGTGGCGGTGATGTACCTGGGGCGGATCGTCGAGAGCGGCAGCCGCGATGCGGTGTTCAACCGTCCGTCGCATCCGTATACCCGCGCCCTGCTGGCCGCGGTGCCCTCGGCCCGCCGGGGCGAACGCGCCCCCGTGGCGGTGCTCAAGGGCGAGATTCCCAGCCCGCTGGCGCCGCCGTCCGGCTGTGCCTTCCGCACCCGTTGTCCGCTGGCCCAGGCGCGCTGCGCCCAGGAAACCCCCATCGCCCGCCCGGTCGGCTCCGGCCAGCTGGTCGCCTGCCATTTCGCCACTTGATCGCCCCGCCGGAGATTTCCATGTCCCAATCCGATTCCCAGCCCTTCGACCTGCTGCTCGCGGGCGGCACCCTCATCGACGGCAGCAACACCCCGGCACGGCGCGCCGACCTGGGCGTGCGCGGCGACCGCATCGCCGCCATCGGCGATCTGTCGGACGCCGCCGCCCACACCCGGGTCGACGTGTCGGGCCTGGTGGTCGCGCCCGGCTTCATCGACTCGCACACCCACGACGACAACTACCTGCTCAGGCGCCGCGACATGACGCCCAAGATCTCGCAGGGCGTCACCACGGTGGTCACGGGCAATTGCGGCATCAGCCTGGCACCGCTGGCGCACGCCAACCCGCCCGCCCCCCTGGACCTGCTGGACGAAGGCGGTTCGTACCGTTTCGAGCGCTTCGCCGACTACCTGGACGCGTTGCGGGCCACGCCGGCGGCCGTCAACGCCGCCTGCATGGTGGGCCATTCAACGCTGCGCGCCGCGGTCATGCCGGACTTGCAGCGCGCCGCCACCGACGAGGAAATCGCGGCCATGCGGGACCTGGCCGAGGAAGCCATGGCCAGCGGCGCCATCGGCATTTCGACCGGCGCCTTCTACCCGCCCGCCGCCCGCGCCACCACCGAAGAGATCATCGAGGTGTGCCGGCCGCTGAGCGCGCATGGCGGCATCTACGCCACCCACATGCGCGACGAAGGCGAGCACATCGTGGCCGCGCTGGAGGAAACCTTCCGCATCGGCCGCGAGCTGGACGTGCCGGTGGTGATCTCGCACCACAAGGTCATGGGCCAGCCCAATTTCGGCCGCTCGCGCGAGACGCTGCCGCTGATCGAGGCCGCCATGGCGCGCCAGGACGTCTCGCTGGACGCGTATCCCTACGTGGCCGGCTCCACCATGCTCAAGCAGGACCGCGTGCTGCTGGCCGGACGCACCATCATCACCTGGTGCAAGCCCTTCCCCGAACTGAGCGGGCGCGACCTGGATGAAGTCGCGGCCGAGCGCGGCAAATCCAAGTACGACGTGGTGCCCGAGCTGCAGCCGGCCGGCGCCATCTACTTCATGATGGACGAACCCGACGTGCAGCGCATCCTGGCGTTCGGCCCGACCATGATCGGCTCCGACGGCCTGCCGCACGACGAGCGCCCGCATCCGCGCCTGTGGGGCACCTTCCCGCGGGTGCTGGGGCACTATGCGCGCGACCTGGGCCTGTTCCCGCTGGAGACGGCGGTATGGAAGATGACGGGCCTGACCGCCGCGCGCTTCGGCCTGGCCGGGCGCGGCCAGCTGCAGGCCGGGTACTTCGCCGACCTGGTGGTGTTCGACCCGGCCACGGTGGCCGATACCGCCACCTTCGAACGCCCCACCGAGCGCGCCGCCGGCATCCATTCCGTGTACGTCAACGGCGCGCCGGTCTGGCAAGAGCAGGCGTTCACCGGCCAGCATGCCGGCCGCGTGCTCGCACGCACGGCCGCCTGAGCCCGGCGCCAGCCCTTACAATCCGGCGTGAACGGGGCGGCGTGCCGCCCCCTCCCAACCCTGGACGCAAACCGCTACATGGCCCCTCCCTCCGCTCGCAATACGGCCCCACCCGACATCGTGGGCAAGGAAGTGATGGGCGCGCGCCTGCGCGCCGAGCGCAAGGCCCGGAAAATGACCCTGCAAGACCTGTCGCAGGCCAGCGGCATCGCGGTCTCGACCCTGTCCAAGGCCGAGCTGGGCCAGATCGCCCTGAGCTACGAGAAGTTCGCCGCGCTGGCGCGGGCGCTGGGCATCGACATGACGCGCATGTTCATGCTGGGCGACGCGGCCCAGGCCGAGGTGGCTCCCACCTACGTCAAGAACAAGCTCAGCGACGCGCGCGACTACGCCACCGAGAACTATCACTACCGGCTGCTGATGGGCGAATACCCGGGCAAGAAGATGATGCCCATGCTGGCCCTGATCGACGCGCGCGAGGTCGTCGAGTTCGAGGACTACATCCGCCATCCCGGGCAGGAGTTCGCGCTGGTGCTGTCGGGCAAGGTGCGCATCCAGTTCGAGAACGGCGACAGCGTGGTGCTGAACCGGCTGGAATCCGCCTATTTCGACAGCGGCATCGGCCATGTCTACCTGTCGCTGAGCAAGAAACCGGCCGAGGTGCTGGCCGTGTGCAGCGACCTGGACGAAGTGCCCTCGCGCCTCAAGCCCGCGCCGCGCAAGCCCTGAGGCCGCCCGCCTCCTTCCTGCCGCGGGCAGCGCCCGCCTGGCGCCTTGTGCGCGTGCCGCCGGCCCGCCGCGGCCGGAGGCACGCGCATCGCCATTCACCGCTACGGGAAATCCCGTAGAAACTTTCTTTCCCCGCCCGGGGTCACTCATTATTCAGCTACTTGTCAGGACAGCAGGCCTGGAAACAGGCCATGCCGCCCCGCCAGGCCGGATGACGCCCTGGCCAACGGGCCGTGTCGCCTGACGCCCTCCAGCCGTGAGTCCGAGCCCCCGCGCATCGTGCGCGGCGGCAACCTGCCGGGAGAATGCCATGCCGTCTTTGCCGCGCCGTCCGTTGCGCGCCCACCCCGGTGCCGCCGGCGAGCGAGGCGGCGCGGCCACCGCCGCGTCCGGCCCGCCGGGCCTGTCGGTGATGGACGCCACGGTGGTGCTGGTCGGCGTGGTGATCGGCATCGGCATCTTCGGCTTTCCGCCCCTGGTGGCGCAGCACGCGGCGTCCGAGGCGATGTACCTGGCGTACTGGTGCGCCGGCGGCCTGGTGATGCTGGTGGGCGCGCTGTGCTACGCCGAGCTGGGCGCGGCCTATCCCGGCGCCGGCGGCGAATACCTTTATCTGTCGCGCGCCTGGGGGCCGCGCGTGGGCCTGCTGTTCGCCTGGGCCCGCTGCACCGTGATCCAGACCGGCGCGATCGCGGTGGTGGCCTTCATCTACGGGGACTACGCGCAGCAACTGCTGCCGCTGGGCGAACACGGCGCCACCACGCACGCGGCGCTGTCGGTGATCGGCCTGACCGCGCTGAACGTGGCCGGCACGCGCCACTCGAAGCGGCTGCAATGGCTGTTCACGATCCTGACATTGGCGGCGCTGGCGGCGGTGCTGACCGCCGCGCTGTTCACCTCGACGCCGCTGGCGCCGGCGCCAACAGCGCTGGAAGGCAATGTGGCCGGCCTGATGGGCATGGGCATGGTGTTCGTGTTGCTGACCTACGGCGGCTGGAACGAGGCCGCCTATCTCAGCGGCGAACTGCGCAACCCCGGACGCAACATGGCGCGGGTGCTGTTGATCGGCACCGCGGTGGTCACCGGCGCCTACCTGCTGACCAACCTGGCGCTGCTGGAACTGTTCGGGCTGCAGGGCCTGCGCGACACGCCGGCGCTGGGCGCGGCCGTGATGCAGCTGGCGGCCGGCCCCTACGCCGCCGCCCTGCTCAGCCTGGTGATCTGCGCCACCGCGCTGAGCACCATCAACGGCACCATCATCACCGGCGCGCGCGTCTACTACGCGCTGGGGCGCGACCTGCCGCGCCTGCGGGCGCTGGCCGGCTGGAGCGCGCGCAACGAGGCGCCGGTCAGCGCCTTGCTGGCCCAGGGCGCGATCACGCTGGCCTTGCTGGGGGTGGGCGCCTTCAGCCACAACGGCGTGCAGGCCATGGTCGCCTACACCGCGCCGGTGTTCTGGCTGTTCATGCTGCTGGTGGCGGCCTCCGTGTGGCGCCTGCGCCGGCTCGATCCGGCGCGTCCGCGGCCGTTCCGGGTGCCGCTGTATCCCCTGACCCCGGCGTTGCTGGCGCTGGCCTGCGCCGGGCTGGTCTATTCCAGCGCCGTCTATGCCGGCGCCGGCGCCCTGATCGGGCTGGCGGTGCTGGCGGTCGGCGTCCCGGTGCTGCGCCTGCTCAAGCCCGCCGGGGCGTCGCCGGCCGAGCCGCCCGGTTGACCGCCGGGGCCCTTGCCGCCACGCCCTTTTTTCCGTCCGCCCAAGGAGTCTTCATCATGCAAGCTGCCCTATCGTCCGTTCCGTTCGCCCGCCGCTGGGCCGCCCTGGGGTCGGCGCTGGCCCTGGCCTTCTCCATTTCGCTGCTGGCCGAGGCGCGCGCCGCCGGCGTAACCGCGGAGCCCCCCGCCAAGACCGACGCCTACGTGCCCGACGTGGGCCAGGACGGCAAGGACGTCATCTGGGTGCCGACCCCGCAGGCCCTGGTCGACAAGATGCTCGACATGGCCCGGGTCACGCCGCGGGACCGGTTGATGGACCTGGGCTCGGGCGATGGCCGCACCGTCATCACCGCCGCCCAACGCGGCCTGCGGGCCAAGGGCATCGAATACAACCCCGACCTGGTGACCCTGTCGCGCAGCAACGCGGCCAAGGCGGGCGTGGCCGACCGCGCCACCTTCGAGGTGGCGGACCTGTTCGAGACCGACCTGTCGCAGGCGGACGTGATCACCATGTTCCTGCTGTCGACCATCAATGAAAAACTGCGGCCGCGGCTGCTGGAACTGGCGCCCGGCACCCGCATCGTGTCCAACACCTTCCGCATGGGCGATTGGGAGCCGGACGCCTCCGAAACGGTTACCGAGGCCTGCCAGACCTACTGCAACGCGCTGCTGTGGATCGTGCCGGCCAAGGTCGGCGGCCAGTGGGACCTGGACGGCCGCCGGTTGCTGCTGGAGCAGCGCTACCAGATGCTGACGGGCAAACTGGGCGGCAGCGAGATCACGGATGCGCGCATGGACGGGCGCAGGATATCGTTCTCCGTCGATGGCGTGCGCTACACCGGCGAAGTGGACGGCAACGCCATCAGCGGCAACGCCGCGGGCAAGGGGCAATGGTCGGCGCGGCGGATCTAGCGCCGCGGCGGCGCCGGGCTCCGCGGGCCTAGCGCGCCGCGGCCCGGATCACCCGGTGCACGAATTGCAGCTTGCCGACCACCGCGGCCGGCAGCACGAACGGATAGAAATCACGCTGCCCCATGCTGCGCGACAGCTCGTTGAGCGCCCCGGTCAGCGCCACCCAGGCGTTGACCAGGTCGAGAAAGCCCTGCCCTTCGGGATCGTCCGGATCGTACAGCGATACCCGGGTGAAAGGCTCAACGGCCTGTTGCACGGCCACGCGGGTGACGCCGAAGCTGATGGCGGTGTCCAGCGTGTCCATCATGTGCAGGTAGTGGGCCCAGGTCTCGGCCCAGTCTTCCCACGGGTGGCAGGACGCATAGGTACTGATGAAACGCCCCGCCCAGTCGGCCGGCGGACCTTGCTCGTAATTGCGCCGCAGCGCCTGCGCATAGTCGGCGCGCTCATCGCCGAACACGGCGCGAAACGGCGCCAGCCAGGGGCCGCCGGCCACCAGCTGGTCCCAGTAGAAATGGCCGATCTCGTGGCGGAAGTGCCCCAGCAGCGTGCGGTAAGGCTCATGCATCGCCTCGCGCACCCGGTCACGGTAGGCATCGTCGGCCTCGCGGATGTTCAGCGTGATCAGCCCGCGGTTGTGCCCGGTCAGCAGCGGCGCGCCGTCCGCCGCCGGGGCCAGCAGATCGAACGCCAGGCCGCCGTCGCCCGCCGCCTGCGAGCGCCGGATAGGCAGGCCCAGCGTCAGGAGCTGGGCGACCAGCTGGCGCTTGGCGGCTTCCACCTTGCCCCATAGCGGGCCGTTTTCCGCGACGGATAAATCGGGAATGGTGCGGTTCAGGCCACAGGCCAGGCAGAGCGACCCGCTGGCCGCGGCCGGCAGCAGCCAGTTGCAGGCCGCGGCCGAGGCGTAATTGGCGCAGCGCCTGAAGGTCCGGCCGCGCGCGCGCCCGGCTTCGATCCACAGCCCCTCTGCCTTGCCGGGATCCAGCGCCAGGACGTGGCCGCGCTTCGGGTCGAAGCCCAGTTGCCGGTGGCAGTTCAGGCATTCGCTGTTGTTGAAAAAGACCTGCTGGCCGCAGACGCAGCGGAATGCCTTGGCGCGGGCATGGCGCTCGCTGGCGCGCGAGCGATGCGGGGATTTCAATTGGCGGCCCAGGGCCTGGAAAAAATCATTCATGCGTGGGGCTCCGGCACGGGGCGGCGCGCTTACCGCGCCACCGCCTGATCGAGCCGCAGTCCGCGGCGCTGGGTGTCCAGCGTCACCTTCGCGCCAAGCGGTAGCGTCAGGTTGGGATCGCCGTGGCCGCTGGGCCAGGCCGCCAGCACCGGTATGCCGCGCCCGCCGAACTGTTCCAGCAGCAGCGGAAACAACTGGCTTTGGCCCGGCGCGTCGCCCATCGGCAGGCCCAGCCGGGTGAAATTGCCCGCCAGCACGCCCTTGATATGGTCGAACTTGCCCGCCGAACGCAACTGCCACAGCAGCCGGTCGATGCGGGGCAGCGCCTCGTTGACGTCCTCGATGAACAGGATGGCGTCGCGCGTGGCGATCTCATGGCGCGAGCCGATCATGGCGGCGATCAGCGCCAGGTTGCCGCCCACCAGCCGGCCGCTGGCCACGCCCGGCGCCAGGACCACCGGATTGGATGCGGGCGGCGCGTCGATCCAGGCGCCCTGCCCGATCTGCCCGCCCACCATGGCCAGCACGTGGCTGGCGGTGGGTTCCTCCTTGCCGGCCAGCAGGTCCTGCGCCAGCATCGGACCGTGGAAAGTGACGAAGCCGGCGTGGCGCTGCATTGCCAGATGCAGCGCCGTGATGTCGCTGTATCCGATGAAGGGCTTGGGATGTTGGCGCAGCAGGTCGAAGTCGAGCCTGTCGGCCAGCCGCCATGAGCCGAAGCCGCCCTGCAGGCACCAGATCGCGTCGATCGCGGGATCGGCGAACGCCGAGTGCAGGTCGTTCAGGCGCGCATTGTCATCGCCGGCCAGGTAGTCGTATGGCGCATCGCTGCGCGTGAGCGCGGCGGGCATGATGCGGGGCTCGTAGCCGCGCGCCTGCAGCCATTCGGCTGCGTCCAGGGCCGCCCCGTCGGCCGCCGACGCGGGCGCCACGATCGCCACCCGGCCGCCCGGCCGCAAGGCGGACACGGCCGTGTCGCGGCCGGGCGCGGCACCGCTTGCCGCCGTGTCACGCGTGGTCGCGGCCGGGCCGGCTCCCGAAGGCGTCACCCGACTCGCGCAACCCGCCAGCGCCAGGCTGGACAATCCCAGGGCGCCCGCGACCCTTAGCAGGCCGCGTCGCGCGGGATCGATCGGGACTTGAGACTCGCGAGGCCGTATCGCCATATTGGATCCTTGTTCGTTTTATATTGTTTTATTTATCAATTACTTATTGGAATTGTCTATAATTTACATGAGAAAAAGCCCGGACCTTGCGGCCACCTGCAACTCGCTGGCTCAGGCGTCCCGACGCTGAATCCGCAGCGCCTCATTCTAGAATTCACTTTAAGTTATTCGAGAAAACACTTTAAGTTATTCCAGAAATCACTTTAAGTTGTCAGAAGCGCTCGTATTCCAGCCGATAACGCCATTGCCCCACCGCCAGCCCGGCCATCGGCAGTCGACCGATGCGGATACGGCGCAGGGCCTGCAGTTCCAGCCCCGCCATGTCGCAGGCGTATTCAATGAAACCCAGGGCTGGCGTCTTGAGCGCGAAGCGCAGGTGGGTTTCGTTCTGCCAGCTGACCTTCATCGGCGTGGCCGGGCGGCCCTCATAGGCCAGGCCGCGCTGCAGTCGCGCCAGCCCGACCGCGTCCAGCGTGCCGCGCACCTGCGCAATGTATTCCTGCTCGACGTGGCGCCCCTCTTCCACCAGCTTGCGCGCGACCGCGTATTCCTGCGTGTACACCACCAGCCCGCTGGCCGCGCGCTCCAGCGGCGTGGCCAGCTTGAGGCCGTTGAACATGCGCTTGAGATAGCGCTGGCCCGAACGGTCGCCCGGCATCAGGTTTTCGGGCACGACCAGGCCCAGCGCCGAATGCGCCGGGTCCGACGCCGACAGGCCCGCCGGCTTGTGCACCAGTATGCTCACCGGCCGCATCTCTTCCAGCCGCGCGCCCGGCAGCAGGACGACAACCTGGCCAGGGCTGACGCGGAAACCGGGTTCCTCGACGACCTTGCCGTCCACGGCGACCCAGCCGCCCTCGATGTAGCGTTCGGCGTCGCCACGGGAACAGGATTGCTCGGCGGCCAGCCGCTTGGCCAGGCGGACGCTGTCGCTCATGGCCGGCTCGCGCAGGAAAGGAGGACCGGGAAATGGATGGATCGGGAAATCGGCGGAAATATCGTCATCTCGAATACAGCGTGAAAGGCGGGAACAGACCGGCCCCGCGCGGCGCTCTCGGCGCAGGCATGGGGCCTGGCGCGGATGTTACGCGGTTTTCCCACGGCGGCCCGTGCGGGACAGTTTGCGCGGCTCAGGGCTCGACGGACGGGCGAGCCGCCAGCGACGCGTCGGCGGCCGGCGGCGGCACTTCGTCGACCCAGGCCTTGAGCAGTGTGGAGGTCACCGCCAGGATCACCGGGCCGATGAACAGGCCGACAATGCCGAAGGCGAACATGCCGCCCAGCACCCCGGCCAGGATCAGCAGCATCGACAGGTTCACGCCGCGCTTGATCAGCAGCGGCCGCAGCAGGTTGTCGAGCATGGTGACCAGCACCGCCCATACCAGCAGCAGGACCGCCGCCACTTTCATGTCGTTCTGGAACAGCCAGATCACACCGCCAAGCAGGGGCAGGAAAGGCCCCAGTTGCGCCAGGCACAGCATCAGCATCAAGGCCGTGATGATGCCTGCCGCCGGCACGCCGGCGATCCACAGGCCCAGGCCGCCCAGCGCCGACTGCACCACGGCCGTCACCACGATGCCCAGCGCCACCGCGCGGATCGACAGGCCCGCCAGGCGGATCGCCGCCACGCCACGGTGCCCTGCCAGCCGGTTGGCGAAGCGCTGCATGAAATTCGCCGCCACGTCGCCCTGGCTGTAGAGAATGCCGGCAATGACGATGGTGATCAGCATGTGCATCACGAACACGCCGACGATGGCCGCATTGCTCAGCAGCCACTTGGCCGCCATGGTGATGTACGGCTCCAGCCGCGCCAGCAGGCCGCCGGCGCCGGCGTCGGCCAGCGCCTGCCATTCATGCGCGATGCGCTCGCCGCCCAGCGGAATGCCGCGCACCCAGCCCGGTGGCGCCATCAGCGCATAGTCAGGCAGGCCCTTGATCGCGGTCATGATGGCCCCGCCATGCAGGGCCAGCGTCGAGATGGCCTGGTACAGCGGCAGCACGATCACCACCAGCAGCACGATCAGCATGGCCACGGTGGCAAGCCAGCGGCGGCCGCCGCAGCGCCGTTGCACCGCCAGCATCACCGGCCAGGTCGCCACCACGATGGTGGTGGCCCAGATCAAGCCGAACAGGAACGGCTTGAGCACATACAGGCTGCCGATCATCAGCGCCGAGAGGATGACGACGACGAGCAGGTTGCGGGCAAGATCCGCGGGCGGACGTGGGTTCGGGTTCAAGCTGGACTCCAGGCGGCGGATTGGCCGTGTATGAATTTATCCGAACTTCGGCGGGCGCGGCGCGGCGCGGCCTCAGGCGGCGGCGCCGCCAGCCGCGGGCGGCGGCGCGGCGGGGGCGGAAATCAGGTGGCGCGTGAGTTCCAGCAGCTGCGCGTCGCGGGCTTTCTGTTGCGCCATCAATTCGGCCTGCTGCGCTTCGGCGGCCGCCAGGCGTTGGGCCAGCTCCTGCTCGCGGCGGCGCGATGCCTGCAGCGCTTCCCGCGCCGTGGCCAGTTCGGCCAGCCGCCGGCCCTGCTCCGCCTGGGCCTCGGCCTGCGCCGCGCGCAGTTGCGCGGCGGCCTCGGATTCGGCCACACGCAGGCGCTCGGCGGCCTCGGCCTCGGCCGCATGCAGGCGCTCGGCCGCTTGCGCCAGGGCCTGGCGCGACTGCTCGGCCTGCTGTTGGCGGGCCGCCAGCAGGTCTTCCAGGCGCGCCTGCAGGCGCTTGGCATTGCCGCGCTCGGCGTCCAGATCGTTGAGCCAGCGGCGTTCATGCGCCGCGTGGCGCGCATGGGCGGCCGCCAGCGCCTCGGCCTGCTCCTGGCGGCCGCGTTCGGCATCGGCTACCTGGGCCAGCAAGGCGGCGCGCGCATCGGCAAGCTGCTGCTGGCCGTGGGCCAGCGCCTCGTCACGCTGGCGCAGCTGGCTTTCGGCCGTGCGCAGGCGCGCTTCCGTTGCCGCCAACTGCCCGGTCGCGACTTTCAGGGCTTCTTCCAGGTCGCGCTCGCGGCTGGCCAGCAACGCCTCGCGCCGGGCCAATTGCGCGGCCAGGTCGGCCAGGCGCTGGTCTTCCGCCCGTTGCGCGTCTTCGCGTTCGCGATTGGCGGCGGCAAGGTCGGCCCTGGCCGCCGACAGGGCGGCCTCCCAGAAGTGCGCGGCGGCCTGGGCGATGGGCTGCGGCACCGGCGTCGGCGCGGCGAAAGCGCCCGGGTCCTGGATCCGGGCGCCCAATGCGCGGAACCAGGTTTCCAGGTGCGGGCTGACCGTATTGGGCGAGCCGCGGCCGATCTTCTGGCGCACGCGCTCGATGGTGGGGCGCGCCCCTTCCAGCAGCAAGGCATCGGCGGCGCGCCAGACGTCCTGTTCGGTGATTCCGGTGGCCATGGCGGGTTTCCTGGGCAAATATCGATTATTTACTCACGATAATGGAATCTTATCGTGAGTAATTTTCCTTATTTGTTATACATCATACACCATATGTATTAAATATAACTAAACGCCAGCGCTCCCCTTGATCTGAGGGTATCAAGCGCGAAAATCGCCGGAATTTCCGCTCGCGAGGCGAGCTTGAGGCGCATCTCCGGCATGCCGGCCGCAAGCATCCGGACGCCGGGGATGGCGGCCGCGCTCTACATCCACCCTGTCTGTGTGCCGAGAGCCGGCATGGCCTGCCCGGCCACGGGTGCTAAGATCCCACGCATCCATCGACAACCGAATGCACACGATCTCAGGGCCGCCAGTCGGGCCGAAGGGTGAAGCTGCCAATGAAACGCCTGGCGTTGATCATCATGTTGTCCGCCTCCGCCTTCGCCACCTGCCAGGCGCAGGCAGCCCGGACCTGGCACTTCACCGGCGCCGAGCTGGTCGCGGCCCTGGAAGGCCGGATGCCCTCCGAGATTCGCGACGCATCGCTTGGCCGCCAGTTCTCTTCCTCCTATGCGCAAGCCTATGTGCTCGGGATCGCCGACCTGACGCAAGGCACGGCCTGGTGCACCCGCGGCGGCGTGCTGCCGCATGAACTGAAGGACAGGGTGTACAGCTACCTGTCCACACTGCCCGCCAGCCGTCTCGGCGGAAATGCCGGTCCGCTCGTGAGCGAGGCGCTGCGGCAGTCGTTTGCCTGCCCAGGATGACGAGACTTCTCTTTGCCTTTCTGGCCGGGCCGTTCTGGACCGCCCTGTTCCTGGGCCTGCAAGCGCGGCTCTTCTGGCGCGAGCCCGGCTTCATCGGCGCCGGCGGGCAGCCGGACTGGACCCTCATGGCCACGCTGCTGGGCCTGCTGGCCGGCGCCATCGCCATGGCCGTGCTGGGCCTGCCGGCGCATCGCGTGCTGCGGCGGCGCGGTCGCGTCACGCTGGCGCCCTACGTGCTGGCCTTCACCGCCATCGGCCTGGCCGGCTGGTGCGCCGCGCTTCTCATCGCCTCGCTGTTCGGCCCCGGCGACCTGCGCTTGGCCCTGTACATGCTGGCCGACACCGTCGTGTCGCGCCCCGGGGTGCCCTTGTCCGCCGCCGTCCTGGGCGCCCTGGTGGGCGCCAGCTTCTGGTGCATCGCCCGGCCCGACAGGACTGCGCCCTCCCTTCGGTCATCCCCGTCGTCGCCAGGAGACCGGGCTTGATCCGCCCTCGCCCGCCCCGGCCGCTGCCATCCCGCCGTGCGCGGCGGGGTCCGCGACAAGGCAGTGAACGTTGAACGGGCGCAGCTTCCCGCTGAGGCGGTCACTGCGCGCCCTGCTGCTGGCGGGCGCCGTCGCGCAGGCTACGCCCGCCGCGGCCCTCGAACGCCAGGAGATCGAAACCACGCTCGCGGCCGCCATGACCCAGGTGGTGAACCAGTATGTCGATCCGCTCGATTCGGGCGCCCTGACCGTGCGCGGCCTGCGCGCGCTCGGCGCGCTGCCCGAGGCGGCCGCGCCGTCACGCCAGGCCGGGATTGAACAGGCCATCCTGGCCGGCAGGCAGGCCGAGGGTATTACCCCCCAGACCCGCATCCTGGCCGGCGAGATCCTGCGCTTTGGCGACGGCGCGCCGCGCGAGGCGGCCCTGGATGCGGCCCTGCGCGGCATGATGACCGGCCTTGACCCCTATAGCCGCGTCGCCTCCCGCGCCGAACTGGCGCCGCCGCCTGCATCGGTGGGCCTCGAACTGTCGATCCGGGACGGCGCCCTGACCGTCGTGCGGCCCCTGCCTGGCGGCCCCGGTGAACAAGCCGGCATCCAGGCCGGCGATATCCTGACCCGCGTGGACGGCCGCGCCACCGCGGGCCTGCCGCTGCCCGAAGCCGTTGCCCTGCTGCGCGGCGCGCCCGGCACCCGTCCCATGCTCACGCTGCGGCGGCCGGGCACGGCTGGCGCGATCATGGCGCAACCCGTGCGCGGGCCGGTGCAGGCGCCGCCCACGGTGCGTTGGGAACTGGACGGCGCGGTCGCGGTGATCCGCAACTCCGCCTTCGACAGCAGAACCGGCGGCCAGCTGCGGGATGCCGTCGATGCGGCGGCCACGCGCGCCGCCGCGCCGCTGGCGGGCCTGGTGCTGGACCTGCGCGGCAACGCCGGCGGGCTGCTCGACGCGGCCGAGGAGGTCGCCGGCCTGGCGCTGCCCGAAGGGTCCGTGATCGGCAGCCTGCGCGGCCGCGCCCCGGACAACGTTCGCGCGCTGCGCGCCCGCGATCCTCTCGTGCCGCGTGGCGTGCCAATGGTGGTGCTTGTCGATCGCCGCACCGCCGCCGGCGCGGAAATCGTGGCAGCCGCCCTGCAGGACCACGGCCGCGCCTTGCTGATCGGCGCGAAGACCTTGGGCGCGGGCACGATCCAGACCGTCCTGCCGCTGCCCGCCGGCCAGGGCGCGCTGATCGTCACCACCCACCGTGTCCACCGCGCCAACGGCGCCCGGCTGGACGGGACAGGGGTGGCGCCGGACATGCGGCTCGACGAGGCCAAGCGGCGCATCACGGTGCGCGACGATATCGCGGCCGATTTCAACGGCGCCCTGGCGCAACGGGTGCGCGACGCGGTGGCGGGCGCGCCCGCCGGCGCCGACGTGGCCCTGCTGGCGGCGCGGGCCGCCCTGGCCCACGCAACCGCCGATTGAGGCGGGCCCATGCCCGACCCGGAACGAAGGAGCAAACCGATGCATACCGACCAGATTCCACCGGACTACGTGCCGCTATCGGTGCCCGGCCTGCCGACGCTCTATGGGCCGAACAGCGCCTGGCGCGTCTGGCTGGCGGCGTTGCCGCTGCCCGCGACGTCGCGATTGCGCGGCGCCAGCGCCCTTGCCGCATCGAAAGGCCACGCCCGCCACGACCGGCTCGCGCAGGACGGTGAAGTCATCGCCTTTTTCGAGAACGATGATGGCTCCGGCGAGCAGCCGGCGCCGATGATGATCGCGGCGGCCCGATGGTTGCTGGACCATGACGCCGCATTCCACCGCGCGGTGGTGGATGCCATGCTGGCGGACCTGCCGCGCCTGCGCGCCGAGCAGGATGGCATCGTGCTGGACGATGATGCCTTCCGCCTGCCGCCGCACTGGGACGAGCAGACCTTGCTCACCTTGATCCGCCTGAACAGCATCACGTTCCACCCCGTCGACGGCGGGCCCTACATCGGCCTGGACTTGCGCTGCGCCTGGGATGATGAGCACGGCTACGGATTGATGATGGCCGGCACCGACGTCATCGAGACCGGCGGCGCCGACGTCGGGTCATTGTCATGGATCGCGGCGCGGCACGCGACGTCCCTGGGCACGGGCCAATAGCGCCCGGCCTGTCGTCCACCTTGCGGATGCGGCGGAAAGCGTGGAACCCCTTCCACGTTTGCGGCGATCCGCGCGATTCAGGAGCAAGACGTGGTTTTGATTTCCTCGGTTCGTTCCCCCCCCGGCGGGGGCAGCCAACGCATCCGGCGGCGCCAGCCGGGCCGCCCGGCGCGATGGCCCGCGGCGCTCCTGGTGCTGGCCTTATGCTGCGGGCCGCTGGCGGCCGGCGCGCAAGACGGCCTGGGCCTGATGTACGCGAATGCGCAAGGCGGCGAGAAGGACGATGCGCAAGCGGTGGCATGGTTGCGCCGCGCCGCCGACCAGGGGGACGCCGGCGCGCAGTTCAATCTGGCGGTGATGTATGCGAACGGTCGCGGCGTGCCGCAAGACTACGCGCTTGCCGCGCAATGGTGCGAGAAAGCCGCCGTCCAGGGCAACGCCGAAGCGCAGACCATGCTCGGCCGGATGTACGCCCAGGGCCAGGGGGTGGCGCGCCAGGAAGACCTGGCCGTGCAATGGTGGCGCCGCGCCGCCGACCAGGGCTACGCCGAGGCCCGGTATCAGTTGGGCGACCACTTCTTCGACGCCCCTGCCCCGCGGCGGGACGATGCCCAGGCCAGGCGCTGGTTCGCCCTGGCGGCGGCCCAGGGCCACGCCGAGGCCCAGAACAACCTCGGCGTCATGTACGCGGACGGACTGGGCGGGCCGCGCGACGTCGGCAAGGCGGTCGAGTGGTTCCGCAAGGCCGCCGAACAGGGGCTGCCCAAGGCGCAGAACAATCTCGGCGCCATGTACTTCACCGGCAGTGGCGTGCCCGCCGACGATAAGCTCGCCGTGCAGTGGTGGCGCCGCGCCGCCGACCAGGGGAATGCCGCCGCGCAGGACCGCCTGGGCGGCGCTTATCTGTCCGGCCGGGGCGTGCCCCAGGACGATTTGCAGGCCTCGCAATGGTTGCGCAAAGCCGCCGAGCAGGACCATGCGCCGGCCCAGGACACGCTGGGCACGCTGTATGAGCAGGGACTGGGCGTGCCGAAGGACGAATCGCAGGCTGTGCAGTGGTACCGTCGGGCCGCCGAGCAAGGTCTGGATACGGCACAGTACAACCTGGCGCGGCAATACGACTTCGGACGCGGCGTGCCGCGCGACCTCGCGTCGGCCCGGGCGTGGTACGGGAAAGCAGCCGACCAGGGCTATCCGCGAGCGCAGTTCAACCTTGCCGTGATGTATGCCAACGGCGATGGCGTCCCGCAGGATGATGCGCAGGCCGTGCGCCTGATGCGCAAGGCGGCCACGCAAGGCCACCGCCAGGCGACGTTCGGCCTGGGAGTGATGTACGCCGAAGGACGCGGCGTGCCGCGCAACCTGGAAGCCGCCTTCGCATTGATCAGCGCCATTGCCTCGCCGGACGAGGAGATGACGCAGTATCGCGACATGCTCCTGACCCACATGCCGCCCGGCCAGCGCGAACGGGCCGAGCGGCTCGCCGACGAGCTGCGCGCCACCGGCGTCAGCGAAGCCACGATGCGACGCCTGGCTCCCGAAAGCGACGGCCAGCCCGCGTCATGACGCGTCCAGGCGGGCCAGCGCCGCCGCCAGGTCGTCGCGCGCCTGGCCGGGCGCGGCGCGGTCCAGCGCCTGCCGTATCGGCGCGACGGCGGCCGGCCCCGATCGGACCGGCAGCGCCAGCAATTCCCCACAAGCGCGGCGGCCCCGCGATGGCCGGGGGCGCCACGACGCCGAACGACACTTAGACGTCATAACCTGGCACGTCGGCCGCGGCCAGCGTCGGCACGTCCGGCAGCACGGGCGAGCGCTTGGCGCTGGTTGCCAGGGTGCGCAGGCCGCCAGCCTGCGCCTGCGGCGAGGAACCCGGCGGATTGTCGAACGTCAACTGGATCTGGTTGCCAATAGGTCGGCGTCCACGCCGTCCGAGTCCGCCGCGCCCAGCAGCGCCAGGTAGCGCGGCAGGTCCACATTGCCGCCGGTTACCACCACGCCGACCCGCTTGCCTCGCAGCGACAGGCCGCCATGGCGCGCGGCCGCAAGGCCCAGGCAAGCGGTGGGCTCGACCACCAGCTTCATGGCCTGCGCGAACATGCGCATGGCCTCGATCAGCGCGCGGTCCGGCACGGCCACGATGCCGGCCGCGCCGTCGCGGATCAACGCAAAGGTGAGCGCGCCCAGGTGCTGGGCGCGGGCGCCGTCGGCAATGGTTTCCGGCGGCGCGATGTGGACCACGGCGCCGCGCCGCAGCGACTGGCGGCCGTGATCGCCGGCCTCCGGCTCGCTGCCGTAGACCTGGCACTGGGGCGCGAGCCGCCCAGCGGCGAGGATCGCGCCCGCCAGCAGGCCGCCACCGCCCTGCGGCAACAACAGCGCGTCCAGCGGACCCGTCTCCTGGAGCAATTCGAGCGTGGCCGTGCCTTGTCCGGCAATGACGTCCGCGTGGTCATAAGGAGGAACCAGGGTCAGCCCGTCGCTTTCCGACAGCCGCCGCGCAATGGCTTCCCGATCGTCGGCGCGGCGGTCGTACAGGACGATGCGGGCGCCGCAGGCCCGGGTTGCCTCCATTTTGGAGGCAGCCGCATCGCGCGGCATCACCACGGTGACCGGGATGTCGAGCATCCGCCCCGCCAGCGCAATGCCCTGGGCGTGGTTGCCGCCCGAAAACGCGACGGCGCCGCGGCGGCGCTGGCCGGCGTCCAAGCGCGCCAGCGCATTGAACGCGCCGCGGAACTTGAAGGCGCCGGTACGCTGCAGGTTCTCGCACTTGAAGTGCAATTCGGCGCCGACCCATGCATCCATCGCCGCCGAGCGCAGCACCGGCGTGCGCAGGGCGTGGCCGGCCAGGCGGTCGGCGGCAGCGACCACGTCCTCGAAATCGGGCAGCAAGGGGGGACTCATGAAGGTGGCGGGCGGCGGCGCAATGGAAAACGGGCGGACCGGACAGCATAGCAAGCGCGGCGCGGGGCGTGAACGACATTCTTTTCATATCGGCATGGCATGCCATGGCCCGCGCTCGCGTCTCGCGCGCAACTCTATGTTTATGAAAATTCGGTAGTTTCCCCGAGCGGAAAGACATCCCACAATCTGCGGCTTTTCTGATTGCAGGAAGCCATCCATGAAATCCCTGACGACCAAACTCCTGTTCGGCCTGGCGGCCGCGACCCTCGCGGCAACCGCCAGCGCCGACACCACGGCCGCGCCGGCGGAAGTGCGCTTCGCCTGGGCCGGCGCGCCGCGCGTATGGGTATTGGGCAAGGCGGACAAATCGTTCGACCAGGCGCTCGGCGTGCCCGTGAAATGGGTGCAGTTCAATACCGGCGCGGACGTGCTCGCGCTGTTCGCCAGCAAGCAGATCGACATTGCCCGCTTCGGCTCCAATCCGGCGGTGTCCGGGTATGCGCAGGGCCTGCCGATCGAACTCATCTCGGTGCCCGAAATCATCACCACGGCCGAACAACTGGTGGTGCGGGCGGACATCAAAGACGTCAAGGGAATCGAAGGCAGGACCATCGCCTACCCGCCCAATTCGACCGCCCAGTACGCGCTGGAAGCCCTGCTCGACCGTGGCCACGCCGACCGCGCCAAGGTCAAGCTCGTGCCGCTCAAGCCGGCTGAGATCGTGGCGGCCTGGAAGCGCGGCGACATCGACGGCGCCTACGCCTGGGATCCGGCCAAGGCCCAGTTGGTCGCGGACGGCGCCCACGTGGTGTTTTCCACCGGCGACCTGCGCAAGGACGGCGTGCTCATCTACAACAATTTCGTCGTCAGCAAGGATTTCGCCGCCAAGTACCCGCAACTGGTCGCCGCGTTCCTGAAGAACTACCAGAAAAAGGTCGAGGAATACCGGCAGGACCCCGAGCGGGCCGCCGCCACCATCGCCGCCACGCTCGACCAGCCCGTGGACTCGGTGCGCACCGCGCTGCGCGGGATGGAGTATCCGACCATCGCGGAACTGCTCTCCGCCGAATACCTGGGCGCGAGCGCCGACGGCGCGCCCTCCGGCATTGCCCGCGCCCAGGCCGAGACCGCCGCGTTCCTGGTCAAGGCCGGGCAGCTGCAGTCGACCCGCGTGCCGGCCAGTTTCGTGCCGTTCAACAATGCGTCATTCCTGCGGCAGGCGGGGAACTGAGCGGCATGAAACAGGCATATCGTTACGCGATCAGCGCGGCCTCGGTGGCCCTCGCGCTGATCGCATGGCAGTTGTCGGCCCGATTCGGGTGGACGGACCCGCTGCTGCTGCCTCCCCCGTCCGAGGTCCTGCGCACCGCCGTGGACGTCGCCATGCACGGCTATCAGCAGACCTCCTTGTGGGAACACACGGCCACCAGCGTGGCCCGCGCGGGCGTCGCATTCGCGGCCGCCATCGTGATCGGCGTGCCGCTGGGCCTGCTGATGGGCATGTCGCCGGCCCTCTCGGCGGTGCTTGATCCTTTCGTGCAGTTCCTGCGGCCGCTGCCCAAGATCGCGCTGATTCCGCTTACGGTGGTCTGGTTCGGGATCGGCGAAGGTTCCAAGTTCTTCCTGATCTTCATCGCCAGCTTCCTCAGCATCCTGGTTGGCGCCGCCGCCGCGGTCGGCGGCGTCAGCGCCGCGCGCCTGCGCGCGGCCCAGGTGCTGGGCGCGAGCCGCGCGCAGGTGTTCCGCCACGTCGTGCTGCCGCATACCCTGCCGGAACTGTTCACCAGCGTGCGGCTGTCGCTGGGCATCGGCTGGACCGCGCTGATTGCGGCGGAGCTGGTCGCCGCCAATACCGGCCTGGGCTGGATGGTCCTGAATGCCGGCAACTACCTGCGCACCGACGTCGTCATCCTGGGAATCGTGCTGCTGGGCCTGATCGGCTATCTGCTGGACGTCCTGCTGCTGGCGGCGCAGAAGCGCTTCGCCCCCTGGACGGGAAAAGACGCATGAGCATCCCGCAGAACGTGATCGAATTGCGCGGCGCGGGCAAGGACTTCGGACTGTCCGGCAGGCGCGGCGAGGCGCGCACACGAGCCCTGGAAGACGTATCGCTGGCGATTCCGCAAGGCCAGTTCGTCTGCCTGCTGGGGCCTTCGGGTTGCGGCAAGTCGACCATCCTGAACCTGGTCGCCGGCTTCGAGCCGCCCACCCGCGGGGCGGTGCTGGCGCATGGACGCGAAGTGCGCGGCCCCAGCCCCGGGCGAGGCGTGGTGTTCCAGAAGCCGGCCCTGTTCCCCTGGCTGTCGGTGTTGGACAACATTACCTTCGGCCCACGCATGGCGGGCGCGAGTCCGCAAGACTACCTGCCAGAGGCGCGCGAGTACCTGCGCCGGGTGGGCTTGAAGGGATTCGAGCGTCATGCGCCCTGGCAGTTGTCCGGGGGCATGCAGCAGCGGGCGGCGCTGGCGCGGGCCTGGATCCTGAATCCGGGCATCCTGCTGATGGACGAACCCTTCGGCGCGCTCGATGCGCAGACCCGCATGATGATGCAGGAACTGCTGGGCGACATCTGGGCCGCGACCCGCCCCACCGTGCTGTTCGTGACGCACGACGTCGACGAAGCCTTGTTCCTGGCCGACCGGATCCTGGTCATGTCGGCCCGGCCCGGGCGCATCGTCGAGGACCTGGCGGTGCCCGCCGGACGCCCGCGCGACATCGAGGCGCTGGCGCTCGACCGGCAGGTCGGCGAGATGCGCCGGCACATCCTGCACCGGGTCCGCGAAGAAGCGCGCCAGACGATCGAAACGCCGTTCTGACGCGGCGGCCGCCGGTCCCCCATGGTCGGGCCGCGATGGCGGTAAAGTTGGGGATTGCCCGCTCCGCCGCCGTCCATGCCACCTGCCTCGCCGCTTTCCGCCCTGCTGCACACCGTGGCGCGGCGCTATCGCATCCCCCGCCCGCGGGCCGCCGCCCTGGCGACCGACTGCGGGCCGGGTGCCGCGCTGGCGCGGGCGATCGAGCAGTTGCAGGCGGCGCGGGCCGCGGGCCAACCGCCAGACCCCGCCTTGCGCGAGGCCTTCATCGCCGCGCTCGCGAGCCTGGTGCGCGCGGCCCTGCGGCCGGAAGATGGCGATCCCGCATTCCAGGCGATGGTGCTGGAACACCGCTATTCCCAGGTGCGCGAATTTCTGGCCCTGCGCCGCCAGGAGGCCTGCGACCGACGCCAGCTGCGCACGGCGGTCGACGCCCTGGCACACCCGCGCAAGCCATCGCGCGTGGCCACGGATGCGGCGCGCGCCCTGCTGGCCGACCTGCATGCCGCCGCCACGGCGGCGGCATGGCCGCGCATGACCCGCATCGCGCTGGCGCTTGAAGCCTTGCCCGAGGTCAAGCACGCCGAAGGCCTGGCGCCCGCGCTGCGGGCGCTGCTTCAGTCCCCTGCCCTGGCCCGCCTGGAGCGCATCGATGCGCTGAGCCAGGATCCCCGCGTGCGGCAGTACACATCGATCCGCGAAAAGCAAGGTCCCCGCGCCGGCAGTGACGAGGCCAGCGCCCAGGGCCAGCTCGCCCGGCAACGGGGTGTCGCGGTGGAAGTGCTGGCGACGCGCGCGCTGGAAGCCGTGGCCAGATATCTCGACCAGACGCGGGCGCAGGCAGACCCGGACGGGCCGGGGAACGCCGCGGCCCCCCGCTATCGTGTCGTGACGTCGCTGCGGGTGCCGGCCGAACTCGCCGCCGACGCCGACCGGGCCAAAACGGAGTGGGATGCGGTCCTGTTGCGCCGCGCCGAAGGACCCGCTTCTTGCCCGCCGGTGTGGGACATCTGCCTGGTGGTCGAGGCCAAGGCTTCCGTCGAGGCGGCCACGACCGACCTGCCTCGCCTGCTGCGCGGCCTGCGCCTGCTCGCCCGCGCCCAATCCGGCGCGGTCTATGCGTTTGCCACGCAGCAGGGCCGGGTGCAGGTGCGCGGCGCCTCGTTGGCGACGCTGCCCACGCGGGAGGCGGCGCTGGCCGACGCGGTGCTGTACTGCTGCGACGCGCCGGCCGACGGCCCGTTCGCGCCGCTCAACGCCGCCAGCCGCATGCAACTCCTGTCGGCGCCGGCCAGCCTGGCCTACGCAACCGCCCTGGCCGAGGGCGGACCGCTCGATGCGGACATGCTGGAGCCACTCTGGCTCGACCTGCAACGCGCGGCGCGCTGGCAACCCCTGTTGGGGCTGGCAGCCATGCGCGAACGGGCACGGTCGCTGATGGTGCATCCGGATGATCTGCTGGCGGCGGTGGTCCCCGCTCCGGCCTGATGACGCCGTCGCGCGGCAAGACACAAGGCGCCCGCCGGCTGCGAGTCACCGCCCGGCTTGCCGCGGCGGCACGCCGGCATAGAGCTCCAGCGCCGTGCGCAGCCGCTGCCTGAGCCGGTCCGCAATCGCCGCCGCCATCAACCCGCCGATCAGGGCTGCGTCCTTCAACGCCCAGTGCATGGGGAATTCGGCCAGGGGTTGGGGGGACTGCCAGAACGGATGGAACACGAAAAGGGTCGCCAGCAGCAACGCCGCCAACGCCGCCGCGCCGAGCCACAACCGCTGCCCCAGCATGATCAGTACGGCGCCGCAGACCTGGACGGCGATCGTGACGATATGGAGCAGCCGCCCCGATCCGGACGCGCCAGCGCCCGCGAGCGACTGGCCGCCCTGGGCGTCAAAGACCCCGGCCAGGCCGGAACAAAGAAACACCAGCCCCAGCAGAATGCGAGCGCAGATCCAAAGCCAGTGACCGTCCAAGACCTGCCCGATGCGTTGATGCATGCACGAAACTCCAAAAGACAACAGGGATCCCCGTTCCCATGGTGCGGATGGGCAAAGGGGCACAAAGCCCGAAGCGATCCCGGGCTTGCCGAACAAAGGGTTCGGCACTGTAAAACCTGAAGTTAGGTTGAGGTCAACAAAAAAAGCCGCTGGGCGCGGCTTTGGTTCCGGAATGCGTCATCGACCCGCGCCGGAAGGCGGATGCCGCATGCCGCGAGGTGGCCGCGCGAGGCGCCGCAGCCAGGGCGCGGCGTGGAAGACGCTCATCAAGGCATACATCCACGCCATGCCATCGAACGGCCAGGCGCCGGCGCCGCACAGCGCCGCCATGGCGCCGGCCTCGCGCATGGCCGCCAGCAACGCCATCAGTGCGAAGACCGGCGTGGCGGCCAGGGCGAGCCGGTCCGCGAAGGCGCCGGCGATCCCCGCCGCCCGGCTGCCGCCATGCAGGCCGGCGCCGCTATCCGTGCCGTGCCCGCCGCCGTTCATGTGCCAGCGCTCCCGGCCGGCCCGGGGCCGCCATACTCATCGCGCCGGCGCAGCCACAACCCGTCCTCGTTGCGGCCCTTGGGCGCGCGGTCGAGCCAGGCGTACATGCCCCAGATGGCATCGGTGCCGCGCGAATAGGTGGAATAGGTGTGGTGGATCTCTCCGTCCTGCAGCGCGAACGCGCTCATGCCCTCGCGTTCCCGCATATAGGTGGGCAGGTCGGTGCCGGTGGTGCCCGCCCAGGTCACGAACTCCGCCGGGGGCTGCGCGGCAGTGGCCAGTTGCATGACCGGGTCGTCGCGGCGGAAGTTGTACTCCACGCCCGCCTGCTGCTGGGCCGGGGTGAACGAGGCGTTGAAATCGAAATTGAAGTCGCTCCCGGCGGACGAGGCCCAGGGAAACGTCCAGCCCATCCGGTGCTTGTAGGCCTGCAGCTTCTCCAGCGGGGCCCGCGACACGGCCCAGAGCATGACGTCGTGGTGGGCCAGGTGCGTGACGATGCCGTTGAAACCGTCGGCGATCGACGAACACGAGGGGCAACCGGCCTTGTAGTCGGGCCCGAACATGAAGTGATACACGAGCAACTGCGACCGCCCCTGGAACAGGTCGGCGAGCGTCGCGGCGCCGCTGTCCGTATCGAAACGGTACGACTTGTCCAGGCGCACCCATGGCAGCGCCTGCCGCTGCCGCGCCACCTCGTCGCTGGCGCGCGTCAGGCGCTTTTCGGCGTCCAGCAGCGCCAGCCGCGCCGCCAGCCATTCCTGGCGCGTCCCTATCCTGTGTGAAGTCATCGTCCTCTCCTTGGTTTTCGTCTGCGCATGCTGTCGGCGGCATGCCCGCGCCTTCTGACTGACATGGTGCCGCGGGAGCCCGCCAGGCGGGGAGTAACAATGCTGGCGCGATTGCCGCCGGCCGCGCGGGCGGATCGGGCACAATTGCGGTTCAGCCATTCGGCCGTGAAGCCGCGCCATCGCATGCCCCCCCTCCAGCCGCCCTCGCCGCTCCCGCTGCCCGCCGCGCCGTCGCCGGCGGCCGCGCCCCTGGATCCGTCCGCCCTCGACCCGGCCACGGAGGCCGCGGTCCGCGCCTTGTTGCGCGAGGGCAGTTCGGCCAATACCGAATCGGCCTACCGGGCCGCCATGCGTTATTGGGCGGCCTGGTTCGCCTTGCGCTTCGGCCAGCGCCTGGCGTTGCCGGTGGCGGCGCCCGCCGTGGTGCGGTTCGTGGTCGACCACCTGCAAGTCCAGGGAACCGACGGATTGCGGCACGGCCTGCCGGACGACATCGACCGGCGCCTGGTGGCGCAAGGCGTCAAGGCGCGTCCGGGACCGCTTTCACTGAATACGGTGCTGCACCGCATCGCGGTGCTGTCGAAAGCGCACGCCCTGCAGGATCTGGTCAACCCCTGCCGCAACGAACAGGTGGCCACGCTGTTGGCGCGCGCCCGGTGCGCCTACGCCCGGCGCGGCGCCCTGCCCGTGCGCAAGCCGGCCCTGACCAAGGCGCCGCTGCAGGCGCTGCTGGACACCTGCGACGATTCGCTCGAGGGCTTGCGGGACCGTGCATTGCTGCTGTTTGCCTGGGCCAGCGGCGGCCGGCGCCGTTCCGAAGTGGTGCGCGCCACCACCGCCAATACGCTGCGCACGCCGCAGGGCTACCTGTACGCGCTGGCGCATTCCAAGACCAACCAGGGCGGCGCCGCCCGCGCCGACAACATCAAACCCATCGTTGGCGCCGCCGCGCTCGCGCTGGATGCCTGGCTGGCCGCGGCCCGCATCACCGAGGGGCCGCTGTTTCGCCGGGTGCGGCGCGGAGGCGTGATCGGCGAGCCGCTGGCGGCCGCGGCGGTCCGTGACGTCGTGGTCAAGCGCAGCCGGCTGGCGGGACTGGACGAGCCCTTTTCCGCGCACAGCCTGAGGTCGGGATTCGTCACCGAAGCCGGGCGCCAGAACGTGCCGCTGGCGGAAACCATGGCCATGACGGGCCACGCCAGCGTGGCGACGGTGATGGGCTACCACCGCACCGGCGCCGCGACGCAATCGCGCGCGGCGCGCCTGCTCGACGCCGAGGACGGGCCCGCCCCGCCGCCCCGGCCCGCCGACGCCTGAGCCGCCCGGCGCGCACTTGAATACAATTGCGGCTGCCGACGCCCGGGGGGGCGCTGCGCGTGCCCGAGGTCCAAGCCTGCTGTGTCTTCCATGCGAATCAATCTCCGCGGGCTGGTGCTCGCGCTCACGGTGTTCAGCGCCATCGCCGCCACCGCCAACGCCCTGTATGCGAGTTACCGCCTGCAGCGCGAACAACTCATCGCCAATACCCTGGAATCGAACCGGGTCTACGCCGCCAAGCTGGCGGAAAGCGCCGGCGGCTTTCTCAAGGCGGCGCAGCGCCAGCTGGGCTACAGCGCGCGCCATATCGCCGCGCACATGGACTCGCCCGGGCTGCTGGCGGCCGAAGTGCTGCGGGTGCAGGAACAGAGCGAGAACTTCAATTCGGTTGGCGTGGTCGGCGCCGACGGGCTGATCCTGGCGACGACGCAGAACTTCCGCAGTTTCCTTGGCACCCGGGTCGACAGCCCCGGCAGCCGCGCCGCGTTGCAGGCGCGCCACCCGGCCATCAGCAAGCCCTACGTATCGATCGCCGGCAATCTGCTGATCAACCTGTCGTACCCGATCTTCTCGACGGATGGCCGCTATCTGGGCTATGTCGCCGGCACCCTGCACCTGCGCAAGGAAAGCGCGCTGGAGGACCTGCTGGGGCGCCACCATTACACCGACGGCTCCTATCTCTACGTGGTGGACGGCGACGGCCGCCTGATCTATCACACGGACCCGGCGCGGGTCGGCGAGGTGGTGACGGGCAATCCGGTGATCGAGGCGGTGATCGAGGGCCAGGCCGGCGCCAGGCGGGTGACCAATTCGCGCGGCGTGGACATGCTGGCCGGCTACGCGCCGGTGCCTGCCAGCGGCTGGGGCGTGGTGGCGCAGCGGCCCACCGCGGTGACGCTGGAGCCGATCCGCGACCTGCTGTGGGCGCTGCTGGGATACGCCGCGCCGCTGGCGGTGGTGTTCCTGCTGGCCATCTGGTGGTGCGCCCGGCAGATATCCCTGCCGCTGTCGCAACTGGCCACCAATGTCGAGCATCACGACGTGGCCGTGGCGATGCAGCGCGTGAAATCCGTCAGGGCCTGGTATTTCGAGGCCGAACGCCTCAAGCGCGCGGTGATCTGGAGCTTCACCAGCCTGCAGGAGAAGATCGGCAAGCTGAACCTGGCCAGCATCACCGATCCACTGACCGGCCTGCGCAACCGGCGCGGCACGCAGGACGCGGTGGACCACCTGCAGGCGGCCGGCACGCCCTTTGCCGTGGTGGCGCTGGACATCGATCACTTCAAGCGCGTCAACGACACGTATGGCCACACGGTGGGAGACAAGGTGATCCAGGACGTGGCGCAACTGATGCGCGATTGCTCGCGTCCCAGCGACATCCTCTGTCGCAACGGCGGCGAGGAATTCCTCATCCTGCTGCCGGGCGTGGCGCCGACCGAGGCGGTGATCGTGGCCGAGCGGCTGCGCCAACGCACCGCCGAACGCGAAATCGACCTGGTCGGCGGCATCACGGTGTCAGCCGGGGTGGCCCAATGGCCGACCAGTGGACCGGAGGTGCTGCAGGCTTTCCACGCCGCCGATGCCGCGCTGTATGCCGCCAAACAGCAGGGCCGCAACCGGGTGGTGCTGCACGGCACGCCCTAGCTCCGGGCGTGGCTGGCGATGGCGGCGCAAAGCAGGCCGCCGATCACCGATACGTGCTCCAGCGCGAAAAACAAGGCCAGCTTGGCTTGCGCCTCCGGCAGGCGCCAGAATGCGTGCACGATCACGATGGTCAGGGCCAGGAACACGCTGAGCGCGGCGGCCGCCAGCCACACGGCGCGATCCGCCAGAATCAGCGCCGACCCCGCCAGCATCAGCACGGCCACAGCGATATTGAAGAACCGCGCCGGCTCCAGACCGGCGGCGCGCATTTCGGCCACGCCGCCCTCGAAATCGATCAATTTGGCGGCGCCCGAGGCGATGAACACCACCGCCAGGCAGAGCCGGGCGATGAACCAGAGCCAATTGCTCTGAAGCAGGGAATCGAGGTGCTGCGGGAGCTGCATGGGTGCTTTCCTGGTGGCGGATACGCCCGGCGCGGCGCGCCGGCAAAGGGGCCGCGCGCACCGGACCGGGTTGCCAAATCTGGCGCGAGCGACTATAAGACCTCAACCTAACTTGAGGTCAACACCCATGAGTGGCGACAAGCCGATCGATATCACGCGCGTCATGACAGTGGGCGAAGTCGCCCGGCGCAGCGGCGTGCCGGTGTCCACCATCCACTTCTACGAATCCAAGGGGCTGATCCACAGCTCGCGCAGCGATGGCAACCAGCGCCGCTTTCCCGGCATCGTGCTGCGCTACATCGCCATCATCAAGGTCGCGCAACGCACCGGCATTCCGCTGGAGGAAATCCGCGAAGCGATGGCGCGCTTTCCGCAGGACAGCAACAAGCTCACCCCGGCCCAATGGAAGCAGTTGTCCTCGCAATGGCGCGCGAACCTGGACGAGCGCATCCGCAAGCTGACCCGGCTGCGCGATGAGCTGGATACCTGCATCGGCTGCGGCTGCCTGTCGCTCAAGGACTGTCCGCTACGCAATCCCGACGACGTGCTGGGCCGCGAGGGCCCGGGGCCGCGAATACTGGAACGGCCGTGATTGGCGTGGGCGCGCGGCAATGAAACGAATTGATTTCATATCTTTGCGCAACCGCCTGTATTCGATTGACATACTGTTGCGTTGCCGCCAAAGATAATCGCGCATGCCGCCCGCGCCGGGCCTGAGGGCCGCGCAATTACAGTATCCTGCGCGCACAGTCACATCGCATCAGGCCGGCTTACCCGTATGTTGCGCAGTAGATTTTCGATCAAGTCGCTGGAACGCTATTTCCTGATATTGGCGGCCGGCGTGGTGCTGCCGATGTCGGTCCTGACCGGAATCCTGCTGATCCAGAGCCGCACCGCCTATCTTGCCAGCACCGATGCCATGCGGGCGTTCGGCGTGGTGCGCGCCACGGTCGCCGCGATGGAAATGGTGTCGGCCGAGCGCGGCCCCATGAACGCCGCGCTCGGCGCCGATTACCCGGTCGCCCAACCGATGCTGGACGCGTTGCGGCAGGCGCGCGATCGCAGCGACACCAGCATCGCCGAGCTGCTGGCGCTGTACCGGGCGCCGCTCAGCCCCAACAGCGCCAGGGAATTCACCAACGTGCAGCGTATCCGCCACGCCTTGCTCAAGGCGCGCGAACAGGCCGATATCGTCATCGCCACGCGACGCGCCGACGTGTCGGGCCTGCGCGTGCAGGCCGTGGTCGACGGCATGGTGGCGCTGGTGCCCGAATTGCAGGCCGCCATGGCCGCCAGCGTCGGCGTGGTGATGCAGAACGAGGCCGATGCGCCCAACCTGCTGACACTGGCCCTGCTGGCCAGCGAACTGCGGGAACAGGCCGGCTTGCTGGGGTCGGCCTTTACGCCGGCGCTGGCCAAGCACCGCCAACTGACCGAAGCGGATGAATATCGGATCGAACGGGTGCTGGGACGCATCGATCAATTGCGCGACCTGCTGGAGACGCGCATGGCCACGCGGCCGGACCTGCGCGCCTCGCTGGCGTACAACGACATGCGGCATTTCTATTTCGACGAGGGCATGCGCTACCTGGAAGAGGTGCGCGACATGGCCGCGCTGCAACCGGGCGGCGCCAGGCTCACCACCCGCGAACTGGCCGCGGCCTATGTGCCGCTGATGCACGCCATCGGCCAGTTTCGCGACCTGATGCTGGACCAGATGGAACAGAGCATGCGCGCGCACCGCGCCCAGGCGATGCGCCTGCTGCTCATCACGCTGGTGGCGGCCACCGCGCTGGCGGCGGCGCTGATGCTGTCGCTGCGGCAGTTCCGGCGGCGCGTGATCCGTCCGTTCGTGCAGGCGACCCGCATCATCGGCGCGATCGCCGACGGCACGCCAGCCGCCACCATCCCGGTCGGCAAATATCGCGGCGAAGTCAACGGCATGTTCGAGGCGCTGAGCGTGCTCAAGGACAACGCGGCGGCCCGCAGGCAGGCCGAGCTGGAGCGCGACCGGCTGATCGTGGACCTGGCGGTCATGGCCGAGACGGACTTCCTGACCGGCCTGTTGAACCGGCGCGCCTTCGAAAGCCGTCTCGAACAGGCATTGGCGCAATGGCGCGGCACCGATGCGGTGCTGGCCTTCATCCTGTTCGATATCGACGATTTCAAGGGCATCAACGACACCCATGGCCACGCCAGCGGTGACGAGGCCTTGAAGACCGTGGCCGGGCTGTGCCGCCAGACCTGGCGCCAGGCCGACGTGGTGGCGCGGGTGGGCGGCGAGGAATTCGCCGTGCTCTGCCATGTCGGCGCGGCCGATCATGCGGTGCAGGCGGCAGAGCGCATGCGGCGGCGCATCGCGCAGGCGCGGGTCACGGCGCAGGACGGCGCGGTATTCACGCTGACCGCCAGCTTTGGCGTGGCCTACGCATCCTGGCGCAACGCCGAGCCGGCCGACGCCCTTTTCCGCCGCGCCGACGAATTGCTCTATCGCGCCAAGATGGACGGCAAGAACCGGGTCGTGCCGGGCGAAGTCGGCTGACCGGGCGCCACGACGGCGCGGCTGCGCCGCATCATCCCGGGGCCGCGCAAAAAAAAAAACCGCGTCGGCAAGCGACGCGGCGATGGGAATGCCGGGGGGTCAGGCGGGAACGCGGGCGGCGTTCTTGTCCTGGGCGGCCTCGGTGTTTTCCGGGCGGGACTGGGTTTCAGGATCCGGACGGGTGTCGGGCGCCTTCCAGTTCAGCGGCGGAACTTCGAAGCGCGATTTCTTGCTCATCGGTTGGGACATGTGCGTACTCCTGTGGCGATGTCGGCCTGCCCCGCGCAGGCGCACGACTCGGGTATCCAGCGCGCCCGGGATGCTGGCGGAAATGCGAGGGAGGCATCAGGAACGGGCGCCAGGGCGTGGCCCTGGGGACGTCGGCGCGGATGTGATAACCCACCGGGGCGGTGGATTGTTTTTCGCATCGATTTTTTGAGCGACGATGACGCAATTTTAGTATTAATTGACAGATATTGCAAGCAAATTGATAGCAAGCGAGCGCTCGGACCGCGCGTCAGGGCGGCGGCATGCGGCTTGCTGGCCGGTGGATCCCCCTCACTTTTGGCGGCTGAACCGCCCCCAGGGCCAGCCCCGGGCGGCCGGGCCCGCCACCACTGCGCCGAGGATCTCCCATGATCATCGAAGTCTTTCAGCATGCCGACCGCGAATGGACATTTCGCCGTATCGACCTGATGGGCGTCCAGGAGCACGACGGCCGCTACGCGACCCAGGAAGAAGCGGTGGCGGCCGCGGCCGCAACGTATCCCGGCGTTGCCGCGACGGTCATCACCGGCGAAGCCGGGACGTGATCAGTCGAAATCGCCCGCGCCCAGCGGGATGACGCCCTCGGTGGGAATCGAACGCGCCTGGCTGGCCGCATCGCGCACCGCGTCCGCGCCGTTCTCGAACGCATGCAGCAACTCGGCCGCGCTGCCGTCGCGGGCGCCGAAGCGGCGCCGCAGCACATCGCCCGAGATTTCGAACTGGCGGGTGACGCCGTTGACGTCCAGGCTGAAAACGATGGCATCGCCCTGGGCTTTGGCGCCCGTGGATTTGGTGAACTTCATGGCGGGGGCTCCCATATGGCCGGTGGATCGAACCCGCCATGCCGCGCGGCGGGTGTCCTGTCGGCCAGCAAGCCCTGTTCCAGCGCTTGACGGCGGGAGAACGGTCGTTCTAACATGGCGCAACCTTGAAGAGAACGCTCATTCTCCATGCCTTCGGATACCGCCCTTCCTTCCCCGGACACCCGCCAGCGCCTGTTGCAGGCGACCGAAAGACTCGTCTACGCCGGCGGCATCCATGCCACCGGCATGGACCTGATCGTCAGGACTTCAGGCGTGGCGCGCAAGCAGGTGTACCGGCTCTATCCGAACAAGGACGCCCTGGTGGCGGCGGCGCTGCGCGCGCGCGACGAGCGGTGGATGCAATGGTTCGTCGCGGCCAGCTCGCGGGCGCAGGCCCCTCGCGCCCGGCTGCTGGCGATGTTCGACGCCTTGCGGGAATGGTTCGGCACCGACGATTTTCGTGGCTGCGCTTTCCTGAACGCGGCCGGAGAGATCGGTGACGAGGCCAGCCCGATCCTGGCGGTGGCGCGCGAGCACAAGGCCCGCCTGCTGGAGTACGTGCGGACGCTGACCCGCGCCGCCGCATTGCCGGACCCCGACGAGGCCGCCGCGCAGTTGCTGGTGCTCATTGATGGCGCGATCGCGGTGGCGCTGGTCACGCGCGATCCCGCCATCGCCGACAGCGCCGGCCGGGCCGCGGCCGCTTTGCTCGGCCAATCCGGCTGACCGTGGCGCCCGCCCCGCTTGCCCTTTCCGTCCCGGTTCGCCGCGACGCCTTTCCGTGCCCCTCCCGTGAGGTATCCCCGATGACATCCCCCGCCGCTTCCCGCCCTCCTCTTCCTCCCTTCACGCAC
>NZ_QHHO01000022.1:214125-293408 GCF_003184165.1 Achromobacter sp. RW408
AACGCCACAATCGTCCGCGTCTGCCGAATCCCCGGCATATTGAACAAGAACCGATGCAAGAACCGGTCATAAGCCTCCGGACTCTCCACAAGAATCTTGAGCAGAAAATCCGAATCCCCCGTCACCGCATAGCATTCGAGAATCTCCGGCGCATCCCGCACCGACCGCTCGAAGTTCTCCACCGTATTCGCCGAATGCCGCTCCAGGCTGATCTGCGCAAACATGCAACCCAGCCCCACCTTGCTGCGATCCACCTGCGCGCTGTAACCCTGGATCACGCCGCTGGCCTCCAGCGCCTTCACCCGCCGCCACACCGGCGCCGCCGATAGCCCCACCTTGTCCGACAGCTGCTGTGCCGAGGCCCGGCCATCCTCCTGCAGGGCCTTGAGGATGCCGATATCGGTCTTGTCCATCGTCTTGTCTCCTTTTTGGGTCGAAATTCCGCGAACACGAAATATTCATTGCGAATTATAGGGATAGCACGATCCGAAAACGCAATAAACCCGATGCCTCGCGAACCTATCATGGTGCCGACTACAGGAGCATTCATGATGGACGGCACCCCCGCCCCCGAGCCCGCGCTGGACCTCGACTACCAGCTCGCCGACAACCTCACCCGCCAGACCGGCCGCATCTTCCTGACCGGCACCCAGGCCCTGGTGCGCATCATGCTGACCCAGCGCCGCGTCGATCGCGAGCGCGGGCTGAACACCGCCGGCTTCGTCTCCGGCTACCGCGGCTCGCCCCTGGGCGGCGTCGACATGGCGATGTGGAAGGCGCAGAAGGCGCTCGACGCCAACCAGATCTCGTTCCTGCCCGGCATCAACGAAGACATGGCCGCCACCGCCGTCATGGGCACGCAGCAGGCCGGCATGCGTGCCGACCGCAACGTCGATGGCGTCTTCGCCATGTGGTACGGCAAGGGCCCCGGCGTGGATCGCGCCGGCGATGCCCTGCACCACGGCAACGCCGCCGGCGCCTCGCGCCATGGCGGCGTGCTGGTGGTGGTGGGCGACGACCACACCGCCGTCTCCTCCTCCATCCCGCACGCCAGCGAGGCCTCGCTGATCGGCTGGCAGATGCCCATCGTGCACCCGGCCTCGATCGACGAATACGAAACCTTCGCCCTGTGGGGCTGGGCCCTGTCGCGCCACTCCGGCACCTGGGTCGCCTTCAAGGCCGTCTCTGAAACCATCGAGAGCGGCCACTCCTTCACGCCCGCGCCGGTGCTCAGCTACGACATGCCGGCCGATCCGGACCTGCCGCCGGAAGCGCTGGAATACTCCGCCCGCGACTTCCTGTCGCTGGCGGTCGAAACCCGCATGAACCTGCGCATGAAGGCGGTGGCCGCCTTCGCCCGCCGCCACAGCATCGACCGCCTCACCTGTCCGGCGCCCAAGGCCACCGTCGGCATCGTCACCGTCGGCAAGGCCCACCTGGACGCGATGGAAGCGCTGTCGCGCCTGGGCGTGGACACCGTCACCGCCAACGCGCCGGTGCGCATCTACAAACCCGGCCTGACCTGGCCGCTGGACGCCGAACGCATGCTCGAGTTCGCGCGCGGCCTGTCGCACATCCTCGTGATCGAGGAAAAAGGCGCCGTGGTCGAGACCCAGCTCAAGGACCTGCTGTTCAACCTGCCCGAGCGCGCCACCGTGGTCGGCAAGAAGGGTTTCGACGGCGAGACGCTGGTGCCGTCCGCCGGCCAGCTGCGCCCGTCGCTGCTGGCGCGGCCGCTGGCCCAATGGCTGTCGCGCAGCGCCGGCCTGCAGCCCGGCGTCGACCTGGCCACCTTCGACTGCCAGGACATGCTGTCCAACGACGCCGACGGCATGCGCCGCCGGCCCTACTTCTGTTCCGGCTGTCCGCACAGCACCTCGACCAAGGTGCCCGAAGGCAGCCAGGCGCTGTCGGGCGTGGGCTGCCACTACATGGCCGCCTGGATGGACCGCGACACTGGCGGCCTGACCCAGATGGGCGGCGAAGGGGTCGACTGGATCGGCCTGTCGCGCTACACCAGGATGCCGCACATCTTCCAGAACATGGGGGAAGGCACCTATTACCACTCCGGCTACCTGGCGATCCGCCAGGCCGTGGCCGCCAAGGCCAACATCACCTACAAGATCCTGTTCAACGACGCCGTCGCCATGACCGGCGGCCAGCCGGTGGATGGACCGATCTCGGTGCCGCAGATCTGCCAGCAACTGCGCGGCGAGAACGTCGCCCGCATCGTCGTCACCAGCGACGAACCCGAGAAATACCAGGGCGTGGACCTGGGCGCCGGCATCAAGGTGCACCACCGCCGCGACCTCGACGCGCTGCAACGCGAGCTGCGCGAGATCCCCGGCGTCACCGTGCTGATCCACGACCAGACCTGCGCCGCCGAAAAGCGCCGCCGCAGGAAGAAGAACCAGTTCCCCGACCCGGCCCGCCGCATGCTGATCAACAGCGCCGTGTGCGAGGGCTGCGGCGACTGCGGCGTGAAATCGAACTGCCTGTCGGTGGTGCCGCTGGAAACGCCCTACGGCCGCAAGCGCGCCATCGACCAGTCCAGCTGCAACAAGGACTACTCCTGCGCCGAAGGCTTCTGCCCCAGCTTCGTCTCGGTCATGGGCGGCAAGCCCAGAAAGAGCGCGGCGCCCAAGGCCGACCAGGAACGCCTGCAGCGCCTGATCCAGCAACTGCCGCTGCCGCAACCGCCGGCGCTGGAACGCCCTTACCGCCTGCTGGTGGCGGGCATGGGCGGCACCGGCGTCATCACCATCGGCGCCATCGTCTCGATGGCCGCGCACCTGGAAGGCCTGTCGGCCGCGGTGCTGGACCTGACCGGCCTGGCGCAGAAAGGCGGCACGGTCGTCAGCCACATCCGCCTGGCGCCCGCGGGCGCGGCCGCCGGCCCGGTGCGCCTGGACTGGCAGCAGGCCGACGCCGCCATCCTGTGCGATCCGGTCGCCTCCGTGGCGCCCGACTCGCTCGGCGCGCTGCGCCGCGGCCACACGCAGGTCACCGTCAACACCTACGTCGCCCCGGTGTCCGATTTCACCCGCAACCCGGACGCCGCCATGCGGCCGGAAGCGCTGCTGGCCAAGATCCGCCACGCCGCCGGCGACGAGCACACCGCCGCCATCGATGCGCACGAGGCCGCGCTGGCGCTGTTCGGCGACAGCATCCTGTCGAACATGTTCATGCTGGGCTACGCCTGGCAGCGCGGCGGCGTGCCGCTGTCGCAGGCCGCCATCAACCGCGCCATCGAACTGAATGGCGTCGCCGTGGCCGCCAACCGCGCGGCCTTCGACAGCGGCCGCCTGGCCGCGCACCAACCCGAAGCGCTGGAAGGCGCGCTGCGCCCGCGCGCCCAGGTGGTGCAACTGCATGTGCCGGAAACCTTCGAGCGCGCCGTGGCGCGCCGCGTCGAAGACCTGACCGCCTACCAGGACGCCGCCTACGCGCAGGCCTACCGCGAGGTGGTCGAACGCGTCGCCGCGCGCGAGCGCGAGCTGGCGCCCGACGCCAGGACGCCGCGCCTGGCCATGGCGGTGGCGCGCGGACTGTTCAAGCTGATGGCCTACAAGGACGAATACGAAGTCGCCCGCCTCTATACGGGCGAGGCCTTCCAGGCCCAGCTCAAGGGCCAGTTCGAGGGCGACTACAGCCTGCGTTTCCACATGGCGCCGCCGATCTTCGCGCGCAAGGACCCGCGCACCGGCGTGCCGCGCAAGGTGACGCTGGGCCCGCGCACCATGACCGCGCTCAAGCTGCTGACCCGCTTCAAGCGCCTGCGCGGCACCTGGTTCGATCCGTTCGGCCACACCGCCGAACGCAAGATGGAGCGCGCGCTGGTGGGCGAATACCGCCAGACCATAGACCAGTTGCTCGCAGGGTTGAACCGCGACAACCTGGCGCAAGCGGCTACAATCGCCGCCCTTGCAGAAACCATCCGCGGCTTCGGCCACGTGAAGGCTGCGAACGTCGAGAAGTACAGGACGGAGCTGGCCCGCTTGATGCAAAGCTATACGGCGCCTGCCCCGCGCGATGTACCCCTGCGGAAAACCGCATAAACACTCGCGCTGAGCGGCATTCTCCTGGGCGCGCCTTGCTAGGCGCGCCCAGTGCATTTAGTAACAATGTTTTGGGAACCTGATCCTATCTTCTTCTTGTAGCTGTCGTACTCGATCACTAGAATTAGTGTCCAACGAGGGGTGCTACACTACATCTTGTGGTCGCCTAACCGCTGATACTCGTCGGCCACGCCATGCGGATTCGTCCGTCCAAGCGTTGCGACCCCCTCAATAAGATCCAATTTCGTACCTGACATGACGTCGTCATGTCGCTATCTACGCGCTTTTCGCACAGGAGCTTCCATGCAGACTACGATCGCCTCTGTGACCCGGCCCTCGGCCGTGCCGCCCTCGCAAACCGATTCCCCTGCCGACGCCAACGGCGGGCAATGGGCCAGCTACAACATCATCCGCCGCAATGGCTCGGTGGTCGGGTTCGAACCCGGCAAGATCGCCATCGCCATGACCAAGGCCTTCCTGGCCGTCAACGGCGGCCAGGGCGCGGCCTCGGCCCGCGTGCGCGAGCTGGTTGAACAACTGACGACCCAGGCCGTCAACGCGCTGGTGCGCAACCGCCCCGGTGGCGGCACCTTCCATATCGAAGACATCCAGGACCAGGTCGAACTGGCCCTGATGCGCTCGGGCCAGCACGACGTCGCCCGCGCCTACGTGCTCTACCGCGAGAAGCGCACCCAGGAACGCGCCGCCGCCGCGGCCGCCGAAGGCCAGCAGAAGGTCGACGCCGTGCCGCAGGAAAACGTGCTGCACGTCACGGACGCGGGTGTCCGCCGTCCGCTGGACATCGCCGAACTGCGCGCCACCATCGTCGCCGCCGGTGAAGGCCTGGCCGAATTCATCGACTCCGAAGCCATCCTGAAGGAAACGGTCAAGAACCTGTACGACGGCATCCCCGTCGACGAAGTGTTCAAGTCCGCCATCCTGTCGGCGCGCGCGCTGGTCGAGAAGGACCCGGCCTACAGCCAGGTCACCGCCCGCCTGCTGCTGCACACGATCCGCAAGGAAGTGCTGGGCGAGGAAGTCTCGCAGGACGGCATGGCCGCCCGCTACGCCGAGTACTTCCCCACCTTCATCGCCCGCGGCATCGAAGGCGGCCTGCTGTCGCCCGACCTGGCCGGCTACGACCTGACCAAGCTGGGCAAGGCGCTGAACGCCAAGCGCGACCTGCAGTTCGGCTACCTCGGCCTGCAGACCCTGTACGACCGCTACTTCCTGCACATCCGCGGCACCCGCATCGAACTGCCGCAGGTGTTCTTCATGCGCGTGGCCATGGGCCTGGCGCTGCGCGAGACCGATCGCGAAGCCCGCGCCATCGAGTTCTACGAGATCCTGTCGTCGTTCGACTTCATGAGCTCGACCCCGACGCTGTTCAACTCGGGCACCCTGCACTCGCAGCTGTCGTCGTGCTACCTGACCACCGTCTCCGACGACCTGGAAGGCATCTACGACGCCATCAAGGAAAACGCTCTGCTGGCCAAGTACGCCGGCGGCCTGGGCAACGACTGGACCCCGGTGCGCGCGCTGCGCAGCCATATCAAGGGCACCAACGGCGAAAGCCAGGGCGTGGTCCCGTTCCTGAAGGTCGTCAACGACACCGCCGTGGCGGTGAACCAGGGCGGCAAGCGCAAGGGCGCGGTCTGCACCTACCTGGAATCGTGGCACCTGGACATCGAGGAATTCCTCGAACTGCGCAAGAACACCGGCGACGAGCGTCGTCGCACCCACGACATGAACACGGCGAACTGGATTCCCGACCTGTTCATGAAGCGCGTCATGGAAGGCGGCGAATGGACCCTGTTCTCGCCGTCCGACTGCCCCGACCTGCACGACAAGTACGGCAAGGCCTTCGAAGAAGCCTACGTCGGCTATGAAGCGCGCGTCGCCAGCGGCGACCTGAAGCTGTTCAAGAAGATGCCGGCGCTGACCCTGTGGCGCAAGATGCTGTCGATGCTGTTCGAAACCGGCCACCCGTGGATCACGTTCAAGGATCCGTGCAACATCCGTTCGCCGCAGCAGCACGTCGGTGTGGTCCACAGCTCGAACCTGTGCACCGAGATCACGCTGAACACCAACGAATCGGAAATCGCGGTTTGCAACCTGGGGTCGGTGAACCTGGTCGCGCACATGAAGCCGGCCGCTGGCGGCGGTTTCGAACTCGACCACGAGAAGATCAAGCGCACCGTCAGCATCGCCATGCGCATGCTCGACAACGTCATCGACATCAACTATTACGCCGTCGACAAGGCCCGCAACTCCAACGCGCGCCATCGCCCGGTGGGCATGGGCATCATGGGCTTCCAGGACTGCCTGCAGATGATGCGCGTGCCGTACGCGTCGCAAGCCGCCGTTGAATTCGCCGACCGCTCGATGGAAGCGGTGTGCTATCACGCCTACTGGGCCTCGAGCCTGCTGGCCGAAGAACGTGGCCGCTATCAATCGTACGAAGGCTCGCTGTGGTCGCGTGGCATCCTGCCGCAAGACACGTTGAAGATGCTGCGTGACGAACGCGGTGGTCATGTCGAGGTCGATGAATCGAGCACGCTCGATTGGGATGCGTTGCGCGCGCGCATCAAACAACATGGCATGCGCAACTCCAATTGCATCGCAATCGCCCCAACCGCGACTATTTCCAATATCATTGGTGTATCTGCGTGCATCGAACCCACTTTCCAGAACTTGTACGTCAAATCGAATCTCTCCGGCGAGTTCACGGTCGTTAACGATTACCTCGTGCGTGACCTGAAGAAACTCGGTCTCTGGGACGAAGTCATGGTCGCCGACCTCAAGTACTTCGACGGCAGCCTGTCCCGCATCGATCGCGTACCTTCCGAACTCCGCGAACTCTACGCCACCGCGTTCGAAGTCGAACCGAGCTGGCTGGTGGAATGCGCCTCGCGTCGCCAGAAGTGGATCGATCAAGCCCAGTCGCTGAACATCTACATGGCCGGCGCCTCCGGCAAGAAGCTGGACGACACCTACAAGCTGGCCTGGAAGCGTGGCCTGAAGACGACCTATTACCTGCGTACCCTTGGCGCCACCAGCGCCGAGAAGTCGACGGGACGCGGCGGCGAACTGAACGCCGTCAGCGCCGGTGGCACTTCCGCCGCCGCCCCCGTGTCCGCTGCACCTGTTTTGCCGGAACCCGAAGTTCTCGGGGCGGTTTGCACCATGCGGCCGGGCGACCCCGGCTTCGAAGAGTGCGAAGCCTGCCAATAACCGCCTCCGGAGAATGAATCATGATTAATTGGGAAGACGACACCCTCGCCACGCAACCTGCACAAGCCCCCGCGCCCGCGGCGGGCGGGCAGGCTGCGCCCGAAGTCCGGGCGGCGACCGGCGTGTTCGGCGACACCGCCATGCCGACCCCGGCCGCGCCGCAGCATGCGGCCGGCCTGACGGCCAGCGGCAACGCCACCTCGCAACGCGTGAAGGTCGCCGACAAGCGCATCATCAACGGCCAGACCGACGTCAACCAGCTGGTGCCGTTCAAGTACAAGTGGGCATGGGAGAAATACCTGGCCACGTGCGCGAACCACTGGATGCCGCAAGAAATCAACATGTCGCGCGACATCGCCCTCTGGAAGAACCCGAACGGGCTCACCGAGGACGAACGCCGCATCGTCAAGCGCAACCTGGGTTTCTTCGTCACGGCCGACTCGCTGGCCGCGAACAACATCGTGCTGGGCACCTACCGCCACATCACTGCCCCCGAATGCCGCCAGTTCCTGCTGCGCCAGGCCTTCGAAGAAGCCATCCACACGCACGCCTATCAATACATCGTCGAAAGCCTGGACCTGGACGAAGCGGAGATCTTCAACGCTTACAACGAAGTGCCGTCCATCCGCGCCAAGGACGAGTTCCTGATTCCGTTCATCGACGCGATCGCGGACCCCAACTTCAAGACGGGCACGCCCGAAGCTGACCAGACGCTGCTGAAGTCGCTGATCGTCTTCGCTTGCCTGATGGAAGGCCTGTTCTTCTACGTTGGCTTCACGCAGATCCTGGCGCTGGGTCGCCAGAACAAGATGACCGGCGCGGCCGAGCAGTACATGTACATCCTGCGCGATGAATCCATGCACTGCAATTTCGGCATCGACCTGATCAACACCGTCAAACTGGAAAATCCGCATCTGTGGACGCCGGAATTCCGCGAAGAAATTCGAGAACTCTTCCGCAAAGCGGTCGAACTCGAATACGCTTACGCCGAAGACACGATGCCGCGCGGCGTGTTGGGCTTGAACGCTCCCATGTTCAAATCCTACCTGCGCTTCATCGCCAACCGTCGTTGCCAGCAAATCGGTATCGAACCGCTGTACCCGCAGGAAGAGAATCCCTTCCCGTGGATGGCGGAAATGATCGACCTTAAGAAGGAACGCAACTTTTTTGAAACTCGCGTGATCGAATACCAAACCGGTGGCACGCTGAGCTGGGAGTAACGCAGTTCGCCTTCGGGCCCGGCGCGGGCACGCTCTTGCAAGAGCGTCGCGTTCGCGCCAGGCCTTGAGGGCGATCTCCCAGGTCAGGGTGTTTTCGAACACGTAGAACAAGCGGTAGGCGGTCTGTGATCAGGCTGCCCACCGGCGCCATTTGAAATGGCTCGCGCCAAAGGAGCGGGGGCCATATCAAATGGCTGTGCCGAATTCATTAGCGCAAACCGTAGTAGCTGTTGCTCGCACAGAACAGCGGCATGCGCCGATGAATAGCCCGGGCACGGTTCGCCTTGTTGGCGGATTGGGGCACGGGTTTAAGTTCTGGGACCCCTGAACCTAAGGAGCATGACCATGGCAACAGCCAAGAAAGCCGTAAAGAAAGCGGTGAAGAAGCCCGCCGCCAAGAAGGCAGTAGCTAAGAAGGCCGCTCCGGCCAAGAAAGCTGCCGTCAAGAAGGTAGCCGTCAAGAAGGTCGCCGCCAAGAAGCCGGCGGTGAAGAAGGTTGCCGCCAAGAAGCCGGCCGCCAAGAAGGTCGCGAAGAAAGCGGTAGCCAAGAAGGCCGTCGCCAAGAAAGTCGCGGCCAAGAAGCCGGTAGCCAAGAAGGCAGCGGCCAAGAAGGTCGTCGCCAAGAAGGCGGTTGCCAAGAAGGCCGTCGCCAAGAAAGCGGTAGCCAAGAAGGCCCCCGCCAAGAAAGCGGTTGCCAAGAAGGTCGTCGCCAAGAAAGCGGTAGCCAAGAAGGCCGTCGCCAAGAAGGCGGTTGCCAAGAAGGCCCCCGCCAAGAAGGCGGTTGCCAAGAAAGTCGTAGCCAAGAAGGCCCCGGCCGCCAAGAAGCCCGCTGCCAAGCCGGCTGCGAAGCCCGCCGCTGCCAAGAAGCCGGCTGCGAAGAAAGCCGCTCCGAAGAAGCCCGTCACGCCGCCGTCCACGGCAGCCGCTCCGGGCGCGAAGACCGCGCTGAACCCCGCCGCGTCGTGGCCGTTCCCGACGGGTGGCCGTCCGTAATCGGACCGGTCACAACGGCAGCAGTGCCTCAAACCGCCTGGCCTTGGCCAGGCGGTTTTTATTTCGGGCCGCCTGGCGCGCCTACCGCAAGAAAGAACGCCCGCTCGAGGGGCAGGACGCCACCGTTGCCGCATTGCCGTGAGACAATAAAAGCCGTCTTCATTAGGTAGATAGCGTCCATGCTCGGTGAAATCCTCCGCTTCCTGCTCGAAATCGCATTCACGCTGTTCGGCGCGGCCCTGATCGCCCGCGCCTGGATGCACGCGATACGGCTGCATCCCTTCAACCCGCTGGCGCGCGTCATCTACCAGGCCACCAATTGGCTGGTGCTGCCCCTGCGCAAGATCATTCCCGCGGGCAACAAGATCGACTGGACCAGCCTGGTGGCAACCTGGCTGTCGGCGCTGGTCTATCTGGTGTTGATCTGGCTGGTCGCCATCGGCGCGCTGATCCCGGCCGCATTGCTGCCTTCGGCCATGCTGTCGGCGCTGCTCATGGCGCTCAAGTGGGCCTTGAACCTGATCGTGTGGCTGACCCTGATCCAGGCAGTGCTGTCGTGGGTCAACCCGATGGCGCCCATGATGCCGCTGCTGCAGGCGCTGACCGCGCCGATGCTGGATCCCATCCGCCGGCTGCTGCCGCGCACCTCGATCGACTTTTCGCCCTTGGTACTGCTGATCGTGGCGCAGGTCCTCCTGATGGTCCTGGCGCGCCTGAGCTACGGCCTGATGGGCGTCTGAAAAAACGGAAACGGCCCGGCAATACCGCCCGGGCCATTTTCCGCCATGCGCCGCAACCGGCGCGCTACGCCGGAATCGCGGCGTAGATATCGATCAGCTTCTTGCGGTCGATCTTGTGGTTGTTCGACATGGGCAGCGCCACGCAGGCCACCAGCTCGGACGGAACCATGTAGGGCGGCAGGCGCTGCGCCAGCCGCTCCTTCCAACCCGACAGCGCATCCTGCTCAAGCAGGCAGGCATCATCCCGCCCCGCGGCCGTGCCGGCAACGAATCCAATGAGGCGCACCGCCGTGCCATCGGGCCGGCGCAGCACCGCGCAGGCGCCGCCCGCCACGCCCGGCAGACCATGCAAAGCCTCGTCGATCTCGGCCAGCTCGATGCGATAGCCGTTCAACTTGATCTGGTCATCCATGCGGCCACGGCAGAACAGCAGCCCGTCCGCGCCCAACTCACCCAGGTCACCGGTGCGAAAGCCGCGGCGGCCATCCTCGGCCACGAACAGCTTGGTCTCGTTCAGGTCCTGGCGGTTCAGGTAGCCGCGCATGACGTGGGCGCCGATGATGCAGATCTCGCCGTCCTGGATGCGCAGCTCGCAATCCGGCTTGGCATGACCGACCGGCAACGGGTCGTGCATCGCCAGCACGGCATCGGTGATGGCGATCCAGGTGGTGGCAACGGTGGCCTCGGTCGGGCCATAGGTATTCAGGATGACCGCGTCCGGGAAACGCTGGCGCAGCTTCTTCGCCAGCGCGGCCGGCAGCGGCTCGCCGCAGAACAGGAAGGTGCGCAGCGTCGGCAGCGTGGCCGGCGAGAAGTCGCGGTTGGCCAGTTGCTGGTGCGCGAACGACGGCGTCGACACCCACACGCTTACGCCGTTCTGCGCCAGCCGGCCCATCCAGGTGGCGGCCGCGCCGATCTGTTCGCGGGAGTTCAGCACGCAAGTGCCGCCGGCGGCGAGCGTGGCGAACACCTCGTACATCGACAGGTCGAAGCTGAACGGCGCCTGGTTCATGAACACCGGCGCCTCGCCCAGGCCGAAGCTGCCCAGCATCCAGTCGCCCAGCAGGCCGACGCTTTCGCGGCCGATCTGCACGCCCTTGGGGTCGCCGGTGCTGCCGGACGTGAACATGACGTAGGCCAGGCCGCGCTCGGCCAGCTCGGCGCCCTCGCCCGGCTCGAAGCCCCCGGCCGCGGCGTCGTAGACGGCGGCGGCGCGCACGATCTCGACGATGCGGCGCAGGCGTTCCGGCGGGTAGATGGTATCGACCGGCACGAATGGCGCGCCGATCAGCAGCGCGCCAACCATGGCAACGAAGAACGACGCTTCCTTGTGGCCATAGATGGCCACCGGCACGTCCGGCGCGGCGCCGTGTTCGCGCGCCTGGGCGGCCCAGGCCTCGGCCTCCTCGCGCAGTTGCGCCCAGGTCAGGCTGCGGTCGGCGCCGACCACCGCGAGCGCGTCGGGCGCGCGCGCGGAGTCAATGAACTGGAAAGTCTTCAGGTCGAAACGCATGCCGAAACTCCCGGCGTCAGATGGGGCTGCGGCCGCTGAACACGTAGAGCGCCAGGGCGGCCAGGATCAGGGTGAGCACGCGTCCGAGGAAACGCATGACGGGCCGCGCCAGCGTGGCCTGCAGCGCCGGCCGGGTGCGGGCGGCGTTGATCAGCAGGTTGTGACCGACCGAATAGGCGCCGAACATCAGGCCGCTGACGATGTAGTGCACCGACAACCCGTTCCATACGCCCATGGCCAACAGCGTGGCGAAGATGCCGATGTTCTGCGCCGCCAGGCGGTGGCGCGAGAAGAACGAGGTCTTGCTCAGCGCCTTGTAGATCGGCATGAACACGACGTCGCGCAGCCATTCGGACAGGCTGATGTGCCAGCGGCGCCAGAAGTCCTGCGGATTCAGCGTCGCCAGCGGGTTGCGGAAGTTGATCGGCAGGGTGAAGCCGAACAGCATGCCGATGCCGATGGCCATGGTGGAATAGCCGGCGAAATCGAAGAACAGGTAGGCGCTGTAGAGCGAGGCGTTCAGCGCCACGCCGGTGAACGAATAATCGTGGGCGTCCAGGGTCGACAAGCCGTAGCGCCAGATCAGCTCGGCCAGGCCGAACTTCTGGATCACGCCCAGCATGATCAGTTCCAGGCCGGTCAGCCAGGTGTTCAGGTTGACGCCTTCATAGCCGCGCTTGAGGTCGGCCTGGAAATTGCGCCAGCGGTACATCGGGCCGGCCAGCAGCGTCAGGGGGAAGAACAGGTAGATGAAGTAGTCCAGTGGCGACACGCGCTCGTTGCGCGGCGCGAACAGCAGCACGTCGATGGCGCGGAAGGTGGCGAACGACAGGCCCAGCATCGCGCCCAGGTGCGACACGCCCGTCTTGACCAGCAGCAGCGGCGTCATGGTGATGACAACGGCCAGCCAGGTCGGGATGTAGTTGCGGCGCATGGCCCACAGCGCGCTGCCCGAGATGGCCAGCAGCGCGATGGGCTGGTAGGGACGCGCCCAGAACACCGCCATCCACACGCCCAGGCAGATCACGCCGATGATGTGGCGATAACCGATGCGCAGCGGCATGCCGACCGAACGGTATGCCAACAGGCCCAGCCCGCCGAACAAGGCGCCGCCGAAAAAGCTCAAACTTGCGAACAATTCCATGCTGCGGTCAGAACTGTTGATATTGGAATTCGACCTTGATAGGTCCGCCGCTGCCCGTGGTGGGCTGCGCCTGCAGCACGAACACCAGGATCACCCCGATATACAGGCACAGGTGCCAGAAGAAGCGCCGCCCCCAGGCCTTGGCCGCCTTGCGGGCGCCCTGCTTCTGGCCGGCTTCGCCTTGCGCCGCATCGGCGCCTGGAATGAGATTCATCGGGAAAAGTACTCCGCAATGCCCTGGTCCGCCATCGCCCAACCGAGTTCGGCCAGATGCATGTCATCGCGCACCATGCCCGGCTCGAAGGGAATGCTGTACATATCCAGGCAACCCATCTGGTAGCGCTGGCACATGCCGGTAATGGCGGCCACCACCGGATCGAAGCGTTCGACGTCGAGGATGAGCTTGGGATTGAACGGCTGGATCACGAAGTAGGCCTTGACCTTGCGCCGTTGCAACAGGGCCATGACACGCGACAGGTCGCCCAGCTCGGTGCGCGTGAGCGGATCGACGTCGGCGAACTCGTTTCGCGCCGGCGAATACAAGGGCGCCAGGTATTGCTTGTAGTAGTCGTCGCGCACGTCGTAGGGGTTGTTGCCGCCCAGCTGGTGTTCGACTTCGCGCGCTTCGTGCGTAAGGCGCGACCATTGGCCCGGGTTGAGCCGCGCCGACGAGGGCCATGTCACGAAGCGATGCGCGGGCACCGACAGCTTGCTGCGCGGACGATCTGGCGCGGGTTCCTTGCGCGCGTTCCACCACAGCGACAGCTTGTCCTTGAGCTCGGCAACCTGGCCGTTGGCGATCAGCCAGAGCAAGCCCCAGTTGGCGTTGTCGCTGATCCAGTTCTGCATCTGTTCGCGCGTGCTGGGCTTGTCCCAGAGACGATCCCAGACCGGGCCGGTGACGTGTTCGGCGAACGCGCTGCGAGGCAGCTGGCCGCCCGAGGCGAACCAGGCCGGCGACACCATGATCACCAGGCGCGTGTTGGGGGTCAGTGAATCCGCGACGGATTCCAGCACGCTGACGATGCCGTAGGACTGGAACATCGCGTGCCCATAGGCCAGCGTCGGTACCTTCAGTTCTTCGGGGAAGAAACGGTAGGGAACGAAGCGCAAGTCGTGGCTGGACAGCTCGGACGAACCCAGCACCACCAACGTGCCGTCGCTGAGCGCATTGCCCAGGCGATTCAGGTTGACGTGCTGCGTGCCCCAATCCGGCCCCAGGTTGGGCAGATAGTTGTTCTTGTCCGACGCCACCGTGGAAACGGGGCGGACAATCCGGGACAGTACGTCATCCGCGCCGCAAAAAGCCCCGTACGCCAGCGCCGCCGCCGTGATGGCGGCCGCGGCGTGGGACAGCAGGCGGGGATTACGAAAGATTGGCAGCGACATAGCCGGCGAGCGTGCGTACCGACTGCAGATGTTCGGCGATCTCGGGAGCCGGGATGCTGCAGCCGTACTCCGCCTCGACCGCCAGCGTGATATCCACGGCGGCGAGCGAATCGACCAGGCCGGTGGCAATCAGTTGCGTATCGGGAGTGACTTTCTTCATGACGATCGACTCGACGATCGCGCCGATCTTGGTGTGGAGTTCTTGCTCGGTGTGCATAGCTAGTACGGCGTTACATTGCCTCGTTGGCAAAAATCATCCCCGCCCCGAGTTTCTGGACGGCGAGTATATAGAAATCAGCTGAAAGTCGTCTGACAGATTTCAGCCTTCCGGAAGGAGTCGCCGATGCACTTGGTTACATCAAATTCACGCGGCGACTTCGTTCACGGGTGCCATCATGGCACTTCAACCGTTGAATCGCCATGAAACTTACAGACCAAATCGCTATAAATGGCTCGAAAAGGTAACGTCTTGGGGTAAATCCCGGGTGTTGCGTTGCAGCGGAGCGACAGAATCCCCTCCTCGCCTCGCTGACTGCCCTGTCCCCAGCCACCAAGGCGATTGTCCAGCCGCCCGCCGGAACGAAAAAAAGCCCGCATGCGCGGGCTTCGGGGGGTGGCAGGCGCCAGAAGGATTACATCGGCGTGACGCGGGTCGGACCGGCGCCGCTGATGACCTGCACACGCTGGCCGACGCTGATCGGCACATCGGCTTCCTGGGCCACGACGCGGGTTTCGCCGTTATCCAGGCGCACCGTGATTTCGTAGCCGGAATTCTTGCCAACCTGGTTTTCCACGGCATTGCCGGCCAGTGCGCCCAGGATGGCGCCGCCGACCGTGGCGATGGTACGGCCCGTGCCGCCACCGATGGCGTTACCTGCCACGCCACCCAGCGCGCCGCCAGCCAGCATGCCGACGCCGCTGGACTTGTCGTTCTGGATGACGATGGGGCGCACGCCCGTCACCGTGCCCGTGCGGACGATCTGTTCGCGCTGGGCTTGATCATAGCTATACACACCGCTGGACGCGCTGCGATTGGCGCAACCGCCCAGGACTGCCATCGAGGTCACGACGGCAGCCACGGCCAGCCACCGGCCGGTACGCGGCGTCAACAAGGAAAAGGTTTTGCTTTGGTTCATTTGGACTCCTCGATCGGGCACAGCCGACGATCTGATAATACTCCGCCCTACGGGGACGGCAGCCTAACGTGCAACACACTGAAACGCACCGCCACGGGCGGAAAACCAGCTTGCGAACCGGCCGCGGCGCTAAACCGCCACGGCCTGTTTTTGCCGGCTATTCGACCATTGCCACGCGGCCGGGTTCCCGCCGCAGCCGGATCGTCAACCCGAAACGGGCTCAGGCCGGCAGGTGGATGCCGTAGGTGGCGTGCAGCACGGCGTCGATCTCGGCGCGCGACGGGGCATGGTTCTGCGGACCGCGCGAGGCGATCTTGATGGCGCCCATGACGTTGCCCAGGCGGCAGCTGTCTTCCCAATTCCAGCCGCTGGTCAAGCCGTAGAGCAGGCCGCCCCGCTGGGCGTCGCCGCAGCCGGTGGGATCGACCACCTGGGTGGCGCGCACCGGTTCGATCTGGAAGCTCTTGCCTTCGGTCAGCAGCGTGGCGCCTTCGGCGCCGCGGGTGACGACCACCGCCTGCAAACCGGTGGCGATGTCCGCCATGCTGCGGCCCGTGCGCTGCTCGACCACGCCGGCCTCGTAATCGTTGACGGTCAGGGCCTGGGCCAGGCCGAGCATGCGTTCCAGGTCGGCGCCGTCGAACAGCGGCATGGCCTGGCCCAGGTCGAAGATGAAGGGGATGCCGCTGCGGTGCAGGCGTTCGGCGTGGGCGAACATGCCTTCCTTGGCATCCGGGGCGACGATGCCCCAGCTCGCCTTGGCATCGCTCAGGTCATTGCTGGCCGAGAACGACATGGCGCCCGGGTGGAACGCGGTGATCTGGTTGTCGTCCAGGTCCGTGGTGATGAAGCATTGCGCGGTGAACGTGCCCGGCACCACCTTGACGCGGCTCACGTCGATGCCCAGGCCGGTCAGGCGCTCGAGGTATTCACCGGCGTCCTCGCCCACGGTGGCCACCGGCACCGGCTTGCCGCCCAGCAGATTCATGTTGTAGGCAATGTTGCCGGAGCAACCGCCGTATTCCTTGCGCATGCTGGGCACCAGGAACGACACGCTCAGGGATTGGATGCGGTCGGCCAGGATGTGCTCTTTGAAGCGGCCTTCGAACACCGCGATGGTGTCGAACGCCATCGAACCGCAGACCAGAACGGGGGTCGCCATGAATGTCATCCTTCAAGGAAAGAACTTGTCGAGTTGATAGCCGTTGACTTGAACACCGGTCACTTCAATCGGCACGGAAATCTTCAGTTCGCCCGCCGGCCCGAAGGGGCCGCGCAGTTGTTCGGGCGTCAGGTAATTCTCGGGCATCAGCACGCGGCGCACCACCACCGTGTCCGACAAATCAGTCAGGTCCAGCACCAGCGCCGGCCAATGTTGCGGCTTGTCGTAGCGATTGCGCAGCACCAGGTTCAGCACCAGCCGCGTGCGGCCGTCATCGATGGCGGCCGCGCCCGTGGGCGGCTGTAACGACGACGAAGAGATGGCGATGCGCTCCAGGCGGCGCGCGTAACCGACCGTGCAGCCCAGCGGCTTGCAGGCGGCTTCGAGCGCCGGCCGCAGCACCGGCACGGAATTGGCAATGTTGATGCGGTACACGTACAGCAGCTGCAAGCCCAGCGCGAGCAGGCCGATCAGGCAGGCGTAGCCCCACAGCTTGCGCAGCAGGCCATGGCACTCCTGGCGATCCTGGTCCAGGAATTCGGGCGGCGCGCGACCGACGTCGGTGGCGCTGGAATAGCGCGTGCGCGTGTCTCCCAGGATCGGTTCGGCGGCGCCGTCGAGGTCGCGCCTGTCGTCGGCGTCCTGGTCATCGTCATCGGGATGACGCAGGCCGATCTCATCGTCATCGCCGGGCGGCGTGGGCCGCGCGTCGTCACGCACCACGAATACCGGTTCGGCGGGCCGGGCATGGCGCGGCGCCTCGTGGTTCGCGCTGTCGCGCACCGCCACGATGGGCTCGTCGCGCGGCGCGGCCGGCGCCGGCCAGCGCGGCGGCGCATGGCTCAGGCGCGGTTCGTCGTCGTAGCGATCCAGGTCTTCATTTTCGTCTTCGTCATCGTCGCCCTCTTCCGCCAGCGCGGCGTCGGGTTCGATGCGGCGGCGGATGTCGTCGCGGCCGCGCAGCACGGCGGGCGGCACGGCGGACGCGAGAGGCCGGGGGGCCGGTTCATCGGTCGGCGCGACAGACGGGGCGGCGGCCGGGGACGCGCCGCTGGCTCCCGGATGAATGCCCGGCGAGGCGGGCTCATCGGGCAGGTCGTCCCAGGGCGCGACCTCGCGCGGTTCGACAGACGGACGCCGCACCGGCGGCGGCGCCCCGTCGGCGACAGGCGGCGCCGGCGGCGTCCCCAGGACCGGCGCGGCGATCGCCTGCGACGCGGCGGGCGCAGGCGCCGCGATTGGCGTGTTCGAAGCGGGAATGGCCGCGGCCGGCATGCCCGCGCCCGTCTCGGGCAGCAGGCAGGCGCGGCCGTCGAACACGGTGGCGCAGGCGCCGCAGCGCACCAGGCCGTTGCGGACCCGAAGCTGGTCGGGCACCACCTTGAACGATGTACCGCATTGCGGGCAGCGGGTGGTCAGGGCCATGGCGCGGGATCCTGCGGAACCGGGCTCAGGCCTTCTGGCCGTGCAGGCAGACCCAGCCATCACGGGCGCGCCAGACCGACATGGCGATCCAGGGCGCGTAGGCGGCGGCCACTTCCTCGGCCTGCCGTTCCAGCACGCCGGACAGCACCAGGTGGCCGCCGGCGGCCACGCGGCCGGCCAGCATGGGCGCCAGCACCTTGAGCGGGTTGGACAGGATGTTGGCCACCACGACCTCGAAGGTGCCGTCGGCCAGGCCGTCGGGCAGCATGGCCTGCAGCTCGACGTGGTTGACCTCGGCGTTGAAGACCGTGCTCTGCACCGCCTGGGCGTCGATATCGACGGCCTGGGTCGGGCCCGCGCCCAGCTTGCGCGCGGCAATCGCCAGGATGCCCGAGCCGCAGCCGTAGTCCAGCAGGGTCGCGCCCTTGGGCAGTTCGGCTTCCAGCCAGGCCAGGCACAGGTGCGTGGTCGGATGGCTGCCGGTGCCGAAGGCCAGGCCCGGATCGAGTTCGATGTGGATGGCGCCGTCCTCGGCGGCGGGCGTTTCCAGGCCCGGCACGTCCGGGCTGTCGCGGTGCCAGCTGGGTACGATCCAGAGGCGTTCGGCGATGTGGATGGGGCCGAACTGCGATTGCGTCAGGCGCACCCAGTCGGCGTCGGGCACGTCGCGCAGGCTCCAGCCGGCAAACAGCGCGGGATCGAGTTCGCCCGCCGCGGCGGCTTCTTCCATGATCTGCGCGGGATCGGCGCCGTCCGGCAGCAGGGCCACGACGCGGTTGCGTTCCCAGGCCTGCACGTCGGGTTCGGTGCCCGGCTCGCCGAACAGCGGACGCTCATCATCGGTGCCCAGGTCGGCATCCTCGACGGACACCGACAGCACGCCCGCCTCCAGCAACGCATCGGACAGGGCTTCGGCTTGCGCCTCCTGGCAGTGGAGCACGAGTTCACGCATGATGATTCTTCCATCTGGCCAACGGGCCGCGGCAAACGCCGCGGCCCGGTCAGCCGGTTAAGGCAGTAAAAGGGGGGCCTGAGCCCCCCTGCTATCGGCTGGTCAGGGACGCTGGGCCAGCTTGTTTTCCAGATAGTGGATGCTGGTGCCGCCTTCGACGAAGCGGGCATCCTGCAGCAGTTCGCGATGCAGCGGGATGTTGGTGGAAATGCCTTCCACCACCATTTCCGACAGCGCGGTGCGCATGCGCGCCAGCGCCTGGTCGCGCGTGTCGCCGTAGGTGATGACCTTGGCGATCATCGAATCATAGTTCGGCGGCACGAAGTAGCCGTTGAACGCGTGCGAATCGATGCGCACGCCCGGGCCGCCCGGCGTGTGCCAGTTGGTGATGCGGCCAGGGCTGGGCACGAAGCGGAACGGATCCTCGGCGTTGATGCGGCACTCGATCGCGTGGCCCTTGAAGGTGATGTCGCGCTGGCGCAGCGTGAACTTCTCGCCGGCGGCGATCAGGATCTGCTGCTGCACCAGGTCGACGCCGGTGATCAGCTCGGTGACCGGGTGTTCGACCTGGATGCGGGTGTTCATTTCAATGAAATAGAACTCGCCGTTTTCATACAGGAACTCGAACGTGCCCGCGCCACGGTAGCCCATCTTGCGGCAGGCGTCGGCGCAGCGGTCGCCGATGCGCTCGATCAGGCGGCGCGCGATGCCGGGGGCCGGCGCTTCCTCGATGACCTTCTGGTGGCGGCGCTGCATGGAGCAGTCGCGCTCGCCCAGCCACACGGCGTTGCGACCGCCGTCGGCCAGCACCTGGATTTCCACATGGCGCGGGTTCTCGAGGAACTTCTCCATATAGACTTCCGGGTTGTTGAACGCGGCGCCCGCTTCCGAACGCGTCATGGTGACGGCGTTCAGCAGCGCGGCCTCGGTGTACACCACGCGCATGCCACGGCCACCGCCGCCGCCGGCGGCCTTGATGATGACCGGATAACCGACTTCGCGCGCAACGCGGATGATTTCCTGCGGATCGTCGGGCAACGCGCCTTCGGAACCCGGCACCACCGGCACGCCGGCTTCGATCATGGCGCGCTTGGCGCTGACCTTGTCGCCCATCAGGCGGATCGTGTCGGGACGCGGGCCGATGAAGACGAAGCCGCTCTTTTCGACGCGATCGGCGAAGTCGGCATTTTCGGACAAGAACCCGTAACCCGGGTGGATTGCCTCGGAATCCGTGACTTCGGCCGCCGAAATGATGGCCGGCATGTTGAGGTAGCTTTCGCGCGACGGCGCGGGCCCGATGCACACGGATTCATCGGCCAGGCGCACGTACTTGGCTTCGCGGTCGGCCTCGGAGTGCACCACCACGGTCTTGATGCCCAGCTCGCGGCAGGCGCGCTGAATGCGCAGGGCGATTTCGCCCCGGTTGGCGATCAGGATTTTTTCGAACATTTTCAGCTATCAGCCAATGACGAACAGGGGTTGACCGTACTCGACGGGCTCGCCGTTTTCGACCAGGATTTCTTTGATGACGCCGGACTTGTCGGCTTCGATTTCATTGAGCAGCTTCATGGCTTCAATGATGCACAGCGGATCGCCTTCCTTGACCGACTGGCCCACGTCGATGAACGGCGCGGCGCCCGGGTTCGGCGAGCGGTAGAAGGTGCCGACCATCGGCGCCTTGACCACGTGGCCCTGGATCACCGGAGCGGCTTCGGCCGCGGCGGCGGCGGGCGCGGCCGGGGCGGCGGGCGCAACCGGGGCGACGGCGACGCCGGCTTCCGGCTGGTGGTAGGCCACCGGCTGCAGGGTCTGCGAGAACTTGACGATGCGAACCTTGCCTTCGCCTTCGGTGATTTCCAGCTCGGCGATGCCCGATTCAGCCACCAGGTCGATCAGGGTTTTGAGTTTTCGAAGGTCCATAGAAGCTGCTTCCCGAGATAGTGTCGGCAACGTCCCGGTCGTCGGGTCCGCGCCATATAAGATGTAAAAGCTGAGAGTTGGTGCGAGATCAATGCCGCACTGCGTAACGCAGAGCCGCTTCGTAACCGTCCGCGCCCAGGCCGCTGATGAGGCCTACCGCCAAGTCGGACAGGTATGAGTGATGCCTGAAGGGCTCTCGCTTATACAGGTTGGACAAATGTACTTCAATAAATGGGATCGCGACCCCGGCCAGCGCATCGCGGATCGCGACGCTGGTGTGCGTATATGCCGCCGCGTTGATGATGATGAAATCGGTGCCGTCTTGCCGGGCCGCCTGAATGCGGTCAACCAGCGCGCCTTCGTGATTGCCTTGCCACGCGCTCAGCGTGGCGCCCAAATCACCGGCCAGCCGCTCCAGGCCCTCGTTGATCTGGGACAGCGTGAGGCTGCCGTAGATGTGAGGTTCCCGGGTGCCGAGCAGGTTCAGATTCGGGCCATGCAATACCAGTATGTTTTGCGCCATGCGCTTGCCAATGAGTGGATTGCCAATTGTTGGCAAAACAGCCGATAAACCAGCTTTTTACGCCAATTCCTACTATTTGTCCAACAGACTTACGCCTTCAAACCAGAGAGCGTCCGGTCGAGGTCATCGGGCTGGATTTCACCCAATATCTTCCGGTTAATGCTGCCATCTGCGTTGAAAACAATGGTAAACGGCAGGCCGCCGCTCGGATTTCCCAGCTTGCGCAAGGTATCGATGGCCCCAGCGCCGATGACCCACAACGGATAGGAAACCTGTACTTTCTCGACAAATTTTTGCATGTTGGCGGCAGAATCCACGCCGATGCCGACAAACTTGATTTGCGGATATTTTTTCTGCAACGCGTCGAGTTCGGGCATTTCCTTGACGCAAGGCGCGCACCAGGTTGCCCAGAAATTGACCACGATGGGCTGGCCCTTCCAGGCGACCAGCGACTGGGTCGCGCCGTTCAGGTCGGGCAATTGCAACTGCATCAGGGCGGCGACGGGATCCTCGGCGGCGGGCGCCGCGGGCTGGGGCTTGTTGCGGCCCAGCAGGGTGTAGCCACCCGCGACCGTGGCGGCCACGGCCACGGCGGCGGAAAGGAGTAGGCGTCGATTCATGGCGCGATCATAACCGTTGCGGCCGGTTTGCGCCGCCGCGGCCTGGACGGCGCTTGACCGCTGCCTATATATACAATGCAGGCAGGAGATTTTTCAATGCATCTGCATATTCTTGGCATCTGCGGTACGTTCATGGGCGGCCTGGCGCTGATCGCGCGCGCCGCCGGCCACAAGGTCACGGGTTGCGACGCGGGCGTTTATCCGCCCATGAGCACCCAGTTGTCCGAACAGGGCATCGAGCTGATCGAGGGCTTCGGCCCCGAACAGATGGCCCTCAAGCCGGACCTGTACGTGATCGGCAACGTGGTCAGCCGCGGCAATCCGCTGATGGAAGCCATCCTGGAATCCGGCGCCCGCTACGGGTCGGGCCCGCAATGGCTGGGCGACAACATCCTGCCCGGCGCCCATGTGCTGGCGGTGGCCGGCACCCACGGCAAGACCACCACCAGTTCGATGCTGGCCTGGATCCTGGAAGCCGCGGGTCTCGCCCCCAACTTCCTGATCGGCGGCGTCGCGCCGGACCTGCACGTATCGGCGCGCTACGACCCCGCGCGCCGCCCCTTCGTGATCGAGGCGGATGAATACGACACGGCCTTCTTCGACAAGCGTTCGAAGTTCGTCCACTACCGCCCGCGCACCGCCGTCCTGAACAACCTGGAATACGATCACGCGGACATCTTCCCGGATCTGGCGGCCATCGAAACCCAATTCCACCACCTGGTACGCACCATCCCGGCTTCCGGCCACATCATCCGCCCCGCCCACTCCGACGCGCTGGACCGGGTGATTGCGCGCGGATGCTGGTCCGAAACCGTCACGTTCGGCGCCGACGGCGCCTGGCAGGCCGACGCGCCCGATGCCGACGGCGCCTTCGAGGTGCGCTGCAATGGCGCCGCCGTGGGAACCGTGCGCTGGGCCCTGGGCGGCGAGCACAATCGTATGAACGCCCTGGCCGCGCTGGCCGCCGCCGAACACGCCGGCGTGCCGGCGGCCGAAGGCGTGGCGGCCCTGAGCCGTTTCGGCGGCGTGAAACGCCGCATGGAACTGCGCGGCACGGTCAACGGCGTCAAGGTCTACGACGACTTCGCCCACCACCCCACCGCCATCGCCACCACGGTGCAAGGCCTGCGTCGCCAGGTCGGCCCGGCCCGTATCCTGGCCGTGCTGGAACCGCGTTCCAACACCATGAAGCTGGGCGCCATGGCGGCCCGGCTGCCCGATTCCCTGCGCGACGCCGACCTGGTGTTCTGCTTCGGCGCCCGCGCCGGCAAGCACGCGCTGGGCTGGAACCCGGCCGAAGTGCTGGCGCCGCTGGGCGACCGCGCCTCCAGTTACGATGACATCGACGCCCTGGTGGCGGCCGTCGTGCAGGCCGCCCGGCCTGGCGACCAGGTGCTGGTGATGAGCAACGGCGGCTTCGGCGGCATCCACGGCAAGCTGTTGACGGCCCTGGAGGCGCGCGGCTGAAGGGCCGCGCCCCCGCCGCGCATCAGGCAGATCCCTCGGAAAGGCACGAAATGATCCTTTACCTGCACGGCTTTCGTTCCTCGCCGACGTCGTTCAAGGCCCGCATGATGGCCGACGCCATGGCCGCGCGCGGGCGGGAAGGCGATTGGGCCTGCCCGCAATTGCCGGCCAGCCCGCGCGAGGCCATCGATCTGGCGCTGGGCATCGCCCGCCAGCAACTGGCGCGTGCCACCGAGCCGCGCGCGCTGACCGTGGTCGGCTCGTCGCTGGGCGGTTTCTACGCAACCTGGCTGGCCGAGCAACTAGGTTGCAAGGCGGTGCTGCTCAACCCGGCGGTCGAGGCGGCGCGGGACCTGGCGACCCAGGTGGGCGAACACCGCATGTATCATTCCGACGCGCCATTCCAGTTCCTGCCCGGATACGTGGAGGAACTGGCCGCCCTGCACGTCAGCCGGATCAGCCAGCCGGACCGGTATTTCCTGGTGGCGGCGACCGGCGACGAGGTGCTGGACTGGCGCGAAATGCGTGACCGCTACGCGGGCTGCCGGCAGCGCATCGTGGCCGGCAGCGACCATGGCCTGTCGGATTTCGCCGACTGGATGCCCGAGGTGCTCGAATTCGCCCTTGGCTGCGCTCCAACCGACCCCAGATAACTCTCAACACTCTTTATATTGCTGCGCAAGGCGGCGCGTGCGCGCCGCCCAGGACGACCCTCACCATGTATGTGTTTTACGAAGACGACGGCAGCTTCAAGGCCGGCCATATCCTGTCCGAAACCGACGCCAGCCTCCAGGTGGAGTCGGAGTCGGGCAAGCGCAGCAAGATCAAGCGCGCCAATACGCTGTTCAATTTCGCCGCGCCCGAACCCGCCGCGCTGATGGCCCAGGCGGCCGCGCTGGCCGAAACCCTGGACCTGCAATTCCTGTGGGAATGCGCGCCCCAGGAGGAATTCGAGTCCCCGGCCCTGGCGGCCGACTATTTCGGCCACGCCCCCACCCCGGTCGAGCAGGCCGCCCTGTTGATGCGCCTGCATGGCGCGCCCGCCTATTTCCACCGCCGCGGCAAGGGCAGTTACCGCCCTGCCCCGCCCGACATCCTGGCCGCCGCCCTGGCCGCGCTGGAAAAGAAACAGCGCCAGGCCGAACAGCAGCAGGAATGGGTGGACGAGATGGCCGCCGGCCGCCTGCCCGAGCCCATCGCCCAGGTCGCCGAATCGCTGTTGATCCGGCCCGACAAGAATTCGCAGCAATGGAAGGCGCTGGACGCCGCCTGCGCCAGGCTCGGCAAGAGCCCCGACCGCCTGTTGCTGGAACTGGGCGCCTGGCCGCACGCCCTGGCGCTGCACAAGCGCCGCTTCCTGGCGGTGAACTTTCCCCGGGGCCTGGCCTTTCCCGAGCTGGAACTGCCGCCGATCGACCGCGAACTGCCGCTGTCGGACGCCGAGATCTATTCGGTCGACGACGTCACCACCACCGAGATCGACGACGCCCTGTCGGTTTCCACCCTGCCCGACGGCAACCTGCGCGTCGGCATCCACGTGGCCGCGCCCGGCCTGACGGTGACGCGCGACAGCGAATTCGACAAGCTGGCGCGCGCGCGTCTGTCCACGGTCTACATGCCGGGCGACAAGATCCCGATGCAGCCCGACAACGTCATCAAGGCCTTCTCGCTGGACGCGGGCCGCGAAGTGCCGGTGCTGTCGCTGTACGTGGTGGCCAACCCGGAGACCGGCGAGATCATCGAATCCGACACGCGCCTGGAGCGCGTGGTGGTGCGCGAAAACCTGCGCCACAACATGCTGGACGCCCAGGTCACCGAAGACAGCCTGAACGACACTTCCACTGACCTGCCCTACGGCCACTGGCTGCGCCCGCTGTGGAAGCTGGCGCAGGCCTTGTCGGCGCAGCGCGAGAACGTGCGCGGCAAGCCCGAGAACAATTCGCGGGTGGAGTACAGCTTCTACCTGGACGGCGACCCCGACGATCCCGACACCCCGGTGCGCCTGGTGCCGCGCCAGCGCAACGCGCCGCTGGACCGGATGGTGGCCGAGTACATGATCCTGGCCAATAACCTGTGGGGCGGCCTGCTGAACCAGCACGGCGTGCCGGGCATCTACCGCTCGCAACAGGCTGGCCGTGTGCGCATGAGCACCCAGGCGCTGCCGCACGAGGCCATCGGCGTGCCGCAGTACGCCTGGAGCACGTCGCCGCTGCGCCGCTACGTCGACCTGGTGAACCAGTGGCAGCTGATCGCCGCCGTCGAGCACGGCGTCTCGGCGCGCCTGGTGGCTCCCTTCAAACCGCGCGACGCGGACCTGTTCGCGATCATCGGCGCGTTCGACGCGCAGTACGCGGCCTGGGCCGAGTTCCAGAGCGCGATGGAGCGCTACTGGTGCCTGCGCTGGCTCAAGCAGCACAACATCACCCGCACCGTGGCGCACGTGCTGCGCGAAGACCTGGTGCGCTTCGCCAACTGCCCGCTCGTCACCCGGATCGGGGGGATGCCCGAGCTGGAGCGCGGGACGGCGGTGGAGGTGGAGATTCTGGGGATGGATGAGTTGTCGCTGGAGCTGGATTGCCGGTATGTGGGGCAGGTGGGGCCGGCGGCTGAAGAGGCTGCTGCTTAGGGCGGCATTTGGCTTGTCGCTGGGTTGTTTCTGCTGGCGGCGGGGGGCTTTCTTAGGCCGCCCGTCTGGCAGGCGGCCCGGGCGGCGGGCGCCCACGATTGCGGTCCGGAGCGTTCGCTCCGGACTGGCCTCGGCGGCCCCCCCCCTGCCTCATCCTCGTTGCCGCCTGCCGGCGGCTGCCTTCGGATTCCGTCGGGCGCATCGAGGTTGCCCGCCGCCCGGGCGGCCGCCCGCAACTTACGCGGTGTCTTGGCTTGGCGCGTTGGCGCTGCGCGCGGGTGACGGGTTGCTTGCTTGGGGTGCCGTCCAGTCGGGGGGAGGAGAGTGGCGGCGCGCGATGGGGGCTGGCGTGTGCGTGACGGGCTTGGCGCGCGCCTGATCTGAGGAAGAACGGCTGACGGGGAAGATGCTTGGCGATGCATCCCGGATTCCTCCAAGCGGAACACCTCTGGCATTGCCTCACCGATTCCTCCGCATCTCGCCCGACCTCCCCCTAAATGCCAAAACCGGCCGCCCGCGCGGCCGGTTTTGGCGGCCCCGCAAAATCTTCCGTCCCGACTAGATCTTCCACCAAAACGCCAAGCACACGATTCGCCCCCGCGCCGGTGAAGTGATCACGCTGTAGCCCGTGGCGTCGGCGGCCGGTGGGGCGCGGGGCGTGTAGATGCGCCCGAGGGAATCCGAAGCCCAATAGTCGTCATTCACGACGCCCGTGACGAAGAAACTGTCTTCGTGGCTGCACCTGTGGCAAGGTGGAATGCCGCTCAGGTAAAGACCGACCTTCCAATGGTGCGTGTTTGCCCACGCCCGTACTGAAGCATGGCCCCGGGTGACGTCACCGACATTGGTGAGCACACGCTTAGCGCGTGCATCCCGTTTGAGAGAGTGAGTACAACGACGTACCCATGCCTGGCGGCATTCCGTTAGCGATGATGGAGCAAGCCATGTCACCTCGCAAGTCCGATGCAACCCTAAGCCTGGCCCATCCCGATGCCGCGGGCATCGACATCGGGTCGGCCAGCCACTTCGTCGCCGTGCCTCATGACCGCGACGACCAACCTGTCCGCGAGTTCAAGAGCTTTACGGCCGATTTGTATCGCCTAGCGCAATGGCTCAAGGACTGCGGCGTTACCGCCGTGGCCATGGAGTCCACCGGCGTTTACTGGATCCCGCTTTACGAGCTGCTCGATAGCCAGGGTTTCAACGTTTACCTAGTCAACGCCCGTCACGTGAAGAACGTCTCGGGCCGCAAGTCCGATGTCCTGGACTGCCAGTGGCTGCAACAGCTCATGAGCTATGGCCTGTTGGCCGGCGCCTTCCGTCCCTCTGACGAGATTTGCGTCTTGCGCGAGTTCTCGCGCCAGCGCGAGATGCTGCTTGCCTCGCAGGTGCGCCACGTGCAGCACATGCAGAAGGCACTTGCCCAGATGAACATTCAGCTCACGCAAGTGCTGTCGGACGTGGTCGGGGTCACCGGTCAGGCCATCATCCGCGCCATCGTCGGCGGCGAGCGCGACCCGCATGCACTGGCCCGCCTGAAGAAGCGCCAGGTCAAGGCCAGCGAGGACGATATCGCTGCCGCGCTGCAAGGCAACTGGCGTCACGAGCACTTGTTCGCGCTGCGGCAAGCGCTGGCCCTGTACGACACCTATCAACAACTGCTCAACGATTGCGATCAGCACATCCAAGCCGAACTGCACAAACTGCACCGCCATGACGGCGATCCGGGCAAGTCGCAGCGCCGCTGGCCCAAAAAGGCCATGGCCTTCGATCTGCGCACGCATCTATTTGCCATGTGCGGCGTGGACCTGACCCGCATCAACGGCATCGACGAGATGACTGCCTTTACCGTCCTGGCCGAGGTCGGTCCGGACATGAACCGCTTCCCTTCGGCCAAGCACTTCGCTTCGTGGTTAGGCTTGTGCCCGGGCACACGCATCTCCGGAGGCAAGGTTCTGAACGGCGCCACCAAACGCTCACCCAACCGCGCCGCACAGGCCCTGCGTCTGGCGGCCATGGCGCTACGTCACAGCCAGTCCGCTTTAGGCGCCTACTACCGAAGGCTGTGCGCTCGCCTGGACAAGCGGCGCGCCATCACCGCAGCCGCGCACAAACTGGCTCGACTGATTTACACCCTACTGACCAAAGGGTCCGAATACGTCGACCAAGGTGAGCTGTACTACGAAGAACGCCACCGCCAACGCGTCCTGCATCACCTGACAAAACGTGCAGAAACCATGGGCTACAGCTTGGTGCCGTTAACCGCCTAAGGAGAAACCAACGAGGTATCAATGACTTAAGTGGAGTTTCTTGAGAGGCAGTCGCCGCAGGCGACAACGAAGATGACGAAGGGAAAGTCCGGAGCGAACGCTCCGGACCGCAATCGTTGGCGCGCTCACCGCCTGCGCGCCCCGTGACGGGCGGCCTACGAAGCCCGACCAACAAAGAAATAATCAAGAACCCAACAGCAACTCAGCACTGACGCCGCCGGACTCCTTACATCTTGACCACATCCACGCCCTTGGGCGCCACAAACCGAAACTCCCCCTCCCCAAGCTTGGGATTGGGAACGATCCCGGAAAGATCCACCCGCGTCGTCTGCCCGAACGAATCCAGCAGCTCAACCCGCACCGGCAGATTGTCCTTCATCCCGATATCGACCCGGGAGAACCCCGAGTCCGCCGTCCGCGGCTTCGCCCGCAGCCAGTCGACCCCATCCTTGGAAGGCAGCGCCGACACATCGAACGACTGCTCCAACGACCCCGACCCGAACAGGATCGCCGCCGGCGACGTCCCGATGGCGGCATCCACCTTGCGCTCGGTCACCTGCGCCAGGTCCGGATCGAACTGGAACACCTGCTTGCCGTCGGAAATCACCAATTGCTCATAGGGCTTCTGCACCGCCCACTTGAACTTGCCCGGCCGCTGGAACGAAAACACCCCCGTCTGCGCCGGCTGCGTGCGCCCTTGCGTGCTGACGGTGTATTGGGAAAACGTCCCCGTCGCCGCCGTCACCGTGCTCACGAACGCGCGCAACTGCTCCTGCGCCGTGGCGGCCACGGCCGCAGTCGGCGCCAACACCGGGGCCATGCACAGGGCCAGGCCGGCGGCCAGGCCACGAAACGTCTTCATCATGCTTCCTCTCGAGCGGCGGCGGGCACCAGGATCTCCCGGTTGCCATTGGACTGCATCGCCGACACGATACCCGATTGCTCCATCTGTTCCAGTAACCGCGCCGCACGGTTGTAACCAATGCGCAGATGGCGCTGCACCAGCGAGATCGAGGCGCGGCGATGCTTGAGCACCACCTCGCAGGCCTGGTCGTACATCGGGTCCGACTCGGCGTCGCCGCCGATGCCGGTGACGCTGCTGGCGCCTTCGCCGCCGTCGCCGTCCAGCCCGCCTTCCAGCAGGCCCTCGACATAGTTCGGCTCGCCCTGCGCCTTCAGGCTTTCGACCACGCGGTGCACTTCATCGTCGCTGACAAAGGCGCCGTGCACGCGCACCGGCAGGCCGGTGCCCGGCGGCATGTAGAGCATGTCGCCCTGGCCCAGCAGCGTCTCCGCGCCCATCTGGTCGAGAATGGTGCGCGAGTCGATCTTGGACGACACCTGGAACGCGATGCGGGTCGGGATGTTGGCCTTGATCAGGCCGGTGATGACGTCGACGCTGGGACGCTGCGTCGCCAGGATCAGGTGGATGCCGGCCGCGCGCGCCTTCTGCGCCAGGCGGGCGATGAGTTCTTCGATCTTCTTGCCCACCACCATCATCAGGTCGGCCAGCTCGTCGATGACCACCACGATGGTGGGTAGCGGCGACAGCGGCTCCGGCTGGTCGGGCGTCAGCGAGAACGGATTCGGGATCGGCTCCTCGCGCTTGATGGCGTCGCGGATCTTGGTGTTGTAGCCGGCCAGGTTGCGCACGCCCATCTTGCTCATCAGGCGGTAGCGCTTTTCCATCTCGCCCACGCACCAGTTCAGCGCGTTGGCGGCATGGCGCATGTCCGTGACCACCGGCGCCAGCAAATGCGGAATGCCTTCGTAGACGCTCATTTCGAGCATCTTCGGGTCGATCAGGATCAGGCGGGTATGCGAGGCGTCGGCCTTGTACAGCAGCGACAGGATCATGGCGTTGATCCCGACCGACTTGCCCGACCCGGTGGTGCCCGCCACCAACAGGTGCGGCATCTTGGCCAGGTCGGCCACCACCGGATTGCCGGCGATGTCCTTGCCCAGCGCCATGGTCACGACCGAATGGCTGGCGTGGTAGGTCTGCGAGCCCAGAATCTCGGACAGCTTGACCACCTGGCGGCGCGGGTTGGGCAGCTCCAGGCCCATCAGGTTCTTGCCCGGAATGGTTTCCACCACCCGGATGCTGACCAGGCTGAGCGCGCGCGCCAGGTCCTTGGCCAGATTGACGATCTGGCTGCCCTTGACGCCGGTGGCCGGCTCGATTTCGTAACGCGTGATGACCGGACCGGCCTGCGCCGCCACCACGGTGACGGACACGCCGAAGTCGGCCAGCTTCTTTTCGATCAGGCGCGAGGTGAATTCGATGGTCTCGGCCGACACGGTTTCCTGGTTGGCCAGCGGCGGATCCAGCAGGCTGATGGCCGGCAGGTCGCCCTCGCCGCCCGGCGGCGGCGCGAAGAACAGCGATTGCTGCTTTTCCTTTTCGACGCGTTCGGACTTGGGCACCACCGTGATCGCCGGCTCGATGCGCACCGGCTGCTCGTGCACCAGCTTTTCCTGCTTGGCCACCACCTGCTCGGTGCGCACGGCCTTGGCCACCTCGCCGACCTTGCGGTCTTCGCGCGCGGCGTAGGAATTGCGCACCCGGCGCACCAGGCCTTCGATCCAGGTGCCGACGCGCTCGGCCACGGTCAGCCACGAGAACGAGAAGAACAGGCTCAGCCCGATCGCCAGCATCACCAGGAAGGCCAGGGTGCTGCCGGTGAAGCCGATGCTGCGGCTCATCAGGTCGGCCAGGGTATGGCCGATGACGCCACCGGCGCCGCTGGCGCTTTCCGAGGCGCCCGGCAGATGCGTGCCGCGGCTGGCCAGGCGCAGGGCTTCCATGCCCAGCGAGCCGACCAGCAGCAGGAAGAAACCGATGCCCTCTTCCCAGTGGACCCGAGGCAACACCTCAGGCTGCTTACCATTGGTAACACGAAGATGGCTGGCAAGGCGGCGGTAACCCGCCCGCACCCGGTGCAGCAGCAGGATCACCCACCACCAGGCGGAAAAACCGAACAGATAAAGCAGGATGTCCGCCAGGTAGGCGCCCAGGGTCCCGCCCTTGTTGTGGATGACACCGGCGGGGACGGAATGGGACCAGCCCGGGTCGGCGGCGCTCCAGGTGGCCAGCACCAGGGTGAGCCAGGCCGCCAGGGCGGCGAAGAGGATCCAGCGGGCTTCGCGCAGCAACGCGGAGATACGCGTCTGCAGCGGCGAGGGCCCGTTGCGGGTGTTGCGCGAAGCGCGCGGAGAAGCAGTCGAGATACGCGGCATGCGGCTCATTATAATTGGGCGTTAACCTAAAGATACCCGCCCATGTCCACGCCTACGCACGCTAAAGTTTTGATACTCGGATCCGGCCCCGCCGGTTACACGGCGGCCGTCTATGCGGCACGCGCCAATCTGAGCCCTGTCCTTGTTACAGGTCTGGCCCAAGGCGGCCAGCTGATGACCACCACGGACGTCGACAACTGGCCGGCAGACGCCGAAGGCGTGCAGGGTCCGGACCTGATGCAGCGCTTCCAGAAGCACGCCGAGCGCTTCAACACCGAAATGCTGTTCGACCACATCGCCAAGGTCGACCTGTCCAAGCGCCCGTTCACCCTGACCGGCGACACCGGCAAGGTCTACACCTGCGACGCCCTGATCATCGCCACCGGCGCCTCGGCCAAGTACCTGGGCCTGCCTTCCGAGGAGTCCTTCATGGGCCGCGGCGTGTCCGGCTGCGCCACCTGCGACGGCTTTTTCTACCGCAACCAGGACGTGGTCGTGGTCGGCGGCGGCAACACCGCCGTCGAAGAAGCCCTGTACCTGTCCAACATCTGCCGCAAGGTCACCCTGATCCACCGCCGCGACAAGTTCCGCGCCGAACCGATCCTGGTCGACAAGCTGATGAGCAAGGTCGAGAACGGCAACATGGAACTGAAGCTGTTCCACACGCTGGAAGAAGTGCTGGGCGACGACAGCGGCGTCACCGGCGTGCGCGTGCGCCACGTCGACACCGGCGCCACCGAAGACCTGAAAGCCACCGGCGCCTTCATCGCCATCGGCCACCAGCCCAACACCGGGATCTTCGAGGGCCAGCTCGAAATGAAGGACGGCTACATCGTCACCAAGAGCGGCCTGTCCGGCATGGCCACCATGACCTCGGTGCCGGGCGTGTTCGCCGCCGGCGACGTGCAGGACCACGTCTATCGCCAGGCCATCACCAGCGCCGGCACGGGCTGCATGGCCGCCCTGGACGCACAACGGTGGCTGGAGAATGCGGGGCAATAAGGTCGGCGCGGCCGACCTGAAACGCCTCAAGAAAGACCTGCAGGCCGAGCAGGAGCGCGCCGCCCTCGCCCAGCGCGTGGCGGCGCTGAAGAAAGCCGCGCCGGCGCCCGGCGCGGACACCGATCCGGCCGACGACATGGCCGCGTTCCGGCGCACCATGCAGTCGGTCAAGCCCATCAAGCAGGTCGCGCGCGCCGAACACAAGCCGGCGCCGCAACCGGCCCCGGCCCTGCGCCGCGCCAACGCGCTGGGCGAAACCGCCACGCGAGCCGACGCCGGCGTTTCGGATGGCGGCGAAATCACGCACCTGCTGTCCGAAGGCGGCACCGCCTTCGTGCGCGGCGACGCCGCCCCCGACACCGCGCGCAACCTGCGCCGCGGCCAGTGGCGCGCCGGCGCCGAGCTCGACCTGCACGGCCTGCGCGTGGAACAGGCGCGCCACGCCATGCTGTCGTTCCTGGACGAGTGCCAGGAACACGGCATCCGCTGCGTGCGCATCGTGCATGGCAAGGGCTATGGCTCGCAGGGCCTGGAACCGGTGCTCAAGGACAAGGCCCGCACCTGGCTGGTGCAGAAGAACGAAGTGCTGGCGTTTTCCGAGGCGCCCGAGCGCGAAGGCGGCGCGGGCGCCCTGCTGGTGCTGCTGCGGCAATCGGAAGGGCCGCGCAAATGAAGTGGCTCTACCTGGGCATCGCCATCGTCGCCGAGATCTTCGCCACCAGCGCCCTGAAAAGCTCCGAGGGTTTTTCGCGCCTGGTGCCATCGGTGGTGACGGTGTTCGGCTACATGATCTCGTTCTACTTCCTGTCGCTGACGCTGCGCGAGGTGCCGGTCGGCATCGCCTACGCCATCTGGTCGGGCGTGGGCATCGTGCTGATCTCCATCGTCGGCGCGCTGTTCTTCAGGCAGCACCTGGACACCCCCGCGTTGATCGGCATTGGCCTGATCATCGCCGGCGTGGTGGTCATGAACGTCTTCTCGAAGTCCGTGTCGCACTGAGCCGCCCCGAGCGTTCCGCACGCCTGCGGGATTCACCCGACCTACCCGCCATCCGGCACGATCAGGTCGTGCCGTTTTCTGCGGGCGGCCTGGGCGCGCCCGGATGGCGCAGGTAATCCACCAACGCCAACGTGGCGCGGTCCGGCGGCGGCGTCAGCAGCGACACCACGATGATCGTCAGGAATGCCACCGGCGCGCCGAACACGCCGGCCGCGATCGGCTGGATGCCCCACCACAGGTCCACCGGCTGGGTCCGCGAAATCCCCAGCACCCACTCGCGCAGCCACGGATGCGTGTGCGTCATGTAGGCAAAGGTCACCAGCAGCCCCGCCGCCATGCCGAGCGTGGCGCCCCATTTGTTGGCGCGGCGCCAGAACACGCCCATCACCAGCGCCGGGAAAAACGACGAGGCCGCGAACGAGAACGCCGCCGACACCATGAACAGAATGTCGGCCGGCTTGCGCGCCGCCACCCAGGCCGCGCCGAACGCCACCACCAGCAGCAGGATCTTGGACACCATCACCCGCCGCGCCGCCGACATGCGCGGCGACACCATCCGGTACCACATGTCGTGCGACAGCGAATTGGACAGGGTCAGCAGCAGGCCATCGGCGGTGGACAGCGCCGCCGCCAGGCCGCCGGCCGCCACCAGCCCCGAGATCACATAGGGCAGCCCGCCGATCTCGGGCATCGCCAGCACCACCACGTCCGCGCCCATGCTGATTTCGCTGAGCTGGACCACGCCGTCACGATTGATGTCGGTGACGTCCAGCAGGTTGCTGTCGACCGCGCTCCAGGCATGCACCCAATTCGGCAGGCTGAGGAAATTCGACCCCACCACCTGCGTGTAGACCTCGTACTTGACCAGCAGCGCCAACGCCGGCGCCATGAAATACAGCAACAGGATGAACAGCAGCGACCAGCACACCGAACGCCGCGCTTCCACCACCGACGAGGTGGTATATGAGCGCATCAGGATGTGCGGCATCCCCGCGGTGCCCAGCATCAGGCACAGCACCAGCGCCAGGAAATTGATGCGCATGTTGCGGCGCTCGTCCGGATCGCTGGACGGGAACGGTTCCGCATGCGGGGTCGGCGGCGCGGCCCGGGCCTCGAAAGTGGCCTTGGCCTGCGACCAGGCGATGCGCGCCTCTTCCACCGTCGGCGGAAATGCCGCCAGCTCGCGTTCGACCGAGCGGATCTCGACCATGGGCGCATCGCTGGCGTTGAGCTGGGCCAGGCGACTGCGCAGCTTGTCCTTTTCCAGCGCCCAGGACTCGGGCAGGTCATGGACCCGTTGCGCCATCTCGTCGGCGCGCTCCTGCCACAGGCGGCGCGCCTCGATTTCGGCGGGGTCGTTGCGCAGGTAGACCTCTTTTTCCGTCACTTCCTGCAGCACCACGCCGGCCGACAGCTGCGGCACCGGCATGTCGGTGTGCTTGATCGACAGCCACACCACCGGCACCAGGTAGGCGATCACCAGGATGATGTACTGTCCCACCTGGGTCCAGGTGACGGCGCGCATGCCGCCCAGGAACGAACAGACCAGCATGCCGCCCAGCGCCACGAAAATGCCCAGTTCGAACGAGATGCCGGTCATGCGCGTGGTGATGATGCCCACGCCGTAGATCTGCGCCACCAGATAGGTGAACGAACAGAGAATGGCGCAGGCCACGCCCGCCAGCCGCGGCAGGTTGCCGCCATAGCGCGCGCCCATGAAGTCGGGAATGGTGTATTGGCCGAAGCGGCGCAGGTACGGCGCCAGCAGCATCGCCACCAGCACATAGCCGCCGGTCCATCCCATGATGTAGGCCAGGCCGCCGTAGCCCGTCAGGTAGAGCGTGCCGGCGACCCCGATGAACGAGGCCACCGACATCCAGTCGGCCGCGGTCGCCATGCCGTTGTAGATGGCCGGCACGCGCCGGCCGGCGACGTAGTATTCCACCTGGTCCGAGGTGCGGCAGACGATGCCGATGCCGGCATACAGGCTCACGGTCACCAGCAGGAAGACGTAGCCGATCCAGTTGCGCGGCAGGCCCAGGATCTCGGCCAGCGCCATCAGCAGGATCATCAACGCGAAGCCGGCCGTATACAGCACGTAGATGCGGCGCAGCCGGATCCTGAATTGCTGCGGGGTATCTCCGCCGAACGGCATCAGCGGTTCTCCTTGGCCTCTTCCCCGCGTTGGTCGGCGCGGTTCATGATCCGGGCGTAGATGCAGATGATGATGAGGTACGCCAAGGGGGCGCCGTAGGCCGCCATCCAGAACGAGAACGGCCAGCCGATGAAATCGAACGACAGGCCTCGGGCAAAGTAGGAGGGGATGAACGTCAGCGCTGCCCAGACGAGCGCCAGCAGCGCGATCAGGCGCACATTGCGACGCCAATAGCGGGACGGGGTGGGCTCGGGGGAAACGCGGGATTCCGGCATAGCTGGCGTGAGCGAAACCTGAGGAATATCGCGAAACGCGGCGCTAGAAAACCCTGGCTGGACGAAATACGGGCTTTTTATGCGACAACGGCCGGCACTGCCTGGTGCCAGCCGTTGTGCGTTTTGCTTTTCTTGAGTACTGCTACTTTTTTATGTACCGGTGCCGCCGGTAATTGCCCATGCAGGGCTTTGTCTCCTCACCTGCATGGGAAGAGATTCTGCACCAGATGCGGGAATGCCACACTAGGGGAATGCCCTAATTCGGCGCATTCATTTACATATTCCATGCACCACATCAGTGCATTTTGGCATCTCTGTTCTAAATATTGGGATTTTTCCCGCCCAAAACCGCTTTCCGGAAGGGGGCGGCGCACCCGGTTTTGAGCCAGCCTCAACAACGCCCGCGCCGCCGCCCGGATCCGGGCACCCGCGTCGCGCCATCTCGGCGCATCCGTGACCGGGATTATGGCAGCGCGTCTTTACGTTCCGTTTACACCCCCCCGCCAAAGCTATACCCCGTTTTTACCCCCCGCTCCGTAACCTGCCGGTGTCCTGATTGGTCACTACGCCCGCGCGGTCCGCATCCCCTTTGCCGCGCCGGTTCGTCGTTCGAAGGGAGCCTGGCTCCCGGGAGGAAAAACGTGGATGCCATCTATATCGCGATCTTCGCCGTCATGGCGGGGCTGACCTACGCCCTGCTCCGATTCTGCGAAGCCTTGTCCTCGGGAGAGCAATCATGAGCTGGCTCTACTGGCTGAGCGGCCTCACGGCCGCGCTGCTGTTCGTGTACCTGCTGGTCGCCCTGTTCAAACCGGAGAAGTTCTGATGACTGCCGAATTCGTCGGACTGCTGGTCGTGTACCTGGCGGTCCTGCTCGCGATCGCGCCCTTTCTCGGGCGCTACATCCGCATCGCCATGGAAAACGGGCAATCCCGGCTGACCGCCTGGGGCCGCCCGCTGGAACGCGGCATCTATCGGCTGGCGGGCATCGACCCGCAGGCCGAAATGGGCTGGAAGCGCTACGCGCTGGCGGTGCTGGCCTTCAACATCCTGGGCATCGTGGCGGTCTATGCGCTGCAACGCCTGCAGGGCCTGCTGCCGCTGAACCCGGCCGGCATGGGCGCCGTCTCGCCCGACTCCTCGCTCAACACCGCCATCAGCTTCGTGGCCAACACCAACTGGCAAGGCTACGGTGGCGAATCGACCATGAGCTACCTGACGCAGATGCTGGCGCTGACGGTGCAGAACTTCGTCTCGGCCGCCACCGGCATCGCGGTGCTGTTCGCGCTGATCCGCGGACTGGCGCGCCACTGTTCGGCCACGCTGGGCAACTTCTGGGCCGACATGGTGCGCTGCACGCTGTACGTGCTGCTGCCGCTGTCGCTGGTGCTGGCCCTGGCGCTGGTGAGCCAGGGCGTGCTGCAGAACTTCAACGACTACCAGGAAGTGCAGACGGTCGAAGCCCTGCACTATGACCAGCCGCGCGTCGACGCCCAGGGCCAGCCGGTGCTGGACGCCAAGGGCCAGCCCGTGACCGACCCGGCAATCACCCGCACGCAGACGCTGGCCATGGGCCCGGTCGCCTCGCAGGAGGCAATCAAGATGCTGGGCACCAATGGCGGCGGCTTCTTCAACGCCAACTCGGCCCATCCATTCGAGAACCCGACCGCGCTGTCGAACTTCCTGGAAATGCTGGCGATCCTGGTGATCCCGGCGGCGCTGTGCTTCAGCTTCGGTGAAATGGTGGGCAGCCGGCGCCAGGGCATCGCCATCCTCGCGGCCATGACGCTGCTGTTCGCCGTGTTCGCGCTGAGCGCCGCCTATTTCGAGCAACAGCCCAACCCGATGGCCGCGCAGGCCGGGGCCGACAGCGCCATGAGCGTGCTTTCGCCGGGCGGCAACATGGAAGGCAAGGAAACCCGCTTCGGCATCGCCGCCACCTCGCTGTTCGCCACCGTCACCACGGCGGCGTCGTGCGGAGCGGTCAACGGCATGCACGATTCGCTCAACGCCATGGGCGGCCTGACGCCGATGTTGCTGATGCAATTGGGCGAGGTAGTCTACGGCGGGGTCGGCTCCGGCCTGTACGGCATGCTGGCCTTCGCCATCCTCGGCGTCTTCATCGCCGGACTGATGATCGGCCGCACGCCCGAGTACCTGGGCAAGAAGATCGAAGCCTACGACATGAAGATGGTCTCGATCGTGATCCTGGCGACGCCGCTGCTGGTGCTGGGCGGCACCGCGCTGGCGGTCTCGGTGACGGCCGGCCAGGCTGGCGTACTGAACCCCGGCATCCACGGCTTCTCCGAGGTCCTGTACGCCCTGTCCTCGGCCGCCAACAACAACGGCAGCGCCTTCGCCGGCCTCTCGGCCAACACGCCCTTCTACAACGTGCTGCTGGGAACCGCGATGTGGTTCGGCCGCTTCGCCGTCATCGTTGCCGTGCTGGCGATGGCCGGCTCGCTGGGGGCCAAGCGCCGCCTGCCCGCCGGGCCCGGCAGCATGCCCACCACGGGCCCCCTCTTCGTCGTGCTGCTGATCGGCGCGGTGCTGCTGGTGGGCGCCCTGACTTATGTGCCCGCGCTGGCCCTGGGCCCGGTCGCGGAACACCTGCAACCCTGAATGCAACAGGCTAGGAAAGAAAATGGCCAAGATTGATATGCCAACCCAAGGCGCCGGCGGCGGCGCCGCCCGCGCGCCCTCGGCCGCGCCGCACGAACGCACGTTCGGCATGTGGTCCGGCGCGCTGGTCGGCCCCGCCGTGGTCGACAGCCTGCGCAAGCTCTCGCCCGCGGCGCAGCTCAAGAACCCCGTGATGTTCGTGGTCTACGTGGGCAGCATCCTGACCACCATCCTGTGGATCATGGCGCTGCGCGGCCAGGCCGAGGCGCCGGCGGGCTTCATCCTCGCGATCACGGTATGGTTGTGGTTCACGGTCCTGTTCGCCAATTTCGCCGAAGCGCTGGCCGAAGGCCGCGGCAAGCAACAGGCTGCCACGCTGCGCGGCCTGCGCACCACCATCGACGCGCGCCTGCTCAAGGGCTTTCGCGACGAAGACGCGGCCACCGCCGACCCGGCGCGCTGGCGCGAACGGGCCGTCAAGCAGGCGTCCGGCCTGCTGCGCCGCAATGACGTGGTGCTGGTGCAAGCCGGCGAGACCATTCCCGGCGACGGCCAGGTCATCGCCGGCGTGGCCTCGGTGGACGAAAGCGCCATCACCGGCGAATCGGCGCCCGTCATCCGCGAATCCGGCGGCGACTTCTCCTCGGTCACCGGCGGCACGCGAGTGCTGTCCGACTGGATCTTCGTGCGCATCGCCGCCGATCCGGGCGAGAGCTTCCTGGACCGCATGATCGCCATGGTCGAAGGCGCCAAGCGCCAGAAGACGCCCAACGAACTGGCGTTGACCATTCTGCTGGTCGGCCTGACGGTGGTGTTCCTGCTGGTGGTGGCAACGCTCATGCCATTCTCGATCTACTCGGTCTCGGCCGCGGGCGGCGGCACCGCCGTCACGGTCACGGTGCTGGTGGCGCTGCTGGTGTGCCTGATCCCCACCACCATCGGCGGCCTGCTGTCGGCCATCGGCGTGGCGGGCATGAGCCGCATGATGGGCGCCAACGTCATCGCCACCTCGGGCCGCGCGGTGGAGGCCGCCGGCGACGTCGACGTGCTGCTGCTGGACAAGACCGGCACCATCACCTTCGGCAACCGCCAGGCCTCGACCTTCCTGCCCGCGCCCGGCGTGTCGCCGCGCGAACTGGCGGATGCGGCGCGCCTGGCCTCGCTGGCCGACGAAACGCCGGAAGGCCGCAGCATCGTGGCGCTGGCCGACAAGGCCATCCACGCCCCGGCCGTGCGCGCCCCGGACGCGGAATACGTGCCCTTCACCGCGCAGACCCGCATGAGCGGCGTCAACCTGAAGGATCGCGTCATCCGCAAGGGCGCAGTCGACGCGGTGCGCGCCTGGCTGGCCGCGCAGGATGCCACCGTGCCCGAGCAGGTGCTGCGCCTGGCCGAGGACGTGGCGCGCCGCGGCAGCACGCCGCTGATGGTCAGCGACGGCAACCGCGCGCTGGGCGTGGTCGAACTCAAGGACATCGTCAAGCCCGACATCCAGTCGCGCTTCGCCGAGCTGCGCCGCATGGGCATCAAGACGGTCATGATCACCGGCGACAACAAGCTCACCGCCGCGTCCATCGCCGCCGAAGCGGGTGTCGACGACTTCCTGGCCGAAGCCACGCCGGAAGCCAAGCTCAAGCTGATCCGCGCCTACCAGGGCGAAGGCCGCCTGGTGGCGATGACCGGCGACGGCACCAACGACGCGCCGGCGCTGGCGCAGGCCGACGTGGCGGTGGCGATGAACTCGGGCACGCAGGCCGCCAAGGAAGCCGGCAACATGGTGGACCTGGACTCCAACCCCACCAAGCTCATCGAGATCGTCGAGATCGGCAAGCAGATGCTGATGACGCGCGGCGCGCTCACCACCTTCAGCATCGCCAACGACGTGGCGAAATACTTCGCCATCATCCCGGCCGCCTTCGCCACGGTGTATCCGCAGCTGAACCTGCTGAACATCATGGGCCTGGCCACGCCGGCCTCGGCCATCCTGTCGGCCGTCATCTTCAACGCGCTCATCATCATCGTGCTGATCCCGCTGGCGCTCAAGGGCGTGCGCTATCGGCCGCTGGGCGCCTCGGTCCTGCTGCGCCGCAATCTCCTCATCTACGGACTGGGCGGCCTGCTGGTGCCGTTCGCCGGCATCAAGCTGATCGACATGGTGCTGGCCGCCCTGGGCTGGGTCTGACCCGCGCCCGCCATTACGAAGGAACCCGTCATGAAACAAGCTCTTCCCCTGCCGCGCCAAGGCGGCATCCTGCGCCCCGCGCTGGTGGTCTTCGCCGCCCTGTCCCTGGTGACCGGCCTGGCCTATCCGTTCCTGACCACCGGCATCGCCGCCGCCGTGTTTCCTCACGAGGCCTCCGGCTCGCTGATCCGCCAGGGCGACAAGGTGGTCGGCTCGGAATGGATCGGCCAATCGTTCAGCGCGCCGCAGTACTTCTGGGGCCGGCCCTCGGCCACTTCGCCGATGCCGTACAACGGCGCCAACTCCGGCGGCTCGAACCTGGGCCCGCGCAATCCGGCGCTGGCCGAAGCGATCCAGGCGCGGATCGCCGCCCTCAAGGCGGCCGATCCCGACAACCCCACGCCGGTGCCGGTGGACCTGGTCACCGCCTCGGGCAGCGGCCTGGACCCGCACATCAGTCCGGCGGCCGCGGCCTACCAGGCCGCGCGCGTGGCCCGTGCCCGCCACCTGCCGCGGGAAAAAGTCGACGCCCTGATAGCAGCCCATACCAGCAAGCCCTGGCTGGGCGTGCTGGGCGACCCGGTCGTCAACGTGCTCAAGCTGAATCTGGCGCTGGACCAACTGGCGCCGGCGCAATGACGCGCCGGCGTATAGTATTGCCAGCCGTTTCCCTCCTTCACTTGCGCGTTCATGGCTGACAATGCTGGCGAGCGTCCCGATCCGGACGCGCTCTTGAAAGACCTCGACGATGCCGCGCGCCAGGCGGTGCGCGGCAAGTTGCGGGTCTACTTCGGCTCGTCCGCCGGCGTCGGCAAGACCTACGCCATGCTGGTGGCCGCGCGCGCGCAGGCGGCGCAAGGCGCCCGTGTGCTGGCCGGCATCGTCGAAACGCACGGCCGGCGCGAAACCGCCGCCCTGCTCGAGGGCGTGGCGACCCTGCCGCTCAAGGACGTCGTCTACCGCGGCCACACGCTCAAGGAATTCGACCTGGACGGCGCGCTCGATGCCCATCCCGACCTGGTGCTGGTCGACGAGCTGGCCCATTCCAACGCGCCCGGCTCGCGCCACGCCAAGCGCTGGCAGGACATCCAGGAACTGCTGGCGGCCGGCATCGACGTCTGGACCACGCTCAACGTGCAGCACCTGGACAGCCTCAACGAGGCCGTCGGCAGCATCACCGGCGTGCGGGTCTGGGAGACCGTGCCCGACGAGGTCTTCGATGCCGCCGACGAAGTCATCCTGGTCGATCTTTCCGCCGACGAACTGCTGCGCCGCCTGAAGGAAGGCAAGGTCTACCTGCCCGAGCAGGCGCGCCACGCCACCCGCAATTTCTTCCGCAAGGGCAACCTGATCGCGCTGCGCGAACTGGCGCTGCGCCGCACCGCAGACCACGTCGACGACGACGTCCAGGCCTACCGCCGCGACCGCGCCATCGAACCCGTCTGGCGCACCCGCGAAGCGGTGGTGGCCTGCATCGGCTCCGATGCCGACGCCGACTACGTGATCCGCAGCGCCCATCGGCTCAGCCAGCAGCTGGAATGCGACCTGCACGTCGTCACCATCGACGCGCCGCGCGCCGCGCCGCCGCCGCAGGCCGAGCAGGAACGGCTGCAACGCAGCCTGGCGCTGGCCGATTCGCTCGGCGCGCGCTGCGAAACCCTGGCTGGCGGCGACATGGTCGACGCGGTGGTGCGCTACGTGCGCCGCCACAACATCACCAAGGCCATCATCGGCCGCACCCGCGCCAGCGGCCTGCAGCGCCTGCGCCTGTCGCTGTCGGCGCTGCTGACGGCGGCCATCAGCCCGGGCTGGCTGTGGCGCCGCCACAGTTTTGCCGACATGCTGGCCGCGGGCTGCCCCGAGATCGACATCATCCGCCTGGGCGCGCCGCCCTTGCCGGCCAGCAGCGCGCCCGGCCGCGATCCGCTGACGCTGGGCCGCCGCGGCCGCCAGGCGGCCGACGAACGAGGCCCGCTGGCGCTGGCCGGCTACGCCTGGGCGCTGTGCTATTGCGCGGTGGCCACCGCGCTGTCGGCGCTGGCCTTTCCGGCGCTGCACCAGACCAACATCGTCATGCTGTTCCTGCTGGCGGTGGTGGCGGTGGCGTTGCGCCATGGGCGCGGTCCGGCCGCCCTGGCCTCCATTGTCAGCGTGGGATTGTTCGATTTCTTCTTCGTGCAACCGCTGGCCTCCTTCGCGGTCTCGGACGTGCAGTACCTGCTGACCTTCGGCGTGCTGCTGGCCGTGGGCCTGCTGATCGGCCAGCTCACCGCCGGCCTGCGGCTGCAGGCGCAGGCCTCGGTCAAGCGCGAGGCCGACGCGCGCAGCCTGTATGAATTCGCGCGCGAGCTGTCCTCGGCGCTGCTGCCCGAGCAGATCGTCGCGTCCGCCGGCGCCTTCGTGCACGCCACCTTCGGCTCGCGCTGCGCGCTCTACATCCTGGGACTGGACGATCGCCTCAAGCTGGCCTCGCCCGCCGCCGCGGACATGCCGCCGCTGGAATCGGCGCTGGCCCAGTGGGTCTACGACCACGGCCAGCCGGCCGGCGCCGGCACCGCCACCCTGTCCAACAGCGACCTGCTGTACCTGCCGCTGAAGGCGCCGATGCGTACCCGTGGCGTGCTGGCGTTGGCGGCGCCGCGCCGCAGCCTGTTCTCGCAGCCCGACTCGCGCCGCCAGATCGAGGCCTACGCCACGCTCATCGCCATCGCCCTGGAACGATTGCACTACGTGGAAGTGGCGCAGCAGGCGCTGGTCAGCATGGAATCCGAAAAGCTGCGCAACTCGCTGCTGGCGGCGGTCTCACACGACCTGCGCACCCCGCTCACCAGCCTGGTCGGCATGACCGACACGCTGATGCGGCGCCAGGACGCGCTGCCGGCCGACATCCAGGACACCATCCGCGCCATGCGCGACCAGGCCCAGCGCATGCACGCGCTGGTCGCCAACCTGCTGGACATGGCGCGGCTGCAGAGCCGCGACACGCCGCTGCGGCTGGAGTGGCAGTCGATCGAGGAACTGGTCGGCGCCTCGCTGGCCGCCATGCGCGAGCCGCTGGCATCGCATCGGATCTCGGTCGACAGCCTTTCCGGCCTGCCGCTGGTCGAATGCGACGGCGTGCTGATCGAGCGAGTGCTGTGCAACCTGCTGGAGAACGCCGCCAAGTACACCCCGGCCGGCAGCGCCATCCGCCTGCATGCCACGGCGCAGGACGGCGAGCTGCGCGTCGCGGTGTGCGACAACGGCCCCGGCGTGGCCCCCGGCGCCGAACGCCGCATCTTCGAGAAATTCACCCGCGGCGAACGCGAATCCGCCACACCCGGCGTCGGCCTCGGCCTGGCCGTGTGCGAAGCCATCGTCAGCGCCCACCACGGCCGCATCTGGGTCGAACACGCGCCGGGCCAGTCCAGCGGCGCGCAGTTCGTCTTCACCCTGCCGTTGGGCACGCCGCCCCCGATCCAACCTGAAATCGCCTGAGCCCATCGCATGTTCGACTTTCAGCCCACCATCCTCATCATCGAGGACGACGCCAATATCCGCCGCTTCGTGCGCCAGGCCCTCGAGAGCGAAGGCTGTGCCGTGTACGAAGCCGACACCGTCAAGCGCGGCCTGATCGAGGCCGGCACGCGCCAGCCCGACGCCGTGGTGCTGGACCTGGGCCTGCCGGATGAAGACGGCATGACCCTGATCCGCGAACTGCGCGGCTGGACCGAAGTGCCGGTGCTGGTGCTGTCGGCGCGCACCGCCGAGGCCGACAAGGTGGCGGCGCTGGACGCCGGCGCCGACGACTACCTCACCAAGCCATTCGGCGTCAGCGAACTGCTGGCGCGGCTGCGCGTGCTGCTGCGGCGCCATGCCCGCGGCGGCGCCGGCAGCGCCGCCGAGATCAGCTTCGGCGACGTGCGCGTCGACTTCGCCAGGCGCGTGGTCGAGCGCGGCGGCCAGCACGTGCACCTGACCGCGATGGAATACCGCCTGCTGGCCGCGCTGCTGGCCCATCGCGGCAAGGTCATGACCCACCGCGAACTGCTGCGCGAGGTCTGGGGGCCTTCGCACGTGGAAAGCAATCACTACCTGCGCATCTACATGGGCCACCTGCGGCAGAAACTCGAAGCGGATCCGGCCCAGCCGGTCTATCTGCTGACCGAAATCGGCGTGGGCTACCGCTTCGCCGGCTAGGCGCGGGCGCGCTGAACTGAACGTGGCGGCGCCGTGCCGGGCGCGGGCGCGCACTACACCCATCATCATTGATGCGCCTTTTACGCCGGCCACGTAAGTCTTGTCTCGCCGTTTACGCCGCTTCTCCTATCTTGGCGATCCCGTCCAACACAGGAGAATCCCATGTCCCGCAACACCCTGGCCGCGCTTGCGCTGGTGGCCCTGGCCGCCCCTGCGCATGCCGCCGACAGCGCCACCGCCGACGCCCCCGAGTACACGCTGACCGCCAACGTCACCCTGGCCAGCCAGTACCGCTACCGCGGCCTGATGCAGACCAACAACAAGCCCGCCATCCAGGGCGGCTTCGATTTCACCCATGCCAGCGGCCTGTACCTGGGCAACTGGAACTCCAGCGTCAGCTGGCTCAATGACGGCAACAGCGATGTGTCGGCGCCAGTGGAAATGGACTTCTACGGCGGCTACAAGGGCAACCTGGCGGCGGACGTGCCGTTCGACCTGGGCGTGCTGCAGTATTACTACCCGGGCGACTACCCCTCCGGCTACACCAGCCCAGACACCACCGAACTGTACGCCGGCGTGGGTTACGGCCCGGTCATGTTCAAGTATTCCGTCGCCATGACCAACCTGTTCGGCTTCGCCGACAGCAAGTACAGCCAGTACTTCGACCTGAGCGGCAACTTCGACACCGGTTTCTGGGGCCTGACCGTCAACGCCCACGTCGGCCGCCAGACGGTCCGCAACCTCACCGACGGCGCCTACACCGACTGGAAGCTGGGCCTGACCAAGGACTTCGGCCAGGGCCTGGCCATCTCGGTCGCCTATATCGACACCAATGCCGACCGCGCGGTCTACACCAATAGCCGCGGCCGCTACATGGGCCGCGCCACCGGCCTGCTGTCGCTGACCAAGACGTTCTGACGCGCCCGGGCGTTGACGCGCTTTTTACGCTTCGCGCCCGCATTTATCGGCAGGTTTTACGGCCCGCTTTCTATAGTGGAATCGTCATCAACCAACCGGATACGCGCCAGCCAGCACGGCCGCCGCCCCGCCAGACACCATGATTCCCCGCCAAGAACGCAGCACGCGCGCCTCGTTTGATCGCCCCGCCCCGGCCCATGCGCCGCGGCCCGCGGAGATGGTTGCCCTGACCGTCAGGATCGACACCCTGGACGCCCTGAAGGTACGGCTGGCGCTGCACCGCGAACTGGGCGAGCGCATCGGCGTCTACGTGCTGTCGGTGGATCATGCGCATGGCCAGAGCATCCTGCAGCTGCAATGCGATCGCGGCCAGGTCGATGCCCTGATGCACGCGGTGATGTGTGGCCTGCCCCAGGCCGAGTTCGGCCCGCTGCGCCCGGCCGCCGCGATCACGGTGCAGTGAGCCATGGATACCTCGGTCCAAGCCACGTTCCCCGGCATCTGGCTGCCGATGGTCACGCCGATGCGCGGCGGGTACGTCGATTGCGAGGCCGCCCAGGCCCTGGCGCGCTACTACCGCAATGCCGGCATTGCCGGCCTGGTGCTGTTCGGCTCCACCGGCGAAGGCAACCTGCTGTCCATCCCCGAGAAGATCGAGATGATCGAGGCCATCCGCCGCGATCCGCACGCGCTGCCGCTGGTGTTCGGCGCCGGCGGCGTCGACACGCGCGGCGTGGCCGCCGCCATCCGCCGCCTGGACAAGTACGCCCCCGCCGGCTACCTGGTGCCGCCGCCCTACTACCTCGGCCCGTCGCAGCAGGGCATCCTGTGGCACTACCGGCAGATCGCCTGGGCCACCGAACGCCCCATCATCCTCTACAACATTCCCAAGCGCGCCGGCGTCTCCATGACCGTCGAGACCATGGAATCGCTGGCGCTGCTGCCCAATCTGCGCGCGGTCAAGGAATGCAATCCGGCCGCGCTGATGGCGTTGAACGCGCGCGGCCATCTCGAGGCGCTGTGCGGCGAAGACCTGGCGCTGCCCGACCATTTTCTGGCCGGCGGACGCGGCGCCATCCCCGCCGCCGCCCATCTGTTCCCCGAGCGCTTCGTCGAGGTCATGCAGCTGGCGCGCGACGGCCACGCCGAGGCCGCGCGCGAGCTGTTCGAGCCGCTGCGCGGCCTGGCCCGCCTGCTGTTCGCCGAACCCAACCCGGCGCCGATCAAACGGGCTTTGGCGCTGCAGGGCCTGATCGCCGACGAACTGCGCCTGCCCATGACCAGCGCCAGCCGCGAACTGACGCCACGCCTGCAACGCGCGATGAGCGTGGTGCAGGGGTCGCCTAGTAGGCTGCAGACAGCTTGAACACCGCCACCGCGCGCGCCAGGTCGTCGGCCTGATCGTGCAGCGTGGCGGCGGACGCGGCGAACTCCTCGACCAGCGCCGCATTCTGCTGCGTCACGCTGTCCAGGTGCGTCACCGCCTGGTTGATCTGTTCGATGCCCACGCTCTGCTCGGCCGACGCGGTGGCGATCTCGCCCATCAACGGCGCGCTGGTCGCGGCCGATTGCAGCACGCTGCCCATGGTGGCGCTGGCCTGTTCCACCCGCTGGCTACCGCGCGCCACCGAATCCGACGATGCCTCGATCAGGGTCTTGATCTCCTTGGCGGCGGTGGCCGAGCGTTGCGCCAGCGCCCGCACTTCGCCTGCCACCACCGCGAACCCGCGGCCCTGCTCGCCGGCGCGCGCGGCCTCCACGGCGGCATTGAGCGCCAGGATATTGGTCTGGAAAGCGATTTCGTCGATCAGGCGGATGATCTCGTCGATCCGCTGCGAGCTTTGCGAGATCTCGTGCATCGCGTCGATCGCGTGCTGGGTTTCTTCGCTGCCCTGGCGCGCCAGCTGCGCCGATTCGCCCGCCAGCGCGCTCACCTGCTGCACGTGATCGGCGCTCTGCCTGGCGGTCGCGGTGATCTGTTCGACGCTGGCCGCGGTCTGCTCCAGTGCCGCCGCCTGCTTCTCGGTGCGGTCGTGCAAATCCATGCTGCCCGCGGCGATCTGGCGCGATGCGGCCGCGATCGAACCGGTGGAATGGACGATGCTGCGCACCGCCACGTCCAGCCGCTCCTGCATCAGCGCCATGGCATCGAACAACCGGCCGATTTCGCCGCGATGATGGCGCGAAACGATGCTCGACAGATCGCCATGCGCCACGCGTTCACAGACCGTCACCGCTTCATCGAGCGGACGAATGATGTGCGACCGGAAGAACCGCAGCGCCGCCGCCAGCAGCAGCACCAGCAGCAACAGCGTCACGCCGCCCTGGCGCCACAGCGTGGCGCGGAACGCCGCGTCGACGTCGTCCACATAAAGGCCCGTGAACATCAGCCAGCCCCATTCCGGGTCATGGGCGGCATAGCTGATCTTGGGCAGCGACGCTTCCGACCCCGGCCGCGGGAAGCGGTATTCGACAAAACCACCGCCCGCCCTGCCCCGCTCGTGGAGATTCTCGAAAATCGGCAGGCCATCGCTGTCCTTGACCGCGCGCACATTGGTGCCGGCGAGCTTCGCATCCGGATGCACCAGCAACGCATAGCCGTCGTCGAACACGCCGACGTAGCCGTCCGCGCCATAGCGCAGCTGCGCGAGGCGCTGCGCCACATTGCGCTTGGCCTGTTCGACGGACAGCCCCTCCTCGACGGCGCGTTGCTTGCCATTGCGCACGATACTGGCCGCCAGGTCGAGCACGTGGCGCAATTCGGTCTTGCGCTCGGCCAGCATCTCGGCGCGTCGTTCCCAGGCATCCCAGCCACCCAGGGCCAGCACCGCGACCCCGATCGCCAGCACGAACCACAGCAACTCCCTGCGCAAGCTTGAATTCTTCATAGGCCCTCTTTCCTGATGTCCTTCCGCGTCCGCAACCAAAGACGGCGAAATGTGACGATTTATCTGTTGCGTCTGATCAGAATACGAGGGAGCAGCAGGGTTTTAACCGACGAGGCCGGCCCGGCTTGATCTACGTCAAGCCCGTCGGGCATTTGCCGCGCAACGCGCGCGCAAAAAAAAAAAGCAAGGCCATACAAGCCTTGCTTTTCATGCGGACAAGCCGCCCGCGCCGGCGGCCGTTGGCGGCTAACGCCGCGCCGCCAGGCGCTGCTGCGCCAACCCGGTGCGGGCCGACGTCAGCGCGTACAGCACCACCACCGTCAGCGCGTAGATCGGCACGCTGCGCATGTTGCGGAACATCATTTCTGACAGGCTGAAAACGAAGTATCCCAGGCAGAACAGCAAGCCGATCTGCGAACCGACATGCACCACCGGGTCGTCGCTGGCGGAACGGCGCCAGAAGATCGCCGCGGGAATCAGGTACAGGGCCAGAATGCTGAGCAAACCCAGCAAGCCGTAGCCTGCCAGTGCGCCCAGCATGTCATTGTGCGGCTCGCCGTAGCCGATCGAGACCTCCTCGGTCACCACACCCTGCTGTTCGAGCTTGGCCAATTCCGAGCGGAAGCTGGGTACGCCCACCCCCACCAGCGGACTCTCCTGGAACATCAGCCAGGAGGCTTTCCAGAGCTGTATGCGGATACCCACCGACGTGTCACGATCGTGGTGTTCATACCGGTCCAGGTCCGATATCACTTTTTTCCAGCGGCTGTCCTTGGACTGCCACGAAATCGCCGCAACGGCCGTCATCACCAGCACCAGTCCGGTCAGGAACAGCAGTTTAGTGCGCCGTGTCCAACGACGCTTGGTCAGCAGATACACCACGCCGAAAATCACCAGCAATGCCCAGCTGCTGCGCGTCTGCGAGACCCATACCGCGTAGATGCTCAGCGGCACCGCGGCGAGCTTCAACGCGGCCTCCAGGCGCGGCCAGCGTGAAAGCGTCCAGGGCAGGGTCAAGAGCGACGCCAGGCCGAAGAATATGGTCAGATCGGCGAAACCCACTGCGTTGTAGCGCCCGCCAAAATCCGATACCGCGCCCCGCCCCAGGCTCGGCGACAGGACGATGTAGATCAGCATCAACGAACCAACGATGGCGCCGAACAGCAGGCTCCATTGCACATGCCGCAACCAATTGCGCGGCACCCGCATCAACATCCAGCAAACCGGAATCGCCAGCGCAAAGCGCAGCAGTTTCTCGAACTCGGAGGAACTCCAAATGCCCAGGCTGACGTTGTTGATGAACATCACCAGCAGCGGGACACCCAGGGCAATCGCCATCGGGACCAGCTCTTTCAGCGCGAACGGCTCCCAGCGGCGCGACAGGTTGACCGCCATGGTCGCCAGGGCGATCAGGGCCGTCAGATAGATGATCACCGGTCCGCCTACGGCGCTGGTCAACGCCAGGGCGGGAATCAACAGCGTCAGGACCGCAACGCTGCGTAAAAGAAGAATGGGCATAGTTGTTCAGCCTGGCCTTTGCGGCGACCAGTCGGCGCTTCGAGGAAAAAGTGGGTGCCGGCCCGCAGGCCATGGCGGCATCGGCGGGATCGGCAACGGCTGCCGCCCCCCGCCGGCCTGCATTACGATCGAGCGACTTTCGAAGCCATGATGGATTTCTTGTAGTCTCGCGTCAGGCCTTCGAACGCCGCCATGACGCTGCCCGGCCGCAACCACTCGCGCCACAGGCGGTCGCGCCAGCGGCCTCCAGGGATATAGGCAGGGTAGGCGATGCGGGACATCGACCAACCGGGACGCCACGCCTTGGTGCGGGTCGGGCGCCCGGTCAAGGTCAGCGTCGGCACGCCCACGCTGGACGCCAGGTGGCCGACACCGGATTCATTGCCGATGAACCAGCCGCATTCGTGGATGAATGCCGCCACGTCCACCAGGGCGGGGGACTGCTGGATGGCCAGGCCGGCCTCGGTCAGGCAGGCCCACGCGGCACGCTCGTGGGGAGCCAGGATGAACACCGGTTCATAGCCCTGGCGTTGCAACCGCAGGCCCAGCTCGACGAAATGCCGCGGTGCCCAGCAACGATCCGGGCCGGTGGACGACGGATGCACCGCCACCCGCTTCTCGAAAACGCGATGGCGTCCCGCCACCGGCGGGCGCAGCCCGATGTCGGTGTCCGCCAGCGCCAGCCCGAGCTGGTCGCGGCAATAATCCCGGATTTGGTTGAGCTTGACGAAGCCCCTGCCGGTAATCACCACATGGGCGTCGTAATAGAAATAGGACGGAGCAAAAGCGTGCAGGGCATAGGGCCAGCCGACATGCATCTGCGCGGCGCAATCGTAGTCCTTCAGCACGGCGGCGGCCTGTTCCTCGGGCAGCGAAGGCCGGATGTCCATCCCTGGAAACCAATCGCGCAAGCCATAGGCGTAATCGCCAAAAATGGTCACTTCGCGCCCATGCGCGATCAGGTTGTGCGCCATGGTCATCATGAGCAGCGTGTCGCCCAATCGGGGCGCCATCAGCAGCGCGACCCGCTTGGCGTCACGCAGGCCTCGGACACTCGCCGAAGCGTCATAGGGCGGCATATTGGGGGCTGGTTGTGCCATGTCGAAGGGATATCCGCAGACTGAAAAGGAATACCGTATTGGAAACGCGGGAATTATAACGGTGTAATAATCACAATTTGATGCTTTTTGTCTCAGTGCGACGCATAAATCCACACGCGGATTCTTTCAGCTCGATGGAAACGGGCGTGAAATCAGCGCATCGCGCCCGAAAAAAACCCGCAGGCCTCGCGGCATGCGGGTTTTTGGGGCGAAGCGCAGAGACGCTCCCGATCACATGTTGTCGATCATGACCTGGCCGAAGCCCGAGCAGGACACCTGGGTCGCGCCTTCGAGCAAGCGCGCGAAGTCGTAAGTGACCTTCTTGGAGAGGATCGATTTTTCCATGCTGGAGATGATCAGGTCGGCCGCCTCGGTCCAGCCCATGTGGCGCAACATCATTTCCGCCGACAGGATCTCCGAACCCGGGTTGACGTAGTCCTTGCCCGCGTACTTCGGCGCCGTGCCGTGCGTGGCCTCGAACATGGCGACCGAATCCGACAGGTTGGCGCCCGGGGCGATGCCGATGCCGCCCACCTGCGCGGCCAGCGCGTCGGAGATGTAGTCGCCGTTCAGGTTCAGGGTGGCGATCACGTCGTATTCGGCCGGACGCAGCAGGATCTGCTGCAGGAACGCGTCGGCGATGACGTCCTTGACGATGATCTCGCGGCCGGTCTTGGGATTCTTGAACTTGCACCACGGGCCGCCGTCGATCAGCTGCGCGCCGAATTCCTTCTGCAGCAGCGCGTAGCCCCAGTCACGGAAACCGCCTTCCGTGAACTTCATGATGTTGCCCTTGTGCACCAGGGTCAGCGAGGTACGGTCATTGTCGATGACGTACTGCGCCGCCTTGCGCACCAGGCGCTCGGTGCCTTCGCGCGACACCGGCTTGATGCCGATGGACGAGGTGTTGGGGAAGCGGATCTTCTTGACGCCGAGCTTGGTCTGCAGGAACTGGATCAGTTCCTTGGCCTGCTCGCTTTCGGCCATGTATTCGATGCCGGCGTAGATGTCCTCCGAGTTCTCGCGGAAGATCACCATGTTCGTCTTTTCCGGTTCACGCACCGGCGACGGCACACCCTTGAAATACGCCACCGGACGCAGGCAGACGTACAAATCCAGCTGTTGGCGCAGCGCCACGTTCAGCGAGCGGATGCCGCCGCCGACCGGGGTGGTCAGCGGGCCCTTGATCGACACCACGTAGTCCTTGACGACCTCCAGGGTCTCGTCGGGCAGCCAGACGTCCGGGCCGTAGACCTTGGTGGCCTTCTCGCCGGCATAGACCTCCATCCAGTGGATCTTGCGCTTGCCGCCGTAGGCCTTTTGCACGGCGGCGTCGACGACCTTGATCATCACGGGGGTGATGTCCGCGCCCGTGCCATCACCCTCGATATAGGGCACGATGGGCTGATCGGGCACGTTCAGCGAGAAATCAGCGTTGACCGTGATCTTCTGGCCCCCAGCGGGCACCTTGATATGTTGGTAGGACATGAATGCTCCATTTGCTCCGAGTGGTTTTGCTGCACGCGCGCCCATCGGCCGGCATGTGGTCCGCAGGGCCGCGCGGCCCCGGCGAAACGCGCACTGGATGGCGGATAGCAACCAATTCTATATCGCATTGGGGCCGGCGGGCGGGCGGCGGACCCGCGGGCGGTAAAATAAAGCCATCTATAGCCCGCATGGCATCCTTCTACCGATGTTCAACCCTTCCCGCGACCAAGTCCGCGAATTCTTCATCGAAACCTGGCGCAAGCACCGCGCCAACCAGGTCCTGACCCCGCTGGAGGCCATGGCCCTGGACTGGATCATCGAACATCCGGAATACCATCCCGATCTCGAAAGCCCGGACGCCATGACCGCCGAGTACGCGGTCGAAAAAGGCCGCACCAATCCGTTCCTGCACCTGTCGATGCACCTTGCCATCGCCGAGCAACTGTCGATCGACCACCCGCCCGGCATCCGCAGCGCCTACCAGCGGCTGGTGGCGCGCACCGACGCGCACCAGGCCGCGCACGAGATCATGGAATGCCTGGGCCAGGTGGTCTGGGAAGCGCAGCGCCTGGGCACGCCGCTGGACAGCGATACCTACATCGACCTGATCCGCCAGCGCGCCGAACGCTGAACCGCCCGCCCAACGAAAAACCCTCGGCATGCCGAGGGTTTTTTCACTTTCGCCAGATCGAATGCGGCCTTATTTGCGCACGCCCAGGTCGCTGGGCAACGACGACAGCCAGGCGGCCACGTTGCTGATGTCCTGGTCCGACAACTGGGTGGCGAAGGCGCCCATAATGGGGTTCTTGCGCACATTGGCCGTGGCCGCGCTGCCCGAAGCGCCCCGCCGGTAGGCCTTCAGCGCATGCACCAGGTAGTCGGCATGCTGGCCGGCCAGCGTCGGATAGGCCGGGTCCACCGCCGTCTTGGCGTCGGCGCCGTGGCACGACGCGCACTGGAATTTCTCGAAGACGGCCTTGCCGGCCACCAGGTCCTGGGCCTGGGCGGCAGCGCCCGAAATGGCCAACGTCGCGCCCGCGAGGGCAAGCATGGTACGGTTCATGTGATTGCCCCCCGGTTATTTGAGATTCGAGTAGTACGCGGCCAGATCGGCGATGTCCTGGTCGGACAGGCTGCCGGCAATGGCGTCCATCGTGGGATGGCTGCGCGCGCCTTTCTTGTACTCATTGAGGGCGGTTTCGATGTATTTCGCGTTCTGCCCAGCGATCATCGGCACGTGGTAAAGCTCGGGAAACGTTGCCTTGTAGCCTTCGATGCCGTGACAACCGATGCACATGGACACCTTGTCGCGGGCGTTCTGGACATTGCCGACCGGGGCTGCATCTGCGGCGCTTGCCTGGCCGGCGATCGCACAGGATGCCAGCGCGGCCAGCAGGGAAACCGAGTACTTCCGAGAGAATCGCAACTTCATTGGGATGGCTCTTCTTGGTATGGCTTGAGGACTAGGGCCTGCTCACACGGAAAGGCCCCCGGCAAACACGTTGCGGGTCGAACCCAACTGCAAAACCGCCTGATTGTACGATAATTGCTCAGGATTAATACCTGAAAATGGCCTTGATCCCCATCAACCCTGAGAAGTCCGCTGATCCATGTCCGCTGCCCAGACCGCTCCTTCCGCACCGCAAGCACGCTTCGATGGCACCGATCGCTACGTCGCCACCGATGACCTGAAGCTCGCCGTAAACGCCGCCCTGACACTGCAGCGCCCGCTGCTGATCAAGGGCGAACCCGGCACCGGCAAAACCATGCTGGCCGAGGAAGTGGCGCGCGCGCTGGACCGCCCCTTGCTGCAGTGGCACATCAAGTCCACCACCAAGGCGCATCAGGGTCTTTACGAATACGACGCGGTGTCGCGCCTGCGCGACTCGCAGCTCGGCGACGAAAAAGTCCGCGACATCCGCAACTACATCGTGCAGGGCACGCTGTGGCAGGCTTTCGAGGCCGAGCAGCCGGTGGTGGTGCTGATCGACGAGATCGACAAGGCCGACATCGAATTCCCCAACGACCTGCTGCGCGAACTGGACCGCATGGAGTTCCATGTGTACGAAACGCGCCAGACCATCGCCGCGCGCCACCGCCCGCTGGTCATCATCACCTCCAACAATGAGAAGGACCTGCCCGACGCCTTCCTGCGCCGCTGCTTCTTCCACTACATCCGCTTCCCCGACCGCGAGACCATGCGCGACATCGTCGCGGTGCACTTCCCCGAACTCAAGCAGGACGTGCTGCGCGCGGCGCTCGACACCTTCTTCAGCCTGCGCGACGCGCCGGGCCTGAAGAAGAAGCCGTCGACCTCCGAGTTGCTGGACTGGCTGCGCCTGCTGCTGGCCGAGGACGTCAGCGCCGCGCAGATCGACGCGCACACCGCCACCGCGGTGCCGCTGATGGCCGGCGCCCTGCTCAAGAACGAACAGGACGTGCACCTGCTGGAACGGCTCGCCGCCATGACCCGCGGCGCCCAGCGCCGCTGACTTTCCAATCACGGCGGCCGCCATGCTGATCGACTTCTTCTACCACCTGCGGGCCCACAAGCTGCCGGTCTCGGTGCAGGAATACCTGACGCTGGTGGACGCCTTGCGCCAGGACGTGATGACGCCCACGCTGGACGACTTCTACTTCCTGGCGCGCACCGCGCTGGTCAAGGACGAAGCGCTCTACGACCGCTACGACAAGGCCTTCGGCGCCTACTACAAGGGCATCGAGGCCGCGCTGCCGGCGGGCAAGGACATCCCGCTGGACTGGCTCATCAAGCAGTTCGAGAAGAGCCTGACGCCGGAAGAGAAGGCCGCCATCGAGAAGCACGGCTGGGACAAGCTGATGGAGCTCTTCAAGGAACGCATGGAAGAGCAAAAGGAACGCCACGCCGGCGGCAGCAAATGGATCGGCACCGGCGGCACCTCGCCCTTCGGCAACGGCGGCTACCACCCCGAAGGCATCCGCGTCGGCGGCCAGTCGGCCGGCAACCGCAGCGCGGTCAAGGTCTGGGACATGCGCCAGTTCAAGGACTACGACGACCAGGTCGAGCTGGGCACGCGCAACTTCAAGGTCGCGCTGCGCCGCTTGCGGCGCTTCGCGCGCGAAGGCGCCGAACTCGAACTGGACCTGGACGACACCATCGCCAGCACCGCGCGCAATGCCGGGCACCTGGACCTGCGCATGGTCCCGGAGCGCCACAACACGGTCAAGGTGCTGATGCTGCTGGACGTCGGCGGCAGCATGGACGACCATATCGGCCGCGTCGAGGAACTGTTCTCCGCGGCTCGCAGCGAGTTCCGCAACCTCGAGGTCTACTACTTCCACAACTGCCCCTACGAGAGCCTGTGGCAGAGCAACCGCCGGCGCCAGAACGAACGCTTCGACACCTGGGACGTGCTGCGCAAGTACAACCCCGACTGGCGCCTGATCATCGTCGGCGACGCCACCATGAGCCCCTACGAGATCCTGCAGCCGGGCGGCTCGGTCGAGCACTACAACAAGGAACCCGGCGCGCAGTGGATGCGCCGGCTGCTGGACGCCTGGCCCAAGTCCGTGTGGCTCAACCCCGAGCCCACCGCGTCGTGGCAGTACCGCCAGTCGATCGCGCTGATGCGCGACATCATGCAGGACCGCATGTACCCCGTGACGGTCGCGGGTCTGGAACAGGCGATGCGAGTGCTGTCGAAGTGACGCGCCGCCGCGCCTGGCGGCGCCGTCCCCGTGGCTCGCTTCAGCCGTCCACCGGCTGCGCCGGCGTATCCAGGGTCAACTGGTAGAAAGCCAGGTCGAGCCAGCGACCGAACTTGAAGCCGGCCTCGCGGATGGTGCCGGCATGCACGAATCCCAGCTTCTCATGCAGCTTGATGCTGCCCTGGTTGGCCGCGTCGATGCCGCCGATCATCAGGTGCACCTGGTTGGCGCGGGCGCGTTCGATCAGCACGCGCATCAGCGCCTCGCCCAAGCCCCGCCCGCGAAAGCGGCCGTCGACATACACGGAATGCTCGACCGAGTACTTGTAGGCCGGCCAGGCGCGGAACGTGCCGTAGCTGGCGAACGCCATCAGCTCGCCCGCCGCGTTCTCGAATCCCACCACCGGGAAGCCGCCGGCGGCCTTGGCCTGGAACCAGCCCAGCATCGCCTCGCGCGGCCGCGGCTTGTAGTCGTACAGCGCGGTGGAAGTGGCGATGGCTTCGTTGAAGATGGCCAGGATCTGGTCCGCATGGCGCTCGTGCGTGCAATCGACCAGGATGGCGCCGCCCGGGGCGCCGTTGTCAGCGTGCGTAGTCATGGCGCGGATTGTAGCGAGCCGCCTTGCCGATGGGACAAAAAAAACCGGCGATGGCGCCGGTTCAGTGACGGTACTGCCGCTTCTGGCCACTCTCAGGCGGCGCGGCTCTCCACAGATCGGTGGGCGCCTTCGGCCATGCTGCGCATCCCGGGGCATTGGCGCCAGGACAGCTCGTCGGCGTCCATATCCAGGTCGAACAGGTCATTGGCCGCGGGCCACGGATGCTGGCGCGCCTCGGCGCCCTCCATCTCGAGCACATGCCCCGCAAAGCCTCGCGGCGAGCCTCCGCATTCGGCGAAATAGCGCTGCGTGCGCAGGTCCACCACATAGGTGGTCATGTCATGGGTCAGTATGGCCACGAATTGGCCGTCATCACTGGCATAAGCGTACTGAAACTGTCCTTTGATGCGGTCGCCGCTCATGGGGCTGCCGGTCAATTGGGACAAGGCACGCGTGACGATCTCGGTCAGCATGGGTCGTTCCTCCGAAAGATGCGCCGGCAGGATGCCGGCGGCGAAGGCGCGAACAGCAAGCACCGTCGTCGCCCGCTAGGCGGGGTCGCGATCCGGCATGGGGCAGGTCTGCGACCCGGCGGGGCGGCGGCTGGCGTTGGACGGGAAACCTGTAGACGGCTGTCGCGCGTCCCGTCGGCAACAGCAACTACGTTCTGCAAAGCTTACACCCGCGCCCGTCCCGACCTCAAATCGGCCTGGCCACGCCAGCGTGTTGCGTTGCACCAGCCCCGGTTGCCAAGGCTTGCCGGCCCTTTTCGGCCCCTCCATCAGTCCTTATGCGGCCGCGACCGGCTCCGCGCCTGTTCCTGCGTCACCATTTTTCCGCGCCCGCCAGGCCTCGCGCGCCAGCCGATACAACACATGCGTCTTCAAGGGATGACCGTCCGGCACCGCCGGATGCGCGAAGCGCGCTGCTTCCTCGCGCATGCCCAGGCGCCGCATCACCGCGCGCGACGGCTCGTTCTCCGGAACCGTGAACGCCACGATCTCGGAAAGACCGACCTGCTCGAATCCCACCCGCAGCGCGGCCTGCGCGGCTTCGCTGGCATAGCCCCTGCCCCAATAGGGCGCGGCCAGGCGCCAGCCGATTTCCACGCCGGGCGCGAACGGCAGCGTCGGCGCCAGCGCCTTGATCCCGACGAATCCGATGAACGGCGCGACGCCCGGCGCTTCGACGGCCCAGAATCCCCAACCGTATTCGTCGATGCCCGCGGCCAACCGGTCGGCCAACGCGTCGCTTTGCGCCGCGCTCATCGGCAGAAGGTAGCGGGTCACGCGCGCATCCGTATTCATGGCGGCGAACGGCTTGCGGTCGGCAGCCAGCCACTGTCGCAGCACCAGCCGGGGAGTCTCGATTTCAAGGGATAGCGACATGCGCGGTTTTCCAGACAGAATGACGGAGCGGCGCGCGGGGGCCCAAGACCCTGAACCATTCACACCGTATACACTCCAACGGATTCTGCCATGCCAAAGGAATAGTCCGCCATGCGCCTGTCCATATCGAAGCTGCCGCGCCCCCTGGGCGCGCTGCTGTTTTCATCCTTCCTGGCCTTCCAGGCCGGAGCCGCCAGCCTGCCGGCCGGCGTCACGGAGGCCGCCTCGATTGAAGGCATCACCGAATACCGCCTCAGCAACGGCCTGCGCGTCCTGCTGGTTCCCGACGAATCCAAGCCCTCGACCACGGTCAACATGACCTACCTGGTCGGCTCACGCAACGAGAACTACGGCCAGACCGGCATGGCCCACCTGCTCGAACACATGCTGTTCAAGGGCACGTCCACCACCCGCAACGCCATGGGCGAATTCTCGCGCCGCGGCCTGCAGGCCAACGGCTCGACCTCCAGCGACCGCACCAACTATTTCGCCAGCTTCGCCGCCAACCCCGACACCCTCAAGTGGTACCTCGGCTGGCAGGCCGACGCCATGGTCAATTCCCTGATCGCCAAGGAAGACCTCGATTCCGAAATGACCGTGGTGCGAAACGAGATGGAAAGCGGCGAGAACAGCCCTTTCCGCATCCTCATGCAGAAGATGCAGGCGGCCGCCTTCCAGTGGCACAGCTACGGCAAGAACACCATCGGCGCCCGCTCCGACGTCGAGAACGTCGACATCGGCCAGTTGCGCGCCTTCTATCACCAGTACTACCAGCCCGACAACGCGGTGCTGATCGTGGCCGGCAAGTTCGATCCGCAGGCCACGCTGGCCGACATCGAATCCACGCTGGGCAAGCTGCCCAAGCCGGACCGCCAGCTGCCACCGGAATACACCGTCGAACCGGCCCAGGACGGCGAGCGCGCCGTCACCCTGCGCCGCACCGGCGGCACGCCGCTGGTCGCCGCGATGTACCACATCCCGGCCGCCGGCAGCCCCGACTTCGTGCCGTTCGACCTGGCCACCACCATCCTGGCCGATACGCCGTCCGGCCGCCTCTACCATGCGCTGGTGCCGACCAAGCTGGCCTCGGGCGTGTTCGGCTTCACCATGGAAAACCTGGATCCGGGCCTGGCGATGTTCGCCGCTCAACTGACCCCGGGCAAGAGCCAGGACGCGGCCATGAAGGCGCTCACCGGCACGCTCGAGACGCTGGGCAAGAAACCCTTCACCCAACAGGAACTCGACCGCGCGCGCAGCAAATGGCTGACCTCGTGGGAGCAGACCTACAGCGATCCCGAACAAGTCGGCGTGGCGCTGTCCGAAGCCATCGCCGCCGGCGACTGGCGCCTGTTCTTCCTGCAGCGTGACCGCGCCCGCAAGGCCACGCTGGCCGAGGTACAGCAGGCGGCCACCACCTACCTGGTGCAAAGCAATCGCATCGAAGGCCGCTACATCCCGACCGACAAGCCGCTGCGCGCGCCGCAGACGCAACGGGTCGATCTGACCGCGGTGTTCAAGGACTACAAGGGCGACCCCGACTTCAAGGCGGCATCCGCGTTCGATCCCACTCCGCAAAACATCGACCGCCTGACCCAGCGCAAGACGCTGGACCTGCCCAACGGCCCGGTGCAACTGGCGTTGCTGCCCAAGGCTACCCGCGGCAACCGCGTGCAGGCGCAGATGCTGATCCAGTTCGGCAATGAAAAAGACCTGCTCGGCCAGCGCGTGAACTCCAGCGCCGTGGCCGACCTGCTGGCCCGCGGCACGGCCAAGCTGTCGCGCCAGGACATCCAGGACCGCCTCGACAAACTGCAGGCCGAGCTGGGCTTCAGCGGCGGCGGCACCACGCTCAGGATCGCCATGTCGACCAAGCGTGAAAACCTGCCCGAACTGACCCGCCTCGCCCTGGACATCGTGCGCAACGCCAACTTCCCCAAGGAACAGCTCGAGGAATACCAGCGCCAGCTCGAAACCTCGATCCAGAACGCCATGACCGAGCCGCAGGCCCTGGCCGGACGCGCCCTGGCCCGCCAGGACAATCCGTGGCCCGCCAACGACCTGCGCTACGTGCCGACGTTCGAGGAATCCCTGGCCGGCGTGCGCGCGCTGAACCGTGACGCACTGGTCAAGTTCCACGCCAAGTTCTACGGCGCCGGCAAGATCGAGTACTCGGCCGTCGGCGACTTCGAGCCCGAAGCCGTCGAAAAGGCCGTCAAGGATGGCCTGGCGGGCTGGAAACGCGCCCCCGCCTACACCCGTGTCGGCAATCCGTACCGCGACATCCCGGCCAAGCAGTTCGACATCGAGACCCCGGACAAGGCCAATGCGTTCTACATCTCGCGCATGCCCCTGAAGCTGCAGGACAGCGACGCCGACTACCCGGCGCTGTACCTGGCCAACTACCTGTTCGGCGCCTCGGAAACCTCGCGCCTGTGGAACCGTGTGCGCGAGACCGAAGGCCTGTCCTACAACGTGCGCAGCTCGCTGTCGGTGTCGTCGTTCGAACCCAGCGCCAGCTGGACCATGTACGCCATCTACGCGCCGCAGAACCGCGAGCGCCTGGAAAAAGCCATCGGCGAGGAACTGGCCCGTGTGCTCAAGGACGGCTTCACCGACAAGGAAATCTCCGAAGGCATCACCGCACTGCTGAACTACCGCAACCTGGCCCGCGCCCAGGACGATGTGCTGGCCGGCACCTGGCTCGACTACCTGCAACGTGGCCGCACCTTCGAATGGTCGGCCGAAATGGACAGGAAGATCACCGCCCTCACCCCTGACTTGGTCAACGCGGCGTTGCGCAAGTACCTGCGCCCTGACGGCTTCAGCACCGCCGTCGCCGGCGACTTCAAGAAAAAGGCGCCCTGACGCCACGCCTTCCGGCATCCCACGCCCCTGCTCCGGCAGGGGCTTTTTTTTGCCTGTCCGCCACCCCGCTCCCCTCATGAGGGACGGGCTGGACGCATGACCATGCCATAAACGGGGAGATTTCTTATCCAAATGTTTATTACCCATCCATTTGGAAAGATGTTTTCAAGATATACGGGTTTATCCCAGGTGAGATGACGCGCACAATTCAGTCATCGGGAACAAACAACGAACCACGACGGAGGGCCGCCGGATTCGGCCCCGTCTACAACATTGGAGGTCATTATGAAAACCCTGACGACTACCCTTCTGATTTCCCTAGCCTTGGCCGGCGCCGGCGCGCAAGCCGCCGGTGTCGAGCAAGCCAAGTCGAGCGCCCAGGTCGCGACCGAACTGCAACAAGCCAAGGTCAGCGGCCAATACACCTTCGGCGAGCTGGACTACCCGCCCGCCCTGCCCCAGGCCACCAGCCTGAGCTCGCAGGAAGTGCAGGCCCAGCTGCAACAAGCCAAGACCAGCGGCGAATACACCTTCGGCGAACTGCAATACCCGCCGGTCGTGGCAGCGCCCGCCGCCGGCAAGAGCCGCGCCGAAGTCCAGCAGGAACTTGCCCAGGCCAAGGCCAGCGGCCAATACACGTTCGGCGAGCTCGAATACCCGCCGATCACCCGGTGAGCTGCTTGCTGTAGCCCGACCGGCCTCGGACGGCATCATGGTTCGGGGTCGGTATTTTCCGGCAACGGCGGCAGAACTGTAGCAGTGGAAGTAGCAGGACCTGTAGTAGCAGTACGAAGTCTGTTTTGGAAGAGGCAGCAACTGTAGTTAGCAAGACCCGTAGTTAGCAGCACCCGTAGTCAGCAGTACGAAGTCTGAAGCAAGAAGTAGCAGTACCCGTAGTGAAACCGCGGCGCAAGCCGCGGTTTTTTTTCGCCCCGACGTCGTGCCGCCTGCCACAATGAAAGCGGCCCAGGGTCCGGATACCTCCAGACCCTGGGCCGTGGTCCGCCGCAATGGCGAAAGTCAGGTCAGGCGATTCAGCTGAAAAATTCCTTGACGCGATCGGTCCAGGACTTGCTTTGCGGCGAGTGGCGGTCGCCGCCGTCGTTCAGCGAGGCCTCGAACTGGCGCAGGATGTTCTTCTGGTCATCGCTCAGGCGCACCGGCGTCTCGACCACCACGTGGCAGTACAAGTCGCCCGGATAGCTGCCGCGCACGCCGCGGATACCCTTGCCGCGCAGGCGGAAGGTCTTGCCGGACTGCGTGCCCTCGGGAATCGAGATCTCGGCCTTGCCGCCCAGCGTCGGCACCTGCAGTTCACCGCCCAGCGCCGCCGTGGTGAACGGGATGGTCAGTTCGCAGTGCAGGTCGTCGCCATCGCGCTGGAAGATCTTGTGCTGCTTGATGTGGATTTCCACATACAGGTCGCCCGGCGGGCCGCCATTGATGCCCGGCTCGCCATTGCCGCTGGAGCGGATGCGCATGCCGTCATCGATACCGGCCGGGATCTTGACCTGCAAGGTCTTGTTGCGGCGGATGCGGCCGACGCCATCGCAGGCCACGCACGGATCGGTGATCTCCTTGCCGTTGCCGTGGCAGGTCGGGCAGGTCTGCTGGACGCTGAAGAAGCCCTGCTGCATGCGCACCGCGCCGGAGCCGCCGCAGGTGCGGCAGGTCTTGGGCGAGGTGCCGGGCTTGGCGCCGGAACCGTGGCAGGTGTCGCAGTTTTCCCAGCTGGGCACGCGGATCTCGGTGTCGAAGCCGGCCGCTGCCTGCTCCAGCGTGATTTCCAGCGCGTACTTCAAGTCGGCGCCGCGGTACACCTGGGGACCGCCGCCGCGGCGGCCACCGCCGCCACCGCCGAAGATCTCGCCGAAGATGTCGCCAAAGGCGTCGGCGAAGCCACCGCCCATGCCGCCGCCGCCCATGCCCGCGGCGTTGGGGTCGACGCCCGCGTGGCCGTAGCGGTCGTACGCGGCGCGCTTCTGTTCATCACCCAGGACCTCGTAGGCTTCCTTGGCTTCCTTGAACTTCTCTTCGGCTTCCTTGCTGTCCGGATTGCGGTCCGGATGGTATTTCATGGCCAGCTTTCGATAGGCCTTCTTGAGTTCGTCGTCCGAGGCATTTTTTGCCACGCCCAGGACGTCGTAATAGTCGCGTTTTGCCATGATCGGTGGGCTCGGGGGAGAGCCTTCTTTTCAGTGCTACAGAATGAGTTCGCCCGGTAGGCGGATTTCTCCGGCTACCGGGCGGCAGAGGCAGGTCAGCGCCCGGCCATTATTGGTCGCGCTTGACTTCCTTGAAGTCGGCGTCGACGACATTGTCGTCCACCGGCTTCGCGTTGTCGGCGGCCTGCTGCTGGCCGGCCGCTTGCTGCGCCTGCATGTCGGCGTACATCTTTTCGCCGAGCTTCTGCGAGGCGGTCGACAGGGCTTCGACCTTGGCGTCGATGGCGGCCTTGTCGCCATCCTTCAGCGTGTCTTCCAGCTCCTTGATGGCCGCTTCGATGCTTTCCTTCTCGGACGCCTCGAGCTTGTCGCCGTATTCGGTCAGCGACTTGCGGGTGGCGTGCACCAGCGCATCGGCCTGGTTGCGGGCCTGGGCCAGTTCGGCGACGCGGTGATCTTCCTCGGCATTGGCCTCGGCATCCTTGACCATGCGCTGGATCTCGTCTTCCGACAGACCCGAGTTGGCCTTGATGGTGATCTTGTTTTCCTTGCCGGTGCCCTTGTCCTTGGCCGACACGTGCAGGATGCCGTTGGCGTCGATGTCGAACGTGACTTCGATCTGCGGCATGCCACGCGGCGACGGCGGGATCCCTTCGAGGTTGAACTCGCCCAGGGCCTTGTTGCCCGCGGCGATTTCGCGCTCGCCTTGGAACACCTTGATCGTCACGGCCGGCTGGTTGTCGTCGGCGGTCGAGAACGTCTGCGAGAACCGGGTCGGGATGGTCGTGTTCTTCTGGATCATCTTGGTCATCACACCGCCCAGGGTTTCAATACCCAGGGACAGGGGGGTGACGTCCAGCAGCAGCACGTCCTTGCGGTCGCCCGACAGCACGGAACCCTGGATGGCGGCGCCAGCGGCGACGGCTTCGTCGGGGTTCACGTCCTTGCGCGGATCCTTGCCGAAGAATTCCTTCACCTTTTCCTGGACCTTGGGCATGCGGGTCATGCCGCCAACCAGGATCACGTCGTCGATGTCGGAAACCTTCACGCCGGCGTCCTTGATGGCCACGCGGCAGGGCTCGATGGTGCGTTCGATCAGTTCCTCGACCAGCGCTTCCAGCTTGGCGCGCGTGATCTTCAGGTTCAGGTGCTTCGGACCCGAGGCGTCGGCCGTGATGTACGGCAGGTTGATCTCGGTCTGCTGGCTGGAGGACAGCTCGATCTTGGCCTTTTCGGCGGCTTCCTTCAGGCGCTGCAGGGCCAGCACATCCTTGGACAGATCGACGCCTTGTTCCTTCTTGAACTCGCCGATGATGTAGTCGATGATGCGCTGGTCGAAGTCTTCGCCGCCCAGGAAGGTGTCGCCGTTGGTCGACAGCACTTCGAACTGCTTTTCGCCATCGACGTCGGCGATTTCGATGATGGACACGTCGAACGTGCCGCCGCCCAGGTCATACACGGCGATCTTGCGGTCGCCCTTTTCGGTCTTGTCCAGGCCGAAGGCCAGCGCGGCCGCGGTCGGCTCGTTGATGATGCGCTTGACTTCCAGGCCGGCGATGCGACCGGCATCCTTGGTGGCCTGGCGCTGGCTGTCGTTGAAGTACGCCGGCACCGTGATGACGGCCTCGGTCACTTCCTCGCCCAGGTAGTCCTCGGCGGTCTTCTTCATCTTGCGCAGCACGTCGGCCGACACTTGGGGAGGCGCCATCTTCTTGCCGCGCACTTCCACCCAGGCGTCGCCGTTGTCGGCCTTGACGATGGCATAGGGCATCAGGTTGATGTCCTTCTGAACCGCCTTTTCCTCGAACTTGCGGCCGATCAGGCGCTTCACCGCGTACAGGGTGTTCTTGGGGTTGGTCACTGCCTGGCGCTTGGCGGGCGCGCCCACCAGGGTTTCGCCGTCGTCCATGTAAGCGACGATCGAGGGGGTGGTGCGGGCGCCTTCGGCGTTTTCGATGATCTTGACCTGACCGCCGTCCATGACAGCCACGCAGCTGTTGGTCGTGCCCAGGTCGATGCCAATAATTTTGCTCATGGTCGGGTTACCTTGGATAAATCTGTGAAATTGGAGAGAAATTTCCTGTCCCCACATAACTGGGGCTGCCCGCAGGGTTTTTCAAGACGCCTGGCTGGAATTTTCCGCCGGGGTTTCCTGCAGGCGCCGGATCGCCGCCGTGAACTGGGGCAATCCGGGCCAACCGGTAATGCGGCCGAGCCGCTTTCCGGCCCGGTAAAGCACAAAAGTGGGGACGCCATGCAGGGAAAAGCGACGGCCCAGGGGTTCGTCGGCGTAGACGTCAGCCTCGAACCAGGTCAGGCCCAGGCCCAGCAGGGTTTCCTGGTGCAGCAATGCCGCCTGCTTGAAGAGATTGCAGTTATAGCAATCCTGGCCCCACAGGAACACGCAGCGCAGGTCCGATCCCGGCGCCTGGACCACGGCCGCGTCGAATCCCGCGGAGTCGACATGCCGCATGTCGAAGACCGCGAAGACCTGCGCCGGGTCGAAACGGGGATCGGTCATGGCGCGCCGCCCGCTCAGCCTTGGCCGGCGGACACCACTACCAGCGCCGGGCGCAGCGTGCGATCGGCGATGACGTAGCCTTTCTGCAGCAGTTGCACCACCGTGTTGGCGGGCTGCTCGGCGGGAATCGACGAAATGGCCTGGTGCAGGTGCGGATCGAACTTGTCGCCCTGGACCGGCGCGATTTCCTTGAGCAGGTTGCGCTCGAAGGCGGCGGCCAGCTGCTTGAGCGTCACTTCGACGCCTTCGCGCAGCGTGTCCACGGTCTGGTCGGCCTGGGCCAGCGCGGCCTCCAGGCTGTCCTTGACCGGCACCAGGCTTTCCGCGAACGACTCGATGCCGAACTTGCGCGCCTTGGAGACTTCCTCCTGGGCGCGGCGGCGCACGTTCTCGGCTTCGGCGCGCACGCGCAGAAGCTGGTCCTGCTGCTCATTGACGGTAGCCTGGGCCGCGTCCAGCTGGGCGCGCAACTCGTTCAGCTCGGCCTGCGCGGCGTCCTGGGCGGCGGGGGCCGCATCGGCGTCATCGCCGAATCCGGGCGTCTGATCTACAGGCTCGTTGGGTGCCGTCATGGGGAATCCTCCAAAAAGAATGGCTTTCGCAGACATGAATGGGGGCCAATACCCCTATTTCAAGCCCGGGAAAGCAAATATTCCCCGTCGCGGACCACCCTTGGGACGGGGCGGAATCCACGGCAAAAAGCCCGCCGTTTTCCTGGAGCCCCTCCAGACGCCCAGGATCAGGGGGCAAAATGCCCGTCCGGCCCGGTCAACGACAGGTCATTTCTTGCCCGGCTGGGCCGGGGCCGGCGCGTCGCTGGCGGGAAAGGTATCTTTCAGGGCCCGGTCGACGGCAGGGTCGTCGTCGGGTTCCGGGTTGATGGCGATCGGGTCGCTTGCGGGGAAGGTCTCGGCCAGCGCCTCGTCCAGCTCGTGTTCGACCTGATCCTCGTCCACCGGGGTGCTGACGTTCCCCTTTTTCACAATCTTGCCCGTCTTGGGATCATGGTGCATGCGCCCTCTCCTTCAAGTCCGTGAATGCGTGGGCCACCCCTGCAAGTGCCGTTCCACCAGAGTGGCCAACCCTGCGATCCAGGCCGGATCGTCGTTCAGCGCCGGAATGTAACGGAATTGCCTGCCGCCCGCGCCAAGAAAGGCGTCGCGGCACTCCAGGCTGATCTCTTCCAGGGTTTCCAGACAGTCTGCCACAAATCCCGGACACACCACATCCACCTCGGTCACACCCGAGGCGGCCAGCGCCTTGAGGGTGGGTTCGGTATAGGGCTCGAGCCAGCGGGCGGTGCCGAAGCGGCTCTGGAAGGTCACTTCGATCTGCTCGCGCGGCAGCGAGAGGCGCTGCGACAGCAGCCGCGCGGTTTCCATGCAGTCGCGGTAATACGGATCGCCCAGCTCGATGGAATAACGCGGCAATCCGTGGAAACTCATGACCAGTTTCTGCGGCTTGCCGTGCTCGCGCCAATGCGCCTCGATGCTGGCGGCCAGCGGATCCAGGTAGAGGGGTTCCTGGTGGAAGCGCTTGATGAAGCGCATTTCCGGCTGGTCGCGCAGCCGGGCCGCATGGCGCGTGACGGCATCGACCACGGTGGCGGTGGTGCTGGCGGCATACTGCGGGTACAGCGGCACGGTCAGGATGCGTTCGCATCCTTGCGCCCGCAAGCGCGAGATGGCGTCGGGGATCGAGGGATTGCCGTAGCGCATGCCCAGCTCGACCACCGCCTCGACGCCGGCGGCGCTCAAGGCCGCCTGCACGCCTTCGGCCTGGCGGCGGCTGTAGACCATCAGCGGCGAGCCGTCCTTGAGCCAGACGCCGGCATAGCGCGGCTCCAGTTTCTTGGGACGCAGCGTCAGCACCAGGCCGTGCAGGATCGGCTTCCAGAGATAGCGCGGGATTTCGATCACGCGGGGATCCGACAGGAATTCGCCCAGGTACTTGCGGATGTCCTTCTTGCCAGGGGTGTCCGGCGTGCCAAGGTTCACCAGCAGCACGCCGACCTTGCCTTCGACCCGCGGCGGCGGATCTTCGTTGAAGGGGTCTTCCTGCTCGGCTTCGGGCAGGTAGCGTTCAGGCCAGAGATACTTGAACAGGCGAAGAAACACAAAAACTCCCCTTCCTCCGCCAGGAGGATGTCGGTTCGGGTGGGACTACTGGTTGTGGCTGAGGGCGTTGGACAGCAGGCGCGCCGTGATGTCCACGATCGGGATGACGCGCTCGTAGGCCATGCGGGTCGGGCCGATCACGCCGAGCGTGCCGACCACCTTGCCGTCCACGCCGTAGGGCGCGGTGATGACCGAGACCTCTTCCATCGGCACCAGCTGGGAATCGCCGCCGATGTAGATCTGCACCCCCTGCGCCCGGCTCGACACGTCGAGCAGCTGCAGCAGGTCGGTCTTTTTCTCGAACAGCGAGAACATCTTGCGCAGGCGGTCCATGTCGGACGCGATGTCGGTGACGTCGAGCAGCTTGCGCTCGCCCGAGATGACCACGGCGTCGCCATCCTCGGCCGCTTCGGCGCTGGCCTCGACCGCCGCCTGCATCAGCCGGGAGATGTCTTCGCGCAACTGCGCCAGTTCGGTCGAGAGGGTGCGCCGCACCGCGTCGAAGGACTTGCCGGCGAAATGGACGTTGAAGAAATTGCCCGCCTCCAGCAGTTCGGCCTCGGCGTAGTCGCGCTGCACGAACAGGATGCGGTTCTGCACGTCGCCGTCGGGCGTGACGATGATCAGCAGCACGCGCTTGTCGGACAGGCGGATGAATTCGATCTGGCGAAAGACCTGGGCCCGCTTGGGAGTCAGCACCACGCCGGCGAACTGGGTCAGGTTCGACAGCAGCGCCGCGGCGGCGTTGACCGCGCGGGTGGGCTCGGCCGCCGCCAGCATGTCGCCCATGTTGTGGGGTTCGAGCTGGTAGGACTGCACCGCCAGCAGCGAATCGACGAACATGCGGTAGCCACGGGGCGTGGGAATGCGCCCCGCGGACGTGTGCGGACTGTGGATCAGGCCCAGTTCTTCCAGGTCCGCCATGACGTTGCGGATGGTCGCGGGCGACAGATCGAAAACCTTCGATAGCGTCCGCGAGCCGACTGGTTGCCCATCGGCGATGTAGCGTTCGATCAACGCTTTCAGTAATGCGCGTGCGCGGTCATCCATAGCGGGTATTTTAGGGAATCTTTTCCAATTAAGGCGATTTTTGTCCCGCAAGCCGATATGCGGCCCCATATAATCGGCTAACAGGCCCGATTCCGGACCGATTTCGTTTTTCTGATTCGCCTCGCCACCATGCACTTTCCTACCGTCGCGCTGATCGGCAGATACCAGGACACCGGCCTGGCCACTCCGCTAAGGGCGCTCGCGCACGCGCTCACGCAGGCCGGGCGGCAGGTGCTCGTCGATGCCGACACGGCCCGCAACACCGGCCTCACGGAATACCCGGTCGCCACTTACGAAGAGATCGGCAAGGATGCGTCGCTGGCGGTGGTCATGGGCGGCGACGGCACGGTGCTGGGCGCCGCGCGCCACCTCGCGCCCTACGGCGTGCCGGTGGTCGGCATCAACCACGGCCACCTGGGTTTCATCACCGACATTCCCGTGCAGGACGCGCACGGCGCGCTGACGCGCGTGCTGGAGGGCAACTTCCAGATCGAAGAGCGCATGCTGCTCGAAGGCAGCGCCTGGCGCGGCGACCAGCAGATGTACGCGGCCTCGGCCCTGAACGACGTGGTGCTGAACCGCGCCGGGCGCGGCGGCATGATCGAGGTGCGCGTCGAACTCGACGGCGCCTTCATGTACACGCAACGCGCCGACGGCCTGATCATCGCCACGCCCACCGGCTCGACCGCCTATGCGCTGTCGGCCAACGGCCCGATCCTGCACCCCGGCATGAACGCCATGGTGCTGGTGCCGGTGGCGCCGCAGACCCTGTCCAACCGTCCCATCGTCATTCCCGACAGCGGCGTGCTGAACATGACGCTCACCGCCATGGGCCGCGTCGAAGTCGGGGCCAGCGTGCATTTCGACATGCAGACCTGGTCCGACCTGCAGCCCGGCGACCGCATCGTGGTGCAGCGCGCGCCCTACACCATCCGCTTCGTGCATCCGGAAGGCTACAGCTTCTTTTCCACCCTGCGCCGCAAGCTGCACTGGAACCTGATGCCGCAGGCCACCGACAACGTAGAGTAGTAAGCGCCCCGACATGCTGCGCACCCTGCACATCCGCGACTTCGTCATCGTCGAGCAGACCGAGATCCATTTCGGTCCCGGCTTCACCGTCTTCTCCGGCGAGACCGGGGCGGGCAAATCCATCCTCGTCGACGCGCTGGCGCTGGCGCTGGGCGAGCGCGGCGACGTCAGCGTGCTGCGCGAAGGCGCCGCCCGCGCCGACATCACCGCCGTCTTCGACACGCCGCCGGCGCTGCGCGCCTGGCTGGCCGAACGCGAGATCGACGCCGACGACGAACTGGCGCTGCGCCGCGTGATCGACGCGCAGGGCCGCAGCCGCGCCTACATCAACGGCACGCCCGCCACGGTGGCGCAATTGCGCGAACTGGGCGACAGCCTGGTCGACATCCACGGCCAGCATGCGCACCAGAGCCTGATGCGCCCGGAAGCCCAGCGCGACCTGCTGGACGCGCATGGCGGCCACGGCGAGCTGCGCCAGGGGGTAGCCCAGGCCTGGAAGCAATGGCGCGCGCTGGCGCGGCAGCTGGAGCTGGCCGAAAAAGACGCCGCGGGCCTGGCGGCCGAACGCGAACGCTTGCAGTGGCAGGTAGATGAGCTCGACCGTCTCGGCCTTGCGCCGGACGAATGGGACGCCCTGCAATCCGAGCACACCCGCCTGTCGCATTCGCAGTCGCTGCTGGACGGCGCCACGCAGATCCTGGACGCGCTCGATGGCGAAGGCGACTCCGCCCACCACCGGCTGACCGCGGCCAACCAGCGCATCCAGCAGATGCTGCGGCACGACACCGGCCTGCAGGGCATCTACGACGAACTCGAATCGGCCCGCATCGCCATCAGCGAAGCCGTGTCCGACCTGAACAACTATGTCAGCCGCGTCGATCTCGATCCGCGCCGGCTGGCCGACGTCGAGGCGCGCCTGAGCGCGGTGTTCGAGACGGCGCGCAAGTTCCGCACCGAACCCGAGGCGCTATGCGCCTTGCGCGACAGCCTGCATGCCGAGCTCTCGGCCCTGCAGGCCGCCGCCGACATCGACGCGCTGCGCGCCCAGGCGCAGGCGGCGCAGGCGCAGTACGACGCCGCCGCCGCCAAGCTCACCACTGCGCGCCGCAAGGTCGCCAAGGATCTCGGCAAGCAGGTCACCCAGGCGATGCAGACCCTGGCCATGCAGGGTGGCAAGTTCGAACCCACGCTGGCCGCCGCCGCGCCGTCGGCCCACGGTAATGAACACGTCGAATTCCTGGTGGCCGGCCACGCCGGCACCACGCCGCGGCCGCTGGCCAAGGTCGCGTCCGGCGGAGAACTGTCGCGCATCTCGCTGGCGCTGTCGGTCATCGCCAGCCGCGCCGCGCGCGTGCCCACGCTGATCTTCGACGAAGTCGACAGCGGCGTCGGCGGCGCCGTGGCGGAAGCCGTCGGCAAGCTGCTGCGCGAACTGGGCGAGCGCCACCAGGTGCTGTGCGTCACTCACCTGCCGCAAGTCGCTGCCTGCGGCAACAACCAGTTCCTGGTCAGCAAGACCGAATCGCGCGGCACCACCCGCTCGCGCATCGAAGAGCTGGACGACGGCGCCCGGGTTGAGGAAATCGCCCGCATGCTGGGCGGCATCAAGCTCACCGCCACCACCCGCGAGCACGCCCGCGAAATGCTGGCAGGCTTTGGCCGCGCACCGGCCTGAGGCGGTTCAGGCCCGGGCGATCCTCATTCCCCAAGCCGGACTCGGTCCGGGAATAAAAAAAGCCCCTTCTTGGAGAAGGGGCTTTTGCTTTCACTGACTCGCGGCGAGCGCGGCCGCGGTCAGGTCCGACGCGAAAAAGCTCAGCGGCCTTTCAGGCAGCTGCCGCAGATGCCGTACAGCACCATGGCGTGGCTTTCCAGCGCGAAGCCATTGTCCTTGGCGATCTTCTGCTGGCGCTTTTCGATGTCCGGGTCGGAGAATTCAACCACCTTGCCGCAGTTCGTGCAGATCAGGTGGTCGTGGTGATCGCCGTCGTTCAGTTCGAACACGGCCTTGCCGCTGTCGAACTGGCTGCGGGCAAGGATGCCGGCCTGTTCGAACTGGGTCAGGACGCGATAGACGGTGGCCAGGCCGATTTCGACGTTTTCGCCGATCAGGGCACGGTAGACGTCCTCGGCGCTGAGGTGGCGCTGGTCCGACTTACGGAAGATATCAAGAATTTTCAGGCGCGGGAAAGTCGCCTTCAAACCCATGTTTTTCAGTTCGCTTTGGTCGCTCATGGTGTAATCGCTCTCCGTCCGCGTTGGCATGGGCAAGGATACTCGGTAACCGCGAGCCGGCTCCCCAGAATTCCTGCCGCCCCGCAGAACTATCCTTATGAAACCTTTATGATAACGGTTTTGTCTGCTTCCAAATAATAGGGGCGCGTAGTGTCCATGATTGCACGAATTCCTTCCCGCTCGCTCAAGACCGGTTTGGCCATCGCCGCCCTGGCCGTCGCCCTCGCCGGCTGCACGGGGGACAAGTGGGGCTTTCCCTACAAGGCCGGTGTCCAGCAAGGCAACTGGATCACCCAGGAACAGGTCGCGCTGTTGCAGCCGGGCATGACGCGCGAGCAGGTGCGCTTCGCGCTGGGCAGTCCCACGCTGACCAGCGTGCTGCACGCCAATCGCTGGGACTACCCTTACTACTACAAGCCCGGCTACGGTGAGCCCCAGGAACGCAAGTTCACGGTCTGGTTCGAGAATGACCGGCTGACCCGCTGGGAAGGCGACAAGCAGCCCGACCTGCAGCCCTACCAGATCAACACGCCCAGCGCCGCCGCCGACGAAAAGGCCGACAAGCGCCTGAGCGAGGACGAGGCCCGGCTCAAGCAGGAAGAAGAACAGAAGAAGCGCGACGCCGCCGCCCCCACCAGCCCGATGAACCAGTACCCCGGCCAGCCCGGCAACGCGCCCGAGCCGCTGCGCTAACCCAAGGATTTTCTTCATGCGTATTGCTATCGCCGGCGCCAGCGGCCGTATGGGCCAGATGCTGATCGACGCCGTCCTGAAGGCCGACGGCCTGCAACTGGCGGTCGCGCTCGACCGCCAGGGTTCGCCGTCGCTGGGCCAGGACGCGGGCGCCCCGCTGGGCCAGCAGACCAGCGTCGCCATCACCGATGACCTGGCCGCCCTGGCCAACGCCGACTGCCTGATCGATTTCACCCGCCCCGAGGGCACGCTGGAACACCTGCAGGCCTGCGCCAGGCTGGGCGTGAAGGCCGTCATCGGCACCACCGGCTTCGACGACAACGGCCGCGCCGCCATCGAAGTAGCCGCGCAGAAAACCGCCATCGTGTTCGCGCCCAACATGAGCGTGGGCGTGAACGCCACGCTCAAGCTGCTGGACATGGCCGCCCGCATCCTGAATTCGGGCTATGACGTCGAGGTCTTCGAGGCCCATCATCGCAACAAGGTCGACGCCCCCTCGGGCACCGCGCTCAAGATGGGCGAGACCATCGCTTCGGCCTGGGATGTGGCCCTGCCCGACGTGGCCACCTGGAGCCGCCACGGCGACACCGGCGTGCGCAAGCCGGGCACCATCGGTTTCTCGGTGCTGCGCGGCGGCGACATCGTCGGCGACCACACCGTGTCATTCTGCGGCATCGGCGAACGCATCGAGATCACGCACCGCTCGGCCAGCCGCGCCACCTACGCCGAAGGCGCGCTGCGCGCGGCGCGCTTCCTGGAAGGCAAGCACAACGGCCTGTACGACATGCAGGCGGTGCTGGGGCTCTGAGCCCGGCCGCCACCATGAAAAAAAGGACCCGCGCGGGTCCTTTTTCATTTGTGTGCCGGCGGCTTCACACGACCACGGGTTCGGGTTCCAGCGCCACGCCATAGCGATCCATGACCGCGTCCTGGATCGCACGCGCCAGCGCCATGATGTCGGCCGCCGTGGCGCCGCCGCGATTCACCAGCACCAGCGCTTGCCGATCATGCACGCCGGCGGCGCCCAGCTGGCGTCCTTTCCAGCCGCATTGATCGATCAACCAGCCCGCGGCAAGCTTGAAACGCCCGTCCGGTTGCGCATAGGAAACCAGCCCTGGGAAACGCTCGAGCAGCGCATCACGCTGCGCGGCCGCGACGATGGGATTCTTGAAAAAGCTGCCGGCATTGCCCGTAACGGCGGGATCCGGCAACTTGGCGCGCCGGATCTCGCAGACCGCATCGAAGATGGCGCGCGCGGTCGGTTCCCCCGCGACCAGGCCCGGATGGCGCTGCAAGTCGGGATATGCCAGCACCGGACGCCACGGCCGCGGCAGGCGCAAGCGCACCGCCACGATGACCCAGCCGCCGGGCGGCTCATGCTTGAACACGCTGTCGCGATAGGCGAAGCGGCAGTCGGCGGCGGTCATCTCCACGTAGCGGCCCGCGCGCACATCCCAGGCCGTCAAACTGTGGAAGCGGTCGGCCAGCTCGACGCCATAGGCACCGATGTTCTGCACCGGCGCCGCGCCCACGGTGCCCGGGATCAGGGCCAGGTTTTCCAGACCGTCCCAGCCCTGCCGGACGCACTCGGCGACGAAGCCATGCCAAGTTTCACCGCCGGCGGCCTCCACCAGCCAGGCATCGGGCTGCGCCCGCAGCAGGCGCACACCGCGCAACGCCACCCGCGCCACCAGGCCGGGCACGGCCTCGGGCAGCACCAGATTGCTGCCGCCGCCCAGCACCAGCAACGAGGCATGGCCCGCGGCCAACTCGGACAAGGACGGCAATTGCGCGACATCATCCAGCGTCACGCAGGCCTGGGCCATGGACACCAGGCCGAGGGTATTGAGCCCGGAAAGGTCCTGCGGTGCAGCGGTCAACACGGGCGCCGTAGCGAAGGGATTTGACATGGATACTATTGGGTATGCTATATTTTCTGTCTTCGCTCATATTACTTGATTGAGCTTGGCAGCCGATTCAACCCCGGCGGCGCGGCTTGAAGCGATCCGCTGGCCCTGGCAAACAAGCGATGAAACATGCGCCTGAAATTAGCGACGGCAAGCACGATCGAAAAAAATCATGTAGAATGCGCGCCTTCTGATCGATAACCAAGTTGATCAGGCAATCGCGAAAGCGGTTGGCAATAAGAAATGGTTTGCAGGCTGAAAGGCCGGCGGCGCCACTGAAAAGTGCGCCACGGCGCCAGACATGCAAGCCCATGCGGGAGTAGCTCAGTTGGTAGAGCGCAACCTTGCCAAGGTTGAGGTCGCGAGTTCGAGACTCGTCTCCCGCTCCAGATTTTTTGCGCAGCGTCTTCACACTGCGCATGATGAAAAAGGGCCTGCGGGCCCTTTTTCATTTCCACGACCACCCTCACACTCTCCGCTTCCTCGCTGCCGCTCGATCGCGCGCGGACACCATCGGCTGGATCATCGGCCGCGCACCTGACCGCGCTGCTGCCTGGAGGCGTCGACGACCTGCGCCCGCCGCCCCGGCGCGCGATTCATCATCGACGCCCCGAGGCCACGAAGACGTGTGGATGGAACCCTAGGCAGACAGCAGGTCGGCCCGGAACGGGGACGCCGCGAAATGCGCGGCGATATCCGCCTGGGCTCGCAAGCGGGCCGCCTCCAGGGCCTGCCCTCCCATCGCGGTGCCTTCCACCGAGAAGAATGTCAGCCGCTTCAGACCGATGGTGGCCAGCGCCGCCTTCAGGTAGGGCGTCAGGAAATCAGGCTGGCGCGCGTCGGGCCCGGAAAACAGCCCTCCCGAGGACACCGCCACGAACACCGGCCTGTCCACGAGGATGCCAACCTTGCCTTCGCGCGTCACACTGAATGTGCTGCGCACCCGCACCACATGATCGATCCACACCTTCAATGCCGACGGCACGGTGTAGTTGTGCATCGGCGTGGCGATGACGACGTAGTCGGCATCGGCCAGGGACCGGATCAAGCGGTCGGACTGATGCAACGATCCCGATGGATCGCCGTCCGGATCGCGGGATGAGCCCAGCGCCCAGGCGTATTCGGCATCCACATGCGGTAATCGGTTGGCGTCGAGCTCGACCAGGTCGTGGCCACGCTCGGCGTCGACCCGCGCCAGGCCATCGACAATGAACTGCGACAACCGATGGCTTTCGGAATCCGCGCCGCGCGGGCTGCAAGTCAAACGCAGGACGCTCATGCCGCTTGCTCCCCCAGGACCTTGCTGAAGCGCATCGCGCCGGTCAGCAGCCCCTGCCGGAAGTAGAAGCGCTGCGCCAATGCGTTGCCCAGGCCGGTATCCAGCACCAGCTTGGCACAACCGGCCTCGCGGGCCATGCGCTCCAGCGCTTGCAACAGGCTGGCGCCATGGCGCGCCCCGCGACTGCGCTCGGTGACGACCAGATCGTCCACATAGAGAAAGCGCCCGTAGATCAGGTTTTCCTGAAAGCGGTAGCCGGCCAGCGCCACGGGTACGCCCTCCTCCCACACCGCCAGCAAGGCGTAGTTCTCGCCGCGCATGCGCGCGACGCGATCGGCGAAATCGGCCTCGCCGGCCAGGTGCGGGCGCAACTCCCGCATCACCGGGAAGCAGGCGCGCAGCTCCCCGGTGGTTTCGATGTGACGGATTTCCTGATGACTCATGACGGTCCTGTCCTAAATGAAGCCTCCCGCCGCGACGGCGGGAACAGACACCATGCTAGGGAAGCCATGCCATAATTTGAAGAACCATAAATTGATCTTTCAACTAGGCCATGATGCCCCCGCCTCTTGCCAGCCTGCCGCCCGCGACCAGCGGCGAGCCGTTGTACCGCCAGGTCTATGAACGCTTCCGGGGCGCGATCACCCAGGGCACGCTCAAGCCGGGCGACCGGATCCCCTCGGCGCGCGCGCTCGCCAAGGACCTGGGAGTGGCGCGCGGCACGATCGAAATGGCCTACTCGCTGCTGCACGCGGAAGGCTACGTGCAGCCGCGCGGCCAGGCCGGCACCGTGGTCACCCCCGGCCTGCAGGCCCAACCGGCGGCCAGACCGTCGCCGCCGCCCGCGCGGCCGGACCCCGACACCTGGCGCCAGCCGCCGGAACCGCTGCCGTTCCAGATGGGACTGCCCGCGCTGGATGCCTTTCCGCGCAAGATCTGGGCGCGGCTCGGCGCCCGGCACCTGCGCGCCACGCAGGCGGCCGACCTGTCCTACCCGCCCGCCGACGGCTTGCCCGCATTGCGCACCGCCATCGCCGCCCACCTGCAGGTCGCGCGCGGCATCCATTGCACCCCGGACCAAGTATTCATCACATCGGGTTATCGCGAGAGCCTTAACCTGGTGATCCAGGCGCTGCTGCAACCAGGCGACCAGGTCTGGGTGGAAGACCCCGGCTATCCGCCCACGCGCGAACTGCTTAAGCACTCGGGCCTGACGTTCGCGCCCGTGGAGGTCGACAGCGAAGGCGTCATCGTGTCGCAAGGCATCGCCCAGGCTCCCCAGGCGCGCGCCGCGATCGTCACACCGGCGCACCAGAGCCCGCTGAGCGTAACGTTGTCCTTGACCCGGCGCCAGGCATTGCTGGATTGGGCCGAGCGCCACCAGCGCTGGATCGTGGAGGATGACTACGACGGCGAGTACCGCTATGTCAGCCGGCCGCTGCCGGCGCTCAAGAGCCTGGATCGCCACGGCCGCGTGCTTTACGCAGGCACTTTCAGCAAAGTGATGTTCCCCGGCATACGCCTGGCTTACCTGGTGGCGCCCGCGGCGCTCGTGCAGCGCTTCGAGATCGTCAACCGGGTGCTGGGCAACGGCATTCCCGGGCTGACCCAGGCGCTGGTCAGCGCCTTCATGACGGAGGGACATTTTGCCCGCCACATCCAGCGCATGCGCAGGCTCTACGCGGAACGGCGCAATGCCACGGCGGCGGGCCTGGCCAAGGTTTTCGGCCCTGGCATGCCGATCGATCCACAGCCGGGCGGCATGCACCTGCTGGTTCGCATGAAGGGGCGCCATACCGACCGCGAACTGGCGCGGCGCATGCTCAGCAATGGCCTCTACGCGCACGCGCTGTCGCGCTGGGCTACCACCGCGTCATGCGGTTCGGGCCTGCTGATGAGCTTCACCAACATCGAGTCGCAGGACCGCGCCGAGCGACTCGGCCGGCGCATACTCGAACTGATGTAGCGCGCCCCGCCTGCCGCCCCGGAAGGAGCGGCGCGGGCATTGCCGCGGGTTCAATCCAGGCCGGCCTTGTCCAGGCCGAAGGCGACATCCGCAGAGCCCGGTACGGTGCGGAAAGCGACATTCAAGCGGTTCCAGCCGTTGATGCCCACGACCAGGAAAGTCAGATCCGAGATTTCCTCTTCGGACAGTTGGGCACGCACTTGCTCGTACACCGCGTCGGACACGCCATGCGGGTGCAGCACCGTCAAGGCCTCGGTCCATTCCAGCGCCGCTCTTTCTCGCGCGCTGAACAGCGGGGATTCGCGCCAGATGGCGATATGGTGCAGGCGCAACTCGCGCTCGCCGGCTATCCTGGCCTGCTTGATGTGCATGTCCAGGCAGAAGCCGCAGCCGTTGATCTGCGAGGCGCGAATGGTCACCAGGTCGTTGAACTCCTTGATCACCGCCTTCTTTTTCAGCGAGGCGCTGAAGTCGAGGTAGTGCTTGGACAGTTCGGCGGAAACCTGGAAGTAATTCAGACGCTGGCTCATTTCAGAAACACCTTGGTGGGATGACCTGCGGACGACATCGCCGCATGGCTGCATATTGCGGCCAGTCGCCAAGGCGAAGAAAGCGCCAAGAAACGTCATTCGGCCTGGGCCATGCGGCTGTCCGATCAGGCCCACCCCGGGCAGGGCGCTATCCGACGGCCGCGTCCCGTCTTCGTTGACCGCATGTCAAAATCCTGTATACTCACGCCTCTTCAAAGCAGTGCCCGCGCGGGAGTAGCTCAGTTGGTAGAGCGCAACCTTGCCAAGGTTGAGGTCGCGAGTTCGAGACTCGTCT
>NZ_QHHO01000022.1:293418-307212 GCF_003184165.1 Achromobacter sp. RW408
AACCCTTCCGTGGTCAGCAGATGAATCAGTTCGCCACGGCGGTCGAGTTGCGGATTGAGCATGGGCGGGCCGGCGCCGGCGTCAAGGCGCCGGCGGCTTGTCCAGGTAGCGTTGCAGGATGACGGCCGCGGCCATGGCGTCGTCGGCCGCGTGCGTGCCAAGCAGGCGTTGCGCCTCCATGCTGGAGCCGCGCTCGTCGACCAGTTCCACCGCGACGCCGAAGCGGCCGTGCAGCTGATTGGCGAAGCGGCGGCAGCGCGCGGTGGCGGGCTGCTCGCCGCCATCGGCATCGAGCGCCAGGCCGACCACCACGCGATGCGGTTGCCATTCCCGCAGCAGCGCCTCGATGCGCGCGAAACGCACATCACGCACTTCGCTGAAGATGATTTCCAGCGGCCGCGCGTGGCGCGTCAGCGTATTGCCGATGGCCACGCCGATCTTCTTCTCGCCGAAGTCGAACGCCAGCAGGGTTTCTTCAGGCATGGCCCGCGTCGCCGGCCAGCATCACGGGATCGATGCCCAGCAGCTTGAGCGCGGCGGGGTAGCGATCCTCGGGCGGCACGTCGAAGATGATGTGGTCGTCGGCGCCGACCGACAGCCAGGCGTTCTGGCCCATCTCGCTTTCGAGCTGGCCGGCGCCCCAGCCGGCGTAGCCCAGCGTGACCAGCATGCGGGCCGGGCCGTTGCCGTCGGCCACGGCCTGCAGCACGTCGCGCGAGGTGGTCAGGGCCATGGCGCCCAGCTTGATGCTGGAGCTGTAGTCGCCGGCCGGCGCGTGCAGCACGAAGCCGCGGTCGGTCTGCACCGGGCCGCCGAAGAACACCAGCGTGTCCTTGACCGGGCCGATTTCCAGCGCCAGGTCGATGCGCTCGAACAGCGTGCCGAGCGTCAGGTCCGTGGGCCGGTTGATGACCAGGCCCAACGCGCCGCGTTCGGAGTGTTCGCAGATATAGATGACCGAGCCGGCCAGGCTGCCCTCGACCATGCCGGGCATGGCGATCAGGAACTGGTTGGCGAAGTTGGCGGCCTGCGTGGTGGTTTCTTCGTGGTGTTTTTCCGTCATGGCAACCCCTCTGTGGGTAGTCTGATAGAACCGGGGGCCCGCCGCACTGGCGTGGCCCGTCGGGAGCGCGGGGTGGACATGGCCTCCCCTCGTTGCAAGCCTTGGCGGAATACGTCGGCGCTGCGGATCAGATTTCCATCAGTTCGAAGTCCTCTTTGCGGGCGCCGCATTCAGGACAGACCCAGTTCGGCGGCACGTCTTCCCAGCGGGTGCCGGGCGCGATGCCTTCGTCGGGCAGGCCTGCCTCTTCGTCGTAGACCCAGCCACAAATCAGACACATCCAAGTACGCATAGTTCTCTCTTACATCAAATCCCTGCCGTCGTCCCCCCTACGGGGCAAAGGCGGGAGGCATCCATTAGAATGGGGACAATCTTACCGAAACCCAATAGGGGTTCCCCTGATTCTTCGCAATTGAGTCCGGGCACCCTTACTCTAGCGCTGTCCACGTGGCCCCCGTTACTCCCCCTCTCGTTTTGGTCTTCGGCCCGCTCGATCCTTCGGGCGCCGACGGCTTGCCCGCGGATGCCGTCACCTGCGCCCGCCTGGGCTGTCATGGCTTGGCGGCCGTCACGGCGCTGACCGTGCAGGATACCGCCGGCATCGAAGAAATCCATCCCGTGTCGCCCGACCTGCTCGACGACCAGGCCCGCTGCCTGCTCGAAGACATGTCGGTACAGGCGATCAAGGTGGGCGGACTATACACCGCCGAAACGGCAAGCGTGGCCGCCCAGGTAGCGGCCGATTACAGCCAGGTGCCGCTGGTGCTGCACCTGGGCCAGCGCGCCCAGGTGCCGGCCGACGCCGCCGACGAGGACGAGGCCGACGATCTGCTGGCGGCCGTTCTTGAGCTGGTGCTGCCGCAGACCGACCTGCTGATCGTCGAACACCTGCGCCTGGCGCAATGGCATGCCGACGGCGACATCGATATCGGGGACGCACCGTCGCCGATGCACGCCCTGGTGGCGGCCGGCGCCGAATGGGTGCTGGTGCTGGGCAGCCCGCAGCGGCCCGGCCACCATGCCAACGTGCTGCTCGGCCCCAACGGCCAGACCACCACCCTGCCGTGGCAGGCGCCCCCGGACCGCAACGGCGATGCCGGCGGCCTGGCGGCCACCGCCATCACCGCCCTGCTGGCGCGCGGCCTGGAAATGCCCGAGGCGGTGCGCCAGGGCCTGGCCCACGCCGACGCGGCGGTCGCCGCCAGCTTCCTGCCGGGCATGGGCCGGCGCATTCCCAACCGGATCCAACCGCAATGAAAGCCCTGCGTTTTCCCGCCGGCCTGTACGGCGTCACCCCCGAATGGGACGACACCGAGCGCCTGATGCGCGCGGTGCGCCAGGCCGCCGAGGGCGGCATGCGCGCGCTGCAGCTGCGCCGCAAGGACGTGCCCGACGCGGTGCGCGCCGAGCAGGCGCGCGCCCTGGCGCCCCTGTGCCGCGAGCTGGGCGTGGTGTTCCTCATCAATGACGACTGGCGCCTGGCGCTGGAAGTCGGCGCCGACGGCGCCCATGTCGGCCGCGACGACGACAGCCTGGCCCGCATCCGCGCCGAAGCCGGCCCCGACCTGATCCTGGGCGGCTCCAGCTACGACGACCTGGGCCGCGCCCGCGAACTGCTGGACGCCGGCGCCGACTACATCGCCTTCGGCGCCATGTTCGCCTCGCGCGTCAAGCCGGACACCGTGCGCGCGCCGCTGTCGGTCCTGACCGAGGCCCGCGCGCTGGTCGAGGAACGCGACGCGCCGCGCCCCGCGGTGGTCGCCATCGGCGGCATCACGCCCGGGAACGTGGCGTCGGTGGCCGCCGCCGGCGCCGATTCGGTCGCCGTCATCACCGGCCTGTTCGAGGCGCCCGCCATCCGCGCCGCCGCCGCGGCCTGCGCCGCGCCCTACTCCATCAACCGCAACCTGAAGCCCTGACCGCCATGTCACGTAACGCCCAGCTTTTCGAACGCGCCAGCCGCAGCATCCCCGGTGGCGTCAACTCGCCCGTGCGCGCCTTCCGCTCCGTGGGCGGCACGCCGCGCTTCATCAAGCGCGCGCAAGGCCCGTACGTGTGGGACGCGGAAGACAAGCAGTACATCGACTACGTCGGCTCGTGGGGCCCGGCCATCCTGGGCCATTCGCATCCGGACGTGGTGCGCGCGGTGCAGGAAGCGGCCGTCAATGGCCTGTCGTTCGGCGCCCCCACCGAGGCCGAGATCGAGCTGGCCGAGGTGCTGATCGCGCGCCTGCCGTCGCTGGAACAGGTGCGCCTGGTCAGCTCCGGCACCGAGGCCACCATGACGGCCATCCGCCTGGCGCGCGGCGCCACCGGCCGCAACAAGATCGTCAAGTTCGAGGGCTGCTACCACGGCCACTCCGACAGCCTGCTGGTCAAGGCCGGCTCGGGCCTGCTGACCTTCGGCAACCCCAGCTCGGCCGGCGTGCCGCCCGAGTTCGTCTCGCACACGCTGACCCTGGAATACAACAACCTGGACGCGGTGCGCGAGGCCTTCGCCCAGCACGGCGCCGACATCGCCTGCATCATCGTCGAGCCGATCGCCGGCAACATGAACCTGATCAAGCCGGCCGCCGGCTTCCTGGAAGGGCTGCGCGAGGTCTGCACGCAGCACGGCGCGCTGCTGATCTTCGACGAGGTCATGACCGGTTTCCGCGTCGGCCCGCAGGGCGTGCAGGGCCTGTCGGGCGTCAAGCCCGACCTGACCACGCTGGCCAAGGTGATCGGCGGCGGCATGCCGGTGGGCGCCTTCGGCGGCAGCGCCGAGATCATGAAACACATCGCGCCGTTGGGCGGCGTCTATCAGGCGGGCACGCTGTCCGGCAACCCGGTGGCCGTGGCCGCCGGCCTGGCCACGCTGCGCCTGATCGCCGCGCCCGGCTTCTACGACAAGCTGGCGGCGCAGACCGCCAAGCTGGCCCAGGGACTGCAGGAACGCGCCCGCGCCGCCGGCCTGGCGTTCTCGGCCGATTCGGTCGGCGGCATGTTCGGCATCTACTTCAGCGACAAGGTGCCGGCCACGTTCGCCGAGGTCTCGGCCTGCGACACGGCGCGCTTCAACCGCTTTTTCCACGCCATGCTGGACCACGGCGTGCATTTCGCGCCGTCGGCGTTCGAGGCCGGCTTCGTCTCGGCCACGCACGACGACGCCGTCATCCAGGCCACCCTGGATATCGCCGAGAAGGTCTTCGCGACGGTCTGAGCGCGGCGCGAGGCGCGCCGGCGGGTCCCGGCCTGCCGAACGCGCTGCAACACGCCCTGGCGGCCCTGGAAGGGCTTGCGGGGCGTTTTTGTATCCAGCCCTAGGGTGTCTTGTATTGCTGGTACAGCGCCGTGACGTTGCGCACGTACTGCTGGGTCTCGGCATAGGGCGGCACCGCGTCGTACTTGCGCACCGCGCCCTCGCCCGCGTTGTAGGCCGCCAGCGCCAGGTCCAGGCGGTTGGGATACTGGTCGATCAGGCGCCGCAGCAGGCTTGAACCCGCCTTCACGTTGGTGGCCGGATCCACCAGCGCCCGCTCGATGTCGTCCGACACCAGCAGGGTCGCCGCCGTCGCCGGCATCAGTTGCATCAGGCCCAGCGCCCCCTTGGGCGAGCGCGCATCGCTGCGGAACCCGGATTCCACCGCGATGACGGCGGTCAGCAAAGCCCGGTCCACGCCTGAATCCCTGGCTGCCTGCGCGATCAATTCGTCATGCGCGGTGGACGGCGGCGCCGCCCGCCAACGGGCGGCGCGATCGCCCAGGGTCAGCAGGCTCGCGCCGTCACCCGCACGCGGTTCGCAGTCCAGGCAGACTTTGAGGCGGGAGCCGCGCAGCGCGGTGCGGACCTGGGCGCGCTTGTAATACTTGGCATAGCCATTGGGCACCTTCATGGCGCGCCAGACGCCGAACGGATCTTTGTAACGATAAATTTCTGCGGCGCTGGCGCCGCCGGCGGGCGCCAGCGCCGCCACCCCGGCCACCAGGGCCGCGATCACCAGGCCGGCCACGCGCCCACGACAGCGGCGCGGCCTGGCCGACGAGAAGGAAAAGGGGGATGACATGGCATCGAGGCTCCGGCGGCGTCCGGGGACGCGGGATCGAACGCCTATGCTGAGCCGCTGCGCGCGCTTTGTCGCTCCTGCCTATGGACTAGGACGCGCTGGCGTTGCGGTTCGAGCGCGCCCCGCCCCCCCAGCGACTCGGGCGGCAATCCGTCTGAAATAAGGGCCGGACCTACATCTTTTTATGCCCTCCAGCCCCCTTCTACTGCGCAGTAGCCCCGGATTCATGGGTTAACATGTCGCAATATTTCGTTTAATTACTAAATGAATGGAACCCGGCGCAGACCGCCGGGCGGGAGGCGGAGATGGGCGCAGACAACACGCTCCAGCTGGTGCTGGATGCCACTACCAACGTCCTGACGGCGATCTACACGCCGCCATCCGCCCCGGAGGGCGCCAACGCGCCCCCGGCCGCGCCGTCCGAAGGCGAATCGGCCGAAGCCTCGGACACCGTCATCGCCGCTCCGCTGGCCGCCACCCTGCCCAGCTGGGATACCCTTGCCGCCCTGGCCACTGCCCAGGGCTGGTCGACGGAGGCGCTGGACAACCACGCCGTCATCGCCTTCATCGACCTGTGCCGCCACGCCGCCGAACCGGTCCAGGTGCCGGTGGGCAAGCTGATCGACGGTTCGTTCGACCTGGAAGTGGACGCGACCTGCATGTCCGCCCTGGTCACGCTGCATCCGCCCAAGGGCGGCAAGCCGGTGGCCCTGGCCGTGCTGCGCCAGGCCATCGCCGACCAGGGCATCGTCCACGGCGTGCTGGAAAAGGAACTGGCCGAAGCCGTCGAGCGCGGCGGCGCGCAGACCGTGCTGATCGCGCAAGGCACGCCGCCCACGCGCGGCACCCCGACCCGCTTCGAGAGCCTGCTGGACCGCCTGAAGCCGCGCGCGCAGGAAATCGACGAACTGGCCCAGATCGACTACCGCGACCTCGGCAGCCTGTTGCTGGTGACCCCGGGCATGCCGCTGATGCGCCGCATTCCGCCGCTGCCCGGCATCGACGGCTGCAACGTGCTGGGCCAGCCGGTGCTGCCGGATGAACTGCCCGACACGCCGTTCAATGCCGAGATGTCCGGCGTCGAGATCGATCCGGAAGACCCCAACCTGCTGCGCGCCGCCATCGCCGGCTCGCCCAAGCTGATCCACCAGGGCGCGCAGGTCAATCCGGTGGTCGAGGTCGACGCGGTCGACCTGTCCACCGGCAACATCAACTTCCAGGGTTCGCTGCAGGTGCGCGGCGACATCAGCGCCACCATGGAAGTGCGGGTGACCGGCGACGTGGTCGTCAACGGCACCATGGAGGCCGCGCTGGTCGAGGCCGGCGGCAACGTCACGGTCAAGGGCGGCATCATCGGCATGGCCGAGGCCGTGGCGGACGGCGCCGGTGGCGGGGCCGCCAACACCGCCGCGCGCACCGCCCACATCGTCTGTGGCGGCGAAGTGCGGGCCCGCTTCATCACCAACGCCATCATCAGCGCCGGCCAGAACGTGGAAGTGGAACGCGAGATCCGCCAGAGCAGCATCGCCGCCGGCGGCAGCGTCAACGTCGGCCCGCCCAATACCCAGCAGACCGCCATCACCGGCGGCCAGACCCGCGCCCTGCAATCGGTGCGCGCCGGCACCATCGGTTCGCCGGCGGGCGTGCCCACGCTGGTGCAGGCCGGCCTGGATCCGCATGCCGACATCAAGCGTTCGGCGCTGACGCGCAAGCGCCTGAAGATGAACGAGGAAAAGGCCAAGCTCGAACAGCTACTGCTGTTCCTGCACGCCAACCCCGGACGCGCCGCCGGCGACGTGGTCGAGCGCGCCCGCAACACCCACACCAAGCTGGGCCGCGACCTGATCGAACTGGACGAGGAAGAAGCCCAGCTGATCCGCGACCTGCAGCCGCTGCATACGGCCACCATCATCGCCGCGCGGCGCTTTTGCGGCGGCACCAAGATCCAGGTGGGCAACCGCATGCAGGAATTCCTGGAAGACCAGGTGGGAGGCAAGGCCGCCCTGGAAGAAGGCGAGATCGTCATCCGCTGACGCGCGCCCCGCGGCCTGGCCGGCCCCCGGCATCACGCCCCGGCGCCCCCCGGCCCGCGCCGGGATCGCGGCGCGATGCCGGCCATGCCCGCGCGGTCCGATCCCGCGTCCCTCCGGCCGGCAGCCCGCCTCAGGGCGCCAACTGCTTGAACCAGGCGCGCGGCGAAATGCCGCGGTCCGGCCCCAGGATCGAGAAACCGCCGTCCACCGGGATATCCACGCCCGTCATCCACGAGGCCGCGTCGGAGCAGGCGAAACACACCGCCGCCGCGATCTCCTCGCCCGAGCCGACCCGGCCCAGCGGATGGAAGTGCGCGCCGACCGCGTCGGCGGCTTCGCGCGAGCCGCCGGCCAGTTGTTCGACCGACGGCGACCAGGTCCAGGCCGGCGACACCGCCAGCACGCGGATGCCGGCCGGCGCCAGTTCCACGGCGAAGTTCTTGGTGATCTGCAGCAAGGCCGCCTTGGAGGCCGGATACAGCGCGCGCCCGGCCGCGCCGAACTTGCCGCCGGTGCTGCCCAGGTTGACCACCACGCCGCCGCGCGGCAGCAGCGGCGCCGCCATCTGCGTGAAGATGGCGGCCGACACCAGGTTGGTGTCGAGCGTGGCGTGCCATTCCTCGCGGCTGGAGGCCAGCCCGCGATCGTTGTACTGGCAGGCGTTGTTCACCAGGATGTCGACGCGGCCGAAGCGCGCCAGCGCGGCATTCAGGCAGTGGCGGATCTGGTCGTCCTGGCCGATGTCGGTCTCGTGGAACAACGCGCGGTCGCCCAGGGCGGCGGCCAACGCCTGCCCCGCCTGCGCGTTGCGCCCCACCAGCACCACGTTGGCGCCGGCCGCCGCCAGCCCGCGCGCGATGTCCGCGCCCAGGCCCTGCGTGCTGCCGGTGACGATGGCGGTCTTGCCGGCCAGGCCGGGAAAGCCGGAAAAATCCATGATGTGTCCTTCGTTCAGTGCGCGGTGGCCGCCCAGCGCACCGCCTGCGCCACCGAGCCGGTCTGCGCGATCAGGCGCATGCTGGCCAGCGAAGCGTCATGCACCGCCGGATCGGCCGAAGCGCAGGCGTCTTCGGCCACCATGACATTGAAACCGATATCCGCCGCGTGCCGCACGGTGCCCTCGACCACCGAGTGGGTGGCCACGCCCGCCACCACCAGCCGGCGCGCGCCCAGCAGCCGCAGCGTCTCTTCCAGCGGCGTGCCGTAGAAGGCGCTGATGCGGGTGTGCTTGACCACGAATTCGCGCGGGCTGCCGGCCAGCGGTTGCAGGCCGTCGTAGAAGGCGCTGCCCCATTGCCCCTCGGCCACGGCGCCGATGCTGGCGACGTTGCGGAAGATGTCGCAGTTGGGCAGCAGGTCGGCATAGTCGGGCCTGAAGGCGATGCGCACGTGCACGATCGGCAGGCCATGGCTACGGGCGCCGTCGAGCAGGTCGGCGGCGCCGCGCAGCAGGCGCTGGCGCACCGCGCCATCGGCGTCCAGCCCGACGCGGATCTTGCCTTCGGGATGCAGCACGTCGTTCTGGTAGTGCAGCGCCAGCACCGCGGCGTCGATCGCGCTCACACGAACACCTCGAACACGTCGTGCGCGTCGTCGCAGTTCACCAGGTCCACGCGCTTCATGCGGATGCGCCAGCCGTCGCCATCGGCGGCCAGCTTGTGGGTGTAGCGGCCGGCCAGCTGGCGCGGCTGGCGCTTGCGCCATTCGGTCATCTGGAATGCCGAGTGCACCACCAGGTTGCCGCCGGCGTCCACGCCCTCGACCTGCACCGCGCCCACCAGCCGCGCGCTGCGCGTGGGCGGCTGCTGCGACCAGTTGCGCGGATGTTGCAGCCGGCGGATGCGCACGTCGCGCAGCATGCGGTCTTCCCAGAACAGCGAGATGTGGTCGTAGGGGCTGGACTGACCCGGCTCGCGCGGCATCCAGTACATGCCGTCGTCGGTCCACAGCGACTGCCAGTCGTCGTAGCGGCGCTCGTCCAGCAGCCGCGCCTCGCGGTACAGGAACTGGGCGATGCGGTGATAGGCCTCGGCCGGCACGTCGGCCGGCGCCAGGTTGGCGGTGGATACGTCGAACTCCAGGTCTAGCAGCATGCGCCTTCTCCTTGGCCGTGTGCGGGCGCCACGGGACCGGCCTCCATGTAGTTTTTCCAGGCGCGGAACTGGTTGCGCATCGGCAGCTCGCTGGTGCCGTTGACCGACACCATGCCGTCGGCGTCGCTGCGGTCGGTGCCGTGGTAGCGGTGCATGCTGACCCACTCGCCGCCACGGGTGGCGTTGCCTTCCTGGCAGCGGTTGTAGAGCTCGATGTCGTCCGGCATGACGTTGGACGACGGCGAATTGATGACGTTGGCGTACAGCATGGCGCGTTTGAACACGCCGTCCGGCGCGCCCTTGCAGCGGAACGTCTGGATCTCGATCAGCGTGCGATCGACGGCGATCGGCCGGATCACGCGGAACTGCTGGAACACCGTGTGCGGCGAGCCGCTGCCGTAGATGACGGTGTTGTGGCGGTTCATGCCGAGGATCTCGCGGGCGCGGTCGGCGCCGTAGGCCGCGGTCAGCGCCTCGAAATGGGCGCGCGACACCGGGTCGCGTTCAGCCGCGCCCGGGTTGAAGATGCCTTCCATGTAGCCGTGGCCGTTGTCGTAGGCGCGCAGCTCCAGCTTTTCCCAGAACTCGTAGGGCTCGCCGTTGCCGTCCATGATGTGCAGCTCGAACGGCATCTCGCCGATTTCCTTGGCCTCGTCGCGCGCGGCGGCGAAGGACGATTCGTGCGTCACGCGGGCGTGCATGGTGTCGTGCAGGTTCTCGTAGAACACCTTCCAGTTCGAGCGCTGCATCACGCGGAAAATGCCGCCGGCCACTTCCACTTCGCCCACCGGCGAGCGGTCGCACAGGTTGTCGATCGACGAGCGCACGCCGCCCAGGAATTCCGCCAGGCCCTGGCCGTCGCGCGCCTGACTGGCGAAGACGAAGCCGCGATAGCTTTCCACGCGCGGCAGGCGGCGCATGGAGAAGCTGGGGTCGGCGGGATCGTAGGCGGTGCCTTCCAGCCCCTGCTTGAGCGGCACGCCGAGATGGCTGCCGTCGAGCTTGAAGGTCCAGGCGTGGTACGGGCAGCGGAAGAACTTGCCGACGCAGCCGTCGCCGTCGGCCACCACCTTGGCGCCCTTGTGCGGGCAGCGGTTGTACAGGACGTGCACGCGGCCGTCGCTGGCGCGCACCATCAGCACGTCCTGGTCGCCCAGGCGCGTGGTGTGATAGTCGCCCGTCTTGGGCACCTGGCTTTCGTGGCCGACGTAGACCCAGGCGCGGCCGTAGATGCGCTGCATCTCCAGTTCGAAGATCGCCGGGTCGGTGTACAGGGCGCGGTGCACGCTGTCGCCGCGCACCATCTCGCCCAATTGTTGATCGCTATACGGCATGGCGGTCTCCTACTTGTTCTCGCTGTCTTTCCAGCGCGCCATCAGGGTGTTGGAAGGCAGGGTCTCGTCCAGCAGCTTCTGCGCGGTCTCGCGGCCGGCCACCGGCAGGCCCTTGGGATCGAGCACGCCAATCTGCACCAGCACGCTGGCCTGGTCCCAGTAGATGTGTTCGTGGCAGAGCTTGTCGCCGCGGAACTTGACGATGGCCACCAGCGGGATCTCGACGTACTTGCCGGTGGGCGCGACGCCGGGCAGCAGCCAGTCGATCTCGGTGGTGTGAGTGAAGCAGAACAGCAGTTCGTCGACGATCTGCGTCGCGCCCACGGTGCGCGACAACGGCACCAGTCTGGTGTCGGGCGGATTGCTGTTGACGAAGTGGTGCTGATAGAAGCGCGACAGTTCGCGGTAGCCCACGCCGCCGGTCATGGTGGGGATGTGGTTGACGTACGGCTCGGCCACCATGGTGGCCATGGTCGCGGCCACGTCACGGGTGCCGAACTCGTATTCGCAGTGCTTGTCCCACAGATACGAATAATCGAACTGCGGCCCGATCACGCGTTGCAGCGCGGCCATGCTGCGCTGGTGCGCCATCAGCGCCGACGGCTTGTCATAGTGCGCGCCGCCGGTGCGGGCGAAGGCGTGGTCCATGCCGGGATACACGTACAGCTCGACGTTCGACTTGCCGCCCAGCGCCTCCAGGATGCGCTGGCGCGCCGGCGGCGGACAGAAGCCGTCCTTTTCGGCGATGTGCAGCACCAGCCGGCCGCGCAGGTTGGCGGCTTCTTCCAGGCTGTCCTCGATGCCCACGCCGTAGTAGCCGATGGCCACGTCGGCATCGGTGCGGCAGGCGGCCAGGTAGGCCAGCTTGCCGCCCAGGCAATAGCCCAGCACGCCGGCGCCGCCCTGCTGCTCGGGCAGGGCGCGCAGCGCCGCCAGGGTCGCGGCGATGTCCTTGACGCCCAGCTCGACGTCGAAACGCTGATACAGCTCGAAGGCGCGCGGCATGTCGGCCGGGCCGTCGGTCAGCTGGATGCCGGGCTGCTGGCGCCAGAACAGGTCCGGCGCCAGCACCACGTAGCCTTCCTCGGCCAGCGCCTGCGCGGTGCGCCGCATGAAGTCGTTGATGCCGAATATCTCCTGGCACAGCACCAGCCCGGGTCCGTGGCCCGAGGCCGGCACGGCCAGGTAGGCGCTGAATGATTTGCCGTCGTGCGAGGCGATGGTCACCTCGCGCGTCGTGATGGTTGCGGTCATGCGTCTCTCCTTGATGCGTGCTGATGCGTGCGTCGCCTGCCTTACTTCATCTGGCAGGCGGCGGCGAACGGGTCGTGATACTGCGTCAGCACCGTGCCCGACAGCTTGTTGGCCAGCTTGCCGTCCGCGCCCTTGACGATGGTGCGCAAGTAGTAGTTCTGGATCGGGTACTGATTGCGATTGAACTTGAATTCGCCGCGCACCGACTTGAAATCAGCGCGGCGCAGGGCCGGGCGCAGCGCATCGGCGCCCAGCTTGCCGCCGGTCTGCCTGACCGCGCTGTCCAGCAGCATGGCGGCGTCGTAGCCCTGCGAGGCGTACAGCGTGGGGGTGCGGTTGTAGGTTTTCCTGAAGTCCTCGACGAACTTGCGGTTGGCCGGGTTGTCCAGGTCGGCCGCCCATTGCGACGAGTTATGCAGGCCTTCGATCGGCGCGCCCACCGCCGCGATCGTATCCTCGTCGCCCGAGAAGCCCGGCGCCAGCAGCACGATCTCCTTGCCCAGGCCGGCGCCGTTGAACTGCTTGATGAAATTCACGCCCATGCCGCCGGGCAGAAAGAAAAACACGGCATCCGGCTTGCTGGCGCGCAGCCGCGTGATCTCGACGCCGTAGTCGAGCTGGCCCAGCTGGGTATAGATCTCTTCCGACAGACCGCCCTTGTACAGGCGCTTGAAGCCATTGAGCGACTCTCGCCCGCCCGGATAATCCGGCGCGATCAGCGCCACCCGCTTGAAACCCTGGTCGGCGGCGTACTTGCCCATCGCCGCCGGGATGTCCTCGTTCTGCCAGGCCACCGCGAAGAAATTCGGATTGCAACCCGCGCCCGCATAGTTCTCGGGCCCGGTGTTGGTGCTGAGGTAGATCGTGCCCGACTGCAGGATGGCCGGCATCACCGGCAGCAGCACGTTGGAAAACACGATCCCCGTCATGACGTCGACCTTGTCGCGCTTGAGCAGCCGCTCGACCGCCTGGCGCCCGGCATCGGCCTTCTGCTGGTCATCGGCCACCACCACCTCGGCCGGCAGGCCGCCCAGCTTGCCGCCGGTATGCTGCAGCGCAAGATTGAAGCCGTCGCGGATCTCATTGCCCAGCGCCGCGCCCGGCCCCGACAACGTGGTCAGCAGGCCGACCTTGATCTTGTCCGCCGCCGACGCGCCGCCGGCCGCCGTCATACAGCCCACCGCGACCAGCGCCGCCAGCGCGCGCCGGCGCCATAGTTTTCCGTTCATGAGCCACCCCGCAGGTATCCGCCGGCGCCGCCGGCGCAATGCTGACAGAATCCGTCTGCCGTCGGTACACCCAGCCACCGATGAAAACTGCCAGCTTACGCGCCACGGCGCCGCCTTCCAACAACCCCCAGCTTAGGACGGCCGGGCGCGCGGCTCTATCCGAATCGGCGCACGCCTATCCGGGATTCACTTAATTCCAAACGCTTGACGATTGCATTACGCTCGACGGCGATACGGGAGCGTTCCCGTCCCGGAGGCATCCATGCACGGCTGGTCCCGCATCGAGCTGGCGCCATTGCTCAAACGACGCGTCTTCAGTTCCACCCAGCCCGCCGAAACGCGCGAACGCGTCTCCGAAGCGCTCAAGGAACACCGCCTGACCTGGAAAGGCGGCCGCGTCGACGCCGAACTGAACCGCGCCCGCTTCGGCGCCCTGAGCGTCTGTACGTTGCGCTACGGCGCCGAAGTCCACATCGAACCCGACCGCCTGCAGGACTTCATGCTGGTGCAGGTGCCGCTGCGCGGCCGCGCCCGCATCGAATGCGGCACCGACTGCGTCGACGCCCACCCCGACTGCGCCGCCGTCATCGCCCCCAACCGCGCCCTGAAACTGCACTGGGAAGCCGGCTGCGAACAACTGCTGCTGAAGATTCCGCGCGGCAAGCTCGAAGCCATCGGCCACCGCATCTTCGGCGACGCCGCCGCCCGCCCCCTGGACTTCAGCCCCGCGCTACGCCTGGAC
>NZ_QHHO01000022.1:307222-380926 GCF_003184165.1 Achromobacter sp. RW408
TATACCGAGCAGTGTAATTTCCTTTTTTATGAAAGTACACCGCTGAGTGTAAAATTTTCGCTATCCCTCTATCAGGACATTTCCCATGGCAGAAGTACCGCAGCGGCTCACCGACAGAAAGCGCGAAGCCATCCTCCGCGCCGCGGTGGAGGAGTTCCGCACGGCGGGCTACGAGGCCACCAGCATGGACCGCATCGCCGCCGCGGCCGGCGTGTCCAAACGCACGGTCTACAACCATTTCCCCAGCAAGGACGAACTGTTCGGGCTGATGCTGGAACAGCTGTGGAACCGCAGCATTGCCAACGCCACCGTCGTGTATCGCGCCGACCAGCCGCTGGCCGCGCAGTTGCGCCAGTTGCTGATGGAGAAGCTGGAACTGTTGGGCGATCCGAATTTCATCGATCTGGCGCGCGTCGCCATGGCGGAGATCATCCACACGCCGGAACGGGCCCAGGCCATCGTCTGCCGCATGGGCGCGAAGGAGGGCGGCGAGATCGCCTGGATCCGTGCCGCCATCGCCGACGGCCGACTGGCCAAGGTCGACCCGGAGTTCGCCGGCCATCAGTTGCAGGGGCTGGTCAAGAGTTTCGCCTTCTGGCCGCAGGTCACGCTGGGACAGCCACCCCTGGGACCGGCCGAGCGCGACCGCGTGGTGGATTCGGCGGTGGCGATGTTCCTGGGGTGCTACGGCCGCGGCGAGTGAAGTATCGTGTTCCGCAAGTGGCAACCATATCGACACCCCGCAGGAGCAACCCATGCAGATCTACTGGATCCAGGCGCAGGCGCCGCGGCGCGTCCTCGCGCTCGTCAAGCACCTGGGCATCGAGGCCGAATTCATCGAAATGGACCTGATGGCGGGCGCGCTGCGGCGGCCGGAGTACGCCGCCATCAATCCCAACATGAAGGTGCCCACCCTGGTCGACGGCGATTACCATCTGTGGGAGTCGTCCGCGATCATGGCGTACCTGTGCGTCAAGGCCGGCTCGGACATGTGGCCCGCCGATACGCGGGAACAGATCGAGGTGCTGCGCTGGCTGTCATGGAACGACTGTCATTGGGCCCCGGCGGTCGCTCCGTATTATTTCGAGCACATCGTCAAATCGACCTTTGGCATCGGCCCGCCGGACGCCGGCGAACTGGCCGGCAAGGAAAAAGCCTTCGACCGCTATGCCGCGGTCCTCGATACCCATCTGCGCGACCGCGAACAGGTCGCCTGTGGCCGGCTGACCATCGCCGACTTCCAGCTGGCGTCGATGGCGGCGTACTGGAAGGCCGCCGGCATGCCGATGGCGCCGTATCCGCGCATCGTGGCCTGGCTCGACGGCCTGATGCGCCTGCCGGCGTGGGCCGATCCCTGGCCGGACGGACGCGCCGACCCCGCCTGATCGCGCCTGGACCCTCGTCTCTGTTATCGTGGGCGCGGCCGGACCGCCGTGTCCGCCGCGCAAGACCCCGCCGCCCGCATCGGGCATCCGACGAGGCCTTATCGATTTGAAGACCAAGAACTATCTGTTTGGCATCATCGTGTCGCTGCTGCTGGCAACGCTCCTGGCATTCCTGGGGCTGGTGGCCGTCTCCAGCGACAACCTCGGCTGGGGCATGGCGGCGCTGTTGTCATATGGCGTCCTGTTCGGCGGACCGCTGGCCATCGTGCTGGTGCTGACCTGGATCGTGTACCTGGTGCGGGATCGCGGCCAGGTGCCCGCTAGGGTGCACGGACTGTTGTTCCTGCCATCTTTGGTGGCGTTGATGATCGTGCCGATCGACGACCAGATCCGGCGGGCCGGCGCCGACCGCTTCCGCGGCGCCAACCCGGCGATCACCGAGAACCACGTCAACTTCAGCGGACGCACGCTCTGGCTGGACTATCGCGCCGGATCCTCGACCGACGGCGGCGGCCAGCCCTATATGGAACCCGCTTCGGCGACAAACGACCGCTTCTCGCGTTTTCGCCGCTATCCCGGTCCGGACCTGGTTGCCGCCGGCACGTTTCCGTACGCTGGCGCACACCTGAAGCCGGGCGTCGAGCGCTATGCGTATTCCTCGCAGGACGGCCAGGCCGGCGATTCCCTGCCGCTGCGACGCCTGCCCGCGCCCGACCTGGGCAAGCTGCTGCCGGCATTCGCCTACGGCGAAGCGGCGCTGCTGGTCTATCAATACTTCCATTACCCCGATCGCGTCGAGGTGGCGCCCAGCCTCGGCCGCTTTGCCGCCAGCACCGAGGACGCCATGACCGCGGCCCGCGTTGCCGGGCTGGCCATCGTCAGCCTGGACAACCACAGCCCGCACGCCATCGCCCGCCTGGAGATCAACGGCCAGACGCTGGATCTGGGCGGCGATCCCGCGCGCAGCCAGGCTGGCCAGCCTTGCGATCCGGCGCGCGGCGGCAGCCCCGCGATGCTGGACCTGGAACAGCCGCTGCGCGTGCGCTGGCAGACGCTGCAGGATCCGTCGCGCTGGCAGGAGGCGAGGGTGGTGGTGCCCGCCTTCAGCGCCGCGAGCCAGGCCGATCCCGACAAGGGCCTGCCACGCGTGCGGCTGTATTTCCTGCCCGACGGGTCGGTGGCTGCGGAACGGTTCCGCGAAATGCGCCTGCGCGGGGGGGACCTGGCCGTGCGCGCCACGGGCGTGCCGCCGCAGGCGCGAGCGGTCGTGGCCTGCGGCGCCGGCGCCTATTCCGGCTACAACCCGCAGACGGTGCGGCTGCTGGGAAATTGAGCCGGGAACGTTTGCATGAATGCCACAACCGGGGCCGATGGCGCCCCGGGAAAAGCAAAGGGGGTTCCTTGTTTCTGTACTACCGGATCAGTTTCGTGGCGAGCCTGCTGGCGCTGGCGGTCTGGGCAATCACCGTCGCCGTCTACGAAGCGCCGCGCCACGGCGACGGCTACGGTCCCGATCCGCTCGGGGTGCTGCTTTACCTGTCGCTGTGGCCGGTCGGGCTGCTGCTGGCGCATTCCGGCTTGCTCGCCTGCCTGGTGCGCGCGAGGCAACCGGCATCGATCCTGCAAGGGCGGCAGGGGATTGCCATCCACCTGGCGCTGGGAGCGGGTTTTCTGGCGTATGCGCTGTACAAGTTCCACCCGGGCTGAATGCCGCGAAGGGGGGACGCCAGGGGTCGTCTAGATGGAGGCTTGCCGCATCCGGTGCGACAGCGCCGCGGCGGTTTCCTTGCGTTCGCTGTAGCGGTCCACGAGGTAGGGCGCGACGTCACGCGTGAGCAAGGTGAATTTCATCAGTTCTTCGACGACGTCAACGATGCGGTCATAGTAGGGCGAGGGCTTCATCCGCCCAGCATCGTTGAACTCCTGGTAGGCCTTGGCGACCGAGGATTGGTTGGGTATCGTCAGCATCCGCATCCAGCGGCCCAGCACCCGCATCTGGTTCACGGCATTGAACGACTGCGAGCCGCCGGACACCTGCATGACGGCCAGTGTCTTGCCCTGGGTCGGGCGCACCGCGCCCACCGACAGCGGAATCCAGTCGATCTGCGTCTTCATCAGGCCGGTCATGGCGCCGTGGCGCTCCGGCGAACTCCACACCATGCCTTCCGACCACTGGACCAGCTCGTGAAGCTCGCGGACTTTGGGGTGATCATCGCTGGCGTCGTCGACCAGCGGCAGCCCGGACGGGTTGAAAATGCGGGTTTCGCCTCCCAGCGCTTGAAGCAGCCGCGCGGATTCCTCGGCGGCCAGGCGGCTGTAGGAACGCTCGCGCAACGAGCCATACAGCAGCAGGAAGCGCGGCGCGTGCGTGGCGCGCCGGGGAGAGAACAATTCCCCGGGGGACGGCCGGTTGAACCGGGATGGATCGATGTTGGGCAGGTCGGCGAACGCTGCCGGCGTAATGCCTTCCATGTGGTTGTGATGAATGGGAGTGGAACTCATGCAATGCCTCTCTTGACGCAAGACGGGAATTTCAATGTGTGTGGGTCGGGCCGCGCAGCAGCATCAGCGCGCCACAGGCAGCCAGGCCGATGGCGCCGGACAGCCACAAAGCGTTGGCCCCCCAGGCGTCCAGCGCCAGCCCGAAAAGCAGCGGGGCAAGCGCCTGGGCGATGCGGGCCGGCAGCATCAGCCAGCCCTGGCGCGCGCCATAGCCCTGGGCGCCAAACAGCACCAGCGGCAAGGTGCCCTTCGCGATGGTGAGGATGCCGTTGCCCGCCCCATGCAGGATCGCGAAAAGGGGGGCCGCCACCGGCCCCGCCATCAACAGCACGGTCACGCCGGCGGGGTGTGCCAGCGCGGCCAGGCGCGCCGACAGCAATGGGTGGACGCGCCGCAGGAACCCGAACTCCAGCACGCGGCCGGCCACCTGCGCGGGACCGACGAGGGCGCCCACGGCGACCGCGGCGGCGAGCGTGGCGCCGGCAGCCTCCAGCATCCGCGGCAAATGCGTGGCCATCGCGGTGCTGATGAACCAGGTTGCGGCGAACACGAAGGCGAGCAGGGCGGTCGCGTATCCAGCCCCCCCGGCCGCGGCAACGGGGGAAGGGGATGCCGACGCAATCGCCTGCGCGGGGTCCGCGGCGGCAGTCCGTTCGGGCTGCGCCGGGGACGGCAGCGTGGGCAGCCAGGCGTTCAGCGGCAAGCCGATCAGCAAATGTATGCCGGCCCACCCGAGGCACGCGTTGCGCCACCCGAACCGAGCTTCCATCCAGGCCGACAGCGGCCAGCCGACGGTGCTGGCAAATCCGGCGAGCAGCGTAATGCCCGTGATCGCGCCGCGGGCGTGCTGTCCATACAGGCGAACCAGGCTGGAGAACGCCGCCTCGTACAGGCCGGCGCCCATCGCTGCGCCAATGACGAGCCAGGCGATGACCATCGTCCAAAGACCCTGGGCAAAACCCAGCATGCCCAATCCGAGCGCGAATACCAGGCTGGTGCCGGCCAGCACCACGCGGCCACCGTGGCGGTCGATCGCCAGCCCCGCCCACGGGCCGACCAGGGCCGACACCACCATCGCGCCGGAAAAGGCCGCGAAGACGGTAGGCGTCGCAACGCCCAGATCAGCCGCCATCGGCGCCGCCAGCATGGCAGGCAGATAGTAGGAGGAGGCCCAGGCCAGCGTCTGGGCGGTGCCCAGGGCGCCGACGACCCGGACGGGGGCGCCCGTCACCGGTCAGCTCCGCTTGGCGCCCGCGTCATACCAGTCCCTGGACTGGTTCACCACCCGTACGACCAGCAACATCAACGGCACCTCGATCAGCACGCCCACCACGGTCGCCAGCGCGGCGCCGGACTGGAATCCGAACAGGCTGATCGCGGCGGCGACGGCGAGCTCGAAGAAGTTGGAGGCTCCGATCAGCGCCGACGGGCAGGCAATGTCGTGCTTTTCGCCCAGGCGACGATTGAGCCAGTACGCCAGCCCCGAATTGAACAGCACCTGGATCAGGATCGGCACCGCCAGCATGGCGATCACCAGCGGCTGCCCGATGATCGCTTCGCCCTGGAACGCAAACAGCAGCACCAGCGTCAGGAGCAGGGCGGCCATCGAGAACGGTCCGATCCGGGCCAGGGCCGCCTCGAACGCCTGCTGCCCGCGACGCAGCAACGCGCGGCGCCAGAGCTGGGCGATGATGACCGGGATGACGATGTACAGCCCGACCGACACAAGCAGGGTGTCCCAGGGTACGGAGATGGCCGACAGGCCGAGCAGCAATCCCACGATGGGCGCGAATGCGAACACCATGATCGTGTCGTTCAGCGCGACCTGCGATAGCGTGAATACCGGATCGCCGCCCGTCAGCCGGCTCCAGACGAACACCATCGCGGTACACGGCGCGGCGGCGAGCAGGATCAGGCCCGCGATGTAGCTATCCAGCTGGTCGGCCGGCAGCCAGGGGGAAAAGACCTGGCGGATGAACAGCCATCCCAGGAATGCCATCGAGAACGGCTTGACCGCCCAATTGATGAACAGCGTCACGCCGATGCCGCGCCAATGCTGCCGGACCTGGCCGAGCGCGCCGAAATCGACTTTGAGCAGCATCGGGATGATCATTACCCAGATCAGCAGGCCGACGGGAAGATTGACCTGCGCGACTTCGAGATGCCCGATCGCCTGGAACAAGGCCGGCATGAGCTGGCCAAGGACCACGCCCAGGACGATACAGAGAAACACCCAGAGCGTCAGGTAACGCTCGAAGAGGCTCATCCCGCCCCGCGTCCGCGGGGCGCTCGCGGCTGCCTGTGCATTGGATGACATGACTTACTCCCGGGCCTTGCCGATACCACGCAATTCGGCCTGGAGCGACATCGCGTCCAGGCGTTCCATGGGCAGGGAAAGGAACAGCTCGATGCGGCGCTTGAGTACGCGCGCGGCATCCTGGAACGCCTTGCGGCGCGCTTGCTCGGTTCCTTCGTGGGCCGCGGGGTCGGGAACGCCCCAATGCGCCGTCATGGGCTGACCTGGCCAGATCGGGCAGACCTCGCCGGCGGCGTTGTCGCAGACAGTGATGATGAAGTCCATCCGTGGCGCCTCGGGCGCCGCGAACTCGTCCCAACTCTTGCTGCGATAGCCGTCGGTCGGCAGCGAAAAGGAGCTCAGCGTGGAGAGCGCCAGCGGGTGAACTTCGCCCTTGGGCGTACTGCCAGCGGAATAGGCCTGGAAGCGGTCGCCACCCAGCCCGTTGAGCAGGCCTTCGGCCAGGATGGAGCGCGCGGAATTGCCCGTGCAGAGAAACAGTACCTTGAAAGGAGAACGTGACATGCAAATTCCTGGCGGCAACGAGTGGAGGATCGGATATTCGGGGATCAGCAGGTTGTGCAACCGCTGGAGTCGGAGATCTCGCAGGGAGCCCCTTGGCAGCAGTGTTCGGTGAGATAGCCGAGCAGCCCGTTCATCCGCGAGAAGTCGGCCCGGTAGATCAGATTGCGGCCTTGCTGCTCGATGGTGACCAGGCCGGCATGGGACAGCTCTTTCAGATGGAAGGACAAGGTATTGCGGGCGACGTCCAGCTGGTCGGCCAGCACGCTGGGCGTGAGGCCGCCGAGGCCAGCCACCACGAGCGCGCGAAAAACGCGAAGCCGCTGGGTGTGGGCCAGGGCGCCAAGGGCGAGAACGGTTTGATCTTCATTCATGGCGGGATAATACAATGATTCGAGAATCATTGAATAAAAATCGTGGTGACGGAAAAAGGCGAGGGCGCGATTCCGGCTTGACAAAGGTCAATGGCCCCCGCCGGCCACGGCTCAAGATGGCGGGACAGGTGTGTCCACACCGTTATCGAAGGAGCCATCATGTCTCGTCTCACCCCCTACAGTGCCGTCTCCGCCGACCCGTTCGCGGACGTCTTCCAGGCTTTCCTGCGGCCGATGCGGCAACGCGCCGACGGCGAATCACCGCGCATGGACCTCGACGTCACCGAGGATGGCGACAAGTATGTCCTGAAAGCCGAATTGCCCGGCGTCGACAAGAAGGACATCTCGGTGCAGATCGACGGCGCCACCGTCATGATTTCCGCCAACAAGGAGCAGCACAGCGAAGTCAAGGAAGAGGGCAAGGTCCTGCGCAGGGAGCGCTACTGGGGCCAGATCGAACGTTCGATCACCCTGGCAAGCCCGATCGATTCGTCCGCCGCCAAGGCGGCCTGCGAAAACGGCGTGCTGGTGCTGACGCTGCCGAAAATGGCGGGCAGCCAAGGCAAGACGCTGCGGATTGAATAGCGCCACGCACCGAGCTGCAACGGGCAAGGGGCGCGAAGCGCCCTGGCGATGCACACCGGCCGGATCCGGCCGGTCACGAGACCAGGAGAACATCATGAGTGACGAAGGACTGCGGGAGCGGGTGCTGCAGGCGCTGGCGTTCGAACCCAGCATCGACGACCTGCATATCGGCGTGGCGGTGGAGAACGGCGTGGTGACGCTCAGTGGCCACGTCGGCAGTTACGCGCAGAAACTGGCCGCCGAACATACGGTGCGGCATGTAAAGGGCGTGCGCGGCATCGCCCAGGAAATCCAGGTGCGCACCGCGGCGGCCAAACAGCTGGCGGACGACCAGATCGCCGCGCGCGCGCTGAGCATCATTGCCTGGGACGCCACCGTGCCCGATGGCAAGGTGCAGGTCACCGTGCAAAAGGGCTGGGTCACCCTGAGCGGCAGCGTCGACTGGTTCTACCAGCGTGACGCCGCCGAACGCGCAGTGCGCAAGCTTTCGGGCGTGATCGGCATTTCGAACACGATCGAAGTCGTGCCCAGCGTGCGCGCCGGCGACATCAAGCGGCGCATCGAAGACGCCTTGCTGCGCAGCGCCCAGCTGGAAGCCAACCGGGTCCAGGTCAGTGTGCAGGACAACAAGGTGACCCTGAACGGCTGCGTCAACAGCTGGAGCGAGCGGGGCGCGGCTGAACGCGCCGCCTGGTCGGCCCCGGGCGTGGTCGAGGTGGCCGACAGGCTGGTGGTGGGCTGACCCCGTCGCGGCGCGCCCAGCCATGCGAGTCATGTCGCAACGGACGCGGGGCGCGGCGCTGGCACTGGAGCGGCGGCCCACGCCGCGGCCGGCCGCGGGCCAGGTACGGCTCGGGTCGAGGCGTGCGCCGTCTGCCGCACGGACCTGCATGTCGTGGACGGCGACCTGCCAGGCTTGCGCTATCCCGTCACGCCCGGCCACGAAGTGGTCGGGGTGGTCGAGGAGACCGGCGCGGGCGTTGATCCCGGCCTATTGGGCAGGCGGATGGGCGCCGCCTGGCTGGCGTGGACCTGCGGACGCTGCGCATTCTGCCTTTGCGGCCGCGAAAACCTGTGCGACGCGGCCGCTTTCACCGGCTACACACCGGACGGCGGCTTTGCCTCGCACATGCTGGCCGAGGCCGCCTATCTTTACCCGCTGCCGCAGGATGGCGCGGCCGAGTCGATGGCGGCGTGGATGTGCGCCGGCCTGATCGGCTGGCGTGCCCTGCGCGCGGCCGGCGAAGCGACGCGTCTGGGCCTGTACGGCTTTGGCTCGGCGGGCCAGGTGCTGGCCCGGGTCTGCGCGTGGCAGCGCCGCCGTGTCCATGCTTTCACCCGGCCCGGTGATACGGCGGCCTAGCAGCATGCACGGGCGCTAGGCGCGGTGTGGGCCGGTGACAGTGGGCAGGCGCCGCCCGAGCCGCTGGACGCGGCCATCATCTTCGCGCCCCTTGGCGAATTGGTGCCGATGGCCTTGCAAGCGGTGCGCAAAGGCGGCTGCGTGGTCTGCGGCGGGATCCACATGACGGATATTCCCGCATTTCCCTACCGGCTGCTGTGGGGCGAGCGCAAGCTGGTGTCGGTGGCGAACCTGACGCGCGCGGATGGCCGGGAGTTCCTGGCACTCGCCTCGGCGGCGGGCGTACATTGCGACATCCACACTTATCCGCTCGAACATGCCAATGCGGCCCTGGAAGACTTGCGCCAAGGGCGGTTGCAAGCCACCGCGGTGCTGATTCCCTGACGTCCGCCACGGCCATAGCGGCGGCCCGGCGAGCGTGCCGCGCCGCCCCGCATGGACCGCGCGGCAAGGCCGTGCCGGCGACGGTCAGCGGATCTCCAGGCGGTCATCCACGCCCGCCACGCTGGGGGTGCTCCAGGCGGCCAGTTCGGCGGTGTGCCGGTCCGCCCAACTCCTGACCTTGCCGGTCAGCGTCACCTTGCGGTCGTGCACCGATACCTGGATGTCATTGGCCTCCAGCTCCGCGCTGCGCTTGAGCGCATTCTGGATACGTTCCTTGATATCGCCCACCGGCACTCCCGCTTCCAGGGTGATCAGGTTCGCAACGCCCTTGACCCCGGACAGCCGCCGGACCGCGCTTTCGGCGGCCGCGCGCTGATAGTGCCAGGCGACCTGGCCAGTCAGGGTGACCCAGCCCTGCTGGACTTTCACCTGGACTTTGCCGTCCGGCACCGAGCCGCTCCAGCCAATGCTGCTGATCGCGCGCCGGGCCAGTTCGTCATCCGAGTTTTGCTGCTGCAGGGCGGTGCGCACTTCGAGGTCCTGGGCAATGCCTTTGACGCCTTTGAGATGCGAAACGATCCGTTCGGCGTCGTACTTTTCGCTGTAGGTCCCGACGTGGCCGGTCAGCGTGACGACGCCGCCGGACGCGGCGACCCCGATGCCGGAGGCGTCGATGCGCGGATCGAATTCCAGGGCATCCAGGACATTGCGGCGTAGTTCTTCGTCTTTCATGTTGAATCTCCAATGGCAACTGAGGAAGAAGGGAGCGGCGGCTGTGCGGGCACGGCCCACAGGGAACCAGGCGCTCCGCAGGTCTAGTCTCGCGCCTCGGGCAGGGCGCATATTGAGTCTGGTCAAGCCAAGAATTGGGGCCGTGCCGCTCCTTGGGGCCGCGCAAGCTTGACCAACGTCAATAAGCCCCGGGCGCGGGCGAGTACCGTGGGATTGACCCAATCACGAGGAGCGCGGTCATGACGCGATCAACCAAGCCCACCGCGGCCAACGGCGGCAGCGCGCGGGAAGCCGCCGGCGCCAAGCCGGCGCCGCGGGCCAGGCCCAGTGGCAATGGCACCGCCGCGCCATCTCCCTTGCAGGACGGGCTGCACGCCGTTGCCGCGACCTGGTTCGGCGAGATCCACGGGCGCGTGCGGCGCTTGAGGGAAGGCGATGCAGCGGTGGGGCAGGCCGCGCCCGACCTCATCCATGACCTGCGGATCTACGTGCGCCGTTTGTGCGCCTTGTCCGACTTGTTGCCGCGTCCGGCCGACCGGCAGCCGTTGCGGCGCGCGCTGCGCCGCGAGGTCGCCTGGGCCATGCAGCCCCTGTCGCGCGCGCGTGATTGGGATGTGTTCATGGCCGACGTCCTGCCGCGGATGTGCGAGGCCGAGCCGGATATCGACCGTGAGGTTTCGCTGCGGCGGGCGCAGGCGCGTTCGGACGTGGCGCACGCCGAGATGTATGCAAGCCTGCGCAGCGAGCGCTTCGACGGCATGGTGCGCCTGCTGCGCGAGCGCAGCGACGAAATGCACGCGGCCCTGGCCGAGCGCAAACCCAAGGCGCTGTACCGCGCCATGCGCCGTCGGCTCGGCCGCTGGGACGCGACGCTGCGCGGCTGCCTGGAGGCCGAGGGGCAGGGCGCCCGGCGCGAGCATCAGACCCGTATCGAGGCCAAACGCCTGCGATATGCCAGCGAAGCGCTATTGCAGCTGTGCCCCTCGCGCCGGCTCGAACGCTATGCCAAGGGGCTGGCCGACCTGCAGGCGGCGCTGGGCGGCACACAAGACCTGCGCACCGCGGCGCGGCTGGCCCCGGATACCTGCGTCAGCCTGGCCACCGGCAAACTGGCGCGCCAAGGCCTGGATGACGCCTGTCGAGGCCTGCGGCGTCTGGCCCAGGCCGAGGCGCGCAAGGCCGGCAGGCGCTTCCTGCGATCGCCGTCATTCTGGACGGCGCGCAAGCAGGGGCGCGTGGCGCGGCGCCTGGCGGAGGGCGCGCCCGCGAGACCGCCGGCGGCCGCGTAGCGCGCCGCCCCTCAGCCCGCCGCGCGGGCGGCCGCGCACGCGCCAGCCAGGTCCGGGGCCGGTTCCAGCACCGCTGCCATGGCCGGATCCGGCCGGAACACGGTCAGGCCTTTCACGCCTTGGCGCCAGGCCTGCAGGAACAGGGCGCCGACGTCGGCTGGCGTGCTGGCAGGCGGTAACGGTACGGTCTTGGAAATCGCCGCATCGACCCAGGATTGCAAGGCCGCCTGCATGGCCAGATGCGCGGTGGCGGGCAGCTCGGCCGCGCGGCGGAAACAGGTCGGCAGGATCGTTGCGTCACCGTGCAGGCGATGCCACAAGCGCCAGGCCGGGTTGGTCGCCAGCACCGAAACCGGCTCGCCCGCGCCCAGGCGCAGCCAGCGTTGGTATTGCCAGGCGTGGACCGCCTCGATCCCCGACGAACAATTGTCGAAGAAGGCGATACTGACGCTGCCGGTAGGCGCGAACGACACCAGATGACTGTTGCGCAGGCCATGTCGAGCGATGGCTGCCCGGACGGCCGGCGGCAGGCCTGGCCGGGCGCGGGCACCCGCGTCCGCGTCCAGGTAGGGAGCCGGCCGGAATGCAGGGAAGGGGCCGCGTTCGCCCGCCAATTCGGCCGATGCCAGATAGGCGTTGTCGCGGATGCAGCGCGCGATGCGCGCCGCGCAGGCCCGCGCGGGCGCCTCGCCATAGTCCAACCCCAGCATCAGCAGGGCGTCGGCCAGGCCCGACAGGCCGACGCCGATGCGACGCTTGGCCCGCGCTTCGGCGGCCTGTTCGGGCAAGGGCCAGTGGGTCAGCTCCAGCACGTTGTCCAGCAGCCGCACCTGGATGCGCACGCGCCGCGCCAGCGCGCTGAAGTCGAAGCCGGCAGGCCCGCCCACGCCGAACGGATGGCGCACGAAGCGCGAGACTTGGATCGGGCCGAGCACGCAGCTGCCATAGGCGGGCAAGGGTTGTTCACCGCAGGGGTTGGTGGCGGCCAGCCATTCGCTGCCTCGCAGCGGGTTCAGGGCGTTGATGGTATCGATGAAAAGCACGCCCGGCTCGGCGTCGCGCCAGGCCGCGGCGGTGATTTGCTCCCATAGCTGCCTCGCCGGCAGGCGCGTGTAGCGCCAGCAGCCGTCGCTGTCGCGGCCTGCCTGCGGCCCTGCCGCGCCAGGCGCCGGCGGGCAGGCGTGGCGCAGATCCCAGGACGCGTCTTGTTCCACCGCCCGCAAGAAGCGATCGCTCAGCGCCACGGAAAGGTTGAACGTCGGCCAGCGGCGCCGGCCTGCCTTGGCCCCCAGGAACTCCGGCAGATCGGGGTGGTCGCCCCCCAGCACGGCCATCTGCGCGCCACGGCGGCGCCCGGTTGCGGCGAGCGCCTGGCAGGCCTGGTCGTAGCGGTCGATGACGGCGCAGACTCCGCCCGCGCCGGTTCCCACCGGCGGCACCGGGGTGAAGTCGTAGCCCACGCCGCCCCCCATGCCCAGGGTACGCGCGGCGCGCGCCAACGCGACGTCGACACCGCCCGGCCACCCCAGCGCCGGCTCGGTGGCCGGCTGCACGAAGCAATTCACCATGGTGGCGTCGTCGCCGGCGCCGGCGTTGGCCATGATGCGGCCGGCGCCGATAGCGCCCGCCAGGAAGTTATCGAAGAAGCGCGCGGCGTGGCGGGCGCGGTCGGGCGCGGCCTCGCAGCGCGCCAGGGCTGTCGCTACCCGGCGGTAGGTGTCGAGCCGCGTCGCTTCACCGGGCCGGGCATAGCGGTCGGCGAAGACCAGGTCGGAGATATCCGCGGATGGCGGCATGACGCGCGTCCTCGCAAGGCGGGCGGTGCGTCCCGGATGGCCGCGCCGACAACCCGGTGTAGCATCGCCGCGCCGCCGGCTGGTTGACACTTGTCAACAGCGGGTCGGCGCGCCCGTGCGTCAATCAAGGTGACTCTCGGCCAGGCGGCGCTCCCGCGCCCGCCATGCCGCCCATCACGGGAGCGCGTCATGAAAAAGCCCATCCTCCTGTTGCTGCTCTTTCTCCTGCTGGCCTTGCTGGTGACCAGCGCCGCGCGGGCGCAGCCGGCCCCGGGCCCGCTGGCGGTCCCCCCCGCGATGCTGGACCGGGTCGACCGTGAAGCCGAGGCCACCCTGTCGCGGCTGTACCGGCTCTCGCCCCCCGCGCATGCGCTGGTGGCGCGCGCCTTCGGCGTGCTGGTGGTGCCCGGCCTGCGCGCCGACGGCGGCATCCTGGGCGTGGCCTACGGGCGCGGCGTCCTGATCGAAGCCAGCGGCGAGCGCACCTATTACAACGTCATCGTGGGTCCGGCCGGCGCTATTCTCGGCCTCGATGGCAAGGCCGTCGTGCTGTTTTTTTCCGCCCACGACGCGTTGCGCGCGTTCCTGGCCGGTCCCGGTTGGATCGAGGGTGAGAACGGCACCATCCAGATCCTGGACGAAAGCGCCATGGCGGGGCCGCGCGCGCCCACGGTCGCGCCGATCGCCGGCTTCATCCTGTCGGCGGATCGCCTGTTGCGCGGCTTGTTCCTGTCAGGCAGCCAGTTCATCAAGGTTCCGCTGGTCATGTGCGGGGACGCCCCAGCGGCCTGCGCCGGGGGCGGCAGCGCGGCGCGCCGCTAGACCGTGAGCAGCATGGCGGCGACGACGAACCCCATCGCCACCGTGGCGCACCATCCCGCCAGCCGCAGGCGCGGCCCGATCACATGCGCGCCCATCACGGCGCGCCGCGAGGCCAGCAGCATCATCACGGCCATGATGGGCAGGGCCACCACGCCGTTGAGGACCGCGGCCCAGAACAATTCCTCGACCGGATCGACCGGCGCGAAGCACAGCGCCACGCCGCCGGCCGTCGCGGCGGCGATGACCGCGTAGAACGCGTGGCCTTCGCCCCGCTCCAGCCGGGCATCCAGGCTGGCGGGCAGGCCAGCGGCCTCGGCCACCGCATACGCGGCCGATCCGGCCAGCACCGGCACCGCCAACAGGCCGGTGCCGACGATGCCCAGGCAGAACAACAGGAAGCAGAGGTCGCCGGCCACGGGCCGCAGCGCCTCGGCCGCCTGCGCCGAGGTTTCGATGCGGACGCCGCCGCCGGCGTGCAGCGTGGCGGCGGTGGCCAGAATGATGAAAAAGCCGATCAGATTCGAGAACGTCATGCCGACCAGCGTGTCGGCGCGAATACGCCGCAACTGCCGCCGCACTTCGCCGCGCGCGCGCGGCCGGCCGTCCCGGCCCGATTCCATCTCGAGCGCGGCCTGCCAGAAGAACAGATAGGGGCTGATGGTGGTGCCGAACACCGCCACGATCATCACCAGGGCGTCATGGCCGACCGCCCAGCCAGGCAGAGCCAGTTGCCACGCCAGCTCGCGCCAGTCCAGCTCGACGGTAAAGGCCACAGCGACGTAGGCCAGCAGGGCCAGCGTCAGCCATTTCAGCCAGCGCACATAGGCGTGGTAGCGCATGAACACCTGCAACGCCAGGCACAGCGCGCCGAAGCCGACGGCATAGGCGCCACGCGGGCCGCCCACCACCAGGTGCAGCGCCTGCGCCATTGCGGCAATGTCCGCCGCTAGGTTGAGGATGTTGGCCGTCACCAGCAGCCCGACGACCATCCACAATACGGCTGGCGGGAAGGCGCGCTTGATGTTGGCCGCCAGGCCGCGCCGCGTCACGTAGCCGATCCGCGCGCTCACGAGCTGGATAGCCACCATCAGCGGCAGCGTCAGCGGCATCGTCCACAGCATCGCGTAGCCAAACTGGGCGCCAGCCTGGGAATAGGTGGCGATGCCGCTGGGATCGTCGTCGGCGGCGCCGGTGATCAGGCCGGCCCCCAGCTGCCGTGGACCGTAGGGCGAGGCAGCGGGCGGGCGCGCCCGCGCCTGGCGCCGGCCCGCCGCGGGCCGGTGGCTCTGCGCGCGCATGCCGGATCACCTCGCCCCGCGACGCCAGGCGCGGCGCCCTAGAATCACGTGGATTCCTCTGGCGCGCGCACCAGCAACACCGGCACGGGCGAGGTGCGCAGGACGCCTTCGGCGCTGCTGCCCAGCACCAGCCGGCGCACGCCGCGACGGCCGTGCGTGCCGATCACGATGAGGTCCGCCTTCCACAGTTCGGCTTCGGCGATGATGCGCTGCTGCACGGTCTTGTCCAGGTTCTCATACAGCACGCTGTCGACCGGCACGCCTTGCGCGCGCACGGTGGCGCTGGCCTGTTGCAGAATCTCGGTGCCGTCCTTGCGCAGCAGGTCCAGCAGTTCGCCAGCGGCGTAGCCGTAGGCGTCGATGCCGAGCATGAAGGACATTTCGTCGATCACGTGGATCAGGCGCAGGTGGGCATGCGTCAGCAGGGCCAGGCGGATGGCCTCCTGCAGGCCGCGCTCCGACGTCGGGCTGCCGTCGACGGGTACGAGGATGCGTTGATACATGCGAGTTCTCCGAAATGGGGAATGGGTTTACCGTGGGTTTACGTTAGGAGCGCGCGACAGCGCCGATGTTGACGGGAGTCAACCGGCGTTGAGATCGGTCGCCGGGCCCGGATCGGCCGGATTGCCGATTCCCGTCGGGGCCGTTTTGGCGCAACAATGAGGCTTCGGGCGGCCCCGCCGTCTTCGCCGTATTGACGTGACATCATGGACACGCAGACTCCACTTCCGTTCGCCATCGCGCTCGGCATCGGCTTGCTGATGGGCGTGGAGCGCGAACGGCGCAAGCGCGGCGCATTGGCCAGGCCGGCCGCCGGCGTGCGCACGTTCGCCCTGACGTCATTGCTCGGCGCGGTCTCCATGCACCTGGGCGGCGCGCTGCTGGTAGGGTTGGCCGCGGCCGCGTTGGGGCTGCTGTTGCTGGCGCACGCGCGGACAACCGGGACGGGGCAGGGCATGGCCACCCAGGCCGCCTTGCTGTTGAACCTGCTGCTGGGCGGCCTATGCCTGCGCGACCCGGTGCTGGCGTCGGGCCTGGCCGTGACGGCCGCCATCCTGCTGGCGGCGCGCACGCGCCTACATCGGTTCGTGCGCAAGGTCCTCAGCCGCGAGGAAATGGTCGATGCGCTGATCCTGGCAGCTGCCGCGCTGGTGGTGCTGCCCATGCTGCCCGACACCTACCTCGGGCCGTTCCGGGCCCTGAACCTGCGCACCGTCTGGAAGTTCACGGTGCTGGTGATGGCGGTCAGCGCGGCCGGTCACGTCGCCTTGCGGCTGTTCGGACCGCGCCTGGGACTGCCGCTGGCTGGCTTCGCGTCGGGCTTCATTTCCAGCACGCTGACCATCGGCGCCATGGGACAGCGGGTGGTCGCCGAGCCGTCGCTGATGGGGCCCGCGGTGGCGGGGGCGGTGCTATCCTCGATCTCCACCCTGGTGCTGATGGCGACGGTGCTGCTCGCGATCAGCCCGGCCACATTACAGGCCTTGATGGTGCCCCTGGCCTGCAGCGGTGTCGCGGCGCTGGCCTACGGCGCCATGTTCCTGCTCAGGGCGATGCGCCAGCCGCCGGCGGCCCCGATCGAGCCCGGACGGCCGTTCAAGTTGCAGGCGGCCCTGACGCTGGCGCTGATGGCGGCGGCCGTGCTGGTCGGAACGGCGGCGCTGAATGCGTGGCTTGGCCGGCAGGGGATTGCGTTGGCGGCATTGCTGGGCGGATTTGTCGATACCCACGCGGCGGCGGCGTCGGTGGCAACGCTGGCCGCCGCCGACCGGCTCCTGCCGACACAGACCGTGGTACCGGTGCTGGCCGCGTTATCGGCCAATGCCCTCAGCAAGGCGGTATTCGCGGCCGCCAGCGGCGGGCGCCGTTTCGCCGCGCAGGTGGTGCCGGGGTTGCTGTTGATGATCGCGGCCGCCTGGGCCGGCTATGTGTTGGTCTGAGCGTGGCGATCGGCGCCGGCGGCGTTGCCCTGCGCGAGGAATTGCGCGGCGCCTTCGGCGATCTGCGCCATGCGTTCCTGCCAGGGACTCTGGCTGCTGCGGATGGCGGCGGCGGTCGAGGCGGATGCTTCGCGCCCGATTTTCTCCAGTTCGCGCCAGTAGGCCAGTTCGCGGCCCATCAACTCCATCGCGATTTTCTGCTGCACCGCGAGGATGGCGCCCGCGGTGTCGGCGGCGTCGACCTCGGCACGGGCATTCTGCACGAAGGCCAGCATCTCTTTGTCGGTCTTGAGTTGCAGCGTGCGCAACTGCCGCAGCATGTCGAAATAGCCGGAGGCCGCGGCCAGGAAACTGTTCAGGCCGTACTTGTACAGCCCCGCATGGGGTTCGTATTCGAGTTGCATGGCGGGTTTCTCCAAGAAGGCGGTGCGCGCTCGCGCGCCCTGGAAACACCAGCATAGGGGCGCCGTCGCGTCGGACATTGACCAAACGCAATGACGCTCGCCGGCCGGGCTGGGCCGCGTCAACCGCAACTCATGCGACGCAGCGCGTCGACATCGAGAATCTCCAGGTGGCGCTTGCTCACGTGGAGCAGGCTGGCCGTTTGCAGGCGCGAGAAGACGCGGCACACCGTTTCGATCTTCATGCCGAGGTGGTTGGCAATGTCTTCGCGCGTCATTTTCAGGACGAACTGGCGCGGCGAATAGCCATGCGCGGCCATTTGTTCGGACGTCTCGACCAGGAAGCTGGCGATACGCTCGTCGGTCGTCATGCGGCCCAGGGTCAGCAACAGGCGCTGACAATGGTTGATGTCGTGAGCGATCAGGCGATGGAACTGGCGGCCCGCTTCGGGATTCCGTTCGCAATTGGCCTCCAGTTCGCGATAGGGCAGGGCGCAGGTGACCGAATCTTCCAAAGCGATGGCGTCGCAGGTATGGATGCCGGTTTCGATGGCATCCAGGCCCAGCAGGGAACCGGCCACGGGGAATGCCGTGATCTGTTCCAGTCCCGCGGTATTGGTGACACGGATCTTCATGGAGCCGGCGCGCAGCAAATACAGGTTGTGCAGCGCGTCGCCGGCGCGATAGAGCGCTTCGCCCCGGCGTACGCTACGCCGGCCACGCGCGCTCAGGGCCGGGGAGAGCGCAGCCGCGGGGTGACACAGCTGCGTCACGCTGCATGAGGCGCATTCGCGGGACCGCGGCTGGCAGGCCGGCAGTGGCGTCGACAACGGGAGTGACATGGTATCCATGGTTGCACCTCTTCGCGCAGGCAAACGTTCGTGCCGGCCTCGGGGTTGGCGCGCGACCGACACGCGTATACAGCCAGTATGCGCGGCCGCGAGGCGCGGCGCTATCGGCGCTACGCGTCAGTTTTCATGCGAACTGACCTACGGGTGTAGGAAATTTCCTACGTCATGCGGGCATCGCGTGTCGACGTCTCAGCCGCCGGGGCCGTCCTGGTCGTCGATCAAGCGGTGCTTGAGTGCATAACGGACCAGGTCGGCCTGGTTGCGCAGCCGCATTTTGACCAGAATCCGGCTCTTGTAGGTACTGACCGTCTTGACGCTCAGGAACAGCAGCCGGCCGATGTCGGCGTTGTTCAGGCCGCGGGCGAGGTGGCGGAACACTGCCGATTCCCGATCGGACAGCAGCAGGTGGGGTTGCACGGCACCGTCGCCATGGCGTTCGAAGGCGACGCTTTCGGCCACGAACGGGCTCAGGTAGCGGCCGCCGGCGGCCACCCGGCGCACGGCCTGCTCCAGTTCCGTCGCGGCGCAGTCCTTGGTCAGGTAACCGGCCGCGCCCGCCTTGATCGCCTGGACCGCGTATTGCGGCTCGCCGTGCATGGTCAGCACCAGTATCGGTACGGCGGGGTAGTCGCGCCGGATCCGGCGGATCAGGTCGACACCATCATGGCCCGGCATCGACAGGTCCAGCACCAGCAGGTCCCAAGGCCGTTCTGCCAACAGCCGCAAGGCTTCGGCGCCGTTGCCGGCTTCGCCCTGCACCGAGATGTCGCCCGTGGGTTCGAGCAGGCGGCGCAGGCCTGCGCGCACCAGCGTATGGTCGTCGGCCAGCATGACGGCAATCATGGAGCCTCCCATGGGGGCTGGGTCGGGTGCATCGGCAAGGTGGCTTTCAGGCGGAAACCGCCTTTCCTGCGTGTCGTGATACTGACCTCGCCATTGAGCAGGCGCACCCGTTCGCGAATGCCCTGCAACCCCAGCGAGAAGGGCACCTTGCGGGTCAGGCTCTCCGCCGTCGCGCCCACGCCGTTGTCCTGCACGATGACGCAGCACTGGGTGGCGCTGCAGGACAGCTGAATCTGCACCTGGCTGGCCTGCGCATGCTTGGCGATGTTGGTCAGCGCCTCCTGGACCACGCGGAACAGCGTGGTCGCCACTTGCTTGGCGGGTTCGTCGGGGCCGACGTTGATGCGCGCGTCGGTCTCGATGCCGTAGCGCGAAACGAAGTTCGACACCAGCCACTCCAGGGCCGCGGCCAGCCCCAGATCGTCCAGCATGACCGGCCGCAGGTCTGCGGCGATGCGCCGCAACGACGTGAAGGTCAGCTTGATGAGGTGGCGCATGGCCTCGACCCGGTTATGCAGGTCCTGGTCGTCCGAAGGCAGGCGCGCGGCCAGTTGCGACAATTCCATGGTCAGCGCCGTCAGGCTCTGGCCGAGGTCGTCATGCAGTTCCCGCGCAATGTGTTTTTTCTCCTGTTCGCGAACGTGCAGCAGGGCGTTGGACAGTCGCGTTAATTCGTCGCGCGAGGCCAGCAGGGCCTGATCCACCCGCTGCCTTTCGGTAATGTCGCGCAGGAAGATCGACAGGAACACGCCGGCCTCGCCGCGCGTCTGCGAGATCGAGGCTTCCATGGGGAACTCCTCGCCATTGGCGCGCAGCCCCCATAGCGGCGCGCCCAGTCCCATCTTGCGTTCGGAAATGCCAGTGTGGCGGAAGCGCTCGACGTGCCTGGCATGGACGCCGCGAAAGCGCGCGGGAATCAGGATGTCGAGGCTGGCGCCGATGGCCTGGGCGGCCTGGCGCAGGAAAACGCGCTCCGCCGCCGGGTTGAACATCACGATGCGCTGGCGCTCGTCGACCGTGATGATGGGTTCCGTGGCGGACTGGATGATGTCGAGAAGCGGTGGCGTGATGGCCGGAAGCTCCATGGGCAGACCGGATGTGCGCGTGCCGAACCCGGGACAGGTTTCGAATCATTGCAGCACAGTTCCTGTCCATGCGCCATAGGCCGCACGCACGGGGCCACATGGGTCAGGTGAACACCGTCCCTATTTTTATTCCCAGGCCGGCGCGTCGCTCAATCGACTGCCGGCAGCACTGGATCGTCCCAATCTCCGGCGCCGCCGAACGCCTGCAATTGCGCCTTGAAGCGGCACAGCGAGGCGTCGCTTTCGCCCGCCAGCACGTCGAACTGCTTGAGCAGCAGAATGGACCGCGGCTTGGCGCCGATCACGCTGGCCATATCGTCGACCGCGCGAAAGCCGCCATACCCGGACATGACGCAGATCGCCGAGTAGGCCCGGATCCATTGACGCTCATTGAGCAGGAACGCGCGCATGGGCGCGGCCAGGGCGCGCAGCCAGACCGGCGCAATCAGCACCACGTGGTCATAGGCGTCCAGGGGCGGTCCGTCGTAGCGGAACGCCGGGGTGCGCTTGAGCAGGACGTCCACGATGCAGCGCAGATCGCCGCGCAGGCCGATCCGGGGCACGCCGTCGCGTATCTCATGGACCGGCCAGCGGGTCATGGCGGCCAGGTTCTCGGCGACCGCCCGCGCGGTGCCGCTACGGGAATAGAACACGATGCCGAAGCGGGTCATGGCGCCTCCGTGTGAGGGAAGGGGCCGCGCTCGTCCTGGGCCAGCAGGGCCCGCAGGATATCGCGGCGGCTGACCACGCCGACCAGCTTGCCGTCGCGCGTGACCGGCACGCGTTTGATGGCGTGCTTGAGCAACAGGTCGGCGACCCGCGACAGGGGCGCCGACTCTTCGACCGTGATGACGGGGCTGGTCATGACGCTGGCGGCGGAGCGCTCCCCCAGCTGCAGGTTGTGCAGAAATTCAAGATTCAGGGCTTCTCCCTCGGCTAACAGCGCCAGCCAGTGCTCGAGCTTCTTCTGGTGGGCGCTGTCCTGCCGGCGAACCAGGTCGCCTTCGCTGACCAGACCGATCAGCGTGCCGTCATCGCTCACCACCATGACGGCGCTGATTTCCCGTTCGACCATCGCGCGCATGATGTGGGAGACCGGCGTCCGGGCATTGACACAGTATGGGTTGGAAGTCATGAGTTCGCTCGCGCGCATGCTGTTCTCCAGGGGGAAAGGGGTTACGCTGGCTGGCGCGGTACCTTGTTTCCATCTTGATCCGGCCGATACGCGCGATCTTGATCTAGGTCAAGCCGCCTCTCGTCCGTCATTTCGCCCGCGCTCACGCTGTGCGATGCTGGCAGCGCGCCCGCAAGGAGAATCCATGTCGAACCGTCCGATGCTGCGTTTCCTGGGAGCCGCCGGCACCGTCACCGGCTCGCGCCATCTGCTGGAGATCGGGGGCCGCCGGATCCTGCTTGATTGCGGGCTGTTCCAGGGCGTCAAGCCCCTGCGCCTGCGCAACTGGGCGCCGTTCCAGGTGCCACCTGCCGACATTGACGCGGTGGTGCTGTCCCACGCGCACCTGGATCATTCGGGCTACCTGCCGCGGCTGGTGCGAGACGGCTTTCGCGGCCCGGTCCATTGTTCCCACGCCACACTGGACCTGTGCCGGCTGCTGCTGCTGGACAGCGCCCATTTGCAGGAAGCCGACGCCGATTATCTGAACCGGCACAATCTCTCCAGCCACAAGCCGGCATTGCCGCTCTATACCGTGGCGGATGCGCAGCGCGCGATCGCCACGCTGCATCCGTACGCTTTCGACAGCACGATCGAACTGCCCGGTGGCTGCCACGCCAGATTGCACCGCGCCGGCCATATCCTGGGCGCCGCCATCGTCGAACTCGAATATCCGGGTGGCCGCCTGGTGTTCAGCGGCGATCTGGGGCGCTACGGCGATCCGCTCATGCTGGAGCCGCGCTCGATCGCGCAGGCCGACTATCTGGTGATCGAATCCACTTACGGCAATCGCGTGCACGGCAAGGAAAGCGCGCTTGAGGCCCTGCAGACCATCATCATGCGCACCGTCAGGCGCGGCGGCACGGTGGTGATTCCCTCGTTCGCGGTAGGGCGGGCGCAATCATTGCTGTTCCATCTGTGGCAACTCAAGCAGGCCGGGCGCATCCCCGGCGACCTGCCGATCTTCCTGGACAGCCCGATGGCCAGCGGCGCGGTCGACGTCTACCTGCGCCACCTGGCCGATCAGCGGTTGACGCGGGCCGAGGCGCGCGCGGCCCTCGGCGTGGCGACCTGTGTGACCGAGGTGGAGCAGTCCAAGGCGCTCGATGCTTCGCCCACGCCGAAGATTATCGTATCGGCCAGCGGCATGGCCACGGGCGGCCGCGTGATCCATCACCTCAAGCGCTACCTGCCCGACCCGCGCAACGCGGTGCTGTTTGCGGGGTTCCAGGCCATGGGCACGCGCGGCGCGGCCATGCTGGACGGCGCGCCATCCGTCAAGATCCATGGCAACTACATTCCGGTGCGCGCCGAGGTCGACAACCTGTCGATGCTGTCTGCACATGCCGACGCCGATGAAATCCTGCGCTGGCTGGGTGGGTTTGAGCGGCCGCCCCGGGAGACGTTCATCGTGCACGGCGAGCCCGGCGCCGCTGACGCGCTGCGCTTGCGCATCAAGGACGAACTGGGCTGGCGTTGCCGCGCGATGGAGCAGAACGACAGCGTGGCGCTGGCTTGATCATGACGTGGCTGACGTTGGCCAGATCCCATTGCGCAACGCCTCGCTGTCGATGCCTTCGGCGCGCGCGCAGGCCACCAGCCGGTCACGCTCCGCCAGCAACTGCGCGCGCGCGCCCGCGCCACAGGCGTGCAGGCGCGGCACGCGGGCCAGCACGTCGATCGCCAGGCTATAGCGGTCGATGCCATTGAGCACCGCCAGTTCGAAAGGCGTGTTGACGTCGCCCTGTTCGCGATAGCCATGGACATGGAAACTGGCATGGTTGCGGCGCCGGTAGCACAAGCGATGTATCAAGGCCGGATAGCCGTGGAAATTGAAGATCACCGGCCTGTCAGCCGTGAACAGGCGGTCGAACGCCTCGTCGGACAGGCCGTGCGGGTGCACGGACGGGGGCACCAGTTTGAATAGGTCGACCACGTTGACGAAGCGGATCTTCAGGCCGGCGAACAGCGACCTGAGCAGCGCCACCGCCGCCAGGGCTTCCTGGGTGGGGATATCGCCAGCGCAGGCCATCACCACATCCGGTTCGTGGGCGATGTGGGTTCCGGCCCAATCCCACGCGCCCGCGCCCGCCCGGCAGTGGCTGGCGGCGGCGTCAGCGTCCAGGTAGAGCGGGTGGGGTTGCTTGTCCGCCACGATCACGTTGACGTGGCCGACCGAACGCAGGCAGTGCTCGGCCACGTGCAGCAGGCAATTGGCGTCCGGTGGCAGGTAGATGCGCACCACGTCGGGATGCTTGTTGGCAGCCACATCCAGGAATCCCGGATCCTGGTGGCTGAAACCATTGTGGTCCTGGCGCCAGACCACCGACGTCAGCAGCAGGTTCAGCGCCGGGACCGGCGCCCGCCAGGGCTCCTGGTGGCGCGCCTTGTCCAGCCATTTGGCGTGCTGGTTGAACATTGAGTCGATGACGTGCGCGAAGGCTTCGTAGGTGGTCAGCAAGCCGTGCCTGCCGGTCAGCGTGTAGCCTTCCAGCCAACCCTGCAGAGTGTGTTCGCTCAGGATTTCCATGACGCGACCGTCAGGGGCCAGATGGCCGCCGTCGGCATCGCTGTCCAGACACTGGGCCATCCAGGTCTTGCCGCTGGCCTCGTACACCGCCGCCAGGCGGTTGCTGGCGGTCTCGTCGGGACCGAACAGCCGGAAGCGGTCGGCATTGGCCCGCATCACATCACGCAGGTATGTCCCCAGGCGTTGCGTGGGCGAGGTATCGACCGCGGCGGGCGCGGTCACTGCCTGGGTGTAAGTCCCAACCGCCGGCAGTTCGAGCGCGCGCCGCAGCGAGCCGCCGTCGGCGTGCGGGTTTGCGCTGATGCGGTGGGGCCCGGCCGGCGCCAGTTGACGTAGTTCGGCCAGCAGTCGACCGGCCGGGTCGAACCATGCCTCCGGCCGGTAGCCGCGCATCCAGGTTTCCAGCGCACGCAGGTCCTCGGGCCGGCGCGCGGGGTCGGGCAGGGGCGCCTGATGCGCGCGCCATGAGTTCTCGACCGCGTGGCCGTCGACCTGGCGTGGCCCGGTCCAGCCTTTCGGGGTGCGCAGCACGATCATGGGCCAGCGGATGCGGGTGCGTCCACCGCCGCCGCGTGCGCGCGCCTGGACCGCGCGGATCTCCGCCAGGCACTGGCCCAGCGCGCGCGCCATTTTCCGGTGCATGGCGGGTGGATCGTCGCCTTCCACGAAGCAGGGTCGGTAGCCATAGCCTTCGAACAAGGCCTGCAACTCGGCGTGGGGAATGCGAGCCAGCAGGGAAGGGTTGGCGATCTTGTAGCCGTTCAGGTGCAGAATGGGCAGCACGGCGCCATCGCGCGCCGGGTTCAGGAACTTGGCCGACTGCCACGACGCGGCCAACGGGCCGGTCTCGGCTTCGCCATCGCCGATCATGGCGACGACGATCAGCGCCGGGTTGTCGAACGCGGCGCCGAAGGCGTGCGAAAGGCTGTAGCCGAGTTCGCCCCCCTCATGGATCGATCCCGGCACATGCGGCGAGCAATGCGAACCGATGCCCCCTGGCGCCGAGAACCGCTGGAACAGGCGCGTCATGCCGGCTTCGTCCTGCGAGCAGTCGGGGTAGCGCTCCGAATAGTGCCCGTCCAGATATGCGTGGGCCAGCACCGCCGCCGCGCCATGCCCGGGGCCGCACACATACATCAGGTCGAGCTCATGTTCACGGATGAGCCGGTTCAGGTGGGTCAGCGTGAAGGTCTGGCCCGGGCACGTGCCCCAATGCCCCAATATGCGGCGCTTGATATGGGCCGGCTCCAGGGGCCGGCGCAGCAGGGCGTTGTTGCGCAGATACAGCATCCCGGCGCACAGGTAGTTGCTGGCCTGCCAATAGGCGTGCAGGCGGTCGACCTCGGCACTGGACGGCACGGACGTCATGGTTTTCCTTTTCCGGCGCTGGCGGGCGCCGCCCAGGGCGCAGGCTCGGCGCGGGCGGTGTCGACGATGATCAGGTAGCGGCCGGCTCCGGCCACCGGCGTGCGGTCGCGCAGCAGCACCCAGGGTGGCGCCACCAATGCGGCCGCCAGTTCGTAATCGGCGTCCAGCAGTCCCAACCGATCGATCAGCCGGTTGAAATCCGCCGGGATGCGGATGCAGCCTTTCGATTGCACCGTGCCCAGACGTTGTTCCAGTCGGTAAGGATCGGTCGCATGCATCTGCAGACGCATGGTGGCGGGTGCGCGGTCGCCCCATCCCTTGTTCGCCGTCTGCCAGCCGAAGTCGTAGACCCGCATGCCCTTGGCGCCGTAGCCCATGATGCCGTTGGCGTTGCGCGTCCCCTCGGCGCGGAAGTCGGGGTTGGCGAGCGTATGCGCGAACACGCCGGTGGGCGTCTCGAAATGGTCGAACTGGCCGACGCGACCGGTGGACACCGATGTTGCGCCCAGGAACACCGGGGGCTGGGCCAGCCAGTACAGCAACGCCGCCTGCACCTTGGTGTCGCGGTCCACAACCACGACGAATTGCGGTCCGAGCGGCGTGATCCCGGCCGCGCGCAGCGCTTGCGTCGCTAGTTCGCCGTAGCGCGCCTGTTCCTCGGCCGGCGGCGTCAGCAATGGCGTGACTTGCGCGGCGAAAGCACGCGCCACATCTCCGGCGGCGGATTGCGCTTGCGCCATCGGAGCGGCTCCCAGGAGTGGCAGCACGCCGACCAGAACCAGGCGACGCCAGCGCCAGGCAGGCGCCGCCGAAGGGCAGGCAAGCGTCGGTCGGGCCACGAAGATACCTCCGTCAGTTCACCATGACGACCGGAACGTGCACCGTATGCAGCAATTTCAAGGCCACCGAGCCGAGCATCAGGCTGCCGGCGGCGCCAAGCCCGCGCGATCCCATCACGATATGGTCGCACTGGTGCTCGGTGGCATAGGCCTGTATGCCTTCGGCAATCTTGCCGACCCTGAAAGTCGACTGGTACATGATGCCGGCCTTGTCCAGGGCCGCCCGGGCGTCGGCAAGCGCGGTCCTGGCCTCGTCTTCGTAATACTGCTGGATCATGTCGTTCGACACGAAGGCCAGCACCGTGCCGGAGACAATCGGCAGCTGTACGTTCAGCAGATGCAGGGTGCAGGGACCATGATCACGGACATAATCGATCATATAGCGCACGGCGCGCAGCGCATTGGCCGATCCATCCACGGGAATGAGTACGTTTTTCATGGAGTCTCCAGGCGGGGCAAGTGATAAGGACGACGGATGAATTCATCATCGCGCCGCCGCCGCGCCGCCGGTTGACGCCGATCAATCCGGCGCGATTTATCGCGCGGCCCGTCCGCCTGGGCCTTCCTGCGCTGCCTGTCGGCCGCCGTCGCGCGCCATGCCAAGATTGACAAAGGTCAAGGTCGACCGGGCCCGCGGGCGCAACATGGCGAAAACAGTCCGGCCCGAGCGGCGCGCCCGGCGCCCGCCGGCGCGGAAACGTCCATCCCACTGGAGAACCGCCATGTTCCGCCGCATCGCTGTGCACCTGGACAACGGCGTCGATTGCCAACGCCGCGTCGACTTCGCCCTGCATATGGCCAAGGCGCACGACGCCCATCTCACCGGCATATTCGCCAGCTACATGTTGCCTGGCTATTTTTACGACGAGGGCGGCCTCTGGGCTCGCTCAATGGACATCATCAAGGAAATCAACACGAAGGAACGCGCGGCGGTGCAGCAGGCGTTCAGCCTGGCCACGGCGCAGGCCGGCGTTTCGTCATCCTGGCGGCAGGGCGACGAAACGCCCGCAGACTGCGTGGCCTGGCACGCGCGCTATTCGGACGTGGTGGTCATCGGCCAGGAAAACGCCTACGATGTCGAGGCGGCGACCGGCAACGACTTCGTGGCGCAGACGCTGCTTGCCGCCGGACGGCCCGTGATCGTATTGCCTGTCTCGGGTACCTTCCGCACGGTCGGAAGCCGGGTCCTGTATTGCTGGAACGGGAGCCGCGAGGCAGCGCGGGCAATTGCCGATGCGGCGCCGATGCTGCGCAGCGCCACCGCGCTGCGCGCCCTGAGCCTGCGAAACGGTGCCGCGGCGGACGCCGACCGGCAAGCCGCCTTCGAAGACCTGGCGGCATATTGCGCCAGCCATGGGTTTCCCGAGCTGGAATCGGAAATCCGCGACGCGCGTGAAGCGGAGATCGGCGACGCCATCCTGAGCGCCGCGGCGGACTTCGGCGCCGATCTCATCGTCATGGGCGCCTATGGCCATAGCCGCACCCGCCAGTGGATTCTTGGCGGCGCCACGCGCTCGTTGCTGGCGGCGATGACCGTCCCGGTGCTGTTTTCACACTAGTTCGCCGCGTGTCCGATGCCTGCGTGGACCGCCATGCCCACTTGGCCGGATCGCCATGAACGCGGGATATCGGCGCATCCTCGTGGCCATCGACGACAGCCACGCGGCGCAGCGTGCGCTGGGCGAGGGCATCGGCATTGCGCAAGCGCCGGGCGGAGAGCTGCGCATCATCCATGTGCTCGAGGGTCAATCCATTGCGCTGACCTTCAATCCCTACGCCCGCTATTACACCCGCGACCTCGTCAGGCAACTCTGCGGCAGGCGGGCGCGGAACTCCTGGCGCGGGCGGCGTCGCGCGTCCGAGCCGCCGGCGTAGTGGCCGAAACCGTGCTCTGCGACAGTCAGGGGCGGCCGGTCGAGGAGCGCATTCTGGAGCTTGCCCGCGCCTGGCCGGCAGACCTGATCGTGATGGGGACGCATGGGCGCCGGGGTGTCGGCCGAGCCTTGCTGGGCCGCTGCGCGGAAGGGGTGATTCGCCAATCGAACGTGCCGGTGCTGCTGGCGCGCGCGGCTTGAGGACAGCGGCTCCGGCCGCCAGTCCATTACTTTACATAATATACATTATGCGTATTTTATGTCGGTCCAGGCGCGCGTCCCCCCGTGGCTCGACTCTCCGCATCTTCCCGACACGTTGCCTGTTGCCGGCCCACCGATAACCGTGCGCCGACAAGAACGGCTCGCCAGGCTTAGACGAGCCGTTCTTGTCGGCGCTATGCTCACCGCGCCGCGTCGGCCAGCGCTTCGACCGTGATGCGCAGCGTGACCTCGTCGCTGACGTCGGGCGCGTACGCCTGGACGCCGAAATCGCTGCGCTTGAGGACCGTGGCCGCGTCGAAACCGATTGCCGGCCGCTGCGCCATCGGATGCACGCCTGCCTTGTTCTGCCTGGCTTCCAGCACGATGGCTTTCTCGTGGTCCTTGATGCGCAGCTTGCCGTGGATCAGCAGCCGTCCGTTGCCCTTGTCCTCGACGGAGGTGCTTTCGAAGCCGATGGCGGGATATTTGCCGGCGGCGAAGAATCCGGGGCCGCGCAGCATCTCGTCCAGCTTCGGCACATGCGAGGTGAAGCTCGCCAGCGGCACGTCCAGCTTGACCGACGAGGCGGAAACGTTGGCCGCGTCGTAGCGGATCACGCCCTGGATGCCGCCGGCGTGCGCCGAAGGCTTCGAGTAGCCCAGGTGGTTCCAGGTCACCACCACCTGCGTGTGTTCGGGGTCGATGCGGTAGTCCACGCCCGCGGCATGGACCGGGACGGCGCCGCCGGCCAGCGCGGCCGCGAGCAGGAGTCGATTCAGATGGATTTTCATGGGGTTCCTGTTTGACGGAAAGGCTGATCAGTGTCCTACGAATGGAATTATCTCTCCCCTCCTCCCCCTTCGCTCCGGACAGGCAGGCGCTGGCGATGGCCAGAAGCTGTTCCTGGAAGGCGCGAGCGACGCCCGCGCCTGATCCGCGCGCCCGGTGCGCGCCTTGGCCAGCGCCATCGAGATCTTCCGCAAGACCCTGGTGGCGGGCAGCGATGCGGCGCGGCAGACAGCCGCGATGGAAGCGGCCTGAGCCGGCTGGCATGGCGCGCGGGGCGCGCCGCCGCGCCGAAGCCGGTCAATAGTCGTCGCTGGCGCCGCGGCGGTTGCCGCCGGTGATGTCGTCGCGGCCCAGCAAGTGCAGCGCGACGGCCTCGGCGACCTTCATGCCGTCGATGGCGGCCGACATGATGCCGCCCGCGTAGCCTGCGCCCTCGCCCGCCGGAAACAGGCCCAGCGTGTTCATGCTCTGGAAATCGTCGCGGCGCGTGATGCGCAGCGGTGACGAGGTGCGCGTCTCGACGCCGGTGAGGACGGCATCGTGCATGGAAAAACCCTTGATCTGCCGCTCGAACGCGGGCAAGGCTTCGCGGATGGCGGCGATGACGTAGTCCGGCAGGCTGGCCGACAGGTCGGTCAATTTGACGCCGGGCTTGTACGAGGGCGTCACGCTGCCCAGCGCGGTCGACGGCCGGCCGGCAAGAAAGTCGCCCACCAGCTGCGCCGGTGCGCTGTAGTCGCCGCCGCCCAGCTCGTAGGCGCGCGCCTCCCAATGGCGCTGGAAGTCGATGCCCGCCAGCGGCGAGTTTTCGATGCCCGGGAAGTCCTTGGGTTCGATGCCCACCACGATGCCCGCGTTGGCGTTGCGCTCGTTGCGCGAATACTGGCTCATGCCGTTGGTCACGACCCCGCCGGGTTCCGACGCGGCGGCCACCACCGTGCCGCCCGGGCACATGCAGAAGCTGTAGACCGCGCGGCCGTTGCCGGCATGGTGCACCAGCTTGTAGTCGGCCGCGCCCAGCACCGGGTGGCCGGCGCTCGGGCCGAAGCGGGCCCGGTCGATCACGGACTGCGGATGCTCGATGCGAAAGCCCAGCGAGAACGGCTTGGGTTCGATGAACACGCCGCGCTTGTGCAGCATGCGGAAGGTGTCGCGCGCGCTGTGGCCCACGGCCAGCACCACGTGGCTGGCGGCGATGAACTCCCCGCCCGCCAGGCGCACGCCGCGCACCCGGCCGTCTTCGATCTCGATGTCGTCGACACGGCTTTCGAAACGGAACTCGCCGCCCAGCGTCGCGATCTGCGCGCGCATCTGCTCGATCATCTTGACCAGGCGGAAGGTGCCGATGTGCGGCTTGCTGACGTACAGGATTTCCGGCGGCGCATCGGCGGCGACGAACTCCTGCAGCACCTTGCGGCCGTAGTGCTTGGGATCCTTGACCTGGGTCGACAGCTTGCCGTCCGAGAACGTGCCCGCCCCGCCCTCGCCGAACTGCACGTTCGACTCGGGCTGCAGCGTGTTCTTGCGCCACAGCCCCCAGGTGTCCTTGGTGCGCTCGCGCACCACCCGGCCGCGTTCCAGGATGATGGGCCGGAACCCCATCTGGGCCAGGATCAGCGCCGCGAACAGGCCGCAGGGACCGAAGCCGATCACGACCGGGCGACTGCCCTCGGGCAGATCGGCCGGCGCCTGGCCGACGTACTGGTATTCCATGGGCGGCGTCGGCATTACCGTGCGCAGGCCGGCGACGCGCTTGAGCACGGCGGCCTCGTCGGCCACCTCGACGTCCACGGAATAGGTCAGCGTGATCGCGCTGCGTTTGCGCGCGTCGTAGCTGCGCCGGAAGATGGTCAGCGCGCGCAGGGCATCGGGGGCGATTCCCAGGCGGCTACAGGCCGCGGCGCGCAGGGTGTCGTCGATATCCGCTTGGGAGGTCGACAGGGGCAGGATGATTTCGGTCAGACGCAACATGAGGCAGCGGAACCGTGTCAGGGTTCAAGGGCTCGTAAAACGCGTATTAGAACACGCGCGCGGCCCCTGGCCCTGCCCCTTCCCGGTCCCTACCAGCGATGCTGATAAGTCAGCGTCAGCACCGTACCTGGCGCCGGCAGGCGGCTGGTGTTGGTGTCGCTGCGCATCAGCTGGCTATAGAGCGGGTAGTAGTCGCGGTTGAACAGGTTCTCGACCCCGACCACCAGCGTGTCCTTGGGAGTGAACTGATAGCGGCTCATCAGGTCCACCGTGAAATATCCGCTCACGTCGCGGCGGCCGAATCCCTGGACGCCATCCAGCCGGTAGTCCCGCGCGCCGAAGTAGTTGGCCTGGATGCGGTTGTTCCAGCGCTCGTTCGGCCTGTATTGCAGATAGGCAGTGAGCTTTATCGGCGGAATGCGGTAGCCGTTCAAGTCGCGCCAGGCGCCGCCAGCCGGACGCTCGCGTCCCTTCATCCAGGTGAAGGTGCCGCCGGTGCCCCATTTCTCGTTGTCGGTCAGGTAGTCCACCGTCGCCTCGATGCCGTGGATGCGCTCTTCGGTGCGCGTCAGGATCAGGCCATTGTTGAAGCTCTGCACGTCGCCCAGCTTTGAGGTGGTGTAGAACAGCGCCAGCGACGCCGTCGTGTTGCCCACGCCGCCGCGCCAGCCAAGCTCATAGTTGTTGGTCTTGACTGGTTCCAGGTCCGACGAGCCGATGTCGAAGCCCGGCCGCGCATTGCGCATCTGCACGCCGATGTCCGGTAGTTGGAAGCCCTGGCTGAAGTTTGCGTACAGCTCCTGGCCCCGGATCGGGGCGTAGGTCAGGCCGGCATTGAACAGGAAGGCATCGTAGCTGACGGAGCCGCCGCGCACCCATGCTGGCGACGCCAATCTTGACTGCGACAACGGCACAAAATCGCCGAACCTGGCCGTGGCGTACTCGTAGCGCGCTCCGCCCTGCACTGACCATCGCTCGTTGAAGCGATGCTCAATCTGGCCAAAGATTCCGGTGCTGCGCGTGGTCAGCTCGGGCATGTAGGTCAGGCGGCCGGTCTTGCGGAACACCCGGCCGCCGCTGGCGTCGTAGGCGGCCGCGTCGAACACGTCGATCGGCATGTCGCTGCGTTCCTGGTTGTAGTCCATGCCCCACAGCAGCTTCGATTGCGCGCCCAGCGGCGTATCGACGGTCAGGCGGCTGCCGAACACCTTGCTGTTCTGCATGACCTGGTCGATGTTGTTGCCGCGAGTCACCACCGCGCGCGCATCGAACGGCGTAAAGCGGGTGTAGTAATCGCGGTAGTACATCTGCGCAGTGACCTTGCTGCCCAGCAGGTCCAGATGCTGGTATTCCAGGTTCACCAGGGTATTGCGGATCTGGTTCTGGTCTGCGAGGTCCAGGCCGCTCATCGGCAGCGCGCGCGCCGCGCCGGGAGGCAGCCTGCCCACCGACGGATCGGAGGTGTAATCGGAACTCTGGTTGGCGTTGTAGTAGCTGGCCGACAATTGCAGGCGCTGCTTGTCGTCCAACCGCAGGCCCAGCTTGCCGCCCAGGCTGTAGATATTGGAGTCGAACAGATCGCCCTGTGCTGGTTCGGGCGCGATACGGCGGCCGCGGGCGTCATAGGACGCGCCATTGTGACGCGCGCCCAGGTCCAGCGCGTAGTCGAGCATGCCCTGGCTGCCGGCGAAGTACTGCTGCAACTGGCCGCCGAGCCCGTCCGAATTCAGCCGGCTCAGCGGGCTGACGGCGGTCAAGGTGGTTTCGGCCACCGGTTCGCCGCCGGCGGGCCGGGTGGTGATCGAGACGATGCCGCCGGTGGCTCCGGCGCCATAGATCGAGCTGCTGCCGCGCAGCACCTCGACGCGCTCGATCATGGCTGGATCGATGTTGGCCAGATTGCGCGAGGAATCGCGGTTGGTGTTCAACGGAATGCCATCGACCAGCACCAGCACGCCGCGTCCGCGCAGCGTCTGGCCGTAGTTAGTCATGGTGCGGCTGGAATCGGCCATGCCCGGCACCGTCTTGGCCAGCACCGTGGCCAGGCTGTCCGAACCGGTCCGCAATTCCTGCAAGGCATCGCGTTCCAGCACGATGGTCTGCTGCACCGGGCTGACCAGGTTGCTGGACGTGCGCGATGCGCTGACCTCGATCGGCGCCATCACGGTGGCGCCGCCGCTGGCCGCCTCGGGTTCGATGATGGTGGCCGAACCCTCCTGCCGCAGCCGCAGCGGCTTGCCCTGCAGCAGCGCCGCCAGCGCCTGTTGCGGCGTCATCGCCCCGGACAGCGCCGGCGCCTGCATGCCGGCCACGGTTTGCGGCGCGTAGAAGATCTGCAGGCCATGCGTCTCGGCCAGGCGCTTGAGGGCCTGGTCCAGCGATTGCGCCGGCATGTCGATGGCGACCGGCGCCGTCGCCTGCGCGTGGGCGGCCCCCGCGCCGCATGCCAGCAATACCGCGATCGCGGCCATCGTCAGGCGCGCACCCACCGGCGCGCCTTGTCCTGTTTTCTTGTGAACCACAGCTTCTGCTCCTGCTCCGTGCTCGATGGGCCCCATGCCCCACGGAATCAAGAAGAAGACGCAATACGGCCGAAAAACCTGAATGCGTCGCCGAACTATTTTGTAACAGCGTCAGCGCGCCACGATTTCGCTGCGGCCGTCGGGCAGCTGGCGCACCCGCACCGGCAGGATGTGCGGCAAGGCGGTCAGGAAGGCGTCGGTGTCGCGGGTCTGGAACACGCTGGTCACGGTCAGGTGCTCCACCCCCGGCGCCAGCACGATCGGATGCTGCCGATAGCGCGACACTTCCCGCGCCGCGCTGGCCAGGTCGGTATCGCTGAAGCGGATCTGACCGCCGCGCCAGGCCAGCGTCGCGGCCAGGTCGGCGGGCGCGGGCCGGTCGGCCTGGCCCGCCGCGTCGATGCGGATGCCCTGGCCCGGCCCCACGGGCACGGCCGCGGCATCGCGCGCGCCGGCCACCTTGACCGAGCCGGACTCCACCAGCACCCGTACCTGTTCGGCGTCACGGCGCACGTCGAAGCGCGTGCCGGTCACCACCGCGGTGCCCAGGCCGGCGTCCACCACGAAGGGGCGGCCGGTGTTCTTTTCGACCGAGAACAGCGCCTCCCCCGCCACCAGCTCGACGCGCCGCTCGGCCTCGCCGAAGCGCACGCGGATGTGGCTGCGGCTGTTCAATTCGGCGCGCGAGCCGTCCGGCAGCGCCACGCTGCGCAGTTCGCCAACCTGTGTCCGGTATTCGGTCCAGCCCGCGCCGCGCGGCCACAGCGCCCAGCCGCCCACGGCGATGATCGCGGCGCCCAGGCTCAAGGCCAGCGCGGCTCGCCGTCCGGAACTGGCCGTCCGGCGCGGCGCTTCGGCCAGGGCGCGCAGGCGTTCGGGCGCGACGGCGCCGGCCGCCTGCCAGATCGATTCCAGCAGGCGGTATTCGTAGGCATGGCGCGGATCGGCGGCCAGCCAGTCGGCGCGCGCCTGTTCTTGCGCCGCGTCCCATTCGCCGGAATGGGCGCGCGCGAACCAGCGCGCCGCTTCGGCGCGGATGGCGTCGGAACCGGCGTCGCGGCCGGCGTCGCGGCCGGCGTTTGCGGGCGATGCGGCGTCAGTTGGGCGCATACGCCCCCAGCCGTTCGCGCAGATGCAGGGCGGTACGGATCATGTATTTCTCGACCATGTTCTTGCTCAATCCCATGCGCTCGGCGATCTCGGCCTGCGTCAGGCCTTCCAGCCGCTGCCAGACGAACACCTGGCGGCACTTGAGCGGCAATTCCGCCAGCGCCGCTTCCAGCGCCTGGCCCAACTGGCCGGTGCGCGCCTGGGCCATCGGGTCGCCCAGCGGGCTGGTGTGGTGGGCAATGGTATCAAGCGGCACCCATTCCTGCCCGGCATCGCGGCGGAATTGGTCCACGGCCATGTTGCGCGCGGCCTGGTGCAGGTAGGCGCGCGGTTGCGCCACCTGCGCCGGATCGGTTTCCAGGCACTTCACCAGCGCGTCGTGGGCCAGGTCGCGCGCGGCGTCACGGCAGCCCAGCTTGCGGGTCCAGACCGCGAGCAGTTCTTCGTAATAGGCCAGAAAGCCGGATGGACGGGACGGACGCAAGGACATGGCGCGCAATCAACAGAGGCATGCATGATAATGGTTTCCATTTTCATAAACAAACCCCCGCGCTCCGACCGCGTCCGCCGCCCTGCCCTCAATGCAGGATGCGCTCCAGGAACGCCCGCGTGCGCTCGTGCTTCGGGTTGTCGAAGAAATCGCCCGGCTCGCCCATCTCGATGATGCGGCCGCCGTCCATGAACACCACCCGGTCGGCGACGTTGCGGGCAAAACCCATCTCGTGGGTCACGCACAGCATGGTCATGCCGTCCTCGGCCAGGGAGGTCATGGTGTCCAACACCTCCTTGACCATCTCGGGGTCCAGCGCCGAGGTCGGCTCGTCGAACAGCATGATGCGCGGCTGCATGCAGAGCGAACGGGCGATGGCTACGCGCTGCTGCTGCCCGCCCGACAGCTGGCCGGGATACTTGCCGGCCTGGTCGGGAATGCGCACCCGCTCCAGGTAGCGCATGGCCAGATCCACCGCCTGGGCGCGCGCCATGCGCCGCACCTGGGTCGGCGCCAGGATGCAGTTCTCCAGCACCGTCAGGTGCGGGAACAGGTTGAAGTGCTGGAACACCATGCCGGCATCGGTGCGCACGCCGTCCACGGCGCGCAGGTCGTCGGTCAGCTCGACGCCGTTGACCACGATGGAGCCCTGCTGGTGGCGTTCGAGCCGGTTGATGCAGCGGATCATGGTTGACTTGCCGGAACCGGACGGCCCGCAGATCACCAGGCGCTCGCCTGCCCGGACCTGCAGGTTGATGTCCTGCAGCACATGGAATTCGCCATACCACTTGTGCATGCCGGCGATGGCGATGGCGGGCGGCGTGGCGGCGGAAGGCGTGGTCATCGGAGTTCCCCTTTTTTATAGCGATGCTCCAGCCACATCGAATAGCGCGACAGGCCGAAGCAGATGCAGAAATAGATCGATGCAATGAAGAGATAGGTCTCGACGTAGGGCGTGGGCCAGGCCGGGTCGGTCAGCGCCGCGCGCCCCGAGCTGAGCAGGTCGAACAGGCCCACGATCAGCACCAGGCTGGTGTTCTTGATCATCACGATGGCGGTATTGGTGAGCGGCGCGATCACCTTGCGCAGGGCCTGCGGCAGCACTACCAGCCGCGTCATCTGCCACCACGACAGCCCCAGCGCGCGCGAGGCCTCGGCCTGCCCGGGCGGGATCGCCTGCAGGCCGCCGCGGATCACCTCGGCCAGATACGCGGCCGAGAACACCGTCAGCGCGATGCCGGCGCGCAGCAGGCTGTCGATGGTCATGCCGGCCGGCAGCATGATGGGCAGCACGATCGACGCCATGAACAGCAGGCTGACCAGCGGCAGGCCCCGGATCAGCTCGATCACGCCGATGCTGATGAAGCGCGCCGTCGGCAGGCTGCCGCGGCGTCCCAGCGCCAGCAGCACGCCCAGCGGCAGTCCGGCGCCCAACGCGCACACCGCCAGCAGCAGCGTGATCGGCAGGCCGCCCCACGACGAGGTCGGCACCCGCGCCAGGCCCAACATGCCGCCCTGCATCAGCGCCAGGCCCGCCAGCAGCCCCGCGATCCAGATGACCGCCGTGCGCGCGCGCCATTGGCGCGGGCTGAGCGAGAACACCGTCATCGCCAGGATGAACAGGCAGACCACGGTGGGCCGCCATTGCTCGCCGGGCGGATAGATGCCGAACAGGATCTGGCGCATTTTTTCGCCCAGGAAGGCCCAGCAGGCGCCGCTGGCCTGACGGCAGACATCGCCCGTGGCGCCTGGCCAGACGGCATCGAGCACCGCCCAGTTCAGCAATTTGCCGGCAGCGGCCAGCACCAGCGCCAGCGTGGCCACCGTGGCGAGCGCGCTGGCGGCGCTGCCGAACAGGCGGTGCCAGGCGCTGTCGCGGCGCTCGCGCGGCGGCCGCAGGGCCTGCGGCGGCAGGGAGGAAGGATGGGACAGGCTCATGCGCGTTGCGTCCTCAGGATGCGGCGGTTGTACAGGTTCATGAACAGCGACACGCTCAGGCTGATGCTCAGGTACACCGCCATCAGCACCGCCACGCCCTCGATGGCCTGGCCGGTCTGGTTGATGGTGGTGGTGATGACGAAGGACAGGTCCGGGTAGCCCACCGCCAGCGCCAGCGTGGTGTTCTTGATGATGGACAGGTACTGGCTGGTCATCGGCGGGATGATCACGCGCAGCGCCTGCGGCACCACGATCCAGCGCAGCGCGGCGGCGGGTTTCAGGCCCAGCGAATGGGCCGCTTCCCACTGGCCGGCGGGCACCGCGTCGATGCCGCCGCGAATGATCTCGCCGGAGAAAGCGGCCGAGTAGATCGTCAGCCCCACCAGCAAGGCGGTGAACTCCGGCGTGAAGGCGCTGCCGCCGGCGAAGTTCAGGCCGCGTAGCGCCGGCACGTCGGCGTGCAGCGACGCCCCGCCCCACCCCGCCGCGGCCGCCACCAGCGCGACCGCGGCGAGCAGGCCCAGGCCGCGCCACGGCACGCGTCCGCCCACGCACCGTCGCGCCTGGCGCCACGCGCCCCACAGCAGCAGCGCCGCGGCGCCCAGCGCCCACCACAGCGGTCCGGTATCGCCCTGCAGCGACAGGCTGGGAAAGAACAGCCCGCGCACCGACAGGAACACGCCCGGCAGCGGTTGCAGCGCCTGCCGCGCCGGCGGCAGGTTGATCGTCACCAGGCTGTACCAGAACAGCAGTTGCACCACCAGCGGCGTGTTGCGCACGGCTTCCAGGTAGACCGTGGCCACGCCCGTCACCAGCGGATGGCGGCTGCGGCGCGCCAGCGCCAAGCCGAAGCCCAGCAGCGTCGAGGCCGCGATCACCAGCGCCGAGATGTACAGCGTGTTGGCCAGTCCCACCAGGAAGGCGCGGCCGTAGCTGTCGGTCGGCTGGTACGCCAGCAGGCTTTCGGCGATGGGAAAACGGGCCGCCTCGCCAAGGTAGTCGAACCCCATGGCGATGCCGCGCTGGGTCAGGTTGGCGTGGGCGTTCCAGGCCAGCCAGCCCACGCCGCCGACGAAGGCGCCGGCGATCAGCAGCTGCGCCAGGACGGACCGGGCGCGGCCGTCGAACCAGAGTCGCTTGAACATGATGAGACTCGGCCGCCGATCAGTTGAAGACGTACGGGTACATCAGGCCGCCGTCGCGATACAGGCGGTTCATGCCGCGCTCGAGCTTCATCGGGCTGTTCTTGCCGACGTTGCGCTCGAAGATCTCGCCGTAGTTGCCCAGCTGCTTGACGATGTTGTAGGCCCAGCGCTCATCCAGCCCCAGCGCCTTGCCGTTGCCGGGCTCCTTGCCCAGGAAGCGGGCGATGCGCGGGTCGTCGGACTTGAGCATGTCGTCGACGTTGGCCTGGGTGATGCCCATGTCCTCGGCGGCGATCGGCACCTGGATGACCCATTTGACGATGTCGAACCAGCGGTCGTCGCCATGGCGCACCGACGGCGTCAGCGCCTCGCTGTGGCCGCTGGCCGGGAAGATCACGTAGTCGTCCGGGTTCTGCGCCTGGGTCGCGCGCACCGCCGCCAGCGCCGAGGCGTCGGTGATCAGGCCGTCGCAGCGCCCGGAGAAGAACGCCTGGCGCGAGGCCGCGACGTTGTCGAACAGCACGGTCTTCAGGCCCAGCTTGAACTTGCGCGACAGGTCGGCCACCGTGACTTCGTTGGTCGAGCCGGTCTGCACGCAGATGGTGGCGCCGTTCATGTCCTTGGTCTGGGTGATGCCCAGGTCTTTGCGCACCATGAAGGCGTCGTACTCGTAGTAATTCGGGTAGGTGAAGTTGATGCCGTTGGCATCGCGCCGCAGGGTCCACGAGGTGGTGCGCGGCAGGACGTCGATCTGGCCGGTCTGCAAGGCGGTCAGGCGTTGCTGGCCCGTCAGCGGCACGAAGCGCGTCTTGCTGGCGTCGCCCAGCACCGCGATCGCGATGGCGCGGCAGGTGTCGACGTCCAGGCCCTTCCAGTTGCCGTCCTTGTCGGGCGCCGAGAAGCCGGTGGTGCCATGGCCGGAACCGCAGATGACGTAGCCGCGGGCGCGGATCTGGTCCACCGTGGGACTGTTGGTCTGCGTGACCGCGGCCGCCACCGGCGAGGCGCCGGTCGCGGGCGCCGTGGGTTGCGCCGCGGGTTGGGCGGCGGCCTGGGCCTGTGCCGGGAGCGGCACGGCGGCCGGGGCGCAGGCCGCGATGGCCAGGGCGAGACAACGGTAAGTCTGCTTGAAGCTGAACATGGCAATTCCCCTTGCTATGTGGTGAGCGCCTCGAGGCGCTTCGAGCCGGTCGGCCATGCGTGGCCGGCCGGTGTTGAACAGGTGCGCCGGAAGGCTCCGGCCGCGCGGACGAGCGACGGCGCCCGCCGCGCGTTCAGCGTTGCGCCTGGTAGGCCGCCAGCGCGCCGCGCAGGTCGTCCTTGAGCGTGTCGACCTCCTCCAGACCGATCGACAGGCGCACGATGGGCCGGTCGGTCGCCGGGAAGGCGCGGCCGGCCTGCAGCCCCGCCGGGTAATAGGCGGCCAGGCTGTGCACCCCGCCCCAGCTGGCGCCGATGGCGAAATGGCGCAACGAATCGAAGAAGCCGTTGAAGGCCGCCTCGGGCGCTGGCGCCAGCATCATCGAGAACAGGCAGCCGTTGGTGCGGAAGTCGCGCTTCCACAGGCCATGGCCCGGGTCCGACGGCAGCGGCGGGTACAGCAGGCGCTCGACCTGCGGCTGGCTTTGCAGCCACTCGGCCACGCGCAGGGTCGCGTCGCTCTGCGCGCGCAGCCGCAGCGCCAGCGTCTCCAGGCCGCGCAGCACCAGGAAGCAGTCGTCCGGGCTGACCTGCTGGCCGAGGATGCTCTGGGTCTCGCGCAGCACGGCGTAGTGGTCGGCGTCGTTCATGCTGATGCTGCCCATCAGCACGTCGGAATGGCCGCCGAAGAACTTGGTGGCGGCCTCGACGCTGAAGTCGACGCCGTGCGCCAGCGGCTGGAAGCCCAGCGGGCTGGCCCAGGTGTTGTCCATCATGGTCAGCACGCCGTGGCGCCGCGCGGCGGCGGCGATGGCGGGCACGTCGGCCATTTCCATGGTGACGGTGCCGGGCGCCTCGATGCAGATCATGCGGGTGGCCGGGCGGATCAGCGCCTCGATGCCGGCGCCGATCGACGGGTCGTACAGTTCCACATCCACCCCCATGTGCGCCAGCCACTTCTCGCCGAAGGTCTTGAGCGCGCCATAGCAGGCGGCCGACAGCAGCAGGTGGTCGCCGCCGCGCACGAAGCCCATCACCACCGTCATCAGCGCCGCCGCGCCGGACGGCGTGATGACGCAGTGGCGGCCGCCTTCGAGCGCGGCGATGCGATCTTCCAGCAGGCGCGCCGTGGGCGTGCCGGTGACGCCGTAGCTGAAGCCGTCGGGCTGGCGGTGCTTGCGGTTGACGAAGGCGTCGAGCGAGTCGAACACCACGGTCGAGGCGCGCTGCACGGCGGGCGAGAGGCTGGCGAAATCTCTATTAGTCTGATTGATAGCTTTCATCTAATCTATTTGCTGGGCTTAGGAGTGATCGGGAACAGCGCCAGTGTCTGCCTTTCCTACCATTGCCTCAACAATCGAAGAAACTTAGTCAATAAGCGGGACTTATAGATGGACATGCGCGAGATCCAGGTCTTCCGGGCCGTGATGCAGGCCGGCACCACCAGCAAGGCCGCCACCCTGCTGGGCATTTCGCAGCCGGCGGTGAGCCAGGCCATCCGCAAGCTGGAAACCTCGTCGGAACTGCGGCTGTTCGAGCGCGTGCGCGGCCGGCTGGTGCCGACCCAGGAGGCCGGCGCGCTGATGGAGGAAGTGGATCGCTGTTTCGCCGGCTTCGAGCTGATCGAGCACCGCATCCGCAGCCTCAAATCGTTCGGCGTCGGGCGCCTGGCGGTGGGGTCGCTGCCGGCGCTGGGCACCGGCTTCATGCCGCGCGCGATCGCCGCGTTCGGCCTGCAGGACCGCCGCATCCAGATGTCGTTCCAGATCATGAGTTCGCGCGAGGTGCTGCAGCAGGTCACGGCCGGGCAACTCGATTTCGGCCTGATGGCCGACGAACTGTCGGTGGCCGGCCTGGAGCATTCGGAATTCCTGCGGGTGCCGGGCGTGATCGCCATGCACAGCCGCCATCCGCTGGCGGCGCGGCCGCGCATCACGCTGCGCGACCTGACCGAGCATCCCTTCATCGCGCTCAACCCCGAGGACGCCAGCCGCCGGCGCCTGGAAACGGCGCTGCACGACCAGGGCCTGGCGCTGCGGCCGGTGCTGGAGACGCCCTATTCCAATTCCGTCTGCGAGTTCGCGCTGCACGGCGTCGGCATCGGCCTGGTGCATCCGGTCATGGCGCTGGACTACCTGGCGCGCGGCCTGACCATCAAGCCGCTGGAACTGGACATCGGCTTTGCCTGCCTGCTGGTGTTCCGGCCCGGCACACCGCTTTCAGAGAACGCGCGGGCGTTGCTGAAAGCGATGCGCATCGAGCTGGACCGGGATCTCAAGCGGATCCGGACGGCGCTCAGTACTTGAAGCTCAGGCGCGCCCAGAAGGTGCGCCCGGGTTCGTTGAAGGCCGTGTTGGCGGCAAAGCCGAAACCGGCGTCGCCCGCCAGGTTCAGGTGCTCGGCATAGGTCTTGTCGAACAGGTTGTCCACGCCCAGCGACAGCTGCACCTGCTTGCTGAACGCGTAGCCGCCGTTGAGCGAAAACACGCCGAAGCCGGCGCTCGGGCCGAAGTCCTTGCTGACGACGTTGCCCTGCTCGAGGGCGTAGCGGCGCTGCGCGGCCACCACGCGCCACAGGGCGCCCGCCGACCAGGTGCCATCGTCGTAGGCGGCGCTGAGCCGGGCTTCGAGCGGCGGCATCTGCGGCATGGGGCGGCCGTCGCTGCGGTTCTGGCCCCACGCATACGCCAAGGTGCCGCCCAGTTTCCAGCGCGGCGCGACCTGGTACGACACGCCCAGCTCGCCGCCGGCAATGCGCGCGTCGACATTGCGCGCCTGGGCGGTCGCGCCCATGCCTCCCATGCCGCCCTTGCCATAGTCGAACAGGATGAAGTCGTCGACGTAGCCCGCATAGCCCGACACCCAGGCGTCGAGCGTATCGGTCTTGTATTGCGCGCCCAGGTCCAGTTGCGTGGTTTTTTCCGGCTTGACGCCGCGGAACGCGTTGACCGAACCGTCCGGCCCCTTGGTCGGCGAAAACAGCTCCCAGTAGTCGGGGAAGCGCTCCGCGTGGCCCAGGCCGATGTAGACGGTGGCCGGCAGCGCGGCCAGATCGCGTTCATAGCGCAGGAAGCCGCTGGGCAGCGTGTCGTTGCGGCGCTCGCCGGCCGTGGGGTTGGGCCTGAGCATCATCCTGGAGCCGGTCTCGCGGCGGAAGTCCTTGGCCGAGGCCCAGTCCACGCGCGCGCCGCCGATGACGCGGCTGTCGTCGGCGGCATGCCAGGTCAGTTCACCGAATACCCCGGTGTTGGCGAAGCTCGCGTCCTTGATCCAGCTGTTGGCGCGGTACGAAACCTTGGCGTTGCCCTTGCGCGAGCGATGGCGGCTTTGCTGGAAGTCCAGGCCCGTCACCAGGCTCAGGTCGGGCGCCAGGTTCCAGGTGCCGGCAATGCGGCCGCCCCAGGTGGCGCGGTCCACGTTGGAGGCCATCGCCATTGGCATCATGCCGTGCGGGTCCGGCTTGCGCAGGGTGTAGTTGTCCATCACGTGGTCGGCGTAGTTGTAGTAGAGCTGCGCCTCCAGCTTGTCCAGCGTGCCGCCCAGGTTGCGCTTCTCGGCGCGCAGCCCGAAGCTCTCGCGCTTGAACTGCGAGCCGTCCATGCCGCGGCCGGCATAGCGCGCCTGGCCGTCGCCGGTGCCCGCCGTCAATTCATAGACCGTATCGGCGTCGGGCGTGAAGCCCAGCGCCACGTCCGCATTCCATTTGTCCCAGCGCGACGGCACGGTGTTGCCGTCGCCATCCTTGTAGTCCTGCGAATGCGAGTGATTGGCCGTGAAGCGGGTGTAGACCTTGTCGTTGCCCACCGTCAGGTCGGCGGCCTGGTCGTTGCGGCCGTTTGATCCGCCTTGCAGGCTGCCATCGAAGCGCGCGCCGGGCTCGGTGAAATGCGGTGTGTCGCGGTCGAACTTGATGGTGCCGGCCGAGGCGCCCGGCCCCCACAGCACCGTCTGCGGACCCTTGATGACGGTGAGCTTGTCGAAGTTCTCGGGCGAAATGTACGAACTGGGCGCATCCATGCGCGCCGGGCAGGCGCCCGGCATCGAGGTGCCATCGGTCAGGATGTTCAGGCGCGAACCGAACATGCCGCGCAGCACCGGATCGCCGTTGGTCCCGCCGTTGCGCACGGCCGAGAAGCCCGGGATGGTCTTGAGATAGTCGGTGCCGTCGCTGGCCGGCAGCGGCTGGCGCGGGATCTTTGGATCGGTGGTGACGGTCAGCGGGGCGCTTGGCGCCACGCCGGTGATGACCACCGGGTCGGTCATCGTGATGCCGTCGCTGTCGACGGTGTTCGACCAGGCGGGCAATGCCGCCGCCAACGCGGTGACCAGGCAGCTGGCCCGCAGGATTTCCTTTTTCTTGCGCATGGGATTCTCTGGATCTGAACAGGCTGGACGCGCGCGACCACGCGGGCCGCATCGGTGCGCGCCAGCAAAAAATGGAAAGGACGGGGTTCAGGCCAACAGAGGGGGCGCGCGCGGCTGCCGTGGCAACCGCGCCTGCGCGCTGGGGAAATGGATATCGATGGTGGGCGCCGGCAGCGCCAGCGGCGTGCTGGGCAACAGCCAGGCCAGCAACGCCAGCCCGGGCAGCGCCGCGCCGCCCAGCATGGCGCACCCGGCGAAACAGCAATGCGGCAATGCGCCGCTATGCTGCTGCACGTCCTGCGCGAGGCCGCCGCCAGCGTCCAGCGTGACCACACGCGGTCCGCTGGCGGTGCAGACGATGGTGGTGGCGCCGGGCGCGGTGCTGGGCCCGGCCAATGCGGCGGAAGCGATCAGCGCCTGGAAGACGAACAGGAACACCGCGACCAGCGCGGTGCAGCGTCTTCGGGCAACGGCGCCTGTGTGCATTCGCATCCTCTTGAAGTCGCGGATGGTAGCACGCAGGGTGCCGTGAAAAAGGCCCCGCGGGCAGCTGTAGGACGCACGGAAAGGCCAATCGCGCGGCGATCAGCCCCTTGCCTTGACGTGGATCAAGCCGGCCGGCCCTGCCCCGCCGGCGGACGCAGGCGCCTGCGCGTCGGATCGGGCCGCGGCACCGCGGCGATCAGCCTGCGGGTGTAGTCGTGCGCCGGCGCCTCGAAGATGCGGTCGCACTCGCCCTCTTCCACCAGCTCGCCCGCGGCCATGATGGCCACGCGGTCGGCGAAGTGCCGCACCACGCCCAGGTCGTGCGAGATGAACAGGTAGGTCAGTCCATGCTCGGCCTGCAGGTCGGCCAGCAGGTCCAGCACCTGCGCCTTGACCGACACGTCCAGCGCCGACACCGCCTCGTCGGCGATGATGAAGCGCGGTTCCAGCGCCAGCGCCCGGGCGATCGCGATGCGCTGGCGCTGGCCGCCCGAGAACTGGTGCGGAAAACGCTGCGCGTGTTCGGGCCGCAGCCCCACCCGCTGCAGCAGCGCGAGCATGCGCGCGCGGCGTTCGTCGGGCGTGTGCAGCCGGTGGATCACCATGCCGTCCATGATGGCGTCCCCTGCCGTGCGACGCGGATTCAGGCTGGAGTACGGGTCCTGGAAGATGGTCTGCACCTGGCGCCGGAAGGCGCGCAGCGCGGGACCGGCCAGTTGGCCGACGTCATGGCCGGCCAGATGGATGCGGCCCGCGCTGGGCCGCAGCAGGCCGGCGATGCAGCGGCCCAGCGTGCTCTTGCCCGAGCCGGACTCGCCCACCAGGGCCAGCGTGGTGCCGGCGGCCATCGCCAGGCTGACGCCCTTGACCGCGTGCACCACGCGGGTCGGCCGGCCCAGCAGGCCGCGGGCGGCGACATAGTCCTTGGTGACGCCTTCGGCGCGCAGGATGAAATCGGTCATGGCGTGGCTCCCCGGACGGCGGCCCGCGCCGGTGGCGCCAGGCGGCGGGCGCGGTCGCGCGGCGCGTCCACGTCCGGCACGGCGGCCAGCAGCGCCTGGGTGTAGGGATGCGCCGGGCGCGCGAAGATCTGCTGCACCATGCCCTCTTCCACCACTTCGCCCGCCCGCAACACCACCACCCGATCGGCGATCTCGGCCACCACGCCCAGGTCATGGGTGATGAACAGCACGGCGGCGCCGGTTTCGGCCTGGATCGAGAACAGCAGTTCCAGCACCTGGGCCTGCACCGTCACGTCCAGCGCGGTGGTCGGCTCGTCGGCGATGATGAGCTTGGGCGACAGCGCGCAGGCGATCGCGATCATGACCCGTTGCCGCATTCCGCCCGAAAGCTCATGCGGATAGGCCTTGGCGCGTTGCGCCGGCTCGCGGATGCCGACCCGCTCCAGCAGCGCCACGGCGCGCTCCCAGGCCGCCTTGCGGCCCGCCTGGCCGTGCAGGCGGATGACCTCGGCGATCTGGCTGCCCACGGTGCGGCCGGGATTGAGCGCGGTCATCGGTTCCTGGAACACCATCGCCATCTCCTTGCCGCGCAGGGCATCCCGCTCGCTCTCGGTCGCGCGCAGCAGGTCGCGGCCGTCGAAGCGCAGCGAATCGGCCGCCACCCGCCCCGGCGGGTCCACCAGGCCCATCAGGGAAAAGCCCGTGACCGATTTGCCGGAGCCGGATTCGCCCACCAGGCACACCACCTCGCCGCGCCGCAGCGTCAGGTCCACGCCCTTGACCGCGGCGAACGGCCCTTGCGGGGTGTCGAAATCGACGGTCAGGTTCCTGACCGCCAGCAGCACGTCGGCGTCGTGGCTCATCGTTGCAACTCCGGATTGAGCGCGTCCTGCAGCCAGTCGCCCAGCACGTTGACGGCCAGCACGGTGAAGAACAGCGCCAGCGCCGGCACCAGCACCGGCCACGGATTGGTGAACAGGTAATCCTTGAGCGATCCCACCATCTGCCCCCAGGAAGGCACCGGCGGCCGCACGCCCAGGCCGAGAAAGCTCAGGCCGGCCTCCAGCAGCATGGCGAACGAGAACGTGAACGAAGCCTGCACCGCGATGATCGAGCGCATATTGGGCAGCACCTCGTGCCAGATGATCCAGCCGCTGCCCGCGCCCAGCGAACTGGCCGCCAGCACGTGTTCACGCGCCCGGATGCCGCGCGCCACGCCCCAGGCAACGCGGGCGAACTGGGGCGCGTACAGGATGCCGATGGTGCCCACCAGCGTCGGCAGATTGCCGCCGATGAAGGCCAGCACCACCAGCGCCACGAAGATCTCCGGCAGCGACACGAAGACGTCGACCACGCGGATCGCGGCGGCCTCGGCGCGCCGGCCCAGGAAGGCCACGCCGACGCCGAGCGCCACGCCCAGCACGCCCGCCAGGATCACCGCCGCCGCGGCCACCGACAGCGACACCCGGGCGCCGTAGACCGCCCGCGCCAGCAGGTCGCGGCCCAGTTCGTCGGTGCCCAGCCAGTGCCGCCAGGACGGCGAGGACAGCAGGTTGGCGGCGTCGATGCGGTACGGATCGGCCAGGCCCAGCGCCGGGCCCAGGATGGCGGCCAGCACCACCACGGCCAGGAAGCCGAGCGCCAGCCGGACCGCCACGCCGGTCTTGGGGATACGAAGCGATGCGATCATGCGGAAGGCCTGCGGATACGGGGGTCGACGAAGCCCTGCGCCAGGTCGATGACCAGGCTGATCAGGATGAACAAGGCGAAGATGGCCAGGAGCGAACCCTGGATCACGGGGTAGTCGCGCGAGAATGCCGCGCTCACCAGCAGCGAACTCAGGCCCGGCCAATCGAACAGCGCCTCGATGATGACGGTGCCGCCCAGCAGGTTGCCGGCGCGCACGCCGACGATGGCGATGACCGGCACCAGCGCGTTCGGCAGCGCGTGCCGCAGGATCGCCCGGCCGCGCGGCATGCCCTTGGCGCGGGCCAGCTTGACGTAGTCGCGGCCCATCACGTCCGCCAGGCTGGCGCGCGTCATGCGCGCCACCACGCCCATGAAGTTCAGGCCGATGGTGAGCGACGGCAGGATCAGCGCCAGGCAGTGCTGCAGCGGGTCGTCCGAGAACGGCACGAAGCCCGACGACGGCAGCCAGCCCAGCGCCAGGCTGAACAGCAGCACCAGCAGGATGCCCAGCACGAACACCGGCGCCGAGAATCCCGCCACCGCGATCACCGCGGCCAGGGCGCCCGCCAGCCGGCCGCGCGAGCGCGCCGCGACCACGCCCAGCGGCACGCCGAGCAGCACGGCGATCAACAGCCCGGCGCCGATCAGCTCCAGGCTGCGCGGAATGCGCCGCGCCAGTTCGTCGGCTACCGGTTCGCCGGTGCGCAGCGAAACCCCCAGGTCGCCGCGCGCCAGCGCGCCGGCCCAGTGCGTGAACTGCGTGCCCAGCGGCAGGTCCAGGCCGAGTTGCGCCCGCACCCGCGCCACGGCCACCGGATCGCTGCCGGCCTGGTCGCCCAGCATGATGGCGACCGGATCGCCGGGCAGCAGGTGGATGGCGATGAACACCACGCCCGTGGCCAGCGCCAGCGTGATGGCGGCAGACCCCAGGCGCCTCAGCAGAAAGGGCAGCATGCCGGCGCGCTCACTTGAGCCACATGGTGGGCAGCGAGATGCCCGGGCTGCTTTCGCTCAGCGCCCCGCCCAGCTGGGTGTAGCCCTGCACCTTGCGCAGGTAGCCCTGGGCCTGCTCGCGCCAGCTCACGAAGACCCACGGGCTGGTCTCCAGGATGCGCTTCTCCGCCTGCTGGTAGATCGGCTGGCGCGCCTTGGGATCGGTCAGCGCGCGGCCCTGGGCCAGCAGCTTTTCCAGCTCGGGATCGCGGTAGCCTATCGGCTTGGCCCAGTAGCTGGAGTCGCCGCCCAGGTAATAGGCGTAGGCGTCCGGGTCGGGCAGCTTGACCGACACGCCGTAGATCATCGACTCGTAGTCGCCGCGGTTCTTGCGCTCGACCAGCGTGGCCCATTCGACGGGTTCCAGCTTCAGGTTGATGCCGACTTCCTTCAGGTTGGCCTGCACCACCTGTGCCATCGTGGTGTAGATGCCCAGGCCCTGGAACACCACCATGGACGCGTCCACGCCGTTGCCGTAGCCGGCCTCGGCCAGCAGGGCGCGGGCCTTGGCGGTGTCGCGCTTGTAGGTGCCGTCCAGCGACTTGTCGTAGTACGGCGAATCCTCGGGCGTGGGCGCGCCGTAGATCGGCTTGCCGTAGCCGAAGAAGGCGGCCTTGGACACGGCCTCGCGGTCGATGGCGTAGGACACCGCGCGGCGCACGCGGGCGTCGTCGAACGGCTTCTTGCCGGTGTTGAACCAGACGCTCATGAAAGCGCCGCCGGCGGTGTCGATTCGGGTGCCGGCATTGCGGCGCAGCACGTCGATGTCCTTCCACGGCACGAAGTCGATCATGTCCAGCGACTGGCTGCGCAAGGCGTTGACGCGCGCGTCGTCGCTCTTGATCATGCGGAAGTCGACGCCGTCCAGGTACGGTTGGCCACTGACGAAGTAGCGCGGGTTGCGCGTCAGGCTGGCGCGCACGGCCGGTTCGTAGCTCTTTAGCTGGAACGGGCCGGTGCCGTTGGCCGACAGCTTCAGGTTGGCGCCGCCCTCGACCCACTTGCGCGAGACGATGGCGGCCTCGGGCAAGGCCAGCACGCTCAGCATGGTGGCGTCGGCCGAGGGCTTTTCCACCTTGACGGTGGCCGCATCGACCACGGTGACGGTGGCGCCCTGCAGGTTCGAGCGCAGCGTGGCCCCGGTGGCCGGGTCCAGGATGCGGTCGAGCGAGAATTTGACGTCGTCGGCGGTCACCGGCGAGCCGTCCTGGAAGGCCACGTCGGGCCGCAGGTGGAACACGATGGTGCGGGCGTCGGGCTGTTCCCAGCTTTGCGCCAGCCGCGGCACGATCGCGCCGCTCTTGTCATAGCCCGCCAGCGGGCTGTAGAGCGCCTCGATCAGCACCTTCCAGGCGCTGCCGCCATAGACGTGCGGATCGAGCGACACGATCTCGGACACCGTGCCATAGCGCAGCGTGCCGCCCTGCTTGGGCGTCTCGGCGGCCTGCGCGGCCGCGGCGCCAGCCGCCAGGGCGCAGGCGCTCAACAGGTGCGCCAGGCGGCGCCAGGTATGCATCATCGTCATGTTTTACCCCTTGTACACAATGCCGGTCCGTGCCGGGCGCGCCGTCAGGACGGCAGCGCCTCGACCAGCCGGTCGATTTCACTGGAATCGTTGTAGTAGCTCGGCGAAATGCGCAGGTTGCCGCCGCGCACCGCCAGGTCGACGCCGGCGTCGCGCAGGCGCTGCGCCAGTTCCTGCGCGTCATGGCCCGGATGCTTGAACGACAGGTTGCCCGACGCCTCGCCCGGCGCCCGCGAACTGACGATCTGGTAGCCCTTGCGCTGCAAGGCGGCGCCGGCATGGTCGGTCAGCTCCAGGATGTGGGTTTCGATGCGGGCCGGCGTCAACGCCAATTGCACCCGCACCGCCGCGTCCAGCCCCCAGATGCCGGTGAAGTTGGCCAGCGCCTCTTCGAAGCGACCGGCATTGGGCCGGTACTCCAGCAGGTAATGCATGTGGTCTTCGGTGCTGTCGACGCTGTGATAGCCCACGCTGGGCGGGTCCAGCAGCCCCAGCACGCTCTTGCGGCAATAGAAATAGCCGGTGCCGATCGGCGCCAGCATCCACTTGTGGCCGCCCACAGACAGGAAGTGGATGCCCAGCCGCTCCACGTCCAGCTCCAGCGCGCCGGCCCACTGGATCGCGTCCAGGTTCAGGTACACGCCGCGTTCGTGGCACAGGTTGGAGGTGGCCTCCAGGTCCTGGCGAAAGCCATTGGAGAACTGCACCGCGCTCAGCGACACCAGGCGGGTGCGGTCGTCCATCAGCTTGCGGATATCGTCCACCAGGATGCGGCCGTTGCGGTTCTTCACCCAGCGGATGGTAACCCCGCGCGCGGCCAGCTTCATCCAGCAATACACGTTGGACGGGTATTCGATGTCGGCCAGGATCAGGTTGTCGCCATCGCGCCAGGGAAAGCCGTTGGCCACGTGCACCAGGCCTTCGGTGGTGTTCTTGACGTAGGCGATCTCGTCGCGGTGCGCGCCGATCAGACGGCCGATGCGGGCCTTGATGGTCTCCTCGGCGTAGCGGCACCACTCGGGATAGGCGTTGCGGCCGTTGTCGCGCACGTCCTCCATGAAGCGGTTCACGGCCGCCACCACCGGCAGGCTCAGCGCGCCGATCGACGCGTTGTTCAGGTAGGCCCGCCGTTGCTTGATCGGGAACGCGTCGCCGACATTGCTCCAGTCGAGCTGCTCGATGCCATTGCGGTCATCGGGAAAAAGTGCCGCGGGTCCGCCCACGGAAACCGGTCTGTCCAGGATATTCACGCCGCGCCTCTTTCGTTGAAGGTGGGATGATCCTAAGATTGCGTGAATTCATGCGTCAATTTCGTTTGGAGTATTGATTCATGCGCTTTTGTAATGTGTTGCCGCCGCCAGGCCGCCCTGCCCTGGGGCAGGCACCGGTCCGTGCCCGCCCGCCTCGCGCCGCCTGTCGGGGTTTGTCCCTATGCGCCTGAACCGCCTGCAGGCGCTGCGCGCCGTGCTCGAGACCGGCAGCGTCACCGAAGCCTCGCACCGCATCCACCGCACGCAGCCGCAGATCAGCCGCCTGATCTCGGCGCTCGAGGATGAAGTCGGCTTTCCGCTGTTCCTGCGCCAGGGGCGCGGCCTGATCCCGACCCAGGAATGCCTGCGCTTCTATGAAGGCACGCGCCACATCCTGGCCGGTTTCGAAGAAGTCTCGCGCATCGCCGACTCGATCCGCACCCAGCAGGACGCCTGGCTGCGCATCCTGACCCAGCCCTACTTCGCCTACAGCGTCACGCCGCGCGCCATCGCCGATTTCGCGCGCAGCCATCCCAAGGTCAGGGTGTCGCTGGAAGTGCGCTCGCGGGTGGACGTCGGCCTGTGGATGTCGGGGCAGCAGTTCGACCTGGGCGTGGCCGCGCTGCCGATCGACTTTCCCGGCATCCGTTCGCGCACCTTTGCCCAGGTGCGCCTGGTGATCGCCATGCCGGAAGGCCACCGGCTGGCGGCCCGGCGCGTCGTCACGGTCGACGACATCGAGGACGAACCCTTCATCGCCCTGCGTCCCTTCACCCTGCTGCGCCAGCACATCGACGACCTGATGGAAAAACGCGGCCTGCGCCTGCGGCTGGTGATGGAAACCTCGTCGGGCCAGTCCGCCTGCCAACTGGCGGCGCTGGGCATGGGCATCGCGCTGGCCGATCCGATCCTGGCGGCCAACGTGCCCGGCATCGTGCTGCGCGACTTCGAGCCACGCCTGACCATGCCGTATGGCTTCCTGCTGCCCAGTTCCTATGCGCCATCGGAACAGGCGCGCGAGTTCGCGCGCGTGCTGACGCGGCTGGTGCGCGAGATGGCGCCGGACCGGGTCGACCTGGTCGATCCGGGCGCGGGCGAGGCGGACGGGTTGATGGCCTTTCCCTAGCGCGCTGTCGCGCGGACCGCGCTATCGTCCTGTTTTTGGAACGCTGATGGCAATTTTGACCTACTAGCGCCGCCATCGTCCGCAAATTATCGTGATGACTCTGCTTACCCACCCCCAAAGGAGTCCCGTCATGAGCCAACCCGCGAACTTCAATGGCGCCCGTCCGGTCATCGTTCCGGACCAGGCCGCGATGCTGCTGATCGACCATCAGAGCGGCCTGTTCCAGACCATCGGCGACCTGCCCTTCACCACCGTGCGCGCCCACGCCTCGGCGCTGGCCAGGATGGCCACGCTGACCAAGATGCCGGTGATCACCACCGCCTCGGTGCCGCAAGGTCCCAATGGTCCGCTGATCCCCGAGATCCACCAGAACGCGCCGCATGCCAAGTACGTCGCGCGCCGTGGCGAGATCAACGCCTGGGACAATCCCGACTTCGTTGCCGCGGTCAAGGCCACCGGCCGCAAGCAGCTGATCATCGCCGGCACCATCACCAGCGTCTGCATGGCCTTTCCCAGCATTGCCGCGGTGGCCGACGGCTACCAGGTGTTCGCCGTGATCGACGCCTCGGGCACCTATTCGAAGATGGCGCAGGAAATCACGCTGGCGCGCGTGGTCCAGGCCGGCGTGGTGCCGATGGACACCGCCGCGGTGGCGTCGGAACTGCAACGCACCTGGCACCGCGACGACGCGGCGCAATGGGCGGAAATCTACGGCGGCATTTTCCCGTCGTACCAGTTGCTGGCCGAAAGCTACGCCAAGGCGCAGGACGTCGAACGCAACCAGGAAGCGCTGGACTCGCAACGCGCCTGATGCGCAACGGCGCGGGCCCGGGCGCCGTGCCCGCGCCCGCCGTCGGCCTGCCGCGCACAATATTCATGCGCGCTTAACACGTTCGTCATTCGGCGTTCCTAAGCTTCCCACTTTTTCTGAATGGGCAGCACACAGATGGCGCACGACACGCAAGACGGCAAGCACGGCATTGCCACGATTTCCAACAACCTGCCGACGGCGGCCGATCCGCGCCGGCGCAGCCTGCTGAAAGCCGGCTTTGGCGCCACGCTGCTGCCGGTGGGCGGCTCGCTGCTGCTTTCGGCCTGCTCCAGCGATGACGACGACGATGAGGACAGCCCGTCGACCGGCACGCCCGCGCCGCAACCGAAGAACATCTCCAGCTTCGCCGTGGCCGTGCTGCCGGACACGCAGTTCTACTCGCGCTACGCCACCGACGCCGAGAACCAGCAGTTCATGCGCAAGTACGGCAGCGAGCCGTACAAGGCCCAGACGCAGTGGGTCGCGGACCATGCCAGGTCGCTGGGCATCCCCTTCCTGATCCACCTGGGCGACGTGGTCGACCAGCAGGGCAAGCCGGACCAGTGGACCGTGGCCAGCTCGGCCATGAAGATCCTGGAAGACGCCAAGGTGCCGTATTCGATCCTGGCGGGCAATCACGATGTGATCCGGGACCGTGATTACATCGACAAAGCCCACATGGACGAAGACTCCGATGCCGATCGCATTCTGGCGAACGAACCCTATCTGAAGGCCTTCGGGCCCGAACGCGCGGCCAAGCAGGCCACCTTCGGTGGCCGTGATCCCAGCGGCTTCCACGAATACCATGTCTTCGAGGCCGAGGGCCAGAAATTCATGGTGCTGTCATTGTCGTGGCGCATCTCCACGGCCGCCCTGGCCTGGGCCAACCAGGTCATCCGCGCCAATCCGACGCTGCCGGTGATCCTCGTCAACCACCAACTGCTCAACATCGACAAGGACGGCGTCAGCCCGCTCGAAGTGCCGTATGGCCTGATGCTGTGGGACAAGCTGATCCGCGACAACGACCAGATCTTCATGACCCTGAACGGCCACTACCATGGCGCCGCGCGCCTGACCAAGATGAATGCCTTCGGCAACGCGGTCGAGGAAATGGTGGTGGACTACCAGATGGCCTACCAGGGTGGCAACGGCCTGATGCGGCTGTATGAATTCGACCTGAGCAACAACGAGATCCGGGTGCTGTCGTTCTCGCCCTGGGTGCCGCAGAAGCCCAAGGACACGCTCAACGCCTTCGACCAGGCGGTGCTGACGGGCGCCAATGAGCAATTCACCATCAAGATGGATTTCGCCAAGCGCTTTGGCGGCTTCAACAAGACGTTCCAGGCCGCCGCGCCGACGCACACCTCGCTGGTGGACCAGGCCCGCGCGCTGATCCTGGCCAACTACACCGACCCCACCGCCAACGCGCAGAAGCCCGCGGTCGACAGCGACGACTACCCGCAGGTGCCGGGCACGCTGGCGCACTGGCGCTTCTTCGGCGGCGCCGATGGCCAGCCGGTGCCGGTGGGCCAGGTGATCCAGGACCGGGCCGGCCTCAACCCCATCAGCCGCGCCGCGCTCAACATCGACGGCGTGGCCGGCGCCCAGCTGGGCGACCTGGTGTGGTCCAGCGACCATCACTACCTGTCGGCGGCGCCCGGCTCGGTGCGCTTTCTCAACACCGACAAGAACACCGGCCGCATGAGCTATTTCAGCACCGCCACCTCGGCGGTGCTGAACGCCGAGACCGTGCCCAACGGCTACACGGTGGAAGCCTTCATCAAGATCGACCGCGATTGGACCTCGCAGAAAAATGCCTGGATGAACATCATGACGCGCGACGGCAAGCGCGGCGACCTGCCCGGCTACAGCGGCGGCGACCCGGAATCGCCGCCCCTGTTGTTCGCCATCTCCAGCCTGCGCGAAGTGCAATGGGAGGTGGTGCCCGAGCGCAGCGGCGCGCGCGAAGCCAAGGCCAACTGGTCCGGCGAGATCATCGCCGACAAATGGATGCACGTGGCCATCGTCAACGACGGCGCCACGCACGAGACCATCCTGTACGTCGAAGGCGCCCCGGTGCTGCGCAACGTGGCCGACGCCCCTGGCCTGGCGACGCTGGCCGCCAACATGCCGTGGATCATCGGCGCCGGGTCGTGGGACGGCGCGCGCGCCGACGGCTTCTTCGGCAGCATCGGCGAAATCCGCATCGTCAACCAGGCGCTCAAGCCCGCGCAGTGGCTGACGGCGCGCCGCGGCGGCTGATCGGGCGGCCTGGTTATTTAGTCATGACGCACAACTAAACAACCAATCCTTCGTTGGGCGCCGCGCGGCGCTCCCGTAATGTTTGCCAGGCAAGCAGGGAATTCCCCTGCGCCTCGCGACATGAACTACGGAGAGCGCCAGCATGAACCAGCCTTTGCACCCGAGCCAAGCGTCACGATCCGCCGCCGTCAAGGCGACGCTGGACTACCCGGTGATCGACACCGACGTGCACGTCAACGACTACGCGCCGGTCCTGGAGGACTACGTCCAGCACTACGGCGGCGGCAAGCTGGTGGATGCCTTGCGCAAGGCCCTCGGTTCGCGCTTTGCCACCAGGAGCGGCGGCAAGGACTGGTACCAGCAGACCCCGGCCGAGCGCCAGGACAACCGCACCCTGCGCTCGCCCTGGTGGGCGCGGGTCACGCGCAACACGCTGGACCTGGCCACCTACACCCTGCCGGAGCTGCTCAACGAACGCCTGGCCGAGCAAGGCGCGGACTATTCCGTGCTGTTTCCCAACGACGTGCTGGCGCCGCTGGGCGCCGGCGATGAGTTCCGCCAGCCGCTGCACCGCGCCATCAACCACTTCCATGCGGACCAGTACCGCAAGTACAGCGACCGCCTGACGCCGGTGGCCGGCATTCCTCTGAACACGCCGCAGGAAGGCATCGAGGAACTGGAATTCGCGGTCAAGACGCTGGGGCTGAAGGTCATCAACATCGCCGGCGGCGTCAAGCGGCCGATCAAGGCGATCGCGCGCAAGTATCCCGCCGCCGACCATCCCGAGATCGCCCGGCACGCCAGCTACATCGACTTCTACGGCATCGACAGCGAGTACGACTACGACCCGTTCTGGGCCAAGGTGGTCGCGCTGGGCGTGCCGGTCACCACGCACTACGGCAGCCAGGGCTGGACCGGGCGCCATTCCATCAGCAACTACATGTTCAACCACATCGGCCACTTCGCCGATGGCTCGCAGGCCTTCGCCAAGGCGCTGTTCTTCGGCGGCGTCACGCGGCGCTTCCCGAACCTGCGCGTGGCGCTGCTGGAAGGCGGCGCCGACTGGGGCTCGCACGTCTACACGCACCTGGTGGACCGCTGGGAAAAGCGCAACCGCGCCGCGGTGCAGAACTACAACCCGGCCAACGCCGACGTGGCGCTGCTGCACGAGCTGTTCCAGCGCTACGGCGCCGACTTCATCCGCGGCCGCGACATCGACCCGCAGCAGCTGCTGCGCGACAGCCTGGGCATCTCGGCCCTGCCGCACAGCCGCGACCCGCACCCGGACGAGCTGGACGACTTCGCCGCCGCCGGCATCGAATCGGTCGAGGACATCCGCAAGCGCTGGGTCGACAGCTTCTACTTCGGCTCGGAATCCGACGACCGCACCGTGGCGGCGGCCTTCAACGACAAGGTCAACCCGCTGGGCGTGAAGATCAACGCCATCTGGTCCTCGGATATCGGCCACTGGGACGTGCCCGACCTGACCGCGCCGCTGGCCGAAAGCTGGGACCTGGTCGAACAGGGCGTGATCAGCGCGCAGGACTTCAAGGCGCTGGTGTTCGGCAACCCCTACCGCTTCTACACCGAGGCCAATCCGGCCTTCTTCCAGGGCACCGCCATCGAGCGCAAGCTCGCCGCGCCGGCCCGCGCGGCCGCCTGATCCTGCCCGTGCGTGGTTTGCCTGCCAGCAGGCCGGCGTGATGCCGGCCCGCTGCCCGATTCCTTCCTGAACGAGCCTTTTTCCATGAAGTCATTGATGATCCTGAGTAAACGCGTTGCCGCGCTGGGCCTGGTGGCCCTGGCGGCGTGGGGCGGCAGCGCCCGGGCCGCCGATGTCATCCGCGTCGGCGTGGCCACCGCCGGCGGCGGCGATCCGATCACCTGGGGCGGTTCGCCCGGCGGCGTGGTGCGCGTCAACCAATGGCTGGAACAGGCCTTCGCCGCGGACGGCGTCAAGGTCGAGTGGCTGTTCTTCAAGGGCGCGGGTCCGGCCGTCAACGAAGCGCTGTCGAACAAGCAGATCGACTTCGCCTACCAGGGCGACCTGCCGCAGGTGGTGGGCCGCGCGAACGGCCTGAAGACCAAGCTGCTGCTGGTCAGCGGCGCGCGCAACAACCTGTACCTGGTGGCGCCGCCGAATTCCCCGCTCAAGTCCATCGAGGACCTGAAGGACCGCAAGGTGTCGATCTTCCGCGGCACCAACGGCCACCTGGTGGCAATCAACGTGCTGGCCGCGCATGGCCTGGCCGAGCGCGACATCAAGGGCGTCAACCTGGATGCCGGCAGCGCCCAGGCGGCGCTGGTGTCCAACGGCGTGGACGCGGCCTTTGGCGGCTACGAATGGTTCAAGGTGCGCGACCAGGGCCTGGCCAAGGTCATCTACAGCACCCAGGGCCAGGACCCGGCCTACACCCGCCAGGCCTCGCTGCTGGTGCGCGAGGACTTCGAGCGCGAGAATCCCGCCCAGGTGCAGAAGGTGGTGGACGTGTTCGTGCGCGCCGCGCAGTGGTCGTCCGACGAGAAGAACCGCGACGCCCTCTTCAAGATCTGGGAAAAGAGCGGCGTGCCCTACGCCTCGTGGCAGGCCGAGTTCGACAAGCAGGACCTGGCCTCGCGCAACTCGCCGCTGATCGACGACTTCATCATCGCCCGCTACAAGGCGGTGGTGGCCGACGCCGCCAAGCTCAAGCTGATCCGCCGCGAGGTCTCGCTGGACGGCTGGTTCGATCCGCGCTACCTGCAGAATGCGCTCAAGGCCCAGGGGCTGGAGCGCTACTGGACCGCGTTCGACGCCGCCGGCAAGCCGGTGTCCGGCCCGGCGCAGGCCGCGGCGCGCTGACCGGAGCGCCGCCATGTCCTCGCTTTCCCCTATTGCCCTGCCGCGCCCGGCCCCGGCGCCGGCCTGGGCGCGCCAGGCGGCCTGGACCGCCGCGCCCTGGCTGCTGCCGCTGGCGCTGCTGACGCTGTGGCAGACCGGCGCCAGCCAGGGCTGGATCTCGCCGCAGGTGCTGCCGCCGCCCGCCTTCGTCTGGGACACCCTGCGCGACCTGGCGACCAGCGGCGACCTGTGGCTGAACACCCGCGCCAGCCTGCAACGGGTGCTGGTCGGCTTTGCCCTGGGCAGCCTGCTGGGGCTGCTGCTGGGCACGGCGATGGGTTTGTCTCGCCGGCTCGAGGCCTACGTGCTGCCGACCTTCAACGCGCTGGTGCAGATCCCGGTGCTGGCCTGGCTGCCGTTCGTGCTGCTGATCGTCGGCATCGGCGAACCGCTCAAGTACATCCTGATCGCCAAGGCGGCGCTGGTGCCGGTCACGCTCAATACCTTGCAGGGCTTTCGCCAGGCCAGCCCGGCGCTGCGCGAAGTGGCGCGGGTTTATGGCTACAGCCGGCGCCAGGAGGTGCTGGAGGTGGTCGTGCCGCTGGCGCTGCCGACGCTCTTCACCGGGCTGCGGCTGGGCTTCACCAAGGCCTGGCTGTCGCTGGTGGTGGTGGAGCTGGTGGCGTCCAGCGAAGGCCTGGGCTACCTGATCGTCTATGGCCGGCAGTTGTTCCAGCTGGACCTGGTGATGGCCGCGGTGATCGTGGTGGGCGCCATCGGCTATGCCATCGACCGGCTGCTGGATTGGGCCGAGACGCGCCTGATCCAGGGCCGCCCCACCCTCACCGCGCAGGCACGCCCATGAACGCCGCCACTTCCGCCTCCCGCGATGCCGCCGAGCTGGCGCTGTCGCAACCGCTGGCCGTGCGCGCCGGCGGCCGCTGGCGCGGCCTGGTGCTGCCGCTGGCCGCCATCGCGTTGTGGTGGTTGCTGGCGCGCATCGACCTGGTGAATTCGGCCCTGCTGGTGTCGCCCGAAAAAGTGCTGGCCACCGCCGCCGACCAGATCCTGGGCGGCAAGCTGTGGCGCGCGCTCGGCGCCAGCCTGGGCCGCGAGCTGACCGGCTTTGCCATCGGCACGGTCGCGGGCCTGCTGCTGGGCGTGCTGCTGGGCCTGTCGCCCGCCTTCAACCGGCTGGTCGGCCCCAGCTTCAACACCTTCAAGCAGATCTCGCTGTTCGCCTGGATCCCGCTGATCTCGGTGTGGTTCGGGCTGGGCGACACCGCCAAGGTGGTGTTCCTGTCGCTGGCGGCGCTGGTGCCGGTGGTGGTCAACACCTGCGACGGCGTGCGCAACACCCCGCCCAAGCTGCTGGAGGTGGCGCGGGTGTACGGCTACAGCCGCTGGCAGACCTTCGCCCAGGTGGTGCTGCCGGCCGCCGCGCCCGCCATCTTCACCGGCGTCTATCTGGCGCTGATCTACTCCTGGCTGGCCACCATCGGCGCCGAATACCTGCTGGTGGCGGGCGTCGGCATCGGCAACCTGCTGATCGAGGGCAGCGAACATTTCCAGATGGACCTGGTGATCTTCGGCATGTTCGTGGTCGGGGTGATCGGCTGGCTCATGAACGCCCTGGCCCGCGTGGCCGAACGCCGGCTCGCGCGCTTGCGCGGGCAGGACCAATAACCGCAGGAAGACTCAGGCATGACTCAACATACTTCGCTGGACCTGTCGCTACAGGCGGTCGGCAAGCGCTATCCCAGCGCCCAGGCCGAAGGCGGCGTGCTGCAGGTGCTCACGGGCGTGGACCTGGAGATCCCCGTCGGCCAGTTCGTTTCCATCGTCGGCGCCAGCGGCTGCGGCAAGTCCACCCTGCTGCGCCTGATCCTGGGGCTGGACGACACCTATGAGGGCGCCATCACCCTGGGCGGCGAACCGGTGCGCGGCACCGGCCCGGAACGCGGCATCGTGTTCCAGGACCACCGCCTGTTCCCCTGGCTGACGGTGGCGCAGAACATCGCCGTGGGGCTGCGCAACGCCGCCATCTCCACCAGCGAAAAGCGCGACCGCGTGGCCGAACATGTCGCCCTGGTGGGACTGGAGGGGTTCGAGCAGTCGTACCCGCACCAGATCTCCGGCGGCATGGCGCAGCGCGTGGCGATCGCCCGCGGCCTGGTCAACCGGCCGCGCGTGCTGCTGCTGGACGAACCCTTTGGCGCGCTCGACGCGCTGACCCGCGCCCGGCTGCAGACCGAGTTGCAGCGCATCTGGCAGAAAGAGCGCATCACCATGATCCTGGTGACGCACGACGTCGAGGAAGCGGTCTACCTGGGAGACCGGGTGGTCATCATGCAGCCGCGCCCGGGGCGCATCCGCCGCGTCGTCGACGTGCCGCTGCCGCATGCCCGCAACCGCAGCGACCCGCGCTTCATCCGCCTGCGCGACGACGTGCTGTCCGACTTCCTGGAGCCGGACGGCGCGCCGGCCGACGACAGCCCGCCGCTGGGCGCCGACGCGGCCGCCGGCGTGCCCGCGCTGCCGTCGCTGGCCTCGCTGCGCATGGCCTGGTGAGATCCCCGTTCCGCTTCCCGGCTACGTTGCCGTCCACCCCATTGCTGGAGTCATCCCCATGACCCGTTCCCCGCGCCAGATCAAGCTTGGCGCCTTCCTGATGCAGACCGGCCATCACATCGCCGCCTGGCGCCATCCCGACGCCCAGGCCGACGCGCCGGTCAATTTCCGCCACTACGCCGAGCTGGCGCGTCGCGCCGAGGCCGCCAAGTTCGACGCCATCTTCCTGGCCGACTCGGTCGGCGTGCGCAACACCGACCTGGCGTCGCTGTCGCGCACCGCGCGCAGCGACCACTTCGAGCCGCTGACGCTGCTGTCGGCGCTGGCCGCCGTGACCGAGAAAATCGGCCTGATCGCCACGGTTTCGACCACCTACAACGAGCCGTACCACGTGGCGCGCAAGTTCGCCTCGCTCGACCACATCAGCGGCGGCCGCTCGGGCTGGAACCTGGTCACTTCCAGCGGCCAGGGCGAGGCGCAGAACTTCAACCTGGACGAGCACGTCGAGCACGCCCGCCGCTATGCCCGCGCCGCCGAGTTCCACGACGTGGTGCTGGGCCTGTGGGACAGCTGGGAGGACGACGCCTTCCTGCGCGACAAGCACAGCGGCCAGTATTTCGACCCGGCCAAGCTGCATCCGCTGCGCCATCGCGGCGAGCATTTCTCGGTGCGCGGGCCGTTGAACGTGTCGCGTTCGCCGCAGGGCCGCCCGGTGGTGGTGCAGGCTGGCGCCTCGCCCGCCGGGCGCGACCTGGCGGCGCGCACCGCCGAGGTCATCTTCGTGGCGCACCAGACCTTCGACGAGGCCCGCGCCTTCTACCGCGACATCAAGGGCCGCGCCGTTGAATACGGCCGCGATCCCGACGACATCAAGATCATGCCCGGCATCTTCCCCGTGATCGGCCGCAGCCAGGCCGAAGCCGAGGACAAGTTCGCGCGCCTGCAGGACCTGATCCATCCGGTCGTCGGGGTGCAGTTGCTGTCCAACATGATCGGCGGCTTCGACCTGTCGGGGTATCCGGTAGACGGCCCCCTGCCCGACATTCCGGAGACCAACGGCGGCAAGAGCCGCCAGCAATTGCTGATCGACCTGGCGCGGCGCGACAACCTGACGATCCGCCAGCTCTACCTGCGCATCGCCGGGGCGCGTGGCCACCAGCAGGTGGTCGGCACGCCGCAAAGCGTGGCCGATCAGTTGCAGCAATGGTTCGAGGAAGACGGCGCGGACGGCTTCAACATCATGTCGCCGTGGCTGCCCGGCGGGCTGGACGACTTCATCGAGCTGGCGCTGCCGGAACTGCGCCGCCGCGGCCTGTTCCGCACCGAATACAGCGGCGCCACGCTGCGCCAGCATCTGGGCCTGGCGCGGCCGGCGCACCGCGCCGTGGCGGCGGCGTCCGCATCCCGCCGCGAGCGCGAGGCCGCCACACTGTGAGACGACGGGCCGGCCCTGCGGGACAGGGCCACGGCCGCGTCCATGGCCCGGCGTCCGGCAGCCGGCTCCGGGCCGATATCATTCCCGCTCATAGCAGATAGCCGGCCCGGGCTATTGATGAATGGGCGCGGCGGCCTCATCATTGCGCGGGGCCCCACCCGGGCGCCGCCGATTCCGCCACCGCCATGCCTCACCGACCGCTAGCCATCCTGCAAATGGGCCGACCGCCCGAAGACCTGCGCGCTATCCATGGCGAACAGGCCGACTGGATCACGGCGGCCCTGGCGGGCGTCGGCACGCCGCTGGCGGTCATCCATCCGGCCGCCGGCGAGGCCCTGCCCGATCCGGCCACGCTGCGCGGCGCGGTGCTGACGGGCTCGTGGGCCATGGTCACCGACCGCGAGCCCTGGAGCGAGCGCACCGCGCAATGGCTGCGCGATGCCATGGCGGCGCAGTTGCCGCTGCTGGGCATCTGCTACGGCCACCAGCTCATGGCTCACGCTTTCGGCGGCGAGGTCGATTACCACCCGCGCGGCCGCGAGATCGGGCTGCACGCCGTTGCGCGCCTGCCCGCCGCCGCGGCCGATCCGCTGCTGGCGGGGTTGCCCGAGCGCTTTCCCGCCCATCTCACGCACGAGCAGAGCGTGCTGCGGCCGCCGGCCGGCGCCACCGTGCTCGCCGGCACCGCCCACGATCCGCACCAGATCCTGCGCTACGGCCCGCGCGCGCTGTCGGTGCAGTTCCATCCGGAATTCACCGCCGGGCTGATGGACGCGTGCCTGGCGCGGCGCCAGGACTTCCTGGCGGCCGAAGGCCATGACGTGACCGCGCTGCGCGCCGCCCTGGCGCCCACGCCGCACGCGCTGGGCATCCTGCGCGCTTTCGCGGCGGCCTGCTGAGCCGTGGCGCGCAACGCAACCGGTTCGCGCCGCGCCCGCCGCGCATCCGACCAGGCGGGCCGCGCGCCATGATGTACCTGCTGTGGTCCCTGCCTGCGCTGGTGGTCATTGGCGCCATCGCCAGCGGCCGCCTCAACACCACCCTGGCCGCCGTGCTGGGGCTGCTGGCGGCCATTGCGGTGGCGCTGTTCGCGGCCCCCGGCGCCTTCGGCGCGGGCGCGCTGGGCCAGGCCCTGTCGCGCGGCCTCTGGATCGGCGGGGTCATCACGCCCTACATCCTGGGCGGCCTGCTGTTCTGGCAGATGGCGGCGCGGGACGCCACGCCCGCTGGCGCCGCATCCGGCGCCGACGCGGCCGGCGCGCCGGCCGATCCCCTGGCGCGCCGCCGCCTGCTGTTCTTTGCCTGTTTTCTGGTGGGGCCGTTCGCCGAATCGGCCACCGGCTTCGGCGTCGGCATGCTGGGCACCGTGCTGCTGATCCGTCCGCTCGGTTTCAAGCCGCGCGAACTGATGGTCTTCGCGCTGCTGAGCCAGACCCTGATTCCCTGGGGCGCGATGGGCAGCGGCACGCTGCTGGCCTCCGCCTATGCGCGCGTGCCGCCGGCCCAGCTGGCCCTGTACGGCATGGTGCCCGTGGCCCTGCTGATGGGCGTGTGGTTGGCGCTGTTCTGGACCACGGCGCGGCGCACCGGCCTGCCGGCGACGATGGCCGAACGCGGGCGCGAGACGGCCTGGATGCTGGCCAGCCTGGCCCTGCTGACGGCCGCCACCGCGCTGCTGGGCCCCGAGACCGCCTTGCTGGCCGCCTATGGCCCCCTGATCGTGCTGCGCTTCGCGCTGGACCGGCGGCCCGGCCGCGCGCAATTGCGGGCCGCCGCCCGCGGCGCGCTGCCGTATATCGTGCTGATCGCCTGCCTGGTCGCCACGCGCCTGGTGCCGGCGCTGAACCAGGGCCTGGCCTCGCTGGCGCGTTTCAGTCCCTACGCCGACCTGCCCGCCTGGGCGCCGTTCCTGCATGCCGGCAGTTGGCTGATCGGCGGCGCGCTGCTGATGGCGGCCATGCGCCGCCGGCCGGGCCTGCTCGCCGCCAACGCGCGCCATGCCTGGCGCACCGGCAGGCATGCGGTGCTTTCGGTATTCCTGTTCGCGATGATGGCCGAAGTGCTGGCGGGCGCCGGCATTTCACAGGCCTACGCCGACGGCCTGTTCCGCGCCCTCGGCGACTGGACCCTGCTGATCACGCCGCTCATGGCCGGCGCGTTCGGCATCCTGGCCAACAGCGGCAACGCGCCCAACAGCCTCTTCATGCCATCGCAGCTGTCGCTGGCGCTGCACGCCGGCCTGAGCCTGCCCGCGGCGGCGGCGCTGCTGCACGTATCCGGCACGTCGATGGGGTTCTTCTCGCCGGTGCGCATGTCCATCGCCGCCGGCCTGGCACGCGGCCATGGCCAGGAGCGGCCCGTGTACGTGCAGCTGCTGCCGTTCGCGCTGGCCGCCTTCGCCCTGCTGCTGGCGCTGGCGCTGTTGCTGGTGCTGGCGGGATGACGGCGGCCAGCGCGAACGGCCTTCAAGACGCCTTTCACGACACCCTCTACGACGGCGACATCAACCCCAACCCGCCCACGATGACCAGCACCGCGGCGCCCAGCAGCATTTCGCAGATCGTATTGCGCCGGATGGCATGCAGGGCCAGGGCCGGCTCGGCCCGGATGCGCGCGATCCAGCGATAGCGATTGGCCAGCGCCAGCCCGGTCATCGCCAGCGCCAGCGCGATCTTGAGCAACAGCACGCGCACATAGTCCCACCCCGCATCCGGCAATGCCGGCCCCAGGATCAGCGCCGCATTGGCCACGCCGCTGAGCAGCAAGACCGCCACGGCGACATGCCCCCAGGCGGAAAAGCGCAGCAGCGCGCGGGCGGCCTCGGCGCGATCCCGCGGACGTTGCCAGGCCGCCAGCCATGACAGGAACACCGGCAGCGATCCCAGCCAGAACGCGGCCGCCAACAGGTGCAGATAGTCGCTGGCCGTGTGCGCCAGGCCCCAGCCGCCTTCGTGCACCGCGGCGTGGCCGCTGAATGCCAGCGGCGCCAATGCCACGGCCGCCGGCCCCGCCAGCCAAGATGGCCGGCCCGGCCGCAGCCCCAGCGCCACGCCCAGCACGGCGGCCGCGCACAGGGCGCGCGCCACCCAGGCCTGGCCGTAGCCGGTCTGCAGGGTGACCGTGTCCAGCATCTCGCCGTCCAGCATCGCCCGCCAGTCGCCGGCGATGCTGGCGGCCTGCAACGGCAACAGGCACAGTGTGGCCACCAGTCCCGCCGCGCCGATGCGCAGCAGGGCCGGCCGCAGCGCGGTCTCGGCGGCCACCCCCAGGCGCGGCGAGCCGCCCAGCGCCAGCATCGCGCTGGCGCCGAACAGCACCGCCGCCGCGCCGGCGCTGACGGCCCGGCACAGCGCGAACACGACCCACAAGGCGTCCATTTCAGGGCTTGACCGTGAACGTCCAGGCACCGTTGGTTTTGTGGCCGTCCTTGGACAAGGCCTGCCATTTCACGGTGTAGGCGCCCGCCGGCAAGGGTGTGGCCACGGGCAACACCAGCGTCTTGTCATCACCCGGCGCCGGCGCGGCCTTGGCCGCGACGGCCTGCTTGCCGGCCGTGTCCAGCACGGTCAGCGACGAAAAGGCGGGCTCCAACCCTTCGGAGAAAGTGGCCGTCACCGAAGACGGCGCGGCCACCTCGGCCTTGTCGGCCGGCGTGGCGCGTTGCAGGTGGGCGTGGGCCCAGGCCCATTGCGGGGCGAGCACGAGCGTGGCGGCGATGAATGCGGGTTTGAACATGATCGGACTCCAAAGTGACGGCGGCGCGCGGCCGCGCGAAAAGAATGGCGCGGGCGCCGAAAGCGGATCGGACGCGCGCGAAACGAACGGTTTGGGTATCGACGACCGGTGCGCGCCCGCGTCGCGCGCCACAGGAATGGGCGTGCGCGGGGACCGGCGCAAAGGATCAGGCCGCGCGCGGCGGCGCGCGCGATTGCTGCGGCAGCCAGGCCGTGGCGCCCCGCGGGCACGGCCCGGCTTGCGCGGCGCGCGGCAGGGCCGGCGGCTCCAGCGGCAGGCGCCAGGCCAGCCCCGCGAACGCGGGCGGGCCGGCGCCGGCAAGCATGGCGCAACTGGCGGCACAGCAGTGCGGCAAGGTGCCGCCGGCGGCGTGGTTGGAGACGTGGCCAGCGGCCTGGACCGGCGTGGCCGCTACGGCGTCCACGTCGTCCAGCGCCACCACCCGTGGGCCGCTGGCGGTGCAGAGGATGACAGAGGAGGCCCCCTGCCCGGCTGCCGCCGGCAGGGCCGCGCCGAGCGCCGTGGCGGCCACCAGCGACTGGAAAACCAGCAGCCCCGCCGCCAGCCACGCCAGCGCGCGGCGGGCGGCGGCAGACCTGCGCGTAAACGTAACCGGCGTGTGCATCCCCATGGTGCCGACGAGCTTACGACGGCCGCCGGACGCCCGCAACTTCAATCCGACACGCCACAACTGTTATGCTCCACGGTTTCAACATTTGAATTCGCAGCACACCATGGGTCTAGAACAGCTCGCCGCAATCCGAGAACTGCTGTTGAAGCAGGCTCCCGAAGAGGCGGCTTCCAAGAAGAAACCCGCCCGTCCGGCCGCCAACGAAGCGGGGTCGCGCAAGCCCTCCGCGCGGCCGTCCGGCGATGCGGCTGCCGCCCGGAAAAAGCCCGCGCGCGCGCCGGCCGGCGACCGACGCGAAGCGCCGGCGGTCGATCCGGTGCTGATCGCCATTTCGCGACTGCAGCGGCAATTTCCCAAGGCCTTTCCGAAGAAGCCGGCGCCCAAGGTGCCGCTCAAGCTGGGGGTGCTGGAGGACCTGGTGCAACACGCCAAGACCCTGCAGCTCAGCGCCGACGAGATCAAGCAGGCCGTCAAGACCTGGTGTGACGGCCGCCGCTACTGGGATTGCATGGTCGAATCCGCCGCGCGCGTCGACCTGAACGGCGAACCCAACGGCGCCGTCACCGCCAACGAAGCGCAGCACGCCAAGCGCATGGCCTCGCGCCGTCACGCCAAGGCGGGCGGTGGCCGTGGCGGCAAGGGCAATGCCGCCAAGGGCAAGCCGGCCGCCGAAGGCGCCAAGCCGGCGCAGGCCGAGGCTGCCGCGCCCGCCGATGCGGCCGTGGACACGCCGGTGGACGCCTCAGTCGATACGTCGGTGGACACGCCAGCCCAGGCGCCGTCGGACACCCAGAGCGCCGACTGAAACTTCCCATCAGGAAAAAAACGGACCGTGCGGCGCCAGGCGCCGCACGGTCCGCGGTCTTTTGGGGGCCAGCCGTGCCGGCCGCCCGGATCAATCCAGCCGGATGTCGGCGCTCTGCACCACCTTGGCCCAGCGCGCCCGTTCGCTGTTGAAGAACTGCGCCAGTTGCGCCGGATCGCGCACCACGATCTCGGCGCCCTGCTCGTTCAGCTGTGACTTCACGTCGGGCTGATTGACGATCTGGCCCATCAGCGTCGCCAGCAGGTTGGCCGTCTTGTCGGTCGTGGCGGCGGGGGCCATTACGCCCTGCCAGGTCCCGGATTCGAAGCCGGCCACGCCTTGCTCGGAGATGGTCGGAATGTCGGCCACCAGCTGCATGCGTTCCTTCTTGGAGATCGCGATCGCGCGCAGCTTGCCGCCCTTGATGTGCGGCAGCGTCGCCAGCAGCCCGTTCATGATGACCTGGGTCTGGCCGCCTATGGTGTCGGTGACCGCCTGCGAACCGCCCTTGTAGGGCACGTACTCCCATTGCGCGCCGGTGGCCTGCTGCACCGCCACGGCCGCCAGGTGCGGCGCGCTGCCGATCGCGGTGACGGCGAAATTCAGGCGCTGTTTCTTCGACAGCGCCACCAGCTCCGGCACGGTCTTTGCCGGCACGTCGGGATGCACCGCCAGCACGTGCGGCGAATACGCCAGCATGCCGACCGCGCGCAGGTCCTTGGACGGATCGAACGACAGCTTGGTGTAGACCGACGGGCTGATCGCCAGCGCGCCTACGTCGCACAACAGCACCGTATGGCCTTCCTGCGCCGATTGCACCACGATGCCCGCGCCCAGGTTGCCGTTGGCGCCCGGCTTGTTCTCGACCACCACCGTCTGCTTGAGCGCCTCGGCCAGGCGCGGCGCAATCACGCGCGCGATGATGTCCGACGAGCCGCCCGGCGGGTATGGCACCACGATGCGCACGGGCCGGGTCGGCCATGCGTCGGCCTGGGCCCAGGCCGGCGCCCAGTGCGCCGCGCCCAGCGCCGCCGCGCCCAGCAATAACTGCCTTCGGTTCGAATCCATGTTGTCTCCGTTGTGGTATTTGTGTCAGAGGACCCCGCGCGTCTCGACGTAGAGCGCGTAGAGCGAATGGCTGCTCGCCATGAACAGCCGGTTGCGCTTGGCGCCGCCGAAGCACAGGTTGGCGCAGCGCTCGGGCAGGCGGATGTGGCCGATCGGCTTGCCGCCCGGGTTGAAGACCATCACGCCATCGAGTTCCTCCGGCTTGGCGTCGGCGGCGCCATTGCTGCCCCAGCCGCACCACAGGTTGCCGTGCTCGTCGCACTTGATGCCGTCGATGGCGCCGGGACCTTGCGCGTCGATGAACTTGCGCTTGCCCGACAGCTTGCCATCCGCGCCGACGTCATACGCCCACACCACGCGCGCCGGCTTGTGGCGCGATTCGACGATGTAGAGCACGCGCTCGTCCGGCGAAAAGCACAGGCCGTTGGGCCCGGCCAGGTCGTCCAGCGCCAGCTCGACGCGGCCGCTGTCCGCGTCGATGCGATACACCGAATGCGGCAGTTCGGGCTCGGCCTTGTCGCCCTCCCAGTGGCCGCCGATGCCGAAGGGCGGATCGGTGAACCAGATGGCGCCATTGCGCTGGCACACGATGTCGTTGGGCGAATTGAAGCGCTTGCCCGCGTAGCGGTCCGCCAGCACCGTGATGCCGCCGTCGTACTCGGTGCGCGTGACGCGGCGCGTCAGGTGCTCGCAGGCCAGCAGGCGCCCCTGGCGATCGCGCGCCAGCCCGTTGCTGAAATTGGCGGGCTGGCGGAACACGTTGGTGGCGCCGGTGGTCTCGTCCCAGCGGATGATGCGGTCATTGGGGATGTCCGAACACAGCAGATAGCGCCCGTCCCCCACCCACACCGGTCCCTCCAGCCAGCGAAAGCCGGTGGCCAGCTGCTCCACGCTGCTGCTGTAGATGCGGTACTTCGAGAACTCCGGGTCCAGGATGCGCACCGACGGGTCGGGGTAGCGTTGCTGCGGCGTGAAGGCGAAGGATTGCGCCTGCGCCAGGCCGGCGGGCGCCAGCGCCAGGGCGCCCAGCAGCCGGCGCCGGCCGGCCTGCATCAGGGGGCTGTGGTCCATCGATGGTCTCCTCTTGGTATGTTCGGCGATGGCCTTGCGTTGAAAGCGGCGACGGCAATCAGGTCACGGGACCGGGATTGAACAGCGCCAATGCGTTGTGCAGCTTGAGTTTTTCCGCGCAGCTCTGGCGCCGTCCGCTGGCCACGTCGAGCATCAGCCGGAACAGTTCCCAGCCCACCTCTTCGATGCTGGCCTGGCCGGTGGCGATGCGGCCGGCGTCCACGTCCATCAGGTCGTGCCAGCGCCGCGCCAGGTCGCTGCGGGTGGCGACCTTGATCACCGGCACCTGCGCCAGCCCGTAGGGCGTGCCGCGGCCGGTGGTGAAGATGTGCAGGTTCATGCCGGCCGCCAGTTGCAGCGTGCCGCAGATGAAGTCGCTGGCCGGCGTCGCCGCGAAGATCAGCCCCTTGCGGGTCAGCCGCTCGCCCGGCGCCAGCACGCCGTCGATGTTGCAGGTGCCGGACTTGACGATCGAGCCCATGGCCTTTTCGACGATGTTGGACAGGCCGCCCTTCTTGTTGCCGGGGCTGGTGTTGGCGCTGCGGTCGGCGCCGCCGCGCCGCAGGTAATCGTCGTACCAGGCCATCTCGCGCACCAGCGCCTCGGCCACTTCGGGGGTGGCGGCGCGCGCGGTCAACTGGTCGATGCCATCGCGCACTTCGGTGTTTTCCGAGAACATGACGGTGCCTCCGGCACGCACCAGCAGGTCCGCCGCAAAGCCCACCGCGGGATTGGCCGTGACGCCCGAGAAAGCGTCGCTGCCGCCGCACTGCACGCCCACCACCAGATCGGAGACGGGACAGGTCTCGCGGCGGCGGCGGTCCAACCTTTCCAGGTGGCGCTCGGCGGTGCGCATGATGTTGGCGATCATGGACTCGAAGCCGACGTGTTCGTCGTCCTGCAGCACGATGGTGTCGACGCCTTCGCCGCCAGCCATCCCCCGCCCGGCGCGGATCGGGATCGCGCCCGGCGCCAGCAGGCGCTCGGGCTGCAGCTTCTCGCAGCCCAGGCTGACCACCATGGCGGTGCCGCCGAAATTGGGATTGCGGGCAATGTTGTGCAGCGTGCGCACGGGCACCGCCGCGCCCGGCGCGTCGATGGCGACGCCGCAGCCGTAGGTGTGCTCGATACCCACCACCCCGTCGACATTGGGATAACGCGGCAGCAGCTCGCGGCGGATGCGCTCGACCGCGTGTTCCACCACGCCCTGCACGCATTGCACGGTGGTGCTGATGGCCAGGATGTTGCGCGTGCCCACCGTGCCGTCGGCGTTGCGGTAGCCCTCGAAGGTGTAGCCCTCGAGCGGCGCCGGCGGCGCGATCGTGCGCGTGCCCACCGGCAGGTCGTCGAGCGCGCGGGCCGCGGGCATGGTGGTCACCCGTTCGTTGACCCAGCTGCCGCGCGGCAGGTGCCGGGCCGCGTAGCCGACCACGACGTCATAGCGGCGCACCGGCTCGCCAGGCGCCAGGTCGCGCAGCGCCACCTTGTGGCCCTGCGGCACGGCTTCGGCCAGCACCAGGCCGTCCGGCAGCGCCGTGCCCGCCGGCAGCCCGCCGTCGTTGGCGACGATGGCGACGTTGTCCTGCGGGTGAATCCTGATCAGCACGGGCGCTGGGGCGGGCGCGAACGACATGGAGCATCCTCGAAAACGATGCCGCGGGCTGCGGCATCCTATACGTTATCGTACAACTAGAGAGATTATCCATGGACTGATGGCGGCACGCATTGCGGATTTCCCCAGGTATCCGCCGCCACTGCCCTCAGCGATTCCGTCTTATCTTGCTTGAGCCGGAGAAAATCATGTTGTACGATGACGTACCTATTCAACACATGACAGCCCGGCAGCCCCTCTGCCGCGCGTCCGCCACCAACGGATACCGCCCATGACCACGCCGCAGGAACTCAAGGCCATCGTTTCGGAAGGCCTGCTCTCCTTCCCCGTGACCGACTTCGACGCGCAAGGCAATTTCAACGCCCGCTCTTATGCCGGGCGGCTGGAATGGCTCGCGCCCTACGGCGCCACCGCCCTGTTCGCCGCCGGCGGCACCGGCGAGTTCTTCTCGCTGGCGCCGGACGAATACTCGGATGTCATCCGCACCGCCGTGGACACCTGCGCCGGCAAGGTGCCGATCCTGGCCGGCGCAGGCGGTCCCACCCGCGTCGCCATCGCCTATGCCCGCGAGGCCGAGCGCCTCGGCGCCAAGGGCGTGCTGCTGCTGCCCCACTACCTGACCGAGGCCTCGCAACAGGGCATCGCCGACCACGTCGAGCAGGTCTGCAAGGCCGTCAAGATCGGCGTCATCGTCTACAACCGCGCCCAATCGCGCCTGTCGGCCGACAGCCTGGCCCAACTGGCCGAGCGCTGCCCCAACCTGGTCGGTTTCAAGGACGGCGTCGGCGATATCGAGGCCATGGTGCGCATCCGCCGCAAGCTCGGCGACCGCTTCTCGTACCTGGGCGGACTGCCCACCGCCGAGGTCTACGCCGCGGCCTACAAGGCGCTGGGCGTGCCGGTCTACTCGTCGGCCGTCTTCAACTTCGTGCCCAGGACCGCGATGCAGTTCTACCGCGCCGTCGCCGCGCACGACCACGACACCACCAACCGCCTGCTGGACGAGTTCTTCCTGCCGTATCTCGAGATCCGCAACCGCTGCGCCGGCTATGCGGTCAGCATCGTCAAGGCCGGCGCCAGGCTGGTCGGCCACGATGCGGGCCCGGTGCGCGCGCCGCTGACCGACCTGCATCCCGACGAAATGGCCATGCTCGACGCGCTGATCCGCAAGCTGGGCCCCCAATAGACCAGGCGCGGCGCCGCCCGCCCGCCCCCGCTGGGGGCGTTTTCATTCGGAGACACTGCATGACTTTGACCGGCAACATGTTGATCGGCGCCCAGGCCGTAAAAGGCGCGGGCGCGCCGCTGCACGCCATCGACCCGGCCCGCGGCGAACCGCTGCAACCGGCGTTCCACGCCGGCGACGGCGAGGACGTGGCGCGCGCCGCCGAACTGGCCGCCGCCGCCTTCGACCCCTACCGCGCCGCGCCGCTCGAAACCCGCGCGCAATTCCTGGAGAGCATCGCCGAAGGCATCCTGGCGCTGGGCGACGCGCTGATCGAGCGCACCCATCTCGAAACCGGCCTGCCGCTGGCCCGCCTGCAAGGCGAGCGCGGCCGCACCGTGGGCCAATTGCGCCTGTTCGCGCGGGTGGTGCGCGACGGCTACTTCCTGGACGCCACCATCGACCCCGCCCAGCCCGAGCGCCAGCCGCTGCCGCGCGCCGACCTGCGCCTGGCGCAGGTGCCGCTGGGGCCGGTGGCCGTGTTCGGCGCCAGCAACTTCCCGCTGGCGTTCTCGGTGGCGGGCGGCGATACCGCCTCGGCGCTGGCGGCGGGCTGCCCGGTCATCGTCAAGGCCCACAACGCCCACCCCGGCACCGCCGAAATGGTGGGCCGCGTGATCCAGCAGGCGGTGGCCAGGCACGGCCTGCCCGAAGGCGTGTTCTCGCTGCTGTTCGGCGCCGGCAACGAGATCGGCACGGCGCTGGCGACCCACCCCGCCATCACCGCGATCGGGTTCACCGGTTCGCGCCGGGGCGGCCTGGCGCTGGTGGCCGCCGCCAACGCGCGGCCGGTGCCGATCCCGGTGTATGCCGAGATGTCCAGCATCAATCCGGTGTTCCTGCTGCCCGCCGCCCTGGAAGCGCGCGCCGAGACCATCGCCAAGGGCTTCGTCGAATCGCTGGTGCTGGGCGTGGGCCAGTTCTGCACCAATCCCGGCCTGGTGGTCGGCATCGAAGGCCCGGCGCTGGAACGCTTCCGCCAGGCCGCCGGCCAGGCGGTGCAGGCCAAGGGCGCCGCCACCATGCTGACCCCCGGCATCTTCGCCGCCTATTCGCAGGGCGAGCAGGCGCTGGCCGGCCACGCCAGCGTCGCCACGCTGGGACGCGGCGAAGCCTCGCGGCCGGCCGCCAATGCCGCCGGCCCCGCCGTGTTCGGCACCGATGCCGCGCGCTTTCTGGCCTCGCCCGAACTCGAGGCCGAAGTCTTCGGCCCGGCCTCGCTGGTGGTGGCGTGCCGCGACGCCGCGCAGATGCGCCAGGTGGCCGAACACCTGGAAGGCCAGTTGACCGCGACCCTGTTCGTGGACGAGGCCGACACCGAAGCCGCGCGCGCCCTGCTGCCGGTGCTGGAACGCAAGGCCGGCCGGATCCTGGCCAACGGCTATCCCACCGGCGTCGAGGTGAGCCACGCGATGGTGCACGGCGGCCCCTTCCCGGCCACCTCGCGCCCCGCCTCGACCTCGGTCGGCGCCACCGCCATCCGCCGCTTCCTGCGTCCGGTCTGCTACCAGGACCTGCCGGACGCGCTGCTGCCCGATGGTCTCAAGCGCGGTAATCCGCTAGGGCTGCCGCGCATGACCGACGGCGTGCTCGGCGCCTGACGCCACACCCGCCCGGCCGGACATTGCCACGCCGTCCGGCCGCGGGCCGCGCCGTGATCTTCAGGAGCGAGCCGTGGTGCCAAGGTCGACGCGGAACACGC
>NZ_QHHO01000022.1:380936-385927 GCF_003184165.1 Achromobacter sp. RW408
AAAGCGTAATCGTCGAGCCAGCGGCGGCGGTCGACGAATTCCTCGCGGAAATAGGCCAGATGCGCCACCGGACCGCCAAAAGCCGTCAAGCCCAGGCGCAGGAAAGCCAGGAAGACCTCCATACAGGAGCCCCGTCCGGCCGGGACGGCTTCGCTGGCCGCCGTCTTGCTGGCGACGTGTTCATCATGAAAAGGCGGCTGCGGCGGCATCGGGGCGGCACTCTGACACGGTTGAAGCCCCCCGGGATGGCGGGTCTTCATGATTCAAGCTTATAGCCGGGCGGCGTCATCGTTTCAATCGTCCACCTATCCCGGCGTCCGGATCACTACATGAATTTTCACAATTTCCATACAAATGCGGGCGGATTGCGACAGCCCCCTTCGGTAGCATTCCGCAGCCCACCGCGATGGAACTCGATGCGCCCGGACGGCAGATGTGCGGCCCTCGCGCCCCACAGGAATCACAGCATGCTCAAGTTCACGATCCGTATATTCGTGGTCGCCGCCATTGCCTATATCGCCGCCTCCCAGCTCGTGAACCGCAGCCTGGACTATCTGCTCGATTCGGTCAGCGCCGACCTCTCCTACCAGGCGGTGCGCGGCCAGATGTATGCGCTGCACAAGGAGCTGGACCCGATCGAACCCGAATCGCGCGCCGCCTTCATCCGCGATTCGCTGCGGCCCCATTACGGGCTGGAGCTCAAGCTGGTGACGCCGGAACGGATCGAGGCCACCGAGAAGGAACGGCAGGACCTGGCCACGCGCGGCTTCATCATGCGCGACGAGTACAACACCTATCTGGCGCCCCTGCCCGGCGAGCCGCGCCAATGGCTCGAAATGCGCCTGCCGGGCGAACCGTCGCTGGAAAAATGGATCACCTGGGGCGCCTGGCTGGCGCTCTGCATGGTGCTGGCGATGGTGCTGCTGCTGTTGTGGGCGCTGCCGGTCTGGCGCGACCTGGATGCCCTGCGCAACGCCACGCTGCGCATGGGCCAGGGCGACCTGGCGGTACGGGTGCGGCTTTCGCATTTCTCCGGTATCCGGCACGTCGGCGAGAGTTTCAACCAGATGGCCGAGCGCATCGCCGCGCTGGTGGAAAACCAGCGCAGCCTGACCAACGCGGTCTCGCATGAACTGCGCACGCCGCTGGCGCGGTTGTCTTTCGAGGTCGACATGCTCGGCCAGGAAAAATTCCTGCCCAAGCGCGACCAGATCCTGCACGACATGCGCACCGACATCGGCGAGCTCGAGGCGATGGTGGGCGAACTGCTGGTGTACGCGCGGCTGGAGCGCCCCGCCGAAGACGTCGTCACCCAGGAAACAGTGGACGTGCGCGACTGGCTGGGCGAAGCGCTGGCCCAGGTCGAGCACCAGGCCGACGCGCGCGGGGTGCGCTGCCACGTGCGCGATGGCCTGCCGGCCCATGTCCAGCTACATCCGCGCTACATGAGCCGCGCGCTGCTGAACCTGGTGCAGAACGCGGTGCGCTACGCCAGCGGGCGCATCGAGATCGCGCTCACCAGCTGCCCCGCCGGGGGCTACGAATTGGTGGTGGACGACGACGGCCCGGGCATCCCGCTTGAACACCGCGGGCGCATCTTCGAACCCTTCATCCGCCTGGACGAAAGCCGCGACCGCGGCACCGGCGGCGCCGGCCTGGGCCTGGCCATCGTCAAGCGCGTCGCCGCCAGCCACCAGGGCACGATCGAGGTGCAGGACAGCCCCCTGGGCGGCGCGCGTTTTGTCCTGCGGTGGCTGTCGGCGCCGGTGACGGCGGATTGATCGCCGCTTCCCCGCCGCCCCGGCGAACGGCGCCCAAGGCTGCATGGCCCGTATCAGAACACCAGCGTGGCCGAGGCCATGAAGGTGCTGCTGCTGTCCAGGCGATTGGTGCTGCTGATGGTCGGCACCCAGCGCAGCCCGAGCGACAGCGATCGTTTGTCGGCCAGTTTGCGGTCGTAGGTGATGACCGGGCCGAGCGCCCAGTCGCGGCCCTTGAAGCCGTTCAGGCGATCCGCCGTCGGCCCGCTGTCGCTGCCCAGCTGCTGCTGCGTGCCCAGCACCAGCCCCACGGCCAGCCCGTTCGAAAAGGTCTTGCGCCCCATCACGTCTATGCCGAAGATCGGCGCGTTGCGGTAGTCGGTATCGTTGTTGCGGGTGTAGAACTGCACGCTGGCGACCGTGTCGAGCTGCAAGCCCGACTGCGGGAAGATATGGGTATAGGCCACCTGCGGGATGAAGGTCCAGTTGTTCAGGCTGGGATTGGCCAGGGCGTTGGCATCGTACTTGCCAGTGGGCGCCCACACGTTCAGGCTCAGCGCCATGTGCGAGGTTTCCGAAAAGTGGTAGCCGGCGATGATCGGCGAGAAATACAGGTCGAACAGGTTGGACGCGGTATCGCTCTCGCCCGTGCTGCGGCCCAGCGGCCCGGAAGCCCGCGCGTTCACCTTGGTCCAGACATAGGGCAATGTGACGCTGGACGCGAAGTTCCAGCGGCCCGGCCCGGTGTCCCAGGTCTTGAGCAAGGTGGCCAGCGTGAACGCCACCTTGCCCTCCACGTCGGCCGACACGCGCTTGCCCAAGGGCACGTCGCGGCCGCCGCCGACCTTGCCGTCCAGGTAGATCTCGGCGAAGTTCACCGCCCAGATGGGCTCGGGCGACACGATGCCGGCATTGGGCTGCACGCTGGTGCCCGTCACCTGTCGCCCCAGCGCGCCTTCAGTGGCATGCGCCGTGAAGGGCACGGCCAGCAGCGCCGCAGCCAGCAACGAAACGCCGCAAGAGCGCGAACTGCGATGACGCGACACTATCGACATGCTGCGACTCCCGCTGGGTATTGAAGGGGATGCGCGCTGCCGCCGAACAGCCTGGGCGTGTCGTGATTCTGGAAATTGAGCGAAGGAGCGAGATTGAGCGGATTATTGCTCTGGTTTGCGTCGTCCGCCGATTGCGCCCAGGCCTGGGCGCCGAGACATAATGGCGCGCAGGCGCCGATCAAGGCCAGAAAGCCTGGCCGTCCCCTTGTTCTGCCCGCAAACAACATCGTGCCCATGCTTCGTTCCCCATTGAATGGTTCATCGTGCAAAGACAAATTCGCTGCTGGTGCCGCCGATTTATTCGGCCCTTGCTGAATGAAAACTTATTATTAACGGGCCGAAATTTTCGACAATATTCTCATAATCTTTTGAATTGACCAATAGTGCGATCAATCACGCCGCCGCCCACCCGGGTTGAAACGAATGCGTGGCCGGCCGCCGCCGTGAGAATACGGGAATGCCGCCACGGCATTCCCGCAGCGCGCGTGTAAACCACAGGCGGCGGCAGGCCGCGATCAGGCCGCGCCGGTAGCGGCGGTGGCGTCGCTCGCCTTGCGCGCATGGACCTGGTCGATGCGCAGGCCGTCGCGGCGCGTGACCTCGAAGCGCCAATCGCGCCATGCGACCACATCGCCGGTTTCCGGGATACGCCCCTCCGCCCTCAGCAGCAGGCCGGCCAATGTGGCGTCGTCGGCGTCATCGGCCAGTTCCGCCGCGTCCAGCAGCCGCGCCGCCTCGGCCAGCGCCAGCCGGCCATCGAGCAGCCATGATCCGTCCGACAGTTGCAGCGCCTCCGGCGGCGCCTCGGCATGTTCCGGAAGCTCGCCCGCCACCGCGGTCAGCACGTCCATCGGCGTCACCAGCCCTTCGCACACGCCGTGCTCGTCCACAACGATCAGCATGTGGTCGCGCGACGCCCGCAGTTCGTCCAGCACCTTGAGCACCGGCGTGGTTTCCATCACGTAGCGCGGCTCGCGCGCCAGTTCCACCAGGTCGATCGGGCCGGGGTTGCGCAGCAGCGCCAGCAGGTCCTTGAAGTGCAGCACGCCCAGCACGTTGGCCGGATCGCCGGCGCACAACGGCAGGCGCGAGTGGCCCGAGGCGAACTTGCGCACGATCTGGTCGGGTGTGTCGGCGACATCCAGCCAGACCATGTCGCCCCGCGCCACCATGATGGCGCGCACGTCGTGCGCGCCGATGGCCAGCACGCGTTCGATCATCGAGCTTTCCTCCGGCGCGAACGCCGGTTCCTCGCCGACGCTGTCCACCAGCGCCACCACTTCGTCAGCCTGCTGCGGCACGTGGCCGCCACGGCCGGCGCGCAACAGCCGCAGCACCGCCTGCGCGGTGCGCTGGCGCCGTCCCAGGGCGTGCGTGCCCTTGGCGCGGTTGCGGCGCGCCAGCTGGTTGCACAGCTCGATGAGGATCGAGAAGCCGATCGCGGCGTACAGGTAGCCCTTGGGCACATGGAAGCCCAGGCCCTCGGCCACCAGGCTGAAGCCGATCATCAGCAGCAGGCCCAGGCACAGGATCACCACGGTCGGATGGCGGGCGACAAAGCCCATCAGCGGACGGCTGGCCAGCATCATGACGGCCATCGCCACCACCACCGCGATCATCATGATGCTCAGGTCCTGCACCATGCCGACCGCGGTGATCACCGAGTCCAGCGAGAACACCGCGTCCAGCACCACGATCTGCAGGATCACCTGCCAGAACACCGCGTGCTGCGGCTTCTGGCCGGAATCGTGGGCGCTGCCGCCCTCGACCCGTTCATGCAGTTCCATGGTGCCCTTGAACAGCAGGAACAGGCCGCCCAGGATCAGGATCAGGTCGCGCCCGGAGATCTCGGCGCCCAGCACCGTGAACAGCGGCGCGGTCAGCGTCACCACCCACGCGATGCTGGCCAGCAGGCCCAGGCGCATCACCATGGCCAGCGTCAGGCCGATCATGCGGGCGCGGTTGCGCTGCGCCGGCGGCAGTTTGTCGGCCAGGATGGCGATGAACACCAGGTTGTCGATACCCAGCACGATTTCAAGAATGACCAGCGTCGCCAGGCCAAGCCAGGCGGTCGGGTCGGACATCCAGTCGAAAATCATCAACGTTCCACAAAGAAAATTCGGGGCGGGCGGGCGTGGGCGCCCGGCAGCCCGCAAGCCGTCGGCAGGGACGGACG
>NZ_QHHO01000022.1:385937-464103 GCF_003184165.1 Achromobacter sp. RW408
GGAATCGCCAGCCCGGCCGGCACCGGTTCCAGGTTCAGCACGCGACGGATGAAGTCGCGCAGCGACACCACCAGCTCGGCGGTCTCGATGCCACGCCCGGCCACCAGGTCGGCGGCCGCCTGCGCGGCCAACCGGACCTGGTCCTCGGTGCCCAGCAGGATGATGTCGGAAAGCGCGGCCTCGACGGCGTCGCGCACCCGCCGCCGGCGCTCGGCGCCTGGGCCGTCGGCGCTGGGGGGTCGCAGCGGGTCGTCGTCTTCGTGGGCTTCGGGTTCGCCGGCCGTCTCGGGCGCGCCACGGCGCAGGTCGCGAAGATGGCTGGGATCCACCACCAGGTTGCCGGTGAAGGATCCACCCAGCGTCTTGTAGGCCGCGATCAAGGTGCGCAGGCGCTCATTGATCTGGCGGTTCTCGCGTTCGCGCCGCTGCTGGATGGTCTGCATCACCAACAGGCGGATCCCCACCCCGATCAGGGTGATGACCGCCAGGCCCAACAGCGTGGACAGCACGGTTTGCCAGGAGCTGAAATCGAGATTGCGCATGATGGGTCCTCGTCGCTCCCGGCAAGCGGGATCAGGGCGCCGGGTTCGGGTGGCGCACGTGGATCTGGTCGATGGCCTGCAGCACGTCGGCCGGCAGTTCGACGTCGACGCTGTCGATATTTTCCTTCAATTGCTGCAGATTGGTCGCGCCGATCAGGTTGCTGGTGACGAACGGACGCTGATTGATCCAGGCCAGCGCCAGGTGCGTGGGCGAGATGCCGTGCTGGCGTGCCAGCTCCACGTATTCGCGGGTGGCGGCCTCGGCCTGCGGGTTGCTGTAGCGGGTGAAGCGCGTGTACAGCGTCAGGCGGGCGTTGGCCGGACGCGCGCCGTCCAGGTATTTGCCGCAGAGCATGCCCATGGCCAGCGGCGAATAGGCCAGCAGGCCCACGCCTTCGTGGTGGGTGAATTCCGACAGGCCGATCTCGTAGACGCGGTTGAGCAGGCTGTAGGGGTTCTGGATCGAGGCGATGCGCGGCAGGCCCAGGTTGTCGGCGGCCTTGAGGAATTGCGATACGCCCCACGGCGTTTCGTTCGAGACGCCCACGTGGCGCACCTTGCCGGCGCTGACGAAGTCCTGCAGCACCGACAGGGTTTCCTCGATCGGCACGGTGTGCTCGTCCTTGACCCACGGATACGAGAGCTGGCCGAAGGTGGCGGTGGTGCGGTCGGGCCAGTGCAGCTGGTACAGGTCCAGGTAGTCGGTCTGCAGGCGCTTGAGGCTGGCGTCCAGAGCCTCGGTCAGGTTCTTGCGGTCCAGGAAGGTCTTGCCGTCGCGGATGTGGCCGGGGCGCTTGGGGTCGCGCGCCGGGCCGGCCACCTTGCTGGCCAGCACGATGTCCTGGCGGCGCTTGCTGCGCGCCAGCCAGGTGCCGATGTAGGTTTCGGTCAGGCCCTGGGTTTCGGGCTTGGGCGGCACCGGGTACATTTCGGCCACGTCGACCAGGTTGACGCCGCGCTCCAGCGCGTAGTCCAGTTGCTGGTGGGCCTCGGCCTCGGTGTTCTGCTCGCCCCAGGTCATGGTGCCCAGGCCGATCAGGCTGACGTCCAGGTCGGTACGGCCGAGTTTGCGGTATTTCAAGTTCTGCTCCGTGCGGAATCTCTGAAGGGAGCGATCACCTTACCGCAACTCGGTTGGCGTTTTGCTGACGGCGTTGCGCCCTTGGCCCACCCTGTGGACGCCGCCCGCGCCGCCCCCGCGTCAGGCGATGGCCTGGCGCACCCAGGCGATCACGTCGCCATGGACCGGCGCCCAGCCCAGCTCGCGGCGCGCCTTGCCCGCCCGCACCCGGCTGTTGGAACCGAGCGCGTAGGCGCCCAGGTCCTTGCCCCAGTAGGCCACCGCCTGCGCCGGATCCCAGGCCTGGGCCGGCCCCAACCCCAGCGCCTGGCCGATGGCGCCGACCAGGTCGACGAAGGCCGCCTCGCCGTTCTCGACGAAATAGAAACTGCCGGCCGGCGCCTTGTCCAGAGCCAGCCGGTACAGCGCCGCCACGTCGGCAACGTGCACGTTGGACCAGCGGTTCAGGCCGCGGCCGACGTGCCGCGCGATGCCGCTTGCGCGAGCCTGCGCCACCAGCGGCGGAATCTGCACGCTTTCGGCGCGCAGCCCCTCGGTGGCGCCGTAGATCAGGCTGTGGCACAGCACCACGCTGCGCACGCCGGGCGCGCTGGCCAGGATCAGGTCGTTGATGGCGATGCGCGCGGCCTTGCCCGGCACCGGCGCCACCGGCGTGGTTTCGTCGAACACCGCGTCGGACGGCTCGCCCAGCGCGTCGTCGGCGACCAGGCTGCTGCCGCTGGTGTGGATGAACACCTTGCCGCTGCCGGCCAGCGCGCCCAGCAGGGCCTCGACGGCGCCACGGTGGTCGCTGTCGGCCGCGTTGATGACGGCGTCGGCGGCGCGCGCCTCGGCCGCCAGCAGCGCCGCGTCGTCCAATGTGCCCAGCACCGGTTCGATGCCGAAACCGCGCAGCTCGGCGGCGCGCTCGGGGTTGCGGATCAGGCCGCGGACCTCATGACCGGCCTTGACCATCGAGGTAGCGACCGCGCCGCCGATGAATCCGCTGGCGCCGGTGATGAATAGCTTCATGGTGCTTGCTCCTTGTGTTGATAGGCCGCGAGAGGCTCAGGCGGCCGTGGTTTCCGCTTGCGGGGCCGGCACGCCGCCATGGAACTGCGGCAGCACGTGCTCGGCGATCTCGTGCAGCGTGTCGGCCAGCGGCCGCTGGTTGCGCCGCAGGTGCAGGCCGATGTGCTGCACACCCGCGGCGCGCAGCGCATGGAGTTCCCGCGCCAGCGCGTGGCGGCCCGCCTGCGCGCCGAAGCGAAAGCGCCGCAGCGGCGCGTCCGGGTCCTCGGCCAGGTCCAGGTGGATGAAACTGGCATAGGGCTTGTCGCCGGCCACCTGGCGCCAGGCGGCGCTGCGCCGCGCATGGTCGTCGGGCGCGCCGGGATAGGCCAGGCAGGCATCCATGTGCGCACCGATCCAGGCCGGCGTCTGCTGCGCCAGGCCCGCCACCAGCAGCGGCGGCGCCGGCGCCCGCGGCAGCACGTCCAGGCCATCGGGCAGGCTGCCGCGGGCGCCTTGGCGCAGCAGCGCCACCTGTTCGCGGAAAGCGGCGCCGCGATTGGGAAAATCGCGGCCGAACAGCGGATACTCCACCGGCCGGTCGCCGCTGGCCACGCCCAGCAGCAGGCGGTTGCCGCTCAGCCGCTGCACGCTGGCGGCGGACTTGAGCGTCAGCAGCGGCTCGCGCAGCGGCAGCACCACCGCGGCGGTGCCCAGCAGGATGTCGCGCGTGACGCCCGCCAGGTAACCCAGGTAGGTGAAGATCTCGAACACCTGGCCGGCGTCGCCGAAGGCCGGGTCGTACAGCGGCACGTCGCGCACCCACAGGGCGCGAAAGCCGAGCCGGTCGGCCAGCACGGCCAGGTCGGCGTGGCGTTGCAGGTCGGGCTCGCCGGGCAGGCGGCCGGCCTGGCGCCGCGCCTGCTCGCCGGCGGCGGTCCAGTCGTTGTCCAGGGGCGCTTCCAGTCCGATGCTGAAACCGCCCGCGGTCAGGCTCGAAAGCGCGTTGTCCATGGCGCGCCTCAGTCCCAGGCCGCGGCCAGGCCGTCGGGGCTGACTTCGCGGCCATTGCGTTCCAGCGCGGCGATCTGCGCCATGTCGGCGTCGGTCAGGCGCAGGTCGCGGGCCAGCAGGTTGCTCGCCAGGTTCTCGCGCTTGGTGGACGACGGGATCACGGCGAAGCCGCGCTGCAGCGCCCAGGCCAGCGCCACCTGCGCCGGCGTGGCGTTGTGGCGCTGCGCGATCTGGCCGATCACGGGGTCCTTGAGCACCTTGCCGTAGGCCAGCGTCATGTACGACGTGACCTGAATGCCCTGTTCGTTCAGGAAGTCCACCAGCTTGCGGTTCTGCAGATACGGGCTGAGCTCGATCTGGTTGGTGGCGATCGCTTCCTTGCCGACGGCGGCGATGGCTTCGCGGGTCTCGGCGATGGGGAAATTGGAAATGCCGATCTGGCGCGTCAGGCCCTGCTCGCGGGCGTCCATCAGGCCGGCCATCATCTCGGCGATGGCCACGCCGTTGCCGGGCGCGGGCCAGTGGATCAGGGTCAGGTCGACGTAGTCGGTGCGCAGCTTGGCCAGGCTGTCCTTCAGGCTGGGCACCAGCTTGGCGCGGCCATAGTTCGGCACCCAGATCTTGGTGGTCACGAACAGGTCGGCGCGGGCGACGCCGCTGGCCTCGATGGCCTGGCCCACTTCGGCTTCGTTTTCATAGATCTGGGCGGTGTCGACGGCGCGGTAGCCGACGTCCAGCGCGTTACGCACGGAATCGATGACGACCTGGCCCTGCAGGCGGAAAGTGCCGACGCCAAAAGACGGAATGCTCATGTAAAACTCCTGGGTAAGTGTTGGAATGCATCCAGTGTGCCCGCTCGATCCTTGCGGAATAAGCCCGGTATTGGCGAAATACTTTTGATATAACGTCAAATATGAAGACGACACTCGACGAAATGCAGGTCTTTATCGCCATCGTGGACTGCGGTTCGATCACCGCCGCCGCCGATGCGCTGCAGCAGACCATTTCCGCCACCAGCCGCACCATGACGCGGCTGGAGGAAAAGTTGCAGACCACGCTGATGCGCCGCACCACCCGGCGGCTGGAGCTGACCGAGGAAGGCAGCGCCTACCTGGAGCAGGCCCGCAAGATCATCGCCGCGGTCGAAGAGACCGAGGAACAGATGCGCGCGCGCCGCAACCAGCCGGCCGGCCGCCTGCGGGTCGACGCCGCCTCGCCCTTCATGCTGCACGTCATCGTTCCGCTGGTGCCGGGCTACCGCCAGCGCTATCCCAAGGTCGAGCTGGAGCTGAACAGCAACGAGGGCAACATCGACCTGCTGGAACGCCGCACCGACCTGGCGCTGCGCATCGGCAGCCTGAAGGATTCGTCGCTGCACGCGGTGCCCATCGGCCGCAGCCGCGTGCGCGTGCTGGCCAGCCCCGGCTACCTGGCGGCGCACGGCACGCCCAAGCGGGTAGCCGATCTGCGCGAGCACACGCTGCTGGGGTTCTCGCAACTGGAATCGTTGAACGAATGGCCGCTGGAGGACGCCGACGGCCAGCCGCTGCACATCCAGCCGTCGATCCGCTCGTTCAGCGGCGAGACGCTGCGGCAACTTGCGCTGAACGACGCCGGCATCGTCTGCCTTTCCGACTTCATGACGCGCGCCGACCGCCAGTCCGGCGCGCTGCGCCAGCTGTTCCCGCGCCAGACGCTGGACGTGCGCCAGCCGGTCAATGCGGTCTATTACCGCAATACCGCGATCTCCTCGCGCATCAAGTCCTTCATCGACTACCTGGTCGAATCGCTGGGGCCTCGCGGCTTCGACGAGTGAGCGCGGCGCGCGCGGCTCCGGCGACGCCAGGCTGCGGCGGGTCCGGCATAATGGCCGCCTGAACCGCAACATCACGCAATACCCATGAAAAGCAGCTCCAAGGGCGGACTCGTCTATTCCACCGACGGCGGCCGCATGTGCCCCCAATGCCGGCGCCCGCTCGCCGACTGCCAATGCCAGGCGGCGTCCCGCCCGGTGCCCGCGCCGGGCGGCGCGCGCGTGTCGCGCGAAACCAAGGGCCGCGGCGGCAAGGCCGTGACCGTCGTCAAGGGCCTGCCGCTGGACGACGACGCGCTGGCGGCGCTGGGCAAGCAGTTGCGTACCGCCTGCGGCTCCGGCGGCACCGTCAAGGACGGCGTCATCGAGGTGCAGGGCGATCACTGCGACCGCATCCTGGCCGCGCTCGAAAAACTCGGCCATCGCGCCAAGCGCGCCGGAGGTTGACCACCATGATCCTGGACCCCGCCATCGTCGACAGCTGGCACGCCCACGTCTACTTCAACGCCGACAGCCGCGACGCGGCCTGGGCGCTGCGCGCACAGGCGCTGGACGCATTCGGCGACAGCATCCAGATGGGCCGCTTCCACGAGCGCCCGGTCGGCCCGCACCCGCAATGGAGCTACCAGCTCGCCTTCGCGCCGGCCGCGCTGCCGCGCGTGCTCACCTGGCTGGCGCTGAACCATGGCCTGCTGGACGTGTTCCTGCATCCGAACACCGGCGAATCGCTGCGCGATCACCGCGACTGCGCGCTGTGGCTCGGCCACAGCCACACGCTGAACCTGGCGGCGCTCGGCGGCTGATCCCCGCGCCAGCCTTGCGCGGCGCGCCGGCCGCGCCCTCTTCCGATAGGCGACACCCGACATGAACCTGCATTACCGCCCAGCCCATCCCGACGACGCCGCCGCCTGCATCGACCTGCGCGGCCGCACCCGCGAGAACGCCTTCTCGGCCGAGGACCTGCGCGCCCTGGGCATCACCGTCGAAAGCTGGCGTGATGGCATCCGCGACGGCGCGCTGCCGGGCGTGGCGGCGCTGGCCGACGGCGTAATGGCGGGTTATTGCTTCGGCGATCGCGACAGCGGCGAGATCCTGGTGCTGGCCCTGCTGCCGGCCTACGAGGGCCGCGGCATCGGCCGCGAACTGCTCGGGCAGGTCATGCGAACGCTGCGGGCGCTGGGCCATGAACGGTTGTTCCTGAGCTGCGCGGCCGATCCGGGCGTGCGCTCGCATGGCTTCTACCGGCGGCTGGGCTGGGCGCCCACGGGCGAGATCGACGCGGCCGGCGACGAAGTGCTCGCCTACCGGTTCGCCTAGCGTCCGCCCCGCGCATGCCGCCGACCGGCGCGCCTTCGCCCCCCGGCCTGGCCTACGCGAATCGCGCCATCAGGAAATCGATGAACGCCCGCGTGCGCGCCGACAGGTCGCGCTTGCTGGGGTAGTACACGAACAGGTCGGCCGAAGGCAGGATGAACTCGGGCAGCACCACGCGCAAGCGCCCGCTTTCCAGGTACTTGGCCAGGTCCCACTCCGAGCGCACCAGGATGCCATGGCCGTCCAGCGCCCAGTTCAGCGCGATGTCGCCATCGTTGCTGGACAGCGCGCCGTGCACCTTCACGGTCTCGGCTCGGCCGTCGCGCGTGAAGCGCCAGACGCCGTAGGCGTCCTCGTTCTGCCGGTGGATGATGCACTGGTGGTCGGCCAGGTCGCGCAGGCTGGCGGGCGTGCCGTGGCGCGCCAGGTAGCGCGGCGCCGCGCACAGGAAGCGCCGGTTCGACAGGACGCGGCGCGCCACCAGGCGTTGATCGGGCAAGGCACCGAAGCGGATGCCCAGGTCCACGCCGCTTTCCACCAGGTCGATCGGCCGGTCGGTCACGTCCAGCTGCACCTCGACCTGCGGATGATGCAGGGCGAACTCCGACACGATGGGCGCGATCGCCGTGCGGCCGAAGCCGAGCGTCGCATTGATGCGCAACAGGCCCTTGGGCACCGAGCCGCTGGACGACACCACCTCTTCCATTTCGCGCACGTCGGCCAGGATGCGCGTGGCGTAGTGCAGGTAGGTTTCGCCTTCGGGCGTCAGGCTGATGCTGCGGGTGGTGCGGTTCACCAGCCGCACGCCCAGCCGCGCCTCCAGTTGCGCCAGGCGCTTGGTGGCCGCCGGCGGCGTCAGGTCGAGCTGGCGCGCCACCGTCGACAGGTTGCGGTGGCGCGCCAGCAGCACGAAGAACTCCAGGGAAGATGCCAGATCGTGGTTCACGGCGGGGAACGCCTCATCGGGACGAGGCCGGCGACGGGCAACGAGCGCCGGAATCTTTAACTTTCAATTAATAAAGTAGTGCCTGATAGCGAATCATAATGCGCCTTCAAGCCAATAATCTACGGTTTTTCCCATCCGCCGCACGGCCAGGAGACACCATGAAAATCGTCGAAATCCGCGAGAAGACCGTCCCGATCAGTTCCCCGATCCGCAACGCCTACATCGACTTCAGCAAGATGACGCTGAGCCTGGTGGCGGTGGTGACCGACGTGGTGCGCGACGGCCGGCGCGTGATCGGCTACGGCTTCAATTCCAACGGCCGCTATGGCCAGGGCACGCTGATGCGCGAACGCTTCATCCCGCGCGTGCTGGAGGCCGACCCCGCCAGCCTGCTCGACGACAGCGGCGACAACCTCGATCCGCACCGCATCTGGAACGCGATGTACGTCAACGAAAAGCCGGGCGGCCATGGCGAACGCTCGGTCGCCATCGGCACCATCGACATGGCGGTGTGGGACGCGGTCGCCAAAATCGCCGGCAAGCCGCTGTTCCAGCTGTTGGCCGAGCGCTACGGCAACGGCCGCCCCGACCGCCGCGTGTTCGTCTATGCGGCGGGCGGCTACTACTACCCGGGCCAGGACCTGGGCAAGCTCAAGGACGAGATGCGCGGCTACGTCGACCGCGGCTATACCGTGGTCAAGAAGAAGATCGGCGGCGCCTCGCTGGACGAAGACCTGCGCCGCATCGACGCCATCCTGGGCGTGCTGGGCGACGGCAGGAAACTGGCGGTCGACGCCAACGGCCGCTTCGACCTGGACACCGCGATCCGCTACGCCAAGGCGCTGTCGCAGTACGACCTGTTCTGGTACGAGGAAGCCGGCGACCCGCTCGACTTCGAACTGCAGGCCACGCTGCGCAACTACTACGACAAGCCGATGGCCACCGGCGAGAACCTGTTTTCGATGCAGGATGCGCGCAACCTGATCCGCTACGGCGGCATGCGGCCGGACCGCGACTGGCTGCAATTCGACTGCGCCCTGAGCTATGGCCTGGTGGAATACCTGCGCACGCTGGACATGCTGCGCCAGCACGGCTGGTCGGCCAGCCGCTGCATTCCGCACGGCGGCCACCAGATGTCGCTGAACATCGCCGCCGGCCTGGGGCTGGGCGGCAATGAATCCTATCCGGACCTGTTCCAGCCCTACGGCGGCTTCCCCGACGGCGTGCGGGTCGACAACGGCCACGTCACCCTGCCCGAACTGCCCGGCATCGGCTTCGAGGGCAAGGCGGACCTGATCGCCGAGATGCGCAAGCTGGCGAAGTAAGGGGCCGGTAGCGAGCGGGACGCCACGCGCCCCGGCGCGGCTCAAGCGACGGCGGCGTCGCCCTCGGCCAGCGGCGCCCGCAGATAGCGCCCCGGCGTCGTGCCGAAGGCGCGCTTGAACATGGCGATGAAATTGCCGGGCGTGGCGTAGCCCAGCGCGTCGGCCACCTGCGCCACCGGCTGGCCCGCGCTCAGGCGTTCCAGCGCGTGGATCAGCCGCAGTTGCTGGCGCCACTGCGCGAAGCCTAATCCCGTTTCCTCGCGGAAAAGGCGCTGCGCGGTGCGCGGCGCCAGCCCGGCCAGCGCTGCCAGTGCTTCCAGCGGCCGGTTGTCGGCCGGGTCGTCCGCCAGGACTTGCGCAAGCCGAGCCAGCCGGCGGTCGCGCGGCCATGGCAGGTGCAGGCGCTCGCGCGGCGCCGCCTCGATCTCGTCCAGCAACACCGCCGCGAAGCGCGCGCGCGCCGGGTCCAGCGCCAGCTTGTCCGGCCAATCGGCCGCGCGCAGCACCATGGCGCGCAACACCCCATCCGCACCCAGCACGCAGGGCGACGTCGGCAGGGCCGCGGCGGCCCGCGGATGCACCAGCGCCACCCAGCCGCTGGCCGCGCCCACCACGCTGACCCGATGCCGCAGCCCCGGCGGGATCCAGCCCGCGCGCTGCGGCGGCAACAGCCATGAGCCGGCCTCGGTGCGCACCCGCATCGCGCCGCTATCCACCCCGAACAACTGCCCGCGGGCATGGGCGTGCCAATCGTATTCGCGCGAGCCCAGGCGGAATTCGCTGCCTGGCGCGTCGGCGCCATGGAACACGCACACGGCCGGGCCGTCGAGCAATTCGCTGTAGTCGGGCGCGGGGGCTGCGGTCTGGCGGGTTCGCATGATTTGTTGGCGCGCCGGCATTACCGGCGGGGACGCGCTTGCGCGCAAGCTGTACGGGTGCCGGCAACGCCGGCCTGCTTCGAGGACATTATGCAGAATCTCCACGTTTCCATCATCGGCGCCGGCCTGGGCGGCCTGTGCCTGGCGCAGGGGCTGGCGCGCGCCGGCATCGACTTCGACGTCTACGAGCGCGACGCGCGCACCGACAGCCGGGTGCAGGGCTACCGCCTGCGCATCGACGCCAGCGGCCAGGCGGCGCTGGCGCACTGCCTGCCGCCGGACCTTTACGCCCTGTTCCAGCACAGTTGCTCGCCCCACGACCGCCCGGGCGCCATGCTCGACGCGCAACTGCGGCCGCTGCCGCAACGCGCCTCCGCCACCTGGCGCCTGGACGACGCCGACGCCCCGCCCGACCGCTCGGCGCACCGGCAGACGCTGCGCGAGATCCTGCTGGCCGGCCTGGACGGGCGCGTGCATTTCGGCCATGGCTGCGCGGGAATGGACGACGGCGGCCCGCGCCTGGAAGGCATCCGCGCGCGGCCCGGCACGCTGGTGGTGGCCGCCGACGGCGTGCACTCGGCGCTGCGGCGCCAGCACTTGCCGCAAGCGGCGCCCGAGGACAGCGGCACGGTGACGATCTTCGGCATGGCGCCGGCCGGCAGCCTCGCGCCCGAAGGCCTGCCGCCGGACCTGCGCGACGGCGCCGGCGTGGTGTTCGGCGCCGGCTACGCGCTGGTGCTGGACGCCATGAAACTGGAGGCGCTGCCGGCGCTGGCGCAACGCCTCGCGCCGGTTTGCGCGCTGACGGCGGTGCCTGGCTACCAGTACTGGGCGATCATCGGCGAGCGCAGCGCGGTGCTGGGCGCGGACGACGCCGCGATCAGCGCGAGCCAGCGGGACGACACCGCGACGGGCGCGCGCTGGCAACAGGCCGCGCAACGCCTGCTGGCGCCGGTGCATCCCGCGCTGGCCGCCATGGTGGCCGCCAGCGACCCGCGCGGTATCGCGCTCAAGACCGTCTACCAGGCGCCGCCCCTGCCGCAATGGACGCAAGCCGGGCTGACTTTCCTGGGCGACGCGGTGCATGCGATGAACCCGGCGGGCGGCCTCGGCGCCAACACCGCCCTGGCCGATGCGCAATCGCTGGCGACGCGGCTGGCGCGGGTGTGCAAAGGCCTGCCGCTGGGGCAGGCCTTGCGGGACTATGAAGCGGATCTGCGGTGGCGAGGCGACCGGGCCGTCCAACAATCGGCCGAGGCCGCCGCCCGCATCACCGGCAGGAGCCGGCGCAAACCGCGATAGCGATCGCGGCGCGTGGCGACAGGCGTCGCCACATCGGGCAAAGCGGTCAGGCGGGCAGCGCGATCCGCTCGGGCGCGGCAACCCGCAAGTTTTCCCGCAACTTGAACAGGGCCACCGTGCCGGCCAGCGCGCCGGCCTGATCGCTCAACATGGCGGACGCCGCCGCCGACTGTTCCACCAGCGCGGCGTTCTGCTGGGTGGCCTGGTCCATGTCGGAAACGCTGCGGTCGATCTGGCTGATGCCCACGCTCTGCTCGGCCATGGCCCCGTGGATTTCGCTGACCAGCTTCTGCACGCGCGACACGCCTTCGACGATTTCCTGCATCGTCGAGCCGGCCGCCTGCACCCGCTCGGTGCCGCTCTTGACGTTCTGTACCGAAGCCTGGATCAGCGCGCGGATCTCCTGCGCCGAGGCGGCGCTGCGCTGCGCCAACGTGCGGACTTCGCCGGCCACCACGGCAAAGCCGCGGCCCTGCTCGCCGGCGCGCGCCGCTTCCACCGCCGCGTTCAGCGCCAGGATATTGGTCTGGAACGCAATGCCGTCGATGACGCTGATGATCTCGGTGATGCGCTCGGACGACTGCGCGATGGCGCCCATGGTGGTGACGGCATCGGTCACCACCTGGCCGCCGCGCTCGGCCGCCAGGCTGGCCTCGGTCGCCAGGCGCGTAGCGTGCTCGGCGGCCTCCTCGGTCTGGCGCACGCTGGAAGTCAATTCGGTCAGCGCCGACGAGGTTTCCTGCAACGAGCCGGCCGATACCTCGGTGCGCTGCGACAGGTCGCGGTTGCCCATCTCGATCTCGCGCGTGGCCGAGGTCATCGAATGCACGCCGTTGCGCACGTCGAGCATCACGTGGCTGATCTTGTCGACAAAGGCGTTGAATGAAGCGGAGATCTGCGCCACTTCGTCATGGCCCACCACGGCCAGCCGGTGCGTCATGTCGCCTTCGCCCGAGCCGATGGTGTCCATCGCATCGCGCACCGCGGACAGGCGCTTGAAGGCGCGCGACGTCACCACGCTGGCCAGCACGACGGCAACCAGCGTCAGCACCACCATCGAGATCAGGGTGGCGTTGAACACCTGCGCCAGGCCCGCGGTGGCCTCGGCCTCGTCCAGCGCGATCACCAGGAACCAATCGGTGCCGGGGATGCGGCGCGCCTTGAGCAGCTTGGGCGCGTCGTTCAGGCTCAACGCCAGCGGCGCGGCGCCGTCGCGCGCCATGTCGGCCAGCACGGCCGGCGTGAGGCCGGCCGCCACGTCGGTCGACGGCTTGAGCGCCAGCTTGTCATCGACGTGCGAAATCACCTGGCCATCGGTCGCCAGCACGAACGCGGTGCTGGACGGCGTCGGCCGGATGACCTTGATGACGTCCTTGATACCGTCCAGCGCCACCGCGCCGCTGATGGCGCCGGTGGTCTGGCCGTTGCGCACGATCGGCGCGGTGAAGGCCACGTAGGGCTTGCCGGTGCCCGAATCGCCATATGGCTTGGTCACGGCCAGCTTGCCGGCGGCCACCGCGCTCTTGTACCAGGGACGCGCGGTCGGATCGTAGTCGGGCGGCGTCTGCGCGGTGGAGAAGTAGGTCTTGTCGCTCCAGCCGATGCTGGTGATGGGAAAGCCGTTGGTTTCGCCCATCAGTTTGGTCAGGCCGCGCGGATCGCCCTTTTCGACCACGGCGGCGGTGGCGATCACGGCCTGGGCCTTGTCGGCGGACCAGCGTTCGATGGCGCTGGCATTGCCGGCGGCGATGGCGTCCAGGTCCGCGGAGATGGTCGCCATCATGTTGTCGCGCACGATCTGATAGATCGCGATGCCCGAGAGCACCAGCGCGCCGATGACGGTGAAACAGGTGATCAACAGGATCCTGTTGCGCAACGAGGTGATTTTCATGCTTGTCTTCTTACTGCAACTGCCCGTGCCGGAGGGCACGGGTATCCAGGTACGCGATAAAAGGTCCGCGCCACCCAGACTTACGGCAAGGCGGCAAGGGACTTTAGGCCCGGCGCGCGTCGAACCCTGCGCATACGCAAACGACATGGAGCGGCAGTCCCGGCAAGGCATAATGGACGCCAAGACCGCGGTGCGCGGCGTGGAATGCGTCGACGGCCCGGGCCGCCTTGGAACCGGTTTGGTCACGCCAGTGATACGCAGGGAGCTTTCGTTGGACCCGATACTCGCCGAACTGTCGGCGTCGCTGCAGGCCGCCAAGTCGGTCGAACAGTTGACCCGCCCCATCCTGGATATGCTCGGCGCCGTGACCGGGCTGGAATCCACCTACCTCACGTCGATCGACCCGCAGGCCGACCGGCAGCAGGTACGCTACGCGCGCAACGCCGGCACGTTACAGATTCCGGAAGGCCTGTCGGTGCCATGGTCGGACACGCTGTGCAAGCGCGCGCTGGACGAGGGCCGCATGGCCACCAGCGACGTCGGCGCCTGCTGGCCCGACTCCGAGGCGGCGCGCCAGCTTGGCATCCAGACCTACGTCAGCGCGCCCATCCGCACCGACGACGGCCTGCTGCTGGGCACCCTGTGCGGCGCCAGCGCCAGCCAGCGGCCGATCGCGCCACAGGCCGAATCGATCCTGCGGCTTTTCTCCAACGTGATCGCCAGCTTCCTGGAACGCGAGCAGCTCGTCGCCCAACTGCGCGACGCCAACGCCAGGCTGCTGGCATTTGCGCTGACCGATCCGCTCACCGGCCTGCCCAACCGCCGCGCCCTGTACGAAGAACTGGACCGGCTGCGCGGCCGCGCCCTGCGCGAAGGCGGCAGCGTGCTGGTGGGCGTGGTCGACCTGGACGGCTTCAAGGGCATCAACGACACCCACGGCCACCAGCAGGGCGACGTCTTCCTGCAGGAAATCGCGCGCCGCCTGGCAATGACGCTGCGCGCCTCCGACATGGTGGGCCGGCTGGGCGGCGACGAATTCGTGCTGATCGGCCCCGGCCCGGCCCTGGCGCGCGGCGACGCGGCGCCGGGGCACGAGGCCCAACGCGGCGACGCCGAGGAAGCAGCCCGCTCGCTGGAAGATCGCGCCGCCGCCGCCACCGTCGGCCGCTACCAGCTCGGCGAGGTCACCCTGCCGTATGAGGGCGCCAGCGTCGGCGTGGTGGCGCTGGATCCGCGCGGCCTGTCGGCCGAGGAAGCCGTGCGCCTGGCCGATGCCCGCATGTACGACATCAAGCGCGCCCGCAAGGCCGCCCGCACCATCCACTGAACCGGACGGCCCGGGCGCAGGTTCATCGGGGGCTTGCACAACACATAAGTGTTTGCTAATGTGTTGCCATGATGGAAAACGACATCTTCAAGGCCCTGGCCGACCCCACCCGCCGCGCGATCTTCGACAAGCTCGCCGCGGGCGCCATGAACGCCAGCGCGCTGCGCGCGGGCCTGGACATCAGCCAGCCCGCGGTCTCGCAACACCTGGCGGTGCTGCGCCAGGCGCGCCTGGTGCGCGAGGAACGCCAGGGGCGCTTCGTCAACTACCAGGTCGATCCGGACGGTCTGGCGCTGCTCGCCGGCTGGATGTCCAAGTACCGTGCCTACTGGCCGGCGCGCGTCGACGCCCTGAAGACACTGCTCAAGGAAATGGACCAATGAACCCCGCGGACCCCACCCGGCAGGACACGGCGCTGGTGCTCGATTACGAGCTGGACGCGCCGCCCGAGAAAGTCTGGCGCGCCATCAGCATCCCGGCGCTGCGCGAGCAATGGCTGCCGGACGGCGCGCTGGCCGACGCCGAGCCGCTGGCCGCCACCCCGGGCGTCGAGGTCCGCTACCGCATGCGCGAGACGCTGCCGCCCTGCCTGGCCAGCGTGGTGACGTTCCAGCTCAGTCCCACCGCCGATGGCGGCACGCGCCTCACCATCGTCCACACCCCTGATGACGCCCGCCTGACGCAACCGGCGCCGCAGGCGGCCAACGATTCCTGGTCCGGCTTCAAGCTCGCCGCCTGACGCCCCCCTCCCTTTTCACGCAAGACAGGAGTTCGCTCATGAGCGAAACGATGCAGCTCGTCCCGATGGTGGTGGAACAGTCCGGCCGCGGGGAACGTTCGTTCGACATCTACTCGCGCCTGCTGCGCGAACGCATCATCTTCCTGAGCGGCGAAGTCAACGACGCCGTCTCGGCCCTGGTGTGCGCGCAGCTGCTGTTCCTGGAAGCCGAGAACCCCGGCAAGCCGATACACATGTACATCAACTCGCCCGGCGGCGTGATCACCAGCGGCCTGGCCATGTACGACACCATGCAGTTCATCAAATCGCCGGTGCACACGCTGTGCATGGGCACGGCGCGATCGATGGGCTCGTTCCTGCTGATGGCGGGCGAGCCCGGCAAGCGCGCCGCGCTGGCCAACGCCAGCCTGCACGTGCACCAGCCGCTGGGCGGCTTCCAGGGACAGGCCTCGGACATGCTGATCCACGCCGAGGAAATGCAGCGCACCAAGCAGCGCATCATCCGCCTGTATGCCGAACACTGCGGCCGCAGCTACGAGGACGTCGAGCGCAGCCTGGACCGCGACCGCTACATGACCGCCGAGGAAGCGGTCGAATGGGGCCTGATCGACCACGTCATGGATGCGCGCTCGGCCGGCTTCTGATGCGCCGACGCGCAAGGACGCCGCCGCGCCCGGGCTGCTTGCGCCATCGGCGTCCGCGCCCCGCTACGCGCCGGCCGCGACACGCTGGTGGCGCGCCCGCAGCACGGCATTGGCCAGCGCCCCCATGGCCAGCAGCACGGCCGTGCCCAGGAACACGGCCGGCATGCCGAAATGCCCGCCGATGAATCCGCCGAGCAAGGGGCCCGCCACCTGGCCCGCGTACTGCGCCGAGATCGACATGCCGAGCACGTTGCCGCCGACGCCGTCGGGCACATTGTGGCGGATCACGCTGGTCACGCACGGCAGCAGCCCGCCCAGCGCCAAACCCATCAGGAAACGCAGCGCCACCAACTGCCAGCCGGCGGTGACGAAGGCCTGCGGCACCAGCAGCAACGCCGCCACCGCCAGCGCGCCGATGATCACGGTCCAGTGGCCGACCCGGTCGGCCAACCGGCCCAACCGCGACGCCGACAGGATGGCGCCCAGCGCCGCCGCCGACATCACCACGCCCGACACCAGCGTGACGCGGGCCGGGTCGTCCACCAGCTGGCCCACGTACACCGTGATGATCGGTTCGATCGACATGGTGGCGAACATCAGCAGCATGCCCGTCGCCAGCATCGCGGCCACCGGCCGCTTGTCGGGAATCTGGGCCCAGCCGCCGCGCCGCTTGCCTTCCTGCCTGGCGGGCTTGGCCGGGCGCGGCATCTCCTTGATCAGGAACACCGTCGCCAGGAAGGCCAGGAAGATCACGCCGCCGGCCAGAAGGAAGGTGGCGCGGATGCCGATCAATGGCGGCAGCCCGCCGCCGATCAGCGGGCCCACCAGGTTGCCCGCCATGATGCCCGCCGACAGCACGCCCAGCGCCCAGCCCGAGCGCGCCTTGGGCGCCTGCATCGCCACCAGGATGGTCGAACCCGACGCGTAGCCGCCGGCCAGGCCCACCAGCAGCCGCAGCAGCACCAGCTGCCACACGCTCTGCACCATGCCAGTCAGCGACATACAGATCGCCATGCCAAACGACGCGCGCACCAGCATCAGCTTGCGCCCGTAGCGGTCGCCCAGCCGGCCCCACAGGGGCGCGACCAGCGCCGCGGCGAAGAAGGTGGCGCCATAGGCCACGCCCGACCACTGCACGATGGCGGCGTGACCCTGCACGCCCAGTTCCTCCACGTACAGCGGCAGGAACGGCAGCAGCAGCGTCATCGCCACGATGGTGCTGAACGAACCGGCGAAACAGACGGCCAGGTTGCGCCGCCAATGGATGTTCCCGGCCGACGCGGCCGCATCGGCGTCGGCGCGTTCCGGGGAGCTGGACGATGTCATGGAAAAAAGCCTCGGGATGTCGAGCGCTAAGTCGGTGAACGGGGATTGTTGCCAGCCTCGCTCCACGCAGCAAGGCCAGCCGCGATACCGGTATTGCCGCTACCCCCCAAGCCGGCGCGGCGCGACCGTGCCGCGCCTATTGCGCGGCGCCGCGCAGCCAGGCCTTGGGCGTGGCGCCGCGATGCGCCTTGAAGGCCTTGATGAAGTGGCTGAGGCTGGAAAACCCGATGCTGTATGCGGTTTCGGTAACCGAGCAGCCGCGCCGCAACAGGCCGGCGGCCGCGTCCATCCTGGCTTGCAGCAGGCAGCCATGCACCGATTGCCCGTAGAGCGACATGAAGCCTGCCTGCAACCGTTTTTCGCTCAGCCCCACGGCCTGCGCCAGCTGGCGCACGCTGCCGCAATCGGCGTATTCGTGCTGGATGCGGCGATGGGCCTCGGCCAGCCGCCTGCGGTCCGCGGGCGGCGGCTGGTCGGCCGCGCCGCGGCCGGCCAGGTGCGCCAGGGTCAGGGCCAGCGCCTCCTGGGCCTTGCCCTGCAGATACAGCGCGGCGACCTCGCCACGATCCTGGCTCCAGGCCAGGATCTCGCCGGCCACGCGCGCCAGGCCGGGCCACAGCGGCAGCGTCGCCAGTTGGGCGTCGCGCGCCGGCACGCTGCCATCGGCCGCGAACGCGGCGGACGGCACCTGGCGCAAGGTGCGCCACCACAGGGCGCGCGTGGCTTCGTTCGAAAAACGGATATCGACCACGCGGATGTCGCGCCGGCCCTTGAATTCGTCCCAGCCCGGCACCGGCTCGACCGTGCCGTGCAGGATGACGCTGCCCGGCTGGATGCGCAGGGCCGTGCCGCCCTCGAAGCCCAGGCCGAACTGGCCTTGCAGCACGATCGCCACGCCCACGCTGGACTCGGCCGCGCCGCTGGCGGCCCAGTCCGATTCGGGCCGGCCGTCCAGGCAGCCGATCGAGATGCCGCCCGGCAGTTCGTGCTGGGAGCGGATCCTGAGCCAGTCCGGCGGCAGCAGGCGCAGCAGGTCCTGCACGCTGAGCGGCGCGCCGCGGTCCGGGGCAAGACGGGGCTGAGAGGCCATTTTGTTCCAATTCCGCAATTTCCGGCGCGGATTCGCTAGCGCGGCCGCCGCCTGGCCTGGATGATAACAATTTTCATCCTCATCCAGTCTTTCATGACACCTACGCCAGACCCCGTCCGCCGCCCGAACGAGGCCGCCGCCCTGTTCGTCTTCAATACCCTGTGCCTGACCGCCATCATGGCCTTCATGCCCGTGATCGGCCCGGTGGTGCGCGGCCTGCGGCTGGCCGAATGGCATGGCGGGCTGGTGGTCACCGTGGCCGGCGTGCTGTGGATGCTGATGGCGCGCTACTGGGGCGGCCGCAGCGACCGCGTCGGCCGCCGCCGCGTGCTGCTGCGCGCCGCCGCCGGCTACATCGTCAGCTACCTGCTGCTGGCCATCGGCCTGGACCTGATGCTGCGCGAGCCGCCGCCGGCATGGCTGGCGCTGTTGGCGCTGATGGCGCTGCGCGCCCTGCTCGGCGCCTTCTACGCCGCCATGCCCACCGTCAGCGCCGCGCGCATCGCCGACATCACCGCGCCGGAGCAGCGCGGCGCCATGATGGCCAGGCTGGGCGCGGCCAACGGCCTGGGCATGGTGCTGGGGCCCGCCATCGGCGGCCTGCTGGTCAAGGACAGCCTGACGCTGCCGCTCTACATCGCCGCCGTGCTGCCCTTGCTGGGCACGCTATGGCTGGCCGCGAAACTGCCGTCCGACGCCGCGCACGAACCGCGCGTCACGCCGCCGCTCAAGCTGAGCGACCGGCGCCTGCGCCTGCCGCTGGCCGCCATGCTGCTGGCCATGAGCGCGGTCATCACGGCGCAGATGATCGTCGGCTTCTATGCCATGGACGCGCTGCGCCAGGAGCCCGGCCCGGCGGCACGGACGGCCGGATGGGCCATGACCACCGTCGGCGTCATGCTGATCCTGGTGCAGGTGGGACTGGCCAAGGCGCGGCGCATGAACGCGGCTCGCTGCCTGGCGGGCGGCGCCCTGCTGTCCGGCGTCGGCTTCCTGCTGGTGCCGGTGCTGGGCGGCGCCTGGGGCCTGGTGGCGTGCTATGCCATCATGGCCGCCGGCATGGGGCTGGTGTTCCCGTCGATCCAGACCCTGGCGGCCAACGCCGTCACGGCCGACGAACAAGGCATCGCCGCCGGCTCGGTGATCGCCGTGCAGGGCATGGCGATGGTGGTGGCGCCGCTGGTATGCACGTTGCTGTACGGCGTGCGCCCATGGATGCCATACGTGGTCGCCGCCAGCCTGTTGCTGCTGGTGGCGCTGGCGGCGGCGGTCCAGCCGCGCCAACCGCTGTCGGCCCGGACGATGCCGTAGGCGGCGCATGGCGGTCCCCCTCCGACGGCGAGCCCCTGATCAGGGTTCCCTCATGGGATATTCCAACTGCAGCGCCACGAAGCCGGCGGTGGCGCGTCCGTAGCGCGCGCTCATGCCGCGCAGAATCCCGTCCAGCAACGGCGTGGGAGTCGGCGCCAGCGTGTTGTCCATGGGCAGCGACGGCATGTCCGCTGACGACACCTGGTCGGGCAGATAGGCCAGGCCGCTGGCCAGCCTCACGGGGCCCGGCTCGGAGGCCACCCCGACCACCGAGGTCCTGTAGCTGCGGGCATAGGCATCGGCAGTCAGGGCCAGCCGCAGATCGTCCGTACCCGCTGTCAGCCGCGCCTGCAGCGTCTCGTGCCGCCAGAAGGCCGTTGCATTGCGCGTCGCGGTGTAGATATGGCGCGGCCCGAGCTGAAAGTCCTGGCCCGGATGGGCATCGTCCCAGTGCGCCTGGCCCAGTTCGAGCGCCACCGTTTGCGCGCGCGGCCGGCCGGCCAGGGTCTCGACCAGCGCCAACGACACGGGAATCGAAGCACTGACGCCCGTGGTGGTCACCACCCCGCCGTCCGCGATGTAGCGGCGATCCTGGCGCCAGCGCACCGCCGGAAAGTCGCGCGCCAGCGTCGAGCGCGAATACCAATGCGAAACCGCCTGACGGCCGTCCAGCAAGCCGGCCCGCGCCAGTACCCACACCCCGTCGCAAATGCCGATGACGACGGCGCCCTTGCCGGCCTGCGCGCGCACCCAGGCCGACAGCCGCGGATCCGCGTCTTCGTGCACGGCCGGCACGATCACGTAGTCGGCGCCGTCCGGGTAATGCGCGTCGAACGCGGCGATGTCGGCATCCGGCTGTGCCCGCAAGGCGGGAAAGAACCGTATCGGTCCGGGATCCAGGCCCAGCGCCCAGACCTCGGCGGCGCCCGAGCGCTTGAGCACCGCGTAGGGCACCACGAAGTCGGTCAGCTCGGTGTTGGCGTTATGGCCGATCACCACGACACGCGGCAGGCGGCCAGCCGCGGCAGGCCGCGCAGCGGTCAATGGCCCGGCCTGCCCGCGCGGTGATGGCGGCGCGGGCACCCCGCCAGGATCGCGCCACACCGACCAGGCCGCGGCGACGGCCACGGTCGTCAACACGCATACCAGGCCCGCTCGCCCCCATCCGACCGCCATGAACCACCCTTTTCCGCAACGAGGCCATGCCCCAATTCCGACAGCCTAGCGATAGCGCGCGCTCGGCAGCAATGACAGAATTCAGTCGTTTTCTGCCATCCGGCCGCGTTAAGATGCCGGCATTGCCACTTAGCCTTCCCCATGCCGCGACACTCCGCCGCCGGCAGGCCCCGCCTGGTCGCCATCGTCGTCTATCCCACGGTGCAGCACCTGGACGTGGCCGGCCCCGCCGACGTCTTCTCCATGGCCAGCGCGCTGGGCCTGGACGCACGGTATCGCGTCGCCCTCCTGTCGGCCCGGGGTGGACCGGTCACGCTGTCCAACGGCCTGACGCTGCAGACCGAGGCAGTGGCTGGCATCGACCCGGCCACGGTCGACACACTGATCATCGCCGGCGGCGAGCGCGAAGGGCTGATGCAGGCCGGCGCCGACGAAACCTTGCGCGCGTGGGTTGGCCAGGCCGGCACGCGGACGCGGCGCCTGGCTTCGGTGTGCACCGGCGCCTTCCTGCTGGCCCATTGGGGCATGCTGGGCGGCCGGCGCGTGGCAACGCATTGGGCTTCGGCACAATTGCTGGCGCGCCACTTCGATGGCTTGCAGGTGGAGCCGGAGGCGCTCTATGTTCAGGACGACCGATTCTGGACCTCGGGCGGCGTCACTGCCGGCATCGACATGTGCCTGGCCATGGTCGAACAGGACGCGGGCCGCTGGCTGGCGGCGCGAGTGGCAAGACAGCTGAACCTGGCGCTGCGGCGCAGCGGCAACCAGGCGCAATACTCGACGATCCTCGAGGGGCAGGCCGGCGCCTACGGCGAACTGGTCGATTGGCTGCGCGACCATCTGGCCGAAGCCATCGATGTCGAACGCATGGCATCACTGGCCGGCCAGGCGCCACGCACCTTCCATCGCGGCTTCACGCGCGACACCGGCTATACGCCACGGGCTTTTCTCGAGGCGCTACGGCTCGAAGCGGTGCGCGCGGGGCTGGACGCGGGCCAGCCGCTCAAGCCCCTGGCGCGGGCTGCCGGGTTTCGCTCGGAAACGCAGCTGGCCAAGGCGTTCCAGCGCCGCTACGGCCTCAGCCCGTCGCAGTATCGGGGCGGCATGGCCCCCGTCATTCCGTGATGTGGATGTTGGCCTGGTCGATGATGACCTGGTAGCGCTTCATCTCGGCATCGATGAACCTGGCGAAGGCCGCCGAGTTCTTCACCGACGGCTCGAAGCCCAGCCCGTTCAGTTGTTCGACGATCTTCGGGCTGGCCATCACCTTGGCCGACACCGCCTCCAGCTTGCGCAGCACCGGTTCGGGCAGGTTGGCCGGCCCCCACACGCCGTACCAGGAATAGAACTCGAAGTTCTTCTGGCCCTGCTCCTTCATGGTGGCAAGGTCAGGCAGCAGGGGGCTGCGGTCGGCGCCGGTCAGCGCCACCGCCTTGAGCTTGCCGGCGCGCACCATCGGCAGCGACGACAGCATCGGGTCGATCAGCCCCTGCACCTGGCCGCCGACCAGGTCCGACAGCGCCGGGCCGCCGCCGCGATACAGCACGATGGGAATCTGCTCCAGGCCGTTTTCATGCAGGAACGAGGCCGCGGCCAGGTGGCCGGCCGAGCCGAAACCGGTGGTGGCGAAGGAGTACTTCTGCGGCTCGGCCTTGAGCAGCTTGACCAGGTCCCGCACGTTGTCGGCCGGCACCTTGGGGTTGACGCTGAAGATCAGCGCGCCCTGCGCCAGTTCGCTGATGGGCGTGAAATCCTTGACCGAATCGAACTTGATGGTCTTTTTGTACAGCAGCGGATTGATCGCGTGGATGGAGGCATTCAGGTACAGCGTGTAGCCATCGGGCGCCGCGCGCGCCACATAGGCGGCGCCGATCATGCCCGAGGCACCGGCGCGGTTTTCCACCACCACCGACTGGCCCAGTTCCTTGCCCAGTTGCTCGGCGTACAGGCGCGCCACGCCGTCGACGGAACCGCCCGGCGGATGCGGCACCACCAGCGTGATGGGGCGCTGCGGATAGCTGTCGGCGGCCAGCGCGGCGGCGGTGGTGGTGAGGCCCAACGCCAGCAGGGCGGCGCTGAAAAGCCGCTTGAGCGGCGCGGGGCGGGACGGGCAATGGAACATGGTGGGGTCTCTCTTGGCGATGACGCATCCGTTTCGGGCGCGCAGGGGCCGCCCACGCCACCGGCCGCGACGCTCGCGGCCGCCGTGTCGTGGGTCGTCAAAAATGAATCCGGCGGCTATCGCCGCCGGAACAGGGGAATCACGCCGCCTTGAGCTGCGCGGAGCTGAAGCCGTACTTGGTATCCAGCCCCAACTCGCGCACGATGCGCAGGCCCTTGGCCAGGGCGTCGCCCTCCAGGCCGCGCAGCGGACGGCGCAGGTCGCCGACCGGCAGGCCCACCGCCTTCATCAGCGACTTGATCGCCACCGGGTTGATGGCGGAGTACGAGTAATGCAGCATCGGCAGCAGGCCCAGGTAGCCTTCGCGGAAGCTGACCGACACGTCCGGCGTGTCCCAGGGACGCGAAATCTCGGCCATCTCGGCCGGCGCGATGTTGCCGGTCATGTTGGCGGTGCCGTGGCCGCCCAGGCTCATGGTGGGCACCACCAGCCCCAGGTTGGGCGAGTCGCAGCACATCACCGACACGTCGGGACGGCCGCGCAGCACTTGCGCCACCTGGCCCACGCGCGTGGTCGATTCCTTGTGCACCACGTAGTTCGGGTGCTTGAAGATACGCAGCAGCTGGTCCCAGTGCAGGTCGCTCTTGACCCGGGGCGGGTTGTTGTAGATGCCCAGCGGCAGGTCGGTGGCGTCGGCCACTTCGAGGAAATAGGCTTCGGTGTCGGCTTCGGAGGCGCAGATGTAGGCCGGCGCGGCCAGGATCGCGCCGTCGGCGCCGTTGGCGCGCGCGAACTTCAGGTAGTCGATGGTGGTGTCGGTGTTGTTGCCGGTGCAGCCGTAGAACAGCTTCATCCTGCCGGTCTTCATCTTGGCCGTCTCGACGATCACCTGGCGCCGCTCTTCGGGCGACAGCAGCGAGACTTCACCGGTGGAGCCCATGATCAGCACGGCGGCGGTGCCGTTGTCTTCCTGGAACTTCAACAGGCTGCGGAAGGCGCTGAAATCGACGCTGCCGTCGCGATTGAACGGCGTGACGATGGCGACGAAGGACCCCTGGATTTTCATTTTGCTCATGACCTGCTCCACATGCGGATGGACTGCTCAATCAAAAAAGCCAGGCTGGCGCGCGGTGGTTGGCGCCTGCACCTGACCATTCCCCTTGCTGCTTATGCAGTATAGGAAGAGCGGCCCCGAAAATTTTTCTATTTTCCACACTTTCAGGACGCCCGAAAGACAAAGATTTTCTAAGGCAATGCGATTAAGTTATGAGGATTTCCATAACAATACGCTTTTCACGGCGGCGCCCGCATGACCGAAGCGATCTCCCGTTATCCGTCCCTGTCCCATTGGGGCGCCTATACCGCGCTGGTGCGCGACGGCCGCGTCGTGGGCTGCGAGCCGTTCGCGCACGACCAGGCCCCGTCCCCGCTTATCCACGCGATGCCCGACATGGTGCATTCGTCGCTGCGCATCGCCCGCCCCGCCGTGCGCGCCAGCTGGCTCAGGCACCGCGGCGCGCCCGAATTGCGCGGCGTGGACGGCTATGTGGAGGTCGATTGGGACACCGCCCTGGCGCTGGTGCACGACGAACTGCAACGGGTGCGCGCGCAGCATGGCCCCACCGCCATCTTCGGCGGCTCGTACGGCTGGTCGTCGGCCGGCCGCCTGCACCATGCGCGCACGCTGACGCACCGCTTCCTGTACGCCGGCGGCGGCTGCGTCGACCAGTCGGGCAACTACAGCTGGGGCGCGGCGCAGTTCCTGCTGCCGCACATCATCGGCACCTACGCGCCCGTGACCGGCCGCATCACCGACTGGAACAGCGTGGTCGGGCACACGCGGCTGCTGATCGCGTTCGGCGGCATCCCGCTGCGCAACACGCAGATCGCCTCGGGTGGCGCGGGCGACCACAGCGCGCCCGGCTGGCTGGCGCGGGCACGGCAAGCCGGCATGCGCGCGGTGGTGGTCAGCCCCACGCGCGCCGACGCGCCCGAGGCGCTGGCGGCCGAATGGATCCCGATACGGCCGAACACCGACGCGGCGATGATGCTGGGCATGGCGCACACGCTGCTGGCCGAGGATCGCCACGATCGCGAATTCCTGGCGCGCTGCTGCAACGGCTTCGAGCAGTATGCGGACTACCTGCTGGGCCGCGCCGACGGCCAGCCCAAGAGCGCGCAATGGGCCGAACGCATCTGCGGCGTGCCCGCCGCCACCATCCGCGCGCTGGCGCTGGAAGCGGCCGGCACCCGCGCGCTGCTGTCCTGCTCATGGTCGCTGCAGCGCGGCCATCGCGGCGAACAACCCTATTGGGGCAGCGTGGCGCTGGCCGCCCTGTTGGGCCAGATCGGCCTGCCCGGCGGCGGTTTCGCCTTCGGCCACGGCTCGATGAACGGCGCCGGCAATCCGCGCCCCGACCTGCCCGCGCCGGAGATGCGCGCGGGGCGCAATCCGGCCGGCGCCTCGATTCCGGTGGCGCGCCTGACCGACATGCTGTTGCAACCGGGTGAATCGTATGCGTTCAACGGCAGGACCGGCGTCTATCCCGACATCCGCCTGGTCTACTGGGCCGGCGGCAACCCGTTCCACCACCACCAGGACCTGAACCGCCTGGCGCGGGCCTGGACGCGGCCCGAGACCATCATCGTGCACGAACCCTGGTGGACGCCGACGGCGCGGCGCGCCGACATCGTGCTGCCCGCCACCACCACGCTCGAACGCAACGACATCGGCGGCTCCTCGCGCGACCGCTACCTGCTGGCGATGCGGCAGGCGCTGGCGCCGGTGGGCCACAGCCGCAACGACTTCGACATCTACCGGGAACTGGCCGCGCGCGGCGGCTTCGAGCAGGCCTTCACCGAAGGCCGCGACGAGATGGCCTGGATCCGCCACATCTACGAACAGATGCGGCCGGCCTGGGAAGCCGCGCAACTGACGCTGCCGGCCTTCGATGAATTCTGGGAGCGAGGCCACGTGGCGCTGCCGCCGCCCCCGCGCGACTTCGTGCTGTTCGAGCAGTTCCGCGAGGATCCCGCCGCGCATCCGCTCAAGACCCGCTCCGGCCGTCTCGAACTGCACAGCGCGGCGATCGCCGAGTTCGGCTATGACGACTGCCCGCCGCATCCAGCCTGGCTGCCGCCGGTGGAATGGCTGGGCGCCGAACGCGCGGCGCGCTGGCCGCTGCACCTGGTCACTTGCCAGCCCGCCGACCGGCTGCATTCGCAACTGGACCCGGCGCCAGCCACCCGCGCCCACAAGGTCGCCGGCCGCGAGGCGGTGCTGCTGCATCCCGACGACGCCGCCGAACGCGGCATCGCGCAGGGCGATGTGGTGCGCATCTTCAATGACCGCGGCGCCTGCCTCGGCGGCGCGCAGCTCAGCGCCGACCTGCTGCGCGGCGTGGTGGTGATGCCCACCGGCGCCTGGTTCGACCCGCAGGACGGCTCGCTCGAACGCCACGGCAATCCCAACGTGCTGACGGTGGACGTGGGCACGTCGCGGCTGGCGCAGGGCCCGAGCGCGCTGTCGGCCTTGGTGCAGGTGGAACGCTGGCACGGCGACGCGCCGCCGGTGCGGGCCTTCGAGCCGCCGCCGCTGCGGGCCGAGACGCCGGGCGCGCCACGCTGACGGCGCAATCTCGCCCCCGTTGCGGCGCGACCGCGCCTGGCGCCCGATTGCCGGCCTGTGCGAGGCTCCTTATCGTGTGAACAGGCCCTAGGCCGCCCGCAGGAATGCCAGCACCGCGTCGTCCTGTCCCCGGATGAAATGCCGCTCACTCGGCAACAGCGTCACCTGCGCGCTCGGCGCCAGGCGGCGCAACCGTTCGCAGGTATCTTGCGAATCGAGCATCACGTCGCGCCCGCCCACCGCCACGAACAGCGGCTGCGACAACTGGCGCAGCGCCTCGTCGCCGAAGACCGGAATGGCGCCGAAGCGCGAGCGGAAACCACGATTGATGGCGTGCATCAACGCAAACTGAGCCCGATCGGCAGGCGCCGGATCGACGGGCAGCGGCCCGATGATGCGGCGGCGCACCAGCGCGCGGCCGGCGGGCCCCAGCAGCAACAATGGCAGGACCCACGGCAGGATGTGCTTCTGGCGGCCGATGCCGGACGGGCACAACAGCGCCAGCCGCTCGACCCGCGCCGGCCGCCGCACGGCGAAGTCCAGCGCCAGCCACGCGCCCAGCGAGATGCCGAAGCACGCCGCGCGCGCCACGCCCAGTCCATCGAGCACGGCCTCCAGCCAGGCCGCGTGCGCATCGCTCGCCAGCGGCAGCCGCGCCAGCGCGCTCGGGCCGGCCTCGCCGATCAGGTCGATCGCGTAAATGCGGAAATGCGGCGCCCAGGCCGCGGCCTGCCGCTGCCAGCTGGCGGCCGTGCTCTGCGCGCCATGCAGCAGCACCAGGGGCGGGGCGTCCTCGCGGCCGCACACCAGCACATGGGTGTCGCCGGCCGGCGTCGGCACCGTCACTCGCCGCACATCGGCCGGCCAATGGGCCAGCGCGGCGGCATAGGCCTGGCGCACGGCTTCGGCGTGGCGCTCGGACTTGAAGACCGGGCTCATGCCGGCGCGTCGCCGCGATGACGCAGATGGATCAGCGGATAGGCCCGTCCCTGGCCGTCGCGCTCGGACCGCCCGGTGCGCTCGAACCCCAGCCGTTCATAGAAACCGATCGCCTGCGCGTTCTGCTCGTTGACGTCGGTGCTCAGGCCGGGATGGCGCCGCAGCGCATCCTCGACCAGGGCGCGCCCGACGCCCGCGCCGCGCGCGTCGGGGTCGACGAACAGCGCTTCCATGTGGCTGCCGTCGAGCAGCATGAAGGCCAGCGCGCGGTCGTCCGCGTCCACCGCCAGGTCGAGCGTGGCGGCGGGCAGGAAGGCCACGACCTCGGCCTCGATGTCATGGCGGTCCCGCGGCGACAGGAAGTCATGGGTGGCATCCACGGCGCGGCGCCAGATGTCGACGACGCGCGCGCCGTCCGCGGGGGTGGAGGTTCTCAAGGTGATCATGGTGCTGCCGGAAAAAAGGAATTGGGATCAATGGCGCGCCGCCTTGACGCGCAGGCCGGCCGCCTTCCAGGCGGGAAAGCCGTCGCCCAGGCGCTGCGCCTGGAAGCCGCGCTTGCGCAGCAAGGCCACCGCGCGCATCGACAGCACGCAGTATCGGCCGCCGCAATATGCCACGATCTGCTGGTCGCGCGGCAGCTGCGCCAGGTGCGACTCCAGTTCTTCGGTCGGGATGTTGACCGCGCCCGGAATGTGGCCGGCGGCATAGTCCGCGGGTGACCGGACGTCCAGCAACAGCGCGCCGTCATCAAGCTTGGCGACCAATTGTTCTATCGAGACCGCCTCGAGCTGCTCGGGGTGATTGACGCTGTCGGCGGCCACGCGCCGCATTTCCTGGCGCTGGTGTGACAGGTAGTCCTGCAGCGCGGACAGCACTTCGGACACCGGGCCCGCGCCGCCGCGATACAGCACGTGCTTGCCGTCGCGGCGCGACTGGATGAAGCCGGCGCGCTTGAGCTGCTGCAGGTGTTGCGAGGCATTGGTGATCGACAGGCCGACGCCCAGCGCCAGCTGCTCCACCGTGCTTTCGCGTTGCAGCACCGCCTGCAGCAACGCGAGCCGATGCGGGTGGCCGAGAGTCTTGGCGGCGTCGGCCAGATCATCGAGGGAATCGGCGGCGACGTCGGTCAATGGCGGGGCGGGCGGCAAGGTCTTCATTGACGCGACCTTAGCATCTTCCTATCATTCCATCACTTGTTGGATTGATAATTTACAAAAAAAGGAATCGCGATGCCATCCAGCCTTACCACGCCCGGCGGGACCCTTCCCCCCGTCTCCTGGGCCGACCTGCTGCGCGGCAGGAACGCCCTGCGCTCGATCGCGCTGGCGGGCGGCGTCGCGCTGCACGCGATCAATATCTACGTCGTCACCACCATCCTGCCGACCATCATTCGCGAGATCGGCGGGCTGACCTATTACGCCTGGAACACTACGCTGTTCGTGGCCGCCTCCATCGTCGGCTCGGCGCTGTCGGCCAAGCTCATCGACCGCCTCGGTCCGCGCCTGGCGTACCTGCTGGCGCTGGCGGTGTTCTCGGCGGGCGCAATCGCCTGCGCCCTGGCGCCGTCGATGCCCGCGCTGTTGCTGGGCCGCACGGTGCAGGGTCTGGGCGGCGGCGTGCTGTTCGCGCTGAGTTATGCCTTGATCCGCGTCATCTTCGACGCGCGGCTGTGGCCGCGGGCCATGGCGCTGGTGTCCGGCATGTGGGGCGTGGCCACATTGGGCGGCCCGGCGATCGGCGGCGTGTTCGCGCAAAACGGCCAGTGGCGGCCGGCGTTCTGGGTGCTGGTGCCGGTGGCATTGTTGCTGGCCCTGATCGTCGCCAGCCAGTTCCGCGGCAAGACCCACGGCGAATCGGCGTCGGGACCGGTGCCGTGGCTGACCATCACGCTGCTGGTGCTGTCGGTGCTGGCCATCTCGGCGGCCAGCCTGTCGCAAAGCCTGGCCTGGAACGCCGCCGGCATCGCCACGGGCATCGCCATCGCCGCCGCCATCGCGCGCATCGATACCCGCGCCCGCGCCAAGCTGCTGCCCACCGGCGCCTATACGCTCGGCACCCAGCTGGGCCTGCTCTACGCCATCATGAGCCTGCTGGTGGCGGCCCTGACCACCGAGATTTTCGTGCCGTACTTCCTCCAGGTGACGCACGCGATGACGCCGCTGGCCGCGGGCTACATGACCGCGCTGATGGCGGGCGGCTGGACACTGGCCTCGATCTACAGCGCCGGCCGCGAGCCGGCCCGCGCCTGGCGCCTGATCCGGGCCAGTCCCATCGTCGTGCTGGCCGCGCTGGCCGGACTGGCGGTCACCATGCCGGTCGTCACCTGGCATCCCGCGCCGCTGGGACCTGTCCTGCATGGCGTGATGCTGACGGCGGTGGGATTCGGCATCGGCCTGGGCTGGCCGCACCTGCTGACCCGGGTGTTCTCGGCCGCCGCGCCGGGCGAAGAAACGCTGGCGTCGTCGTCGATCACCACGGTGCAGTTGTATGCCACCGCCCTGACCGCGGCGCTGGCCGGGGTGGTCGCCAATGCCGGCGGCCTCACGCAACCCGGCGGCGTCGAAGGGGCAAAAAGCGCCGCGCTGGCGCTGTTCGGCGTGTTCGCCATCGCACCCGCCGCGGCCATCGTCCTGACGGGTCGCCTGCGGCGCGCGTGAAGGCGCGGCGGGATCTCGCCCCGGCGACCAAGCGGGCGTCAGGCCAGGACCGCGGGATTGATCACGTGGATCGGCTTGCCGGCGGCATAGGACACGATCTGATCGAAGACGTCCGAGAATTGGGTTTCGTACTCGTCCTCGGTGACGTAGCCGATATGCGGCGTGCAGATCGCGTTGGGCAGTTGCAGCAGCGGGTCCTTCGGATCGCGCAGCGGTTCGGTTTCGAACACGTCCACCGCCGCCATGCCGGGGCGGCCCGCGCGCAGCGCCTGCACCAGCGCGCCCGACTCGATCAGGCCGGCGCGGCTGGTATTCACCAACAGCGCCGATGGCTTCATGCGCGCCAGATCGGCCGCCGTGACGATGCCGCGCGTATCCGGCACCAGCCGCATGTGCAGCGAGAGCACGTCGCAGGCCTCGAAGAACGCCTGCTTGTCCGGCGCCACATCCCAGCCGTCGTCGCGCGCCCGTTGGCGCGAGGCCTCGCGCGCCCACACCAGCACCTTCATGCCAAAGGCGGCGCCGTAGCGCGCCACTTCGGCGCCGATCCGGCCATAACCGTAGATACCGAGAGTGCGGCCGCGCAGGGTACGGCCCATGCCGGTCTGCCAGACGCCGTTCTTGAGCGCCTCAACTTGCTGCGGGATCCGCCGCATGCCGGCCAGCACCAGGCCCCAGGTCAGTTCGGCGGCCGCGTACGACGGCGTGCCGGCATGCTGGTTGGAAGACAGGATGACGCCGTGCGCGGTGCAGGCGTCGACGTCGATGTGCGGATAGACGCTGCGCTGGCTGATCAGCCGCAGCTTGGGCAGGCGCGCGATGAGCGGCGCGCGGATCTGGGTGCGTTCGCGGATCAGCACCAGCGCCTCGGTGTCGCGCAGGCGCTCGGCCAGCGCGTCCACGTCCTGCACATGGTCGTTCCAGACCGTGACGGCATGGCCATCGAGTTTGCGGAAACAGGGCAAGCCCCGCAGCGTGTCGAAATAGTCGTCCAGAATCGTGATGTTCATGGTCTGTCTCCTGCCAGGATGCGGGCATTGTGAGCGCAGCCTTGCCGACCGTAAAATGATATTAATTAGTCAATTGATGCGTTTTTCTCATGAAAATCGACGTGCTCGGCGTGCAGGCCTTCGTGGCGATCGCGGATCACAAGAGCTTTCGCCGCGCCGCCGGCGAGCTCAGCATCACCCAGACCGCGCTGAGCCGCCGGCTGCAGAACCTGGAATCGTTCCTGGGCGTGCGGCTGGTGGAGCGCACCACCCGCTCGGTGGCGCTGACGCCGCCGGGCGACAGCTTCCTGCCGCAGGCGCGGCGCCTGCTGGCCGACCTGGCCGCGGCGCTTACCGAGATCCGGGAAACCGGCAAGGCCCAGCGCGGCGACGTGACGCTGGCGTGTGTGCCGACCATCGGCGTGCACGACCTGCCGCACATCCTGCAGCGCTACAGCGCCGAGCATCCGCAGAACCGCGTCAAGGTGCTGGACCACTCTTCCGGCGCCGTGGCGCAGGCGGTGCTCACGCGCGAGGCCGAGTTCGGCATCAACATCGCCGAGACCCACGCCCCCACGCTGCGGAGCATCCCGCTGCTGCAGGACGACTTCGTGCTGATCTGCCGCGAGGACCATCCGCTGGCGCGACGCCGCACGCTGCCCTGGGAAAAACTGGAGGGCCATCGGCTGATCTTTCCCGGCGCCAGCAGCAACAACCGGCCGCTGCTCGATCACGCGCTGGCAGAGCTGGCGCCGCGGCTGACGGCCTTCTATGAAGTGCAGCGCAGTTCGACCGCCGTCGGGCTGGTGGCGGCCGGCGCCGGCATCGCCGTGGCGCCGCGGCTGGCCTGGCAGGCCGGTTCGTATCCGGGGCTGCGCCTGGTGTCGCTGCACACGCCGGTGGTGAGACGCACCTTTTCGCTCATCAGCCGCAAGGGCGCGCACCTGTCGCCGGCCGCCCAGGCCTTGCACGACCTGATCCTGCGGCACCGCGCGCAGGGGCCGCGCTGACGCGCTGCCCGACGCGGAACTTTCGCACCGCCTTATACAATTGGTGACGCTTTGCCGGAGGAATCGGGCCACAATGCGCCGGCGCTTTTCCCGACCGCTTTTCCCGACCCATTAGGAACCACGATGAACAAAGCCCTTGCGACGCTGCTCTGCGCCGTCCTGCCCGCCGTCGCGTCCGCGGTGCAGCCCGATGTCGAGCCCCTGACGCTCAACCCGCAAAACCAGCTTTACTGCAACAAGCAGGCCGACTGGTGCGTGGGGATCAAGGTCGACGGCGGCTTCGAGGATAACGGCCCGTTCGCCACCAGCCGCACCCTGCGCGCCGACTACCGCTTCTGGGACCTGCCCGACATCCCGAACTTCACGCGCTTCACGGTCTGGCCGCACCTCATCCGCCTGAGCGAGGAACGCGCGCTGGTCGGCGTGATCGGCCCCAACGAGCCGGACTACAAGGAAGAGATCCAGTTCCCCGGCGGCAGCTTCTCGCGCCGCGACCTGTACCTGTTCATGGTCGACCTGGGCGACAAGTCCTCGGCCCTGGCGCACCTGCTGCCCTACTCCGCCAAGGCCGGCATCCGCGCCTGCGCCAACGAGGCCGACGAGAAACGCCGCGAAGGCAACTGCATGGACTATTACCGCTATGACGCCACGGTGAAGGCCCTGCCCAGCCAGCAGCCGTACCCGGACCTGCAGGTCACCACGCAGGCCACGCGCAGTCCGGCCGACGCCAGCCGCTACGCCGATTCGAGCAAGCGGCCCGCGCCGACGGCCGCGCAACTGCAACCGCAGGCCGACAAGCAGTGCAGCTACACGGTGACCTACAAGTGGAAGGAAGACGGCTCGGTCTACCAGCCGGCCACGCCGGTGCCGGACTGCGCCGAGTTCCTGGAACCGCAGCCCGGGAAGAAATAAGGCGCGGGTCTTGGCCACCCTGGCCGCGCCCGCTCCGCCGCACCGGCGGGACGCGGCGGACCGCTGGGGTCGTCAGTCGGCGTAGCCCGGATTGCGCCGGTCCAGCCGGCGCAGCAGGCCCGGCCAGGCCAGCGCGGCCTTGTGGGCGCGGTCGGCCGGGGATTCCACCGCGGCGCGCGCCAGCACCTCGGGCGGGATGAAGGTCAGTTCGCCGCCCCCGGCCTGCGCCCGCACCTGCACCATGCAGGCCGCTTCCAGCCGGTGCATGGCCTGGAACGCTTCGGCCATGCTCTGTCCCACCGTCAACAGGCCATGGTTGCGCAGGATCAGGTACTGGCTGGCGCCCAGGTCGCGCACCAGGCGCGGCTGTTCCTCGGGATTGAGCGCCAGGCCTTCGTAGTCGTGATATGCCAGCGAACGCAGCGCGATGAAGGCGAACTGCGACAGCGGCAGCAGGCCGTCCTTCTGCGCCGACACCGCCACTCCGTTGATGGAATGCGTGTGCAGGACGCACATGGCGTCCTTGCGGGCCGCGTGGATACAGCTGTGGATGGTGAAGCCCGCCGGATTGATGTCGTATGCCGAGTCCATCACCTTGCGCCCGTCCAGGTCGATCTTGACCAGGCTGGACGCGGTGATCTCGTCAAACATCATGCCGTAGGGGTTGATGAGGAAATGCTCGGTGCCGGGCACCTTGGCCGTGATGTGGGTGAAGATCAGGTCATCCCAGCCGAACAGCGCCACCAGCCGGTAGAGCGCCGCCAGATCCTTGCGCACCTGCCATTCCGTTTCGCCGACCTGCTCGCGCACGCGGGCGGCCAGCGTTCCTGCCGTATCCATGTCTCGTCTCCCTTTTTTGATGTCTGCCCTCGCCGCGAGGCGCGGGCTCCGTCGCGCACTGTATTCGGTTTACACGCCCTCGGCAGCGCCCGCGCGGCAAGCGTCCGCTGCATGCAACAGCGCGGCGCGACTACGCCGCCGCGGGACCTTCCCCCTGAAAAACCCGATTACAATTCAGTGAAAATTCAGGAAAGCCGGCAGCGCGGACCGGCCCCTGCCGCCCGGGATGACGAGACAAAATGAATGACGCCATAAGGATTTTTGTCGGCTGCGACCCCAACGACTGCGACCTGGAGCAGATGATGGTGCTGGACTACAGCGCCCGCAAACATGCTTCGCGGCCGGTCGAGATCACCTGGATGCGCCTGTCGCGCGATCCTGCCAGCCCGTGGTACTGCGACCCGGCGCGCGGCCTGGGCTGGCGCACCGAAAAATGGGCCACGCCATTCTCCGCCCTGCGCTGGGCGGTACCGGCCGCGGCCGGTTTCCAGGGCCGCGCCTTCTATATGGATGCGGACATGCTGGTGCTGTGCGACCTGGCAGAGATCTGGGACATGCCGCTGGCCGAGGGAGCGATCGTCGCAGCCCGCCGCGAAGGCGATGGAGAGGGCTGGCGTTCATGCATGGCATTATGGGACTGCGAGCGCGCCCGCGCCCATCTGCCGCCACTCGACGCGCTGCGCGCGATGCGTCGCGCCAACCACGACATGACGCACTATTTCGCCAGCCGGCCGCACCTGGTCCAGTACCTCGACCCACGCTACAACAGCATCGACGGCGACGGCCTGGCGCGCGACGATATCCGCATCCTGCATTACTCGGACATGGGCACGCAGTTCTCGCACCGTTACGCCATGCCGCGCCTGCGCGCGGAAGGTCGCCGCCACTGGTTCGACGGCGAAGTGGTGGCGCATGCGCGCACCGATCTGACCGAGCTGTTCGACCGCTACTACCAGGAAGCGTTGGCCGCCGGCCATCGGCTCGACGACTACCGTAGCGCGTCCCCTTTTGGCGACTTGATCAAGGCCTCGCAGAAGCACTACACCGGCAACCGGCCGCGGCCGCCGCGCCGCTCCTGGTGGCAGCGGCTCTGGGCAAACGTGCAGAGCGGATGAACCGGTCCCCGCGCATCATGCCGTTGTCCCCCGACCGCCTGGTCTCGTACTTCTGGAGCGGCGATGCCCTGCGCAGCCGCGGCGTCAGCGACGTGGTGCGCAGCGCCACGCTCACCCTGCCCGCGCCGCCCGACCGCCTGCTGGCGGACTGGGCGCGCGACATCGCATCGCGCCTGGAACTCGGCCCCGGCGACGTCGAACAGATGGCGCTGGCGCGCACCATCGCGCGCTGGCCCGGTTACACCGCCTGCGTGCAGGCCATGCGCGACTGGACCGGCGCGCTAGGCCTGGGCGACGCGCTGGCCGAAAGCGATATCGCCTTGATGGCCTGCCGCGGCGCGCGCTACCACCACGACGGCGACCAGTATGGCGGCGCGGCCTTCTGCAATCTGTTCCTGAGCGAGGACAAGGGACTGGACCTGCTGTTCGCCAACAGCGGCCAGCGCATCGCGCTGACGCGCGGCACCGCGGTGCTGTTCGACACCTGCCAGCCTCATGGCGTGGTGCCGCGGGGTTCCAGCATGTTCGACGAGGCCGACTTCCCGGAGAGCCGCGACTTGTCGCAGGTGTTCCTGACGTGGGAGTTGCCCATCGAGGATCCCGGCGTGGCCGGCGCGCTGGGCATCGCTTTCGATATCGATTCCGCGGGCGCCGCGCGGCTGGACGATGAGCAGGTGCGGCGTGGCCGCGCGCGCCAGCAGGTGCGGCCAGACCTCGGCCGCTGGATCGACGCCGGCTGACGCCGCCGCCGCGCCGGGTCCGGCCGGCAGGTCCGCGCAAGCGGATATGCCGGCCGCCGGCCGTGGCAAGCGCCCCTTACCAGTAGACGTCCTGGTTGTAGTACTTGTGCACGTCGCGCGCCCAGGTCTCGTCGGCCATGCTCGGCCAGTTGTCCTTGTCGAAGCCCGGCGCGTCCTTGAGGGTTTCCTTGTCGACATTGAGCACGAAGCACTTGCGGTCGGTGTCCAGCGTCAGCGCCGCCCACGGAATGGCGAACAGTTTTTCCCCCATCCCCAGCACGCCGCCGCGCGCCAGCACCGCATAGGCCACGCGCCCGCGCGGCACATCGAGCATGATCGCCTTGATGTCGCCCAGGCTTTCGCCGGCGGCGTTATAGACGTCATTTCCTTCCAGGGTACTGGCGGCCATCACTTCGGGGCCGGGCCCCAGCGCCTTGGACTTCGGACCACCGACGATATTCGATTGCTGTTCCATCGCGTTTCTCCCGCGGGCGTACCCGCTGCATATCTTGGAATCGAGGATTGCGCCGCGTCAGCGGCGGCGCGCTTCCGACATCAGGCAGGCGCCAGCCAGCGCGCCCACCAGCACGGCGCCGGCGATGCTCTTCCAGGCGTTCTCGTGCACATAGCCATCGGTCGCGGCCGAGACTTCCCGGGCGCGCCGCCATGCATGCTTCTCCCATCCGCGCGCCTCGGCGCGCGCGGCGTCGAGTTGCTGCTTAAGACGATCGCGCGCCGCTTCGATCTCCGTGCCGCCGTAGCTGGCAGTGCTGCGCAGCAGGCTTTCGGTTCCCGCAATCAGGTCGCGCAACGTCCCGTTGCCGTTGTGTGTAGCCATGACACCTCCTTGAAAAAAAGTCCGCGCCAACCTCACCGCGAGCCCGGACCCCGGTCCTACAGCAAGTGGCGTGCCGCCGGGCCAGCCGGCACGGCGGCACGCCGCCGGCCAGGTCAGCTCGCCCACCATTGCTTGATGGTGGCGCGCAGCGCGGCCGTGCCCGCCGCCCCGGTTTCCTTGCGCAAGGCCGTCATGTAGGCGCCGAATTGCTTCATCGACACATGCGGCGGCAACGGCGGCATTTCCGGATCGGTCACCACTTCCAGCACCGCCGGGCGCCCCGCCGCCAGGGCGCGATCCCACGCCGGCCCCACCTCGTCGGGCGACGTAACCCGGATGCCTTCCAGGCCCAGCATGCGGCCGTAGTCGGCGTAGGAAAACTCCGGCAGCCACTGCGACGCGGCAAAGCGCGGATCGCCACCCATGACGCGCTGCTCCCACGTCACCAGGTTCAGGTCGCCGTTGTTGAGCACCAGCACCACGAGCGTCGGGTCGCTCCAGTCCTTCCAGCGGTGGGCGATGGTGATGAGTTCGTTGATGCCGAGCATCTGCATCGCGCCATCGCCCACCAGCGCGATCACCGGACGCCCGGGATAGGCGAGCTTGGCGGCCACCGCGTAGGGCACGCCGCAGCCCATGCTTGCCAGGCCGCCCGAGACCGACGCCATCATGCCTTCGTCCAACTGGACGTCGCGCGCATACCAGTTGGCGGCCGAGCCCGAGTCGCAGGTGATGATGCTATGCGGCGGCAGTCGACTGGACAGCTCCAGGAACGGGCGTTGCGGATTGACGGGCTTGGCTTCGACCATGGCACGCGCCGTGACGGTCTCGCGCCAGCGGCGCACGCTTTTCTCTATGCGCTCGCGCCAGGAATTCGACGATTTGGGCTCCAGCCGCGGCAACAAGGCTTCGAGCGTCAGCCGGGCATCGCCCACCAGCCCCACCTCGACGGGATAGCGCAGGCTCAGTTGGCGGCCGTCCACGTCGATCTGCACGGCGCGGGCCTGGCCCTCCTTGGGCAGGAATTCGGCATAGGGGAAGGAAGTGCCCACCATCAGCAAGGCGTCGCATTCGTTCATCATTTCCCAGCTCGGCTGGGTGCCCAGCAGACCGATGGCGCCCGTCACGTACGGCAGCGCGTCCGGCAACACCGCCTTGCCCAGCAGCGCCTTGGCCACGCCCGCCCCCAGGCGCTCGGCCACCGCGCGCACCTCGGCGCCGGCGGACAAGGCGCCGGCCCCCACCAGCATCGCCACCCGCTCGCCGCGGTTGAGCAGGTCGGCCGCATTGGCCAGGGCGGCCTCGGGCGGCACCGCCGCATGCGACGTGATGCCGATGCCGGTGTGCACGGTGCCATGCTCGCGCGGCGGCACGGGCACGGCCTCCAGGTCCTGCACATCGTTCGGGAAGATCAGGCAGACGACGCTGCGCCGCTCCAACGCAATACGCATGGCGCGGTCGACCATGTGCCGCGCCTGCAGGGGCGAGGTCACCATGTGCACGAACTCGTGCGCCACGTCCTTGAACAGGTTCACGAGGTCGACCTCCTGCTGGTAGTCGCCGCCCAGGGCGCTGCGCGCCTGCTGGCCGACGATGGCCACCACGGGCTGATGGTCCATCCTGGCGTCGTACAGGCCATTGAGCAGGTGGATGGCGCCCGGGCCGGACGTCGCCATGCAGACGCCGACCTGCCCGGTGAACTTGGCATGGGCGCAGGCCATGAAAGCGGCGCCCTCTTCGTGCCGGGTCTGCACGAATTCCAGTGTGTCGTTGCGGCCGAAGGCGCCGATCAGCCCGTTGATGCCGTCGCCGGGATAACCAAACACGCGTTGCACGCCCCACTGGCCGAGGCGGTCCAGCACGAAGTCGGATACGGTTTGCACGTCGTTGCTCCTTCTGTCTGCGTAGGCGGATCACTCCTCGCGCAATTGGCGTGCCCGGGACGAACACCCGGTGGCGCCGGCGCGCCGTGAGCGGCCTTTACAACGGGCGGCAACAACGACACGGGCGCCTTGCGGCGCCCGGAAAACGGAAACGATGGGAATTGCGCGGGTCGCGTCAGCGCGCCCGCACGGCGGCGGGCGCGCCAGCCGCCAGACCGACTCATTCAGCCGCGCAGCGCCGCCTCGATGCCGGCGACGTCGATCTTGCCCATCTGCATCATGGCCTCGAAGGCGCGCTTGGCGGCGGCGCGATCGGGCGACACCAGCGCCTCGGTCAGCACCCGCGGCGTGATCTGCCACGACAGGCCCCATTTGTCCTGGCACCAGCCGCAGACGTTCTCCGCGCCGCCGTTGCCGACGATCGCGTTCCACAGGCGGTCGGTCTCGGCCTGGTCGTCGGTGGCGATCTGGAACGAGAAGGCGTGGTTGTGGGGGGTGCCGGGGCCGCCGTTCAGGCCGAGACAGGGAATGCCGGCGACGGTGAACTCCACCGTCAGGACATCGCCTTCCTTGCCCGACGGATAATCGCCGGGCGCGTGCATGACGCGGCCCACCGCGCTGTCGGGAAAGGTCTGGGCATAGAAACGCGCCGCCTCCAGCGCGTCGCGGTCGTACCAGAGGCAAACCGTATTCTTGCTGACCATCTTCGCTCTCCTGAGATGAAAAACGGAAACACGCGAACGCGCCGCAAGGCCCGGTGGACGCGCGCCAGGGATGCTGCCGGTCGAGCATAGCGCCGGCAACGGTCCGCGTGCGTTACCAAGCGTAGAAGCATGCCGGTCAATGCCCCGACTTTCCTCGCCCGCCGCAGTGCGCGCCGAAGGTGACAGATCACGGCCGTCCTGCGCATAATCCGTCGATCCCTGTCCTGGAGTCTCCGGCATGCCCTTGCCCACGCCGCCGCAGGCGCATCTCGCCGCGCACCGCCTTCGCCTTGTGTTCTGCTGCATTGCCGCACTGCTGTGGCTGGCTTGCGCTCCCGCCGCCCAGGCCTTCGACCGCCAGGCGCAGACGCAGCGCTACCAGCAATGGCTGGACCAATTCGAGCGCAACCTGCGCCAGCTGGCCGCCGTGCCAGATGCCACCGATGCCGACGTCGAGCGCATCTTCGCCGATACCGTGGTGCCGTCATCGCGCGCGGTGGGGTTCGTGCGCGAACTGGCGGCGCGGCCCGCCGGCTCGGTCTCCGGCGAAATCGTGTTCCAGGGTCCCGCGCGCCTGCTGGTCGGCGTATTGCGCCAGTCGGTGGTGGCGGGCGATGGCGGCCCCTACACCGACACGCCGCCGGGCAAGGCCCCGCTGACACTGCGCGCGTGGTATCTGCACGTGGACGGCGGCGGCGAACTGGAACGTCTTTTCAACGACCCCGAGGCCTACAAGCCCTACCGCCTGCCGGCCGACGGCACGCTGGAACGCGGCGTCTACCCCTTCCTGGTGTTCGAGGACGGCCCGCGCCTGCGGCTGGGCGCCATGACGCGCGAATACTGGAACGTGGTGCGCTTTTTGGACGACCTGCAACATGGCTGACGCAACCCTGCCCCGTCCCCGGCCGGGCCGACTGGGCGCCTTGTTGCTGGCGCTTGCCCCTGCCCTGGCCTGGTCCGCCTGCCCGCCTCTGGACACGCCCTTCGGCGCCGATCCGCCCGGCGCCGCGTTGCGCCCCCAGCCACTGGCGCTGTCGCTGGACGGCCCGCGCGTGCTGCTCGGCCTGCATGGGGAACGGGTGCCGGCCGACACCCGGCTGATCGCGGTCCCCGAGGATGGCGACCTGGCCCCGCGCATCTGGCCCGACGCGGTGGACTGGAGCGTCTACGCCAGCCGCGCCGGCGAACCGGGCGCGACCGTGTTGCAGCGCGACGCCGAGGGCCGGCTGTGCCGTATCGACCGCTACCGGCTGCAGCGCGGGCGCCAGATCGAAGATGGCGGCTACCGGCTGGCCTATGATGCCGAGGGCCGGCTGGCGGGCTATGCGGAGTATGCGTCGGCACGAGACCGTGGCGGCGCATTGCAGCAAGCCTGCGTCAGGCGCGATGCCAAGGGGCGGGTCACGGCCGTCTTCCAGGCTGGCTGCAGCGCTACGCCCGAGCGGCCGGTCTACTACGTGCGCGACGACGCCGGCGCCCTGCTGCGCACCATCGACCAGCGCGCCGGTCCGCTCGGCACGCTGGTGCACCGCCTGAACCCGGACGGCACGACGCGCTCGGTCTATCGGTCGCGCCCCGACCCGGACCAGGACGGCGCCCTGATCGCCTATCCGGTTCCACCCGCCCAGGAAGACCGGATCCTGCCGGTGGCGCCCGGCACTTCCCCGGTCATCACCACCGAGATTCCCGATGAACCCTGGCGGCTGGTACGGGTGCCGGCCGACACGGTCGAAGGCGACGGCCTGCCGTCCTGGGACCCGAAGGTGCAGACGGTATTGCTCAAGGGACTCAGCAACGCGCGGGGCCAGGTGGTCCTGGACGCCGGGCAGATCGCGCCGTTCCACCAGGCCTTGCGCGAGACCCCGGGGCGGGTATTCCTGTATGTGCACGAGATGACCCGCTTCCTGCCCGTGACGGCGCTGGATGCGCAGGCCTGGAAGCGCTGCATCGATCCGGCCCGGCGCGACGCCGGCGCCTGCGATTGAGCCCGCGGGCCGCCGCGCTCACGGCACGGCCTGGGTCTCCACCGTCACATGCGACAAGCCCGCGATATGCGCCAGCTTGCCCTTGTAGAAAGCGCTGTCGCGCGGATGCGCCGTGACCAGCGACACGATCGCCGCGAAGTGGCCGGGCCCGACCTGCCATACGTGCAGGTCGGCGATCTGGCCATCGCCGGCGTCCAGCGCCCGCTCGATGTCGTGGCGCAGCCGGGCGCTTTGCGGCGTGGCGTCGAGCAGCACGGTGCCCGAGTCGCGGATCAGGCCCCATGACCAACGCGCGATGACCAGCGCGCCGACCACGCCCATCGCCGCGTCCGCCCATAGCCAGCCATAGCTGCGGCCCGCCAGCAGCGCCACGATGGCCAGCACCGAAGTCAGCGCGTCGGCCAGCACGTGGATGTAGGCGGACCGCAGGTTGTTGTCGCGGACCTGCGGATGGCCATGGCCCGCGGCGGGCGCGTGGTCATGGTCATGGTCGTGACGGTGATCGTGATCGTGATCGTGGCGGTGCGCGCGGCCGTGGTGGTGGTCGTGCCCCGCGTGGCCGTGCGCATGCCCGCCATGGCCATGCGCGTGGCCATGGTCATCCTTCAGCAGCCAGGCCGACACCAGGTTGACCAGCAGGCCGACGACCGCGATGGCGATGGCCTGGTCGAAGCGGATGGGCACCGGGTCGATCAGGCGCACCAGGCTTTCCCAGCCGATGATCAGGGCGATCAGCGCCAGTACGACCGCGCTGGCGAATCCCGCCAGTTCGCCCAGCTTGCCGGTGCCGAAGGTGAAGCGCGGGTTGCGGGCCTGGCGGCGCGCGTAGCCGTAGGCGAGCGCGGTGATGAGCATGGCGCCGGCGTGCGTGGACATGTGCCAGCCGTCGGCCACCAGCGCCATTGACCCGTAGACGTTGCCGGCAATGATCTCGACGGCCATCATGCTGGCGGTCAAGGCGATGACCCACCAAACCCGGCGCTCGTTGCTCCGGTGGTCTTGGCCCAGGAAGACGTGGTCATGGGACGGGGAAGTATTCATGGGATTGTTCCTGCTGCTCGCGGGGCCTGTGACCGGCGGCCCCTGCCGGCGGACCGCTATTTCATGTAGGCCCGGATAACGTCCATCATTTCCCGCGCCGCCTCGACCCGCTCGGCCTGCGACGGCGCGTGCACCACGTGCTCGTCCAGATGGCCCTGCATCACCTCGGCGGTCAGGCCGCTGAGCGCGCCGCGCGCGGATGCCAGCTGGCGCAGCACCTCGCCGCAAGCCGCCTCGGCCTCCAGCGCCCGTTCCAGCCCTTCGAGCTGGCCGCGGATGCGCCGCACGCGGGCGATGAGTTTGTCCTTCTGGCGGATGGTGTGGGCCATGGTCGTGGGAAAGGAATATATAGTGTAGGGGACTATATTATAAAGACCGCGACAAAGGGAGGATATCCCTGCCGCCGTCCCAAAAAAGCGGACGAAGGCTGGCCGTCCGGGCATCAGCGCTGGCGCCTGCCTCAAGCGCGGCATGCGTGGCCGCCGGACATGGAATGGGCCGTCTATCCGATTCAGGCCGAGATGATCGGATTCGGGTAGAAACAACAATAAAAATCATTATCATCCATGTATCCACGGCATCCGATCCCGGATTGCGGCCCGCGCCGCCGCTCCAGGCACTTCCGAGATCCGCCTACTCATCCCTCCGGAGAAGCTTCCCCGTGCCATCGCGCCGTACCTGGGCCTTGCTGGCCAGTCTCTACAGTACCCAGTTCCTGGGGCTGATGTTCTTCGTCATCGCCATGGTGGCCATCCTGCGCGAAGGCGGGGCCAGCCTGGACACCATCGGCCTGGTCTACCTGATGGGCATGGCCTGGCCGCTGAAGGCGCTGTACGCGCCCTGGATCGACCGCCACGCGACTGGCCTGCGCGGCCATTACCGCGGCTGGCTGCTGGCGACCCAGGCCGGGCTGGTGCTGTGCCTGGCCCTGATCGGCCTGCTCGACCTGCGCGCCGACTTCACGACGATCTACCTGCTGTGCTGGGCGACCGCGCTGTTCTCGGGCGCGCAGGACGTGGCGCTCGACGGCCTGGCCTGCCGCGTGCTGACCCGCCCCGCTGATCGCGGTTTCGGCAACGGTCTGCAGATCGCCGGCGGCCTGATCGGCAACCTGGTGGGCGGCGGCATGATGTTGATGCTCTATCCGCGGTTGGGCTGGCGCGGCTGCTGCCTGTTGCTGGCGGCGCTCACAGCAGTGTCATGGCTGCAGCTGCTGGGCTACCGTGAACCGCAATGGCCGCGCAACGCCGGCCCCGCCAGCCACGCGCGCCTGCTGGCCTTCTGGCGAGGGCCGCAACGCAAGCACTGGCTGTTGGTGCTGTTGCTCTATCCCGCCTCCGCATCGCTCGGCTACGCAGTCATCATGCCATCGCTGCTCGATACCGGATGGTCGCTCGCCGACATCGGCCTGGTGCTCAACGTCGTGGGCGCCACCGCCGGCCTGCTCGTGGCGCTGGCCTACGGCCGCCTGTTGAAGCGCTGGTCGCGGCGTGGCGCCACGCTCGCGGCGGCGCTGTTGCAGGCCGTGGGCATTGGCGGCCTGGCGCTGCCCGCCATGGCCTGGGGCTCGCACACCGCCGCGGGCGTGGCGGTGGTGCTGTACTACATGCTGTACACGCCGGCCGCCACGGTGCTGTGCACGCTTATCATGGATCAGTCGTCGCCGCACAGTCCCGCCACCGACTACACGCTGCAAATGAGCGTGAGTCACTTCTTCGCGATGCTGCTGACCTCGGCCGGCACCATGCTGGCCGGCCGCATCGGCTACGGCGGCGTGGTCGGCGCGGCGGTCGTGCTGGCGGTATGCGGCCTATTGGCCGCCGCGCGCTGGGTTCCCCGGGAGGCAACATGAACAAGTCCTGGGAAATCATGCGGCCGGTGCGCGGCCGGATCCGCCTGGCCATGGGGCTGGCCGTGGCCGGCGTGCTGTGCAGCCTGTCGAGCCTGGCCTGCCTGGCGCTGGCCATGCGTGAGTTGCTGCTGTCCCCGGACACCTATCCCTGGCCCGCGTTCCTGGGCGCGCTGGCCTGCACCCTGCTGGCCTGCTTCCTGCGGCTGCAGGCCTTCAACCAGTCGCACTACGCCGCCTTCCGCCTGGAAGTGATCCTGCGCAACGACCTGGTGCGGCACCTGGCGCGGCTTTCCTTCGGCGAATTGCAGGCGCTGGGCAGCGGCCCGCTGGCCAAGGTGGTGCAGAACGACGTGCAGGCGCTGCACGTTTTCGTGGCCGACAGCACGCCGCTGTTCGCCCGCGCCTACGCCATGCCGCTATTCAGCGCGGCGCTGCTGTTCGCGCTGGACTGGCGCATGGCACTGGCCGCCGTGGGCGTGCTGGCGGTAGGCGTGGCGGTCCTGTCGCTGGCGATGCGCGGCCGCGGAGCCATGACGCGGCGCTACCACCAGGCGCGCGAACAGGTCAGCGCCGCGGTGATCGAATACGTGCAGGCCATGCCCGTGGTGCGCACCTTCGATACCGGCCAGAGCACCTTCGGACGCTACCACCGCGCCCTGGAGCGCTACCTGGCGATGCTGACCGACTGGTATCGCGGCGCCAGCTTCAGTTCCCGCTTCGCGATTGCCGCGCTCGGGCCGCTGCCGACCCTTGCGGTGCTGCTGTGGCTGGGCGCCTGGTGGACGGCGCAGGGCCAGCTCGGCTTTCCAATCTGGCTGGCCTTGCTGCTGTTCGGCATGGGCATGGCCGAAGCCATGTTCCCGATGATGTCGCTGGCGCACATGATCGACCAGGCCAAGCTGAGCGTGGCGCGCATCCAGCAGGTGCTGGCGATCGCGCCGCTGGCGCCGGCCCGCGCGCCGCGGCGGCGGCCGGCCGACGCCAGCGTGTGCTTCGAGGATGTGCGCTTCGGCTATGGTGGCCATACCGCGCTGGACAACCTGAGTTTCACCGCGCATGCCGGCCAGGTGACGGCGCTGGTCGGCCGTTCAGGCGCCGGCAAGAGCACCGTGGCGCGGTTGATCGCCCGCTTCTGGGACATCGATGCCGGGCGCCTGCTGGTGGGCGTCGACGTGCGCGACCTGGAACGCGAGACCCTGTTCGAGCATGTCGCCTTCGTGTTCCAGGACAACTTCCTGTTCTCCGGCAGCGTGGCCGAGAACATCGCCATGGGCCGCCCCGATGCCCGCCCCGCCGAGATCGAGGCCGCCGCCCGGGCGGCGCAGGCGCACGACTTCATCCTCGCGCTGCCCGACGGCTACGCCACCGTGCTGCGCGAAGACGGCAAGGACCTGTCCGGCGGCCAGCGCCAGCGCCTGACGATCGCCCGCGCCGTGCTGATGGACCGCCCGATCCTGGTGCTGGACGAAGCCACCGCCGCCACCGATCCCGAAAACGAACGCGCGGTCGGCGCCGCGCTGGCCGCGCTGATGCGCGGCCGCACCGTCATCATGGTCGCGCACCGGCTCGCCAGCATCCGCCACGCCGACCAGATCCTGGTGCTGGACCGTGGCCGGCTAGCCGAATCCGGCACGCACGACACCCTGCTCGCGGCGGGCGGCCTCTATGCCCAGCTCTGGAACAACCATCAACGCGCCCGCCGCTGGACCTTGGGCGAGCAACCCTCATGACGACACCTCCCGCTCCCTGGCGCGACACCTATCGCCGCCTTCTCCGCAGCGCAGGCAGCCAGGCCGGCCGCCTGCGCGCCAGCCTGTGCCTGTTGCTGGCCGCCGCCGTGTGCCAGGGCCTGTCGCTGGCCTGCATCGTGCCCCTGTTCGTCCACGTGACCCGCGGCGATCCCTGGCGCGCCGCGCTGGCCTGGCTGGCGGGCTTCACCTTGCTGGCAGCCGCCGCCATCATCCTGCGCTGGCGCGCGCAGGGCTTCGACTATCGCGGCCACATGGCGCGCGCCACGCACGAGCTGCGCGTGCTGCTGGGCGAGCAACTGCGGCGCATGCCGCTGGAGGCGCTGCAGGCCCACCGCACCGGCGGCATCGCCGCCAAGCTGCTGGGCGGCGTCGACGAGCAGATGAACTACGCGCTGACGGTGATCAACCTGATCCTGGGCGCCGCGGTTACGCCGGCCACGACCGCGCTGGCGCTGCTGGCCTGGGACTGGCGACTGGGCATGGCGCTGATGCTGGTGTTTCCCGTGATCGTGCCGCTCTACCGCTGGCGCCGGCCGGCGCTGGATCGCGGGCATGCGGCCACGGGCCGCGCCAATGAAGCCTTGAACGCGGAACTGCTCGAGTACATGCAAGGACTGCCCGTGTGCCTGGCGACGGGCCGAGCCGGCGCCGCCAATGAACGCCTGCGCGCCGGCTTCGAGCAGGTGGAACGATTGCAGCGCGAGCATCACCGGCGCGGCGCCAAGCCGTCGTTGATGGTGGCCGCCATCGTCGAATCCGGGATGCTGGCAATCCTGGGCTGCGGCATGCTGTGGGTCACCCAGGGGAGCCTGGCTCCCGCGGCTCTCGGCGCGGTACTGGTGCTGGTGGCGCGCTTTGCCGAGCCGCTGGCGACCTTCGTGAACTTCACCACGATCCTGGCGCTGATCGAGGCCGCCCTGGCCCGCATCGAAGACGTACGGGCGGTGGCGCCGCTGCCGCAATGGCCGTCAGAGGGAGGCCCTGGCGGACCGGCGCGCATCCGTATCAACGGTCTCGAATTCCGCTACGCCGGCGGCAGTGCGCCAGCCCTGCGCGATATCGACCTGGATCTGCCGGCGCGCGGCCTGACCGCGCTGGTGGGCCCTTCGGGCTCCGGTAAGACCACGCTGACGCGCCTGCTGATGCGGCACGCCGATCCGCAACGCGGCGCGGTCCGCATCGGCGGCGTGGACATCCGCAGCCTGCCAGCCGCCGACCTGAACCGCCTGATCTCGACCGTGTTCCAGGATGTGCACCTGTTCGACGACGCCGTGCTCGGCAACATCGGCATGGCAAGGCCCGATGCCAGCGAAGCTGACATCCACGCCGCCGCCCGCGCGGCCCATTGCCTGGACTTCATCGAGCGCCTGCCGCAAGGCTGGCAGACCCGCCTGGGCGAGGCTGGCGGCAAGCTGTCGGGCGGCGAACGCCAGCGCCTGTCGATCGCGCGCGCCATCCTCAAGAACGCGCCGATCGTGATCCTGGACGAGCCCACCGCCGCGCTCGACACCGAGAGCGAACTGGCGGTGCAGGCGGCCATCGATACCCTGGTCGCGGACCGCAGCGTCATCGTGATCGCCCACCGCCTGTCTACCATCGTCGCGGCGGATCGCATCCTGGTGTTCGAGGACGGTCGCATCACACAGCGCGGCACGCACGCGCAACTGCTGGCTGTCCCGGGCCGCTATCGCCAGATGTGGCTGGCGCAACAGGGCTGAGGCACACCTCGCCCGCCGCGCGCGGCCACCTGTCCATGAAACCGCGGCGTTCGACACACAGCGCCGCTCAAGGTGGAAGCCCTCACCGCAGGCGCCCCGCCACGGGGATCGGCGTGCCAGCCACGCAGGCGACGATCAACCCGCCTTCACCGCCATCCACGATGTGACCGCCAGTGAAGTCCGAAAAGGCCGGCAGGACCGTGAGGCCCGTACGCAGCCAGAACGCCGGCCAACTGCGCGGCACTCCCGGCACCGACGTCTTCGGATGCATGTGCCCCGCGATGACGTGCTGACCGTTCGCTCCCGCCCGCGGGATGTGACTGAACAGGAAGGGACCATCCACGCAGGCATCACCGAGCTGTCGCACTTCCAGGACTCCGCCGTCCAGCGCGCGGTCGTGATTGCCCGCCAGCACGGCGACGTCCAGCCCGGCATGCTGGCGCCGCCATTCCAGCCACGCGTCGCGCCAGGCCGCCTGCGCGGCGGGTCCGTGCAACAGGTCGCCCACGATCCACAGCTCGCGGGCGGCCGTGCGCGCAACCAGGGCGGCCAGCCGGTCCAGATCGCCGCGCGTGGCGCCACTGGGCACCGCGATGCCCGCGCGCCGGAAGACATGGCTTTTCCCCAGGTGCAGGTCGGCAATGATCAAGCGCCCCCGGGCGGGCCGGAACATCGCCCGCGCCCCCGACAGCACCATGGCCTCGCCCGCCAACACGATGTCCAGCTCGTCGTCAGGCGATGCGTTCATAGCGCTTCTCCAGTTGCGCCGCGGCGCGCCTGACGCGCGCTTGCCAGGTCTCGGTGCTCAATTGCCCGCGCATGCTCTCCGTCCAGAGCGGAAACGACAGCGGCGTCAGCGCCCGCGGTTCGCGCAACAGCAGCTCGCGCCGCTGGCAGTCGTGCAACGCCGCCAGCAGGCGCGGCGCTTCCAGCTGCAGCTCGAACACTTCGCGCTCCGCTTGGGCCAGCAGCAGATGGTCCGGGTCGTAGCGACGCAGGACGTCGTACAGCAGGCCGCTCGATGCCTGCACCTGGCGCAGCGAACGCGCCGCCTGGCCGGGGAGCGACGGCGTCAGCAGGCCCGCCACGCGCGCGATCTCGCGAAACTGCCGGCGCGCCATTTCGCCCAGGTTCACGCCGTCGCGCAGGTCATCGGCCATGTTGTCGGGGCTGAGCAGCTGGCGCAGCAGGGCGTCGTCCAGCGCGGCCGGCTCGGCCAGCGTCAGCATCAGCCCGTAGTCGTTGACCGTATAGGAGATCGTGTTGGCCTGCCGTCGGCCCCAGCGCAGCGCGATCATTGCCGCGATGCCTTCATGCACGGCGCGGCCGGCGAACGGGAACAGGAACAGATGCATGCCGCGGCGCGAACCGATCCGCTCGGCCACCAGCCGGCCGCGATCCGGCAGCGCGCTGGCCTGCGCCTGGATCCGCAGCAGCGGTTCGACCGCGCGCATCTCCGGATGCGGACCGGGATGCGAATACAGGCTTTCCACCTCGCTGGCCAGTTGCGTCGACAGGGGCATGCGCCCGCCCTGCCAGGTCGCGACCGGGCCATCGCCGCCCTTGGCGCGCCGCACGTAGGCGACCATGCCCTCCAGCCGCACCAGTTCCAGCGTGCGCCCGGCGAACTGGAACCGGTCGCCACGCCGCAGGCGGGCCAGGAAACCTTCTTCCACCGATCCCAGGCTGGCCCCGCGCAAATACCTCACGGCCACCGCGCCGTCGGCGGTGATGGTGCCGATGGACAGCCGATGGCGGAACGCGACGCGCCGGTCGCGCACACGGTAGCGTCCATCGTCATCGCGCACGACGCGTTGGTAATCCGGATACTTCGCCAGCGCGCGGCCGCCCTGCACGATGAAGTCCAGCACGGCCCGCCACGTCGCGGCGTCGAGCGCGGCGTAGGCGTGGGTGCCGCGGACTTCCCGGTACAGCTCGTCCGCCTCGAAGCCACCACCCAGCGCCAGCGTGACGGCATGCTGGGCCAGCACGTCCAGGCTGCCGACTGGCGGCGGCCTGGACTCGATCTCGCCGCGCGCGATCGCCTGGCGGGCGGCGGCATACTCGATCAGCTCGAGCGCCTGTGCCGGCACGCAGACCACGTTGCCCGATTCCCCCGGGCGGTGGCGGGCGCGTCCGGCGCGTTGCAGGAGGCGCGCCACACCCTTGGGGCTGCCGATCTGCAAGACCTGGTCCACGGCCGGAAAATCCACGCCCAGGTCCAGGCTGGATGTGGCCACCACGCAGCGCACCGTGCCGTCGCGCAAGCCCTGTTCCACGGCGGCGCGCAGCTTCGGGGCCAGCGATCCATGATGCAGCGCCAGTGTGGCGGGAGCCTCGGGCCAGATGGATTCCAGGGCGCGATGCCACAGCTCGGCCTGGGCGCGGGTATTGGTGAACAGGAGCGTCGCGCGCACGTCGAAGAGGCGCTTGAACACCCGCTCCAGCTGCGACAGGCCCAGGTGCCCGGCCCATGGCAGGGCGCGGCTGCGCTCGGGCAGCAGCGTCGATATCTGCATCCGCCGCGGCCGCGCGCCCGCCACCAGGGCGCTGCCCGGCGCGTGCGGCAGCAACACGGCGCGGGCCTCGTCCAGGTTGCCGAGCGTGGCGGACAGGCCCCAGGTCCGCACGCCGGGCGACAGGCGCCGCAGGCGCGCCAGGCACAGCTGCAGCAGCACGCCGCGCTTGTTGCCCAGCAATTCGTGCCATTCGTCCACCACGATGCAGCGCAGGGCGCGAAAGCGCGACGACGCGTCGGCGTAGGAAAGCAGCAGGGCCAGGGATTCGGGCGTGATCACCAGCGCCTGCGCCTTGCCCTGCCGCGCCAGGCGCTTGTCGCGGGCGCTGGCATCGCCCGTGCGCAGCGCCACCGTCCACGCCAGGCCCATGTCGGCCGCCGTCTGCGTCAGCGCGCGGGTGGTGTCGGCGGCGAGCGCCCGCAACGGCGTGACCCACAGCACCAGCGGCCCTTCACCCGGGGCCATGGGCGCGTCACCGGCCAGGGCCTCCAGCAGCGGGCCGCCAAATGCCGCCAGGGTCTTGCCGCTACCCGTGGGCGTGTGCAGCAGGCCCGATTCGCCATCCAGATAGCGCCGCCACGTCTCGCGCTGAAACGGGGCGGGCTTCCAGCCGCGCGCCGCGAACCATGCCGCCAGCGGCGCATCCCGGCCACGGCGCATGGCGCTCATCGCGCCAGCGCCTTCAACGTGTCGAGCCGGTCGGCCTGGTCGGCGCGCTTGTCATGCCGCCAGCGCAGGATGCGCGGAAAACGCACCGCCACGCCCGACTTGTGGCGCTTGGACAGGTTGACGCCCTCGAAACCCAGCTCGAACACCTGTACCGGATCAACCGAGCGCACCGGGCCGAAACGCTCGCGCGTGTGGGCGCGCAGCCAACGGTCCAGTTCCAGGATCTCCTTGTCGTCCAGGCCCGAATAGGCCTTGGCGATGGGCACCAGCGCATCGCCATCCCACAGGCCGAAGGTGTAGTCGGTGTAGAGCGTGCTGCGGCGGCCGTGGCCGGACTGCGCATACAGCAGCACCGCGTCGATGGTGAGCGGATCGATCTTCCACTTCCACCAGTCGCCGCGCCGCCTGCCGCTCTGGTACGGCGCGGCGCCGCGCTTGAGCATGAAGCCCTCCACGCCGCGTTCGCGCGATTGCGCGCGCAGCAGGCGGGCCTCGTCCCAGCTTTCGGGCGCGACGATCGGCGACAGCCGCAGGCGCGGGTCCGGATGCCGGCGCAGCAACGCTTCCAGCCGGGCGCGCCGTTCGGTCTGCGGCAGCTCGCGCAGATCGGCGCCGTCCAGCTCCAGCAAATCGTAGGCCAGCAGGCGCACCGGCGCCTCGGCCAGCCACTTGGGCCCGGGCTTGAGACGCTGGATGCGGGTCTGCAAGGCGGAAAACGGCATGGGACCGGCTGTGTCGTCCTGCCAGGCCAGCAGCTCCCCGTCCATGACGCAGTCCACATCCAGCGCCGCGGCCGCGGCCTCGACCTCGGGAAACCGGCCGTCCAGGCGCTCCTCGCCGCGCGACCACAATGCCACCTCGCCACGCCGCCGTATCAATTGCGCGCGGATGCCGTCCCACTTCCATTCGAGCAGCCAGTCGCCGATCGGCCCCAGCAGCGCCGGATCGCCCTCCAGCGGCGAAGCCAGAAAGAAGGGGTAAGGCTGCTGGCGGTCGCCGGGCAATTCCTCGGCGCTCAGCAAGTCACGCAGGAAGGCGGGGCTGGGCGACCACGCGCCCAGCATGCGCTGGGCGATGCGCGCGATGGGCACGCCCGACATCTCCGCCAGCGCCTGCTGCACCATCCGCTGCGACACGCCGACGCGCAGGGCGCCGGTCAGCAGTTTGTTGAAGACCAGGCGTTCCGCATACGGCAGGCCCATCCATGCGGCCACGATGACCTCGCGGCGCTCGCCCTCGTCGCGATTGGCCACGGGCAACAGGATCTCTTCGATCCAATCGGCCAGGCCGCGCTCGGGCGCGGCGGTGGCGGGGTCGGGAACCAGCAGCGCCAGCGTCTCGGCCAGGTCGCCGACCTGGTCATAGCAGGCATCCACCAGCCAGGGCGCGGTGTCGGACGCGCTCGCGACCCAGGCACGCAGTTCGCCGACCGCCGCGATCTTCCTGCGCGCGCTGGTGATCTTGCCGCCGGCCAGCAGATACAACGCCCATGCCGCGTCGCGGGGCGGCGCATCACGGAAGTACGCCACCAGCGCCGCGCGCTTGTCCAAGGTGGCGGTACTGCGGTCCAGTTCCTGATACAACGCCGCGAATCGCTTCATGCCTGCGTCCGTTCTCCTGCCGATCCAAAAAAAGCGCCTGTCCCGCGGCCTGCCAGCACGGCCGGCCAGCACGGAAGGGCGCGGCTCCTAGTCGTCTTCGCCGTACTGCGTGGCCAGCGTCTCGGCGGCGATGCCTGATTCGTTCAAGGTGCGCACCAGCGCGTCGGTGTCGCCGTGCGTGGCGATGACGCGCCGCGCACCGGTCTGGCGGACGGTGCGCAGCAGATCGGGCCAGTCCGCATGGTCCGACACGACGAAACCACGGTCCATGTTGCGCCGGCGCCGGTTGCCGCGCAGCCGCATCCAGCCGGAGGCAAAACCATGTTGGGCCTTGCGGAAACGCCGCAGCCACGCACTGCCGGCGGCCGAGGGCGGCGCCAGGACCAGCTCGCCAGCAAATCCCGTGCCCGCGGCCGCTGGCGCCCCTTCCGCGTCGATGACCAGGCGCGTATCGGCCATTGCCACGCCCGCGCCGCGATAGACGTCCACGCCCGCGGCGATCGCGCCATGCAGGTAGACGGGGCGGTCGATGAAAGGCATCAGCTCGGCCAGCACGCGCTGCGCCTTGCCCAGCGCATAGCAGTAGAGAATGGCGGCCTCGCCGCGCGCCGCGCAGTGGTCGCGCCACTGCACGATGTCGCGCGCCACGTCGGCGGCGCTGGGCCAGCGGTATATCGGCAGGCCGAAGGTCGCTTCCGTGATGAAGGTGTCGCAAGGCACCACCTCGAACGGCGTACAGGTGGGGTCCGGCTGGCGCTTGTAGTCGCCCGACACGACCCACACCTGGCCATCGACTTCGACGCGCACCTGCGCGGATCCCAGCACGTGGCCCGCGGGGTGCAGCGAGACGCGCGCGCGGCCCAGCGTGAAGGGCTCGCCGTACGCATGGACGCGATAGTCCTGGTCCCCCAGCCGCCACCGCAGGATCGGCAGGCCCTCGACGCTGGTGTGATAGCGGTCCATGCCTGCGCGGGCATGGTCGCCATGGCCGTGCGTGAGGACCGCGACATCCACGGGGCGCCAGGGATCGATGTAGAACCCGCCCGCGGCGCAATACAAGCCTTCCGGACGCAATTGGACGATGTCGGCCATGACTGTCTCCCGATCTGGCGGGCGCGGCTCGCGCGGGGTGCGCGAGCCGCGGCGCTGCATCTGTCGGTTATACCGCGAACGCGGCGCCGCCGACGCTACATCCTGTACTGCACCGTCAGCAGGTAATTGCGCGGCGCGCCGTAGTAATTGTGGTCGTAGCTGATGGAGCTGTAGTACTTCTTGTCGGTCAGGTTGCCCAGGTTCAACGCGAACGACAGACGTTCGTCCACGCGGTAGCCCAGGCGCGCGTCCAGCACGGTGTAGCCACCCTGCTCGCGGCCGTAATAGCCGAAGCCTGACGATTTGCTCTGGGTGGTCAGGCCGGCGCCCACCGAATAGCGGCTCCATTCCCCCGGCAGGCGATAGTTGGCCCACAGGCGCGCCAAATGGCGCGGGATCCCCGTGTTGGCCGAGATGTCGTAACCCACCGCCGGCACATCGGCGCTCCGGTGACGCGTCTGCGTATAGGTGTATGAGGCGGACAGCTGCAATCCAGGCAGCACCTCGCCATTGATCTCGGCCTCGAAACCCTGGCTGCGCACCTGCGCCGTGGGGCGGTAGCAGGTGCCGCCGCACTGGGCGTTGGCCACGGCCTGCGGGACGTCGGTATCCTCGAAGGCGACGTTCTTCTGCTCGGTGCGGAACAACGCAAGACCCACATCGACCCGGCCGTCCAGCAACTCACCCTTCAGGCCCAGCTCATAGTTGCGGCCTGTCACCGGCGCAAGGAATTCTCCGGAAACGCCGCGTTGGCTCTGCGGGCGGAAGATGTCGGCGTAGTTGGCATACGCCGACCATTGGTCGTCGAGCGTGACCACGGCCCCCACGAAGGGGGTGAACTCCGCGGACTCCTCGGCCGTGGTCTCGCTGTAGCCCCAGACCCCATTGGAAATGTAGGTCTGCTTGTACCAGGAGTAGCGGCCGCCCAGCACCAGCAGCAGCGGATCGGCCAGTTGGTAGCGCGCGCTGGCGTACAAGCCCTTTTTGTCGGAACGATAGCCATCGTCCATGCGGTTGGCCGCGATGATTTCGTCGCTGTTCAGGGCGGGCGCGGTGAATCGTTGATACGGGCTGCGGTTCAGGGTTTCGACGTTGCGCAGCCAACCCCAGGTGTCGTTGCTGCGCAGGTGCGAAAAGTTGGCCCCCACCGTGAGGCCGAGCTTGCGGCCGAACAGCGTGGTATCCCCCGTCAGATAGGTGTCGCCGCCCAGGTTCCTGGACTCCATGTCGAACGCATAGGCGTCGCCACGGTAGGTATTGGGCGGTCCCAACCGTCCCGTGCGCAGCAGGTACTTGATGTCGTTGGCCTCTTGCACGCGCACCAGGGCGGCCTTGAATTTCCAGCCATTGGCGAAACGGTGGGTCAGGTCGGCGAACCAGGTGTCCTGCGTTTTCGAGGCATGGTTCCACGGCGCGCTCAGGTTGGTGGAACGCGCATAGTCGGGCATGGACCCGTCGGCATAGTTGGGCAGGCCCGACCAGTCGATCACGCCATAGGGCTTCTCGCGGCTGTAGCCGATGCCGACGGTGGTGGCGGCGCCCAGGTCGATGTCCAGCGCGCCGTAGAAGGTGCGGTCATGGGAGTTGATATAGTCGCGGAACGAACCGGCGGTGTCGTAGTTCACCACCACGCGGCCGCGCACGCTCTTGCTGTCATTGAGCGCGCCGCCCAGGTCGGCCTGCGCGCCGTACTGGTCCCACGAGCCGGCCTTGCCGGTGAAGACGAACTGGCGCTGCGGCGTCGGCCGCTTGCGGACCATGTTCACCGAGCCCGACGGGTCGCCGGCTCCTTCGAAAAGCCCTTGCGGACCGCGCATGATTTCCACGCGGTCATAGAGAGCCGCATCGGAATTGAAGGCCGAACCGCGCGCGTAGAGCTGCCGTTCCAGCGGCACGCCGTCGAACTGGTAGCTCTGGATGAAGAATCCGCGCGAATAAAACTGCCCGCCCGGCTCGTTCGCCACCATCGACACGCCTGGCGCGTGATTGAGCGCGTCGCGGATATCGGTAATGTTCTGGTCGTCCATGCGCTGGCGGGTAATCACCGAGACCGCCTGCGGGATCTCGCGCAATGATTGGTCGCCCTTGGCGATCGTCACCACGTTCGAAGCGTACGAACCGGTGCCTTCGGTGGTGGCGATGCCCAGACCCGGCACGGTGACCGGCGCCAGGGTTGCAACCTCGGCGCTGGTAGCCGCGCGCAGCCGGTATTGGCCCTGGGCATCCCTGACCGCTTCCACGCCGGTTCCCGACAGCGCCGCCATGAGCGCGGCCTGTGAATCGTAGGTGCCCTGCACCCCGGGGCTGTGGCGCCCTTGCACCAGGCCGGGCGGGCTGGCAAGCAGCACGCCGGATTCGGCCGCATAGCGCGCCAGTACGGCATCGAGCGGGCCGGCCGGGATGTCGTAGCGGCGCGCCGCGCCGTCCGTCACCGCGCCGGCCTCCTGGGCGGCGGCGACCGGCAATCCACCCGCCATCGCCACCAGCGCCCCGGCGCAGGCCAGTTGTGCCAGGCTGCGCGCGAGCGGCGCGCGGCGGGCCGCATCGGGGCGGCGCGCCGGCTCGGTGAAGTGACGGGGCCGGAGGGTTCGGATGGACATGCGGGCTTCCTCAAATGGGCAATTGGGGGATGGTCCGAAGACCTTTCACCCGCTTCATCGAACGAGCCACCCAAAACAGGAACCGCTTTTGCAAAAAAAATGCGCCACCGCCGCCACGCCCTGCCGGCGCCCCGTCAACGGGGGGTGACGCGGGTCCACCACGGCAGGGGATGGCTGACGCGGATGGGCATGACCGAAGCCAGCATGGCCAGTACCCGTTCGGGTTCGGTCATCGGGTAGCTGCCGAACACCGGCAGATCCGCCACCTCCGGCGACACGCTGAGCAGGCCGGCGCGATAGCGTCCGAGTTCGCGCAAGACCTCGCCCAGGGGCGCATTGCGGGCAATGTACAAGCCCCGCGTCGAGCCTTCGCTGGCCGGGTCCACCGGCTCGATCGGCGACAGTCCCGTCGCCGTCAGGCGCGCCTGCCAACCGGCGGGGATGACCACGCCGGCGCCATCGGCCCCATGCGCCTGGACGGCGCCGTCGTAGACCGCGATACGCGTGATGCCGGCGTCCAGCCTGACGGTGAAGCGCGTGCCGAGCGCGCGCAGCCGGCCTTGCGGCGTATCCACCACGAACGGCCGTTGCTGCCCGCCGGCCGTGCTGACCAGGATTTCGCCCGCGACCAGCCGCAGGCGCCTCAGCGCCGGGCCGAAGTCCGTGTCGAAGGCGCTTGCCGTTCCCAGCCAGACCCGTGTGCCATCGGCCAGCAAGACCTCCCGGACTTCGCCGGTGGCAGTGCGATGGTCGGCCATGCGGGCCAGGACCAGGCCGGCCAGCGGCGAGTAGCGCCAGGCCACCCCGCTCGTCAGGCCGGCGCCGGCCCCCAGCGCCAGACCGAGGACAACACGGCGCCGGGTTGCATTGGCGGTGGCGGCACGATAGGCGCCGACCGCGCCATGGGGATCGGGCGCCGTCTGGATGGGCCGGAACAATTGGCCGACGCGCTCGACCTGGGCCCAGGCCGCGCGATGCGCCTCGGCGCTATCACACCAGCGCCGCCACGCCTCGCGGTCGGTGGCGGTGGCCTCTTCCGATTGCAGCAGCGCGAACCACTGCGCGGCCTGCTCCAGGACCGCGTGCTCCCCGTGCCCCCGTTGCGGCGGCATGCCCATCGTCGTCAAAGCGTCTTCAGGCAATGCAGCATGGCCTGCGCGATGTACTTGCGCACCATGCGGGTGCTGACGCCCAGCTCCGCCGCCACTTCCGTTTCGCTCATGCCGCAACCGGAGGCCATGACGAAGGCGTGAGCCGCCTTCACGGGCAGGCTGCGCAACAGGCGGTCGATCTCTTGCAGCGCCTCCAGCACGATCGCCTGATGTTCGGCCGACGGCGCCAGCGCCTCGGGCTGGGCGGTGAGCGTGTCGAGCCAGGCCTGTTCGATACGCCGGCGGCGCCACAGGTCGACACACAGGCCGCCGGCCATGGTGCGCAGGTAGACGCGCGCTTCAGGCAGGCTGCCGAAGCGGCGCGGCGTGGTCAGGAGCCGCACGAACGCGTCCTGCGCCAGGTCGGCCGCGTCGGCGGCATTGCCGAGCCGACGGCGCAGCCAGGCCTGGAGCCAGGAATGATGGTCGCCGTAAAGGGTTTCCACGCTGGGCGGGATCGCGTAGTCGGAGGTATCCAAGGCAGGAGGCCGCCAGCCTGGCAACGGCATGACGGCGGCAATAGAACTTAATGGGAACGATTATTATTATCTAATTTTCCCGACCTGGATAGCGGCCGCGCCGCCATCAAGCCCCGCCGGGCCCCGTCGCTGCCGCCGGCGCGCCAGCGAAACCAGCAGTTGTTCCAACGCCGGAAAATCCACCGGCTTGACCAGGTGATGGTCGAACCCGGCCTCGTGGGAATGGCGGCGATCCTCGTCCTGGCCCCACCCCGTCATGGCGATCAGCACGACGCCCTGGCCCGACGGCGCCGAGCGTACCCGTCGCGCCACCTCGTGGCCGTCCATTCCCGGCATGCCGATGTCCACCAGCATCACGGCCGGCGCGAACTCGTCCAGCATGGCCAGCGCCTGCCGGCCGTCGCGCGCAACCCCAACCTGCGCGCCGAACGCCTGGAGCACCATGGCGGTCGTGTCCGCGGAATCGGTGTTGTCGTCCACCACCAGGATACGACCAAGTTTCTGCCTGGGCGCGGCCTGGCCGCCTTGCGGCGCCACTTGGCGCGGCGACGCGGCCTGCACCGGCAGGCGCACGACGATCTCGCAGCCCGTTCCGGGTCCCTGGCTCGCCGCCCTCACGCTGCCTCCGTGCAACGCCACCAGGCGCGCCACCAGCGTGAGCCCCACGCCCAGGCCGCCCGACCCGCGCCGGCCATCGACCTGCACGAAAGGCTCGAAGACACGTGTCAGCATATCCACCGGAATACCGCGTCCGTTATCCCGCACCGAAAGGATGAATTCGCCCGCCGCATCCTGGGTGCCCTTCAGGACGATATGGCCGCCCCGGTCGGTATATTTGGCCGCGTTGTTGAGCAGGTTGGAGACCACTTGCGTCAGTCGCACCACATCGGCCTGCATCATCACCGGTTGCTCCGGCAGGGTCACGCTCACGGTGTGTCCGGCCGCCTCGATCTGTCCGCGGCTTGCCTCCAGCGCGTTGCGCAGCAGCTCCACCAGGTCCACCGGCGCCTTGCGCAGCAGGATTTTGCCGCTGTTGATGCGGGCGATGTCCAGCAGGTCATCCACCAGCCGCGCGATGTGGCTGACCTGGCGCGCGAGCATCTCATGGACGCGCACCGTGCCGGCGGCGTCCACCTCCGAATGCCGCAACAGGTGCAGTCCATTGTGCAGCGGCGCCAGCGGGTTGCGCAGTTCATGCGCCAGCATGGCCAGGAACTCGTCCTTGCGTTCGTTGGCGTCACGCAATGCCGCCTGGGTTTCTTGGCGCAACATCGCCAACCGCAAATGCGCGCCAACCCGCGCCTGCAATTCGGCGGGCGAGAATGGCTTGACCAGATAATCGTCGGCGCCCGCATCGAGGCCTTCGACGCGCGCTTCCTGCCCGGCGCGCGCCGACAGCAGGATCACCGGCACGGTCCGCGTTCGCGCATCGCCGCGCAGGGCCTGCAGCAAGGTCAGCCCGTCCATGCCAGGCATCATGATGTCGGTGATCACCAGGTCGGGCGGATCCTGCCGCGCGCTGCGCAGGGCTGTCGCGCCATCGGCGGCAATGCGCACATCGTAATCAGCGGCGAGCAGGCTGCGCAGGTACTCGCGCAGATCGGCATTGTCGTCAGCGCAGAGGATCCGCGGGCGATTGGCGGCGCCCGCGGATGCAAGCGCCGGGGATGCGTTGGCCAGCCAGCGCGACGCTTCCTGCCGGGCCTGCATCGTGGCATTGCCCGCGACGGGTTCGTGGGCGACCTTGCCATCGGCCGCGCTCGCCTGTTTCTTGGGCAGCGTGACCGTGAACACGCTGCCCACGCCCGGCTCGCTATCGACGCTGATGGCGCCGCCCAACAGCTTGACCAATTCACGCACCAGCGCCAGCCCGATACCCGAGCCTTCGTGGCTGCGGGCCGCCGGACTTTGGCCCCGGTGAAAGCGCTGGAAGATATTGGCCAGGTCCGAGCGGGCGATGCCGACACCGGTATCCCGCACGGACAGGACCACCTCATCGCCGCTGTCGCGCAAGGCCACGTCGATCGATCCCCGCAAGGTGTACTTGAACGCGTTGGACAACAGGTTCAGCACGATTCTTTCGTACCAGTCGCGATCGATGAGCACGGTGGGCACCGCGTCGCACTGTACCGACAAGGCCAGCCCCGCGCCCTCCATCGCCGATCGGAACGCGCTGGCGTGCTCCTGGGTGGCGCGGGCCAGGTCGGTGGGCTGCAGCCGCGCCACCATGCCGCCCCCTTCGATACGCGAAAAATCCAGCAGCGAGTTCACCAGCTTCTGCAGGCGCAGCGCATTGCGCAACAGCAGTTCCAGCGTCTCGCGTTCCAGGCCTGCCGACGGCTGCGCCAGCGCCTGTTGCAGCGGTCCGAGAATCAGCGTGAGCGGCGTCCGGAACTCGTGGCTGACGTTGGAAAAAAAAATGGTCTTGGCGCGATCCAGCTCCGCCAGGACTTCGGCGCGCCGAGCCTCCTGCTCATAGGCGACGGCGCTGGCGATGGCGCTGGCCGAATGCTGGGCGACCAGGTCGAGGAAGTCGCGGTAGGCGCTATCCAGCGGCCGCCGCGCACTGACGCCCAGCACCATGACGCCCGAGACCGAGCCGTCAGCGGTCCAGCGCAACGGCAGGATGCGCGCCCATGCGGCCAGATCGGGCCAGGGCCCGCCTGGCAATGCCAGCCCCAACGACGCCAGCGCCACGGTCTGCGGTTCGCCATTGCCGGCGACGGCGGCCAGGGGCCAGTGGGCCGCCGGGCGCGACTGCGCATTCACGCCGGTCGCGGCAAGCAGTTCGAAGTCCGGGTCGCCGCATCGATAGATCAGGCAGAACGGCACGTCGCGCGGGTTGCGCGCCAGCACATCGCAGATACGCCCCGCCGTGGCGGCCGGCCCGGCGGCCGGCACCGGCTGCGCGCCGAGCTCGCGCAAGGTTTCCAGACGCCGCGCGCTGACGATCTTCTCGGTGGTCTCGGTGCAGGGGCAGAAAACGCCCTGGACGGTGACGCCGTCCGCCGCCAGGATCGGGCCGTAGGTGAAGGTGACGTAGACTTCTTCGCGCGGCAGGTGGCGGTCGAAATAGTATTCCTCGTCGTAGGACCAGGTAGCCTGGCCGCTGCGATAGACACCCGCAAGCATCGGGCCGATTTCGGGCCAGATCTCGCTCCAGCATTCCTGCCCGGGCCGGCCAAGCGCCGCCGGATGCTTGTGGGCGCCCAGGAACGGAACATAGGCATCGTTGTACAGGACGCTGAAATCCTCGCCCCACCAGAGCAGGATGGGAAAGCGGGAACTCAGGCACAGGCTCAATGCCGTGCGCAGATTCTGCGGCCACAGGGCGGGCGGCCCGATCGAAGTCGAGTCCCAATCCAGTTGCCGCAGATGCCGCGCGACCTCGCCCTGATCTGGCAGGAATTTCAAACTCGGGTCGAGTTGCAAGGGTTCTCCTGTAGGAAAGAGCCGCCTGATCCGGCGACCGCCAGGCTTGGCCGGATGCTTCGATGGTATCGCAGGGCTATACGCAAAAGACAGGAAGTGGTGAGTAGCGGTAACTGTCCTTGGCCGATGGCAAAGTAGAATGGCCTCGTCCTTCCACCGGCCGGCTCTCATGACCCATCCCCCCGAACCCTATCTGCCGCGGCGCTTCGAACCACAGGGCAATTGGAATCTGGCCGGCCACATCCTCAAGGCCTACGCCATTCATCACGATGCGCGCCATCCGGCGCCCTTGCTGGATGCCGCGCTCGCCGCCGCGGCGCGCGCGGCCGCGGGCGAGGCGCTGGCCGAACATGCGCAGGACGCCCGCAGCCATGGCCTGGGCTTCTGCATGGTGCATGTGGGCCAGGAAGCCGTATGGCTGCTGGTGGACTGGTGGATCACGGGCGGCATCGCCTGCCAGCGCATGCTGTCGGCGCCGCTCGCGCGTCCCGGCCATTACGCCCCGGTGCAGGCGCCAGCGCTGGCCTGCGTCTGGGAACTGGTGGTTACCGCGCACGAGCGCGACGCCTGGGTACGGCATATGCTGAATCCGGCGCCGGACCCCGGGGCGTATCTCGCGGACGTCCTGCCCGCCGGCGCGTACTGAACCAGGCGCGGCCGCGTCAGCGCGGCCCGAACACCTCGGCCAGCTTGCCGGCCTGCGGCATGCCGTTGTACTTCTTGAGCGCGCCGCTGTCGTCGCGCACGACGATGCCCGGCGTGCCGCGAAAGCCCAGCGACACCATCAGCGCCTGGTTGTCGTCGAGGATCTTGCCGATGTTGTCGGGCACGCTCTTGGCAGGCGTGATGCCGCCCTTGTCGAACTTGTGTTCGTTCTCGATCAACGCGGCAGACGGATCGGCGGCGCCCAGGATGGCGGCGGCCTTGGCGGGACTGTCCTGCCGGATCACGCCCACCAGCACATGCCGCAATTGCACCTTGCCGGAATCCACCCACGGACGCGCGGCTTCCCAGAACTTGTGGCAATAGGGGCAATTGGCATCGCTGAAGGTGTAGATGATGCGCGGCGCGTCCTTCCGGCCGTCGAGCACCCACGTCGATTTTTCCAGCTGCGCCCAGGCCTGGTCGCCCATCGGCTTGCTGACCAGGGCCTCGATCCTGGCGTCGTCAAGCGGCTTGCCCTGGGCATCCAGGCGCGCGCCGACGATGGCGTTGCCATCGGGGGTGACATAGATCGCCACGGGCTGGTCGCCAGCCACGCCGGCGAAGGCGCGCAGGTTGCCGTCGACCTTGAATTCCTGCACCACGCGCAGGCCGCGCGTCTCCAGCGCCTTGAGCACGGCGGGCCGATCCTGGGCCTCGCTGCCGGCGGCGGCAAGCATGGCGGCCAGGGCGAAAAGGATGCGGCTGGGCGCATGCGGACGAATCATGGGGACTCCTGTTGCTGAAATCGGGGGATGGCGCGGCCGCGCGAAAGGCTATCCGGGCCGCTGCGCGCCAGCGACGCTGGCCGCCAATGCGGCCAGCGCCAACGCCAAGGGAATCAATGATACCCACAGCACTGTCATCCAGTCATACAAGGCCGGCCTGCTGCAGCGTCTCCATGAATGCCGACTCGATCGGAGCGAACTCTAGCGGCACGCCAGACTCCCCAGTTCCTGTTCCGCGACAGATTCAACACCGTTATGCCTGGGGCCGGGCGGCAATCCATGACAATTGCAACAAAATCCCGCCAGGCTCGGGCCGGACCGCGATGCCGTCACCGCCCCCGGATATAGCCGTCGCGCGTCTGTGGCAGCTTCATCCCCAGGATCGATGACGCCACCTGGGTGCGCAGGATCTGCGCGGTGCCGCCCGCGATGGTGAACATGCGCGCGTCGCGCACGTGGCGTTCCAGCGGCAGGTCGCGCCCATAGCCGGACGAGCCATGCAGCTGCAAGGCGTCGTTGGTGACGCGTTGCGCGGTCTCGGCCGCCACGATCTTGGCCTGCGCGGCCAGCGAGATGTCCGGAAAGCCGAAAGTCTCCGGCGTGCCGCTGTTGGCCGCGGCGTGCAGCATGTGCCGCGCGCAGTTGAGCTGGATGGCCATGTCCGAGATCATCCACTGCAAGCCCTGGAATTCGGCAATGGGGCGGCCGAACTGGTGGCGTTGCTTCACGTATGCCACTGCCTCTTCGAAAGCGCCCTGCGCAATGCCCAGCGCCACGGTGCCGGCGCCGACGCGCTGCGCGTTGTATGCCTGCATCAACCCCGCGAACCCGCGCTTGAGTCCTTCGGGCGGCACGACCAGCATGGACCTGGGCACCTTCAGGTCGGTGAAGCGCAGATAGGTCTCCGGGATGCCCCTGACCCCCATGGCGTACGACCGCTGCGTGACCGCCAGCCCGTCCTGGAGGGCGGGATCGTCCTTGATGTGGATGAACGCGCCGATGCCCTGGTCGACCCCGTCTTCGATGACGCGGGCGAATATCAGGTGCAGGCGCGAAACGCCGCCGCCGGTGATCCAGTACTTCTCGCCGTTGATGAGATAGTCGTCGCCATGCCGCACGGCCCGCGTCGCCATCTCGCTGGCGGCGCTGCCCGCCTGCGGCTCCGAGATGCAGATGGCCGGCTTGTCGCCCGCCAGCACGCAGGCCGCGGCCCGCTGCTTCTGTTCATGCGTGCCGTACCGCATGATGGCGCCGATCGCGCCCATGTTGGCCTCGACCGTGATCCGGCCCATGGTCGCGCACGCCTTCGCCATCTCCTCGACCACGATGATCGTGTCCTGGTGGCCGAGCCCCTGGCCGCCGTATTCGCGGGGGATGGTCATCCCCATGAACCCCTGGTCGCACAGCTGGCGCACGTTGTCCCACGGATACTGCTCGCTCTGGTCGGTGTGCGCCGCGGTCGGCTTGAACGCCTGCTGGGCCAGCTCCCGGGCGCGCTGCCGCAGCGCCGCTTGTTCCTTCGAAAGTACCACCATGATTTCTCCTGATTGCCGCTGAAAAAAATGCGCAGCGCGCGCCGCTCAGCCCACTTTGATGTTGGCGTTGCGCGCGACTTGCGCCCAACGCGCGGCCTCGGCCCGGGTCAACTGCGCCAGCTCGGCGGGCGTGCCGCCGCCGGCGTCCGCGCCCAGCTCCCCCCATCGCCGCGCGAACGGCGCGTCGGCAAAGGCGCCGTTGACGGCCCGGTTCAGCGACGCGACCGTATCCGCGGGAGTGCCGGGCGGCGCATAGATGCCGTACCAGCTGGTCGCGTCGTAGTTCTCGGCGCCGCTTTCCGCGGCGGTGGGGACATCGGGCAGGCTGGCCGACCTGTCCTTGGACGTAACCGCGATGGCGCGGACGCTGCCGGCCCGGATGTGCTGGATGGCCGACGGCATGGTCTCGAACATCATGTGCACGTTGCCGGCGATGATGTCGACGATGGCCGGCGCCGAGCCGCGATACGGCACGTGCATCATCCGGGTGCCGGTCACGCTCTTGAAGTACTCCGCCATCAGGTGCTGCATGGTGCCGGCGCCCGGGGTGGCGTAGCTGTACTTCTCCGGGTCCGCCTTCAGCAGCCTGACCAGTTCCGCCACATTGCCGGCCGGCAGGTCCTTGTTGACGATGAGCGCGTGATTGACCCGTCCCAGGAAACCCACCGCGGACATCTCGCGGATGTCGTAGCCCAGCTTCGGATAGACCGACTGCGCGATCGCATGGTGCACCGCCCCGAAGAGAATGGTGTAGCCGTCCGGCCTGGCCTTGGCGACCGCGTCCGCGCCCAGGGTCCCGCCCGCGCCGCCACGGTTCTCGACGATCACCGATTGGCCCAATCCGGCGCGCAGTGGCTCGGCCAGCTGCCGCGAAAGAATGTCCACGGTGCCGCCCGGCGCATACGGCGCGACCAGCCGTATCGTCTGCGAGGGGTATCCGCTGGCGGCCAGCGCCCTGCCGAACGGGGCGGCCGCGGCAAGCAACAACAACTGTCTCCTGTCCATGTCTGTCTCCTCTGGTGGATCGGCCCTCGGATCGGGGCCTGATTGCTTCTGCTTCGGATACCGGCCCGCGGCCGCGGGCGCTATGCCCGCGCGCCGCCGCCCCAATCGCGCAGGATCTCGTCGACGTGCTCGTTCAGGCGCGGCGGCGCACGCCGGTACGACACCGGCGTGCGCGACAGCTTCAAGGGGTTGGCCAGCAGGCTCACCGCGCCATCGCGCGCCCAGTCGCAGGGCATGCGCAGATGGGCGCCGCGTTCCTGCACATGCGGATCCTCGAACACCTCGCGCAGATCGTTGACCGGTCCGCACGGCACGTTCACGGCCTCCAGCGATTGCAGCCAGTATTGGCGCGGGCGGGTGCGCAGCGCCGCCTGCACGGCTTCACACACGGCCTCTCGGTGCCGGACCCGCGCGACGTTGGTGCCGTAGCGCTCGTCCCGCGCCACCGCTTCGATGCCGGCGACCTCGCAGAAACGCCGGAATTGCCCATCGTTGCCGACCGCCAGGATCATCGGCCCGTCGGCCGTCTCGAACACCTGGTACGGCACGATGTTCGGATGGCCGTTGGCCAGCCGCTTCGGGACCTCTGCACTGGCGAGGTAATTGGTGCCCGCGTTCACCAGCCAGGCGATCTGGCTGTCCAGCAGCGAAATGTCGATCTGCTGCCCTTCTCCGGTCGCGTCGCGATGGCGCAACGCCGCCAGGATGCCGACCGCCGCGTACATGCCCGTCATGACGTCGGCGATACCGACGCCCACCTTCATCGGCGTGCCGTCGGTCTCGCCGGTCAGGCTCATGATGCCGCCCATGCCCTGGATCAGGAAGTCATAGCCTGCGCGCCGGGCGTAGGGGCCGGTCTGGCCGAAGCCGGTGACCGAGCAATACACCAGGCCGGGATAGCGCTGGCGCAGGCTGGGATAGTCCAGTCCATGCCTGGCCAGTCCGCCGACCTTGTAGTTTTCCACCAGCACATCGGCCCGGGCCAGCAGGCGGTGCAGCAGCGCGCGCCCGTCCTCGGTGGCGATGTCGATGGCGATCGAGCGCTTGTTGCGATTGGCGCTGAGGTAGTAGGCGCTCTCGTCCGTGTCGCGGCCATCCTTGCCGACAACGTAGGGCGGCCCCCATTTGCGCGTATCGTCGCCCTCCCCGGGCTTCTCCACCTTGACCACGTCCGCGCCCAGATCGCCCAGCAGCTGGGTGGCGCTGGGACCGGCCAGAATGCGCGAAAGGTCAAGAATGCGCACGCCGTCGAGCGCGCCGGGGATCATCGACTGCATGCCTGTCTCCACGATTGATGTCGAGGCAGTCTAGAATTCGGTCCCTTCACCTTCAATTGAGATTTTTTTCAAGAACGCCCCGCGCGAATTGACGTTGCCAACGCCACCACGACGCACTACGCTTGCATCGTCCCGATTCGCCGCCACCGCCTCCTCACCTTCGAAGCACAAATGAAAAATACGTTGATGGCCACGCACCTGCGCCTGGTCGGCATGGCGGCGCTCTGGGGCGCGTCGTGGTCCTGGGGCAAGGTCGTTGCGCAGGCGATGGCCCCGCTGGCCGCGGCCAGCCTGCGGTTCCTGTTCGCCAGCGTGGTGCTGGTGCTGTGGATGCATCGCGCGTCCGCGCTGCGCGACCTGAAGAAACTGACGCGCAACCAGTGGCTCGGCCTGGCCGCCGCGGCCATGGCGGGCGTATTCGGCTACTCGACCTTCTTCATGCTGAGCCTGCAGCTGGTGCCGGCCGGCAAGGCCGCCATCGTGGTGACGCTCAATCCCGGCGCCACGCTGCTGCTGGCGGCCATCCTGTTCAGGGAGCACCTGAACCCGGCGATCCTGGCGGGCATGGTCTTGTCGGCCATCGGCGCCTACATCGCGATCAGCGGCAACGGACCGAGCGCCGCCCTGCCCGGCTCGGTCGGCATCGGCGAGCTGTTGCTGCTGGGCTGCGTGGCCTGCTGGGTCGCGTACACGCTGATCGGCCGGCTGGTGCTCAAGGGCGTGGACGCATTGACCACCACCACGGTCACCACCGTGATCGGCGCCTTGCTGCTCCTGCTGGCCAGCATCGGATTCGAAGGCACCGCGGCCTGGGGCGCGCTGCGCGGCGCGCCGGCGGATGCCTGGGTCAGCCTGCTGGCCCTGGCCTTCGGCGCCACAGCCGTCGCCTATGCCTGGTACTTCGAGGGCGTCAAAGCGCTGGGCGCCGGCGCGGCTTCGGGCTACATCACGCTGGTGCCCGTGTTCGGCGTGCTGTTCTCCAGCCTGTGGCTGGACGAACCCACCAGCAAGAGCCTGTTCCTCGGCGCCGCCCTGGCCATTTCCGGCATGGCGCTCATGCATGTCGGCCGGCGCCGGGCGGAACTGCGCGGCCAGCGCCTGGCCCGCGCAGCGCGGGAGGGCGCGCCGGGCGGCAAACCCTGAATTCCGTCCGCCGGTGTCATTGCGCCAGCAGGCGCGCCAGGACCCCTTCACACAACGCCAGCTGCTCCACCGCAATGAACTCGTCCGCGGTGTGAGCCTGGGCGATATCGCCCGGCCCGCACACCACCGTCGGGATGCCAGCAGCCTGATACAGGCCCGCTTCGGTGGTGAACGCCACGTGGCCGCCCTTGCCCGCCCCCGCCTGGAACAGGCGCGCGACGATGCCGTCCTCGTCGCGCCGGGATACCAGCGCCGGCACCGCGGTGCGGCGGAAGACGTCGACCCGCGAGGCCTCGACCTTGTCGCGCATGCGTCGCTGCAGTTCGGCCGCGCGCGCGTGGATCGGCGCCAGCACGGCATCGGGATCGACGCCGGGAAGAAAACGCAGGTCGAAGTCGAATTCGGCGCTTTCCGGGATGACGTTGGCCGCCTGCCCCGCGTGCACGCGGCAGACCGCCATGGTGGAGAACGGCACGTAGAAATCCTCGTCCACCTCCCGCTGCGCCAGCTGCCCGGCCTGCTCCGTGATTTCCGCCACCAGGGCGCAGGCCACTTGCGCCGCGTTCACGCCCAGGCCGCTCAGGGACGAATGCGCCGCGCGGCCCAGCACCCGGCACCGCAGCGCATGCCGCCCCTTGTGGGCGCGCACCACCGCCATTCCGGTCGGCTCGCCCACCACGCAGGCCTCGGGCCGGATGCCGAGTCCGCGCAGATCCTCCAGCAGACTGCGCACGCCGATGCAGCCGATCTCCTCATCGAAGGTGAAGGCCACATGCACGGGCCGCTTCAAGGCCTTCAGGTCGAGCCGCGCCAGCACCGACAGCACGCAGGCGAGAAATCCCTTCATGTCGCATACGCCACGGCCGTAGACCCGGTCGCCTTCGCGCGACAGCTCGAACGGCGCGCGCGACCATTCCTGGCCGGCCACCGGCACGACGTCGGTATGCCCGGACAGCAGGATGCCGCCGACATCGCCGCCGTGGCTGGCATACAAGTTGGCGCGCCGCCCATCCGGACTGTAGGTGTAGCGGATGCGGAACCCCAGCCCGCGCAAGGCCTCCTCGATCATCCCCAGCAACGGCAGGTTCGATGCCGTGCCCGACACCGTCTCGCATGCCACCAGCCGCTCCAGCCACGACAGGGCCGCGTGCAGGCCATCAGGAAGAGAGGATGCCATCACGCCTCCAAGGAAATGTTGGCGCGTTTCGCCACCGACCGCCATTTTTCAAGTTCGACGCCGATCTGCCTGGAGAATTCCTCCGGCGCATTGGCGCGCGGCACGGCGCCCAATTCCACGATCCGGGCGGCGACCTCCGGCCGTTTCAATGCCGCCATGACCGCTTCCTGCAAGGCCGCCACCAAAGCGGGGGGCATGCCCGCCGGACCGACCAGGCCGAACCACGCGGGATCGTTGAGCGCCGGGATGCCGGCCTCGGCAAATGTCGGCACGTCGGGCAGTTGCGCGACACGCCCCGGCCAGGCGACCGCCAGCGCGCGCAAGCGTCCGCCCTGCACGTGCGGCAGCGAGGCCGGCAGGTTATCGCACAGCACGTCGACGTGGCCGGCGATCGCGTCCTGCAAGGCCGGCCCCGCGCCGCGGTACGGCACGTGCCGCAGGCGCGCGCCGGTCGTCTGCGCCAGGAGTTCGCCCATCATGTGCCCAAGCGAGCCAACGCCCGGCGATCCGAACATCAGCTCGCCGTCCTTGCGCCTGGCCAGCGCGACGAACTCCACCAGATTGGCGGCAGGCAGTCGCGGATTGATCGACACGATGTTGGGGACGTCGGCCAGATTGGAGATGGGGGAGAAATCGCGCAGGGGCTGGTAGCCGGGCCTGGCCGAGACGGCGGGCTGGATCGCATGCGTACTGACCGTGGCCACTCCCAGCGTCAGCCCGTCCGGCGCCGCGCGCGATACATGCAGGGCGCCCACCGCGCCGCCGGCGCCCGGCCTGTTTTCGACAATGACGCTCTGCCCGAGGCGCTCCGCCAGCGCCCCCGCGATGAGGCGCGGGATCAGGTCCGCCGAGCCCCCCGGCGCGAAAGGCACGACGATACGGATGACGCGGTCCTGGGCCTGGACCCGCGACGCGGCGGCCAGCGACAACGCGCAAGCCTGGATGAAATGACGGCGCTTCATGTGTTTTCCCCTTCCGGTTATGAAAAAGCCCCTCTTGCAGGGGCTTGGTCGTCGAAACAGCGGTCAGATGCGGCCGTCGTAGGCCTTTCTCGGGATGCGGCACGAGATCAATGCAAAGCGATCCGACGCCAGCGACTCGCGAATCGCGGCGGCAAGTTCGGCGCGGCTGCCGACCTCGAATCCCAGGCCGCCCATGGCGCGCGCCACGCCGGCGAAATCGGTGCCCGCGAAATCCACGCCCAGGTTGGGCAGGCCGTTGGCGCGCTGCTTGATCTCGATCAGCGACAGGGATTCGTCGGCAAAGACGAAGACGATCACCGGCGCCCGCGCGTCGCGGGCCGTCGCCAGTTCGCCCAGCGTCATTTCCAGGCACGCGTCGCCGGTGAACACGGCCACCGGCCGTTCGGGCTCGGCCAGCTTGGCGCCGATGCCCAGCGGCAGCGAGCAGCCCATGGTGCACAGCGCCGAGGACTGCATCAGGGTCCGCGGTTCATGGCATTGCCACACTTGCGACAAAAGGATGCGATGCGCGCCGCTGTCGACCGAGGCCACGGTGTTCGCGGGCAGCAACGCCCGCGCCACATCGACGATCGCGGCCGGCCCCCATTCCTCGTCGGCGCGGTAGATGGCGGCGATGGCGCGCTTGATATCGGCGACGGCGCCTTCGGTCCATTGCGACTGCCCCGCCAGCCCGGCGCCCAGCGCGGCCAGGCTGTGCCTGATATCGCCGACGAACGAGATCGCCGACTGGTGCATGTAATGGGTGTTGCGGGTCGCGGACACCTCGATCACCCGCGCGTCGTCGGCCCAGACATTGCGCCATCCCACGCGCATCTCGATCGGGTCGTAGCCGGCCAGCAGGACCACGTCGGCCTCGCGGACGAGCGGCAGCACGACCTGGTCTGCCAATGGCGACAGCCCCATGCCGCCGATCACCATGTCGCTGCGCTCGTCCACGATGCCCTTGCCCTTGTAGGTCGTGATCAGCGGAATCCTCAACTCCCGCACCAGCGCCTCGACCTGCGCCTGCGCGTGATGATGCAGGGCCTCGACCCCCGCGATGATCACGGGCCGCCTGGCCGCCGCCAGCCAGGCGCGGGCTTGCTGGAAGCGGTCCGTATCGGCCGGCGCCACCGGCGCCGGCGGCACGCGCCGCGCGCCCCTGGCGGGCATGACTTCCTGCAGGGCCACCGAAATCGGCACATCCACGTGCACCGGCCCCGGCGGGTCGTCCATGGCGATGGCGAGCGCCTTGTCGATGATGGCCTGCGCGGCGCCGGCGGACATGCGCAGCGATGCCTTGGTGATCGGCCGCATCAATGCCGCGTGGTCGAACACCTGATGCGTATAGGTAGCGGCCTCGTCCTCGTCGACGCAGCCGGTGATAAACAACATCGGCACCCGGTCCTGCAGCGCGTTGGCGACCACGTTGACGGCGTTGGCGACGCCCGGCCCCAGCGTCGCGATCAGCACGCCGGGCGCGCCGGACCGATGAAACGCGCCTTCGGCCATGAAGCCGCCGGAGTTCTCGTGCTTGACCAGCGTGAACTTCACGCCGGCTTCGTCCAGGCCGCGCATGACCGACAGCACCTCCCCTCCCGGGATGCCGAACGCGTGCCGGCACCCCGCCTCATAAAGACGCTGGCCGATGATCTGGGAAACGGTAGACATGGATGATCCAGAAAAAAGCGGGACGCGGTTCCGGGGCCGATGCGGTCGGCTCGTCGCGCCCCTTGTTGCAGGAATGCCGACCGGCCGCGCCGATCGGGCAAGGCGTTCAGGTCAGGTTGCCCAAGGCATACGCCATGCGTTCGGCGGCGATGCGCAGGTTCTCGTCCGAGGTCGCGTACGACAGCCGCAGGAAGCCCGGCATGCCGAAGCCGGAGCCGGGCACCACCGCGACGCCGGCTCGGAGCAGATAGGCAGCCAGGGCCACGTCGTCGGCGATGCGTTCGCCGCCAGGCGCCTGGCGGCCAAGACAGGCCCGCACGTCGGGAAACAGGTAGAACGCGCCTTCGGGCCGCGGCGTATGGAGCCCGGCGATCCCGGAAAGCGCGTCATGCAGGAAGTCGCGGCGGCGCTGAAAGGCCTGGCAACGCCGCCGCACTTCGTCCTGCGGCCCTTCCAGCGCGGCCACCGCCGCGGCCTGGGAGATGGACGAGGTGTGTGAATTGATCTGCATCTGCAGCTTGGTCATCGCCTCGATCAGGTGCCGCGGCCCGCAGGCGTAGCCCAGGCGCCATCCCGTCATGGCATAGGCTTTCGACACGCCGTTGACGGTCAGGATGCGATCCGCGAGGTCCGGCGCCACCTGCGCCAGGGTGTGGAAGGCGCGTCCGTCGTACAGGATGTGCTCGTAGATATCGTCGACCAGGATGAAGAAATCCCGGTGGGGACTTTGGCGGATGACCTGCGCGAATTCGGCCAGTTGGGCGCGGTCGTAGGCGGTGCCGCTGGGATTGCTGGGCGAATTCAGGACCAGCCATTTGGTCCGGGGGCCGATCGCCGCCGCCAGATCGGCCGCCGCCAGCGCATAACCGCGCTGCGGCGACGTCATGATCGGGCGCAACACGCCGCCATTCATGACGACGATATCGCTGTAGGAGGCCCAGTAAGGCGCCGGCATGATGACCTCATCGCCCGGGCTCAGGGTCGCCAGGAACGCCTGGTAGATGACCTGCTTGCCGCCACAGCCCACGCTGATCTCGGCGATGGAGCAGTCGATGCCGTTGTCGCGCCTGAACTTGGCGACGATGGCCTCGCGCAGCCGCGTGCTGCCGTTGATGGGGGTGTAGCGGGTTTCACCATCGCGGATGGCGCGGATCGCCGCCTCGCCGATGTGCTGCGGCGTGGGGAAATCCGGCTCGCCGAGCGTCATGTCGATGACGCTGTGGCCTTGCTGGATGGCCTGGCGGGTTCGTTCCGCCATGACCTGGATGGGGGAAAGGCGCAGAGCGGAGATGATGGGAGCGAACATGGGCGGAATCCCTGACGAGTTGGAATCAGTCTAGAATTCACATGATTCAATCTCAATTGAATTTGGATTCAATATGATTTCGCCCCTCGGGCCCGACGTCCCCACCCTGCGCCAGCTGGAACTGCTGTTGTCCCTGGCCAGCGCCGACGGCATCGCCAGTGCCGGCGCCAAGATCGGCATGACGCCCTCGGCCACCAGCCACGCCCTGCGCGCGCTGGAGTCGACCCTGGGCGTGCTGCTGATCGACCGCAATGCGCCGCAGCTCGAACTGACCCATGCGGGCGAGCAGATCCTGCCGCACGTGCGCGACGTGTTCGCGGCCCTGCAACTGATCCAGGCCACGGCCAACGCCAGCGTCGGCCTGAAAAGCGGGATGCTGAAGATCGGCTCGTTCGGCCTGAGCTCGTCGCTGCGGCTGTTGCCGCCGCTGTTGCAGCAGTTTCGCAAGCTGTATCCGGGCATCGACCTGAGGGTCTTCGAAAAGGCCGACGCGGACATCGTGCAGGACCTGATAGAGCGGCGCCTTGAAATCGGCGTCGTCACGCTGCCCAAGCCGCAGTTCGACACCGTGACGATCGCCAACGACGAGCTGGTGGCCGTGGTGCCGGCGCGGCACGAGCTGGCCAGCCTGGACACGATCGAAGTCGGGCGGCTGGCGCAGTTCCCCTTCATCCTCACGCATGCGGGTTCACAGGGGCTGGTGGCCAGGATGTTCAGCCGGGCCGACGTTTCGCTCAAAGTGACCCACGAGCTGTCGCAGATGCTCTCCATCCTCGACTTCGTCGCGCGCGGCGAAGGCATTTCGGTGGTGGCGTCGCTGGCCCTGCCGGCCAGGTACGACGGCGTGGTCTACAAGGCGATCGCACCCCTCACTTCCCGCAGGGTCGGGTTGGCCTGTCTCAACGAAAGCCGGCTGTCGCCCGCGGCCGCGGCGTTCTGGAAACTGGCCAAATCGCGCAGCCGGAAAAAACACGCGCCAACCGCGTGAGCCGCCGTCACATCACCGGAAACGTCATGCCGGGCGCGGCCTCGCGCACCATGGTCCAGAATGCGTGGGCGGCCGGGGAAAGCCGCCGTTCGTTCAGACAGGCCAGTCCGATGCGCCTTTTGACCGCGGGGCCGATCTTCCGGTAGACCAGGCCGTCGTAGCGGTCGGGCAACACCAGCGACGCCAGCACGGAAATGCCCTGGCCTCTCCTGACGAACTCCAGGATCGACATGATCTGCGAGAGGTCGTGGGCGATGCGCGGCGTGATGCCGGCGCGCTCGAACATGCGCGTGATCACCGGCTGCGAGCCGGCGCGCGTCATGATGAGCGGATACGCGGCCAGGTCCTTGACGCCGATCACGCTCAGCCTGGCCAGCGGATGCCCCTGCGGCAGCACGACCATGAGTTCGTCGGACACCAGGGGCAGCGTATCGAAGTCGGGTTTGGGCAGCGCCACCACGCCGATCTCGATGCGGCGCTCGATCAGGGCGCGCTCCATTTCCGGATCGGGCTTTTCGGTGACGAAGACGTCGACGCCCGGATAGCGCGCCTTGAACATCTCCAGCAACTGCGGAAGGATATTCAACGACGAACTCGCGCCCAGCGATCCCAGCGTCAGCATCCCGGCGCGCAGCCCCGCGCTGGCGCTGACCGTGGCCCGCACCACCTGCAGGGACGCGAACACGTCGCGCACGTGCGGCAGGATCTGTTGCGCCGCGTAGGTCAGCTGGACGCCGGTGACATTGCGGTCGATCAACGGCGCGCCCAGCGTCAGTTCCAGCGTCTTGAGCGCATGGCTTGTCGCCGACGGCGTCATCCCCAGGCGCGCGCCGGCGCTGGCGATGTTGTCCGAGGACGCCAGCGCGATGAACAGTTCCAATTGCTTCAACGACAGGGATTTGGCGGCCTTGTCTGTCATTGTCGACGGTCCCCTTGCATCGAGAACGGCCGCCGGAAGACGAGCCGCTTGAAATGTCGAGTGAGTATATACATCGGCCCCCTGCCCGGCGCGGGCCTTCAATGCGCGATCCGGAAATGGCATCATGGCAGACCGCGCCGGCATTTCGCCATTCGCCGCGGCCCTGAACCGGAGCCGGCATGACGCAGTTGCACGAACGATTCCTGGAAGCGCCTGTCCGGCGCCGCGGCACGGTGAAACGCGCGGACGTCGCAGGCCTGTCCGGCGACATGACGCCGCCGCGCCGGGAATCATCGCGGCCGCAAGGCCAAGGGGCTGCCTGATGGCGACGGCGCAATCCGCGACGCTGCAACCCTGCGTGCATGACGGCATTCCCGCCCGGGAAACCTGGCTGGATTGCGTGTCGGCCGACGGCGGCCGGCTGCGCCTGGTGTTGCTGGCGGAAGAAGTTCGGGCCACCGCCACGCTGCTGGCATCGGCCCGCGCCATCGCGCAAGCGCTGCCGGCGCGCCTGGACGCCGCGTTGCGCTTCCTGTGGCAGGCCGGCCGCGAAACCGGCGATCCCGACGATGCGCCCATCGCCTTCATGGCAGGCTTTGCGCCGTCCGACCTGGTGATGACGGCCGATGGCGGCTACGTCCTGCATCTCGCGCCGCGCGACGCGGCCTGGTTCATGCCGGGCTACTGGCCGTCGCTGCGGTTTTCGGCCGACCACGCCCCCGCGGGATGGACCTGCGAATCCTGACCCATCCATCTCGAAGCGCGATCGCGCTTTGAGATGCCCGCGGCGCCGGCCACAACCGCCAGTGGTGGCGGCAGCAGCAACGGCAGGCTCGCCGCGATACGATGCGCCTGCAACGGCAGCAGGCCCTGGATGGTGCCAAGGTCATTGGCCGCGTCGGCGCGCGCGCGCAACGCTGCCTGTTCCTCGCGCAAAGCCTGGTTGTTCGCGATGCCCCGCGCCAGCAGGCGGGCCTGCGCGTCGTGGAACGCCTGGATCGCATTGCGCAGGCAATGGGCAGTGTATTGATCGCCCAGCCGGTCAAGGGGCACGCCGACGGCCGGCCTGCCGGCGCCCGCGCCGCGTTGCGGCGATGCCGCCGTTGCCGCGGCCTGCGAACGCCCCGCCTGCGCGAGCGCCAACGCCGCGGCCTGCGTGCGCGCGAAGCCCGCCCGCTCGGTCCGAGCCTGTGCCCGCAGGCGTTCGGCACGGTAGGGATCGCGGACATCGTCGATCCGGACCGAGCCCATGGGATCAATGGCTTTGGCGCTCATGCCGATGCCCTTCGGATGGCGGGCTCGCGCCGGCGCTGCGCGCGGATCCAGAGCATCTGCGCCACCACGCCCACCGCGAACAGCGCCAGCCACGTCGCCAACGCGCCACGCACCAAGGGCGATTGCGGCCCATCGGCAAGCGGATGCGAGAGCGGCAGCCGCGTCAACGTTTCGGCAATGCCGGGAATCCACATCAGGAAAAAACTGAACGAGAACCCAAGCTGGGACAGATAGGGCCGCGCCCGCACGCGCGGCGGCAGGCGCGACGCCAGCAAGGCGCCCGCGATCGACAGCAGCGCCAGGATGCCCAGCGCATGGCCGGCGTTGAATCCGCCGGTGCTGGACAATCCGAAGGCGGTGAACACGGCCACCAGCAATCCACCCAGGTAGACCTTGCCGGCGACTGTCGCGCTGTCGATTCCGCGATAACGCGCGAAGCTGTACAGGCCCGCGATGGCGGGCACGAGACTGATGAGGGTATGGGCAGCCCCCAGCGGGGAAATGGGATGAGGCATGGATGCAGTCTCCAGGAAAAACAACCAACTAGTTGGTAGGTTTAATGGTTCAAAAAAATGCGCGCCGGCCGGCGCGCATCGCGGGAATCGTCAGGCAGGCGCGGTCAGTTGGCGGATGGCCGCGCGCGTAATCGAGGCGAACGCGTCGGGATCGCCGACGGCCCGCGCGGTCAGCATGGCGCCGTGGACGGTGGACATGAACGCCTGCGCTTCGGCCTGGACGCCATCACGAAGACGGAAATGGCCCGTGGCCACGCCCTTTTCCAGCACCGACGCCAGCCAGCCGCTCAACTCGCCGAAATACGCGCGCACCTCGTCGGCGATTTCCGGGGGAATCAGCGGCAATTCGGCAGCCAGCATCGCGCAGATGCACATGGGCAGCGAGCCCTCGCGGATGCACTGGGCCCAGTACTCGGTATAGGCGGTAAGCCGCGCCAGCGGATCCTCGACGTGCCGATCGAGTCCGGCCAGGCCTTCACGCGCCTGCGCGCGGTGCCGCGCCACGACCGCCAGCACCAGCTCCGCCTTGGTCGGAAAATGGTGATGGATACTGGCCTTGCCGATATGCACCCGCTCGGATACGTCGGCATAGCTGAATCCGTGGTATCCACCGGCGGCAAGCAGCAGCTTGGTCTGCTCGACGATCTCGATGGCCCGGGGGGAAAGCTCCAGACTCATGGGAATTCACTGTGGTGACTGGCGGGGGGCAAGATGCCCTGGCGCCCGAGCCGCATCGGACGGATCCGGACGGCTGCATACGGCAACCAATCTACTAGTTGGTTGGTTGACTGTCAAGCATGCCGCTTCAACCCGCGACCAGCTCGGCCAGCGGCGCGTCCGCCGCCGGCCGCGCCAACGCCTGCAGGTGTTGCCACAACCGCTCGGCCTGCTCCGCCAGGATGGCATCCCCGCGCAGCAATCGCAGGCGCAGCGGCACCTCGAACGCCGCGCCACCCGCGCGTACCAGCTTGCGGGCGTCCAGGTCGCCGCGCACCAGCGACAGCGGCAGCCATGCCACGCCCAGTCCTGACAACGCCATGAGCCGCAAGCCGTCGGTAAGGCTGGCGTTGTGGCTCTGTTGCAGGTCCAGGTCCAGCCCATCCAGCAAGGGGCGCAATGACCAGCCCAGATGGCATTCGTCCGCATAGCCCAGGAACGAGATGGCCTGGCCGCCGGCCCGCGCCAGGTCGTAAAGCGGCCGGCCCGCCGCATTGGGCGCGCTGACCGGCACCAGGCGTTCGCCGCCCAGTTCCAGCCAGCGCAGTCCGCCGCCCTCGGCGGACAGGCCGACGCGTCGAGCCACCGCCCCGCCGGCGTCGAACAAGGCCACGGCATAGTCGGCCGCGCCTTCGTCGAGCAGGGCAAGGCACTCCGGCAGGTTGTCGGACTCGACACTGAATTTGGCGTCCCGGAAATCGCTGTGCAGGCGGGGAATCCAGTCGGGGAAGAACACCGCCGACATGATGTGGGGCGCGCAAAAGCGGATCCGCTGCTGGCGGTCACGCGCGTCGGTGCGGACCGACTTGCGCAAGCCTTCCAGCGCATAGACCACCTCGGTCGCCACCGCCTGCAAGCGCAGGCCCGCGTCGGTCGGTTCCAACGCCGCCTTGCGACGGTCGAACAGCGGCACGCCGAGCCACTGCTCCAGGCCCTGGATGCGGCGGCTCAAGCCGGACACCGAAACGTGGCAGCGTTCGGACGCCCGGCTGAAGCTCCTGAGCTGGCACAGGACCAGAAAATCCTTGAGCGCGACGAGGTCGATCATGTTTGCGCATTCCTCAAAGAGAATCACCTCGAAAGTGTACTTCCGGCCTTTATTCCCAGGGACGTCTTTTCCGACGAGTGATTTGCGGATTTCGCAAACCAGCACGGCGATTCGGCAACCGTTGCGGGCCTCGGCGCCACTACGATGGGGCATCCGCCTTCTTTCCGGGATCCGTCCATGCCGCAAGCCTCCGTCCCCCGCCCGCCCGGCGTCAACACG